>NZ_BONP01000014.1 GCF_016862775.1 Cellulomonas phragmiteti | reverse complement strand
AACAACCCGATGTCGTAGCGCCACGCGTTGGGCACGCTGTTGCCCGCCACGAACACCTCGAGGCACGCCGGCCCCGCGAGACCCTCGAGCTGGGTGTAGACCCGCTCACCGTTCCGGGTCGCGAAGCTGCCGTCGGTCGACCGCAGGCGCCACGTGAGATCCGAGCGCAGGTAGTTCCCACTGATCCCCAGGGTCCGGCCCTCAGGGATGTCGAAGCAGTAGCGGTCAGAGGAGCCTGCGGCCTCGAGCACACCTGCACCGCTGGTGGCCGGCAGGTGGGTGGGCCGGAACTCCCGGTCGTCCCTCAGCTCGACGTCGAACCGCTCGAACGGCACCCGCGTCACGTCGATCTCGAGTCTCTCGACCCCGAACCACGCCGAGCCGGACGTCAGCCGCAGCTGGCCGACAGTGTCACGCTTGCTGTGCGCGACCGTGAAGACCATGCGGACCACCGTGGCCAGCTCGCCCGATGCGAGCGTCACCGACTCGGCGGATCCGGGCACAGCGGTCCCCGCGACCCGCTGCCCGTCGAGCAGGAGCTCGACGGGAGGCGCCGGGGCGTTGATCCCCGTCGTCACGACGTCCACGGCGAGCGAGAACGCGCTGTGGCCGGGAAGGTCGTTGAGGTAGAACGGGTAGGCGTTGCCGACGGTGAACGGTCCTGCGTAGTTGCGTCCGCCGCCGAGGAGCTGCACCTTCCCAGGGAAGAAGTTCGGCGGGATGCTGCCCACGAATCCGACGCGCAGCGGCCCCTCCCCGAGGAAGGCGTCCCCGAGGCCGACACCGAAGGTGTCACGCGAGGCGAGGCTGGTGGCGAACGAGGCGTCACCCGAGAACCCCACGTCCAGGATGCAGTCGTCGAAGCCGAGACCTTCCGACACACCCGCCGCGCGGCAGATGCCGGCGGCCAGGGCGAACCTCTCGGGGCTCAGGTCGCCGAGCGTCGTGACTCCACGGGGGTAGGACCGGTCCGTGTAGTCCTGGGTGGAGCGCCCGGCCGGGTACGTGAACAGCGCCGTGGCATCGGTGGCGCGCCAGGAGTCACCGAACGTGCCGTACAGACGCTGGAGGAACAGCGCGTCGGACACCCCGAACCTCAGGCCCGGGGTGACGTCGACACCCGAGGCCGACACGAGGTCGTCGTGCGGGTTGCCGTCGAAGTCGCCGAGCATCCCCGTCACCTCACCCGCCCAGGACCGGGGCAGGCTGATGGCGAAGTCGCCACGTGCGCCGGGCTGTGGGGTCCAAGACACGACGGCCTGCGCGGTGGTCCGGTCGTCGAACGCCGTGAGGACCTCGATCCTCCCCGCCGCCCGCCGCAGCACCACACCCTCGCTCAGCAGCGCGAACGCACCGTTCTCCAGCGTGAACGCCGAACCGTCGAGCGTGATCGCACCTGTGGCACCGAGCTCGATGACGTGCTCGCTGGTCGCGACGGCGATCGCCCCGACGCTCGACATGTCCGCCGTGGCCGGGACGGTGCGCATCTGGATCTCGAGCCCGCTGGGAGCGTGCTGCAGCAGGCGGTACTCCCCGACGCCGTGGAAGTCGTAGTTCAACCCGTCGAGCGTGACCAACCGGGGGTCGGCGCGGACCTGGGCGGGGCTGGTGGCGGACGCGAGCACGAGCGCCGCTTCCTCCTCGGTCAGACCCATCGCGAGGAGGTCCTCGAGCGTGAAGCCGAGGTCGCCGAGCGTGTGGAGGAGATCGATCAGGTCCGCGAGCTTAGTCAGCTCTCGACAGGCGAGCGCGGCCGGGGACACGGACGTGTGCGTCCTCGTCGCCGTGTTCACCGGACCCAGGCAGATCGCGTCCCTGGTCGACTCGAAGGCTGCAGCGCGGACTCCGCGTCGCAGTGCGGCTCGGGTCCCGGCGTCGGCGGCCTCGCGCGCGATCTGCTCGGCCGCGCGAACGGCGGCACGCTCGAGCGCGCGCTGGTAGGTGTAGCGCACCGCGACGTCCGCGATACCGACGCCGACACCGATGACGATCGGCGTCGGGTCCCAGCCGACCTCGTGCTCGGGCACGTCGACGTCGACCGGCTCCTCGGGCTCGTAGGGGTTCTGCGTGACCGGCGGTTCCACCGGGATGTCGTCGATCTGCGGGATGTCCTTGACCGCGCGCTTCTCGTCCGCGTACCGCTGACGCTTCTCGTCGGAGCGGCAGGGTTCCGAGTTCACCTTGGTGACGAGGACGACGCCGGCCGCAGGTCCTGAGACCGCGTACCTGTCGTAGACGGGACGCGTGGCGGTGCCCTTCCGGCACTCGTAGACGACGCGGAACTGGTCGACGTACCAGCTGGTGTCGGGCGCGACGGCACCGGCCCAGCCAGCCGACCTCATGGTGGCGACGTAGGTTCCGACCTGTGTCGTGGCAGCTGCCGTGCCGCCGTTCCAGTCGCCCTTGACCTCGATCACCTGCACGCTGTTGGTGACCGGGTTCGACCATCCGCCGCCCTGGACGACGACGTCCGGACGACCGACCGCGGCCCCGCCGGGCAGCCGGGTCAGGTTGACCTCCCACTGGATCCGCGAGGTCACCACACCCGACGCCTGCCGTGCTGCCGCGTCCACGGCGCCACCCCGCACGCCGACCCCAGGGTTCACAGCGCCCTGCAGGAGGTTCATCCGCTGGACGAGGCGGGCGTGCGCAATCGACTCGATGTACTCGTTGCTCGATCCGAGGCCGTAGCACTGGTTGGGGTAGTAGATGCCGTTGAAGCCGGGGTCCCGGTTCGTGAGGCAGTGGTTGTAGCCACGGGTCCGCAGCTGCGACCCGTTGAGGCACCGGAGGTCGCGCGAGTTGCGGTCCTCGTCGGCGGGATCGCAGGACGCGAACAACCCCGGGAGCGCAGCTGCTCCCGACATCGGGGCTGCCCCGGACGCTTCAGCGGTCACCGGAGCGGTCGCCACCGGGCCTGCCTGCGCGTGTGCGGCGGTCGGGATGAGGGCGGTCACGACGAGTGAGGCGACCACCACCGGGGAGATCACCAGTGAAAAACGGACAGCCCATCGACGGGTCATCGGGACACACCCCACCTGTCACGCGCGACAATGAATGGCCGGAACATAGCAGGCCGCACGACGGGCGCGGATAGGGTTGTCTCATGGCTTTCGTGAGAGTGCCCGACGATCTGCCCCATCCGCGGGCATACCTGCTCGCTGGTCTACCTCGCCCGCAGGTCTCCACCGTGTCGGGTCGGTCCGAGTTCCACTCCGCCCTGGAACGGACAAATGCCCCGGTACTTGCGCCGGGCGACCCGGAAACGACGCCGGGAGGACGCACCGTCACCCTGACGGACGAAGGAGGTCGGCCCGATTCCGTGGTATTTCACCGGTCGCACCAGTTTCTTTCCCGCCCCGCGCGCCGGAGCATCACGCAGAGCGAGATCCTCGACGCAGAGCATCACCCGAACGGCCCACTGCTGCTTCGCACGGGCACCCTGCATCCTCTGGTGCCCCCGGAGCGGCCGGCACCGATGGACCCGGACGCCGACACCCCGGTCACGTTCGACACCTCGGTGCTGGTCCAGGGCATCGATCCCGCCCTCTTCCGCCCGCGCGACGCGCTGTTCATCAGCGCCATGCTCTACCTCGAGCAGGCCGTCACCCTCGGCATCGACGTGCGCCGCGACCAGGAGTCCACGGGATTCGGCCACTGGGACCTGACAGCGCCGGTCCCCGTCGACCACTACGTGACGCGCATCTACCAACAGCTGATGAACGGCGTCTCGCCGAACCCGATGCGCGACGTGGCGCACGGCCTCCACCGCACCGACCTCGTGTGCGCGGCCACCGCGATCCTCTACGACGCGCCGCTGTACACGACCCACCCGGACTCCTACCAGGGCCTGGGCATGCGCGTCCGCACCCTCACCTACGGCCCGGTGCGCAACAAGGCCGCCCTGACACCTCCCCCACCGCCCGACCCGTACGTGGCCCTCGGTCTGCGACCGCCCGGGGCGACACCCCCGGGCTGACGTGACCTCACCGGTGCGGCGTCAGGTACCACCGGACCACGGCAGGCCGTCCGGCCACGACACGTCCGGCCACCAGGACAGACCCTCCGCCCAGGCCCGCGCGGCGTCCCACGCGCCGCGCAGCAGGTCGACGACCGCGTCCCGCATCACGGGGTCCATCTGCAGCAGCCCCACGACGACGCCCCCGGCGGCGGCCAGCGTGAGGACGGCCAGGGCGAGGTCGCGCCACACGTGCCGCCGACGCCCGGTCGCGTGACGCGCGGCGAGCGCCGCACCGGCGGAGCGCGTGTGCTGCGGGGGGCGCACCCACGACCTGTCGCGCGCGTGGTGCGCCGTGCCGCGCGCGGCGCGGCCCGGGCCCCGACGGTCGACGATGGTCGCCATTCGGACAAACTAGACAAACCGTCCAGGGATGGCGACCACCGTTCGTGGTGATCGGACCGTTCTCACCTGGACGGGTGACCACCAACGACGTCACGCCCCCACGTACGCCGCCAGGTGGTGCCCGGTGAGCGTCGAGCGGTCGGCCACGAGATCGGCCGGCGCGCCCTCGAACACGACCCGCCCACCGTCGTGCCCGGCTCCGGGCCCGAGGTCGATGATCCAGTCCGCGTGGGCCATCACCGCCTGGTGGTGCTCGATGACGATCACGGACTTGCCCGCGTCGACCAGGCGGTCGAGCAGCCCCAGCAGGTTCTCGACGTCGGCGAGGTGCAGGCCCGTGGTCGGCTCGTCGAGCACGTAGACGCCGCCCTTGTCCCCCAGGTGCGTGGCGAGCTTGAGGCGCTGGCGCTCACCACCCGACAGTGTGGTCAGCGGCTGGCCGAGCGTGACGTACCCGAGACCGACGTCGACGAGCCGCTGGAGGATGGTGTGCGCGGCGGGGATGCGCGACTCCCCGGCAGCGAAGAACTCCTCGGCGACGGTCGCCGGCATCGCCAGCACCTCGCTGATGTCCCGCCCTCCGAGCCGGTACTCCAGCACCTCGGCCATGAACCGCCGGCCCTCGCAGACCTCGCAGGTCGACGAGACCCCGGCCATCATCCCGAGGTCGGTGTAGATGACCCCGGCCCCGTTGCACACCGGGCACGCACCCTCGGAGTTCGCGCTGAAGAGCGCCGGCTTGACGCCGTTGGCCTTGGCGAACGCCTTGCGGACCGGCTCGAGCAGGCCCGTGTACGTCGCCGGGTTGGAGCGGCGCGACCCGCGGATCGCACCCTGGTCGATCGCGACGACTCCCTCGCGACCGGCCACGGACCCGTGGATCAGCGAGCTCTTGCCGGACCCCGCGACGCCGGTGACGACGACCAGCACACCCAGCGGCACGTCCACGTCGACGCCCTGCAGGTTGTGGGTCGCGGCGCCGCGCACCTCGAGGACGCCCGTGCGGGTGCGCACCTGCGGCTTGAGCGTGGCGCGGTCGTCGAGGTGACGCCCCGTGAGGGTGCCGCTCGCGCGCAGCTCGTCGACGCTCCCGGCGAACACGACGTGGCCCCCGGCCGTGCCCGCGCCCGGCCCCAGGTCGACGACGTGGTCCGCGATCGCGATGGCCTCCGGCTTGTGCTCCACGACGAGCACGGTGTTGCCCTTGTCCCGCAGCCGCAGCAGCAGGTCGTTCATGCGTGCGATGTCGTGCGGGTGCAGCCCGACCGTCGGCTCGTCGAACACGTACGTGACGTCGGTGAGCGACGAGCCGAGGTGCCGGATCATCTTGGTGCGCTGCGCCTCGCCGCCGGACAGGGTCCCGGACGGCCGGTCCAGCGACAGGTAACCCAGGCCGATCTCGACGAACGAGTCGAGCGTGTCACCCAGCACGGTCAGCAGCGGCGCCACGCCCGGCTCGTCGAGCTCGCGCACCCAGGCCGCGAGGTCGGTGATCTGCATGGCGCACACGTCGGCGATGTTGAGGCCGCCGATCCGTGAGGCGCGCGCCCCCTCGTTGAGGCGGGTCCCCGCGCAGTCGGGGCACGTCTGGAACGTGATGACCCGCTCCACGAACGCGCGCACGTGGGGCTGCATCGCGTCGACGTCCTTCGACAGGAACGACTTCTGGATCTTCGGGATCACGCCCTCGTACGTGACGTTGATGCCCTCGACCTTGATCTTGGTCGGCTCCTGGTAGAGCAGGCCGTGCAGCTGCTTCTCGGTGAACTCGCGGATCGGCCGGTCCGACGGGAAGAGCCCGCTCGCGCGGAAGATGCGCCCGTACCAGCCGTCCATCGTGTAGCCCGGGACGGTCAGCGCGCCCTCCTCGAGCGACTTGCTGTCGTCGTAGAGCGCCGTGAGGTCGAAGTCGTTGACCCGGCCCATGCCCTCGCAGCGGGGGCACATGCCGCCGATCTGCTCGAAGCTCACCTTCTCCTTGCGCCTGTGCCCCTGCTCCACCTGGATCGCGCCACTCGCGCGGACCGTCGGCACGTTGAACGAGTACGCCTGCGGCGACCCGACGTGCGGGTCGCCGAGCCGGCTGAACAGGATCCGCAGCATCGCGTTGGCGTCGGTCACGGTGCCGACCGTGGAGCGCGAGTTGGCCCCCATCCGCTCCTGGTCGACGATGATCGCGGTGGTCAGCCCCTCGAGGACGTCGACGTCGGGGCGCGCGAGCGTCGGCATGAACCCCTGCACGAACGCGCTGTAGGTCTCGTTGATGAGGCGCTGGGACTCGGCGGCGATCGTGCCGAACACCAGGGAGCTCTTGCCGGAGCCGGACACACCGGTGAAGACGGTGAGCCGCCGCTTGGGCAGGTCGACGCTGACGTCCTGCAGGTTGTTCTCCCGCGCGCCGTGCACGCGGATGAGGTCATGGCTGTCGGCACGGGCGGTCGGCAGCACGGTGCTCATCGGTCCTCCATGGCTGCGGGGTGCGGGCTCGTCCAGCGTAGGACCGCGCACCGACACCCCACCGGGCGTCGCGTCGCCCCGACGCACCGCTGACGGGCCCTCGCCTCGACGCGCGTCCGCGCGCGTGGCACGCTCCCTGGACGGACGTCGGTGACGAGACAGGCGTCGGCGATGAGGGAGAGCACGTGCACGCATCGTCGGACGACACCACCGACGCCCCACCGACCGGCGCCCGAGCCGCCCGCCTCGCGCTGCTCGACTCCGCGGCGCAGGCCGCAGGGCTCGGCACCTTCGAGTGGGACCTGACGACGGGCGAGCTCCGGTGGGACGCGACCCTGCTGGAGGTCTTCGGCTACGACGAGGACACCTTCGGCGGCACCATCGCGTCGTTCGACGCGCGCCTGCACCCCGGGGACCTGGCCTCGACGTCGGCCGCGATCGACCGGGCCATCGCCACGTGCGGCGTCTACGAGGCCGAGTTCCGGGTGCAGCGTCCGGACGGCACGACGCGCTGGCTGACGGCGCGGGGACGTGCGCTGCCCGACGCGTCGGGCCGGGCCACGCACCTCATCGGCGTGACGACCGACACGACGGCCCTGCGCGAGCGCGACCTGTACGTCCAGCAGATCCTCGAGGACATGTCGACGGGCTACTACTGGGTCGACGCGGACTGGCGGTTCGGCTACGTCAACGCCGAGGCCGAGGTCCTGCTCGCGCGGACCCGGACCGAGCTGCTCGGCGGCGTCATCTGGGACCTGTTCCCCGCGGCGGTGGGCACGGTCTTCGAGGAGCGGTACCGCGAGGTCGCGCGCACCGGAGAGCCGCAGTCGTTCGACGCGTACTACCCCGCACCGCTGGACGGCTGGTACGAGGTCCGGGCGATCGCGGAGCGCGGCGGGGTCGCCGCGTACTTCACCGACATCACGCAGCGTCGGCGCGCGCTCGAGCTCGCCGAGCAGGGGCGGTCGCGGTCCGAGCTCCTCGCGGGGGTCGCCGCGGTGCTGGCCGACGCGGTGGACCCGGCGCAGGCGCTCGAGGCGGTCCTGCCGCACCTGGTGCCCGACGTCGCCGACTTCGCGATCGCGAGCCTGCTCGACGAGGGCACGGGCCCGTGGCGTCCGCGTCTGCACGACGTCGCGGCACGGCACGCCGACCCGGCGATGCAGCCCGTGCTGGACGCGTACCGCGCGCTGCGGGTGCCCGCCCTGGCGCGCACGTCGCTGGTCGCCGAGGTGCTGGCCACGTCGCGGCCGGCGTTGCGCTTCGGCTCCCCGCCGCTGGAGGACATCGTGCACGCGGGGCCCGCGCGGGACCTGCTCGAGCAGCTGGCGCCGGACACCCTGATGGTCCTGCCGCTGCGTGGACGCGGGCGCACCCGGGGCGTCGTGACCCTGGCGCGCGGCGCCGCGCGCGACGGGTTCACCGACGCCGACGTCACGGCGCTGCGCGACGTCACGGCCCAGATGGGGCTCGCGCTGGACAACGCGCACCTGCACGCGGCGCGCCGCGACCTGGCCGAGGAGCTGCAGCGCAGCCTGCTCACCGAGCTGCCGGAGCCGGACCACCTGCAGCTGGCGGCGCGCTACGTGCCGGCGTCGACGGGCACGCAGATCGGCGGCGACTGGTACGACGCGTTCCTGCTGCGCGACGGCTGCACGTGCCTGGTGATCGGCGACGTCACGGGCCACGACCTGCAGGCCGCGGTGAAGATGGCGCAGATCCGCAACGTGCTGCGCGGCGGGGCGCACGCGGTCGAGCAGCCGCCGGCGGCGATCCTGTCGGCGTTCGACTGGGCGGCGCACGACCTGGCGATCGGGGCGTTCAGCACGGCGGTCCTCGCGCGCCTGGAGCAGCCGACCGAGCTGGCCGAGCAGGGCATGCGGCTGCTGCGCTGGTCGAACGCCGGCCACCTGCCCCCGCTGCTGGTGCAGCCCGACGGGCAGGCGGAGCTGCTGTGGCGGCCGAGCGACCTGCTGCTGGGCCTGCGCGCGCGCACCGTGCGGCACGACCACACGCAGCTGATCGCGCCCGGAGCGA
Source organism: Cellulomonas phragmiteti (assembly GCF_016862775.1). Classification (GTDB taxonomy): domain Bacteria; phylum Actinomycetota; class Actinomycetes; order Actinomycetales; family Cellulomonadaceae; genus Cellulomonas; species Cellulomonas phragmiteti. The sequence continues at coordinate 91,515 of NZ_BONP01000014.1, read as the reverse complement.
CCGTGCTGCTGTACACCGACGGCCTGGTCGAGCGCCGGGGTGAGCGCCTGGCGACCAGCGTGGAGCGGTTGCGCGCGCTGGGCGGGCGTCTCGCGCACCTGCCGCTGGAGGAGCTGTGCGACGCGATCCTCGAGGAGCTCGCCCCCTCGCACGAGGACGACGTGGCCCTGCTGGCCGTGCGGGCGTTCCCCGAGGACGAGCCGCGGCCACCGGAGGCGGGCCCGGAGCTGGTGCCGGACGAGCAGGGACACCTGTCGACCCCCGACTCTTAGTTGACGGTTGAAGTAAACGGCCCTACCCTTTAGTTGTCCTGACAACTTCCAGGGTGCGGAGACGCCGATGCCCAGCCCCACGCCGACCCCCGGCACCACCGACGAGCGCGTGCTCGCGCCCGCCACGACGATGGACGCCGTGACGCTGCACGTCGGCGACCTCGAGGGCATGGCCGCCTACTACGCCGACGCGCTCGCCCTCACCCCGCTCGAGGAGCGCGACCGCGGCGGCCGCGTGCACCGCGTCCTCGGCCGCGGCGCCACCCCGATGCTGCGGCTGGTCCACGCCCCCGGCCTGCCGCCGGTCGACCCGCGCCAGGCCGGCCTGTTCCACACGGCGTTCCTCTTCGACGACGTGCCGAGCCTCGCGGCGACCGTCTACCGCGCCGCCCAGGACCCCCGCAGCCGGTTCGTCGGGTCCAGCGACCACCTCGTCTCCGAGGCCTTCTACTTCACCGACCCCGAGGGCAACGGCATCGAGCTGTACACCGACCGCGACCGGGACCAGTGGCTGCACCGCGACGGCGAGCTCGTCATGGCCACCGAGTACCTGGACCCCACCGCCTACCTGCGCGAGCACGTCACCCAGGAGGCGCTGGACGCGGGACCGGCCCTCGCCGGGCGCGTCGGTCACGTGCACCTGCAGGTGGGGGACGTCGCCACCGCCGCGACGTTCTACCTCGACGCGCTCGGCTTCGAGGCCACCGTCCGCGGCTACCCCGGCGCTCTGTTCGCCTCCGCGGGCGGCTACCACCACCACGTCGCGATGAACACGTGGAACAGCCGGGGCGCCGGCCCGCGAGCGGCGTCGCTGGGCCTGGGCGACGTCGCCGTGACCGTCCCGGGCCGCGACGACCTCGATGCGCTGGCTTCCCGGCTGCGCGCCCGCGGCCTGGCGTTCGCGGACGACGGCCGGTCGATCACCCTGCGTGACCCGTGGGACACGCAGGTGACGGTGTCCCTGCCGGGCACGACGACCGAGGACCTGCTGGCCCGCTGACGGCGACGGGTCGGGGCGGGCCCGACGCGCTCGCGGCCCTCGCCGCGGTCCGCCGCAGCACCTAGCCTCGTCGGCAGACCAGGTCACACCGCGGTGACCGTCCGGACCACCCCGGGGAGACGCCCGTGCCGCACCTGCACACCGACGGCCGGAGCCTGCGCTGGACGGGAGACGGCGAGACCCTCGTCGTCGACCCCTGGGGAGCCGACGCGGTCCGCGTCCGCTCGTCCGCCACCGGCGACGTCGTCGACACCGACTGGGCCCTGCTGCCGGCGCCCGCGACCGCGCCCGCGCACGTCGAGGTCGACGGTGACACCGCCACGCTCGTCCAGGGCCGGCTGACCGTCGAGCTGACGACGGGCCAGCACCGGGACTGGCAGGTCGGCCACCACGTCGCGTGGTGCCGCGTGACGTTCCGGGACCGCACGGGCCGGGTGCTGCTGCGCGAGCACGAGTCCGGGGGCGCTCTCAAGCTGCGGGCCCGGGACTTCCGGGCCCACGTCGGAGGGGACCACCGGCTGGTCGCGAGCTTCGAGTCCGACCCCGACGAGCACCTCGCCGGCATGGGGCTCTACCAGCAGGACCTCGTCGACCTCAAGGGCTGCACGCTCGAGCTGGCGCACCGCAACTCCCAGGCGTCCGTGCCGTTCGTCGTCTCGAGCGCGGGCTACGGGATGCTCTGGCACAACCCGGCCGTGGGGAGCGCGACGTTCGGGCGCAACCGCACCGCGTGGGTCGCGGACAGCACCCGGCAGCTCGACTACTGGGTGACCGCGGGCGACACCCCCGCGCAGATCGCCGCGGCGTACGCCGACGCCACCGGGCACGTGCCGATGATGCCCGAGCACGGGCTGGGCCTGTGGCAGAGCCGGCTGCGGTACACCACGCAGGAGGAGCTGCTGGACGTCGCGCGCGAGCACCGGCGCCGCGGGCTGCCGCTCGACGTCGTCGTCGCGGACTTCTTCCACTGGCCGCACCTGGGTGACTACCGGTTCGACGAGGAGTTCTGGCCCGACCCCGCAGCCATGACCGCCGAGCTGCGGGCGCTGGACGTCGAGCTCATGGTGTCCGTCTGGCCGCAGGTCGGCGTCGACTCGGAGAACTTCGCGCAGCTCGCCGGCGCCAACCACCTGGTCCGCACCGACCGCGGCCTCGGGGTGCAGATGGCCTTCGGCGAACCCAGCATGTTCGTCGACGTCACGCACCCCGACGCCCGCGCGGCGCTGTGGGAGCTGTGCCGGCGGAACTACCACGAGCACGGTGTGCGGATCTTCTGGCTCGACGAGGCCGAGCCGGAGTACGGGCGCTACGACCTCGACAACTACCGGTTCCACGCGGGCCCGGGAGCCCAGGTGAGCAACCTGTACCCGCAGCTGTTCTCCCGGGTCTTCCACGACGGGCTGACCGCCGCCGGGGAGCGGGACGTGGTCAACCTCGTGCGGTGCGCGTGGGCCGGCAGCCAGCGCTACGGCGCGCTCGTGTGGTCGGGCGACATCGCGAGCACGTGGCAGGCGCTGCGCCGCCAGGTCGTCGCCGGCGTGCACATGGGGGTCGCGGGCATCCCCTGGTTCACCACGGACGTCGGCGGGTTCCACGGCGGCGACGTCCGCGACCCCGCGTTCGGCGAGCTGCTGGTCCGGTGGTTCCAGCTCGGGACGTTCAGCCCCGTCCTGCGCATGCACGGCGACCGCCTGCCCAGCCGGGCGGTCGCCGCCGCCGACGGGTCACCGCGCATGGCCGCCGGCGCGGACAACGAGCTCTGGAGCTACGGCCCCGAGGTCGAACGGGTCCTCACGGGCTACCTGCGGGTGCGCGAGGCCCTGCGACCCCGGCTGCGCGCGCTCATGCGCGAGGCGCACGAGCACGGGCAGCCGGTCCTGCGCGGGCTGTTCCACGAGTTCGGCGACGACCCGCGCGCGTGGCAGGTCACCGACCAGTACCTCCTGGGTCCCGACCTGCTCGTCGCGCCCGTCGTGCACCCGGGCGCCACCTCGCGCACCGTGCACCTGCCGGCGGGTGCCACCTGGACCGACCTGCGCTCGGGCGAGCAGCACGCGGGCGGGACGCAGGTCGACGTCGACGCGCCCGTGCACGTCGTGCCCGTGTTCGGGCGTGACGGCGCCGGCGGGGAGCTGCGGGACGCGCTGCGGGCGACGGGCTGACACCGGCGACCCGTCAGGCGTCGTTGGTGGCCGACCTCGCCAGGCGACGGGCCAGGAGCGCCGTCACGACGATCTGCAGCTGGTGGAACGCGATCACCGGCAGCGCGACGCTCGCCGCGACCGCCGGCGCGAACAGCACCGCCGCCATCGGCAGACCCGTCGCCGCCGACTTCTTCGACCCGCACATGAGCAGCGCGACGCGGTCGGCGCGGTCCAGGCCCAGCAGCGCTCCGCCGCGCCACGTCACGCCGAGCATGACCGCCAGCACCACCGCGCACACGACGAGCAGGACGAGCAGCGTCGCGACGGTCAGCTCGTCCCACGCCCCGGCCGACTGGGCCTCGCTGACGGAGGTGAACACGACGAGCAGGATCGTCGCGCGGTCGGTGACCCGCGTCAGGCGCCCGTGCCGACGCAACCACCCGCCGATCCACGGCTGCACGCACTGCCCCACGACGAACGGCAGCAGCAGCTGCAGCAGGATCCCGCCGACCGCGCCGCCGTCAAGCCCGGCGCCCGTCGCGCCCAGCAGCACCGCGACCAGCAGGGGCGTGAGCAGGACGCCCAGGACGTTCGAGATGGTCGCGCCCGTGATCGCCCCGGCGACGTTGCCGCGCGCGACCGACGTCATCACCACCGACGACTGCACGGTCGAGGGCAGCACCGACAGGTACAGCAGCCCGCGGCGCAGGTCGGGGGCCAGCACCGCGTCCGGCAGCAGCTGGACGGCCAGGCCGAGAAGCGGGAACAGGACGTACGTCGCCGCGAGCAGCGACCCCTGCAGGCGGAAGTGCCGTAGCCCCTCGACGACCTCCCGCGTGGGCATCCGTGCGCCGTACAGGAGGAAGAGCAGCACGATCGCCCCGGTCCGGACCGTGTCCAGTGCGGCCCCGACGCCGTCGGGGACCGGCACGAGCAGCCCGAGAGCCAGGACGGCGAGGATCATCACCGTCAGCGGGTCGACCCAGCGCGCCCAGGCAGGCAGCCTCATGCGTCGCGTCGGAGGGCTCGGTGGCGGTGCGTCACGCGGGACATCCTCCCGCACCGACGCGGGCACGCTCGGCGCGCCGTGCCGAGCATCACGTGTGACGCTGGACGAGGTGCCGGTGCCGCCGGCGCGCGCAGTCGGACCCGTCGAGCCCGGTCGGCCCGGCCGGGGGACGGAGAGCGACGCCATGAGCGCTGGCCCCCTGATCGGCATGATCGAGTGGATGCTGCTCGCGGTCCTGCTGTGCTGGGCGCTGCGCCGGCTCGTCCGCGCGCGGGACGAGGTCCGGGCGGCCCCCGCGTCCCCCGTCCCGCCGGCCGGGGTCGACGGGATCGACGGTGTCGACGAGGTCGACGAGGTCGACGGCCCACGCTGCGCGGCAGGGCACCCGGCCCGCCACGACGTCGTCCGCACCACCGTGCCCGGCACCCACGCCGTCGGCGTCGTGCTCTGCGCACGCTGCGACCGGCTGCCCTGCGGGCGCTGCGGCCGGCCGCTTGCCGCGACGGCCGTGACGTGCCCCTGCGGCGCGTCGCCGCCACCGCCGTCCGACCGTTGGCCGCACTGACGCGCGTACCCTCGACCCCGGCAGGGCCCCGCGGCCCCGGCCCGCACCCGTCCCGAGAAAGGACCCGAGCGGCCCCGCTCGACCCATGACGAAGACCCTGCTGGCCGTCGACGGCAACTCCCTCATCCACCGCTCGTTCCACGCCCTGCTCGGCTCGCAGCTGCGGACGCGCGACGGGAGCCCCACGTGGGCGGTCAAGGGTGCGCTCGCGCAGGTCCTCGGGGCCGTCGACCGCGCCGGCGCCGACGCCGTCGTCATCGGCTTCGACGACGCGGGCAGCAACGTGCGCAAGGCCGTGCACCCGCATTACAAGGCGCACCGGACCCCCAAGCCGGACGACCTGGTCACGCAGCTCGCGCTCGCGGTCGACGTGTTCTGGTCCGCGGGCCTGCACGTCGTCATCCCGGACGGGCTCGAGGCCGACGACGTCCTCGCGTCCGCCGCGGCGCAGGCGACCGCCGTCGGCTGGCACACCGTCGTGTGCACGTCGGACCGCGACGCGTTCTCCCTGGTCAGCGACACGACGTCGGTCCTGCGGATCATCAACGGCGGCGTCGAGGCCTCGCCCGTGCTGACCCCGGCGCGGCTGCGCCTCATGCTCGGCATCGACCCGTCGCAGTACCGGCAGTACGCGGCGATGCGCGGGGACGCGTCGGACAACCTCACGGGCATCCGCGGCATCGGGGAGAAGACGGGCGTCGCGCTGCTCGCCGCCTTCGGGTCCGTCGAGGCCGCGTTCGCCGACGTCGACACGAACGAGGGCCGGCGCGTCGCCGAGGTGCTCGGCAAGGCGTGCGTGAAGAAGCTCGCGGACCCCGACGGGCGGGCGGCGTTCTGGCAGAACGTCGAGCTCATGACGATGCGCACCGACGTGGACCTCGGGATGGACCTGACCGCCGGGACGGGGCCGGGCCTGCTGCCCGTCGACGGCGGGGCGCTGCACGAGGCCTTGGCACGCGTCGAGATGCACTCGTTGCAGATGCTGGCGGCGCGGCTGCTGACGTCGACGCCCGCGGGCGGGGAGGCACCGCAGGCCACCGGCGTCCGCGACCGCACGCCGGTCCCGGCGGTGGCCGCGGCGGCCGTGACGGTGGCACCCGCCGAGGACGACCTGACGCTGTTCTGACGCGCTGAGCCGCCGGCCGCTCAGCCCGCGACGCGCGGCTCGAGGATCTCGCGCACCTGGGCGGCTGTCGGTACCCGCCCGTACAGGACGACCTCGCCGTCGACGACCAGCCCCGGCGTGCTCATCACGCCGTACCCGGCGATCGCCGGGTAGTCGGTGACCTTCTCGATCTCGGCCTCGATGCCGAGCGCGTCGACGGCCTCCCGGGTGACGCGCTCGAGGTTGACGCAGTTGCGGCAGCCGGGGCCGAGGACCTTGATGTGCATGACGACCTCCAGGTCGGGGTGGGGCGGCGACGGACCGGGTGGGCCCGCGGTGTCACAGGACGAGGTTGACGACGAGACCGACGGCCATGATCGCCACGGCGACCGTGCCGAAGAACAGGGCGAGCAGCGGGGGCTTGAGCACGCGCCGCAGCAGGACGGCCTCGGGGATCGACAGCGCGACGGTGCCCATCATGAAAGCCGTCACCGTGCCCGTGGCCATGCCCTTGGCCCACAGCGCCTCGGCGACCGGGATCACCCCGGCGGCGTTGGAGTACAGGGGGATGCCGACGAGGGTCGCGACGACGACCGCGAACGGGTTGCCGGGCCCGGCGTGGGTGGCGAAGAACTCGGTGGGCACCCAGCCGTGCACGCCCGCACCGACGGCGACACCGACGAGCACCCACCTCCACACCCGTCCGACGATGTCGCGGGTCTCCTCCCGGGCGGCCGCGACCCGCTCCGCGAGCGTCGGGCGGTGACCGTCGGCGCCGAGGCTGGCGACGGGAGCGGCGAACACGAAGTCCTCGACCCACCGCTCCAGGTGCAGCCGGGAGAAGACCGCGCCCACCACCACCGCGATCCCCAGCCCGGCGCCGACGTACGCGCCGGTGAGCTGCCAGCCGAACATGTCCGCCAGCATCACCACGGCCACCTCGTTGACCAGCGGTGAGGCGACGAGGAACGCGAACGTCACCCCCAGGGGCACCCCTGCGGCCACGAACCCGATGAACAGCGGGATGGACGAGCACGAGCAGAACGGCGTCACGGCACCGAGCAGCGCCGCCATGCCCAGGGACAGCCACAGCGGCTTGCCCTCGAGGAACGCCCGCACGCGCTCGGGACGCAGCGTGGTCCGCAGCAGCCCGATGACGAAGATCATCCCGACGAGCAGCAGCAGGATCTTGCCGACGTCGTAGAGGAAGAAGTGCACCGCGTCGACGACCCGGTGCGACAGGTCCAGGCCGAGCCAGTCGCCCAGGGCGACGTCCCACGCGATCTCGTTCAGCGCGAACAGCCCGACCCACACGGCGGCCGCCGCGACCAGCGCGGCGACGAGGCGCGCCGTCGAGCTGGTGACCGCGGACGTGCTCGGCGCCGTCATGACGGGTCCGCGGTCATGACGGGTCCGGGGTCCGGCCTGCCGGCAACGCGTCCGTCAGGCGGCTGCGGGCGTCGTCCGCGAGCCGGTAGTCGATCCAGCGACCCCGCCGCGAGGTGTCGACCAGCCCGGCGTCGCGCAGCACCTTGAGGTGGTAGCTGAGCAGGTTCGCCGGCACCGGCACGTGCTCCTGCAGGTCGCAGACGCACCGCTCGCCACGGGCGAGGACGTCGAGGACCGCCCACCGCACCGGGTCCGCGACCGCCTGCAGCAGCGCGACCTCGGCGGTGCCGGGGGGCGTCGTCGTCTCGACGAGGATTGATTCAGCCACGTTTGAAACGTAGGCCTGCACCGGGCGCGCGGGCGGGGACCTAGGTCCACCACGCGCGGCGGCGGGCGGTGTCTGCCGCCCGCCCGAGGTCGGCCCGTGCCCCGTGCGGATGCCGGGACCGGCACGGATCGAGACCGGGCTCCGGTCCCGTCAGGCCCGCAGAGCGGCCCTCGACCCGGTCTCGCGACGAGCGCGTCCCACCCGTCGGGCACGACGGGGCGGGTGACGGCGCACGGTCAGTTCGCCTCGCACTTCCCCTGGCGCCAGTACCCCATGAACGCGACGGCCTTGCGGTCGACGCCGCACTCGCCGACCAGGTGGCGGCGCAGGGTCTTGATGACGCCGGCCTCCCCCGCGAGCCAGGCGTACAGGTGCGCCTCGGCGGCCAGGGGCGCGCCGGTCGCGTAGTCGATCGGCACCTCCCACAGCATCCCGGCGTCGACGTCGACGTCCTCGAGGTCGACGTCCGGCACCGGCGCCTGGCCGGGCAGCAGGCGCGCGCACGCGGCCTGCACGGCGGGCACGAGCAGCTCGCCGTGGGCGCGGCCGTCGCGGCCGAGCCAGTGGACGTGCACGCCCTCGGGCGCGTCGAGGTCGAGGCGGTCGTCGGACCACGGCATCTCGATCAGCACCTCGCCGCGGGCGTCGCGCGGCAGCCGCTCGACGATGCCGGCGATGGCGGGCAGCGCGGTCTCGTCGCCGGCGATGAGCAGGCGGTCGGTGCGGGCCGGGGGGACGAAGTCGACGCCGCCGTGCGGGCCGACGTGGTCGGCGTTGGGGCCCATGACGACCAGCTCGTCGCCGACCTGCGCGGTCGACGCCCAGCGCGACGCGGGGCCGGTGTCGCCGTGCAGCACGATGTCGACGTCCAGCTCGCGCGGGTGCGGGCGCACCCCGCGCGCCGTGTAGGTGCGCATGGGGTGGCGGCGGTCGTCCGGCAGGGCGCGCCACGAGCCGTACCAGTCGCCCGTGCGCTCCAGGTCGATGAGGTCGGTGTACGGCGAGCCGGTGACCGGCAGGAAGAACTTGATGCGCTGGTCGAACCCGTTGTCCGCGAAGCGGTCGAGGTCGTGGCCCGTGAAGGTCACGCGCAGCAGGCTGGGGCACAGCCGCTGCAGCGCGGCGACGCGCACGTGGAACATCCGGAAGGGGGACGCCGGCGGAGCGGTCGTCTCGACGGTCGCGGTGTCGACGGTCACGGGGGCCTCGGTCACGGCGCCAGCATAAGGTGAGGCTTACCTGATTGCGCAACCCCCTGTCCGCGTCAGGTCGCGCACACCCCGGGCAGGACCTCCTCGACCGGGGGCGGCGGAACCTCGCCGGTCCCCCCGCCGGCCGGCGGGTCCGGTGGCACGGGGACGTCCGGCGGCGGCTGGTCGCCCGTGCCGGCGCCCTCGGTCGGCGACGCGGGAGGTGTCTCGGGCGGGGGCGGCAGCAGCGACGCGGGCGGGGTGTCGGTGACCAGGCGCTGCCAGATCTCGTCGGCGGCGGACGTCCACTCGACCCGGTTCCGGTCGCTCCGGGCCGCCGCGACCGGCACGTCGGTGAAGACGATCCGCGTGCGGTCCATGCCGCGCAGCGAGTACCCGAACGCCGCGAGACGCACGGGGTCCGCCAGCTGCGGGTCCGCCGTGAGCGCCCCCAGCACCGCCCGCGCCACGCCGTACAGCTCGTCCGCGTCGCCCAGCACGTCCTTGGCCAGCAGCTCGCGGACCGCCGCCTGCACGAGCGCCTGCTGCCGCGTGATCCGGGTGAGGTCGCTGCCCATCTCCAGGCCCATGCCGGTGCCGTGCCGCACCCGCAGGAACCCGATGGCCTGCCACCCGTCGAGCCGCTGGTCGCCGGCCGGCAGATGCAGGTCGCCGTAGCGCGGGTCCTCGTCGACCGGCTCTGGCAGGCACATGCGCACCCCGCCGAGCGCGTCGACGACGTCGATCACGCCGGTCATCCGCACCACCAGGTGGTGCGTGACGGTCACGCCCGTCAGCGCCTGCACCGTGCCGATCGTGCACGCCGCGGCGTGGTCCATGCTCCGGGTGGAGCCCGCACCGATCGAGAACGCCTCGTTGAACATCGTGTGCCGCGGGCGGGACCGCCCGCCGTCGGGCAGCAGGCACTCCGGCACGTCGACCAGCGAGTCGCGCGGGATCGACACGGCCTCGGCCCACGTCCGGTCGCCCGCGACGTGCACGAGCATCGTGGAGTCCGAGCGCATGCCGTCGGCCTCCCCCGCGAGCGCCGCGTTCTCCTCGTCGCGCAGGTCCGTGCCCATGACGAGGATGTTCATCGCGGCACCGGCGAACGGGTCGTCGGGGGCCGCGGGCGTCGCGACGGGCGCGGGCGTCGAGATCACCAGACCGTGGGCGCCGCTGACGTCCATCTGGCCGCGCAGGTCCACGTACACCGCGCCGGCCACCGACGCGAAGGTCGTCAGCACCGCCGTGAGGGCGATCGCCGGTCCGCGCGCGGCCGTGTACGGCACCCGCGCGTGCCGGGGGGCCGTCTCGGGGACGCGCGCGTGGCGCGGCCCTCGGCGGGTGTCGGCAGCGGTCACGTGGGTGACGCTAGAGGTCACGGCCGGGTGCGCGTGGCCCGTCCTGGGGTGGGTGCGTGAAGGTGTCGCGGAGGCCGGATGACGGCAGTGCCCCCGCGGGCAGCCGTCAGTCGCTCGGCGCGGCCTCGCGCAGCCGCTCCAGCAGGGGCCCGGCGGCCTCGTCGAGGAACCGCTGCTGCAGCGCGTCGCCCACCTGCACGACCGCGACGTCGGTGAACCCGGCCTCCCAGTAGGCGCTCACGGCCTCGACGATCGCGTCGAGGTCGGGGCCGCAGGGGATGGCCTCGGCGACGTCCTCCGGCCGCACGAACTGCGCGGCCGAGTCGAACGCCTCCGTCGTCGGCAGGTCGGCGTTGACCTTCCAGCCGCCGGCGAACCACCGGAACTGCTCGTGCGCCCGCGCGACGGCCTCGTCACGGTCCGGGCCCCACGAGATCGGGATCTGCCCGATCTTGCGCGACGGCCCGATGGCCTTGATCGTCGGCTCCAGCCCCTCGCGCGCCTCGTCCCACGACCGCACCAGGTCCGCGTCCGGCTCGACGGCGATCAGGTGGTCGGCGAGCCCGGAGAAGCGCGACACGGACTGCGGGCCGGACACCGCGACGCCGATCGGCACGGGCACCTCCGGGACGTCCCACAGCTTCGCCGAGTCGACACGGAAGTGGGCACCCTCGTACGTCACGCGGTCGCCCGTGAGCAGCGCGTGGATGATCTCCAGCGCCTCCTCCAGCATGTCGTGCCGCTCCCCGACGGCCGGCCAGCGCTCGCCGACGACGTGCTCGTTGAGGTTCTCGCCCGCGCCCAGCCCCAGGGTGAACCGGTCCTGCGAGAGCAGGGCGATCGTCGCGGCCTTCTGCGCCACGACCGCCGGGTGGTACCGGATGGTCGGGCAGGTCACGTACGTCATGAGCTCGAGGCGCTCCGTCGCGTGCGCGACCGCCCCGAGCACGCTCCACGCGTACGGCGAGTGGCCCTGCTCGTCGAGCCACGGGAAGAAGTGGTCCGACGACACGGCGAAGTCGAAGCCCAGCCGGTCGGCGTGCTGCGCGTACCCGACGAGCTCGCGGGGGCCGGACTGCTCGGTCATGAGGGTGTACCCGAATCGCGTCACCCCACGAGCCTCACCCGCCGCGGCCGATCCGGCATCCCGAACGGGGCCGTCAGGCGACCGACGTGCCGAACGCGAGCCCCAGGAGGTACGTCGCCGCAGCGGCGCCGTACCCGATGGCGAGCTGCCGCACCGCGCGGCGCACGGGCGACGCCCCGGACAGCAGCCCGACGACCGACCCGGTGCCGAGCAGCGCGACGCCGACGAGCCCGGCGGACCAGGCCACCGCCGTCGCGCCCGACGCCCCCAGCAGGTACGGCAGGACGGGGATGAGCGCACCGGACGCGAAGAAGCAGAAGCTGGCGATCGCGGCCCCCCACGCGGTGCCGACCGACTCGTGCTCGTCGCGCTCGGCGACCGGCGGGTGGTCCGTGCGCGGCTCGACGTCCCCGGCCTCGGCCCCCGGCACGGCACCGTCCGCGTCGTCCGACCGCCCGGGCCGCATCGTCCCGGGCAGCGCCGTCGACGTGCGCAGCAGCGACGCGTCCACCGCCTGCTGCGCGTCGTACTGCGCGAGCGACGCCAGGACGACGGCGGCGCGAGCGTGCGCCGCGGCGGGCTCCATGCCGCGGGCGCGGTAGACCAGGGCCAGCTCGTTGGCGTCGACGTCGAGGTGGGTGAGCGCCGCGGCGGCGGCCGCGTCCGGGCGCGAGGCCTCGAGCAGCTCGCGCTGCGACCGCACGGACACGTACTCCCCGGCGCCCATCGACAACGCGCCGGCCAGCAGGCCGGCGAGGCCGGTGAGCAGCACCGTGCCCGTCGCGACGCCGCTCGCGCCGATCCCCAGGACGAGCGCGAGGTTGGACACCAGCCCGTCGTTGGCGCCGAACACCGCGGCCCGGAACGTGCCGGAGATCTGCTGCCGGCCCCGCATCGCCAGGCCGCGCACGACCTCCTCGTGGATCTGCTCGTCGGCGACCATGCGCGGCGTCGCCTCGGCGTCCTGCGCGTACCCCGACCGCGCCTCGGCGCGCTGCGCGAGCGCGTACACCCACACGGACCCGAACCGGCGGGCGAGCACCGCCAGCAGCCGGGTGCGCCAGTCGCCGCGCACCGGCCGCCCGGCGTCGTCGCCCAGCAGGTCCAGCCAGTGCACCTCGTGCCGTCGCTCGGCCTCGGCGAGGGCGAGCAGGATCTCGCGCTCCTCGCCCGTGCGCCGCGACGCGAGCTCGCGGTACACGGCGGCCTCGGCGCGCTCGTCGGCGAGGTTGCGTCGCCAGCGCCGCAGCTGCGCCCTCGTGGGGTGCGGCCGGTCGACGGCGCCCGTCGGTGCGGGTGGCGCGGGGGTGCTCATCGGGCTCCGGGGACGACGGGACGGGTGCAGCGGCACCGTAGGGCGCGCGGCGGGGTTGCGATAACGGGCGGCGCGGGAGTGCCCCGGCCCGGCGCGGTGCGTTTCGGGGACCCGAACGCGCCGACCCGCCCGGCGACCGGTGCGCCGCTAGGGTCGACGACGACGAGGAGGTCCGTGTGACGCAGCAGCAGCCGACCCGGTTCGGGGTCGTGGGGTCGGGGTGGCGGGCCGAGTTCTTCGTGCGGGTGGCGCGCCTGCTGCCCGAGGAGTTCCGGTGCGTGGGCGTCGTGACGCGCACCGCGGAGCGCGGGGCGCAGGTCGAGGCGGCGTGGGGCGTGCCGACGGTGCGGACGGTCGAGGAGCTGGTCACGGGCGCCGTCCCGGGTGCGGGTGCCGCGCCGGACCGGCCCGAGCTGGTCGTCACCGCGACGCCGTGGCCGGTGACGCCGGACGTGGTGCGGGAGGTCGTCGACGCGGCGGTCCCCGTGCTGGCCGAGACGCCGCCGGCACCGGACGTCGACGGGCTGCGGGCGCTGTGGGCCGACGTGGGCGCGACGGGTCTGGTGCAGGTCGCGGAGCACTCGCCGTCGATGCCGGCGCACCGCGCGCGACGGGCCGTCGTCGAGGCCGGGACGATCGGTGAGCCGACGAGCGTGCAGATCTCCTCGACGCACCTGTACCACGCGGTCGGTCTGGGCCGGTACCTGCTGGGGGCGGGGCGCGGGCCGGTGACGGTGCGCGCGCAGGCGTTCACGGCCCCGCTGCTCGACCCGATCGGCCGTGACGGCTGGACGGGTGCGACGGAGCCGGCGCCGGTGCGGTCGGTCCTGGCGACGCTCGACCTGGGCGACGGCCGCACGATCCTCTACGACTTCACCGACAACCAGTGGTACAACCCGCTGCGCACCAACCGGGTCGTCGTGCGCGGGTCGCACGGGGAGATCGTCGACGACGCGGTGACGCGGTGGGTCGACGGGCGCACGGTGCTGACGTCGCGGATCGAGCGGCGGCAGTCGGGCCGGGAGCAGGACCTCGAGGGGTTCGACCTCGACCACCTGTCCGTCGACGGGCGCGTGCTGTACCGCAACCCGTTCATCGGGGCGCGGCTGGCCGACGACGACCTGGCGGTCGCGCACCTGCTCGCCGGCACCGGGGCGTGGCTGCGCGGCGACGGCCCGGCGCCGTACCCGCTGGCCGACGGCTGCCAGGACCACCTGCTGGGCCTGGCGATCGAGGAGTCCGCCCGCACCGGCGAGCCGGTGACGACGGCGGCGGAGGCGTGGTCGGACGCGGTCTGACGCGTCACGCGGTCGACCTGTCCTGAGTCCTGGGACGGGCCCGGCACGAGACCGGGCTCAGGTGGCTCACCGGTGTCGGTGGGCGACCTGAGCCCGGTCTCGCGCGGCGGGTGCGGGGGCCGGTGTCGTGGTGGGGGTCAAGCGGCGGGTGTCAGGCGGTGGCCGACCAGGCGGCGGCCAAGCCGTCCACGAGCGGCGTCGTGGGGCGGCCGAGCAGCGTGCGCAGCGTGTCCGTGGCGTCGCCGAGCGCACCGGCGGCGGTGTTCTGGTCCAGCGCGACGACGAACCCGGCGGTGCCCTCGTCGAGCCCTGCGGCCAGCAGACCGGCGCGCTGCTCGTCGGGCGTGACGTCGCGGTACGTCACCGGGCGCCCGAGCACCTGCGTCGCGGCCGCGGCGAGCTCGTCGTGCGTCCACGCGTGGTCGCCGGTCAGCTCGTACGTGCGGCCGTCGTGCCCGTCGCCCGTCAGCACCGCGACGGCACCGGCTGCGAGGTCGGCCCGGGTCGCGGACGCGACGCGCCCCTGCCCGACCGAGCCCACGATCTCGCCCGTCGCGGCCGCCTGCTGCAGCGCCTGCACGTAGTTCTCGGTGTACCAGTTGTTGCGCAGCACCGTCGTGACCAGCCCGGACGCGGCGAGCAGCTCCTCGGTGGCCTTGTGCTCCGGGGCCAGGACGAGGTCGCTGGTGTCCGCGTGGGGGGCCGATGTGTACACGACGCGCCGCACGCCGGCGGCCCGCGCGGCGTCGATCACGGCGCCGTGCTGCGCGACGCGCCGCCCGACCTCGGAGCCGGAGACGAGCATGAGGGTGTCGGCGCCCGCGAGCGCGTCGGCGAGCGTCGCCGGGCGGTCGTAGTCGAGCTCGACGACGCGAGCACCGCGCGCGTCGAGGTCGGCCATCCGCTCGGTGCGCCGCCCGCCGGCGACGACGTCGACGCCGGCGTCGAGCAGACCCTCGACGACGAGACGACCCAGGTGCCCGGTGGCTCCGGTGACGACGACTGACATGTGCTCCTCCTGGGGTGGTCCCGCGGGTGCGGCGGGGTCGTGCGGGGGGTGGTACGGCGGGTGGGGCCCGCTCCCCGGCTGCAACGCCGGCCTCCGCCTACACTTTCCCTGGTCGGGGTACCCACTCGGGCGTCAGGTACACACCTGGAGGTAAGCATGCAGGCCACGGCGTCATCGACCGCGGCGCCCGTGACGGGCGTCACGTCACCGGTCGCGCAGCTGCTCGCCGCCGGGCCGCCGCCCGCGAGCTGCCCGAGCCGCGTGGTCCTCGACCACGTGACGTCCCGCTGGGGGGTGCTCGTGCTCGTCGCGCTGGCCGAGCGGTCCCTGCGCTGGGGCGAGCTGCGCCGCGTCGTGGAGGGCGTCAGCGAGAAGATGCTCGCCCAGACCCTGCGCACGCTGGAGGCCGACGGCCTGGTCGACCGCACCGTCGGAGGCACGGTCCCGCCGCGCGTCGACTACGCGCTGTCCCCGCTCGGCCGCGACCTCGCCGCGCACCTGCTGCCGCTGGTGTCCTGGGCCGTCGCCCACGCGGAGGAGATCGTCGCGGGCCGGTCCACGTCACCGTGAGGGCGTGCGGGCGCGGTCCGGCGCGATGCCCCCGCCCGCCGTCGGCGCGGGGTCCTCGTCGTGGGCCCCGTCGGCGAACAGCTGCCACACCGGCCCGGTGACCAGCCACAGCACCAGCACCAGCGACGCCCGCCCCACCCACCCCAGCAGCACCTCGCGCTGCTCGGGCGCCGTGGCGACGAGCATGAGGGCGCCGAGGATCGCGACGGCCACCGCCCACGCGAGCAGCACCCGCAGCCACAGGTGCCACTCGTACCGCAGCCGGGCCCGCCCGTGCCGCGGCGCACGCTCCGGCCGCGCCCCGCCGAACCAGCGCCACGCGACCCACGCGTCCACGTGGCGCACCGTCCACCTGCCGAACGCGACGGTGTAGCCCAGGTACAGCGCGGCCAGGCCGTGCGTCCACTGCGGCTCGGAGCCGAGGAGCAGGTCCCCGACGGTCGCGACGAGGAGCACGACCTCGATCGCCGGCTCGCACAGCAGCAGCACGGTCGACAGGCGTCGGCGCCGCAGCACGTACCGGGCGACGATCGCGGCGGCGAGGAACACCCAGAACGCGATCTCGCAGGCGATCACGAGCGCGCCGACGGGGTGGTCGAGGACCCACTGGAGCGGTGACATGGCCCGAGCGTGCCCCGGCGCGCCCGGCCCCCGCGTCCGGCGGACGGACCGGCCCGCGCCGCGCGTCTCCTCCGTCCGGAGGAGAGCGCCGCGCACGGCACGTGCTGGGATGGTGACCATGCTCTCCGCCCTGCGCAGCCGCTTCGACGTGGCCGGCTGGACGACGCGCGAGGACCCGCGGTCCGTGCGGTGGGACGCGGTGGGGCTGCTGCTGCTGGGGCTCTTCCTGCTGGTCGTCGACGTGCAGACGGTCGGTGCCGACCAGCCGCTGGTGGACGTGCCCGCCGGGCCGCGCCCGTGGCAGGCGCTGCTGCTGCTCGTCGCCACCTCCGTGCTGCTGGCCAAGCGCCGGCGGCCCGTCGTCGTGCTGGTGGTGGTCGCGGGTCTCGCGCTCGCGGACGCCGGGCTGGGCGGCAGCCTCGGCATGTACCTCGTCCTGTTCGACGCGCTGTTCACGGTGGCCGTGCGGGCCGCGGCGCGCGCCCGGGCCGTCGTGCTGGGCGTCCTGGTGGGGCTCGTCGTCGCGGTGCCGGTCGCGACAGCCGCCGCTGGTGCGGCCGCCCGGGACGTCGTGCAGCTCACCCTCGTCGCCGTGGCGCTGCTGCTGCCGCCGTGGTGGTGGGGCGCGGACGTGCGCCGCTCCCTGGAGCTGGCCGGCGAGCAGTCGCGGCGGGCCGACGCCGAGCGCGCGCGAGCGGACCTGGCGCGGGCCCACGCGGACGACGTGGCGCGCATCGCCGCCCTCGACCGCGAGCGGGCCGTGCAGGACGAGCGCGCGCGCATGGCCCGCGACCTGCACGACGTGGTGGCCGGCCACCTGTCGGCGGTGGCCATCCACGCCGAGGCCGCGCTGGCGGGGCCGCCGCAGGAGGCACGGGACCGTGCGGCGCTGGCCGCGGCCCGGGCCGGGTCGCTCGACGCGCTCGCGGAGATGCGCTCGATGATCCTCGTGCTGCGCCAGGGCGCCGACGTCGACGCGGCGACCGCACCGGCGGGCCTGGCGCGCGTGGCCGATCTCGACGTGGACGTCGTCGGGGACGTGCCGGGCGGGCTGCCGGCCGCCGTGGACCAGGCGGCCTTCCGGATCCTGCAGGAGGCGGCGACCAACGCGCGCAAGCACGGGACGGGGCGTGCGTCGGTCCGGTGCACCGTCGACGGGGACGCCCTCGACCTCGTCGTCGAGAACGCGCTGCCGGCCGACGCCGCGACCGTCGACCCGGCCCTGACCTCGTCGACGGGGCTGCAGACGATGCGCGAGCGCGCGACCGCGCTCGGCGGCCGGGTCGACGCCGGTCCGCGTGCCGGGACGTGGCGCGTCCACGCCCGGCTGCCCCTGCGGGCCGGGAGCGTGCCGCGGTGACGGGCGGCGGGTCGGCGTCCCCGCGCACCGCCCGGGTGCGCGTGCTGCTGGCCGACGACCACGCGGCGATCCGGGCCGGGCTGCGGCTGCTGCTGGAGCAGTCGGGCCGGGTCGAGGTCGTCGGGGAGGCCGCCGACGGGGAGGTGGCCGTGCGCCAGGCGCGGGCGCTGCGCCCCGACGTCGTCCTCATGGACGTGCGGATGCCGGGGACGGACGGCATCGCCGCGACGGCCGCGATCGTCGGCGAGCGGCTGGCCGAGGTCGTCGCGCTGACCACGTTCGACCTCGACGAGTACGTGCTCGGGATGGTGCGGGCCGGCGCGGCCGGGTTCCTGCTGAAGACCGTCGGCGCGCGCGAGCTCGTCGACGCGGTGGCCCGGGTCGCGGCCGGCGAGGGCGTCCTGGCGCCGGAGGTGACGCGCCGCCTGCTCGACGCGGTCGCGTCCCACGTCCCGCCGGCGCCGCCGGTGCCCGCGCCGGCCGACGAGCGTCTGGCCGCGCTGACCGCCCGCGAGCGCGACGTCCTCGACGCGCTCGGCGACGGGCTGTCCAACGCGGACATCGCCGCACGGCTCGTCGTCTCGGAGACGACGGTGAAGTCCCACGTCAGCCACGTCCTGGCCAAGCTGGGCGTGCGCACCCGCCTGCAGGCGGGGGTCCTGGCCCGCGACGCCCGCCGCGACCCCGGCCCGGGCGCCGGCCCACCACCGTCACCGTGAGGGGTTGCCGTCGCCGGACGACGGCAACCCCTCACGTTCCGACCGTTCGCCGCGCGGGACGCCCGTCCAACCGGTAGGAAAGTGCGACATGGTGCGCGTCGGATTCCACAACTCACACGAGCAGGTCCACCCCTCCGCGCTGCTCGCGGCGACCCAGCTGGCGGAGCAGCGCGGCTTCGACGCCGCGATGTGCTCGGACCACTGGGCTCCCTGGCAGTCGACGCAGGGGCACTCCGGGTTCGCGTGGACGTGGCTGGGGTCCGCCCTGGCCACCACGCGGCTGCCGTTCGGCGTGGTCAACGCCCCCGGGCAGCGGTACCACCCGGCGATCATCGCGCAGGCGGCGGCGACGCTCGCGGCGATGTACCCAGGGCGGTTCTGGGTGGCGCTGGGCTCGGGCGAGAACATGAACGAGCACATCACCGGCGACGGTTGGCTGCCCAAGCCCGTGCGCGACGCCCGCCTGGTGGAGTGCGTCGAGGTGATCCGCGCGCTGCTCGACGGCGAGGAGGTCACGCACGACGGCCTGGTGAAGGTCGACCGCGCCAAGCTGTGGACGCTCCCGGACGTCAAGCCCCTGCTCATCGGCCCGGCCGTCACGGTGGCGACGGCGGCGAACCACGCACGCTGGGCCGACGGGCTCGTCACCGTCAACCAGCCGGACGACAAGCTGCGCCGCGTCATCGACGCCTACCGCGACGCGGGCGGCCGCGGCGAGATCTCCCTGCAGGTCCACGTGTCGTACGCCCCGACGGACGCCGAGGCGCTGCGCCTGGCGCGCGAGCAGTGGGCGGGCAACGCGATCGGCCCGCCGGTCGCGTGGGACCTGGACACCCCGGAGGCGTTCGACCAGATCGCCGACAAGGTCAGCGACGACCTGCTGCGCGGCTCGGTGCTCGTCGAGCACGACCCGCAGCGCCTCGCGGACCGGCTCGTGGCCCTCGCCGAGCTCGGGTTCGACGCCGTGTACCTGCACCAGATCGCCACCGACGTCGTCCCGTCCGACGAGAAGCACCCGGACGCGACCGACGCCGCCACGCGTCCGTCGTCGTCGCTGGAGGCGTTCGTGGACCTGGCCGCCGAGCACCTGATCCCGGCGCTCAAGGCGGTGGGTGCGTGAGGATCCGCGACACCGGTGACCTGTGGTGGAAGTCCGCGGTCGTCTACTGCCTCGACGTCGAGACCTACATGGACTGGGACGGCGACGGCATCGGCGACCTGCCCGGGCTCGTGCAGCGCATCGACCACCTGGCCGAGCTGGGCGTGACCTGCCTGTGGCTCATGCCGTTCTACCCGACGGCCGACCTCGACGACGGCTACGACATCACCGACTACTACGGGGTCGACCCGCGCCTGGGCGACTCCGGCGACCTGGTCGAGCTCATCCGCACGGCACACGACCGCGGCATCCGCGTCATCGCGGACCTCGTCGTCAACCACACGTCGGACCGCCACCCCTGGTTCCGCTCCGCGCGCCGCTCCCGGACCAGCCGGTACCGCGACTGGTACGTGTGGCGCGACGACGCCCCGCCGGACACGTCCGAGGAGGTCATCTTCCCGGACAAGGAGAACGGCATCTGGACGTACGACGAGCCGACGGACGCCTGGTACCGGCATCGGTTCTACAAGCACCAGCCCGACCTCAACACCGCGAACCCCGAGGTCCGGGACGCGATCGCGAAGCTCGTGGGCTACTGGGCCCAGCTCGGGCTCGACGGGTTCCGGGTCGACGCGGTGCCGTTCTTCCTCGCGGACGCCGCCAACGGCGAGAACGACGACATCGAGCGGCCCCACCAGTTCCTGCAGCAGCTGCGGGCGTTCCTGTCGCGCCGCACGGGCGACTCGATCCTCATGGGCGAGGTCAACCTGCCGTACGACGAGCAGCGCCTGTTCTTCGGGGACCACGACGCCGACGGCGACCACGAGGGCGCCGAGCTGAACCTGCAGTTCGACTTCGTCCTCATGCAGCAGATGTACCTGGCGCTCGCACGGCAGGACGCCGGGCCGCTCGCCGACACCCTGCTCGCGCGGCCCGACATCCCGTCCGACGCGCAGTGGGCGACGTTCGTGCGCAACCACGACGAGCTGACGCTCGACAAGCTCAGCGACGACGAGCGGCAGGAGGTGTTCGACGCCTTCGGCCCGGACCCCGACATGCAGCTGTTCGACCGCGGTCTGCGCCGCCGGCTGCCCCCGATGCTCGACGGCGACCCCCGCCGCGTGCGGATGGTCTACTCCCTGCTGTTCAGCCTGCCGGGCACGCCCGTGCTGTTCTACGGCGAGGAGATCGGCATGGGCGAGAACCTGGCCGCCGAGGGCCGCCTGGCCGTGCGCACCCCGATGCAGTGGACGTCGGGCAAGAACGGCGGGTTCTCCGACGCGGCGCCGTCGCGGCTGGCCGGGCCGGTCACCGAGGGCGCGTTCGGCCCGGCGCACGTCAACGTGTCGGACCAGCGGCGGGACCCGGACTCGCTGCTGAACTTCGTCCAGAAGCTCGCGCGGCGGTACCGCGAGTGCCCCGAGCTGGGGTGGACGAGCCGGGTCGAGATCCTCGAGCAGCCGCACGCGGGGGTCCTCGCGCACCGCTCGACGTGGCAGGACGCGTCGATGGTGGCGCTGCACAACCTCGGCCCCGAGGCCGTGCGCGTGCCGCTGCACCTGCCGGACACCGGGGAGGACTGCCGGCTGCTCGACCTGCTCGAGGACGACGAGCACGCCCTGAGCAGCGCCGGGAAGGTGGAGATCGAGCTGCCGGGGTACGGGTACCGGTGGCTGCGCGTCGTGCACCCGGGGTCGCGTCGGCTGCTGTAGCCGCCCCGGTCGCCGTCGGGGAGCACCCCGACGCCGACCGGCGGTCTCAGGACCGCACGACCGGCAGGCAGACGTCCGTCACCCAGTCGGCCGGGTCGGGGCTCTGCCCCGGTCCGACGCGGTAGACGTTGAACATCGGGCCCGTCTCGAGGCGGTGCGCGGCGACGAACGCCCCGAGGGACGCCATCACGGCGGGGATGCCCGTGTAGTCGCCCGTGAGCCGCGCGACGGCCGCCTCGCGCTGCGGCTCGGTGCGGCACGTCAGCGGCGCGACGGCCTCGAAGGGGCCCGTGACCTGCAGCCACACCTCGACGTCGACGTCGCTCTCGCGGTGGTCGGGGTCGTGGAACGTGGCACCGGCGAGCGCCTCGGGTGCGGGGACGGCCCCCGAGGCACCGAGCAGCGGGGTCATCTCCTGCCAGAGCAGGCCCTCGTCGGCGTAGCCCGGCAGGATCCGGCGCAGGGCGGCCACCGTGGTGGCCGGGAACGTGGTGAGCGTGACGTCGTGCATGGTCGTGCGTCCTCCCAGTGCGGTGCTGACACGGTCCAGGGCCGACTGCTGGGCGCGCAGGTCCTCGCCCCGGCGCGCGAGCTCCGCGCGCTGGGCGGTGACCGCCGCCTCGACCCCGGCAGGATCACCGGTCGACGTCAGGAGCCGTGCGATCGCCTCGACCGTGAACCCCGCGTCGCGCAGCAGCACGGCCAGGTGGGCGTCGGTGAGCTGCTCGGCCCGGTACCAGCGGTACCCGCTGCACGGGTCCACGGCCGCAGGGACGAGCACACCGTGCTCCTGGTAGTAGCGCAGCATGCGCACGCTGATCCGCGACAGCGTCGAGAAGGCACCGATCCGCAGCAGCCCGGCGTCGTGATCCACGTCCTCAGGGCACACCCTGACAGCGTGGCAGAGGCAAGCCCGGCGCGGTCGCGGACGGCGCCCACCGCCAGGTCGCGGCACGGCCGGGCCGTGCGCTGAAGCGTTTCGCGGGCGGCCCGCCCAGCGGACGCCCAGGAATGTCGCGTACCGTTCCCGAGGCCGTCCACCGATCCGGGGCGGTCCCCACGATCCGGAGGACCTAGTCGTGCGACGTCCCACCACCCGCACCGCCCTGCGCGCCGCAGCCGCAGCGCTGGCGCTCAGCCTCACGCTCGCCGCCTGCGCCGGCGACGGCGGGAGCGACGACCCGACCACCCCCGCCGCGGAGGACACGGCCGCCGCCGAGGCGGCCCCCACGCCGAGCGCGGAGGACATCGCCGCCCTCGAGGGCGTGACCGTCGAGGGCCCCGTCGGCGCCGAGGGCGTCGTCACGCTGCCCAGCACGCCGTTCACCGTCTCGGCGGCCGTCGCCCGCGTGCTCGACGAGGGCACGGGCGACACCATCGCCGACGGCGACATCGTCGACCTGCACTCGGTGTGGGTCGACGGCGCCGACGGCTCCACGCAGATGTCGTCGTGGGCCACCGGCCCCGAGCAGGTCGTCGTCAGCGAGGCCGCGCTGGCCCCGGTGCTCACCGACATCCTCGTCGGCGGCAAGGTCGGCACGCGGTTCGCGTTCGCCGTCCCGGCGGGCGAGGGCGCCGCGTCCGTCGCGGTCGCCGAGGTCGTGGCCAAGCGCCCCGGCCGCGCCGAGGGCACGGCCGTCGCGCCGGTCGACGGCCTGCCGACCGTGACGCTCGCCGACGACGGCGCGCCGTCGCTCGAGCCGGCGTCGGGCGACGCCCCGACCGCGCTGGTCGCGCAGCCCCTCATCGAGGGGCCCGGCCCCGAGGTCGTCGCCGGCCAGACCGTGCTGGTGCACTACACCGGCTGGCTGTGGGACGGCACGCAGTTCGACTCCTCGTGGGAGCGGAGCACGCCGTTCCCGGTCGAGAACATCGGCGCCGGGCAGGTCATCGCCGGGTGGAACGAGGGTCTGGTCGGGCAGAAGGTCGGCAGCCAGGTGATGCTCGTCGTGCCCGCCGACAAGGGCTACGGCGAGGAGGGCTCGGGCGAGACGATCCCCGGCGGCGCCACGCTCGTGTTCGTCGTCGACATCCTCGCCGCGAGCTGACGTCGCGCACCTGAGCACCGCCTGACGTACGGGCCGGGCCGTCCCTCCCCACGGGGGACGGCCCGGCCCGTCGTCGTGCGTGGGGCCGGGGCGCCAGGGACCCTCGTCCTTCCCGACCCCGGGACCCCGTCCTACGCTGGGCCGAAGTTCACCTCCAGCGTGGGAGGGTCCGCATGGACCAGGCACCGCCGTCCAGAGTCCGCACCGTCGCGCTGCTGGGCGCGTCGGGTGCCGGCAAGACCACCCTGACCGAGGCCCTCCTGCACCGGGCCGGGGCGATCCCCCGCGCCGGTCGCGTCGAGGACGGGACCACGGTGAGCGACCACGAGCCGGAGGAGGTCGCCCGGGGCATCTCGCTCGGCCTGGGGGTCGCGCCCCTGCGCTGGCGGGCCGACGACGGGCACACGTACGACCTCACGCTCCTGGACACCCCGGGGTTCCTCGACTTCGCCGGTGCGGTCGACGCCGCCCTGAGCGCGGCCGACCTCGCCGTCGTGGTCGTCAGCGCGGTCGACGGCGTCCAGGCGGGCACGCACCTGGCGTGGCGGGCCGCCGGCGAGGCGGGCGTGCCGCGGGTCGTCGTCGTCACCAAGGAGGACCGGGCGCGCGCCGACTTCCACCGGGTCCTGGCGCAGCTGCGCGAGGAGTTCGGCGACGTCATCGTCCCGCTGGAGCTGCCGTTCGGCGACGAGGCCGCGTTCACCGGCGTCGCCGACGTCCTGTCCGAGCAGGGTCACGGCTACGACGCCGACGGGCGGCACCACAGCACGCCCGTGCCCCCGGACCTCGTCGCCGAGGAGCACCGCCTGCACGAGGAGGTCACCGAGGAGATCGTCGCCCACGACGACGAGCAGCTCGAGCGGTACCTCGCCGGGGACGTCCCGTCCGTCGCGGACCTCGAGCGGACCCTTGCGCACGAGGTGGGCGACGGCGAGGCCGTGCCGGTGCTCGTCGCGTCCGGCACGACGGGCGTGGGTGTCGACCGCCTAGCGGACCTGCTGTGCGAGCTGTGCCCCGACCCCGCGACCCGGACCCGGACGGTGCGGGCCGGCGACGTGGAGGTGCCGGTGGCCGCGGACCCGGACGGCCCGACGCTGCTGCACGCGTTCCGCACGACCGCCGACCCGTTCGTCGGGCAGGTCACCCTGGTCCGGGTGCTGTCCGGCACGGTGCGCCCGGGCGACCGGCTCGTCAACACCACCACCCGCACCGAGGAGCGGCTGCCCGGGCTGTTCCGGCTGCGCGGCAAGGAGCACCTGCCCGTCGAGCGTGCGGTGGCCGGCGAGGTGGTGGCGGTCGCCAAGCTCACGGGCACCCCGTCGGGCTCGCTGCTCGCGGCGAAGGGCACACCGGGGACGTCCCTGACCGCACCCCCGCCGCGCGAGCGCCCCGGGGTGTACGCCCTGGTCCTGGACCCCGTCACCCAGTCCGACGACGACCGGCTGTCCGCCGCGCTGGGCCGGCTCGCCGCCGAGGACCCGACCCTCACGGTCGAGCGCACGGGCGACCGCACGGTGCTGCACGGCCTGGGCGACACGCACCTGGCCGTCGCGCTGGAGCGGCTCGCGCGGGTGTTCGGGGTGCACGTCACGACGTCGCCCGTGCCCGTCGGGTACCGCGAGACCGTCGCGCGTGCCGTCGAGGCCGAGGGCAAGGTCAAGAAGCAGTCCGGTGGTCACGGGCAGTACGCGGTCGTGCACCTGCGGGTGGCGCCGCTGCCCCGGGGGGCGGGGTTCGAGTTCGTCGACTCGGTCGTCGGCGGTGCGATCCCCCGGTCCTACCTGCCGGCCGTGGAGCGCGGGGTGCGCGAGGCGATGGCGGCGGGCGGACCGCACGGCTACCCGGTCGTGGACCTGCGCGTCGAGGTGGTCGACGGCAAGGCGCACTCGGTGGACTCGTCCGACATGGCGTTCCGCACGGCCGCGGCCGCAGGGCTCAAGGACGCGCTCGCCGCGGCCGGCACGGTCGTCCTCGAGCCCGTGTGCCGCGTGCACGTCACGGTGCCCACGACCGCGCAGGGCGACGTCATGAGCGACCTGTCGGCGCGGCGCGGGCGCATCACCGACACGGTGTCCCTCGACGGCGGCGAGGTCGTCGTCGAGGCGACCGTGCCGCAGGCCGAGCTGCGCCGCTACGTGCTGGACCTGCGCTCGCTGACGGGGGGCCGCGGGGGCCTGACCGTCGTCCCCGACCACTACGCCCCCTGCCCGGACCACCTGACCTCGGCCTGACCTCGGCCTGACCTCGGCCTCGATCTCGGCCGGACGGCAGGATGGGGGCGTGTCGGAGATCGAGGAGCTGGCGGCAGCGGTCCGGGAGTTCTCGCGCGAGCGGGACTGGGAGCAGTTCCACGACCCGAAGTCGCTGGTCCTCGCGCTCGTCGGGGAGGTCGGCGAGCTCGCCGAGCTGTTCCAGTGGGTGCCGGCGGCACAGGCCGCCGAGCGGTTCGCGGCCCCCGACCGGCAGGCCCGCGCCGCCGAGGAGATGGCCGACGTGCTGGTCTACCTGGTCCGCCTCGCGGACGTCCTCGGCGTCGACCTGGGTGCCGCGGCCCGCGCCAAGCTCGCGGACTCCCACCGGCGCTTCCCGGCGACGGACCACCGGGGCGTCGCCCCCCACAAGCCCTGACCCCGGCCGGGCGCGGGCGGCACGAGCCCCTCGCCCCCGGCCGGGACGCGGTCAGTCGGGCGTGGCGATCGCGTCCAGGACGCGCAGGCGGGCGGCCCGCGCACCCGGCCACACGGCGGCCAGCACGCCGACGACCAGCGCGAGGCCCACCATGAGCGCCAGCCCGTCCCACGGGACGACGAGCTGGTCCAGGCCCTCCTCGGCGTAGACGCGCGGCAGGACCGACGCGATGCCGACGCCCACGGCGAGCCCCACGACCGTGCCGAACACGGCCGTCAGCACCGACTCCACGGTCACCACGCCCGCGAGCTGCAGGCGTCCCAGTCCCACGGCCCGCAGCAGGCCGATCTCCCGCGTCCGCTCGATGACGGACAGCGCGAGCGTGTTGACGATCCCGAGCACCGCGATGACCAGGGACAGCCCCAGCAGCGCGTAGAGGATGACCAGCAGCTGGTCGACCTGCGCGGCCATCTGGTCGACGAACTCGTCGCGGTCCTGCACGGACACCACGACGTACGGCGCGACCGCGGCGGTGACCGCCGCCCGGAGCGCGGTGGGCGTGACCCCGGCGGCCGCGTCGAGGAACACCGTGTCCGTGACCTGCGCGGGCCCGGGCGCGAGCTCGTCGAGCACGTCCCGCGTGAGGATCACCGACGCGCTCATGACGCGGGTGTCCACGACCGCCGCGACGACGAGCGTGCGCTCGCCGGCGGCCGTGCGCACCGTCAGCTCGTCACCGGCGGCCCAGCCCTCGCCGGCCGTGCTGCGGTTCACCACGGCGTGGGTGCCGTCGAGGTCCGCGGGGTCGCCGTCGAGGACGTCCACGACGAGCGAGCCGCCCAGGACGCCGGGACGCAGGCCCACCACGTACGCGCCGTCGTCCGGCCCCGGGTCCACCCCGGGCTCCGGCGACACCCCGCCGGAGGTGAACGCGATGGCGTCGGCCCGCCCCACCTCCGGCAGCGCCGCGACGTCCGTGACGGCCCCCGCGGGGATCGCGGACGTCGCCGAGCGCAGCACCAGGTCCGCGTCGGTGGAGCTCTCGACGACGCCCGCGAGCGAGGCCTGCCCGGTCGCGGCGATGACGGACACCGCACCCACGAGCGCCATGCCGATGACCAGCGCCCCGGCGGTCGACGCGGTCCGCCGCGGGTTGCGCACGACGTTGCCCTGCGCGAGGCGGCCCAGGGGCGGCAGCGCCCGCACGAACGGGACGGCGAGCACGCGCAGCACCGACCGCGCCAGCGACGGCGAGGCCACCAGGACGCCGACCAGGACGAGGGCCGCCCCGGCGCCCAGGACGGGCTCGGACCCGGTCGCGTCGGGACGCAGCGCCGCGTACGCGACGGCGCCCGCGCCGAGGGCGACGACCACCGCACCGGCGGTCCCGCGCCGCCGCAGCGAGCGCTCGGGGACGGTGACCTCGCCGCGCATCGCCTCGACGGGCGCGACGAGCGCGGCACGGCGTGCCGGGACGGCCGCGGCCACCGCGGACACGACGGTGCCCAGCACGAGGCACGCGACCACCGTCGTCGTGTCCAGCGGGACGTCCCCCACGAGGTCCATGCCCATGGACTCGAAGACGACGCGCAGCACGCCCACCAGTCCCAGCCCGCCGGCGACGCCGATCGCCGACCCGACGAGGCCGACGACCGCGGCCTGCCCGACGACGACGGCGAACACCTGCGCGGGCGACGCACCGACGGCACGCAGCAGCGCGAACTCGCGCACCCGCTGCCGCACCGACATCGCGAACGTGTTGGAGATGAGGAAGCCGCCGACGAACAGGGCGACGAGCGCGAAGATCATGAGGAACGACGTGACGAAGCCGAGGGTCTCGTCGATGGACCCGCGCAGCTCGTCGCGCAGGTCCTGCCCGGCCACCGCCTCGACGCCGGCGGCGTCCGCCACCGTGCCGTCGCCGAGCGCGGCGGTGACCCGCTCGACGAGCGTCGCCTCGTCCACGCCGTCGGCGGCGTGCACCGCGACGGTCGCGACGGTGCCCTGCGGCGCGTACGCGGCCACGGCCACGTCGACCGGCAGGTAGACGAGCGTCGCGCCCGCCATCGGGCCGCCCGCGTCGACCTCGCCGACGACCGTCACGTCCCGCACCTCGCCGGACACCACGACGCGCGTGCGGTCCCCGACCGCCAGGCCCGACGACGCGAGCGTGGCCGACTCGACCGCGACCTCGTCGTCGGCCACGGGCGCCCGCCCGTCGCGCAGCCGCAGCCCGGGGTCGCGCTCGTCGAACGCGAGCCCGATCGACGGCGCCTGCGTGGACTGCACGGCCGTGCCGTCGGCGCCCACGAGCACGACCGGCCCGGCGAGGTCCGCCAGCGCCACCCGCACGCCGTCGACGGCGGCGAGGTCGTCCGCGACGCCCAGCGCCACAGGGGTGCGCTGCTCCCCGAACCCGCCGTCCCCCGGCCCGGCGGCGACGGGCGCGTCGCCGCGCACGTACACGTCGGCCGGCGCCTGCGCCTCGACGATGCCGTGGAACGTGTCGGACAGCATGGTGCGCAGGGCGAACGTGCCGGCGACGAACGCGACGCCGAGCGCCACGGCCAGCACGGACAGCGCGAAGCGCACGGCGTGCGCCCGCACGCCGCGCAGCGTGACCCGCAGCATCAGCGCACCTGCGCAGGGGTGGCGCCGGACGCGCGTCGGGTGAGCGCGCCGAGGCGCTCGAGCACGGCGTCGGCCGTCGGGTCGGCGAGCTCGTCGACGATCCGCCCGTCCGCGAGGAACAGGACGCGGTCCGCGTACGAGGCGGCCGTGGGGTCGTGCGTCACCATCACCACGGACTGCCCGAGCTCGTCGACGCTGCGGCGCAGGAACGACAGGACCTCGTGCGCGGACGCCGAGTCGAGGTTGCCCGTGGGCTCGTCGGCGAAGACCACGGCCGGCCGGGTGACGAGCGCACGCGCGCACGCCACCCGCTGCTGCTGGCCTCCCGACAGCTCCCCGGGCTTGTGGCTCAGCCGGTCCGACAGGCCCACGGCCTGCACGACGGCGTCGAGGTGCTCGCGGTCGACGGGGCGGCGCGCGATGTCGAACGGCAGCGTGATGTTCTCCAGCGCCGTGAGGGTCGGCACGAGGTTGAACGCCTGGAAGACGAAGCCGATGCGGTCACGGCGCAGCCGGGTCAGGCGACGCTCCGACATGGCCGAGACCTCCTCGCCGTCGACGACGACGGTGCCCGCGGTGGGCCGGTCCAGCCCCGCGAGGCAGTGCATGAGGGTCGACTTGCCGGACCCGGACGGGCCCATGGTGGCGGTCAGGCGCCCGCGCTGGACGTCGAGGTCGACGCCGGCGAGCGCGTGGACCGCGGTGGGGCCGGATCCGTAGGTGCGCACGAGTCCGCGCGCGGTGGCGATGGGGGTGTCGGCCCGGGTGGTGTCGGTGGTGGTCACGACGACGATCCTCCTCCCCGCGTGCCGCGCCCCGACACCCTGGACGCACCCGGAACGGACCCTGAACCGGCGCACCCCGGCCTCAGGGTCCGGCCCCGGGACGGACCAGGGCCCGCCCCGGATGCCGGGGGCGCGGTCCCCGCGGGAGGGTGGCACCACGGGGCCGCACCGGCGGCCCACCGACCGGAGGTCCCCATGGCCGCGCTGCACCGCACCGCCCGCGTCGCCGGCGCCGTCGTCCTCGGCGCGGGCCTGGCCTACGCCGCCCAGCCCACGCTGCTGGCGGACCTGGCCCGCCCGCTCCTCGCGGCGGTGCTCGGCGGCTGAGCGGCCCGCGCGACGGAGGCGCCCGACCAGCCCCTCTCCTAGGCTGACGTCATGGCCCGGTACCTCGACGTCCACCCCACGGACCCGCAGCCACGCGCGATCTCGCAGGTCGTCGCGATGCTGCGCGACGACGCCGTCATCGCCTACCCGACGGACTCGATGTACGCGCTGGGCACCCGCATGGACAACCACGAGGGCGCCGAGCGCATCCGCCGGATCCGCCGGCTCGACGACCGGCACCACTTCACGCTGGTGTGCGCGGACTTCGCGCAGCTGGGGCAGCTGGTGCACCTGGACAACAGCGCGTTCCGGGCGATCAAGGCCGCGACGCCCGGGCCGTACACGTTCATCCTGCTCGCGACGCCCGAGGTGCCGCGCCGCCTGGCCCACCCCAAGAAGCGCTCGGTGGGGGTGCGGATCCCGGACGACCCGGTCGCGTGCGCGATCCTGCGGGAGCTGGGCGAGCCGCTGCTGTCGTCGTCGCTGCTCATGCCGGGGCACGACTGGCCGATGACGGAGGGCTGGCAGATCAAGGAGGAGCTCGACGACGTGCTCGACGCGGTCGTCGACGCGGGCGACCGCGCGACCGGTCCGACGACGGTCGTCGACTGGACGTCGGGCGCGCCGGAGGTCGTCCGCGAGGGCGCGGGCGACCCGTCGCGGTTCTGACGGGCCCGGTGTGAACGCGCGGCGTCGCGACGTCCCCTCGTCCCCCGCGGACGTCGAGGCGGCGGCCGCCGCAGCCGGCGACCTGACCGCGCTCGCCGCGGCGTGCACGACGTGCCGGGCCTGCCCGCGCCTCGTCGCGTGGCGGGAGGCGTCGGCGGCCGACCCGCCCGCGCGCTACCGGGGGCAGACGTACTGGGCGCGGCCCGTGCCGGGGTTCGGCGACCCGCACGCGCGCGTCGTCATCGTGGGCCTGGCGCCCGCCGCGCACGGCGCCAACCGCACGGGCCGGATGTTCACCGGGGACCGCTCGGGCGACTTCCTGTTCGCGGCCCTGCACCGCGTCGGCATGGCGTCGCAGGCCACGTCGACGGCCGCGGACGACGGCCTGACGCTGCACGACGTGCGCGTCACGGCACCCGTGCGGTGCGCACCGCCGGCCAACGCCCCGACGCCCGCCGAGCGCCGCACCTGCGGGCCGTGGCTGGCGCGCGAGGTCGAGCTGGTCGCGCCACGGGTCGCGGTGGTGCTCGGCGGGTTCGGGTGGCAGGCCCTGCTGACGACGCTGGCCGAGCAGGGCTGGGCGGTGCCGCGGCCGCGGCCGGCGTTCGCGCACGGTGCCGAGGTCACCCTGCGGCACACCGCCCGGCCCGACGCGCTGACGCTGCTGGGCTGCTACCACGTGAGCCAGCAGAACACCTTCACGGGCCGGCTCACCCCGGCGATGCTCGACGCCGTGCTGCGGCGCGCCCGCGAGGTCCTCCTCGGAGCGGAGGGTTGTCCACCCCCGGGTGGACTCGCGCCCTGACCGCCGCGCCCTACGCTCACGGCCGTGAACGTGCTGGTGACAGGGGGGGCCGGGTACATCGGGGGGCACGTCGTGGACGCGCTGCTCCGCACCGGCCGCGGCGTGGTGGTCCTCGACGACCTCTCGACCGGGCGTGCGGACCGGGTGCCCGGTGTGCCGCTCGTGCGCACCGACCTCGCGGCGCCCGCGTCGGTCGGGGTGCTGCTCGACGCGATGGACCGCTGGGACGTCACGGCCGTGGTGCACCTCGCCGCCCGCAAGAAGGTCGCCGAGTCGCTCGCCCGGCCCGACTGGTACCACGAGCAGAACGTCGGCGGCACGGCGCACGTGCTGGCCGCGGTGACGACCGCGGGCGTCCGGCACGTGGTGTTCTCGTCGTCGGCGGCCGTGTACGGCTGCCCCGACGTCGCGCTCGTCGACGAGGACTGCCCGACGCACCCGATCAGCCCGTACGGGGCGACCAAGCTGGCGTGCGAGGCGCTGCTGGCGCAGGCCGTCGCCGTGGGCGTCGGGTCGTTCGCGCTGCGCTACTTCAACGTCGCGGGCGCGTGCTCCCCGCTGCTGCGCGACGACGAGGAGGCGAACCTCGTGACGACCGTGCTCGGCCGGCTCGCGCGCGGGCAGGCCCCGCAGGTCAACGGCACGGACTACCCGACGCCCGACGGCACGTGCGTGCGCGACCTCGTGGACGTGCGGGACGTCGCCGACGCGCACGTCGCGGCGCTGCGCGCCCTCGAGGCCGCCCCGGCGCCCGCCGCCGAGGTCGTCAACATCGGCACCGGGCACGGGGTGTCGGTGCGGGAGGTCGTCGACCGGCTGTGCGCGCTCGCGGGGCAGCACCCGCACGTCGAGGAGCTGCCGCGGCGCGCGGGCGACCCGGCGGCGGTCGTCGCCGCCGTGGACCGGGCGCGCGACCGGCTGGGCTGGACCGCGTCCTACGGGCTCGACGACGTGCTGACCAGCGCCTTCGCGGCCGCGCGCGACGAGCAGGTCAGCCGTGCGCGCTGACGGCCTCGGGCTCGGCGAGGGTGTCCGCGGCACCGAACCGGGCGACGGTGAGCGCACCGGCCAGGACCAGCGCGAACGCGACCGCGGCCAGCGGCCCGCGCCCGGGCAGCGCGCGGTCCCCGACCAGCAGCAGGCCGAGCAGCGCGCCCAGGCACGTCTCGGTGGCGACGGTCGCGGCGGTCACCGGGACCACGGGCGCCCGGCGCAGCGCGAGCGCCGTCAGGCCGAGCGCGAGCACCCCGCCGAGGCCCCCGGCCCACAGCGCGGGGTCGAGCAGCAGCCGCACCGGGCGGGACAGGTCGACGACGTGCGCGGCGAGGGCCAGCAGCGCGTAGCCGCAGCCGGCCGCCACGGCGAGGACCAGCCCGGTGCGCACCGAGGGCGGGCGGGCGGCGACGCGCCACGCGACGAGACCGAGGGCCACCGCGGCGGCGAGCAGCCCCAGGGGCACACCGGGCGCCGGCGCCGTGACGGGTGCAGGGGCCACGCTCAGGGCCAGCCCGACGAGCCCGGCACCCAGCGCGACCAGGCCCCACGCGTCGCGACGCCCGAACCGGGCGCCGAGCACGAGGACCGCGAGCACCGCGGCGACGGCGAGCCCCGACGCGCGCCCGGCCTGCACGAGGAACAGCGGCAGCGTGCGCAGCGCCACGAACGACAGCCCGAACCCGAGCACCACGAGGCCGAGGGCCGCGAGGTACGCGGGCGAGCCCAGCAGGCGGCGCACGAGCGTCGTCCCCAGGCCGGTGTCGTGCGGCAGCCGTCGGGCCGCGACGGCCTGCAGCACCACGGCCGCGCCCGAGCACAGCGCGGCTCCCGCGACGGCCAGCAGACCCGTCACACGCCACCTCCGTCGCCCTGCGCGGCGCGGACGTCACCCGGTCGGGCGACAACCTTCCGGGCCGCTGGCGCGTCTTACCCTATGCGGGCCGTGCCCGCCACCGGACGCGACGGGGCTGGAGCGCAGGGGGGCACGTGGGAACGGTCATGACCGAGCAGGGGGCACCGCCGGCGCCCGTGGACGGCCGGCGGTCGGGGTGGCGGTACGGGGCGGCGGTGGCGGGCGTCTTCACCGGCCTCGTGGTCGCGCTCTCCATGGTGGTCGCCCTGTCGACGCGCGCCCAGCGCCGGGCGGACCCCGAGCTCGTCGGGCCGTCGTGGCTCGACGGGTGGTACCAGTACGACGCGGCCTGGTACCTCGGCATCGTGCGCCAGGGCTACTCCTACGTGCCGGGCCAGCAGTCGTCGGTCGCGTTCTTCCCCGCGTACCCGCTGAGCGTGCGCGGGTTCGGCGACCTCCTCGGGGACCACCAGGTGGCCGGGCAGCTGCTCAGCGTGCTGTGCGGCCTGGTCGCGGTCGTGCTGTTCGCGCTGTGGGCACGCCGGCGGCTGCCGCGCCGCTCGGCCGTCCTGGCGGTCGCGGTGCTGCTGCTGTACCCGTACGCGTTCTTCCTCTACGGCCCGATGTACGCCGACGCGCTGTTCCTGCTCAGCGCCGTCGGTGCGTTCGTGCTGCTCGAGCGCCGGTGGTACCTCGCCGCGGGTCTCGTGGGCGCGGTCGCGACCGCGGGTCGGCCCGTCGGCGTCGCCGTGGCCGTCGGCCTGGTCGTGCGGACGCTGGAGATGCTGGCGGAGGACCGCGCGGCGGCGGGCCGGCCCGGGTGGCGCGAGCTGGTCCGCTCGGTGCGGGAGGTCCGGCTGCGGCACCTCGGGGTGCTGGCGTCGGGGCTGGGGCTGGCCGGGTGGTGCCTGTACCTGTGGCTGGAGTTCGGGCACCCGCTCGCGTTCGTCGAGGTGGAGTCCGCACCGGGCTGGGACCAGGGGGTGGGCCCGCGCACCTGGTTCAAGGTCGTGTACCTCGGCACCCTGGTCAAGGGGCCCTACGGCATCGCGCTGCTGCTGACGCTGCAGGCGCTGGCGTGCCTGTGCGCGGTGCTGCTGATGCGCCGTGTGCACCGGCTGTTCGGCTGGGGCTACGCCGCGTTCGCCGCCGTGGTGCTCCTCATCCCCATCATCGGGACCAAGGACTTCATGGGGACCGGCCGGTACGTGCTGGTGGCGTTCCCCGTGATGGCCGCCGCCGGGGACTTCCTCGCGACCCGCGACCGGCGGTGGGTCGCACCCGTCACCCTGGCGGTCAGCGGCGTCCTGCTCGTCGTGCTCACGTTCCTGTTCGGCAGAGGGGTAGCAGTCTCATGACGTCCACGCGAGGTCCCGGCCCGGTGGGCCGCCTCTCCGTCTTCTTCCCCATGTGGAACGAGGAGGAGTACATCGAGCGGGCCGTCGCGGCCGCGTCGGTGACGTGCCGGGAGCTGGTCGACGCGGGTGACGTGCTCGACTACGAGGTCATCGTCGTCGACGACGCGTCGACCGACCGCACGCCGCAGATCGCGGCCGCGCTGGCCGCCGACGACCCGCACGTGCGCGTCGTGCGGCACCCGGTCAACCGCAAGCTGGGCGGCTCGATGCGCTCGGGGTTCGAGGCCGCCAAGGGCGACGTCGTGCTGTACACGGACGCGGACCTGCCGTTCGAGATGCGCGAGCTGGTGCGCGCGCTGCGCGTGCTGCAGACGTACGAGGTCGACATCGTGAGCGCGTACCGCCTGGACCGCACCGGCGAGGGGCCGCGGCGCGCGATCTACTCGTTCCTCTACAACGGGCTGGTGCGCGCGATGTTCGGCACCCGCGTGCGGGACGTGAACTTCGCGTTCAAGCTGGTCCGGCGCGAGGTGCTCGACCACGTCACGCTGCGCAGCGAGGGCTCGTTCATCGACGCGGAGCTGCTGGTCAGGGCGCAGAAGGCCGGGTTCGACGTGCTGCAGATCGGCGTCGACTACTTCCCCCGCACCCGCGGCGTCTCGACGCTGTCCTCGCTCGGGGTGATCCGCACGATGCTCGCGGAGATGTGGACCCTGCGCCGCGAGCTGCGCACCCTGCCCACCCGTCCGCGCGCGTGACGCGCCTGCTCGTCGTCACGGCCGACGACCTGGGGCTGACACCCGGCGTCAACGAGGCGGTCCGGCGTGCCCACGTCGACGGCGTCGTGACCGCCACGTCGCTGCTGGCCGTCGGCACGGCCTTCGACGACGCGGCGCGCGTGCTGCGCGAGCACCCGACGCTCGAGCTGGGCGCGCACCTCGCGCTCGTCGGCGAGGACCCGCCGCTGCTGACCGCGCGCGAGGTGCCGACGCTCGTGGACCGCGACGGCCGGTTCCCGCTGAGCTACCGCACGGTCGTCGCGCGCGGCCTCGCGGGGCGCATCGACCCCGACGACGTGCGCCGCGAGCTCGGGGCGCAGCTCGAGCGGGTGCGCGGCGTGGGGGTGCCCGTCACGCACCTCGACACCCACCAGCACACGCACCTGTGGCCCGTCGTGGGGCGGGTCGTCACCGAGCTGGCGCTCGCGGCGGGCGTCCCGGCGGTCCGGCTGCCGCGCAGCCGGGCGCTGGGCGTGGCCGGGGCGGGCGTCGGTGCGCTCGGGGTGGGCCTGCGCCGGCGGCTGGCGCGTGCCGGTCTGACGACGACCGACGACTACGCCGGCCTCGACGAGGCCGGGGCGATGGACGAGGACCGGCTGCTCGCGACGCTGCGGGCCGCCGCCGCGCGCGGGGCGCGCACCCTCGAGGTCAACGCCCACCCGGGGGTGCCGGACGACCCGGCCACCGACCGGTTCGCGTG
The DNA here is from genome assembly GCF_016862775.1 of Cellulomonas phragmiteti. Classification (GTDB taxonomy): domain Bacteria; phylum Actinomycetota; class Actinomycetes; order Actinomycetales; family Cellulomonadaceae; genus Cellulomonas; species Cellulomonas phragmiteti. Next base: position 55,780 of record NZ_BONP01000014.1, on the reverse strand, counting down.
GGGGTACCGCTGGGTGGACGAGCTGGCCGCGCTGACGTCGCCGCGCACGCGCGCGCAGGTCGACGCGTGCGGGTACCGGCTGACAGGCTTCGCCGGGCTGGTCGCGGCGGGCACCGGCGGCACGGAGGGACGGGCATGACGGGACGTCGACCGGACGCGGCGGGCCGCGCGGCCCTCGCGCTGTACCGCGACGCGCCGTGGCGCGAGCGCGCGCACGTGCACGTGCGCTGGTGGAGCGCGCCGTTCCGCCGCCTGGAGCCCCTGCTGCCGGCGACCGGCGCCGTGCTGGAGATCGGGTGCGGTCACGGGCTGTTCAGCGCGTACGCCGCCGTGGCCGGGCCGGGCCGGCGGGTCGTCGGCGTGGACATCGACGCCGACAAGATCGCCGCGGGCGCCGGGGCGGCCGCGCGCGTGCCCCACCTCGACCTGACCGTCGCACCCGACGGCGCCGTGCCCGCCGGGCCGTGGGACGCCGTGGTCGTCGTCGACGTGCTGTACCTGCTGCCCGCCGAGGCGCAGCGCCGCCTGCTGACTGCCGCCGCCGCACAGGTGGCGCCGGGCGGGCGGCTCGTCGTCAAGGAGATGGGGGCCTCCCCCGCCTGGAAGGTGCGCTGGAACCGCTGGCAGGAGACGTTGTCGGTGCGGGTCCTGCGGATCACGGAGGGGTCGACGACGTTCACGTTCGTCCCGCCGGACGTCATGGCCGGGTGGTTGCGCGAGGAGGGCCTCGCGGTGACGGCCACGCGCCTGGACGCCGGGCGCGTGCACCCGCACCACGTGCTCGTCGGGGAGCGCGCGGCGGGCTGGGGTCAGCCGACCAGCGCGACGGCCACGACGTAGCCGTTGGCCAGCACGTGCAGCGCGACGGTCAGCGCGACGTTGCGGTACCGGGACCACAGGTACCCCGCGACGACACCGAGGGTCAGGCCCTGCACGACGACCGCCCCCGCCACCTCGACGAGCGGGCCCTGCCCGTGCCGGGCACCGACGTGCAGGAGCGCGAACAGCAGGCCCGCCACCGCGATGCCGCCCCACCGCCCCAGCAGCGCCTCGAGCCGCGTCTGCAGCCACACGCGGTACAGCAGCTCCTCCCCGACGCCGGCGGTCAGCGCCGTGGCGAGGGCGGCGGCCACCAGCAGGTCCGTCGGGTACCCGGAGTAGTCGGCGTGCCGCAGCCACGGCGCGGCCTGGCTGAGCGCGGTCCACACCACCACGACGACGGCGGGCGCCCACCAGCGCCACGCGGCCCGCGGCCACGTCGTGGCCAGCGACCCGCGCGTCGCCAGCACCGCGAGCGCGGGCAGCGCGACGACGACCACGAGCTTGACGAGGTGGTACTCCGCGGACGCCGCGACCCCGGACGCGGCGACGACGACGGGGAACGCGGCCGCGCACGCCACCAGCGCCGCGACGGCCACCCGCACGCGCCGCCCCTCCTGCACGCGCGGGGCCAGGGTCGGCACCCGCGGCGGCAGCGCCCGCACCAGCACCAGCGCGACCACCGTCGGCAGCAGCACCTGCCAGTACGGCACGGTCGGAGCCCCGGGGTCGGCGGAGCTGCGCAGCCCCTGCGGTGCCAGGACCAGCAGGGTGCCGAGCGCGCCGACCGCGACCGCCGCCCCGACGGCCGCGAGCGCGGCGCCGACCCGCGGGTGGGCAGCGGGCGGATGGTCGGCGGGCGGCGTGAGGGGCACGGGGGCGGGCTGCGACGTCGGCGTGGCCATGCCCGCACCCTGGCAGGGGCCGGTGTGCGCGCGCGTCCTGCGGAGCGACGAGATGCCCCGGTGCACCTCCTGCGGACGGAGGAGAGCGGGCGGGTGCCGCGGCCCGTCAGCCCCGGGCGCGGGCGAGCGCCTCGGCGACGGGGGTGTCCCCGGCGACCAGCTCCCACTGGCGGCCGACGGTCGCGTCGTCGTGCAGCACGGCGGCGATCACCGCAGCCACGTCGGCGCGCGGGACGTCCCCGCGCTCGACGTGCTCACCAAGGGTCACGCGGCCCGTGCCCGCGTCGTCGGTCAGGCCGCCGGGCCGCAGGATCGTCCAGTCCAGGTCGGTGCCGCGCAGCGCCTCGTCCGCGTCGCGCTTGGCGACGACGTACGCGGCCCACACGGCCGGCATGTCGTCGGTGATGGGGGCGTCGACCCCGATCGCGGAGACCTGCACGAACCGGCGGACCCCGGCCCGGCGCGCCCCCTCCTGCGCCTTGAGCGACCCCTCGAGGTCGACGCTGCGCTTGCGGCCCGCGTTGCCGTCGGCGCCCGCACCGGCGGCGAACACGACGGCGTCCGCGCCGGTGAGGACGGCGGCGAAGTCGTCGGCGTCGGACTCCTCGATGTCGAGGAGCGCGGGCTGCGCACCGAGGGCCGCGAGCTCGTCGGCGTGCTCCGGGCGCCGCACCAGCGGCACCACGTCGTCGCCGCGGGCGACCAGCAGCGGCACGAGCCGGAGCGCGACCTTGCCGTGCCCGCCCACGACGACGACGCGCATCAGGACTTGCCGCCGGTCACCAGGATGCGGTCGCCGGTGATGTACGACGACTCCTGCGACGCGAGGAACACGTACGCCGGTGCGAGCTCGGCCGGCTGGCCGGCGCGGCCCATGGGGGTCTCGGCACCGAAGTCGTCGACCTTCTCGACGTCCAGGGTCGCCGGGATCAGCGGCGTCCAGATCGGGCCCGGGCACACGGCGTTGACGCGGATGCCGTCCTCCGCGAGCTGCTGCGCGAGGCCCATCGAGAAGTTGAGGATCGCGGCCTTGGTGGACGCGTAGTCGAGCAGCCCGGGGCTGGGCTCGAACGCCTGGATCGAGGAGGTGTTGATGATCGACGCGCCGCTGCTCAGGTGCGGCAGGGCGCCCTGGGTGATCCAGAACATCGCGTACACGTTGGTCTTGAGGACGCGGTCGAGCTGCTCGGTGGTGATGTCGGCCAGCCCGCCCGGCTGACCCATCTGGTAGGCGGCGTTGTTGACGAGGACGTCGAGGCCGCCGAGCTCGTCGACGACGCGCCCCGCGAGGGACCGCGCGAGCTCCTCGTCACGGATGTCCCCGGGCAGCGCGAGGCCGCGGCGGCCCGCCTTCTCCACCCAGGCGAGCGTCTCGCGCGCGTCCTCCTCCTCCTCGGGGAGGTAGGAGATCGCCACGTCCGCGCCCTCCCGGGCGAACGCGATGGCCACCGCGCGGCCGATGCCGGAGTCGCCCCCGGTGATCAGCGCGCGGCGGCCCTCGAGGCGCCCGGAGCCCTGGTACGACTCCTCGCCGTGGTCCGGCTCCTCGCGCATGTCGTCGGTCAGCCCCGGGTGGGCGATCTGCTCACCGCCGTGGCTGTCGGGGTCGGGCTGCTGGGTCGTCGGGTCCTGGGGTGTCGTCTGGTCGGCCATCTGTCCATCGTGCGGGCGCGACGGCCGCACGGCATCCCGAGCGGGTCGCGCGCCGCGGCGGGCGCGGGGCACCGGGGTGTCGGTGGGGCGCCGTAGCCTGCCGGTGTGATCCTGCTCGACGACGGCACCCTGACGTACTCGGCGAGCGACCTGACGGCCGCGGCGCAGTGCGAGCACGCCGTCCTGCGGGCGCTCGACGCCCGCCTCGGCCGCGGGCCGGCGGTGGAGCCGGACGCCGACGTCGTGCTGGCCCGCGTCGCGCACCTGGGCGACGAGCACGAGCAGCGCGTGCTGCGCGGCCTGGTCGCGCGCCACGGCGTGTGGCGCCCGGGGGTGCCCGGGGGGCTGGCGCAGGTGCCGGCGACGCGCGACCCGGGCTCGCGCGCGCACCTGCAGGCCGCGCACGCGGCGACGCTGGACCTGCTCGCGTCGGCGGACGTCGTGCACCAGGCCGCGTTCTTCGACGGCCGGTTCGTCGGGCGTGCCGACTTCGTCGTCCGGGACGACGACGGCGCGTGGTCCGTGCGCGACGCCAAGCTCGCGCGCAACGCGCAGCCGACGGCGCTGCTGCAGGTGGCCGCGTACGCCGACCAGCTGGCCCGTGCCGGGCAGCCGGTCGCCCGGCAGGTCGAGCTCGTGCTGGGCGACGGTGCGGTCACGCGGCACGCCGTCGCCGACCTGGTCCCCGTGTACCGGGAGCGGCGCACCCGGCTGCAGGAGATGCTCGACACGCACCGCGCGCAGGGCCGGCCCGTCGCGTGGGGCGACGAGCGCTGGGCCGCGTGCGGCCGGTGCACGTCCTGCACCGCCGAGCTCGAGGCGCGGCGCGACGTCACGCTCGTCGCCGGCGTGTACGAGCGGCAGCGCGACGCGCTGGTCGCGGCCGGGGTCACGACGATCGACGCGCTCGCGGCCGCCCCCGACGGCCTCGAGGTCGAGGGGCTGAGCCCGGAGGTCCTGGGCAAGGCGCGCCTGCAGGCGCGGCTGCAGGTCGAGCAGGAGGCCCGCAACCCCGACCCGGCCCGTCCGGTCGAGGTGCCGTGGTCCCTCACGCACCCCGAGCGGGTCGCCGGGCTGCTGCCGCCGGCGGACCCCGGCGACATCTTCTTCGACTTCGAGGGCGACCCGCTCTGGTACGACCCGGCGCTGGCGGGCGAGCCCGACGCGTGGGGCCTGGAGTACCTGTTCGGCGTCGTGGAGCAGCCGCCGGAGCCCGGCGCCGAGGCACCGTTCGTCGCGTTCTGGGCGCACGACCGCGCGGCCGAGCGCGTCGCGCTGCGCGACTTCCTCGCCTACCTCGCCGAGCGGCGCGCCCGGTTCCCCGGCATGCACGTCTACCACTACGCGGCCTACGAGAAGTCGACGCTGCGCCGGCTCGCCGGGCGCCACGGCGAGGGCGAGGCGCAGGTCGACGCGCTGCTGCGCGAGGGCCTGCTCGTCGACCTGTACGCCGCGGTCAAGGCGGGCGTCCGCACGGGGCAGCGGTCGTACTCGCTGAAGAAGCTCGAGCCGCTGTACATGCCCACCGGCCGGGGCGACGGCGTGACCAACGCCGCCGACTCGATCGTCGAGTACGCGCAGGCCGTGGCCGCCCGCGACGCCGGGCGCCTCGACGACTGGATCGATCGCATCAAGGCCATCGAGGTCTACAACCACTACGACTGCGACTCGACGCTGGGGCTGCGCGACTGGCTGCTGGCACGCCTCGCCGAGGTCGGCGTCGCGCCGTCCCGCGCGGTCGTGCTCGACCCGGAGGCGGCGGCGCGCGCCGCCGAGCTCGCGGCACCCGACCCGCTGGAGGACGAGCTGCTCGCGCTGGCGGGCCCCGGCCCCGGCGAGGGGGTCGTGCGGACCCCGGCGCGGCAGGCCGTCGCGCTGGTCGGCGCCGCGCTGCGGTACCACCAGCGCGAGGACAAGCCGTACTGGTGGGGCCACTTCGACCGCCTCGGCGCTCACCCGTCGGACTGGACCGAGCGGCGCAACGTGCTGCTCGCGGACCGCCCGGGGGCGGTCGAGGTCGTGACCGACTGGCACCTGCCCCCCGGCAAGCAGGTCGAGCGGCGGGTGCTGCGCATGACCGGCCGGCTCGAGCCCGGCAGCGACCTGCGGGCCGGCGCACAGGCCGTCGGGCTGTACGACCCCCCGCTGCCGGAGTGCGTGAAGACGTCCGTCGACGCGCCGCGCGGCTGGTGCGAGCGCATGACGGTCCTCGAGGTCACGGCCGAGGCCAGCGGGACACGGCCGCGCGACGTGCTGCTCGTCGAGGAGACCCGTCCCCGCGGGTCCGCGCCGTTCACGGAGGTGCCGATGGCGCTGGCCCCCGCCGGCCCCGTCGGGACCGCACCGCTGCGCGAGGCGATCCGCGGGCTCGCCCGGCGGGTGCGGGACACCGCGACCACGGGAGCGACCACCGGACCGACGTCCGGGACGACGTCCGGGACGACGTCCGGGACGACGGCGGAGGGCGACCTGCCGCTGCCGCGGGCCGCGGTCCTCGACCTGGCCCGGCGCACCCCGCCGCGCACCCGCTCCGGCGCGCCCCTGCCACCGGCCGACGGTGACCTCGTCGGCGTGCTCACCCGTGCGGTGCTGGACCTCGACGACTCGTACCTGGCCGTGCAGGGACCGCCCGGGACCGGCAAGACCTACACCGGGGCACGGGTCGTCGCCGCCCTGGTCGCCCGCGGGTGGCGCGTCGGCGTCGTCGCGCAGTCGCACGCCGTGGTCGAGAACATGCTGCGGGGCGTCGCCGGTGCGGGTGTGGCCCCCGACGCGATCGCGAAGAAGGCGCCCGGGTCGTCGGACGGCCGCACGGCCGACCCGGCTGCCCCGTGGACGTGGGTGCCCGACGCGGGCTTCGGCGCGTTCTGGGCCGCGCACCCCGGCGGTGCGCCCGGCGCGGGCGCGGTGCTCGGCGGCACCGCGTGGGACCTGGTCAACGCGCGGCGGCTGCCGGCCGAGCCGCTGGACCTGCTGGTCGTCGACGAGGCCGGGCAGTTCGCGCTCGCGAGCACGTTCGCCGTGGCGGGCTCGGCACGCAACCTGCTGCTCCTGGGCGACCCGCAGCAGCTCCCCCAGGTCAGCCAGGGCACCCACCCCGAGCCCGTGGACCGCAGCGCGCTGGGGTGGCTGACGGACGGGCACGACACCCTGCCGGACGAGCTCGGGTACTTCCTGCCCGTGACGTACCGCCTGCACCCCGACCTGTGCGCCGCGGTCTCGACCCTCGCGTACGCCGGTCGGCTCGCCGCCGCGCCGGCGGCGGCGGCGCGCTCGCTGGACGGGGTGCCCGCGGGGGTGCACGGCGTGCTCGTCGACCACGCGGGCAACGCCGTCGCGTCCACCGAGGAGGCCGACGTGGTGGTGCGCTGCGTCGCGGACCTCGTGGGCCGCACGTGGCGCGACGCGGGCGCCACGCCACCCGAGCGGCCGCTGACCCCGGCGGACGTGCTGGTCGTCGCCGCGTACAACGCCCAGGTCTGGACCGTACGCCGCGCGCTCGACGCGGCCGGGTTCACCGCCACCCGCGTCGGCACGGTCGACCGGTTCCAGGGGCAGGAGGCACCGGTCGTGATCGTGACGACCGCCGCGTCCTCGCCCGCGCAGGTGCCGCGCGGCCTGGACTTCCTGCTCGACCGCAACCGGCTGAACGTCGCGGTGTCCCGGGGGCAGTGGGCCGGGTTCGTCGTGCGCTCGACGCACCTCACCCGCACCCTGCCCCAGAGGCCCGAGTCGCTCGAGCGGCTCGGCGCGTTCGTGGGACTGACGACCCGCTCGGTCGTGGAGGCGCCCGCGGGCACGTAGCGTCGGGGGCGGAGCGGCGCGAGCACACGGAGCGACGCGACCGACGGACGACGGAGGCGGAGGAACCATGGGCGTGGACGAGGAGTTCGAGCGGGTCCGCACGGCGCTGCGCGCCGAGGAGCGGGCGCTGGCGCAGGAGTTCGAGCAGATCGACGCCGAGGCGCGCGCCACGGTCGACGCGAGCGTCGAGCACGTCCGCACCGAGCTCGCGACCCAGGCCGAGCGCATCCGGGAGGCCATCGCCCAGCAGCGCGCCGAGGTCGAGGCCCGCAGCGAGGAGCTGCGCGACGACGTCGAGGGCGACCCGTCGCTGCCCGGGGTCCCGAGCACCGAGATCCCGAGCACCGAGATCGTGAGCAGCGAGATCGTCAGCGTCGAGGTCGACGGCACCGAGGTCGACGGCACCGACGTCGACCAGGTCAGCGCCGCCGGGGACGAGCCGCTGGACACGGTCGGCGACGTCGAGCGCGGGGACTGACCCCGCTGCGACCCGTGGCGTCAGTGCGGGTCGCGCAGCACGACCGCGTGCGTGAGCTTGTCGGAGAACGCCTGGCGGCGCTGGTCCCACAGCGGCCACAGGTAGCCGAGGTAGAACAGGAACGCGTTGACGACGTGCGCGATGTCCCGCACGAACGCCCACCACATGCCCAGGGGCTGGTCCGTGGTCTCGTGCACGGTCCGCAGGCCCACGATGCGCTTGCCCCAGGACTGCCCGGTGCGGCCCTGCTGGACCACCCGGCTGACGAACCACAGGACGAGCGTGACGAGCGCGCCGACACCGGCCACGACCACGCCCTGCGCCGTGGGCACCGTCGTGAACCGCCCGTACGCGTCGAGCCCGGGCACCGAGGTGATCTGCAGGTAGAGGATGCCCGCGAGGTACGGGATCGTGGTCAGGATCTGGTCGAGGAGGGTCGCCAGCACGCGCCACCCCCAGTGCGCCGGCTCACCGAGCAGCGAGCCTGCGCCCGGGGCCCAGCCTCCCGGGCCGCCCAGCGCGGCACCGAACGGGGACGTGGTGCCGAACGCGGACGCACCGGTCCCACCGGCCCACGGCGCACTCGCCGGGGCCGCGGCCCACGGGGACACGGGCGGGGGCTCGGGCGGGGGTGCCAGCCCGGGGATCGGCTCGCCGGGCACCCAGGCGCTCTGCGCCGGCTGCCAGGACCCACCGGCGGCGGAGCCCGTCGCGGCGCGGTCGCCGATGCCGGTGCCCGCCCCGGCCCCCACGGCGGCCCCCACCACGGCGTTCAGGGGCGCGGCGGGGCGCAGCGCGGCCTCGGGCAGCGGGCGGGTGTGCTCGGTCCAGTCGGTGCCGTCGAACCACCGCTGCACGTCGGGGGTCACGCCGTCGTCGTACCACCCCGGTGCGGGGTCGCCTGCAGTCGTCACGTCCCTGCACATCGGCACGTCGGCCGGACGACGTGAGCGTGCCGCCGCTGCGGATCGCCCAGGACGCGCGGCCCGGCGCGCGGCAGGATGGTCGCGTGCGCCGGCACCGCGGCGCCGCACGGAGACGGAGGAGCCGGCATGGGTCTCGACGACCTGGTGAGCAAGGCGAAGGGCGCGCTGGGCGGCCGCGAGGAGCAGGCCAAGGACGCGCTCGACAAGGCGGCCGACGCGGTCAAGGCACGGACCGACGCCGGCACGGACGCGACGATCGACAAGGTCGTCGGCGCTGCTAAGGACTACCTGGACCAGCAGAAGAAGGCCTGACGCTCGGCTCAGGTCAGCGTCTCGCCCGCACGCTCCGGCAGGGCCAGGGCGCCGAGCGCGGCGACGACGAAGACCGCGGCGAACACCGTGAACAGCAGGCCGGTGCCGCCCAGCTCGCGCAGCTGCGGCACGGCCAGGGGCGCCAGGACGGAGGCCGTGCGCCCGACGCCCGCCGCCCAGCCCGCGCCGGTGGTGCGCATCCGGGTGGGGTACAGCTCGGGGGTGACCGCGTACAGGGCTCCCCAGGCGCCCAGGTTGAAGAACGACAGCAGCAGCCCGGCGCCGATGATCTGGGCGTCGCCCGACGCGGCCGCGAACGCCCCCGCGGCCACGGCGGACCCGGCGAGGAACGCCGCGAGCGTGCGGCGCCGGCCCCACGTCTCGACGAGCACGGCGGCGGCCGCGTACCCGGGCAGCTGCCCCAGCGTGATGATCAACGTGTACTCGAACGACCGCACGAGCGTGTGCCCGTCCGCGGCGAGCAGGGACGGCAGCCAGATGAACGCGCCGTAGTAGGAGAAGTTCACGGCGAACCACACGACCCACAGGGCGGTGGTCCGGCGGCGCAGCGCGGGCGCCCACAGCGCACCCAGGCGGGGCGCCGCCACGGCCGCGGCGGTGGCGTCCGCGGGGGTCCCGGGCACGTCGGCCGGGGCGGGGTCGGTCGTGGCGGGGTCGGCCGCGACCGCCGCGTCACGCACCTGCGCCCCCGTCAGCCCGCCGTGGCCGACGGCGCGGGACGACTCCAGGTCGGCGACGACGCGCTCGGCCTCGGCGTGCCGGCCGCGTGCCTGCAGGAACCGCACGGACTCGGGCAGGCCGCGCCGCACCACCACGGAGTAGAGGGCGGGCAGCGCGCCGAGCGCCAGGGCCCACCGCCAGCCGTCGTCGCCGGACGGCACCACGAGGTAGCCGATGAGCGCGGCGAGGATCCAGCCCACCGCCCAGAACGACTCCAGCACGACGACGGCACGGCCGCGGATCCGCGGCGGCGCGAACTCGCTGACGAGCGTCGAGGCGACGGGCAGCTCCGCACCCAGGCCCAGGCCGACGACGAACCGCAGCACCATGAGGACGGCGACGCCGCCCGCGAGCGCGGACGCACCCGTCGCCAGCCCGTAGACCAGCAGGGTGAGGGCGAACACCTGGCGGCGACCGACGCGGTCGGCGAGCAGCCCCCCGACGGCCGCGCCGACGGCCATGCCGACGAACCCGGCGGACGCGACCCAGCCGAGCACGGTCGCGTCGGTGCCCCACACCACGGCGAGCTGGGCGATGACGAACGAGATCAACCCGACGTCCATCGCGTCGAACGTCCACCCCACCCCGGACCCGACGAGCAGGCGCACGTGCCGCCGGGTGACGGGGAGCCGGTCGAGCCGCTCGGCCGGGTCACCGGCCGCGGGCGCGGCGGGGTCGGTGGGGACGTCGGGTCCGGTCACGAGACCTCCTGCGGTCCGCCCGGGAGGTCCGGGCGCGTGCGGGACGCGGCCGGTCGGCCGCGCGGCGTCGTCGTCGGCACCGCTGGGCATCGTGGCCCACACCGGGCCGGGACGCCAGGGCGGACGTCGTGGCGCCGCGTCAGTCGCGCGGCGGGAAGATGCCCTGCAGCGCGATGCAGACGTTGACCCGCAGGTACGGGGGCATGTTCTCGTGGGGCTGGCCGGCGCCGGCCGGGCCGACGGTGGTCGGGGACATCGCGACGAGCGACGCGGCCGGGCCGTACAGCCGCTCGACGGCGCGGCCGCGGCGCGACTGCGCCCAGACGGCACCGGACGGGTTGGCACTGGTCCCCGGTGCGTCCACGGCCGGCACCGGGTGGGTGTGCGCCGGCATCTGGCTGCTGGTCAGGGTGACCGTGGCCACGCCGGTGCGGTCACCGGGGAAGAACGAGGTCAGGCCGGGGCCGGACCCCGTGCCGACGGGGCTGGCGTTGCGCAGGTCCGGCAGCGCGAACGTCACACGCCCGTCGCCGCCGAAGTTGGTGCCCAGCAGGGAGAACAGCGCGGTGTTCTGCTGGATCGGCATGATCTGCCCCTCGCAGAACGCCCAGCCCCGGGGCGCGAAGCTGCCGGCGAAGAGGCGCAGCTCGCCGAGGTACGGGTCGTACACGTCGTCTCCTTCAGTTGCGGCTCGGGTAGACGCCCTGCGTCGCGATGACGAACGACAGCACGGTGTACGGCGGCATGTTGGGGTGCGGCTGCGTGGCGCCGCTGACACCGCTGGGGGTGGCAGCCACCTGCGGGCTCGGGGCGTACCGGGGGCGCTCGGCCACGGCCCACGTCGTCCCCGCGGGCGACCCCGAGGTGGCGGCCGCGGTGGTGGCCTGCGCCGTGTGGGTGTGCTGCGGCAGCTGGCTGGTCAGGACGGTGACCTGCTCGGCCCCACCCGTCGCGCCGCTGGTCGCGGATGCCCCGGCGTGCACCGGCACGCGCCCGCGCAGGTCCGGCAGGGCGAACGTCTGGACGCCGTTGCCACCGAACTGCGTGCCGAGGATGCTGAACAGCGCCTGGTTCGTGGAGATCGACAGCTGCGAGCCGTCGCAGACGAGCCACCGTCCCGGGGGCGTCGGGCCGGCCCAGAGCCGGATCTCGCCCATCGTGGTGTCGTCGTCGTCGCCCGTGGGGTAGTACCCCTCGACGCAGAGCCCGAACACGACGCCCAGCACGGGTGAGCGGTTCTCGTGCGGCAGGTTGCCGCCAGCCGCGCCGAGCGCCTGCGGCGCCATCGTGACCGCGCCCGGCGGGGCGGCGTAGGGCGCGGAGTCCGGCGCGACGCCCCACGTGGCGCCGTCGGGCGAGGTCGCGGTGGCCTGCGCGCCGGACGCCAGCACGGGGTGCTGGTGCCCTGGCATCTGCTGCGTCGTGAGCGTCACGGTCTCGGATCCGCCGACCTCGCCGAGCGTGCGCGGTGTGCGTCCGGGCCCTGTGCCGGCGCCCAGCGGGGTGCGCCCCCTCAGGTCGGGGACGGCGAAGGTGCTCTGGCCGTCGCCGCCGTACGTCGTGCCGATGACCGTGAACGCGGCCTGGTGCTCGGAGATCGACAGCAGGCGGCCGTCGCACGGCACCCACCCGCGGGGCACGAACGTCGCGCCGAACATCCTGACCTCGCCGATGAACCCGGTCACCGGGCACCTCCCGCGCGGTTGACGACGGCCTCAAGGGTGAGGCCGTCGGGGCTCACGGGTCCGAGGTAGACGCGCAGGTCGCCGTCCGGGTGCCGCAGCGTGCGCGTCGCGGCGGGCAACGGCTCGCCGTCGGCGACGAGGACGAGGGCGAACTGCTCGGCGGTGGCCGCGGCGCCGGCGAACCCGTCGACGGTCGCCAGGACCAGCCGGGCACCGGTCTGGGTGTCGACGAACGTCTGGCCGACCATGCGGGACAGGACCTCGCCGTCGAGCGGCAGGTCCGGGAAGAGGACCTGCACACCGGCGGCGGCGCCGAGCGTGACGGCACCGGCGACGCCGGCCCCCGCCGCGAGGACCGTGCGCCGGGTCACCCCGGTCGCCGTGGTCGTCGGGGTCGTGGTCACCGCGTCCCACCTCCTGGGCTGTGTCGCCGCGCGGGGGCGTCCCGTCCGGTCGGCGCGAGCCTAGGAGTTTCACCCTGCCGACGGGCCCTTCCTCCCGGGTGAATCTCTCTAGTGTTCGCTACATGTTCCCAGGTCAGAGGGCTATCCGCCGCCCGGTTGCTGCCGGTTTGGGCGTGTTCGTGGTGGTCGCGGCGGGCGTCGTCGCCGCTCCGGCGTACGCGGCGGCGACGGTCATCGGGGTCACGACGACCGCCGACGCGCCCGTCGGGCCCGCCTGCGACGACGGCCTCCCGCTCGTCTCGCTGCGCGAGGCGCTGTGCCGGGCGGGCGACGAGGCCGAGGCCGTCGTCGAGCTGCCCGCCGGCACCTACACGCTCACGGCCGGGGCGCTGACCGTCGACCCGGGAGACGCGCTGGACGTGACGCTGCGCGGTGCGGGGGCGGCGACGACGGTCGTCGACGCCGCCGGGGCGTCGCGCGTGCTCGACGTCGACCCGTCGTTCGTCGGCGGCGTGGACCTCACCGTCGAGGGCGTGACGCTGCGCAACGGGGTCGGCCAGGCGGGGACCGGCGGCGGCGGTGCGATCGTCGCCGGCACCGGCGACCCGGGCGCCCCCGACTCCCTGACGCTGCGGGACTGCGCCGTCACGGGCAGCCGCAACGCTCCCGGCGCGACGGGCACGTCGGCCGACGTGGGCGGCGCGGTGTCGATGACGGGCGGGACGCTGCTGGTCGAGCGCTGCACGTTCACCGGCAACGTGGCGGTCGGCGCCGCGGGCGGGGCCATCGGCTTCACCGGCGTCGGCGGCACGGAGTCCGTCACGGTCCTCGACTCGGTCCTCACGGACAACACGGTCGACGCCACGACCACCGGGGCGACCGTCGGCGGCGGCGCGCTGGACGTGGCGTGGGGCGACCCGACGACCACGGTGACCGGCACGCGCCTGGAGTCCAGCACGGTGCTCGTCGGCGGCGGTCCCGTGCTCGGCTCGGCGGTCCGCGTCGCGGCGGGCACGGCCACGCTCACCGGGGTGTCCGTCGCGGGCAACCGGGCGACCGGTGCGACGTCCGCCGTCGCGGCCGTGCACCTGGCGGACGGCTCGGTCAGCGACGCGCGGATCGTCGACAACGTCGTGGTCGTCGCGGGCGTGCCGACGCGCGTCGGCCTCAGCGGCGCCGCGACCGCCGTGCGCACGTGGTGGGGGTGCAACGACCTCGCCGGGGCGTGCGACTCCGCAGGTGGCGCGGCCACCGCCCCGCACGCGACGGTCTCCACCACCGTCGACCCGACCGCCACGACCGCGGGGCAGGGCGTCACCGCCACCGTCGGCGTGCAGCTGTCCGACGGCTCGACGCCGAGCGCCGCCCTGCTCGGCGCGATGGCGGGCGCGCCCGTCACGTGGGCCGGCGCCACGTTCACCACGAGCGACACCGCCCTGGGGACGGCCGGCACGGCCACCGCGACCTTCACGGCGACCGGCGCGACGACCATCACCTCGACCGTCGACGGCGTCGGCACCGACGCGGCGCTGGACGTCGCCGTGCCCCCGGCGGTCACGCTCGACCCGGTCGACACCGAGGTCGCCGATGGCGGGACCGCCACGTTCACGGCCACCGCGAGCGGCGCCCCGGCGCCGGGCGTCCAGTGGCAGCAGCGCGCCGACGCGTCGGGCACGTGGGCCGACCTCAGCGGCGCGACGAGCACCACCCTGACCCTGGCCGACCGCACGCGCACCGACCACGCCAGCCAGGTCCGGGCGGTCTTCACGAGCACCGCGGGGTCCGCCACGTCCGCCCCGGCCACACTGTCGGTCACGCACGGCCCCGTCGACCTGGTCGACCCGCAGGACGTCGCCGGCGGCATCGGCGACGAGGTGACGTTCACCGCGAGCGCGGCCGGCCACCCGGCGCCGACGGTCCGCTGGCAGACGTCGACCGACGGCAGCGCGTGGACCGACGTGCCCGGTGCGACGTCGTGGACGTACACGCGCACGCTGGGCGCCGACGACCACGAGCTGTCCGTGCGGGCCGTCGCGAGCGGCACCACGGGTGAGGTCCCCACGGGGGTCGCGCGGGTGACCCTGCAGGTGCCGCCGGTGGTCACCACGTCGCCCGCGAGCACGACGGTCGGGGTCGGCGGCACGGCCACGTTCACGGTGGCCGGCACGGGCACGCCCGCCCCGACGGTCCGCTGGGAGCAGCTCGCTCCGGGCGCGGCGACGTGGACCACCGTCGCCGGGACCGCGACGACGCTCACGCTCGAGGACCTCGAGGTCGCCCAGGACGGCACGCAGGTGCGCGCCGTCCTGACCAACCCGCACGGCTCGGCGACGAGCGGCGTGGCGACGCTGCGCGTCTCGCACGGCCCCACGTTCACGCTGCAGCCGCAGCCCGTGACCGGTGAGCCCGGTGACGTCGCGACGTTCACCGCCGCCGCGGCCGGGTACCCCGCCCCGACCGTGCAGTGGCAGGCGTCCACCGACGGCCTGTCGTGGACGGGCGTGCCGGGCGCGACCGGCTGGACGTACGAGCGCACGCTGGCCGAGTCCGACCACGGCCTGCGGGTGCGGGCGTTCGTCACCGGCTGGTCCGGCTCCGCGGCCTCGACGCCCGTGCTGGTGACGGTACGGTTCGCGCCCACGGTCACCGACCCGGCCGACGTCACGCTCGACGCGGGCGACGACGCGACGTTCACCGTCGCCGTCACGGGCTCCCCCGCCCCGACGGTCACCTGGCAGCGCCGCGCCGCGGGTGCGACGGACTGGGTCGACGCCGGCGCGACGGGCACGCAGCTGCAGCTCACGGACGTCACGGCGGCCGACGACGGCACGCAGGTGCGCGCGGTCGTGACGAACGCGCTCGGCACGCGCACGAGCGCGGCCGCCACGCTGACGGTCCGGTACGCCCCCACGTTCACCGCGGAGCCGCAGGACGTCACCGGCCTGGCCGGCGAGGTGGTGACGTTCACCGCGGCCGCGGCGGCCAACCCCGCGGCGGCGCCGACCTGGCAGACCTCGACCGACGGCCTGACGTGGACCCCCGTCGACGGCGCGACCGCGTGGACGTACACGCGCACGCTGACCGCCGACGACCACGACCTGCGGGTGCGTGCGGTCGCTGCGAACCCGCTGGGCGTCGTCGCCTCCGCGGCGGCGCGGATCACGGTCGACGCCGTGCCGGCGGTCACCGCGCAGCCCGTCGACGCGACCGTCGACCTCGGAACGTCGGCGACGTTCGAGGTGCAGGTCACGGGGCGTCCCACGCCGGACGTCACCTGGCAGACGCAGGTCGACGGCGACTGGGTCGACGTCCCCGGGGCGACGGGCACGACGCTCGTGGTACCCGGCACCGAGGACGCGCACGGCGCGCGGTACCGCGCGGTCGCGACCAGCACCCGCGGCACCGCGACCTCCGAGGCCGCCACGCTGCAGGTCCTCGTCGCCCCGACCGTGACGGACCCGCAGGACGTCGCGACGGCACCGGACGAGGAGGTGACGTTCTCCGTGGACGTCACCGGCCGGCCGCTGCCGGACGTCACGTGGGAGGCCTCGACGGACGGCAGCACGTGGACGGTCGTCGGCACGGGGACCGAGCTGCGGCTGACGCCCACGCTCGCCGACGACGGCCTGCTGGTGCGAGCCGTCGCCACCGCGACGCTGGTCGCCGGCCCGGTGTCCGTGACGAGCGCGCCGGCCGAGCTGGTCGTCGCCGCGGTGCCCGAGGTCCTCGACGGCGCCGGGCCGCTGACCACCGTCACCGCGGGCGTGCCGGCGACGATCGCGTGGACGGTGCTCGCCGCCGACGCGACCGCCACCTGGGACGTCTCGCGCGACGGCGGGGTGACGTGGTCGCCCGTGCCCGTCGGCTGGGTGCCGGGCACGCAGACGCCGCCGGCGGCGCGTGCGGCCGGCCCGGCCGTGCGGACGGTCCACACGCTGACGCTCACCCCGACGGCCGCGGACGAGGGCGCGCTGGTGCGGCTCACCGTGACCTCGCCGGGCGGCTCGGCGAGCGTCGGCACCGTGCTCGACGTCGCGGCCGTGCCGGACCCGGGGACGGACCCCGGGACGGGTCCGGGCACCGGTCCGGGCACGGGCCCGGGCACCGGCGGCGGAACGGGTGGCGGTGGCACCGGTGGCGGCGTCCCGGGCACGGGTGGCGCGACCGGGACGGCCGGTCCCGGCACGTCCGGCGGCTCGACCGCCACCGGCAGCGCCACGGGCGCGGGCGGGACCCGCGGGTCGCTGTCGAGCACGGGCGCCGACCCGCTGCGCCTGCTGGCGCTGGGGGCGCTGCTCGCCGCGGCGGGCGTCGTGACCCTGGTGGGCGTGAGCCGGCGCCGCGAGCTGCGCGGCTGACGGACGTCGGTCGGCGCGTCGTGCCGCTACGACGCGTCGGCCGGCTCCACCCGGAACACCGGGTGGTCGGCGGCGACGGCCTCGAACGCCGCCACAGGCTCGCGCCGGTCGACGCGCACGTGCGGGCGGGTGCCCGGCGCCACCTGCACGATGCGCCGGATCACCGGCGCGCGCTCGGCCACGGGCACCTCCACGAGCCGCACGGGCCGCGCCCGCCCGTGCCGCAGCACGGCGTGACCGTCCGCGGCGCGCACGTTCCACACCCAGGCGCACTCCCCCAGCATGGACACCAGGTACCAGTGCCCGTCGACGTCGGCCATGCCGAGCGGGAAGCGCGTGAGGCGGCCCGTGCGCCGCCCCGGGACCTCGAGGGTCACCCACCGCCGCGGCGTCAGCCACGTCCCGTGCAGCGCGGCGTAGAACCGGGCGGCGCGGCGGGCGAAGGCGTCACCATGCCCGCCCGCGTAGTGCCCGCGCAGCCGGGCCGCCTGCCACCGCTCGAACCGGCCCATCGCCGACCCTCCGCCCGTCGCCCCCGCCCGTCACCCACCCGCCGGGGTGGACGGGTCGATCGTGGCGTGCCGGCCGGGTCACGGGCCAGGGGCGCAGGTCCCGCCCGGGGTCGGGCGTCGGGTCGGGCGTCGGGTCGGCGTCGGTCAGGCGATGCCGTCGCGCCGGGCGATGAAGGTCTTCACGACCGGCTCCTGCACCTCCTGCCCGGCCTCGTTCTCGCCGGGGGCGGGGTCGGCCTGCGGGGCCGTGGCCTCGACGGGGTCGGGGACCTCGTCGGGCGTGGGCGTGACGGTGTCGTCGGGGACGGACATGGGTGGTCTCCTCGTCGTCAGGCGAAGCCGCTGCCGGCCCGGTTGCCGGGGATCTGCACCGTGCCCGGGTCGCCGGGTTCCGTGCCGTCGGGCAGCGCGTCGTCGGGGGCGTCGTCGAGCGCCGGATCGGCCGTCGGGGCCGTGGCCTCGACCGGGTCGGGGACCTCGTGGGGCGTCGGCGTGACGGTGTCGTCGGGGACGGACATCGATGACCTCCCTGTCGTCGGTGACCTCGATCGTCACACGCCGCACCGTCCCTGTCTCGCCGGGACGTCCGACGCGGGTCATCCCTGCGGCGTACCCCACCGCCCGGCACGGATGGTCCTCACGGGCGTCCCGGTGGCCCGGGGCTCTCCGTACGTTCGAGGCACACCCCGAACGAGGAGGACGCATGATCGAGGCCGATGGTCTGACCAAGAGGTACGGCAGCGCGACCGTGGTCGACGGCATGACCTTCACCGTCCAGCCCGGCAAGGTCACCGGCTTCCTGGGCCCCAACGGCGCCGGCAAGTCGACGACGATGCGCATGGTCGTCGGGCTCGACCGCCCCAGCGCGGGCCGCGTCACGGTCAACGGCAAGCCGTACGCGCAGCACCGCGCCCCGCTCGGCGAGGTCGGTGTGCTGCTCGACGCCAAGGGCGTGCACGGCGGACGCCCGGCCCGCGACCACCTGCTGGCGCTCGCCCTCACGCACGGCATCGACCGCCGACGCGTCGACGAGGTCATCGAGCTCGCGGGCCTGACGTCCGTGGCCCGCCGCCGCGCCGGGCACTTCTCGCTCGGCATGGGGCAGCGGCTCGGCATCGCCGCGGCCCTGCTGGGTGACCCGCAGACGCTCATCCTCGACGAGCCCGTCAACGGCCTGGACCCCGAAGGCGTCCTGTGGGTGCGCACCCTGCTGCGCGGCCTCGCGGCCGAGGGCCGCACCGTGTTCCTGTCGTCCCACCTGATGTCGGAGATGGCCCTCACGGCGGACCACCTCATCGTCGTGGGGCGCGGCCGGATCGTCGCCGACGCACCCGTCGCCGAGGTCGTCGCGCGCGCCGGGACGTCGGCCGTGCGCGTGCGCACCCCTGACGCCCCGCGGCTCGCCGCACTCCTGAGCCGTGACCCGGCCGTCGACGTGCGCTCCACGAGCGCCGACCTGCTCGACGTCACCGGCAGCACGACCCCCGCCATCGCCGCGCTCGCCGCCGGGGCCGGGATCGTGCTGCACGAGCTGGCCCCCGTGCAGGCGTCCCTCGAGGACGCCTACCTGCAGCTCACCGGCGGTGAGGTCGAGTACCGCTCCACCCCCGCCGACGCGTCCCCGCCCGCCCGTCACACCGCAGGAGCCCCCCGATGACCACCGCCGCCACCCCCACCAGCCCGGCCACCGCCGCGTCGCGCCCCCGTGCGCGCACGGCCGTGCAGCCCGTCACGTACTCCCGGCTGGTCGCCGCCGAGTGGGTCAAGATCCGCTCGCTGCGCTCGACGTGGTGGGCCCTCGCCCTGGCGCTCGCCTTCTTCCCGCTGCTCGCCGCGATGCGCAGCTCGAGCATCGCGGCGATCGCCGCCGACGCGCCCCCGAACTTCTTCGTCGGCCCCGCGTACGTGACCTCCGGGGTCACCCTCGCGCTGCTCGTCGTGTGCGGGCTCGGCGTCGTCGCCGTCACCGCGGAGTACCGCACCGGGCAGATCCGCTCGACGCTCGCGGCCGCCCCCACGCGGCTGCCGGCGCTGCGGGCCAAGCTCACGGTCGTCACCGGCCTCGCGTTCGCCGTCGGGCTCGTCGGGGTCCTCACCGGCTGGGCCGCAGCCGCGCCGTGGTTCGGGACCATCGGCATGAGCGTCGACCTCACGGACCCGCAGCACGTGCGCCTCATGCTCGGGGTCCCGCTGTACCTCGCGGCGATGACGGCGCTCGCCTTCGCCCTCGGCGCGATCGTCCGCAGCTCCGCCGCCGGGATCGCGTCCGTGCTGGGCCTCGTGTTCGTCGTCGAGCCCGCGTTCGCGTACATCCCGTTCGAGCCGCTGCAGGAGCTCGCCGCCTACCTGCCCACCGCCGCCGGCGCGCGGCTCGTCACGTCCGACTCCCTGGGCTCGGTCGTCACCGGGTCCGGCGTCACCACCCTGGGTCCGTGGGGCGGGTTCGGTGTGCTGCTCGCGTGGGTGGCCGTGCTCCTCGTCGTCGCGTCCGTGCTGCTGCGCCGCCGGGACGTCTGAGACGTGACCTGGGAGGATGCGTCGGTGACGGACACGACACCCCGGCCGGGCGGGGTCACCGGCCCCGGTCCGCACGGGGCGACGCCGGCCCGGTCCGGCGACGGGCCGTCGCGCCTCCTCGCCGGCGCCCGCGGACGCCTGCGGGTGCTCACGGACGCACCCGCCCGCACGTGGCTGCGGACCCTGGCCCACGTCACTCTGATCCTGGTCTTCCTGCTGTGGGGCCTCACGTTCGCCGTCGGTGCCGAGTCGATGTACCTGGTCAGCCGGCACGTCGGCCAGGGGCCGGCCGACTCGATGGCCGTCGCGTCCGTGCTCCTGACGCTGCTGGGCGCGGGTGTGCTGCTCGCCCGGCACCGCCGCCCGGAGCTCGTCGCCGCCGCCGTCACGGTGCTGGCCGCGTCGTCACTGGTCCTCGCCGGCGCGACCAACGGGTACGAGCTGGCCATCGGTGCCGCCCTGTTCGCGGTGGCCGCCGCCCGTCCGCCCCGCCGGGCGTGGGTCGTCGCCACCGCCGTCGTCGTGCCCGTGCTCGTCCTCGCGCGGATCACGCCGCTCGTGACGCTCGTCGGCTCGCTCGCCGCGGGGGCCGCGCCCGACGACCCGGGCGCCGTCCCCCGCTTCCTCCTGCCCGGGCGGCTCGGTGAGCTCGTGCCCCCGTGGTGGATCGTGACCGCGCTGCCCGTCGTGGTGCTCGCCCTGCTCGGCGTCGCGTTCGGCACGCTCGTGCGCACCGCACGGCTGCGGAACGCGGCGCTCGCGGAGGCCGCCGCCGCCCGTGCGGCGGAGGACGAGCAGCGGGCGCGCGCCACGCAGGCCGACGAGCGCGCCCGCGTCGCGCGGGAGATGCACGACGTCATCGCGCACTCCATCACCGTGATGATCGCGCTGGGCGGCGGCGCGGCCGCGGCGCTCGACCGGTCGCCCGACCAGGCCCGGCGCGCGCTCGACGAGCTCGTCGACACCGGGCGCGGTGCGCTCGAGGACGTGCGGCGGATCCTCGGGGTGCTGCACGCGCCGGACGACGGAGCCCCCGGGCCGGGCGTCGTCGGGGCGGGCGTCGTCGGGGCGCCGGACCGTGCGACGGGCGACGACGGGTCGACCGCCGACGTGCCCATGGCCCCGCAGCCGGGCGTCGAGGACCTCGCCCACCTCGTCGACCGGTTCCGCACCGCGGGCCTGCCCGTGCGGACCGCCGGGCTCGCCGTCGCGGGCCTCGACGGGCTCGACGCCACCGTGCAGCTCGCGGTCTACCGGGTCGTGCAGGAGTCGCTCACCAACACCCTGCGGCACGCGCCCGGCACGGCGTGCGTCGACGTCGAGGTGCGGCGGGTGCCCGGCGCGGTCGAGGTCGTCGTCACCGACCAGGGCGCGGGCGCACGAGCGGGCGCGGCGCCGACCGCCGCCGGGTCGGGACGCGGGATCGTCGGCATGACGGGTCGCGTCGCCGCGTTCGGCGGGACCCTCGACGCCGGGCCGCACGGTCCCGGCTGGCGCGTGCGCGCGGTGCTGCCGCAGGCGGACGACGCGCACGCGGGCACGGCACCCCCATCACCCCCGACCGAGGGAGAGGCATGATCCGCGTCCTGCTGGTCGACGACCAGGCACTCATCCGCATGGGCTTCCGGCTGCTCATCGACAGCACCGACGACCTCGAGGTCGTCGGTGAGGCGCAGGACGGGGCGTCCGCGATCGAGCAGGTCGCGGCGCTGCGTCCCGACGTCGTGCTCATGGACGTGCGCATGCCCGGCGTCAACGGCATCGCGGCGACCGAGCGGATCGTCGCGGCGCACCCCGAGGTGCGCGTGCTCGTGCTCACGACCTTCGACCTCGACGAGTACGCGTTCGCGGCGCTGCGCGCCGGCGCCAGCGGGTTCCTGCTCAAGGACGCCGCCCCGGCCGAGCTCGCCGCGGCCGTGCGGACCGTCGCGTCGGGCGAGGCGGTCGTCTCGGCGCGCATCACGCGACGCATGCTCGAGCTGTTCGCCGGGCACCTGCCCGCCGGCAGCACCGTCGCGGACCCCGACGCCCCGCACCCCCGCCTCGCCGGGCTCACGCCCCGCGAGGTCGAGGTGCTGCGCGAGGTCGCCGAGGGGCTGTCCAACGCCGAGGTCGCCGGGCGGCTGTTCCTGTCCGAGGCGACCGTCAAGACGCACGTCGGGCGCATCCTCGCCAAGCTCGGGGTGCGGGACCGGGTGCAGGCCGTGGTGGTCGCGTACGAGACGGGGCTGGTGCGGGCCGGCGGGTGAGCGCCCCTCAACCCGGGCGTGCCGGCAGCCGATCTGTGAACCTATGACCATGACCTCCGACGACCTGCCGCGCTCCCCCACGGGACGGGTGCCGCGGTGGGTCGTCGAGGAGGCTGCGGGCCGCCAGCCCGGGTCGGAGCCGTCGACCCCGTGGCACGGGTACGCGTCCGTGGAGCCGCCGGCACCGCGCCGGCGCAGCCTGACGACGCGCCTGGCCGTGGTCGTCGCGGTCGCGCTGATGGCCTGGTGGGGTGCGACCACCGTGCTGCCGGGGCTGCTGCGGGAGGCGGACGCGCCGTTCCTCGACGGCATCGTCGCCGGGCGCGTCCCCGAGCCGACGCCCGAGGTCGTCGCGCTGGCCGACGAGATGTTCCTCACCGACCGGGGCCGTGACCTGCTGTACATGGCGCAGCCGGAGCTGCTGGGCGCGGAGGAGTTCGCCGGGCGCTGCGGGCGCGGGGACTCCGGCACGGCCGGCTCCGGCGGCGCCGTCGGGTGCTACCACACCTCCGCCGGCGGCCTGGAGACGGGGGGCCGCATCGTCGTCTACACCCCGGCCGACCCGCGGCTGCGCGGGTTCGTCGTCGAGACCGCCGCGCACGAGCTGCTGCACGCCGCCTGGACCGAGCTCACGAGCGACGAGCGGGCCGCGGCGGCGACGACGCTGGCGGCCGTCGTCGCGGGGATCGACCCCGCCGACGACCTGCACGCCCAGCTCGCCGGGTCGGTGGCCGACCGGCCGCAGAACCGGCCGACCGAGATGTTCGCGTACGTCGGCACGCAGGTGTGGGCGCCGGGCGGCCTGGACCCGGCGCTCGAGGAGCTGTACGGCCGGTACGTCGCGGACCGCGAGGCCCTGGTCGGCGTGCACACGGCGTTCCAGGGGCAGATCGACGCGATGACGGCCGAGGTCACCAGCGCGCAGCAGGCGCTGAGCCAGCGGCAGTACGACCAGGCGCTCGGCGTGGCGCAGCTCGAGGCCGACACCGCCAACCTCGCGCAGTACCGGGGCACCATCGAGCAGGAGGAGGCGCGGCTCGCGGGCCTGCCCGCGGCGGAGCGGGCGCGCTCGCTGCTGTCCTGGACGTGGCGTGACGGCACGGCGCTGCCCGAGGCCCCGGCCGCGGAGCTGCTCGCCGACGCGCGGGCGCTGCTGGCCCGCGACGAGGCCGAGCTGGCCGCCCGCGGGGCCGCGCTGCAGACCGGTGCGGCGGAGGTCGCCGCGGAGGAGGAGCGGGTCGCCGCCGTGCGGGCCGACCTGGAGGCGCTGTTCGCCCAGCTCAACCCGGGGTGAGGCGCCGCGTCGACGTCCCGCGGGCGGGCTGTCACCGCAGCAGGGCCCGCAGCGCCGGTTCGGCGAGGGCGAAGTCCGCGCGCCGGCCGGTGAGCATCGGGCCGTAGAGCACCGACTCCAGGACGCGGATGTAGAGGAAGGCCCGCTCGGCGAGCGGGTCGCCGCCGGCGACGACGACCCGCGGCACGGGCACCTCGAGGGACGTCGGCAGCCGCGGCAGCGCCGGGTCGTGGCGCCGGGCCGTCGCGCCCCCGCCGATCTCGGGGCCGCCGATGCGCCGGAACAGGTCGCGCTGCACGTCGACCGCGCGGGCGTGCACCTGCCCGGTGGGCGCCAGCAGCACGCGGTGCGCGACCTCGGGCTCGTCCCGGGCGAACCGCCGCAGCGGTGCGGCGTCCTGCAGGAGCGCGGTGAAGCGGCGCGAGACCTCGATGACGCCGTCGACGCCGGGCGGGTACCGCTCGGCCAGCGCGAGGTCGACGACGCGGCGGCCGAGGTCCGTCAGCACGTCCCCGAGCAGCGCGTCCCGGCTGCCGACCGTGCGGTACAGCGTCGCGCGGCTGACGGCGAGCTCGCGCGCGAGGGCGTCCATGTCGAGGGCGCCGTGGTGCAGGAAGTGCCGGGCGCCGCCGTGCACGGCGCTCGCGTGGCTGAGGACCCGGACGGTGGTCACGGCGACCGCCCGTGCTGCATGACCTGCGACGGCCGTCTCACGATCCTCACCGCACCTTCCCCCCGTGGTGGCGCCGTGGTGATGATTCCGGTGAACCAGGTGTATCAGACGCGTGTGACTGCGTGCCAGCACCTGGTGACGCGCGACGCCGCCCAGTCGCGCCCGACCGGAGGTGATGACGCATGTCCCGGACGACCCCGACCCCCGCCGCTCCACCGCTCACCGCACAGCTCACCGCACCGACCCGCCGCAGGCGCGCGCTCGTGCTGGCGACCGCCCTGCTCACCTGGGCCGCCACGCTCGCCCCCGCCGCCGCCCCCGCGCTCGCCGCAGGCTTCGAGCGCGGCCCGGACCCGTCGACGTCCACGCTCGACGCCGCGCGCGGGCCGTTCGCCGTCGCCGAGGAGCGCGTGTACTCCTGGCGCGCCTCGGGCTTCGGCGGTGGGGACATCTACTACCCGACGACGACGTCGGAGGGCACGTTCGGCGTGGTCGCGGTCGCGCCCGGGTACACCGCGGGGCGCTCGAGCATGGCGTGGCTGGCGTCCCGGATCGCGTCGCACGGGTTCGTCGTCATCAACATCGACACCCTCACCCGCTCCGACCAGCCCGCGAGCCGGGGCCGCCAGCTGCTCGCCGCGCTGGACCACGTCACCTCGTCCAGCGGCGTGCGGGACCGCGTCGACGCGAGCCGCCAGGCCGTCGTCGGCCACTCGATGGGCGGCGGTGGCGCCCTCGAGGCCGCCTCGAGCCGGCCGGCGCTGCAGGCCGCGGTGCCACTGACGCCGTGGAACCTCACCAAGCGGTGGTCCAGCCTGCAGGTGCCCACGTTCATCGTCGGCGCGGAGAACGACTCCGTCGCGTCGGTCCGCACGCACGCCGAGCCGTTCTACGAGAGCCTGCCGGCGGCGCTGCCCAAGGCGTACCTCGAGCTCAACAACGCCAGCCACTTCGCCCCCAACACCACCAACTCGACCATCGGCCGGTACACGGTCGCGTGGCTCAAGCGGTACGTGGACGACGACCTGCGGTACAGCCAGTTCCTCTGCCCGCCGCCGCCGCCGAGCTCGGCGATCGAGGAGTTCCGCGCGACCTGCTGACGCACGGCCCCACCAGGAGGGGAGCAGGGCGCGCCCGGGACGTCAGGGCGCGCCCTGCGGGCGCACGAGGACGTTGCCGACCTTGCGGCCGGAGTCGACGCGCCGGTACGCGTCGGCGATGCCGTCCAGGGGGTGGGTGGACTCGACGAGGGGGTCGAGGACGCCGTCGGCCGTCAGCCGCAGGACCTCCGCGAGGAGCGCGGGGCTCTCGGACGCCGGGCCGGCCTTGACCGGGCCGCGGGCGGCGAGCAGCTCGCCGAGGCCCGCGACGGCCAGCAGCACCACACCGTCCCGGGTGAGCAGCCGGCGCCCGGCGGCCGGGCTGACGTTGCCGACCGTGTCGAGGACGACGTCGAACCTCTCGCCGCGGGCCTGCACGTCGGCGAGCGTCGTGGTGCGGTGGTCGACGACCCGCGTGGCGCCCAGGCGGGTCACCAGGTCGGCGTTGGCGGCGCTGGTCACGCCGGTCACCTCGGCACCCAGGTGCCGGGCGACCTGCACGGCGCTGGACCCGACGGCTCCCGAGGCGCCGTTGACCAGGACGGTCGCGCCGGCGGCCAGGTGCGCCTTGGTGCGCAGGTAGTCCAGCGCGGTGGCGCCGCCGAACAGCACGGCGGCGGCGGCGTCGTGCGGCAAGCCCGCGGGCAGCGGGGTGATCCTGTCGGCCCGCACGACGGCGAGCTCGGCGTGCCCGCCGAGGCTCCCGCCCGTCATCGTCGCCACCCGGTCGCCGACGGCCACGCCGGTGACGCCCGCACCCAGCGCGACCACGTCGCCGGAGAAGACGGCCCCGAGCACGCGCCGGCGCGGCCCGCGCAGGCCCAGGGCGACGCGCGCCGGCACCGCGAACCCGCGCGGGAACCGGCCGGCGCGCATGCGGGCGTCGCCGCTGGTCACGGCCGCGGCCGCGACGCGCACGAGCACCTCGCCCGCGCGCGGGGCGGGGTCCGGGACGTCACGCACCCGGGCCACCTCCGGCGGGCCGTACCTGTCCACCACGACTGCGCGCACCAACATCTCCCTTACGCCCGTAAGTCCCTGAGCGGCGACGGTAGCCTTACGGGCGTAAGAGCGCAAGGAGGCCCCATGACCACCCGCACCCCGCTGACCCGCGAGCGCATCGTCGACGCCGCCGCGGCCGTCGCCGACGCCCACGGACTGGCCGGGGTGAGCATGCGCAGCGTCGGCAAGCAGCTCGGCGTCGAGGCGATGTCGCTCTACCACCACCTCGCCGGCAAGGAGCAGCTGCTCGACGAGCTCGCCGACTGGGTGTTCGCCCGCATCCGCCTGGCCACCCCCGGCGCCGACTGGCGCGAGGAGATGCGCGAGCGCGCCCGCTCCGCCCGGCGGACCCTGTCCGCGCACCCGTGGGGCCTGGCCCTCGTCGAGTCGCGGCGCACCCCCGGGCCGGCCGTGCTCACGCACCACGACGCGGTGCTCGGCTGCCTGCGCCGCGGCGGGTTCGACGTGCGGCTCGCCGCCCACGCGTTCTCCGTGCTCGACGCGTACGTCTACGGGTTCGTCCTCACCGAGCAGCGCCTGCCGTTCGAGGCCGGCGAGCGCGTCGAGGACTACGCCGCCGAGCTGGCCCTGCCCGCCGAGCAGTACCCGCACCTGGTTGAGATGGTCACGCACGTCGTCGTCGGGCAGGACTACGCCTACGGCGACGAGTTCGAGCACGGCCTGGAGCTGGTCCTCGACGCACTGGCCGCACGGGTGGGCGCGGCGCCGGGAGCGTGAGGGCACGGGCGTGAGGGCGGGGGCCTGAGGGCAGGGCGGGAGGTCCCACGCCGCGGCGCGCGGCGGCCCGCAGGATGGTGGCCACGGCCCGGCCCCCCACCCACGGAGGAACCTCATGATCGCGTGCATCTCGCTCGGCGCCGACGGGCAGGTCGGCGAGAGCTGGGGGCGGGCGCACCGCGTCGCGGTCGCCCGCGTCGAGGACGGTGAGGTCCTCGACTGGCAGGAGCACGAGGTCGGGTGGGACGCGCTGCACGACGCGGGCACGCCCGGTGCGCACCACGCGCGGATCGCGCGGTTCCTGCGCGAGCACGGCGTCGACGTCGTCCTCGTCGGCCACATGGGCGACGGCATGGTGCGGATGCTCGGCAAGCTGCAGATCCGGACCGTGCTGGGGACGCCCGGCGACGCGCGGGCGGCGGCGGTCGCCGCGGAGCGCCTGCCCGTCTGAGCCCGGGCCCCTCGCCCACGGCCCGACGGCGCCCGCGGCATCCACCGATCGGTCGATGCCGGGATCCACCGACCCCCGACCCGACCGGGTGGTCCGCGAGCGCGCCGCACCGCCCAGGCTCGAGGCATGGACATCATCGAGGTCACGCACCTCCACAAGACGTACGGGACGACGACCGCCGTCGACGACGTCTCCTTCACGGTCGGGGCCGGGGAGATCTTCGGGATCCTCGGCCCCAACGGGGCAGGCAAGACGACCACCGTCGAGTGCCTCACCGGGCTGCGCACCCCCGACCGCGGCGAGCTGCGCGTGCTGGGCCTGGACCCCCGGCGTGACCGCGGCGAGCTGCGGCAGCGCGTCGGGGTGCAGCTGCAGGAGAGCCGGCTGCCGGACCGGCAGACCGTCGCCGAGGCCATGGAGCTGTACCGCTCGTTCTACCGGCGGCCCGCCGACGGGGAGCAGCTGCTGGAGATGCTGGGGCTGGCCGACAAGCGCCACACCCAGTACCGCAAGCTCTCCGGCGGGCAGAAGCAGCGGCTCGCGATCGCGCTGGCGCTGGTCGGCAGCCCGGCCGTCGCCGTGCTCGACGAGCTGACCACCGGCCTGGACCCGCAGGCCCGGCGGGACACCTGGGACCTCGTCGAGCACGTGCGCGACTCCGGCGTGACGATCGTGCTGGTCACGCACTTCATGGACGAGGCGGAGCGGCTGTGCGACCGCATCGCGCTCGTCGACTCCGGCCGGGTCGTCGCGCTCGACACCCCCGCCGGGCTCGTCGCGCAGGTCGGCACGCAGCAGCGCGTGCACTTCCGCCCGTCGGCCCCCGTGGCCGACGCGCTCCTCACCGACCTGCCGGAGGTCGCCGACGTGCAGCACCACGGCCCGCGCGTCGTCGTGACCGGCACGGGCGACCTGCTGCAGGCGGTCACGTCGGCGCTCGCCCGGCACCACGTCGTCGCGCACGACCTGCGGGTCGAGCAGACGAGCCTCGACGACGCGTTCGTCACCCTCACCGGACGGAGGTCCGCCTGATGACCGCCCTGCACCGCCTGACCGTCGCCGAGACGCGCCTGTTCCTGCGCGACCCGGTCTCCGTGATCTTCGGGGTCCTGTTCCCCACCGCCCTCCTGCTCGGGCTCGGCGCGATCCCCGCGCTGCGGGAGCCGGCCGACGAGTTCGGCGGCGTGTCGTTCGTCGAGGCGTGGGCGCCCGCTGCGCTGGCGCTGGGGCTCGGCATCATCGCCCTGCAGCAGATCCCCGTGGCGATGGCCACCTACCGGGAGCGCGGCGTCCTGCGCCGGATGTCTACGACCCCCGTGCACCCGGGCGCGATGCTCGCCTCCCAGCTCCTCGTGGCGCTGGGCGCCGCGGTCGTCGCCGGCCTGCTCGTGGTCCTCTCGGCCTGGGCCGTGCTCGGCGTGCCGCTGCCGCAGCAACCGCTGCTGTTCGCGGCGGTGTTCGTCGTCGGGTTCGGTGCCCTGCTCGCCGTCGGCACGCTCATCGCCGCCGTCGCCGCGACCCTGCGGCTCGCCACGGGCCTGGCCACCCTCGCGTACGTCGTGGCGATGTTCGCCGGCGGGGTGTTCCTGCCGCAGTTCCTGCTGCCCGACGCCCTGGTGCGCCTCAGCGCGTACGTGCCGCCCGGGGTGCCGACTCTGCTGGACACGTGGTCGGGGGCTCCCGCGGCCGCCGGTGGCCTCCCGGTGATGCTGCAGGTCGCGATAATGGCCGTGCTCGCCGTCGCCGTCGGTGGAGCGGCGGCCAAGCTGTTCCGCTGGGAGTGAGCCGGGAGGTGGCCACCACGATGAGCGAGGACGCGGGGCGGGACCCGGAGCGGTACTTCTTCGCGCTGCTCGCCGTGTTCCCGTGGGTCACGCTGCCCGTCGCGACGGTCATCGCCGTCGCCCGGCCCGGCCAGGCAGGGTCCGACCGTGCGGTCACCCTCGCCCTGGCCGGGCTGGCCGCGGCCTGGGTGTACGCCACGTACACGCGGGTGCCGCAGGAGCGCCGCCGGCGGAGCGCGCCGCTGGTCGGGTACTTCGTCGGGCTGCTGGCCCTGTGCGTCGCGCTGATGTCCCGCGACCAGGTGTTCCTGCTGTTCACGATCACCGGGTTCCTGCACGCGTTCGAGCTGCGGCCCTGGCAGGTGGGCGTCGTCGGCGTCCTGGGGACCTCCGTCGTCCTGCACACCATGACCGCCGGCCTGCCGCTGCTCACGCTGCCGTCGCTGGGGACGTACGTGGGGGTGATCGCGGTGCAGACGGCCAGCGTCGGGCTCGGGGTGGCCCTGGTGGAGCGGTCCATCGAGCAGCAGCGGCGGCGCACGGAGATGATCGCCCGGCTGGAGGCGACGCTGGAGGAGAACGCCGGCCTGCACGCCCAGCTGCTCACCCAGGCGCGGGAGGCGGGCGTCGTCGACGAGCGGCAGCGGATGGCCGGGGAGATCCACGACACCCTCGCGCAGGGCCTCACCGGCATCATCACGCAGGTCCAGGCCGCGCAACGGGTCTGGCACTCCCCCGACCAGGCGCGCGAGCACGTCGACCGGGCGCTGGACCTCGCGCGGGAGAGCCTGACGGAGGCCCGGCGCTCGGTGCAGGCGCTGCGCCCGCACCAGCTGGAGGCGGCGCACCTGCCGGAGGCCCTGGGCGAGCTGGTGCAGCGGTGGGCGGACGACCGCGGGGTGCCCGTGCGGTTCGACGTCAGCGGCGACCCCGTGCCCCTGAACCCGGCCGTCGAGGTGGCGCTGTTCCGCGTCGCGCAGGAGGCGCTGCACAACGTCGCCCGGCACGCGCACGCCGCACGCGTCGGCCTCGCGCTGTCCTACCTGAGCGACGAGGTGCTGCTGGACGTGCGTGACGACGGGCAGGGTATCGACATGGACGCCGACGGGTACCAGGGCCAGGGGTTCGGCCTGCGGGGCATGACGCAGCGGGTCCGCAGCGTAGGCGGGGCCCTGCAGATCGAGAGCGCACCCGGCGAGGGCACGGCCGTCAGCGCGCGGGTGCCTGCGGCCCCGGTGGCCGCCCCGTGATCCGCGTCCTCATCGTCGACGACCACCCGATCGTCCGCAACGGGCTGCGCGGGGCGTTCGCGGACGTGCCGGACATCGAGGTCGCCGGGGAGGCCGGCGACGGCCGCGAGGGCGTCAGCGAGGCGGTGCGGCTGGGCGTCGACGTGGTGCTCATGGACCTGCGGATGCCGCGCATGGACGGGGTCCGGGCCATCGTCGAGCTGGCGCGGGCGGCGCCCGACGTGCGCGTGCTGGTGCTCACGACGTTCGACAGCGAGTCCGACGTGCTGCCCGCCGTGCAGGCCGGCGCCACCGGCTACCTGCTCAAGGACACCCCACCGGAGGACCTCATCCGCGCCGTGCGCGCCGCCCACCGCGGGGAGTCCGTGCTCGCCCCGTCGGCCGCCGGGCAGCTCATGGGTCGGGTGCGCCGGCCCACCGGGCTCGCGCTGACCGCGCGCGAGCTCGAGGTGCTGCAGCTCGTCGCCGACGGCGCGTCCAACCGGGAGGTCGCCCGGCAGCTGTTCATCAGCGAGGCCAGCATCAAGACCCACCTGCAGCACGTGTACGACAAGCTCGACGTGCGGGACCGGGCCGCGGCCGTGGGTGAGGGGTATCGGCGGGGGTTGCTGCGGTAGGGAGTTGCTGGGGGCTGGGGTGGACGGGACACGAGGCGGACGTGCGCTTGAGGGATGCCGCTCTGATGCCGAACTCCCTTCCATGGGGTCACGATGAGCGAGGCAGGCCGCGGCGCCGAGCAGGAGGCAAGCCGTCGCGCGCGCAGGGTCGCACGGTTGCGCGAGGAGTCGGCCCGCGGCGAGGCGATCGACGCGGACCTCCTCCGACGGGCGCAGGCCGCGCAACGCAGCTGGTCCGTCGGCGCGGAGGGTGAACGTCTCGTCGCGGCCAATCTCGCGCACCTCGAGCGGTACGGCTGGATCGCGCTCCACGACCTGCGGTGGCCGGGCCGACAGCGGGCGAACATCGACCACATCGCCGTCGGCCCGGGTGGCATCGTCGTCGTCGACGCGAAGAACTGGTCGGGTCGCGTCGCAGTGGCTGACGGGTCCTTGCGGCAGAACGGGTACCGTCGCGAGTCGTCTGCCGACGGGGTGTCGCAGGCGGCAGCGGCCGTCACCGCGCTCCTCGCACCGCAGCACCGCACCGCCGTGCGGGCGGTGCTGTGCCTGGCCGCGCAGGACCAGCCACCGACGCCCGTGCAGGGCGTCGACGTCCTCGGCCGGTGGCAGCTGGCGGGGTACCTGTTGGGCATGCCGCCTCGGTTGTCGGTCTTCGACGTCGCGGACATCGCGCGGTATCTGGAGGACGAGCTGCGCAAGCCGATGGTGCCGACACCGAACGGTCGCTCGCGTCGACGTCCGACGGCGTCGACAGCCCGGACAGACGTCACGGCGCGCAGCAAACAACGCGCGGGGCGGACGACGCGCCGCAGAGGAATGTCGAAGCGTCGCGCTGCCGTGATCGAGTTCGTGCTCTCGATGGTGGGGATCTTTGCGATCTACCAGATCGCGATGCACATGCTGCGTGCGTACACGAGCAGCATCGGCGGCTGAGCGTCGAGGACGCCGGCCGGGGCTCCTGGAGCCACCGCCGCACGCGGGAACGAGAACTCGTCGGTTGCGACGAGGTCGCTCGCCGCAGGAGCGCACCGCAGCGCGGAGCCTGCAGCGTTTGTGGTCGATGAAACGCAACGTCGCAACCTCGTGGGGCGACGTCATCAACCGACTGACCATCGGTGCACCGGGCGCCGGCGTAGATGCCGGCCGCGTCAGGTCGGCAGTGCTGGGCGACGAGTTAGCAGTCCGGCGGCGTGGGGCGCTCGGTGCACAGGCCGCCGACGAGCCGTGACGTGCGCTCCTCCGCGGTGAACGGCGCCGACGTCGTCGAGGTCGCCGCCGTGCCGGTGACCTCACGCCACGTCGGGTCACCGTCGACCCGGTAGCGACCCGCCCACTGCGTCGTCAACGTGATCGCGTACGTCCCCGGCACCTCGTACTCGTGGAACGTGTCGTGGTCCGGGTGCGCCCGCCCCGGCGACCGCGTCACCAGGCTGTGCCCATCACCGAAGTCGTACGTGAACGACCGCGGGATCGCCTCGACGTCGACCCCGAACCCGCCCAACGTCGTGCGCAACTGCACCGGCGTCGGGTCGGTCATCACGATCGTCTCGATGTTGATCAGCACCCACCCGCGGTCCGGCTGCAGCTGCAGCACGGGCGCCGGGATCGGCAGGGAACGGAAGTCCTCGACCGTCAGGACGGGGAGAACGGGACCGCACGAGCCCTCGTCGAGACGTTCCCATGCGGTGGCTGTGCCGTCGGGGTACACCAGCCGCCGCCACGTCGGCGGCACGAGCTCCATCTCGCAGTCGAAGGTCCCGGCCTGCGGCACACCCGACTCGCACCACCCGCCAGGCGGAGCGGGCAGCTCACCACCCCCCACGCCGAAGCAGATGAACGAGTGCCGAAGCTCCGGCTGGGGCTGTGAACCCGGAGACGAGTCGGACTGCGGGACGGGCGCGCGTGTCGCGCCGCTGCGGCTCCACCCGGTCCGGAGGTCGATCGTCCGGTCCCGGCTGTTGGCGACCCCCGTGAGCCCCGGGATCCCACCCGACGGCTTCTCCTGCGCAACCGGCGTCGGCTGCACGCTCATGGACAGGACGATCAGGGCGCCCACGGCAGACACCGCTCGAAGGCCCACAGTCAGCCCTCGTTCCCGGCGTCGCTCTCGAGGGCCTCGAAGCCGAGATCGTCGACGTGCCAACCCTCGTCCCAGCTCAGTGCGAACGCCGCCTTGTAGCGACCCCCCGGGTCGGAGCCGACGACCTCTCCGTCAGCATCGAACCTGGTGGACGAGCTCTGGGTGATCTCCATGTCGACGCCGAACCACCGATCGTCGGAGATCTCCCGCGCCTCGGCGGTGTCGACGGTGATGAGAGCACCCGTGCTGCTGTCATCGACCTCCACCATCTGCTCGACGTCGCGCGCCAGGCCGACGCAGAGCTCGCAGGACTCGCGCGTCATCTGACGCCAGGGCCCGGTGTCCCCCGTGGCGAAGGTGTAGCCGTACAGGTCAAGCACGTAGGTCGCCGCAGCGATCGCTCCGTCGGTGGTGGGCTCCGACATCGCCGCAGGCGGTTCGGGCAGACGGGTCAGATCACTCGTGGGTGCCGGAGTCGGGGTCGGCGACGACTCGACGGTCGTCGGCCCCGTCGTCGGCCCGTCCGCCGGACCGCCGGTACCGCACCCCGCGACCACCACCAGCGACACGACCGCCATCACCGCGGCCACGCGCCGCCGGCTCCACCCCTTCGTCTGCATGGCGGACAACCTAGCCCGAACCGGACAGGCCACGGCCCGGTCTCGTCCCGCCTGTGGACAGCGGCGGTGACCTCGTCCGCGGTCAGGCCGGCAGGACGTACGCGTACATGAGCAGGTAGTGCAGGGTCGCGGCGACCACGACCATCAGGTGCCAGATCTCGTGGAACCCGAAGACCCCGGGCACCGGGTTGGGCCGCTCGACGACGAAGACCACAAAGCCGGCGCTGTACACCAGCCCACCGGCGGCCATCAGCGCGTAGGCGCCCCACGGCAGGGAGACCCCGGCGCCCACGAGCAGCACCGGCATCCACCCCAGCACGATGTACAGGGTGTTGGTGACGTACTTGGGCAGGTCACGGCGCAGCGAGCGCAGGACGATGCCCGCGGCCGCGACGAGCCACACCGCCCCCAGCACCGTCCACCCGTAGGTGTTCCGGAACAGCACGAGCACCAGCGGCGTCACGGACCCGGCGATCAGCAGGAAAACCGAGTCGTAGTCGAGCGTGCGCAGCACCTCGTTGACCCGCGGGCTGCGGTCCAGGCCGTGGTGCAGGGTGCTCGACGCGAAGAGCATGAGCACCGAGAAGCCGTAGACGCTGAAGCCCACGATCTTCCACGGGTCCCCCTGGGCGCCGGCCTGCGCGATCAGCAGGGCCGACCCGACCAGCGCGAAGCAGGTGGCGGCCAGGTGGGAGACGGTGTTGATCCGCTCATCGGTGACGTGGACGCTGCCGTCCTTGCTCAGTGCCCTCGTCTCCACCCGGCAAGCGTAGGTGGTCGGCCCGGGCACGAATCTGGGACGGCAGCCCTGGGAGCCGCTCCGCGCACGAGGTAATCGGATGGACGTCCAGCGCCCGGCCACGGGCGCGCCACCGGCGGTGTGGGACCACCTGGCGCGGCTGCGGTAGGTGCACGGGAGACGTGCACACGCCCGGTGGTCATCCGATGCGGTAGCGGGACGCGATGTACTCGTCCACCCACACGCGGCTGCTGCGCCACTGCCCGCTCTCGGTCCGCTGCGCCGTGAGCCGCCCCCGCTGTGCGGCGGTCCGCAGCGCCAGGTGACTGACCTCCGGCGTCGCGAGGGACGTGAGTGGCAAGAGACGCGCGGGACCGGCGAGCGCGGGCACGACGAACCGCAGGATGTTGTCGAGCACGGCGCGCGCGATCTGCTCGGCGAGCGGGCCGTGGTTGCCGGCGTCCGCCTGCCGCAGTGCTCGTAGGTACCGGTCGCGCTCGCGCTTCTGGATGATCGCCGGGGCGCACCCGAGACGGCACAGGATCAGGTTCATCAGCAGCCGGCCGGTGCGCCCGTTGCCGTCGATGAACGGGTGGACCTGCTCGAAGCCGACATGAGCAGCCGCTATCGCTTCCATCGGGTGCCTGGCAGACGCTCGTACCGCCTCGACGCTGTCGAGCCAGTCGCGCAGCCGCGGTTCCACCAAGGCGTGCGACGGCGGCTTCATCCCGCCGGGGAACGCGTGAATGTCGTGGCGTCGGAAGCTGCCCGGCCCCTCCTGCGGCCCTGCATCGGGGTGCGGTGCAACGTCCCAGACGGGTGTCATCGCCATCCGGTGCACATGACGCACCTCGGTGATCGTCAGCAGCTCACCGGCACCCAGCCGGTCCGGTGCGACGGCCTGGCCGTAGACCCACCGCGCGGCGTCCGCGTAGCCCCTGACCTCCATGTACTCCGCGAGCTGCCGGTCACCCACGGCGCGGCCCTCATGCAGCAGCTGCTCCACCTCGCGCAGCACCAGCGTGTTGCCTTCGATCGCTGTGGAGTTGTGCGCATCGTGCACCCACAGCTCGTCCCAGATAGCACGCGCCTCGGCAGGCGACGGCAGGCCACCGAGGCGGTCGCGGACCTCGGCGATCGCGTCGTCGAGCGAGCGGCACACGGCCTCGCGACTCATCCGGCCAGGGCCGCCGCTGCGGGCGGGCATGGACGCTCCTAGGTTGCAACGATGTGGCCCTCCGAATGAAAGCACCGCAACCAGGGGTTTGCAGCGTTCACGCGTCACGAAACGAAGCGTGGCAACCCGCCTCGGGACGTCGCTCGCACGATGGGCTCAGCGACGCGCCGGGCGGCTGCTTCGACGCGGCAGGTCTGCTCGGGTACGTCAGCAGTCCGGCGGCGTGGGGCGCTCGGTGCACATGCCGCTGTGCGAGTCGCAACGCCTCGTCCGAGAGGCCTCTCTCCGGGAGAGCCAGGCATGCACTCGTTCCTTATCCATCTTTCGGGTCGCAGGGATGGATGAGTTCGATGCGTGTGCATGACTCCGGAGCCCCAGGGAACAGAGTTCGCCGCGCGGGCGGGGAGGCGAGGGCTGGGTCGGCCGTGACGTGCCTGCTCACGGTCACCTCCGTCGCTGTCTGTCCAGCGCACCGCGGCCGGGAGGTGTCAGGCCCAGCCGTGCGCGACCGCGATCTGCGACGGACGCATCCCCACCAGCGACTCGACCTGCGGGACCCCCGGCTCGCAGTTGACGAGCACCGCAACCGCGCCCTGCTCACGCGGGTACCAGCGCACCTGCCCCTGGAACCCGAGTCCCCAGCCCTGCGTCATGACGCACGGGCGCTCGTCGGTGCCCAGCAGGAAGGTGCCCGGGCCTGCTCCGACGTCGTCGGGGTCGTGCCGCAGGACGGCGCCTTGCGCAGCGTCGAGGAGCACGCCGTCGTCGCCCGCGAGCGCACGCCCGAGGTCGGCCAGCAGGACTGCGACGTCGGCGGGCGACGACCACAGGCTCGAGGCCGCCAGGCCGGCGTAGTGCGCACGCCCGCCGGCGACGCGTGTGCCGTCGGCGTGGTGGCCGCTCGCGGCGTCGCGCGCGAGGAGGTCGACGACGGTGTGCCGGGGCCCGTCGACGGCCGGCTCCCCGCCCCAGTAGCCCGTCGCCGCAAGTCCGAGCGGCACCACGACCTCGCGGTGCGCCACGTCGGCGAACGCCTCGCCCGTCGCGACCTCGACCGCGCGCTCGACGAGGCAGTACCCCGCGTCGGAGTACGAGAACGCCGAGCCGGGCTCGTGCGTGACGCGCACGCGCGCGGGGTGCGCGTCGGTGAGCCCGTCGACGACGTCGCGCGTGGCGGCAACGGGCCCGGCGGTCGGCTCGAAGGACCCGGGCGGGTCGACGACGCCTCCGCGGTGCGCGAGCAGCTGCCAGAGCGTCGGCCCGGTCCGGCCCCGGACCTCGACGGGCACGAGCGTCCGCACGTCGTCGTGGAGGCCGAGCACGCCACGCGCGGCGAGCCGCAGCACCACGACCGCGGCCATCGTCTTGGCCATGGAGCACAGGTGAAAGGGCGTGCACGGGGTCGCCGGGACACCCGTGACCGCGTCGGCCGGGCCCGTCACGTCCACCAGCGCAGCTCCGTCACCCGGCAGGACCACCGTCGCGACCGCGGCGGCACCTCCCGGCACCGGTGGTCCCTCGACCGCTTCTGCGGCACCGCTCTCGACCACGTGCTCCACCCTCCTCCGATGGTGCGCGACGCTAGCGCCGGGCACCGACACGCCTCGGTGTCGTCAGGCGCCGGGATGGCAGAGGGCCGAGGACGGCACGGTCGTCGCACGGACAGACCCCTGCCCTCCGTCGGTGGGAGCGAGAGGTGATCGTCGGACGCCCGAGACCCTGTGGACGACGCAGGCAGACGTCCGGATCGTGCCGATATGTTGCGCGTCATGGGGCGCCTTCGACTGAGCACCGACGAGCTGATCACCGTCGGGACGGACCTGCGGACGGTCGCGGCGGAGCTGCACGACGCGAACCTCACGAGCACGGTGATCGCCGACGCCGTCGGGCACCCCGCGCTTGCGGAGAGGGTCCGCGACTTCGCCCACGGGTGGGACGGGCGGCGCGCCGAGATGCTCGAGGAAGTCGCACGCCTGGCCGACGCGTGCACCGGGATCGGCGAGAGCTTCGAGCGGCTCGACACCCAGTTCGCCGCAGCGCTGCGGGACGACGTGTGACCAGGCCCTACTCCTGGTACCCGCTCGCGTCGAGCGACCCCGTCCCCGGCGACCCCGCCGCCGTCCGCGCCGGCGGGGAGCACTACCGGCAGGTCGCGGCGGCCATCGGCGATGCCGAGCGCGTCCTGCGCACGCTCGTCGAGGCGCAGGACGCGGTGTCGCAGGCCGTGGACGCGATCCGCGACCGCACGCACGCCGTCGCCGACCGGATCCTCAGCGCGCGGCAGCGGTACGACGCCGCGGGCGACGCGCTCGTCGGCTACGCGGTCCAGCTCGACCTCGCCCAGAGCGAGTCGCTCGACGCGCTGCGAACCGCGCAGACCGCGCAACGCACCCTCGACGTCGCCGACGACGCCGTGCGGCGCTGGACGACCCTGCTCCACCATGCCGAGGACGGCGACGAGGACACCACGACCCAACGACGCGCGTTGACGGCGGCACGACAGGAGCGCGCCGACTGCGAGGACGCGCTGGCCCAGGCACGCCTGCGCCTCGACGAGGCGATCGATCGCCGCGACAACGCCGCCAGAGTCGCGATCCACGGGTTCGACACCGGGACCGACGACGGGCTGGACGACGGCTGGTGGGAGGACTGGGGCGCGGACGTCGCACAGGTCGTGTCGACATGGGGCGGGCGGATCGCGACCGGCGCCGGGCTGCTCTCGCTGTTCCTGGGATGGGTCCCGGTCCTCGGCCAGATCCTCATCGCGACCTCGCTGATCGCCGGAGCAGCGGCGCTGGCGGCGGACATCGCGCTCGCCGTGAAGCGAGGAGACGGGCAGGACTGGTTCAACGTGGCCATGGGCGTGCTAGGCCTCGTGTCCTTCGGTGCGAGCCGTCTCCTCGGGAGCATGGTCAAGTCGTTCGAGGTCTCCGCCCGTTCTGCCTCCGCCCACGCTGTCAGGCAGGTGCCGCGAGGAGCGCTTGGTCGCTTGTGGACTCGGCTGACACCTGGCATCGAGACGTTCGCCGCGCGCGCCGCCGGAGATGTGCAGGCGTTCGCACGCGGCGGCGGACGCATGGACCGGCTGGTCGCTGCTGCGCAGGACGTCCAGTCCGTCAACGGTTGGGACCGTGTTCTGGCACTTAGCGGCCACGGAGGCCTCGTGCGACAGAACAACCTGCTGCGGACGCAGCTGTGGGAGGCGTTCCCGTTCCGACCGCGAGCATTCCTCACCCTGCTCGGACCGACAACAAAGGGAGCGATCCTGGAAGGCGTCGCGACCGTCCAGTACGTCGGTGACGCCACCCTCGTTCTCACCTCGGCTGCGCGCACGACGGCTGAACTCGCGACCGCCCCGGTCCCGGAGGCCGCCGCGAGGCTCGACCTGTGACCGGTCCCCGACACGACGACGAGAGGCCGAGGATGAGAGAGGTCGCGAAGATCGGCTGGTCCCTCCCGGACCAGTGGCATGGTTGGGTGCACGGCAGCACCCAGGACATTGCACCAAGCGCGCTACCGCTTGCTGACAAGGCCGCACGCGCTCGCCTCGACGCGACGGTCCGCAAGTTCGAGCGGCTGATCGATGACGAGCTCCCGGGGACGTCGTGCGCAGGGGTGTGGGTCCCGCCCGGGTCGGCTGGAGTTCCCATCGCCTCGGCCGTTCTCCGGGTCTTCGCCTCGGCCCCGGTTCAGGGATCCCGCGTCGAGGCGGTTCTCGAGCGTGCGCGAACCGAGATCCCGCTGCCTGCGGGGGTCCGGCTGGTCGACGTCGTGGCATTACCCGGCTCGCTCACCGCCGGTGAGGCGGTCCTGCAGATCGTCGACACGGCGCGCCGGTTCCGTCGTCGGATCTGCCGCGAGTGGTCGTGGTTCATCCTGCCGCCCGGCACCCATGACCTGGTGCTCGTGCACGTCGAGTCGTCGGCCGTGGCCCACTTCGACGAGCTCGCCGACATGTCGACGGACATCGCGAACTCGGTCACGGTCACCCTGGAGCCCGCGTGACCAGGCCCACGCCCGGCACGGTCGCCGCCCTCCTGCCCGACGACTGGGCGGTCATCGACCTCGAGGACGACGACCGATTGGCCGCGGTCGAGTCGCTGGTCGACCAACAGCTCAGCGGCTCGCCCGAGCTCACCCGGCTGCGCACTGCCATCCGACACGAGCTGCTGACGAGCACCGAGCGCGCCGCTCGCGCGGGCGGCGTCCTCATGGCGCTCGCCGTCGGCGCGGGTGGTGCGCCCGCTGTGCCTGCGTCGCTCACCGTCTACCGGGTCCCCGGAAGCCTCGACGCGCGCGGGCGGGCGGCGATGACCGACGTGCTCGCGACCGACGAGCCCGGGCACACCCTCGACATCGGCGAGGGCCCGGCGGGCACCGTGCTCCGCCGTGTCCGGCCTGGGTCTGCTTCGACCGAGCTGACGGGCGACCACACCCTCCCGGCCCTCGTCGCGGACTACTGGGTCGAGCCGGCTCCCGGCGTGCAGCTCGTGTACCTCGTCTTCTCCAGCCCGCTGGTCGACCTGCGCGACCAGCTCGTCGAGCTGTTCGACACCGTCGTCGCGTCCGTCCGCGTGCTCGACCCCAGCCACCCCGGCGCAACGCGCGCCACCACCGAGGAGGACACGTGAACCGGCAGTCGACGAGCCTGGCACTGCGGATCGTGGGGGTCGCGGCGTTCGCGGTCGTCGCGTGGCGCAAGACCGTCACGTCGGACGAGCCGTGGTGGCCGTCGTGGCTCGGCGCGCTCGCTGTCATCGGCGCCATCGTGCTCGGGGTCTGGTGGTGGACGCGACGGGACGACGGGACACGCCGCGCGGCCGTCGCCGCACGGCCGGGGTGGACGACGCGGGCCGTCTGGGCCGACGCGACACTCGGCGACTCCCTGCGCACGCTCGGTGCCACGCCCGGCAAGGTCCGCGGCGGGACACGCATGACGCTGGCGTGGTCGGCAACCGAGCTGCAGCTCTGGCGGGGGCAGACCGTCGTCCTCACCCTGCCCTGGGAGCAGGTCTGGACCATCACGCGGACGGTCGGCCAAGCGGCGTCCACCGGCAACCCCGCCGTCGAGCTCGTGACACGCGAGTCGGCGCGGTTCGTCGTCGTGCCCGCACGGCGCCCGGACGGCGGCATGCTCCCGGCGACAGGCGCGCAGGTGGATGCGCTCGTCGGGACGCTGCGGGAGGCCCGGCAGGGCTCCGGAACTTCGGTACCACCGGCGCGCTGAGCTCGCAGCGACGGCCGACGTCACGGCCCGTGGACGGCGGACCCCTCCGAAAGCGGCCCACTAGGGTGCGTGACGCCCGATCTCGCCTGGTTCGAGGAGTGCTGCGGTGACCACCAGCTCCCCCGACGTCCGCCCGACCCCCGACGCGCCGCCGCGCGAGTGGTGGCAGGTCTGGGCGCAGCGTCGCGCCGAGTGGTGGGCCGCTCGTCCCGTCCTCGCCGCCCGCTGGGCCAAGGTCCGCGCGATCGGGCTCTGGGTGGGCCTGACCTGCGTGCTCGGCATGCTCGTCCTCGTGCCCGACGTGCGCCTGTCGGTGCGGGCGTGGCTCGGTTGCGCGTGGGTCGTCATCGCGTGGTTCTTCCTCGCGCGGACCAAGACCCTCACGTGGAGCGCCTACCTGCGGTTCTTCACCGCGTGCATCCCGTGGTCGATCGGCATCGGCATCCTCTCGACGTGGCTCGCGGCCACGGTGCTCGACGCGCGCGTGGGCAGCACCGGGCCGATGGTGGGGATCGCATCGGTCACCGAGGAGACCCTCAAGCTCGTGCCCGTCGCGCTCGTCGCGCTGCTCGCGCCGCGGCGCGCATCCCGGTTCGCCGCGACCGACTGGCTGCTGCTCGGGCTCGCCTCGGGCACCGCGTTCCTGCTGGCGGAGGAGACGCTGCGCCGCCTGCTCCTGTCGGGCGGCGGCGGGCTGATCGGCCTGCTGGAGCGGCTGATCCACGGCGGGCGGCTGCCCGAGGACTGGATCCGGTTCAGCACCTGGCCGGTCCCCACGGACTGGGACCAGACCGGCGCCGGGTTCGGCGGGCACGGCGTCGTCACCGCCATCGTCACCGGGCTCGTCGGCGTCGCGCTCGTCCTCGCGCGGCACGTCCGCGGCCGGGTCGACCGCACCGCGCTCCTCGTGCGCGTCGGCGCAGTCGTCGTGCCCGTGATGGCGCTGGTCGTCGCGATCGCCGACCATGCCGCGTACAACGGCACGTCCAACGGCGGTGGCGCCGGGACGGGCGCCTCCACGCCGTACTGGCTGGACCCCGCGACGACCAACGTGCCGTGGTGGATCCGCGTCACGTGGTCGGCGTTCGGCCACGGTCACCACCGGCCCGCGTTCTTCGTGCTGCTCGCGGTCGTCGTGCTGCTCGTCGACGGTGCGCGTCTCGCCCGAGTGCCGAGCGCGGCGCTCGTCGAGGTCCCGCGCCCGGTCTGGGTCGACCAGGCGATCGTCCGCTGCAACATCGCCACCGCGACGTGGCCCGCCGCGCTGCGCCACGTGCCCGCCGCCGTCGCGCTGGCGGTCCTGGGCACCGTGTGGGTGGTGGTGCGCGACTGGACGACGGCCGTGACGGCGTTCGTGGCCGAGCCGGGCGAGTCCCGGCGCGTCGCGGCCCAGCGCGGTCTGATGGCGGTGAGCGCTCAGCGCGCCGCGCGCGAACTCGGCTACGAGCGCCTCGCGGGACCCGTCGATGTCACGGCGCGCCGCACGGTGGTGGCGGGGGCGCTGGTCGTCCTGCTGCTCGGCGCTCTCGTCCTCGCCCCCGTCACCGCCTCCGGGCTCGACACCCTGTACGACGACCCAAACTGGCTCGCCGGCGTCATGGACGCCATCGGACGCTGGTGGCACAACCAGTCGCTCGCCACGCAGCTGCTCGTGGGTGCAGGCATCGTCGCACTCGTCGCGCTGTCCGGAGGCTCGCTCGGGGTGGCGCTCGGCGTCTCGGGGGTGCTCACGTGGGGCCTCGACAAGAGCCACGGCATCGCCACGTGGATGCGTGACCCGCGCCAGGCGACCCGCGACTACTTCCGCACCGCGACGCCGTTCCAGATGGCGATGGACGGCCTCGCGATCGCCACGACGTTCGCGCCCGGCAACTTCCTCCGGTCGCGGGGTGCCGCCGCCGTGCGCGGGGCGGTGGACGACGTCGCCGAGGACCCCGTGCTGTGGCTGACCAACAAGCGCGGCGCCGTGCAGAACGCGCCCGTCCAGAACCCGGTGCAGGCGGGCGCGTCCCACCTGGTGTCGAAGAAGAACATCACGGACCAGGTGAGCTTCCAGGCGAACGAGCACACGCAGGCGCTGACGCAGCGGCAGGCGGCGGCTGCGGCACACACAGCGAACCGAGCGGCGGTCGCCCAGAAGCTGGAGGTCCTGACGGACGCCGGCTTCTCCGTCTCGAGGTCGGATCTCGTCAACCGGGAGATCGACGGCACGGTGCGTCGCCTCCGGAACGCCATCCGGACGGACACGTCGCTCAGTCCCGGGCGGTCGACCGCGCTGCGACGGCACGTCGCCGAGCTGGAAGCAGCTGCGCGCAACGAGCACGCCAGCTCGACCGCGCTGAACCGTGCCTCTGCGGACATGGGCGAGGCCGCGGGCAGGGATGCACTCCGGTCGCAGAACGCCGACATCGTCGTCGACGGCGTCGGCGCCGGGCGGGACACGATCGACATCGTCGGACTCACGCGCGAGCGGGACCAGCTGCTCTTCATCGAGGCCAAGGGCGGAGGCAGCCGTCTGAGCACGTCCGGCCGCCTCCTGCCCGACGGCACCAGGGCCCCACAAGGATCGCCCGCGTACCTGGCCGACGTCGTCCGCGTGGACAAGGCCCTCCAGCAGTGGCTACGCGACAATCCCGACATCGTCCAAGCACTCGTGGACGGCACGGTCCGCCCGCGCTACCAGCTCGTCCACGCGACGGCGAAGGGTACGGTGCGGATCTTCGAGCTCACGATCGATCCCGCGCTCATCCTCAAGGCCATCACCTGACCCTGCTCAAGA
The DNA here is from genome assembly GCF_016862775.1 of Cellulomonas phragmiteti. Taxonomy (GTDB): domain Bacteria; phylum Actinomycetota; class Actinomycetes; order Actinomycetales; family Cellulomonadaceae; genus Cellulomonas; species Cellulomonas phragmiteti. The sequence goes on along the minus strand of NZ_BONP01000014.1, from coordinate 12,182 downwards.
GGAGAACTCACGGTGCGAACAGCATCTTCTGACCAGATCAGCGACCTCCTGCGCGCCTTCGGCGCCGTCAGGTGGCCGACCGGGCGACAGACAGCGCTCGACCTCGCCGCCGCGCGCGGATGGTCGGTGGAGCTCGAGACCGAGAACTCGCTCGACTTCCTCACCAACCTCGGCACGAACGACGACAGCGCACACGCGCTCGTGCTGTCGAACGAGGCGACCGGGGACCTCCTCGACAAGATCACCGTCAACGTCTCGGACGCCGAGGAGTCGGCACCCGCCGCGCTCAAGAAGGCCTACACCGACCTCTGCGCCCTCGTGGAGACAACGCTCGGCGCACCGGTCCACGTGGAGCGCGGCTCGAACCCGCGGAAGTTCTGGGAGCTCGACAACGGAGGATGGGTCGGCTTCCAGCGGCTCGCCGACATCGTGATCATGATCCTGTGGTCGCGCGAGGCCGCCGACCTCGTCCGCGAGGACAAGCGCCTGGGACTCGACCCGAACCGCATCACCGGGGCGGGGGGCGACGAGGACCTGTGACGCCACCCGCGCCGGCCCCAGGACGCACGGCGTGGGTCCCCGAGGTCGTGCGTCGCGTGCCGAGCCACTGAGCGCATCGACTTGGGCCGGCGTGGTGTTCCCACCTCACGTCGATCCTCTGGTGAGCTCGGCTCCGTGGACACCGCCGTCGAGTCAGCCCTCCGCCTGCGGATCATCGCGTGGGTGCACGAGCGCGCCGAGCGCAACGGCGGGTTCCTCCACCGCCAGGAGCTGCTCGGCTACCGCACCGGCGACCGCGACCTCCCGCTGATCGACTTCTCGCGCGGCATCCGCAACCCGGCGGGCTTCTCCTCGACCCTCGCGATCGTCCAGTCGGCGCACGGCCCGTACGACGACATCGAGGACCCCGACGACGGGCTGCTGCACTACGCGTACCGCGCAGGTGACCCGTTCGGCGGTGACAACCGCAAGATGCGCGTCGCCATCGAGACGGGCATGCCGCTGATCCTGTTCCGCAAGGAGACGCCGAACTACTACACGCCGATCGCGCCGGTGTACGTCGTCGACGACGTCCCGGAGGAGAACGCGTTCCTCATCGCGCTCGACGAGTCGTTCCGGTACATGGGCGACGTGCGGTCGCTCAACGAGCCGCAGCGTGCGTACGCCCTGCGGCTGGCGAAGCAGCGGCTGCACCAGCCGGCCTTCCGCACGCGGGTGCTGCTGGCCTACGAGACGCGGTGCGCCGTGTGCACCCTGCGGCACGGGTCCCTGCTCGACGCCGCCCACATCGCCCCCGACTCCTCCGCCCGCGGCGTCCCGACGACACCCAACGGGCTCGCGCTGTGCAAGATCCACCACGCGGCGTTCGACCAGAACATGCTCGGGATCTCCCCCGACTACGTCGTGCACATCGACCGGGACCTGATGGAGGAGGTCGACGGGCCGATGCTCAAGCACGGGCTGCAGGAGATGTCGGGGAGGCCACTGACGCTGCCCGGGCGGGTGAAGGACCGGCCTGATCGGGAGCTGCTGGCGGAGCGGTGGGAAGGGTTCGCGGGGGTGGGGTGACCGTACCGCCCTCCCCGATCGACCTCAGCCCTCGCGTCTGCCAGGTACATCGAGAGGCACGCGAACCATCAGGCGGCCTCGTCCATCCGCGCGATCGTCGACGTCGCTCGCGGGATCGGGCCGGCGCCGGCGACGGACTCCCACGCCTGGGCGGCCGCGCAGCGCGGTGAGCACTACGACCACGCTCGGGTCGCTCTGTTCCGGCAGGTGGTCGAGGCTCTCTCACGTCTCCATCTGGTGCAGCGCTACGTCACCGACGCGCCTCGCGCCACGTATGTGCCGTTCTACGAGGCCTACTTCTCGAACGACATCGAGGGCTCGACGCTCACGGTCAGCGAGGTCGAGCGCGTCGTCTTCGAGAAGGCAGACGTCGGCAAGCCCGACGACGCCCATGACGTCTCGGCGACCTGGGAGAACGTCTCCGACGTCGAGGAGATGTCGCAGGTCGCCAGGGACCCGGACGACTTCATGGAGATGCTCCGCGGACGCCACGCCACGATGATGGCCCCGCACCCGCACACGGGGCCGGGCCGCTGGAAGACCGAGGAGGTCTCCGCCGGCGCGACCGTCTTCGTCCATCCCGACCGGGTTCCAGGGACCCCTGCGCGCCGGGTGGGAGGTGGCCGCCGCGCTCACCGACCCGTTCAAGCGCGCGGTCTTCATGATGTTCCTCGTCAGCGAGGTCCACCCGTTCCTCGACGGGAACGGACGCTCGGCCCGCGTGGCGATGAACGCCGAGCTCGTGCCGCACGACATGCACCGCATCATCGTCCCCACGGTGCTGCGCAACGACTACGTCTCCGGGCTCGTGCGGGCGACGGCCGGCAACGGTCCGGAAGGTCTCTACCGGGTGCTCGAGCGCGCTCAGCAGTGGGTGGCCGTGGGCGAGTTCGGGGACCTGCCCACCGCGCACCGGTACCTGCGCGTCACGAACGCCACGGTCGACTCCGGCGTTGCTGCAGTCGACGGCATCCACCTGAAGATCCTCCGAGCCGGAGAGCTCTTCGAGCTGCCCGACAGCGAGCACGACGAGTCGACGACGCTGACAGGTGAGACGTTGGCTCCCCACGTCTTCGGGGTGCTCGGCCAGTAGGCGCTCGAGCGCGGACCGGCTCCGCGTCAGCTCGTGGCGGCCGGCCCGGCGAAGATGACGTCGTCGCTGTCCAGCTTCAGCAGGTCCGCCAGGCTCGGCGCGGGGTCGAAGAGCTCGAGCAGGTAGGAGTACGCCTGCGGCCACTGCGAGCGCTCGAGGTCCGAGCTCTCGTCAGGGTCGGTCGCCAGGCCGTCGGCGCACCCCAGGACTCTCGTACGTGATCCGTCGTCCTCGATGTCGACCGCAAGGGGGGTGAAGGTCATCGGACCCAGCACGACCCGCGCCGTGCCGTGCGCCAGCCGACCGCGGGCGAGGTTCGCGTACCACGCGATGGCGTTCCGGCTCCAGGTACTCGTCATCGACGGGTCGGAGAAGTCGGCCACGTTGGTGGCCGTCGCATACGCCATCTCGCCGGCACGTACGGCTTGCACCCATGGGTCGCTCTCGAGCTCGCCGCTGGGCACACCAGAGCCTCCATGGAAGCCGGGGCGGTTCACTCCTGCCCAGGCTGCCCCGATCCCAGCAAAGCCGTCGGAACGCAGAGTGGACCAGTCCCTCACCTCGAACCAGTAGATGATGCGGCCGAGTTCGACGGCCGCTCGGCCGCTCGGCCACTCCTCCGCACTCCCCGTGAACCAGTCCCGCGCGGCCTGCGGATAGGTCCCGAGGGTCGCGAAGACCGGCCCGGCCGCGTCCCGGACGCCATCACCCGCCCCGCGCGAACCGATCTCGGCCAGCGGGTAACCCAGCGGGCCGACGTCAAGGAGTACCCCGCTCTCCTGCTCGATCCGGTCGAGCAGGTCGGCAGTGGCCACCGTCAGCGCCTTGCTCATCCGTGCGTTCTCCCGGTCGGCGAACAGGTAGCCGACCAGGCTGACCGACCCGTCGCCGACGCCCATCTCCTCTACCATCCCTGCGGCGAACTCGGAGGCCTCGGCGACGGACCACGCCGTGGAGGCCGAGGCGACACCGCGACGCACCTGGGCCGCGAGGTCCGCGGTCGCACGGTTGTCGACGGCGCGCCCCGGTGTGACGGTGCGGCTGAGCGCCGCCAGCAACTGAAGGGTCCCGTGACCGCCGACCGCGGCGAACAACCCACCGGTCATCGCGGGATCCTCACCCCACGCCTCAAGGAACCCCGCGAGAAGCTCCCGTGAGGCCGGGTCCGAGGGACCCTCGACGAGCCGGTCGGTGAGGTCGACGAACCACCCGACCAACAGGCGCCGCTGGGCATCATCGAGCGATCCGCTCGCGTTCGCGGCCAGCGCCTGAACGAGTGGGACGTCGACGACCGCGTCCACACCGGTCCCTGGCGCGTACGCCGTCATCACGTCCACCCCCGCCAACCGCTCGGCCGTCGTGCGGTCGAGGTCCTCCCGCTCGCGGCAGCACCGCTCGAAGGCCTGCACACCGACAGCAACCGCGTCCACCGCCTCGCTCCACACCCTCAACTCGTCGGCAGCCGCGGGGACCGCGGGGAACGACGGCACATCCGTCCACGACCACGCCGGAACACCACCGGCGGCGAGCGCCGCCACCGCGTACCGCTCCTGCGCCGCCATGGCCTGGGCCCGCGCAGCGGCAACGACCTCGCGGCACTCCAGCACCTTGCGACGCAACGCTCGCAGGGCCGTGCCGTAACCCGCCAGGACATCCACCACCTGACGGCACCCGCCCGCCGCGTCGTCCAGCCCCACGGCCAACCGCGACGTGCGTTCGACGAGCGCGCCCGCCCAGTCACCGATCATCGCCTCGCCCAGCGCCGCCCCCGCCGACCGGACGCTCACCGCATGCTCCCCGAACCGCTCCGCTCGCGCCACGTACCCCGCGACGAGACCGTCGACAGCCTCCGCGTCACCCGCTTCCGGTGAGCGCTCCAGCACCCCGAGATCCACGCGCACCCCCTGCGACAGCCGGACGAACCGGGCACACCGTACCGACCCGGGGAGTCGGACCGCTGGCCTCATCCACATGGGCACGTGCACCGCAACTGTTCGCGGAACCCGAGGACCCCCGGAGTTGTCCCCAGATGCGAGACGAGCCCGCCGCCGAACCGCTTCGGATCAGTACGTTCCGGGCATGCGGACACGTGGACAGGTCGTCGTCGTCGCGATCGTCGCCGGGTTGATGGCTTCCGGGTGCACGGCTGACGCAGCACCGAGTGAGCCCACCCCGACCGCGACGGCCACCAAGACGGCGACACCCACGCCGACGCCCACTCCTTCGCCGACCGTGGACGTCACCGTGCCACCGGCGCGCCCCGAGGCGATGGCGACGCCGAGCGCCGACGGAGCAGCCGCGGCGGCGAGCTACCTTATCTCGCTGTACCCGTACGTGTACGCGACAGGCGACCTCACCGAGTGGAACAGTCTCTCCGGTCCTACGTGCACCTTCTGCAGCAGCACCCGCGACGGAGCGGCCGAGGTTCACAGCGAGGGGCGCAGGATCGAGGGGGGCGCGTTCACGATCGAGTCCGCCGAGGGCATCGAGCTCGATGCTGGGAGGTGGTACTCAGCGACGATCATCGGCCTGGAGTCCGCGTCCGTGGAGTACGACTCCCAAGGCGCCGTCATCGACGAGACGCCCGGCGGACGCCACGAGGTCACCATCGCTCTGAGCATCGCCGCCGGTGAGTGGGTCGTCGACGGTGTCGAGATCAGGCAGGCACAGTGAGAGCTGCACTGCGAGCTCTCGCGGCGTCGCTCAGGGCAGACCTCTGCGTCGTCGCGCTCTCCGCGAGACCGGGACATCTGTTCGCCAGGTGGCGACCGACCTGGACCGGGCGGTCAAGCGGCGTCGGTAGCCAGCTGGTGGGCGAGCTGGGAGATCCGGCCCGGGGACAGCCCGAGCACGGCGGCGATGTCCCGCGAGAACCAGCCCTTGGTCAGGAACTGCGCCACCAGCTCGCGGGTGTGGGCGGCAATCTGCTCCCGCTCCCGCTCCACACGGACCCGCTCCTCGACAAGGCGCGCTGCCTCGACGGCCTCCGGCGCGACCTGCGCGTAGTCCCAGGTCAGCGCAAGACCAGCCTCGGCGCCCTCCGGAAGGTCCTCGACCAGGGCGATGACCTCACGCATCCGCTCGTCCAGCGTGCGCAGGTTCCGGGCATAGCTGTGCGCACCGGCCAGACCGTCGACCTCGCCCAACCAGTCCGCACCCTCACGCGTCACCCGCACGGTGTAGGTCATCGCCACCACCCCTTCCCCAGGACCGGTTCCAGGTCCCGCTCGACCGCCCGAAGAGACACCGGCGCCCGTCCCGACCCGCGCACCGTGACGTTCGCGTCGTGGTCGGCTCCCACGGCCTCATGACACCATGCACCGCGTGCCCATCGCCTCCGACGGCATCCCCACCGTCCCTCTGCGCGCGGTCCGCGCCGCGGTCGACGGCCCGACGTTCGAGCGCGGGGTCGGCTACCAGCGCGAAGGCCGGGTCGTCACGCTCGACTGGTCGGCGGACGCCCGGGTCCTGAGCTCCCTGGTCCGCGGCAGCGGGACGCGCGCCTACCGGTGCGTCGTGACGCTCGACGCGCGGCTCGACGTCGTCGACGACCACTGCTCGTGCCCCATGCGGGTCGCGTGCAAGCACGTCGCGGCGACGCTCCTGCACACCGGTGCCGGTGCGCGTCCGGACTCCACGACGCGCCGCGCGGCCCCGGCCCCGTGGCGCCACGCCCTCGGCATGCTGACGGCTCCCGTAGCGCCTGCGCCCGCCGCCCAGGACGCCCCCGCCCTCGGCCTGCAGCTCCGCGTCAACGGCCTGCCGAAGCACCCGGCCGACCCGTGGTCGCCCAGCTCCCTGTCACTGTCGGCCCGCCCGGTGCGCCGCACGACGAAGGGCACGTGGACGGCCTCGTCCGACATCGCCTGGACGGCCCTGCAGTACTCCTACGGCTGGTCGCGGACACCGATCGACCCGGCGGCGCGCACCTGGTTCCGTGAGCTGTCCGCGATGCACCTCGAGAGCCGGTACATGTCCGGCGCGTGGCTGGACCTCGGTGAGTGCACCCGGTACCTGTGGCCGCACCTGGCGTCGGCGGCGGCGCGGGGCATCGAGCTGGTCGGCCCGGGCAGGTCCGACGTCGTGCGCCTGCGCGAGCACGCCGCCCTGCACCTGGACGTCGTCGCGGACGGGGACGCGGTACGCGTCGGACCGCGCCTGGAGCTCGGGGGTGAGGTCGTCACGACGCCGGTGCGCGGCGCCGTCGGTACGTCGGGCCTGTTCACCTGGCACGACGGTGACCCTCGCGTCCTGACCCTGGCCCCGGTGTCCGAGCCCCTGACCGAGCAGTCGCTCGCGCTGCTGGACCTGCCGACGGTCGTCGTCCCCGCCTCCGACGTGCCCGCGCTGATGGCCGACGAGTACCCGCGGCTGCGGCGCGCGGTCACGGTGACCAGCAGCGACGGCAGCGTCACCCTGCCGGAGCCCGAGCGGCCCGTGCTCGTCGTGACCTGCGACTTCACCGCGCCGACGGCTGTGCGGCTGCGGTGGGAGTGGGAGTACGCGTTGGGCGGGACGCGCGCCCGCCGCCCGCTGGCCGTCACCGCGCAGGACCGGGCCGTCCGGGACGTCGAGACCGAGGCGGCGACCGTGCGCCGGGTGGAGGAGGCGGTGCGCACCCTGCCGCGTCTGGGCGCGTTCCGCGTCGTCGCGCAGCACGAGTTCGCGGGCCTCGCGGCGCTCGACGTCGCCGAGACACTGCTCCCCCTGCTGACCACGATCGACGGCGTCCGCACCGAGACCGGCGACGTGCCGGAGTACGTCGCCCTCCGGGACGCGCCGCACGTCACCGTCGCCGTCCGCGACACCGACGACCCCGACTGGTTCGACCTGTCCGTCACCGTCACCGTCGAGGGACGCGACGTGCCGTTCGCCGACCTGTTCCGCGCGCTGGCCGTCGGGGACGACCGCCTGCTCCTCGCGGACGGCGCGTGGCTGCGCCTGAACCACCCCGCGCTGGACGAGCTGCGGCGCCTCATCGAGGAGGCCGCGCGCCTCGACGACCGTCCCGGCCGCCTGCGCCTCAACCCGTACCGCACCAGCCTGTGGGCGGACCTGACGGACGTGGCCGACGAGGTCGAGCAGTCCTCGACGTGGCAGCACCGGGCCGAAGGTTTCGTCCGGCTGCTGCGCGACGGGCCCGGCCCGGCGACCGACCGCCCCGTGCCAGCGGCCGTGCAGGCCGACCTGCGCCCCTATCAGCGGGAGGGCTTCGCCTGGTTGACCATGTGCTGGGAGCACGGGCTCGGCGGGGTGCTGGCCGACGACATGGGCCTGGGCAAGACGCTGCAGACCCTCGCGCTGGTCGCGCACGCGCGCGAGCAGCAGCCCGACGCACCGCCGTTCCTCGTCGTCGCGCCCGCGTCGGTCGTGGGCAACTGGGCCGCGGAGGCGGCGCGCTTCACCCCGACGCTGCGGGTCGTGACGCTCGGCGAGACCGCGCGCCGCTCCGGCGTCCCCCTGGCCGACGCGGTCGCCGGGGCGGACGTCGTCGTCACGTCGTACGCCCTGTTCCGCATCGAGCACGACGACGTGCGCGCGCTGGACTGGGCAGGGCTGGTGCTCGACGAGGCGCAGTTCGTCAAGAACCACGCGACCAAGGCGAACGCGCACGCGCGGGCCCTGCGGGTGCCGTTCAAGCTCGCGATCACGGGCACCCCGCTGGAGAACGACGTCATGGAGCTGTGGGCGCTGCTCGCGATCGTCGCGCCCGGGCTGTTCGCGTCGGCGTCGAAGTTCCGCGAGGACGTCGCCCGGCCCGTGGAGGCCGCGTCCCGTCCGACGGCGGACGACGCGACCCGCGCGGAGGGTGCCCGCGCCCTGACGCACCTGCGCCGTCGGATGCGTCCGGTGCTGCTGCGGCGCACCAAGGAGCAGGTCGCTCCCGAGCTGCCCGACCGGCAGGAGCAGATCCACCTGGTCGACCTGGCACCTGCGCACCGCCGCACGTACGACACGCACCTGCACCGCGAGCGCTCCCGCCTGCTGGGCCTGCTCGACGACTTCGACGCGAACCGCCTCGCGATCTTCCGCTCCCTGACCACGCTGCGCCGCCTGGCCCTGGACGCCTCGCTCGTCGACCCCGACCGGTACGCGGCCGTGCCGTCCAGCAAGCTCGACGCCCTGCTCGACCAGCTGCACCCCGTCGCCGACGAGGGGCACCGCGCCCTGGTGTTCTCGCAGTTCACCGGCTACCTGCGGCTGGTGGCCGACCGGTGCCGCACCGAGGGCCTGGCCTTCGAGTACCTCGACGGGCGGACCCGGCGACGCGCCGAGGTCGTCGAGCGGTTCCGGACGGGCTCTGCCCCGCTGTTCCTCGTCAGCCTGCGCGCCGGCGGGTTCGGCCTGAACCTCACCGAGGCCGACTACGTGTACCTGCTGGACCCGTGGTGGAACCCGGCGGTCGAGCAGCAGGCCATCGACCGCACCCACCGCATCGGGCAGGACCGCAAGGTGATGGTCAACCGGCTCGTCGCCCGCGGCACCATCGAGGAGAAGGTCATGGCGCTGGCCGCACGCAAGCGTGCGGTGTTCGACGCCGTCCTGGGCGACGACGAGCAGGCGTTCGCCCGCGCGATCACGGCGGACGACGTGCGCGCGCTGCTCACGGGGTGACGGCGACTTCACAGGGTGCGCAGCGTCACCTCTGACAGGTCCCGCACCCGGGTCAGGAGCCGGTCGCGCAGGGCGCTGCGCGCGAACGGGTCGAACGCAGCTTCGAGCGCGCCGGGCAGCGCGCCGGCAAGCGCGGCGACCTCGGTGCGCACAGCGTCCGGCGAGACCCGGCACAGGGCCGCGAACCTGTCCCAGTGCCGGCCCTCGACGGTCCCGAACGTGCGCCGCCCACCGATCGACATCGCGGAGTCCCGCAGCTCGCTGTCCGCCTGGCGCGGGTCGTACGGCAACGCTGAGGCGACGTCGTACAGCGGCGCCAGACGCACCTGCGGGCCGGCGAGCAGCACCGAGTAGTTCTTCGCGTGCGCGTCCGGTGCCCCGATGAGGTAGTTCGCGATCACCGCACGGACGAACTCGTGGACGTCATGCCCGGGATCACTCGCGCTGCGCCGCAGCAGGTTCGCGATGTCGGCCGCCGTCGGACCCTTCGACGCTTCGTACTTGCGCCGCGGGTACACCGACAGCGCCTGGCACATGTCTTCCTGGTGCACACGCATCACGGTCCCGTCCGCCCGCCGGCGCCGGTCGTACCGTGCCACGACCAGGGCAGGCTGCCCGTCGAACTCGACGTACTCGGTGCTGGCCACGCGCAGTCCGCACAGCGCGAGAGCTCGCATGCACACGTGCTCGTTCAACGCCTGGTCGCGGTAGCCCACGACGCCGGGCTTGATGATGTGCGTCGAGGCGGCTGCGCCCAGCGGCTCGTGCCAGGCGCCGTTCACGTCACGGGTCAGTGCGAACTTGCCCTGCGCTCCCGCCAGCGACCAGCGCTCGCCGGCGACCGTCCACGCCGTGTCATCGGCGCGCAGCGCACGCAGGCGTGCGCCGATGTCCGCGTCGGTGACGCGCTCGAGAGATCCCTCCAGCGCGTGCGGCCCGCCCGGGGCGCCGCCTGGCACGAGCTGGACGGCGCCCGCGCAGTCCAGACCCATGTGCTCGAGCAGCGCGAACGGGTTCTGCGCGCTGACGCCGAACCGCTGCGCCCAGCGTTCACGCACCTCGTCACCGTCCGGCAGCAGCCCTTGCAGGTACGGGTCGATGCGGCGGCCGGGGTACGTGGCGTCGGCCACGGGCATCGACAACGACAACGCCGTGGCGTTGACGTCGCTGACGTACTGCGGGTCGTACGTGAACGTGTGCCGACCCGAGTGCGACTGGGTGACCTGACCGATGACGCGCTCGTAGAGCACGACGTCCAGGTGCCGGTCGCTCACAGCGGAGCCGTCTGGCTGTCCAGAGCGTCCAGGTCGAACGTCGCGGCGGACGCCGGACCCAGGTGCAGCTCCAGGCCCAGGGCTCCGACGACCGCCAGAGCCTTGCCGAGCTCACCGGTCGGGTGCCCCGCCTCGAGCTGGCGAAGCGTGGGGCGGGAGATGCCGGCCTCGGCCGCCAGCTGCTGCTGGGTCAGACCGGCCTTCTGCCGGGCAGCGCGCAGGTGCGCGCCGAGCTGTCGTGCATCACGGATACCAGCCATGGATGACAACGTACGCTTCCATCGACCAATGTCAACGAGCGCTGCCATTCGGAAAAGGAAAGATACGTTGCCGCCGCGAGTGCGCTCGGTGCGACAGCGTCGCCGAGCGAGGGACCTCCCACGGCCACGCGTCCCGCATCCGGACCCGCGCCGCCTCCCACCGAAGCGCTCGGGCGGTTCGCGCCAAGGGCGACGCGCTGACCCGTCCGGGTCGGGTTCCGCCGCGGCGTTGTCCACAAGCCGGATCGACCCCGCCCGAACGGCCCCGACAACCGGTACTTTCCCGACATGCCCATACGTGGATCGGGACGACGCATGCTCACGGCACCGGCGACGGCCGTCGCTCTGAGCCTCGCCCTGGCAGCGTGCACGGGGAGTGGAGAGGCGGCCCCGACAACCACTCCCCCGGCCACGACGTCACCGCGCCCGAGCGCAACGCCGACGACGACGGTTGCGCCACTTCAGGAGCCCGCGACCCCACCCGAGCGCCCCGAGGCCATGGCTGCGCCGGGTTCAGAGGGCGCCGCAGCAGCGGCGACCTACTTCATGTCGCTGTACCCGTACGTGCTGGCATCCGGCGATCTCGCGGAGTGGAACTCGATGTCGGCCGAGACCTGTGACTTCTGCGCCAACACGCGGAGCGAGGTCGAGCGGCTGCACGGCGCAGGGATAAGAAGCCTCGGCGCGATCGAGGTGCTGTCCGCGACAGGAAAGGACCTCGGAGCGAACAACTGGTACGCGGCCGACCTGACGGTGCGGATCGCTCCCTCGAGCGATATCGATGCGAACGGCGCGGTCGTCGGGAGCAACGACGGCGGAACCTACGACCTCAACTTCGCGATGACGTGGGCCGAGCGCTGGATCATCGACTCGGCCGGCATCGTCGAGTCGCCGGAGAGTTGATGCGGCGGCAGAGTGCGGGCCGCGCCCTCGCGTGCGTGTGCATGGCTGGGGCGCTCACTGCCTCGGCCGGCACCGGTGCGACGGCGCTGGACGACCGGTTCAAGGGCGTCATGCAGGGAAGCCACGCCGAGATGACCGTCGCGCGCAGCGAGGAGCTCGCCAAGAAGAACGCACCCACGCCCCCCGAGCTCCGTCTCGCCGAGTACCAGCGCGCCCCGTACTGCCGCGACGCGCCCGGGATGTGGGTCATGGGGAACGCCGACGGCACGTGCCCCGACGGCGCGAATCTCGCTCGGACGTCCGTGCAGTGCGAGGACGGCGACACGCTCGTGATGCCGATGTGGATGCGGACACGCGCCACACCAACCTCGGCGTGGGAGCCGTGGGACGACATCGACACGGGCGGCTGCGGCATCGACCTGCTGCCTGTGATGACAGAGGCGGACTTCCGTCGCCTGCCCCTGCCCG
>NZ_BONP01000013.1 GCF_016862775.1 Cellulomonas phragmiteti | reverse complement strand
CGTGCTGGTGTTGTTCAGGTAGTGCGCCGCCATCGCGGTACCGAAGTACCGGTTGGTCTCGGCGGCAGCCGCCTGCAACGTGCTGCCCGCGGCCTGGGCCGGCACGGCGAGCGCGACGGCCAGGACGGCGGCGGTCAGGCCGCCCACGGCGGCGAGGCGCCTGCGACGCCTCTGGTGCGGAATCGTCATCGATCCCTCTCCTCTGAGTCGGTGGTCCGGCAACAGCCGGCGAGGGCAACTTCCTCCCGCGGCCGGTCCGCCGTCAAGAGGCGGAGGCGGACTCGCAACTTTCGAGCGCGGATCGAACCGATTTGACACTCTCTCGGATGACAGCAGGGCAGTTCGTGACGTTATACCGGGACGCCGTCCGCGCCCGGAGGGCGTGCCGTGGCGAGCGCCGCCCACCGCCCTGTCGCAACTATCGGAGCGGAAGGCGCCGCGTCGCGGGCGACCCCTCCCGCCTCGTCCGCCCCCCGGCCGCACCACCCGATCGCCACGGCGGATCAGCCCTGCGTGTCGGCGCCCGCGGCTACGCTCACGGCGGGATCGACCCGGAGGAGACGGCGATGGCGTTGTTCGGGCTGGGACGGCGTCGCGCGGAGGCCGACAGCCGTCCCCCGCGCGCGTGGGTGCGGCACCTCGAGGCGGTGGTCGCCCCGCTGCCGGACGCCCGCGGCGTGAGCGACTACGTGCTCACCGGGCGCGACCCGGCTCCGCTGGCCACGCTGCGCAGCAGCCACCACCCGTGGCTCCACCCGTGGCTCCAGTCGCCGGCCGGCCAGCCGGACGTCGACGCCGCCGCGGTGCGGGGCCTGTACGCCGGGTTCGGCACGGTCGAGGCGACCGTGCTGCGCCGGTGGGGCCACGTCCTCGACGCGGTCCAGGGCCAGGTGCAGGCCTGGGGCACGACGATGGCGCCGCTCGCCGGCGCGCACTGGCCCGACCTGGTGATCGCCCAGATGATCGCGTCGACGCCCGGCACCGGGCCGCTGCCCGCGACGCTCGACGACCTGGCCCGCGTCGCCGCGCTGGACGGCGCAGGCGCGCGCGATCTCGTCGCCGCGGTCCTGACGGTCCCCCTCCCGGCGCGCTACCGCCGCTACGGGTTCGCCGGGCTGGGGCGCCTGCCCGGGCTCGGCGACGCGCTCCTCGAGCATCGCGACCTCGTGCGGACCGCCCTGACGAGCGGGGCCGTCGAGGCCCGCGTCGCCGTCCTGGAGATCGTCGGCGCGGCGTTCCCCGACGACGGGCTCGACGCGGTCGTCGACGAGCTGGCCCAGGCGGCGACGGGGTCCAGCGGCCAGGTGCGGGACCGCGCCGCGGAGGTGCTGGCGCGGGCGCCGGGGTCCGCGGCGGCGCTGCGCACCGTCGCGGTCGAGGGCACCTCGACCGCCCGCCGGCACGCCCTCGAGCTGCTCGTCCAGCACCCGGAGCACGTCGGGTGGGCGCGCAGCACGGCGCTGGCCGACCGCGCCGCGAGCGTGCAGGACCTGGTCGCCCAGTGGGACACGGCTGCGGCCGCGGCCACGGCGTCCGACGACGACCTCGTGCTCGACCCGCTGCCGCCGGTCCGCTGGGCCGTGCCCCGCGCGGCCGCCGAGGCGTGCGCCCGGGCGCTCGTCGACGACCTCGTCGAGGTCACCACCACCGAGAACCAGCGCCGCGTCGCCCGCCACGTGCCGGGGCACGGGACCGTGCACACCGATCCGGTGCCGACCGAGCGCACCTACCGCGACGTCGTCGCGCTGCTCGTCCGGGACGCGCCGCCCCCCACCACGGCGAGCGTGCCGGTCCCCTTCTGGACCGCGACGCGGGCGCTGGAGAAGCTCGCGGCCGACGGTCTGCTCGACGCCGTGAGCGCCGTGAAGCTGGTCGCCGCGCTGGGTCTGCTCGCCGAGCGCTACGGCAACGGCGGCAGCCCCCAGGTGATCGACGCCGTGCACGCCCGCACGGGTGCGCCCGACCTGCGGACCCTGCAGGCCATGTACGACCAGGCAGGGCTCGACGGGCGCGCGGTGATCTGGCGCTCCTACTCCCGCAGCTACGGCGCGCGCCTGGGCCGCACGTGGGACGACGCCGCCGTGTGGCCGTTCGTCGCGGACAACCTCGACTGGATCATGGGCGAGGGGACCGGCACCGGGTGGGACGTGGACGACCTCGCGCGCTTCACCGCGGTGCGGACCCTGCCGCGGCAGCCCGCGCGGCTCGTCGAGCTGCTCCTGGCCCTCGCGCTGGGCACCCGCAAGACCCTGCGCGCACCGGCGCAGGACGCGCTGGCCGGCACGCCGGGGATCGCGCTGCGGGCGGCCGCCGCGCTGGTCGACGGCCGCAGCGAGATCCGGCTCGCCGCGGCGCAGTGGCTCGCGCGCCTGGCCGACCCGGCGGCGCTGCCCGCCCTGCAGGCCGCCTGGGCCAAGGAGCGGCAGGACGTGGTGCGCGGGGCGCTGCTCGACGCGCTGGTCGCCGTCGGCGAGCGCGCCGAGACGTACCTCGACCCCCAGGCCACGAGCGTGACGGCGGCCAAGGCCGTCGCCAAGGGCCTGCCCGCGGCGCTCGACTGGTGCGCGTGGGACACGCTGCCGGAGGTCCGGTGGGCGTCGTCCGGCCAGGTGGTGCCGCGCGAGGTCGTGCAGTGGCTGTGCGCGACCGCCGTCCGGGCCAAGTCCCCGGTGCCGGACGCCGTGCTGCGGCAGTACGCGGCGCTGTTCGACCGGGCGGACCGCGAGCGCCTCGCCCACCACCTGCTCACGGGGTGGCTGCACGCCGACACCCTGCCGCACCCGCCCGCCGACGCCGAGGACCGCGCCCGCCAGGACGCCGCGACCGGCCACCGGTGGCTGACGGACCCGACCGGCCCGTACCCCGGGCTGACGGTCGAGCAGCTCGCCGCCGCGCTGCTGCCGGGGTACCTGCGCCAGCCGGCGGGGTCCGCGATCGCGAGCAAGGGCGTGCTCGCCGTCGTCGCCGCGTGCGGCGGGCGGGACGTCGTCGGGCCGACCGAGCGGTACCTGCGCGAGTGGTACGGCCAGCGCGCGGCGCAGGGCAAGGCACTCATCGCGATGCTCGCGTGGGTCGACGACCCGGCGGCCACGCAGCTGGTGCTCGCGATCGGCTCGCGGTTCCGCACCAAGAGCTTCCAGGACGAGGCGATCGCGCAGGCCACCGCCCTGGCCGAGCGCCGCGGCTGGACGGTCGACGAGCTCGCCGACCGGACCATCCCGACCGGCGGGTTCGACGACGACGGCGTGCTCGAGCTGCCGTACGGCCCGCGCACGTTCGTCGCCCGGCTGCTGCCCGACCTCACGGTCGAGCTGCGCGACCCCGACGGCAAGGTGGTCAAGGCGCTGCCGCAGCCGCGCGCGTCCGACGACGCGGAGCAGGCCAAGGACTCCCGCAAGGCGCTGACGGCGGCGCGCAAGGACGTGAGGTCGATCGCGACGCTGCAGCAGCAGCGGCTCTACGAGGCGCTGTGCACGGAGCGGTCGTGGTCCGCCGAGGACTGGCAGCGCTACCTGTGCGCGCACCCCGTGGTCGGGCCTGCCGTGCGGCGCCTGGTGTGGGTCGCGCAGACCGAGGGCGCCGACCCGGTCGTCTTCCGTCCGCTCGACGACGGCACGCTCACCGACGTCGACGACGAGCCGGTGACCCTGCCGGCCGCGTCCCGCGTGCGCCTGGCGCACGACAGCGTCCTGACCCCCGAGCAGGTCGGCGCGTGGACCGCGCACCTGGCCGACTACGAGGTCGCGCCGCTGTTCGAGCAGCTCGGTCGCGGTCTGCGGACCCTCACCGCGACCGAGCGCACGCGCGGCGAGATCACGGACGTCGAGGGCCACCTGGTCGGGGCGTTCGCGCTGCGGGGCCGCGCGACGCGGCTCGGCTACACGCGCGGACCGACGGAGGACGCGGGCTGGTTCTATTCCTACGTCAAGCGGTTCCCCACGCTCGGCGTCGTCGCGGAGGTCGCGTTCACGGGGAACTTCCTGCCGGAGGAGGACCGCACGGTCGCGCTGCGCGGCCTGTCGTTCCACCGCCCGGGGCCGGACGGGCGTGCCGAGCCGCTCACGCTCGGGGACGTGCCGGCAGTCCTGGTGTCCGAGTGCTGGCACGACGTGCGTCAGATGGCCGCCCAGGGCACCGGGTTCGACCCGGACTGGCAGAAGACGACGGAGTACTGACCATGACCGACGCCACGACCGACCTCCCGACCGGCCCGGTGCTGCGCGCACCCGCCGAGGTCCGGTTCGCCGCCGAGCTCGCCGCCCTCGCCGCGGCCGACACCGGCAGCCGCCCCGCGGGGTGGCGCCTGACCCCGCGGGCCGTCCGCGCGTTCGTCCTGGGCGACCCGGCGCTCGGCGTGACCCGCAAGTTCTACGGGGACGACGCGCTCGTCGACCGCTGCGTCGTCACGCTCATGAGCAGCCGCGGGCTGCTGCTGGTGGGCGAGCCCGGGACCGCCAAGTCGATGCTGTCCGAGCTGCTCGCCGCCGCCGTCTCCGGCGACTCGACGTGCACCGTGCAGGGCAGCTCCGGCACCACCACCGACCAGATCACGTACTCGTGGAACTACGCGCTGCTGCTCGCCGAGGGGCCCACGCCGCGCGCCCTGGTGCGCGGCCCGCTGCACCGGGCCATGACCGAGGGCGCCGTCTGCCGGTTCGAGGAGGTGACGCGCGTCCAGCCGGAGATCCAGGACGTCCTCATCGGGGTGATGTCGGACAAGGTGCTGCACGTCCCCGAGCTCGCCGGGCCCGAGGCGGTCGTGTTCGCCGCCCGCGGGTTCAACGTCCTGGCGACCGCGAACCTGCGCGACCGCGGCGTGCACGAGATGTCGAGCGCCCTCAAGCGCCGCTTCAACTTCGAGACCGTGCGGCCCATCCGTGACCGCGACCTGGAGCGCCGGCTGATCCTCGAGCAGACCGCCGAGCTGCTCGCGCACGCCGACGTCGACACGCGCCTCACCCCCGACGTCGTGGACCTGCTGGTCACGGCGTTCCACGACCTGCGGGCCGGGGTCACGGCCGACGGGGTCGCGGTCGAGCGGCCGACCGCCGTGATGAGCTCCGCCGAGGCGGTGGCCGTCGGGTACGCCGCGGCGCTGGACGCCCACTGGTTCGGTGACGGCGAGGTCGGGGGCCGGCACGTCGCGCGGCAGCTCATCGGCACGGTGCTCAAGGACAACCCCGAGGACGGCGCGAAGCTGCAGCACTACTTCGACGTCGTCGTGCGCCCCCGCGCGCGCAAGGACGGACGCTGGCGGTCCGTGCTGGAGACCCGCGGAGAGCTCGACCGTTGACCGGCCGGGGGCCGGACGTGCTGCCGACCGGCGAGGACGTGCGGGCGCTGGCCGCTCGGCTCGTCGGCGACGACGTCGTGGTCGTCCCCGTGCGGCACCACAGCCCGGCGTGCGCGCGAGCGGTCACGGCGGCGTTCGAGCGGTACGCGCCGTCGCACGTGCTCATCGAAGGGCCGCGCAGCCTCACCGGCCTGGTCGACCTGCTGTGCCACCGCGAGGCGCGGTACCCGCTCGTGGTGTACGCGTGGTCGCGGCCGGCCGGCCGGGCGACCGCCCCCGGCGAGGGGAACGGCGGGTACTACCCGTTCTGCGACTACTCCCCCGAGCTGGTCGCCGCGCGGCTGGGCCACGCCGCCGGGGTGCCCGTCACGTTCTGCGACCTGGAGGTCGGGGAGCAGGCGGCCGCGGCGGCCGGTGAGGTGCTGCCCGGTGCCGGGTCGCTGCAGCGCGAGGAGTACGCGCACAGCAGGTCGCTGACGGCGCTCGCGCAGCGGCTGGGCTGCCGCGACCACGAGGACCTGTGGGAGCTGCTGTTCGAGTCCGGCGACGACGACGGGCTCGACGAGCACCTGGCGCGGATGACCGCGTACTGCCTGCTCGCGCGGCACGACAGCACGGACGCCGAGCTGGACCGCGAGGGCACCCGCGCGCGCGAGGCCGAGATGGTCTGGCACGTGCGTGAGGCCGTCGCCGCGCGGGAGCCCGGTGCCGGCCCCGTCCTGGTGGTCGTCGGCGGCTTCCACGCGGTCGTGCTGCCGGACCTGCTCACGGCCCCGCCCGCCCGGCCGGCCCTCGACGTGGGGTCGGTCGAGGAGGGTCTGGCGCTGGTCCGCTACGGGTTCGACCGCCTCGACCGGCTCGCCGGGTACGCCAGCGGCATGACGTCGCCGGGCTGGCACCAGCGCGTCTGGGACGAGCACCTGCGCGGCAGCCCGGCGGGCGCGGCGCGCGCCGACGCGACGCTCACCACGCTGCTCGACCTCGCCGACGAGCTCCGCACGCACCACCACGTCCCCGTCGCGACCCCGACCCTGGCCGCGGCGCACCGGCAGGCGCTGCTGCTGGCCGACCTGCGCGGCCACCCGGCGCCGCTGCGCAGCGACCTGGTGGACGCCGTCACGAGCTGCCTGGTGCAGGGCGACGCGGACGTCGAGGGCGTCGTCGTGGCGGCCGCGACCCGGCGCGTGCTCACGGGCGACCGGGTGGGCAGGGTCCCGCCGGGGGCCGGCACGCCGCCGCTCGTGCGGGACACCCTGGCCCGGTTGGCCGAGCTGAAGCTCGACACCGACGCGACCGAGCCGCGCACCCTGGCGCTCGACCTGTACCGCAACGCCGCGCACCGGCGCACCAGCCGCGCACTGCACGGGCTGGCCCTGCTCGGCGTGCCGTTCGCGCAGCGCACCGCCGGGCCCGACTTCGTCCGCGGGACCGGGCTGACGCGTCTGCAGGAGCGGTGGACGTACCTGTGGAGCCCGGCCACCGAGGGGGTGCTCGCGGAGGTGTCGATGCTGGGGTCGACGCTCGACGAGGCGGTCGAGGCGCGGTTCGCCGCGCTCGTCGCCGAGGCGGCGCCCGACGGCGCGACGCCCCCGAGCGGCCGGGCCGTCGCGCTGCTGGCCCAGGGCGCCGTCGTCGGCCTGCACGAGCGGACCGCGCCCGTGGTCGGCCTGGTCCGCGACGCGGTCGGCGCGGAGCCGTCGTTCGGGGACGCGGTGCACGCGGCCGGCGCGCTGGCCCTGCTGGCCGACGGCCGCGAGGCGGTGGAGTCCGGGCGGCTCGCCGGGCTGCCCGGGCTCGTCACGCACGCGTACGCGCGCTGCCTGTACCTGGGCGCGCAGCTGCGCGGCGACGAGGAGCCGCCCGACCAGGTCGCCACGGCGCTCGCCCGGCTGCGCGAGCTGCTCGCGTCCCCGGGGGGCGCCGGTCTGGAGGCGGAGCCGTTCTGGGGGCTCGTCGACCGGCTGCGCCACGCGCACGAGCGCGCGCTGGTGCGCGGCGCCGCGGCAGGGCTGGCGTCGACCGCGGGCCGGCTCCAGGGCGACGACCTCGCACGGGACGTCGCCGGGCACCTGGCCGGGACGCTCGACGCGCACGAGTCCGTCGGGTACGTGCGCGGGCTGTTCGCGACCGCGCGCGAGACGGTGTGGCAGGGCTCGGGCGTCGTCGCGGCCCTGGACTCGCGGCTGGTCGACTGGGACCAGCCGACGTTCCTGTCCACGCTGCCGGACCTGCGCCTGGCGTTCGCCGGCCTGACCCCGCGGGAGACGGACCGCGTCGCGCAGGCCGTCGCGGAGCTGCACGGCGGCGAGCGACCCGACCCGGCGGTGCGCCGCGACGTCGACGCCGCCACCGTGCAGGCCCTCGCCGGGCTCGCGCAGCAGGTTGGCGACGCGCTCGCGCGCGACGGCCTGGGCGCCTGGGTGGGCCGGGAGACGACGCCGTGAGGCCGACCGACCGGTGGCGCCTGGTGCTGGGCCGGTACGCCGAGGACCGGCTGCCCCCCGCGCAGGACCCGAACGGCTCCCGGTACGAGGCGGCGCTGGACTACCTGTACGGGCGGGAGTACGCGGGCCGCGGCGGACGCGGCGACGACGGGACGGACGCGCCGGACGACCGCGGGCCCGGCTCCCTCGACGCGTCGGCGCCGTCGATCGTCGACTGGCTCGGCGAGGTGCGCGAGCTGTTCCCGCGGGAGAGCGTCGAGACCATCGAGCGGCACGCGCTGGACCGGTACGGCCTCACCGAGCTGGTCACCGACCCCGAGGTGCTCGCCCGCATCGAGCCGAGCGAGGAGCTGCTCAGGACCCTGCTGTCCCTCAAGGGGCAGCTGGACCCCGCGGTGCTGGGCCAGGTGCGCCGGATCGTCCGCGCGGTGGTCGAGGACCTGCGCCGCCGCCTGGCCGAGGAGGTGCGCCAGGCGCTGACCGGCCGGCTCGACCAGCACCGGCACTCACCGCACGCCGCAGCCGCCGACTTCGACCCGCGCGGGACCGTCCGGGCCAACCTGCGGCACTGGGACGCCGAGAGCGGGCGGCTCGTGGTCGAGCGGCCCCTGTTCTTCGCGCGGAACACCCGCCGTATCCCGTGGGAGGTCGTCCTGCTGGTCGACCAGAGCGGGTCCATGGTCGGGTCCGTCATCCACAGCGCGGTGATGGCCGGGATCCTGGCCGGGCTGCCGGCCTACCGGCTGCGGCTGGTGGTGTTCGACACGAGCGTCGTCGACCTCACCGACCTCGCGGCCGACCCCGTCGAGCTGCTCATGACCGTACAGCTCGGCGGTGGCACCGACATCGCGCAGGCCGTCACGTACGCCGGGCAGGTCATCGAGAACCCGGCGCGGGCCGTCGTGGTGCTGGTCAGCGACTTCTGCGAGGGCGGGCCGCCGTCGCGGCTGGTCGCGGCCGTGCGCCGGCTCGTCGAGTCGCGCGTCACGACGATCGGCCTGGCCGCCCTGGACGGCACCGCGCACCCGGCCTACGACCGCCGGACGGCCGAGCAGCTCGCCGACGTCGGCATGCCGGTCGCGGCCCTCACGCCGGGCAGGCTCGCGGAGTGGCTCGCCGAGGTGACCGCGCGGTGAGCGTGCGCGACGACGTCGCCGCCCTCCTGGCGCGGTACGACGAGGACACGTGGGTGGCCCTGGCGAACCGCGGCCTGCTGCGGCGTGCGCGCAAGGACCTGACCGCGACGGACGTGCGGGTCGTCGCGGAGGACGGCACGGCCGTCGAGGTGGGCGTCGGGGACGTCGTCGTGCGGCTGGGTCTCGCGGGCCCCTCCGACGCGACCTGCACGTGCCCCAGCCCGGTGACGTGCCAGCACGTGCTGACCGCCGGGCTGTGGCTCGCGGCCGGCGCCGGGACACCCCAGGTCGCGGCGTCGTCACCCGCCGACGCCCTGCACGACGAGCTCATGGCGCTCGACGCCGCGACCCTCACCGCCTACGCCGGGCTGCCCGGGTTCCGCTGGGCGAGCATCCTGCTCGACGACGCCGACGAGCCGCCCGTCCTGACCCGCGACGGCTACCTCACCGTCACGTTCCCCCGCCGGGGCCTGACCGCCCGGTACCTGGGCGGCGGGCTCGACGCGCTGGTCCTCGACCAGGCCGTCCCGGGCGTCGAGCGGTTCCGCGTGGCCGTCGTCCTGGCCTGGCAGCGCGCGCACGGCCTGGTCTTGACCCCGCCGGCACCCCGCGGGACGCGCGGCACGGGGCCGAGCGAGGCGGCGGTGTCACGCACCGCGTCCCGCGAGCGCCTGCGCGCCACGGCCGCGGCGGTCCTGCGGGACACGGTCCGCGTCGGGGTGTCGCACCTGTCCCCCGCGATCCACGAGCGGCTGGTGACGGCGGCCGTGTGGGCGCAGGGCGTCGAGTACCACCGGCTCGCGCTGCTGCTGCGCCGGATCAGCGACGAGGTCGAGCTGCTGCTGGTGCGGTCCGCACGCGCGGACGACCTGGCGCTGCTCGACGACGTCGCGGTCGCGCACGCCCTGGTCGCGGCGCTGGAGGCGACGGCCGGGCGCGAGCCCGCCGCGCTGGTCGGGCGGGCGCGCACCGCCTACGACCCGGTGCGCCGGCTCGACCTCGTCGGTCTCGGTGGCCGCCCGTGGCGCACCGGCTCGGGCTACCACGGGCTGACCTGCCTGTTCTGGGACGCGGCCGGCTCACGGATGCTCACCTGGACCGACGCGCGTCCCGAGACGCTCGCCGGGTTCGACCCCCGCGCGCGGTGGCGGCAGCCGGCGCCGTGGACGGGCCTGGCCACCCCGGCGGCCGCGACCGGCCGGGCGGTCGCCCTGACGCAGGCGCAGGTCAGCCCCGACGGGCGGCTGTCGGGGGTGGAGTCGACGACGGCGTCGGTCGGCGACGTGCGCGGCGCCGACCTGCTGGCGTCGCTGCCCGTGCGCGACGTGTGGGCCGACCTGGCGGTGCGCCGCGTCACCGGGCTGCTCGACGTCGTCGACCAGAACGCGCTGTGGGCCGTGGTGCGGCCCGCGCGTGCGCTGCCCGCGCAGTGGGACCCGGTGGCGCAGGTGCTGCGCCGGCCGCTGCTCGACGAGGCCGACGACGTGCTCGTGCTCGAGGTGCCGTGGTCGCGGCTGCACGCGCACGCGATCGCGCGGCTCGAGGCGATCGGCGACGACCTGCCCGCCGGCGCCTGCGTGGTGGCGCGCGTGCAGCGGGTCCGCGGCCGACTCGTGGGTGAACCGCTGAGCGTGGTCGTGCCGGACCGGGGCAACGACGCGGTCGACGCCCTGCACTTCGACACCGATCCGCACCCCGGTGCCGGGGGCGGCTCCGCGCTCGTCGCCGACCTGCTGGCCGCCGGCACGGCCGACCGCCCCACCTCCCCCGACGGGTCGGACGACGACCCGGGCGTCGTCCCCGGCCCCGTGTCGGCGCTGCGCGCGGTCGTCGAGCAGGCCGCGCAGCGCGGGTGCGGCGGGACCGTCCCGGGTGACGTGCACCGGCGGCTGGCGTCCGCGCACGCCGCCGCCCGGAGCATCGGCCTGTCGGTGTTCGTCGAGCCGGACCCCGCGCTCGACCCGGCCGAGCTGCTCCTGCGGTCGTCGTACCTGGTGCAGCAGGTGGAGCGGGCGCTGGGGTGAAGGGGGAGCGCGCTCCGGGTGACTGATACCGCTGGTGATACCGTGAGCCCATGGCGATGACTCTGCGGCTCGACACAGCCGAGACAGAAGCTCTCAGGCGCCGCGCGGAGGTCGAGCACCGTTCCATGCAGGACGTGGCGCGACAGGCGGTGCGGGACTACATCGAGCGCACGTCCCGCGAGGACCTCATCAACGCCGTCATGGACAGCGAGCTGCCGCGCTACGCCGAGGCGCTCGAGCGCCTCGGTCGATGATCTACCTCACCGCCGAGGAGCTGCTGGTCGTCGCCCGCCGCGTCGTCGGCGACGTCGTGGTGCGTGACCCCGGCCTCGTCGAGTCCGCCGCCGCCCGGCCGAGAACGCAGATCGGCGGGACCGACGCGTACCCCGACCTCCTGACCAAGGCGGCTGCGCTCCTCCACTCGCTGACGCGCAACCACGCTCTCCTCGACGGGAACAAGAGGCTCGCCCTCGCAGGGACGATCGTGTTCCTCGGTGTCAACGGCACCCGACTCATCGCCACGAACGACGATGCCTACGAGCTCATCATGGACGTCGCCGCCGGCCGGGTGGACGACGTCACGAGCATCCGCGACCGCCTCTCGCACCTCACCGAAGCCTGGTGACGGCTGCGAGGGTCGCCGTGCAGGACTCAGCTCGGGACCAGCGTGTTCGCGAAGATCTGCCACGCCAGGAGCGTCTTGGCGACGGGGCTGGCCGTGATGTACGCGCGCTCGCCGCGCAGGTAGTCCGCGAACTTGCCGACCGGTCGGTACTGCAGCCACTGGATGAGCGCGAAGACGTTGAAGAACAGGAAGATCGAGATGATGATCCCGTAGACGAACCCCGGCGGCTCCGCGCCGCTCGTGGACCCGGGCGCGACGACGTAGACGAGGATCGCGAGCCACGGGACGACGCCGGCGATGCACCTGAACACGAACGGCAGCCAGCCGCCGTCACCGGGGGTGTGGTACTTCTCCTGCAGCCACCCGAACAGGATCATCGACGCGTTCACGCCGGCGATCCCGAGCAGCGCGGCGACGTCCGTGATGCCGGTGATCTGCGCGATGAGCACGATCATCAGCGTGCTCGACAGCGAGTACTCCACCCAGCGGACGTAGTTGCGCCCCTGCGCGAGCCCCGCGGTGTAGCGGCCGAAGCCCCAGGGTGAGGCGACGATCGCGTGGAAGAGCGCCGAGAGCGCGAAGAACGCAGCGACGGCCGGCCCCAGCGGCAGGTCGAGGATCTCCACGCGCTCCCCGCCGGGCGTCCCCGGCGGGCCCTCGAGGTAGGTGCCGGTGACGGGCAGGGCGAAGTCGTTGGACAGCGCGAGCACGGCGGCGGCCTGGGCCGCGTGCGCGACGGCGGCGATCACGTTGTACCGGCGCAGCGCGCGGAACCGCGGGGTCAGGTCACCCGCCGGTGCGTGCGTGGTCGGGGGCTTGCGGGTCGTCGCCATCGGGTCGCTCCGGCTTCCACCACCGCGCGGCGGGTCCCCGCCCCGCGTGAGGATCCCCACGTATCGGCGCGCGGGCGGACGCGCGGCCCGTGGGCCGCCCGCTCCCCCGGGGGGGGTCACGCGCCGGGCAGCGTCACCGTGAAGGTGGCTTCATCGAACCTTGACCCGACGACAACCGGTGGTCCGGTCCCGCCGGGGAGGCTGGCGGGCGAGCCGCCCGTGGGCGCCTCACCCGATCCGCTGCCCGCGCCGCGACCCCCGTCCCCGGCGGGCACACCGACGCAGGGAGATCCCATGAACCGCGCTCGACGGCGTGCGACCGCGACGGCGGCCGCGCTCGGCATGACCCTGGCGGTCGCCGCGTGCTCACCGGACGACGCCCCGGAGGACGCGGCGAGCACGTCGGCGGCCGGGGCGGGCGTCGCGCAGACCGCCGGCGCGCTGCCCGGCGGGCACGTCCACGGGGTCGCGATCGACCCGGAGGACGACCTGGTGTACCTCGCGACCCACGAAGGGCTGTACCGGTACGGCACGTCCGGGCCGACCCGGGTGGGTCCCGTCATCGACCTCATGGGGTTCACCGTCGCCGGCCCCGGGCACTTCTACGCCTCCGGTCACCCCGGCCCCGGCACCGACCTGCCCGACCCGGTCGGTCTTCTCGAGTCCACCGACAGCGGGGCGACGTGGACGCCGCTCTCACGCCAGGGCGAGTCGGACTTCCACGCCCTGACCGCGTCCGGTCAGGTGGTCGTGGCGTTCGACGGTGTCGCGCTGCGGAGCACCGAGGACGGCACGGCGTGGCGCGACCTGCCGGTGCCGGTGGCCCCGTTCGCGATGGACATCTCCCCCGACGGCAGCACGATCGTCGTGACCCACCGGGACGGGCCGATCCGGTCCACCGACGCGGGCGCGACCTGGGGTCCGCTCACGGACGCCCCGCTGCTGCAGGTGGTCGACTGGGCGGACGACCGGACGGTCCTCGGCGTGACCCCGGACGGGCAGGTCGCCGTGAGCGAGGACGCCGGGGCGACGTGGGCGTCCGCGGCGCGCGTCGAGGGCGCCCCGCACGCGCTGGCCGTCCGGCGCGGGACCACCGGGGCCCTGCGTGTGGTGGTCGCGACGGCCGACACCCTCCTGGAGTCCGTGGACCTCGCGGCCGGGTTCGCACCGCTCGCCGGATCGTGACCCGGCGTCGGGGGCGTCGGAAGTCATCGGGGTCGTCGGAAGTCAACGGGATCTTCATCGGACGGTGAGCCTGCGTACGGGGCGCGGCACCCAGGGTCTGTCGTGACCCGTCCAGACCCGTCGTCCCCGTGGAGCCCGCCCATGCCGACCGCCACCCGCCGCCTGCTCGTCGGCCTCCTCGCCGCCGCGAGCACCCTGCTCCTGGCGGCGTGCGGCACTGCTGCCGGCACCACCCCACGACCTCCCGCCACCGCGGCGGCCGCACCCTCCGGGGCGGCCGCGGTGGCGGGGACGGTGTGGGTGGCGAACGAGGGCGACGGCACGCTGACGGCGATCGACGCAGCCACCGGTGAGGTCGTGACCACGGTGTCCGGGATCCCCGCCCCGCACAACGTGCAGGCCAGCCCGGACGGCGCCACAGTGTGGGCGGTCAGCGGGCCGAACCGCGCCGTGGCGGTCCTCGACGCCGGGACGTTCGAGCTGCTCGGCACGGCGCCGACGGGCGCGGGCCCCGCGCACGTGGTCCTGTCCCCCGACGGCGCGGACGTCTACGTGACCAACGCCGGCGAGGACACGGTGACCCGGTACGACACGGCCGGGCCGACCGCCACCGGCACGGTGCCGCTCGGTGGAGGTCCGCACGGTCTGCGTCTGGACGCCGACGGGACGGTCCTCGTCGTGGCCGGCACCGCGGCGGGCACGATCGACGTGGTCGACCCCCTGACGTTCACGCGCACGGCGACGATCCCCGTCGGCGCCTCCCCGGTGCAGGTGGCGGTGTCCGCGGACGGGGGTGTGGCGTACGTCAGCCTGGCCGGGCGGAGCGCCGTCGTCGAGGTCGACCTGACGGCCCAGGTGGTGCTGCGCACCGTCACCGTGCCGTCGCCGCCGGTCCAGCTGTACCTGACGCCGGACGGGTCGCGCCTCCTGTCGGCCGACCAGGGCACCGCCGACGCCCCGGGCAGCACGGTGTCCGTCATCGACACCGCGACGATGGCCGTGGCGGACACGATCCGCACCGGCTCGGGCCCGCACGGCGTGGTCGTCGACCCGAGCGGCACGGTCGCGTGGGTGACCCACCTCTACGACGACACGGTCGCGGTGCTCGACCTGACCACGGCCACCGTGACGGCCACCGTCGACGTGGGGAACCTGCCGAACGGCATCTCGTACACGCCGCGCGTCGCGTCCCGGCCGGCGACGGCGCCGTCCCTGACGGTCCCGGACTACGGCTTCGGCGCCGGTTCGGACCACGACGACGACGGGCACGCCCACCCGGCGGCTGCCACCGACCCGGACGCGCCCGCTGCCGGCTTCCCCGCGTCGCCGGGCGGTCACGGCCACGCCGACGGCGAGGACGACCACGGCTCCCCGGGGCACGACGACCACGCCGCGACCGGGAGCACCGGCGCCGGGCACGACGACGGGCACGGGTCACCGGCCGGCCCCGCCCCGGAGCGTCCCCTGGTCGCGGTCCTCGCGACGTTCGTGGGCGTCAACGGCGCGGTGCTCGTCGCCGCGGCCGCCCTGCGCCGCCGCGACCGGGCCCGCCCTCGCCACCGCCCCCGGGCGGGCGCCACGCCCTCCCCCGCCTGACCTGCCCCCGCTACCGCACCCGAACCCCAGGAACCCACGATGACGACCCCGACGCTCACCCCACCGCCCGTTGCCGGTCCGCCCGACCCCGACGTCAGCCCCGGACCAGACCTGACGCCGCCGCCGGTGGGCCGCAACCTCATGACGATCGGCTGGGTCGCCCGCTCCCTGCGCTCCGGCTGGTACCCGAAGATCTTCCAGCTCCCGGTCGCGGCGGTGTTCGGACTGGTGGCGTACCAGCTGCTCGCCGGCCCGGACCGCGCCCACGACAACGCCGGCACCGCGCTGATGTGGGTCCTGTGGTGGCCGGTCATCCCCATCGTGTTCGTGCTGCTGGGGCGGTTCTGGTGCGCGGTGTGCCCGTTCGGGGCGCTGTCCGACGCGGTGCAGAAGCTCGTCGGCGTCAACCGTCCGGTGCCGCGGTTCCTCAAGAGCTACGGCATCTGGATCATCGACGCGTCCTTCCTGCTCATCACGTGGGCCGACCACGTCTGGGGCGTCGTCGAGTCCCCGTGGGGCTCCGGCGTCCTGCTGCTGCTGCTCACGACCGCGGTCATCGCCTCCGGGGCGCTGTTCCAGCGGCGCACGTTCTGCCGGTACCTGTGCTTCCTCGGCGGGCTGGCCGGCAACTACGCCCGGGTGGGGATAGTCGAGCTGCGCGCCGACAGCGCCGTCTGCTCGACCTGCACGTCTAAGGCCGTCTGCTACAACGGCAACGACAAGGTCGCCGGGTGCCCGCTGTTCACGTTCCCCCGCACCATGGAGGACAGCGCCAACTGCAACCTGTGCGCCAACTGCATCAAGTCGTGCCCCAACGACGCGATCCAGATCCGCGTGCGCAAGCCCACCTCCGAGCTGTGGTTCATCACCAAGCCGAAGATCGAGCAGTCGATGCTCGCCACGGCGATCATGGGCATCGTCCTCATCCAGAACGTCACCATGCTCGAGGTGTGGACCGACGTCCTCGCGTGGATCGAGGCGACCACCGGCCTCACCAGCTACCCGGTGATCTTCACGGTCGCGTTCGTCGTCGCCGTGTCCGTCCCCGTCGCCCTGCTGGCCGTGGCGTCCCGCGTCGCCGCCGTCCGCAACCTCGAGGACACCAGGCTCAACTTCACACGCTTCGGGTACGCGCTCATCCCGCTCGACGTCGCCGGGCACCTCGCGCACAACCTGTTCCACCTGCTCGCCGAGGGCGGGTCGGTGTACTCCACGGTGGCCAACGTCTTCGGTGCGAGCGTCAGCGGTGACCCGGCGCTCGTCGGCACCGGGACCATCCAGGTCCTGCAGTTCGCGCTGCTCGCCCTCGGCATCGCCGGCTCCGTCTACACCGCCCGGCGCATCGCCCACCGCCGGTACCGCACCGCCGAGCGCCGCCGCGCGACCCTCGCCCCGTACGTCGCGATCATCGCGCTGCTCGGGGCGGTCAACGTGTGGATGTTCCTGCTGCCCATGGCGCACCGCATGTGACGCAGGACGACAGGGCACCGGGACGCACGACGGACGGACAGGAGGGGAACGTGGACGCGTGGGTCGGTGCCGGTGCGGTCTCGCTCCTGGTGACGGCCGGGGCCGTGGGACTCGCGCTGTGGGCGGTCACCCGGCTGTTCCCCGACCGGTCACGCTCGGGGCAGGGTCACCGTGAAGGTGCTCCCGCCCCCCGGGCCGGGGCTGGTGACGCCGAGCGTCCCGTCGTGCGCGTGGACGAGCGCCTGGCAGATCGCCAGGCCGATCCCTGAGCCGCCGCGGGCGCGGTCGCGGGCGGTGTCGGCGCGGTAGAAGCGCTCGAACAGGTGCGGCAGGTGCTCGGGGGCGATGCCCTCACCGGTGTCGTGGACGCTGAGGGCGACGTGCCCGTCCGTCGCGAGCGACGCGCGCAGCGTCACCGTCCCCTCGGGCGGGGTGTGCCGCAGCGCGTTGGCCACGAGGTTGTCCAGCACCTGCGCGAGCCGCAGCCGGTCGACGTCGACGTCGGGCAGGCCGTCGGCGACGTCGGCGGCGAGGCGCACGCCGCGGTCGGCGGCACGCTCCCGTGCAGCCGCCAGCGCGGCCGTCACGAGGTCGCCCGGGGCGACGGGCCGGCGGTCGAGGGCGAGGTCGCCGCTCTCCGCGCGGGTGACCGCCGCGAGGTCGTCGGACAGCCGGGTCAGCCGGGTCGCCTGGTCGCGCAGCAGCGTCACGGTCGCGGCGTCGAGGTCCTGCACGCCGTCCTCGACGGCCTCGAGGTAGGCGGTGATGGTCGCGACGGGCGTGCGGACCTCGTGCGCGACGTCCCCGAGGAGCCGCGCGCGCAGCCGCTCACCGTCCTGCAGGCGGGCGGCCATCTGGTTGAACGCCTCCGCGAGGTCGTCGAACTCCCGGCCCATCGTCGGCGACGGGACGCGTGAGTCGTACCGTCCCGTGCCCAGGCGGGCCGCCGCGGCCGACAACGAGGCGAGCGAGTGCCCGATACGCCGGGTCAGCACCAGCGACACGGCCAACGACGCGAGCCCGGCCGCCGCGAGCGCGAACCCCAGCGCCATCGTGCCGGCCGAGCGGAACGCCTCCTCGGCGTGCAGGACGGCCTCGTCGTGGTCGTCGAGCCCGGCCCGGACCATGTGCTCGTGGAACACCGCCGGGCCCACCTGGGTGGCGACCGCCCAGGCGGTGATCGCGCCCGCGACCATCACCAGCCCGATGCCGGCCAGGAGCCGCCCGGCCAGGCCCCACCGCGCCGGGCCGGTGGGCACCGGGGGCGTCACCGCCCCGGCCCCATGCGGTAGCCGACGCCGCGCACCGTGCGGACGAACCGCTGCTGCTCGGCGCTGTCCCCGAGCTTCTGACGCACGTGCAGCACGTGGACGTCGACGAGGTGCTCGTCGCCGACCCACCCCGGCCCCCACACCGCCTCGATGAGCGCGGCCCGGCTGAAGACCATGCCCGGCCGGGACGCCAGGGCCGCGAGCACGTCGAACTCCGTGCGGGTCAGGGCCACGGCCTCGCCGTCGACGTGCACCTCGCGCGCCGCGGGGTCGATCGTCAGCGACCCGACCGTCACGGCGGGAACCGTCCCGGGTGCGGCGGCGGCCGGGTCGCGCCGGGGCCGGCGCAGCAGCACACCGATGCGTGCCATGAGCTCGCGCGGGCTGAACGGCTTGGTCATGTAGTCGTCCGCGCCGACCGACAGGCCGATGAGCGTGTCGACCTCCTCCGCCCGCGCCGTCAGCATGAGGACGTAGCAGTCGGAGAACGTCCGCAGCCGACGGCACACCTCGACGCCGTCGAGGCCGGGCAGCCCCAGGTCCAGGACGACGACGTCCGGGTCGACCTCCCGCAGCAGGTTCAGCGCCTGCGCACCGTCGTGGCAGACGTGCACCTCGAACCCGTCCCGGTCGAGGTAGCCGGCCACCAGCCGGGCCAGGGCCTCCTCGTCGTCCACCACGACCGCACGTCGACCCACCGGCCCGGAGATGCTCACGCCCCCAGTGTGTGGCGCCGCGGCGCCGAGGTCGGGCACGCGGTCGGCACCTTCATCAGATCTTGATCGAACGACGACGGCGCGTTGAGCCACGGCGGGCACGCTGGGTCGTGCCACCCCCCGATCCCCTGGAGCCCTCATGCACCGCACGCCTCGACGCCTGGCCGCCGCTGCGGCCGCCCTCGCCCTGGGCGCCGCCCTGACCGCGTGCGCCGGGCAGAGCGGGACGTCCGCGCCCTCGGCGCCGGTGACCACCGAGGCCGCGTCGGACGTCGCGGGCCACAACGACGCCGACACCGTGTTCGCGCAGATGATGATCGTGCACCACGAGGGCGCGATCGAGATGGCCGCGCTGGCGGTCGAGCGGGCGAGCGACCCCGAGGTCGTCGCGCTGGCCGAGCGCATCGAGGCGGCCCAGGCCCCGGAGATCGCGCTGATGTCGGGCTGGCTCGAGGCGCGGGGCGAGGACGTGTCCCCGCGGGGCCACGAGGGCATGGACCACGACGGCATGCAGATGGAGGGCATGGAGCACGGCGAGGCCATGGGCGTGCTCGACGACCTCGACGGCGACGCGTTCGACCAGCGGTTCCTCGAGCTGATGATCGCCCACCACGAGGGCGCCGTCGTGATGTCCGAGGCACAGCTCGAGGACGGCGAGAACCCGGACGCCCTGGAGCTGGCCCGCACGATCATCGACGACCAGACGACGGAGATCGCCGAGATGCAAGGGATGCTGACGGGCTCGTGAGCACCGCCGACGGGCGTCGGGCTCTCAGCGCCCCCACCGCGTCGTGAGGTCGTCCCGGAGCCCGGTCGCGGTGCGTCGCGTCCGACGGGCGCGGAGGCGGGCGGGGGCGGCGGGACGTCGGTGCGGGCGTGCGCCGACAGCTCGTCGGGACACCCGTCGGTCGTCGGGTGTGGGTGGGAGTGCCGCACCCAGGAGGGACGCGGCCTGCCGCACCGCCGGGCGGGCGACCACGCTGGACGGCATGGACACACGCACCCCTCACAAGACCGTCCTCGTCACCGGCGCCAGCAGCGGGATCGGCGCCGCCACCGCCGAGCGGCTCGCCGCCGCCGGGCACCACGTCGTCGCCGGCGCGCGCCGTCGCGATCGGCTGGACGCGCTGGTCGAGCGCATCACCGCCGACGGCGGCTCCGCCCAGGCCGTCGACCTCGACGTGACCGACGCCCGCGCCCACCAGGAGGTGGTCGACGCGGTCGTGGCGGAGCACGGCCGGCTCGACGTCCTCGTCGCCAACGCCGGGGTCATGCCGCTGTCCCGCCTGGACGCGGGGCTGCTCGACGAGTGGCGGCAGATGGTCGACGTCAACGTGCTCGGCCTGCTGCACGGGATCGCTGCCGTGCTGCCGCACTTCACCCGACGCGGCGCGGGGCACCTCGTGACCATCGCGTCGGTCGGCGCGCACGAGGTGGTGCCCACGAGCGCCGTCTACTCGGGGACCAAGTTCGCGGCCTGGGCGATCACCGAGGGCCTGCGGGTCGAGTCGCCCGCCGGCATCCGCGTCACGACCATCTGCCCCGGTGTCACGACCAGCGAGCTCGCGGACTCCATCAGCGACCCGGTCGCCCGCGAGGCGATGGTCGCCTACCGCGCGCACGCCCTGCCCGCCGCGAGCGTCGCCGCCGCCGTCGGCTACGCGGTCGACCAGCCGGACGACGTGGACGTCAACGAGATCGTCGTGCGTCCGGCTGCTCAGCGGTGAGCGCGGCGCCGGCCGTGCCGCGGCTCAGCGCGGGGTGACGGCCAGCGTCCCCAGCAGGCGCAGCGCGTCCGCGTCGGCCGCTCCCACCGGGGCGTAGGTGATGAGCTGCAGGCCGACGGCCCCGCGCACGTCGAACGCCTGGTACGCCAGGGTGATCTCCCCGACGTCGCCGTGGTGGAACCGCTTGGCCTCCTGGGTCTTGCCCCGCACGTCCTGCTGGTCCCACAGCCGGCGGAACGTCGCGCTCGCCCCGTGCAGCTCGGTGACGAGCGTGCGGACGTCGGCGCCGGTCGTGCGCGCACCCAGGGCGAGCCGCAGGTTCGCGACGCACGCGTGCGCGGTCCGCTCCCAGTCGACGAAGAACCGGCGCCCGGCCGGGTCCAGGAACGTCATCCGCACGAGGTTGTCGACGTGCTCGAAGTCCGAGAACAGCGCCCGCGCCATCGTGTTGGCCGCCCGGACGTCCAGCCGCGGATCGACGACCAGGGCCGGGGTCGTCGGCCAGGCCTCGAGGAGCTCGGTGAGCGACGGGTCCACCTCCGCGGGCTCGTCGTGCGCCGTCGACGGGGCAAGGCCCGCGACGCGGAACAGGTGGGCGGCCGCGTCGTGGTCGAGGTCGAGCGCCCGCGCCAGGGCGTTGAGGACCGCGGGCGACGGGCTCCTCTCGCGTCCCTGCTCGAGCCGGGTGAGGTAGTCGACGCTCACCCCGGCGAGCATCGCGACCTCCTCGCGCCGCAGGCCGGGGACGCGACGGGTCCCCAGCGCGGGCAGCCCCACGTCGGCGGGCCGCAGGCGTGCTCGCCTCGCGCGCAGGAAGTCGCCCAGCTCGGTGCTCACCCCGCGACCGTACGACGGACCGGGGCGCCGTGCCGGGGTCCGGTGCTCCCCCTCAGGGGCCGGCACGTGGACCCCACCCCTACGAGACCGGGCTCAGGTCGCCCATCGCGGGTGGTGGACGATCCAGGACCGGTCTCGCGCACCGGGCGTCCCAGGGAACGGGACGGGTGGGCCGCTCAGCCCCCGTACGGGAGCACCGGACGACCCGGGACGTCGACCCGCACGCGGAACAGCGCGCCGGCCTCCGGCTCCGGGTCGTCGAGGTTCTCGCGCGACGTCGCGATGTACAGGTCCCGCAGGTCCGGGCCGCCCAGCGTGCACGCCGTCGTCAGACGCACCGGCACCTCGACCTCGGCGAGCACCTCCCCCGCCGGGGACACGCAGCGCACGCGGCCGTCACCGTTGAGCGCGACCCACACGTTGCCCGCGGAGTCGACCGTGAGCCCGTCGGGGCTCTCGTCCGCCCCCGAGAAGAACGGCCGCCGGTTCGTCAGACGCCGCTCGACGACGTCGAACACGTCCGTGCGCCCCGTGGTCGTGTCGTCGTAGTAGGCGCGGGTGCCGTCGGGCGAGAAGTCGAGGCCGTTGGAGATCGTCACGTCGTCGAGGACGACCTCCACGTCACCGCCCGGCGTGATCCGGTAGAGCGTCGCGCCGCCGGGGCGCGCGTCGTACGCCATCGACCCCGCGTACAGCACGCCCCACGGGTCGCACCCGCCCTCGTTCATCCGCACACCGGTGTCGGACCACAGCTCCGGCTGGGGCGTCGGCGTGCCGTCCGGCGACTCCGCCAGGCCGATGCCGCGCTCGAGGCCCACGACGTACCCACCGCGGCTGCGCGGGCGCACGAACGCCGCGACGTCACCGACGTGCAGCCGGTCCACGGCGCCGTCGTCGCGCAGGGTCAGCAGGTCCCCCGCGAGCATGTCGACCCAGCGCAGCCCACCCCACGTGGGTGACCAGCACGGGCCCTCGCCGTGGTAGGCGACGGCGTCGGTGACCTGCTCGGCTCGCAGCACGGGGACTCCTCCTCGAAGGTTCGGTGCTCCGAGCCTCGCGCGGACGCGGGCGCCGCGCACCTCGAGGTCCGGGCCGTCAGGTGCGCGGCGCGTACATGATGACGGCGACGCCGAGCAGGCAGATCGCCGCCCCGACGACGTCCCAGCGGTCGGGCTGGAACTTGTCGACGACCACGCCCCAGGCCAGCGACCCGGCCACGAACACCCCGCCGTACGCGGCGAGGATGCGCCCGAAGTTCGCGTCGGGCTGCAGCGTCGCGACGAACCCGTACGCGCCCAGGGCCAGGACGCCCGCGCCGATCCACAGCACGCCGCGGTGCTCGCGCACGCCCTGCCAGACCAACCAGGCGCCCCCGATCTCCGCGACGGCCGCGACGGCGAACAGGAGCAGGGAGCGCAGCAGCGTCATGGGACCAGTGTCGCGGAGCGGTGGGCGCCGCGGCCCGCAACGGCCCGCGCCTCGGGACCCCGTACGATCCGGCCCCATGAGAGCACCGAGGCTCGTCCGGTCCGGGGCCGTGCTGGGTGTCGGCGCGGCGCTCGCGATCGGTGGCTGCACCAGCGCCGCCGACCCGTCGCCCACCCCGACGCCCACCGCCGCCGCCACTGCGGCGGCCCCGCCCGACCTCGCGCTGCGCGACCTGCCCCGTGCCGGGCTCGCGGTCGGCGTGGCCGTGGCCGGCGGTGGGCACCACGCCGCGGCCGGGTACCCCGACCCGTTCGGCACCGACGAGCCGTACCGCGACGTCATCGCCGAGCAGTTCTCGTCCGTCACGCACGAGAACCAGCTCAAGTGGGAGTTCCTGCGGCCCACGCGTGAGGAGTTCCGGTTCGAGGGTGCGGACGCCGTGATCGACTTCGCGGAGCAGCACGGGCAGCAGGTGCGCGGGCACACGCTGCTGTGGCACTCGCAGAACCCGGGCTGGCTGACGTCCGGCACGTTCACCGACGAGGAGCTGCGCGCGCTCCTGCAGGAGCACGTCACCACGGTCGTCGGCCGGTACGCCGGGCGGATCGCGCACTGGGACGTCGCCAACGAGATCTTCGACGACGACGGCGTGCTGCGCACCGAGGAGAACCCGTTCCTCGCCCGCTTCGGCACGTCGATCGTCGCGGACGCGCTGCGCTGGGCGCACGAGGCGGACCCGCAGGCCGTGCTGTACCTCAACGACTACAACGTCGAGCCCGTGGGGCCCAAGTCCGACGCGTACCTCGCGCTGTCCCAGGAGCTGCTCGCGGCCGGTGCGCCGCTCGGCGGGTTCGGCGTCCAGGGTCACCTGTCGACGCAGTACCCGTTCCCGGACGACCTCGAGGCGAACCTGCGCCGGTTCACCGACCTGGGCCTGGAGGTCGCGATCACCGAGCTCGACGTCCGCGTCCCGGTCGACGCCGCGGGCCGCGCCGAGGCCGGCGACGTCGAGACGCAGGTCGACTACTACGGGCGCGCGGTCGCGGCGTGCGTCGCCGTGGAGCGCTGCACCTCCCTGACGCTGTGGGGCGTGACGGACCGGTACTCGTGGGTCCCGGGGTTCTTCCCGGGTGAGGGGTCCGCGATGGTGCTGGACGACGACCTGAACGCCAAGCCGGCGTTCACCGCCGTCGCCGACGCCCTGCGGGGTGCGTGACGAGCGGTGACGCCGACGGACCCGAGCGCGACGCCCTGCGAGAATGCCACGCATGATCACCCGCGACGAGGTCCTCGCCCGCTCCACCGCAGGCGGGGACCGCTTCCCCCTGCTGAGCCTCGACGAGTTCTTCGCCGGCAACGACGAGGAGGCCTCGATCGCCCCCAACCAGGAGGGCCTGGGGCGTCCGCCGCTCGCGGACATCGCCGCCCGCCTGCAGGTGCTGGAGACGGACGAGGACGTCGCGTGGGTCCGTGTGCAGCTCCACGAGGAGATGTTCGAGGACGACTCCGAGGACGTCGTGGCCGAGTCCGTCGCCATCTGCACGACGCTGCCGGACGCGGTCCTGGACAGGCGGCTCGACGTCGAGGAGCTGCAGGCCGAACCGGTGTGGGAAGGGCTGTCGTACGACGAGGACCTGTACTGCGACGTGCCGGCCGTGCCCGAGGGGTACCGCGTCGTCACGCTCGGCTGGGACTGACCGCGCCGGGTGGCGGGTCGCAGGGCCGTCGGTACGCTCGCGGGGACGCCTCCGGCACGCGGGGGCGTCCGGGAGGGGTGAGCATGCCGCAGGGGACACAGGGCTCCGAGCCGCTCGTCGAGCACGACGAGGCGGGGCGACGGTACGTGCTGCGGATCGGCGACGACGAGGTCGGCGAGCTCGGCTACTCCGTCGGCGGCGACCGGGTCGTCCTCGAGCACACCGCGGTGGACGAGTCCCGGCAGGAGAAGGGCCTGGGCTCGCAGCTCGTCGCGTACGCGCTCGACGACGTGCGCGACGCCGGGCGTCGCGTGGTCCCGCAGTGCCCGTTCGTCCGCGCGTACGTCGAGCGGCACCCGGAGTACGCCGACCTCGTCGACTGACCGTCAGCGGCCCGCGACGTCGCGCGCGGCCTGCTCGATCCGGTCCCGGAACGCCGCCCACTGCTGGGCGTCGCGGTCCGGCACGTTGGCGTCACCGGCGACCATGCCGGTGCGCCCGTCGAGCTGCTCGCGCAGGATGTCGGCGTGCCCGGCGTGGCGGGCGACCTCCGCGACCACGTGGACGAGGACCTGGTGCAGGGTCACGCGGCCGTGCTCGCCCCACCACGGGACGTCGCCGACGGCGTCGAGGGGCAGCGCCTCGACCGTCGCGTCGGCGTGCTCGGCCGAGTGCTGCCACAGGTCGAGGACCGACGCGCGGCTCTCGTCCGCCGGGACCCACAGGTCGGCGTCGGGCTCGGCGGCGTCGTCGTACCAGGGCATGGCCCACGGGCTGGGGCGCCCGAAGACCTCGCCGAGGTAGCCGACCTGCACGCTCGCGACGTGCTTGACCAGGCCGAGCAGGTTGGTGCCGGTGCCGGTCAACGGGCGGCGGACGTCGTACTCGTCGAGGCCCTCGAGCTTGTCGAGCAGCCCCTCGCGCTGGCGGCGCAGGTACCGGTGCAGCGTGGCCTTCGGGTCGGCGTCCATGACGACCACCGTGCCACCGGCCACCGACACCCGGCGCTCACGGGATCAGCCGGTCCAGCAGCTCGAACGTCTCGAACGGCTGGTCGACGTCCCCGAAGTGCCCCTCGTCCCGCACGACGAGGGTGCCGCCGAGCCGGTCGAACATCGCCCGCCCCTGCGTGACGTCGCACCCGTACGGGTCGGTGACGGAGTTGACGACCACCACGTCGCCGGCGTGCGCACGGATCCGGTCCCAGTCGTACGTCTGCTGCAGCACGGGCTCGGCCGCGTCGTTCGGCGGTGTGCAGTAGCCGGCGACGAGGACGGACCCGGCCACCGGCCCGTCGAGGTGCTCCAGCAGCGCCAGCAGCAGGGCCGCGCCCGCCGAGTGCCCGACGAGGACCGTGCCGGCGTCGAACGTGTGCGCGGCCAGCACCCGCGGCAGCATCGTCGCGACGGGCTCGTCGTTGATCGTCGGGTACGCGGGCCGCTCGACGGTGTACCCGCGGGACGTGAGCCGCCGGTCGAGCCACGGCAGCCACGCCACGTCCGGCGTCCCGCCCGTGCCGTGGAAGAGGATCGCCCGCCGCACGTCCGCCCCGCCGCTCGTCGTCATGCCCCCATCATGCTCGCAGCACCACGACCCACCCCCCACCTCCCGACTCCCCACTCCCGACTCCCGACTCCCCACCAGGCCCACCCCCGTGGGCGCGAGAGAGCAATCCAGTTCACCCGACGTCGCCTGCACGGTCGCCACCGCGGCTGGATCGCACTCTCACGCCCCAAGGGGGTGGGGGTGGGAGGTTGGGGGCGGTGTGTGCGGCGGCTGGATTGCTCTCTCACGCCCAAGGGGGGTGGGGGTGGCGGGGTGG
This sequence comes from Cellulomonas phragmiteti, assembly GCF_016862775.1. GTDB lineage: Bacteria > Actinomycetota > Actinomycetes > Actinomycetales > Cellulomonadaceae > Cellulomonas > Cellulomonas phragmiteti. Next base: position 76,678 of record NZ_BONP01000013.1, on the reverse strand, counting down.
GGGTGGGGGTGGGAGCCCGCCCTTGACACGGGGGCGGCGTCGCCCGAGGTTGTGGTGGTGCCCCGTCGCCGGCCCGTGTTCGCCCGGGTCTACCACCGCATGGCCCCGTCGATGGACGAGCAGGGCGCCGCCGAGCACCGTCGTCGGCTGCTGGCGGGGCTGACCGGTGACGTCGTCGAGGTCGGCGCGGGCGCGGGCGCGAACTTCGGCCACTACCCCGACGGCGTGGGCACCGTGCTCGCGCTGGAGCCCGAGCCGTACCTGCGCGCGCGAGCGGCCGAGCGCGCCGCGGGCGTGCGGGCGGACGTCCGGGTGGTCGACGCGACGGCCGAGCGGATCCCCGTCGCCGACGCGTCCGTGGACGTCGTGGTCGCGAGCCTCGTGCTGTGCTCGGTCGCCGACCAGGCGGTCGCCCTGCGCGAGATGTCGCGGGTGCTGCGCGCCGGGGGCCGGCTGCGGTTCTACGAGCACGTGGCCGCGACGGCCGGGAGGCTGCGCACCGTCCAGCGCCTCGCCGACGCCACGGTGTGGCCGTTCTTCCTCGGCGGCTGCCACACGGGACGCGACACGCTCGGCGCGATCCGCGCGGCGGGGTTCGTCGTCGACGACGCGGACCGGTTCGACTTCCCCGCCGGCGTCGCCTCCCCGGCCGCGCCGCACGTCCTGGGGAGTGCGACGCGGCCGTGAGCGGCGCACCCACCCGCCGCGGGTCGCGCGGTCAGTGCGGTGCGGCGGGCGTGATCTGCAGCGCGTGCTCGCGGACGTGGTCCAGGGCGCGCTTGACGGCGCCCACCGTGACGACGTCGGCACCCAGGGCGGACGCGAGCACCTCGACGCCCGGCGGGTCGACGTACCGGTCCAGGTCGCGCCGCACCAGCGCCAGCAGCGGCTCGCAGGACGCGGCGACGGCGCCGGCGACGATCACGCGCTCCGGGTCGTAGATGCTCGCGAACGTCGCGACGACCCGGGTCAGGAGCCCGGCGACGTGCTCGACGACGCTGACGGCGAGCGGGTCCTCGTCCCGGGCCGCCGCGAGGACGTCCGCGGCGTCGACCGTCGCGGGGTCCAGCTCCTGGAGCGACGAGCCGGTCCGCCCGTCCAGGCGCCCGAGCTGGGCCAGCGCGTCCTGCCGCACCAGCGCCGCGATGCCGTCGGCGGAGCCGACCCCCTCGACGAGGTCGAGGTAGCGCATCTCCCCCACACCCCCGTGGGCGCCCCGCAGCAGCCGACCGTCGTCGACGACGCCGGCGCCGAACCGCTCGCCCGCGAGCAGGGTGACGTGGCACAGCGAGCCGCGGCCGTGCCCGCGCCAGTGCTCGGCGACGGCGGCGAGGTTCGCGTCGTTGTCGATCACGGCCGTCCACCCGTGCCGGTCGCGCAGGTGGTCGCCGATGCCGGGGTTCATCAGCTCCCAGAACGCGTTGTCCTGGAACGACGTGCGGCCGTCACGGTCGACGGGCGCCGGCACGCCGACCGCCACCGCCAGCACGCTGCCGGGGGCGGCGCCCGCGTCCGCGACCGCGGCGAGGGCGGCCTGCTCGATGAGGGCGAGCCGCCGGGCGGACGTGCCGTCGTGCGGCGCGACAGGCAGCGTGGAACGCGCGAGCGTGACCCCGCGCAGGTCCGTCACCGTCGCGCTGATGCGGTGCTGACCTGCGTCGACGCCCACGACGACACCCACGCCGGCGGCGAAGGCGTAGCGGCGGGCCGGCCGCCCCTTGCGGGGGTCGCCCCCCGTGCGCAGGCTCGCCAGCTCCCTGACCCACCCGCGTTCGATGAGTTCGTCGCAGACGTCGTGCACCGTCGCCCGCGACAGGCCGGTGGCCTCGATGAGGGCGGAGCCCGTGACCTCGTCGGCGTCCCAGAGGTGGTCGAGGACCAGGCGCGCGCTGGCGTCGCGCAGGCGTCGCGACGACACCGGGTTCCGCTCCACCGCTTGACCTCCTCCGCCGATCGGGTCACTCTAGTGCCAGGTCTTAAATTTAGGACCTTCATCAAATCAGGGGGACCGGATGTCGATGCTGTCGGGGCTCGAGCGCGCGAGCGACGCGCCACTGCCCCAGGACGCGACGTGGTGGCGGCAGGCGGTCGTCTACCAGATCTACCCGCGCAGCTTCGCCGACTCGAACGGCGACGGCATCGGCGACCTGCGCGGCATCACGGCCAAGGTCCCCTACCTGCGCGACCTGGGCGTCGACGCCGTCTGGCTGAGCCCGTTCTACCCGTCCGCCCTGGCCGACGGCGGTTACGACGTGGACGACCACCGCGACGTCGACCCCCGGATCGGCACCCTCGCGGACTTCGACGAGATGCGCGCCGCGCTGCGCGCCGCCGGCATCCGGCTCGTCGTCGACATCGTCCCCAACCACACGTCGAACCGGCACGCCTGGTTCCGCGAGGCGCTCGCCTCGCCGCCCGGGTCGCGCGCCCGCGAGCGCTACGTGTTCCGCCAGGGCCGCGGCGCGCACGGCGAGCTGCCGCCGAGCGACTGGACCGCCAGCTTCGGCGGCTCCGCCTGGGAGCCGGTCGGCGACGGCCAGTGGTACCTGCACCTGTTCGCCCCCGAGCAGCCCGACGTCAACTGGGCCGACGACGAGGTCCGCGCCGACTTCCTGGAGACGCTGCGGTTCTGGGCGGACCGGGGGGTCGACGGCTTCCGCATCGACGTCGCGCACGCGCTGACCAAGGACCTCACCGAGCCGCTCCCGAGCCAGGCCGAGCTCGACGCCGACACCTGGGGCGGCGCGCACCCGCTGCTGGACCGCGACGAGGTGCACGACGTCTACCGCGAGTGGCGGCGGCTGTTCGACCAGTACGACCCACCGCGCACGGCCGTCGCCGAGGCGTGGGTGCCCGCGCACCGGCGGTCGCGCTACGCGTCCCCCGAGGGGCTGGGCCAGGCCTTCAACTTCGACCTGCTCGAGGCGCCGTGGGACGCGACGGCGTTCGCCGCGATCATCGAGCAGAACCTCGCGCTGGCCCGCGAGTCCGGGGCGTCGTCCACCTGGGTGCTGTCGAACCACGACGTCGTGCGGCACGCCACCCGCTACGCGCTGCCCGCCGGCACGGACCTGCTCGCGTGGCTCGTCGGCGACGGCCGCGAGCCCGCCCCCGACGCGGAGCGCGGGCGCCGCCGCGCGCGTGCGGCAACCCTGCTCACGCTCGCCCTGCCCGGCTCCGCCTACCTCTACCAGGGCGAGGAGCTGGGCCTGCCGGAGGTGGCCGACCTGCCCGCCGACGTGCTGCAGGACCCGACGTACCTGCGGTCCGGCGGCGCGCAGAAGGGCCGCGACGGGTGCCGCGTGCCGCTGCCGTGGACGTCGCACGGCCCGACGCTCGGGTTCGGCGAGCAGCAGGCGCACCTGCCCGTGCCGCCGCACTTCGCCCGCTTCGCGGCGCAGGACCAGGCGGCCGACGAGCACTCCACGCTGGCCCTGTACCGCCGGGCGCTCGCCGAGCGGCGGGATCGGCAGTCCGGCGAGATGCTGACCTGGATGACGAACACCCCGCCGGACGTGGTCGCGTTCACGCGGCCCGGCGGGTGGACGTCCGTGACGAACTTCGGGAGCACGCCCGTGCCGCTGCCGGCCGGACGGGTCGTCCTGGCGAGCTCGCCGCTCGACGGCGCCGGCCTGCCCGCCGAGACGACGGTGTGGCTCCAGCAGGACGACGCGCTCGACGGCTGACGAGGGCGGACGGCAGGCCTGCCGTCCGGTGACTTCGACCAACGGAGGCGAAGGCATGGCGTCACAGACCGCTCTGATGTCGGCGGAGCTCAGCCGCCGAGGTTTCCTGCGCGGGGTCGCGGCGGCCGGTGCGGGCCTCGCGCTCGCGTCGTGCTCCCGGCCGTCGTCGGGGGTGACCGAGATCGTCTTCTACCAGTCGAAGCCCGAGGTGATCGGGTACTTCGATGACCTCATCGAGCAGTTCCACCAGACCCAGTCGCGTGTGCGCGTCCGGCACGACGCCACCTCGAACCTTGCCGGGACCTTCGTGCGGGAGTCCCCGCCGGACATCGGGTGCCTCAACTACAACTTCGAGGTGTCGCGGTACGTCGAGCGGGGCGCCCTGAGCGACCTGGGCGACATGCCCGAGGCGGGCCGCGTCCTGGACGACCTGCAGCCCCTGATCGACGTGACGGCGACCTACCCGGACCGCACCAGCGTCATCCCGTACTCGCTCATGGCCGCTGCCGTGCTCTACAACCGCGAGATCTTCGCCCAGCACGGCCTGGTGCCACCGACCACCCACGCCGAGTTCCTCGCGCTGTGCGACGCGCTCACCGCGGCGGGCGTCACGCCGTTCTACAGCACGTTCAAGGACCCGTGGACGATCGCGCAGGGGCACTTCGACTACGCGGTCGGCGGCATGCTCGACACCACCGACTTCTTCCGTCGGCTCAAGGAGCAGGGCGCCGACGCGGGACCGGACGCGCCGGTGACGTTCGAGAAGCAGTTCCTCGAGCCCGTCCGGCGGATGCAGGAGCTCGTCGGGTACACCAACGCCGACGCCGCGAGCCGGGGCTACGGCGACGGGAACCTCGCGTTCGCGAACGGCCAGGCCGCCATGTACCTGCAGGGCCCGTGGGCCCTCGGGGAGATCGCGAAGACCAACCCGGACCTCGACGTCGGGGCGTTCCCCCTGCCGATGACCGACGACCCGGCGGACCGCAAGGTCCGGGTCAACATCGACCTGGCCCTGTGGATCCCGGAACGGTCCACCAAGCAGGAGGCGGCGCGGGAGTTCCTGGCGTTCCTCATGCAGCCCGACGTCATCGACGCCTACAACGCGCACGCCCTGGGCTTCGGCGTCACGCAGGACGCAGCACCGGTGACCGACCCGACGCTCGTCGAGCTCCAGGAGTACTACGACCGCGCGGACTTCTACCTCGGCGCCTCCCAGCTGGTCCCCCAGTCCATCCCGCTGCAGAACTACACGCAGTCCCTCGCGTCCGGCGCCGACCCGCAGCGCGTCCTGCGGACCCTCGACGCCGACTGGCAGCGGCTGGCCTTCCGCTCCTGACGCACGGCTCGTCCCACCGAAGAACCGGAGACAGCTCATGGTCACAGCCACAGCCACCCGGCCCGGGGGCGGCGACGTCGCGGCACCGCCGCCGACGACGCCGGACCACCGCCCCGCGGTCCCGCGGACCTTCTACCTGTTCCTGATCCCCACGCTCGTCCTGTTCACGCTGTCCATCACGCTCCCGGCAATCATGGGCATCACGCTGAGCTTCACCGACTCGGTGGGCTTCGGGGAGTTCTCGTTCACCGGGCTGACGAACTACGTCGCCCTGTTCGCCGACCCGGCCGTCCGCAGCTCCTACCTGTTCACCATCGGGTTCGCCCTGGTCACGGTGGTGCTCGTCAACGTCATCGCGTTCCTGCTCGCCGTCGGCCTGACCGCCCGGATCCGGGCCAAGGTCGCGCTGCGCGCGGTGTTCGTGCTGCCCATGGTGATCTCGGGCATCGTCATCGCCTACGTCTTCAACTTCCTGTTCTCCAACTCGGTGCCGCAGCTGGGACAGGCCCTGGGCGTCGCGGCCCTCGAGCAGAGTCTGCTGGCCGACCCGGACCTGGCCTGGGTGACCATCGTCATCGTCACCGCGTGGCAGGCGATCCCCAGCGCCCTGCTCATCTACATCGCGGGCATCCTGTCGATCCCCGGCGAGGTCTACGAGGCCGCGGCGATGGACGGGGCGTCCGCCCGCCGGCGCCTGCTCTCCATCACCTTGCCGCTGGTCTCGGGGTACGTGGTCATCAACCTGGTCATCGGCTTCAAGAACTTCCTCAACGCCTACGACATCATCGTCGGCCTCACCAACGGCGGTCCCGGCACGGCGACCCGCAGCGTCGCCATGACGATCTTCTCCGGGTTCACCGGTGGGGACTACGCGTACCAGATGGCCAACGCGACGATCTTCTTCCTCATCGCTGTGGTCCTCGCCGTCGTCCAGCTGCGCCTCACCCGTGGACGGAGCGCCCTGTCATGACCGCCCAGACGCTGATGACGACGACCCCGGGCCAGGTGCCCGTCACCCGCCGACGCCGCTTCCGCCGCCGGGGCGGCGAGGACCGCACGAGCTGGGGCGCCACCGTGGCCCTGGCACTGTGCACGGTCGCAGTCTTCACGCCCCTCTACGCGACGCTGACGATGGCCTTCAAGACCACCGCGCAGTCGGTCGACGGCAGGGTGTTCTCCGTGCCGACGCCGATCAGCATCGACGGGTTCGTCGAGGCGTGGCGGCTGACGAACTTCCCCCGCGGCTTCGGGATCTCCGTGTTCGTCACCACGGTGACCGTCGTCGGGACGGTCGTGCTCGCGTCGATGGCCGCGTACGCGATCGCCCGCAACTGGGACCGGCGGTTCTTCCGGTGGTCGTTCTTCTACCTGCTGGCCGCGATGTTCCTGCCGTTCCCGGTGCTGGCGCTCTCCCAGGTCAAGCTCACGGGGATCGTCGGGCTCGCCAACCCCCTCGGGGTCGCGCTGCTGCACGTGATGTTCCAGCTGTCGTTCAGCGTGCTGCTGTTCACGGCGTTCATCCGCGGGCTCCCCGAGGAGCTGGAGGAGAGCGCCCGGCTCGACGGCGCCACGACGTGGACCGTGTTCCGGCACATCGTCTTCCCGATGATGGCGCCCATGAGCGCGACCGTCGCGATCTTCGCGTTCCTGGCCTCGTGGAACGACTTCATGATGCCGTCGCTCATCACCGCCGACTCCACCCTGCAGACCCTGCCGGTGCTGCAGAGCGTCTTCCAGACGCAGTTCAGCAGCAACTACAACGTCGCGTTCGCGTCCTACCTCATGGCCATGGCGCCGGCGATCATCGTGTACCTGTTCACCCAGCGCTGGGTGATGGCGGGTGTGACCCAGGGCGCGATCAAGTAGCGCACCGGCCGGCCGCCTCCTGCCCGGGGTGCTGCCGTCCGGCCCCGGGGCCGGACGGCAGCACGCCTCAGTACCGCAGCAGCGCCGCCACGGGTGCGTCGGCCTCGTCCTCGTCGAGGACGTGCACCCGGCCCCCGTTGCGCAGCGTCTCCGTCGCCGCGAGGTCCAGCAGGTCCCGCCGCTGCGAGGTGTCGACCCCGCTGGTGCGCACCCCGTCGCTCGCCGCGTCATAGCTGCCCCACACCGGCTCGCCCGGCGTCAGCAGCAGCGTGTCGACCCGGCCCTGGGCGGCCGCACGCACGACGTCCTCGACGTCGGTCACCGCGCGGGCGTCGCCGCTGCCCTGCAGCTCGCGCAGCCGCTCGACCGCGGCGGCACGCCCGGCGTCGAGGTACGGACGAGCGGCCTCGTAGGCGGCCTCGTGCAGCTGCCGACGGTCCAGGCCCTGCGGGTTGACCTCGACGTGGCCGACCAGGAGGTCACCGAGCCCGCTGAACTTGCGGAAGTGCCCGCCCACCTCGGCGTCGGCGACGACCACGACGGGCACGGGCCGCGTCGCCGAGCGGGCGTCCATGGCGGTGGCGACCTTGTCCGCGTAGCGCACGACCCGGTTCTTGCTCCACTCGGCGGGGCTGTCGCCGTAGACCTGGGCGTTGCTGATGTCGACGGACCCGGTCCGCGGACGTGCGACGGGGCTGGCCTGGACGGGGTTCTGGTAGTCGGACTCCCCCTCCTCGGTGTCGATGTGCCCGGGCAGGTCGCTCGCGTCGTCCTCCTCGAGCGCGAACCGCGACGCCCCGTAGAGGTGGCACTCCTCGGAGGTGAGGGTCAGGACGTCGAACGCGCCGTCGGCGCTGAGCGCCGGCAGCAGCGGACGCACGCGGTAGCCCGCACCGACCGTGACCTCCTCGGCCACGGGCACGGGCAGCTTGTGCACGACGACGCCGTCGCCGTCGAGGAAGAGGGCCAGCCCCTCCCCCTGCTCCTGCCAGAAGGGACGCTCGCCCACCAGCTCGGAGGCGGGTGCGAGGAACTGCTCGGCCTCGCCCGCGTCCAGGCCGGCGGCCTGCAGGTCCTCGCGGGCCTGCGTGACGAGGTTCTTCAGACGGATCGGGTCCTGCCGCGTCTCGGCGCCGCGGACGTGCGTGGGCAGGAAGAGCGAGACCCCCAGGTCCGGGGCGTCGGTCATCAGGTCGGTCAGGTCGGTCGTGGTGATCACGGCGGCTCCTCGTGTCGGATCGGTCGGTCGGTCGGCCAACGGATCGACGGTCAGGTCAGCTCCTCGTCGACCTCGAGGTGGCGGATCGACTCGGCGCCGCGGCGGGAGTCGATCCGACCGAACGTGCTCTCCAGCAGGCGAAAGACCTTGGCGCCGGCACCGGCGACGGCCTCCTCGACGGACATGGCGTGCTCGGTCACGGCGACGGGCGCACGGCCGGCCGGACGCGCCTCCATCGTGCAGCGGATGTCGGCCCCCGACTCCCGCCCCGCGGCCTCGTCGCCCAGGTGCACCTCGACCCGGGTCAGGTGGTCGCGGAACCGCTCCAGCGTCGCCGCGACGTCGTCCTCGAGCCGCTCGGCGAGTGCTGCGTCGACGTCGGTGTTCTTGTCGGAGTTGATGATGATCTGCATGGCCCTCCCAGGAGCTCGGGTCGTGCGGCTGCTCCCGGGGCGCGCCTCGCGGGAGAGTCTTTGTCAGTTCTTGATCTCCACACTAGATGGGCTCCCGCAGACCGCAATCGGTCACCGCGTCGGGCCCGTGCCGCGCGCTGCTCCGGGCACACCTCGATCCCGGGTGAGGACGCGACCCCAGGCGTACCCGCCCCCGCCCACGTACGGCCGAACGGGTGACCTTCACCTCGGACCCGTACTCGGACCGGAACGCGACCCCAGACCGCGGGCTGCGTTCCGCGCACCCCCGGCCGGGTTCACCAAGGTGCGCACCTGGATCCTCGAGACCGACGCCGAGCTCAGGGGTCTGCGGCAGGACCTGCGGCAGGAGATCAACACCCGCGCCGGGGCGCACGCCGACCGGATCCTGGGCGACGTGGCGCACGACCTGGTCATCGTGGCCTCCGAGCTGGCCACGAACGCGATCCACCACGGCCGGCCGCCGACGATCGTCGAGCTCTTCCAGCGTGAGCACCGGTTCCTGCTGACGGCCGCCGACCACGACCGCGGCAGCGAACCGCGCATCGCGGGCGACCGGCCCCCGGGCGAGGGCGGATTCGGCCTCCAGATGCCCGCCGTCTGGCCCGCGACGTCGCGTGGTACCGCACCGCCACGGTGAAGGTGATCTGGGCGGAGATCGGCGCGTAGCGGCTCCGACCCGGCCGCTGCGGGCCGGGGCAGGCGAGGGGAGGCGGGTGGAGTCCAGCGAGTCCCGTTGCGTCCGCGGCGTCGAGCGGGTGCTCGTCTGCATGCCCCCGGGCCGTCCTCGGCAGCGGCGGGGTGGGCACCGCCCACCTACAGCCGGCCGTCCCGCAGCGCAAGGACCCGGTCGGCCCGCGCCGCCACCGCGTCCTGGTGCGTGACGAGCACGATCGGCAGCGCGGTCGCAGCCCGGACGTCGTCGAGCGCGTCGAGCACGAGCCGTGCGGTCGCGCCGTCCAGGGCCGCCGTGGTCTCGTCGCACACCAGCACCGCGGGGTCCGCGGCCAGCGCGCAGGCCAGGGCGACGCGGTGCCGCTGGCCGCCGCTGAGCCGGTCCGGGGTGCGGTCCAGGACGTCGCTCGGCAGCCGCAGCCGGCTGAGCAGCTCGGCCTCGCCCCACCGGGGCCGGCGCAGGCGCTCGGCGCTGGCCCGGGCGCGGGCGACGGCACGACGCACCGTCTCCTGCGGGTGGAGGGCCGCGCGCGCGTCCTGCCCGACGTACGCGACGTAGGGTGCGCCGCCACGCGCGCGAGCCCCCGCGTCCCACGGCGTCACCCTGCCGAGCACCCGCAGCTCGCCCGCCGTGGGTGGTACGAGACCGCACACGGCCCGCGCGAGGGACGTCTTGCCGCTGCCCGAGCGGCCCTGCACCGCGACGAGCTCCCCTGCCCCGACGCTGAGGTCGACGCCGTCGAGGATCGTGCGCCCCCCGCGCCGCACGGTGACGCCCGTGGCCACGAGTGCCGCACGGTCCACGTCGTGGTGACGCGGTGCGCTCGGTCGCGCGCGCTCCCGCACCCGCGTCCCCGGCCGTGGGCCATCCGCGCCGAGACGTCCCGCGACCATGGACGCCGTGCGGTCGGCCGTCCGGGCGACGAGGTCGTCGTCGTGGCTGATCACGAGCACCGCGGGCCGCCACGGCAGGGACGTGAACGCCGCCGCGACGTCCCGCGCGGTCGCCGCGTCGAGCCCGCTGGTCGGCTCGTCCAGCACCAGCAGCGCGGGACGGGTCACCAGAGCCCAGGCCAGCAGGGTCCGCTGGGCCTGGCCGCCGGAGAGCTGGGTGGGCCGCCGGCCCAGGAGCTCGGGCTCCAGGGCTGCGCTGCGGACCGCGTCCTGCACGTCCGCGAGGCGCCGCGCCCGGGGGTCGCGGGGCCGGGCGACGCGCACGGCCGTGCGCAGCTGGGCGCCGACGCGCCGCTGGGGGTCGAGGGCACTGGCCGGGTCCTGCGGCACCAGGCCCGCGAGGCGACCCCGCACTGCCCGCCGCCCGTCTGCCGAGAACGGGTCGTGCCCGGCCACGACGACGCTGCCCGCGGTGCGGCGCAGCCCGCTGCCCAGGTGCCCGACCAGCGCGTGGGCGAGGGTGGTCTTGCCGGCACCCGACTCCCCGACGACCGCGGTCACGAGCCCGGCAGGCAGCTCCAGGTCCACACGGTCGAGGACCGGCGTGCCGTCGGGAGCCAGGACGGTCAGGCCCCGCACGCGCGCCGTCATGCCCGCAGCCCGGTGCGGTCGGCGTCCACGGCGGGCCCCGAGGCGTGGTCCAGCAGGGCCGCGACGCCGACGGCCAGGGCGATCAGGAGCAGGGCCGGGACGACCACGGGCCAGGGGTTGAGGGCCAGGCCGGTGCTGTTCTCCCGGACCATCCGGCCCCAGCCCGCGGCCGGGGCCGGGGCACCCAGGCCGAGGAACCCCGCGGTGGCGGCCAGCTGGGTGGCGGCCACGAACCGCAGACCCGCCTCGGCCACCGCGACGGGCGCCAGCCCGGGAGCGACGTCGCAGCGCAGCCGCTCCCACCAGGTGTCGCCGCGCGCCAGCGCCGCGAGCACGTGGTCCGTCGCGGCCAGGGCGGCCGTGCGCTCGCGGACCACCCGCACGGAGAACGGCACGCTGACGCACGTGATCGCCACCACCACGGCGACGTCGCTGCCCGGCGCGCCGGCGGCCAGGAGCAGCAGCAGGAGCAGCGCGGGCAGCGCGGCGACCGCGTCGACGACCCGCAGGACGACCTGCGCCACCCGGGTCCGGTGCGTGGCGCCGGCCCAGGTGCCGACCACCAGGCCGACGACGCTGCCGAGGACGGTCGCGGCCACCGCCTGCAGGACGAGGGTGCGTCCCCCGACCAGCACGCGGGCCAGGACGTCGCGACCCAGCACGTCCGTCCCGAGCACGTGCTGGGCGTCGGCCGGCGCGAACGGGCCGCCGACGGGCGAGGTCGGGCTGCCGGGCGCGGCCCACGGGCCGGCCAGCGCGACGACGAGCACGAGGACGGCGGGGACGAGCGCCGCGACGCGGCGGGCGGTCATGGATGCTCCCTCGTCGAGCGGGACGGCGGGGTCAGGGCGCGGGTGACCAGGTCGCCCACCAGCAGGACCGCCAGGGTCGCCGCGCCGAGCGTCAGGCCGAGGGCCTGCACGAGCGGCACGTCGCGGTAGGCGACCGCGGTGGTGAGCTCCTGGCCCAGGCCGGGCACGTTGAACAGGGTCTCCACGACGATCGCGCCGCCCAGCAGCCCTGCGGTCATGAGCGCGAAGGCGTGGACGGCCGGAGCGGCGGCGTTGGTCACGACGAGGCGCAGGTACGCCGCACCGCGCACGCCGTTGAGCCGGGCCAGCTCGGCGTAGGGCGACGCGACGACCTGGCCGACCTCGGCACGCAGCAGCCGCATGGTCGCACCGAAGGCTCCCAGGGCGAGCGCGAGCGCGGGCAGCACGACCAGGTCGGGGTGCTGCCACAGCGTCTGGCCGGCGGGCACGAGCGCGACGGCCGGCAGCACGGGCCACCCCACGGTGAAGGCCGCCAGCAGGGCGGTCGCGACGAGGAAGTCAGGCGTGCCGACCAGGCCGAGCGTGACGCCGCTGAGGACGCGGTCGAGCCACCCGCCCGGGCGCAGGCCCGCCGCCGTGCCGAGGGCACCGGCGAGCAGGAGCGCGAGCAGGGCCGCCGGGACCAGGACCGCCAGGCTCGTGCCGAGCCGGTCGCCCACGATCTCGCCGACGTCACGCCCCGAGATCAGCGACGTGCCCAGGTCACCGTGCAGCGCGTCGACGACCCACGCCCCGTACCGCTGCAGGGGCGGGCGGTCCAGGCCGAGCGCCTCGCGGACGCTCGCCCGCTCGGCCTCGGTCGCGTCCTGCCCGGACAGCACGCCGACCGCGTCGCCGGGGAGCACCTCGGTGGCCCAGAAGATGACGGCCGACAGGACGGTGAGGGTCGCCGCGTGCGCGGCGACCCTCACCGTCAGCCAGCGTGCGGTGCGCACGCGTGTCAGTCCGTGACGGTGGCCTGCGCGAGGTCGGGGAACTGCAGCTCGCGGATCCCGGAGACGCCCTCGCGTGCGGCGCTGACGTTCGGCACGAACACGACGCCGAGCTGGTTGCCCTGCTGCCACAGCAGCTGCTGCGCCGCGTGGGAGGCCGCGAGCCGCTCGTCCGCGGAGGCGCCGCTGCGTGCGGCCTGGACGAGGGCGTCGACCTCGGGCAGCGTGCCCGGGGTGTGGTTCGCCTCGAAGGGCGCCGGCGGGTTGTACCCGGCCCGGAAGGGCATCGCCAGGTAGGCCTGGTAGTCGGCGAACAGCTGCCCCGCCGGGAGCTCGCGCAGGGCCGCGTCGATGCCGACGGCCCGCAGGTCCTCCACGACCAGGGTCGCGGTCTCGACCATGCCGGCCAGCTCGGGCCCGACCGTGAGCTCCAGGCTCATGCCCTCGGCACCCGCCTCGGCGAGCAGCTCACGGGCGCGCTCGGGGTCGTGCTCCCGCTGGGGGATGCCCTCGTCGTAGCTCGGGAACCCGAGGGCGGGCAGGTCGTTGCCGACGAACGCGCGGCCGAAGTAGACGTTCTCGACGATCTGCTCGCGGTCGACCGCCAGGCGGATCGCCTCGCGCACGCGCACGTCGTCGAGCGGAGCCGACGCGGTGCTCATCGTGAACTGCAGGTACGAGGCGTACGGCAGCTCGCTGGTCGTGACGGAGATCCCGTCGACGTCGTCGAGCGTCCGCGCCTGCGCCGGGGCGAGGCCGCTGACGTAGTCGACCTGGCCCTGGCGCAGCGCGTTGACGCGCGCGGTGCCGTCGGCGATCGAGACCAGCTCGATCGACTCGAGCGCGGGCGCCGCGCCGTAGTAGTCGTCGTTGCGCTCGAGCACCGTCGAGGACCCGGGCTCGAACGAGGCGATGGTGAACGGTCCGGAGGACGGGGTCGTCGGCGTGAACTCGGTGGTGCCGTCCTGGATCGCGAGCATGCTCTGGCAGACCAGCTCGCGGCCGTCGGCGATCGGCGCGAGGGTCGGCAGCACGACCGTCGCGTCGTCGGGCGTGGTGGCCGCCTCCAGGTCGAAGCCGCGGGCGACGATCTTGGTGAACGGCAGCCCTTCGAGCAGCACGGGCGCCTGCAGCGAGTACAGGACGTCGGCGCTGGTGAGGGCCGCTCCGTCGGTGAAGGTCACACCGTCACGCACGTGCAGCGTGTACGTCGACAGGTCGTCGCTCACGTCGATCGACTCGACGACGCCGTACGCGACCCCGTCGTCCGAGCCCGGGTCGAGCTCGCACAGGGGGGCGTGCACGAGCCGGGCGCGCACGTAGTCCAGGGCGGTGGGGCCCTGCAGGTAGTTGAGCGTCTCGGTCGAGCCGCCGGCGAAGGCCGCCCGCAGCGTCGACGTCCCGCTGTCCTGCGGGACGCTGGCCTCGCTCGTGGAGGTGCTGGAGCACCCCGTGATCATCACTGCGGCCGCGACGCCCGCGGCTGACGCCGCAACCGCCTTGCGCATCGTGGTCGGCACCATGCGGCACTCTCCGCTCTCTGTCCGTGGGGGGGGTGGGGCCGGCGACGCGCGCCGGCGGAGGCACACCTTACACGCGACTGAGAATCACTTTCAGTATGGTCCACCGGCCGGTGCGCCGAGACGCACCGCACCCGACGGGCAGCGGTCCACCGCGTCCAGCACGGCGTCCACCTCCCCCGCCGGGACGTCCCGCACCAGGAGCACGACCAGCCCGTCGTCGGCCTGGTCGAACACCCCCGGGGCGACCCGCGCGCACTGCCCCGCGCCCACGCACACGTCCTGGTCCGCGAGCACGCGCCCGCCGCCCGCCGCGCTCACCACGTGACCGGGACCTCGTCCAGGCCGAAGATCGCCGACGCCCCCCGCATCGGCAGCTCGCTCTCCGGCACCGCGAGCCGCAGCGACGGGACGCGCTCGAGCAGCGTGCGCAGCGCGATCTCGAGCTCCACGCGCCCCAGGTTCTGCCCCACGCACTGGTGGACGCCGTGCCCGAAGGCCACGTGGTGGCGCTGGGCGCGCCGCACGTCGAGGCGCTCCGGCTCGTCGAACACCGCCGGGTCGTGGTTGGCGCCCGCGAGCAGCGCGATGAACGCGTCCCCCGCCGGGATCGTCCCGACGCTCAGCGCGATGTCCTGCGTGGCGACCCGCAGCGTGATGACGTCGGCGACCGACAGGTGCCGCAGCAGCTCGTCCACGGCATCGGGCCACAGCGACGGGTCCGCGCGCAGCAGGTCCAGCTGGTCGGGGTGGCGCAGCAGGTCCAGCGCGGCCAGCGGGATCGCGTTGCGCGACGTCTCGTGACCGGCGTTGAGCGTGATCCCGATCTGCGAGAGCAGGGACGTGCGGGTGATCTCCCCGCGCGCCAGCGGTCCGTTGACCAACCGGCTCACCAGGTCGTCGCCCGGGGTGACGGCCTTGAGGTCGATGAGCCGGTCCAGCAGGCCGAACAGCTCCTGCAGGGCCGCCCCGACCTCCTGCGCGGTCGCCGTGCGGGACCCGGACACCGACGTCACGCGCCGGAAGAACTCCAGGTCCTCCATCGGCACGCCCAGCAGGCGGCAGATGACGGTCGTCGACACCCGGTTCGCGTAGTCGGCGACCAGGTCGGCCGGCTGCGGCCGGGACAGCAGGTGCTCGACCTGCTCGGCGCAGACCGCCTCGATCTCCGGCCGCAGCGCCTGGACCCGCCGCAGCGTGAACTCCCCCACGAGCATCCGCCGCACCTGCGTGTGGTCCGGCGGGTCCATCCGGATGAACGGGCGCAGCTCCGCGGCCACCTGCTGCTCGCCGGCGCCCAGCGCCGGGAACGCGGGGTTGCGCGCGTCCGAGCTCGCCCCCGGGTGCGCCAGCGCGGTGCGCACGTCCTCGAAGCGCGCGACGAGCCACGCGTGCTTGCCGCCGTGCACGCGCACCCGCGTCAGCGCGTCCCGCTCCCGCACCCCGGCGTAGGTCTGCGGGGGCGAGAACGGGCAGGAGCGCGGCACCGGGAAGTCCGGGACGTCGTCCTGCGGGCCGGGCTGCGCCGTCGCGGCGCCGGGGTCGGTGGTGGTCATCGTGGTCCTCCTGGGGGGTCGGGTCAGACGGGCTCGGGCGACGGCACCAGGCGCCAGCCCTGGGCGCGCTCGCGGTCCCGGAGCAGCCGGGCGTACGGGCCGTCGGCGGCGGCGAGCTGCGCCGGGGTGCCCTGCTCGACGACGCAGCCCTCGTCGAGGACCACGACGGTGTCCGCGACGCGCACCGTCGCGGGACGGTGCGCGACGACCAGCACGGTGCGGTCCCGCGCCAGGTCGAGGGCGGTGCGGGTCAGCAGGGCCTCGTTGGAGGCGTCCAGCGCCGAGGTCGCCTCGTCCAGCACGATCACGGGCGCGTCCTTGAGCAGCGCCCGGGCGATCGCCACGCGCTGGCGCTGACCGCCCGACAGGCTCGAGCCGCCCTCGCCGACCCGGGTCGCCCAGCCGTCGGGCAGCTCGGCGACCACGGCGTCCAGGCCGCAGCGTGCCGCCACCGCGGCGAGGTCGGCGTCCGTGGCGCCCGGCGCCGCGACGCGCACGTTCTCGGCGACGGTCGCGTCGAAGAGGTACACGTCCTGCGGGACCAGGGCGACGTGACGCGCCAGCTCCCGTGAGCCGATCTGCCGCACGTCGACGCCGCCGACGAGCACCTGGCCCGCGTCGACGTCGAAGAACCGGGCCAGCACGGCCGTGAGCGTCGACTTGCCGGACCCGGACGCCCCGACGACCGCCGTGAGAGTCCCGGGCTGGGCGCGCAGGCTCACCCCGTCGAGCGCGGGCGGGCCGCCGGGCGTGTACGCGAACCGCACGTCGACCAGCTCGACGGTGCCGTCGGCGGGGACCGCGGCCACCGCCGGCTCGGGCAGCGGGTCGGCGTCGAGCACCGCCGCGACCCGCGTCAGGACGTGCCCGGACAGCCGCAGCGCCGCACCGTGCTCGGCGGCGGTCGACAGCGGCTGCACGAACCGCACGACGAGCACCAGCAGCGCCACGGCCGCCGGCCCGTCGAGCGTTCCGCCGAGCGTGAGGTGCACCGTCAGCGCGAGCAGCACGGTCAGCAGCACCCGGACGGCCGCGGAGTACGCCACGAGGGCGGGCACCGCCGTGCGCAGGAGCCGCCGCGACGCGGCGTGCTCGGCGGCCAGCGCGCGGTCGAGCGCCCCGCCCCGGTCGTCGGTCCGCCCCGCGGCGCGCAGCACCTGCTGGGCCCGCGCGTGCTCCAGGACGCGGTCGGACGCCTCGTCGGCGATCGCGTCCCGCGCGGCGTCGTCGCGGGCCACGGCTCGGCCCGACCAGGTGTGCACCACCGCGAGCACCGCCAGGCCCACCGCCGTCGCGACCGCGAGCTGCCACTGGAGGAACGCGAGCGCGACGAGCGCGACCACGGGCGTGAGGACCGCGTCCGCGAGCGGGGGCAGCACGTGGACGGGCAGCGACGTGCTGCGGACCACCCCCGTGGTCGCCAGGTGCGTGAGCTCACCGAGCCGCGGCCCGGTGAACCAGCCGACCGGCAGCCGGACCAGGTGGTCGGCGAGCCGGTGGTGCAGCGCGCGGGAGACCTCGCCGCCGACCCGGAAGCTGCGGGCCAGCGCGAGCGAGCGGACGACCGCGTAGACCGCGGCGACGGCGACCAGGGCGCCGGTCCACGGCAGCGCGGCGGCCGGGTCGGGCCCGAGCAGCCGCGTCAGGACGGGCACGAGCAGCGCGATCACCAGGCCGTGCAGCACCGCCGTGAGCGCGCTCAGGCTCAGCGAGACGACGACGGGACGCGCGTGGTCGGGGCCGAGCACGCGCAGGAAGGTGCGGATCATCGGACGGCCTCCTCGGCGGGTGCTGCCTGGTCGTGCCACGCCGCCCACAGCCGGGCGTACGCGCCCTCGCGGGCCAGCAGGTCGGAGTGCGTGCCGTCCTCGACGACGCACCCGTCGTCGAGGACGACGATGCGGTCCGCGCCGACCACGGTCGGCAGGCGGTGCGCGACCACGAGCACGGTACGGCCGCGGGCGAGCTCGCTCACGGCGTCCTGGATGTGCGCCTCGGCGCTCGGGTCGACCGCCGCGGTGGCCTCGTCGAGGACGAGCACGGGCGGGTCGGCCAGCAGGGTGCGGGCGATCGCGACGCGCTGCGCCTCACCGCCCGACAGCTGCACGTCCTCGCCGACCACCGAGTCGTAGCCGCGCGGCATCGCCTCGACGCGGTCGTCGATACGTGCGGCGCGCGCGGCGGCGCGCACCTGCTCGGGTGTCGCGTCGGGCCGGGCGAGCGCGATGTTCTCGGTGATCGAGGCACGCAGCAGCTGCACGTCCTGGAACACGAAGCCGACGGTGCGGTAGAGCACGTCGGCCGGGACGTCGCGCAGGTCGGCACCGCCGACGAGCACGGCCCCGCCCGTCGGGTCGGCGAACCGCGCCGGCAGGGTCGCCAGCGTCGTCTTGCCCGCACCGGACGGCCCCACGAGCGCCGTGACGGTGCCCGGCTCGAGGGTCAGGTCGATGCCGTGCAGCACCTCGTGGGCCTCGTCGCCCGGGGCGGGCTCGTACGCGAACCGCACGCCGCGCAGCTCGACCCGCGCACCCTCGGGTGTCGCGGTGCCCGTGGTCACCAGCTCGGGGACGGCCAGCACGTCGGCGATGCGCGCCGCCGCGCCGCGGGCGCCGGTGATCTGCTGGGCGCGCGCGCCGATCGCGTTCATGGGGGCGCACAGGGCCGGCGCCAGCAGGGCGAACGCGACGACGTCCACCGGGTCGGTGCGACCGGCGGCGGCGAGCAGCACACCGGCCGTCACGACGACGACCGTGACGGTCGGTGCCGACAGCAGCAGGAACGAGCCGACGGTCACGGCCGTGGTGCTGCGCGACCACGCGACGAAGAAGTCGGCGAACGCGTCGGCCGCGGCCACGAACCGGCTGGACGCCTGGTCCTGCGACCCGAGCTGCTTGACGACGCGGATCCCGCGGACGAACTCGACGGTCGCGCTGCTCACGTCGCCCATGGCGCGGGCGTACTCGCCCATCTTGGCCATGCCGCCGGCCATGGCCCGCGCGAACAGCGCGACCCCGGCGACGACGAGCACGAGCGCCACCAGGGCCAGCTGCCAGTCGACGGTGACCAGGTAGACGAGGGTCACCAGCGGGACGGCGACGACCCCGGCGAGCTCAGGGACGGTGTGCGCGACGAGCTGGTGCACCTCGCCGACGTCGTCGTGCAGCGCGCGCTTGGCGCGTCCCGAGCCGTGCCGCGAGTACCAGCCCAGGGGCACGCGCGACAGGTGCGCGGCCAGGTCGCGGCGCACCGCCAGCTGCAGGTCGTCGTCCGCGCGGTGGCTGACGACCGTCGACGCGGCACCCAGCAGCAGCGACACGAGCGCCGCGAGCAGGGCCCCGCCCACGAGCAGCCAGAGGCGGTCCGCGTCCAGGGGTGCGGGCGCGAGCAGGCCCCGGGCGAGCTCGACCAGCAGGACCAGCGGCGCGATGCCGGTGCCCGCGGCCAGGCCCTGCAGGACCGTGGCCGCCACGACGCGCCGCCGGACGGGGGCGATCAACCGGGCCAGCGGCCCGGGGGTGCGCGGGCCGGTCGTCGTCATCGGACCAGCACCCCCACCTCGGGCGTGGACTCCCGGCTGGAGCGGGCGAGCCGGCGCACCGTCATCCCCGACTCCTCGGCGAGCCGCTCGACCGCGAAGGTCTCCCAGTCGTACTCGTCCTCGACCGTGCGCACACGCCGGCCGTCGCGGAACACCCGCCACTCGGTGCGCCAGCGCATGACGCCCTCACCGGCCGGGTCCCCGCTGATCCACCACTCGTAGTCCTGGTCGCCCAGCGACTCCCTGCACATGCGCACGAACGGGATGTGGCGCGGGGTGTCGACGCCCATGAGCTCGACGACGATGGGCGCCCCGACGGGCAGCCGCTCGGCCAGCCGGCGCCACAGCCGCACCCGCTCGGGCCGGGGGATGTGCCCGGCGACGCCGAAGATCACCACGGCCGAGAGCGAGTCGGGCAGCTCGAGCTCCTGCGCGGGCTCGGGCACCACCGTGACGCGCTCGCGCAGTGCGGGGTCGGAGAACACCCGGCTGGTCAGCACCGCGCGCATGACCGGCGACGGCTCGGCGGAGATGATGCGCGCCGAGGGCAGGATCTCGGCGATGGTCGCCGTGACCAGCCCCGACCCGGCGCCGATGTCGAGGACCGGGCCGTGCGAGGTGTCGAGGCCGGCCAGGGCGGTGCGCAGCGCCGGGGCGCTCGAGACGAGGTGGCGGTGGCCGACGAGGTCGAAGAACTCGGCGGCCGGCGAGTAGTAGTCGGCGGCGGGGATGGTGTCCTCCAGGAGGGGGTCGAGGTCCGGGGGTCGTGGTCAGGGCGTGCTGGGCCACGGCGAGGCGTCGGCGACCAGCACGGGGTCGAGGCGTCGCAGCAGCGCGTGGACGACGTCGCGTCGCACGTGGTCGAGGTAGAAGTGGTCGCCCGGGAACACCTGCACGTCGAGGCGCCCGGTGGTGGTGCGCGCCCAGCCCTCGGCACCCGCGGCGTCGACCTCGGGGTCCGCGTCCCCGAGGAAGACCGTCACCGGGCAGGTCAGCGGCGCGCCGGGGAACGGGCGGTACGTCTCGACGAGGCGGTAGTCGGCGCGCACGTTGCGCAGCACGGCCTCCCGCAGGCCGGGTTCGGCGAGCACCTCGGGCGACGTCCCGCCGAGGCGGACGAGCTCGGCGACGATCGCGTCGTCGCTGCTGCGGTGCACGGATCCGGGCACCGCGTCGGCCGGCGCGCGGCGGCCGGAGGCCACCAGCCGGGCAGGCTCGTCGGCGCCCAGCGCGCGCAGCCGCCGCGCGAGCTCGACGGCGACGGCCGAGCCCATCGAGTGCCCGAACAGCACGTACGGGCGGTCCAGCAGCGGGAGCAGCGCGTCGGCGACCCGGTCGACGAGGGTGGCCATGTCGTCGACGGGTGGCTCGGTGAACCGGTCCTCGCGGCCGGGCGGCTGCACGCACACCAGGTCGACGCCCGCGGGCAGCAGCGGCGCCCACGGGCGGTAGGCGCCGGCGGAGCCGCCGGCGTGCGGCAGGCAGACCAGGCGCACACCGGCACCGGGCCGGGGGCGGGGCCGGCGCAGCCACGGGTCGGGTGAGTGGGGGGTCATCGGGCTCCGTCCTCGGGGGCGGGCAGGATCTGGTCCAGCCGCCACGGGGTGGGGGCGTCGGGGCGGACGAGCTCGGGGCGGCCCAGCCGGGCGACCACGTCCAGCCAGAGCCGGCACACGGACAGGTCGCGCTGACCGCGGGGCATCGGGTCCGCCCCGGCACGGACGTCGGCGACCAGGGCGCGCAGGGCGGTCGCGACGGTCTGCGGCCACGTGGCGGCGAAGACCTCGCGCCACGGCGGGGGCTCGGTGCCCGGGACGACGGACACGGGCGGCTGCGCCAGGTGCTCGGTCCCCGGTCCGGTGGACAGCAGGCGCCCGTGCTCGTCGCGCGGTGCGTGCAGGCGCGGCTGCCACAGCACCGGGCCGTGCGTGTCGGTCAGCGTGAGCGTGCCGCCCTCGCCGCTGAGGGCCAGCCGGTGCCACACGAGCGCGTGGTTGTCCCCGTCGGAGGGGTGCAGCTGGTTCTGCACGCGCAGGGTCACGGGCACCCCGGCGACCGCCCCCTGCAGCACGCGGTACGGCTGCGACGTCGCGGACACCGCGGCGACGCGGTCGTCCACCGGCGCCGGGTCACCGAACGCCGCGGGCCGCACACCGCCCAGCGCGAGCGCGAGGACGTCCAGCAGCGGGTGCAGCACCTGGATCGCGCTCGTCGCGTCCACGTGCACGACCGCGCCGCGACGCCGCAGCTCACGCGCGCCGTCCAGGAACCGCGCGACGGGCTCGACGTACCGGTAGAACGGGTCGAGGTGGTAGACCACGCCGTGCCGGCGCGCGGCGCGCAGCAGGTCGGCCAGCTCGTCGTGGTGGACGGGGTGCTCCTGCAGCACGTGGACCCCCCGCGCCATGAGCGCGTGCGCGAGCTGCGTGCCCGGTCCGCCCTGCACGGCCGAGCCGACGGCCACGCACGCGACCTCCACGTCGTCCGGCAGGTCCTCGACGCGCGCGTAGAACGGCACCCCCTGCTCCTGGGCGTAGGCGCGGGAGAACGCGCTGCCCCGCGCGAGCACGCCCACCAGCTCGAGGTCGTCGGGCACCAGGCGCACCCCCTCGAGGTGGAAGCGTCCGAACCCGGTGCCGCACACCACGGTCCGCAGGGGTCGGGTCACAGCACGCCCGTCTCGACCTCGTGCCGCACCGGTCCCCCGGTCCCGACGACCTCGCGCAGGGTCGCCGCGTCGCCGTCGGACAGCAGCGCGTCGACGGCCCGCGCCGGGTCGAGCACGTCCGCGGCGTGGTGCACACCGGTCGGCACACGACCCCCGAGCACCTCGCGGGTCGTCCACGCGGCCACGTGCCCGGTGAGCCGGTAGCTGTCCGGGGTGCGCAGCACGAGGGTGCGCCGCCCGCCGTCGGCGTCGGTGGCCTCGAGCACCAGCAGGTACCACGGCGAGCGTCCGGCCAGGTCGAGGTCGGCCGCCCGCCGCAGGGTGTGCGCCGTCGTCTCCAGGTCGGCGACCGGCGCACCCGCCGCGGCGGTGAGCACCTCGCGCACGCGCCGGCCCACGTGGACCGCGTACCACTCGAGGTCCGTCACGCCCAGGTCCGGTGCGAGGCGCTGCGCCTCCCGGGTGAGGAACGGCTGGACGAACCCCGGCTCGTCGAAGTGCGGTGCCACGTGCCCGTCCCGGGACCGGAGCGCGCGCGGCTCCACCCGCCCGGCGCGCCACGCCGCGCCGGGGGTGCCGAACACCGCCGCGGCGTCCCCGGCGCCCGGCAGGGACAGCAGCAGGTCGCCCGCGGCGGCCGGTGTGCACCGCTCCAGACCGCCCGCGTACGCGCGCAGCGCGTGCAGCCCGTGCCGGGCCGCGAGCCAGCGCGGCAGCAGCGCCGACAGCCCGGGCAGCAGACCCGCCGAGACCACGACCCGGCGCCTCGCCGGCAGCGGGTCACCGGCCAGCGCCGTGCGCACGGCCTCGTCCCCCGTGACGTCCACGTGGTCCGCCCCGGCGGCGAGCGCGGCGCGGGCGACCCGGTCGCCGAGCGCGTACGACGGGCCGGCGCACCCGAGGACGACGTCGCAGCCCGCGCTGAACACCGCCAGCGAGGCCGCGTCGCGGACGTCCGCCGTCGCGACCTGCGCGTCGCCACCGAGCTCGCGCGCGAGGTCGTCCAGGGGCTCGGGCCGCCGGCCGCCGAGGCGCAGCCGCACCTCGCCCGACGCGTGCAGCGCGCGCGCCGCGGCCGAGCCGACGGCCCCGGACGCGCCCACGACGCCGACGAGCGGCAGCGGTGTCACGCGACCACGTCCCCGCCGGTGATCGCGTCCAGGTGCGTGAGGATCCCCGGCGCGTACGGCACCGACAGCATGCCGAAGTGGTCGCCCGGCACGTCCACGATGCGCAGGTCCCCGAGCACCAGCCGCTCCCAGTAGGTGGTGACGGACTCCTTGTTGCCCGGGAACGGGTACGCACCGCCGTGCCGCAGGAACGTGATGTCCCCGGCGTACGGCTCCGGCTCGTACCGGGAGATCGAGAACACGCTCTGGCGGAAGATGCGGAACACCTCCTCGAGCGCCTCCGGCGTGTAGCTGCCGCCCGAGGGCGGCACCGCGGCGCACATGCGCGCCACCCGCTCCGCCCGCGGCACCTCCGCCAGCGCGCGGAAGCTCGCCGCCACGTCGGCGTACTCACCCTCCAGGCGGCCGATCGCCCCGTCGGGCAGGAGCCCGGGGGTGGCCTCCAGCAGCTGGTCGGACGCCGCCGAGACGCGGTTCTCGTCCGCCGGGAAGCCGACCGCGACCGGGTCGATGCCCATCATCACGGCGAACGCGTACTCCGAGATCAGCTCGTCGTCCAGGCGGAACGGCGGGCGGTGCGTGCTGATCGCGGTGAGCGACGCGACGTGCGCCCCCGCCTCCGTCAACGTCCGGGCGACCTCGGTGGCGATCAGCCCGCCCAGGCAGTAGCCCACGACGTGGAACCGGTCCCCGCCGCGCTCGAGCAGCGCGTGCGCGTAGTCCGCCGCCCACCGCGTGATGACCGTCGCGGGGTCGGCGTCGAGGAACGCCGCGACGTCGGGCAGCTCGAGCCCGACGAGCGTGCCCTGCCCGGCCGAGCGCCGGCGGATCTCGGTGATGAGCGCCCGGTAGGGCACCAGCGTCCCCGTGCCGGCGTGCACGAGGGCCGTCACGACGCCCCCGCCCGGGCCGTTGAGCGGCACGTACGGGTCCCGCGACCGGTCGGCCGCGGCCTCGACCTGACCCGACAGGTCACGCAGGTACTCCGCCAGCCCCGCGACCGTGGGGGTGCGCAGCATGCGCCGCAGCACGACCTCCCACTCGATGTCCTCCCCGGTGCCGGGCAGCACCTCGCCGAGCCGCCCGACCATGCGCGCGACGAGCAGCGAGTCACCCCCGAGGTCGAAGAAGTCGTCGTCACGGCCCACGTGCGCCCGCTCCAGCAGCTCGGCCCACAGGGCCGCCAGGGAGCGCTCGAGGTCGTCGGCCGGCGCGGCGCTGACCGACTCGACGACCGCGGCCGCACCCGAGGGCAGCCGCTCCAGCAGGCCGCGGCGGTCGACCTTGCCGTTCGACGTCAGCGGCAGGCGGTCCAGCACCTGCCACTGGCCGGGCACCATGTACTCGGGCAGCCGCGCGGCGCAGTGCCGCACCAGGTCGTCCGCGTCGACGGGCACCCGGTCGGTCTTCAGCCGCGCCACCAGCAGCGACTGCCCGGTGCCGGTGAGCCGGTCCCCCTCCTCGGGGAGGACCAGCGGGTCGACCGCGCCGACGCCGCCCAGCGCGTCGTGCCACTGCGCGCGGGTGAGGAACGTCTGGTCCTGCGCCGTGCGGGCGTCGTGGTGCCCGCCGTCCAGTCCCTCCATGAGCTCCATGGAGACCAGCAGCGCCGGGTCGTGCTCCAGGGTCGTCTCGAGGACCACGAGGTGGCCACCCGGGACGAGCACCTCCCGCAGCCGGGCGAGGGCCGCGTCGACGTCCACGGCGTCGTGCAGGACGTTCGCCGCGACGACCACGTCGAACGAGTTGGGCGCGTGCCCCTGCTCGTGCGCGGGCCGCT
Organism: Cellulomonas phragmiteti; assembly: GCF_016862775.1. GTDB lineage: Bacteria > Actinomycetota > Actinomycetes > Actinomycetales > Cellulomonadaceae > Cellulomonas > Cellulomonas phragmiteti. The sequence goes on along the minus strand of NZ_BONP01000013.1, from coordinate 51,960 downwards.
CGATGTCGTACAGCCCGAAGGTCACGAACGGGAACTCCGCGAAGCGCTCGCGGGCCTCGGTGAGGAAGAACGGCGACAGGTCCGTGAACAGGTACTGCGCGGGCAGACCCGCGATCGCCTGCACGGCCGCGTCGCTGGTCCCGCCGACGCCCGCCCCGACCTCGAGCACCCGCAGCGGGCGGTCCGGTGAGCGCTGCGCCGCCAGCGCGGCGAGCGCGCTCGCGGCCGCCGCGTTGAGGTGCCGCACCGCCAGGTTGTCGCGGTACGCCCCGCCCGCGGTCTCGGTGGACGCCCCGGGGAACAGCAGGGACCGCACGTCGAGCTCGGCCCGCAGCAGCTCGGGCAGGCGCGCGGTGCACGTGCGCATGTACTCGAGCACCTGGGTGCCGTACGTGGTGCGGGCCTCCAGGTCGCGCAGGTCCTGCCAGCCGCGCTCGTGCTCCTGCGGCGTCACGGACACCAGGTCGTGCAGCAGGTCGCCCGTGCGCTGCAGCCGCCCGGCGGCGTGCAGGGCGTGCAGCCAGCGGCCGACGAGCCGGTGGTGGCGCCGGTCGGCCCGCAGCGCCTGCAGCACCTCCTGCTCGGTGTGCGTGCGGCCGTCGAACAGGCCCGCACCCGTCAGCGTGAGCGTCATCGCCTCCAGGGCGGTGGTGCGCATGCGCGTGAGGAACGCGTCGAGGTCGTCCCGGTCGAGGTCGGCGACCGTCGCGTCCGCCGCGGCCCGCACCGCGTCCCGGACGTCGGCCGGGACGCCCTGCGGCGTGGCACCGGACGGCGCCGCGGAGACGGCGGCGGTCTCCACGACGCCCACCAGGCGCCGGTCCTCCCGTCCGCCCGGGGCCAGGACGGTGGCCGCCGCGACACCAGGGTGGGCCAGCAGCGCCGCCTCGATCTCGGCGAGCTCGACGCGGTGGCCGCGGATCTTGACCTGGTCGTCCTCCCGGCCGAGGAACTCGATCAGCCCGTCGGGCCGGTACCGCCCCAGGTCACCGGTGCGGTACAGCCGCTGGCCGGTGCGCGGGTGCACCACGAAGCGGGCGGCCGTGCGCTCGGCGTCGCCGAGGTAGCCGAGCGCGACACCGGCCCCGCCGATGACCAGCTCGCCGGCCACCCAGTCGGGGCGGTCGCGCCCCGCAGGGTCGAGCACGTGGAACGTCTGGTTCGCCAGCGGCGTGCCGTACGGCACGCTCGGCCAGGTGGCGTCGGGCTCCCCGACGGCGTGGTGGATGGACCAGATAGCGCCCTCGGTCGCCCCGCCGAGGCTGTGCACCTGCGCGCCGGGCAGCAGGTCGCGGATACGTCCCGGCAGCGTCACGGGGATCCAGTCGCCCGAGAGCAGCACGGCGCGCAGGGTCGTCGGGACGCTGCCGGGGGTGGTCCCGAGGTAGTCGACGAGCATCGACATCTGCGCCGGCACCGAGTTCCACAGCGTCACGGCGTGCTCGGCGACCAGCTCGGCCCAGTGCGACGGGTCGCCGCGCCGTGCCGCGTCGGGCAGCACGAGGGCGCCCCCGCGGGACGTGACGGCGAACAGGTCCCAGACGGACAGGTCGAACCCCAGCGCCGCGAGCGCGAGCACGCGGTCGTGCGGGCCGACGTCCAGCAGGCGGTCGACGTCGTCGACCGTGTTGAGCGCGGCCCGGTGCGTGACGACCACGCCCTTGGGCGTGCCGGTCGAGCCCGAGGTGTAGATGACGTAAGCCGGCTCGTCGGGTCCGACCACGCGGCCCAGGTCCTCGCCGGGGGCGGTGCCGGGCGGCACCTCGTCCACCGCGACCACGGCCGGGACGTCGACGTGCTGGTCGAGCAGCCACGACTGCGTGAGCACGACGCGCACACCCGCGTCGGTGACGATCGCCGCACGCCGCGCGGCCGGCTGGGTCGTGTCGACCGGCACGTAGACGGCGCCCACGACCGACGTCGCGTGCACGGCGACGACCTGCTCGACGCCCTTGTCCATGACCACGGCGACCCGGTCCCCCGGCTCCACGCCCGCGGCCCGCAGGGCACCGGCGACGCCGTCGACCCGGGCCCACAGGTCGCGGTGCGTCAGCTCACCCTCCGGGTGCACGACGGCGACCGCGTCGGGGGTCGCGAGCATCGCCGCCAGGGGGCCCTCGTGCAGCAGCGCGTCGGGCAGGGGCGCGGCCGTCGCGTTGACGCGCTCGCGCGTCGCGCGCTGGTGCGCGGGCAGCGTCACGGGGTCGGCGTCGACCCACGCGTCGTCCGCGGTCGCCAGGCGCCGCAGCAGGTCGTGGTACGCGGCGAACGCGTCGCGCGCGACCCCGTCGACCAGCACGCCCTCGCGCACGTCCCAGCGCAGCGCGAGCCCGTCGGCGTCGCGCGACACCTGGCAGTCGAGCCACACCTGCGGGGTCTGCGACAGGCCGTGCACCTCGCGCGACGTCCAGGAGTCCGCCGGGGCGTCCTCGTCGTCCGCGCCCAGGGCGCCGGTGAACACCACGGGCATGACGACGCCCGACTCGCCCCGCCGCCGGGACAGCTCGGCCAGCACCTCGCTGCCGGAGAACAGCCCGTGGTCGAGGTCCTCGACCAGGCGCCCCTGCCGGGTGCGCGCCCGCTCGACGAACGTCGCGCCGTCCTCGGCGCGGACCGCGAGCAGCGTCAGGGTGGTGAAGTCGCCCACGAGCGCGTCGACGTCCGGGTGCAGCGGCAGCCGCTGCGGCACGGGCAGGTTGAGCGTGAGGTCCGCGCGACGCGACCACAGGGCCACGACCTCGGCGTACGCGGCCAGCGTGACCGCCGACGGCGTCAGCCCGTGCGCGGCCGCCCGCTCGCGCAGGCCCTGCCACTCGGGCGCGGACAGCCGCCCGGCCAGGCGGGTGAACCGCCCCGAGGAGTCCGCGGCGTGCTCGGCGAGCGGCAGCTCCGGTGCCGGCGGCAGGTCCTCCAGCCGCTCGGCCCAGTAGGCGCGGTCGCGGTGGTAGCCGGCGCCCTCGCGCAGCGCGCGCCGCGCGAGCACGTAGTCCCGGAACGTCACGGCCGGTGCGCCCAGGTCGCGGTCGGGCTGGTCGTACAGGTCCCGCAGCTCGCGCAGCAGCAGGCGCACGGACGCGTGGTCGGCGACCAGCAGGTCGACCGACAGGTGCAGGATCGTCGTCCCGGCGCCGCGCGTGGCGTGCAGGCGGACCAGCGGCCACGTCTGCGGGTCGGGCACCAGGTCGCGCAGGCGCTCGCGGGTGCGCTCGGCGTGCGGGTGGGGGTCGGCGTCCCCGACGTCGGTGACGGTGAACGACTCCCCGGGCGCGCGCGGGTGCACCTCCTGGTGGCCCTCGGTGCGCACCACGGCGCGCAGCATGTCGTGGCGGTCGACCAGCGCGCCCCACGCACGGCGCAGCCGGTCGGGGTCGAGCTCCCCCAGCTCGAGCTCGACGTACGCGTGGCAGGCCACACCGCCGTAGTCGTAGGCGGCCCCGCGCCCGACGAGGTAGGCGACCTGGACCTCGGTGAGGGGGAACGGGTCGTACCGGGTGGCGGGCGAGGGGGTCAGGGTCGGGGTGCGCCGCTGCTCGAGCAGGGAGACGACCGTCGCGCGGTGCGTGCGCAGCACCTCGCGCCGCTCCTCGGTGAGCGTGCCCTGGGGCGCACGGAAGTGCAGCTGCCCGTCCTGGGTCCACAGGTGGACGCCGTCCTGCGTGAGCCGGGCCAGGAGCTCCTCGACGTCGACGCCGGCGGTGCCGGCCAGGGTGCTGGGGGGTGTGTGCTGCACGATCGGGCTCCTCGGGTCGGGCGGGCCTGGCGGGTGCTGCGGAGTGGTGCTGCGGAGTGGTGGTGCGGGGTCGTCGTCGGGCGTCGGGCGTCACAGGACGCCGGTGACGACGTCCTCGCTGCTCGCCGCGCGCACCTGGTCGGCCAGCGCGGCGAGCGTGGGATCGGTGAGGAAGTCGCGGGTCGACACGTCGGGAGCGAGCGCGGTGCGGACCTGCGTGAGCATCCGCAGGGCGAGCAGGCTGGTGCCGCCGAGCGCGAAGAAGTTCGCGGTCCGGTCGGTGACGGGTGCTCCCAGCAGGTCGGCCCACGTGCGGGCCAGCGAGCGCTCGACGTCGTCGGCCGGCTCGACCGACGCCGCCGGGGCGGCCGCGTGCTCGACGGCCCGGGCGGTCAGGGCGGCGGTGTCGACCTTGCCGTTGGCCGTGAGCGGCATCGCCGGCAGGACGTGCAGCGTGCCCGGCACGGCGTGGGCCGGCACGTGCGCGCGCAGGTGGGCGGTGAGCACGTCGGGCAGGGCGTCGCCCGGCCCGGCGGCGTCGGGAGCGTCGGCGGGCACGACGAACCCGACGAGCCGACGGTCCGCCCGCTCGCCGACCGCGACGACCGCGGCCCGCCGCACGGCGGGGTGCTCGACGAGCGCCGCCTCGACCTCCCCGAGCTCGAGCCGGTGCCCGCCGATCTTGACCTGCCGGTCGGCGCGGCCCAGGAACTCCAGGAGCCCGTCGGGCCGGTACCGACCCAGGTCCCCGGTGCGGTACCAACGCCCGTCGTCGGTGGTGACGAACTTCTCCGCGGTCCGGGCCGGGTCGCCGCGGTAGCCGACCGCGACCCCGGCGCCGCCGATCCACAGCTCGCCGGGCACCCAGTCCGGGCAGTCGCGCCCGTGCGCGTCGACGACCCGGAACCGCTGGTTGGTCAGCGGCAGCCCGTAGGGCACCGACGTCCACCCGGCGGGGGCGCGGCCACCGTCGTGCGCGTTGGACCACACCGACGCCTCGGTCGCCCCGCCGAGCGCGACGAGCCGGGCGCGTCCGTCGGTCGCCACGGCCAGGCGGTCGGCGAGGTCGGTGCCGACCCAGTCGCCCGAGACCAGGGCCAGCCGCAGGGGCAGGGGCGTGCCGTCGGCGGCCAGGAGCAGCATGTCCAGCAGCGCCGGCACCGTGTTCCACAGCGTGACCCCGTGCGTGCGGCACAGCGCCAGCCAGCGGTGCGCGTCGGTGCGCTCGTCCTCCGTGGGCAGGACGAGCGCACCCCCGGCGCCCAGCACCCCGAGGACGTCGAGCACCGACAGGTCGAAGGCCAGCGCGGACAGCGCCAGGACGCGGTCCTGCGGCCCGATGCCGTAGCGCGCGACGACGTCCGCGACGGTGTTGAGCGCGGCGGCGTGGGTGACCTCCACGCCCTTGGGCTCCCCCGACGACCCGGACGTGAAGATCACGTACGCGGTGCTGCCCGCCGCGACGGGGACCGGCGCCGGCAGCGGCTCGTGGGCCAGCAGCTCGGCCACGGTGCAGGACCGGGCCGCACCGGGGTCGTCGCCCACGACGAGCACGGTCCGGGCGGCGGCGTGCACGCGGGCGCGCCGCGCGGGCGGCTGACTGACCCCGACGGGCACGTGCACGGCCCCGGCGGCGAGCACGCCGAGCGTGGCGCACACCTGGTCCGCGCCCTTGGGCAGGTGCACCGCCACCGCGTCCCCGGGCGCGACCCCGCGGGCGCGCAGACCGGCGGCGACGCGCAGCGCCCGGTCGGCGACCTCGGCGTGCGAGAGCGTGCCGGTCGCGGCGACGAGGGCGGGCGCGTCGGGGCGCTGCGACACGCGCTCGAAGAACGCGGCGTGCAGCGTGCCGCGCGGGGCGGGGGCGTCCGTGGCGTTGACCCTGGTCCGCACGCTGCGCTGGTCGGGCGGCAGCAGCTCGCCCACCAGCCGGGGCCACGCGTCCGCGCCCGCGTCCGCCAGCCCGCGCAGGAGCGCGGTGTAGGCCGCGAACATCGCGTCGAGGACGCCGGGCGCGAACAGCTCCTCGACAGCGTCCCAGGACACCTCGAGCCCGCCGGCGCTCTCCAGCACCTGGTTGTCCAGGTGCACCTGGGGGGACTGCGACAGGCCGCGGACCCGCGTCACGAACCCGCCGGGCAGGTCCAGCCCGTTCCCGTCACCGAGGCCCAGCGAGCTGGTGAACACGACCGGGACGCCGGCGTGCGCGGTCCCGTCGCGGCGCGAGATCTCCCGCAGCACGCGCTCGGCGGAGACGTCCCGGTGGTCGAGGTCCTCCCCCAGGCGCCGGTGCAGCGCGCGGGCGGCGTCCGCGGGACCCGTCCCCGGTGCGCGCTCGTACCCGGCCAGCGAGAGGGTCGTGAAGTCGCCGAGGACCCGGTGCACGTGCGGGTGCACGTCCTCGCGGTTGAACAGCGTGAGGGTCACCGCCACGCCGTCGCGGCCGCTCCAGGTGGCGAGCACCTCGCCGTAGCACGCGAGCAGCAGCGTCGACGGTGTGAGGCCCGCCGCGCGGGCGGCGGCGGTCAGCGCGGACCAGGTGGCCGCGTCGAGGTGGTCGGTCCGGCGCGTGAACCGCGGCCGGCGCACCTGCCCGGGGTCGACGGCCAGCGGCAGCGTCGGCGCGGGCGGCAGGTCCCGCACGCGCGACGACCAGTGCTCCAGGGCCCGCCGCTCGCGCTCCGGGTCGGTCTGCCGCTGGATGAGGTAGTCGCGGAACGTGACGTCGACGGCGGGCAGCGTCGCGTCGGGGTCGCGGTACAGCGCGTCGAGCTCGCGGTAGAACGTCATGATGCTCAGCGCGTCGAGGACGAGGTAGTCCAGGCCGACGCCCAGGCGCACGTGCGTGCGCCCGTCGACGGTCCAGCGCACCGCGCGCACGTCGAGCAGGGGCCAGCGCGTCGGGTCGAGCACCTGGTGGGACATCGCGTCGTGCAGGGCGGCGAGCGCCGGGCGCGGGTCGGCCGGGTCGGCCTCGACGACCGGCAGGCCCAGCGGGGGGACGTCCGGCAGCACGCGCTGGCGGCCGTCGGCGTCGAAGACGGCCCGCAGCATGTCGTGCCGCGCCACGAGCCGGTCGAGCGCGCGGCGCACGCGGTCCAGGTCGACGTCGACGCCGTCGAGCTCGGTGTAGTGGTAGGTGCCGACGCCGCCGAGCGTGAACTCCGGGTCGCGCCCGGTGAGGTACGCCTGCTGCACGCCGGTCGCGTCGAAGGGGTCGTGCCGGTGCGCGGCGTCGTGCGTGAGCACGGGTGCCGGCTCGGGTGCCGGTGCGTCCGGCGCACCACCCGCCAGCCGCGTGGCCAGGTCGGCCAGCACCGGGCGGACGAACACGTCGGCGACCGTCACGTCGCCGTGACCGCGGGCCCGCAGCGTCGCGACGAGCCGGGTCGCCAGCAGCGAGTCGCCGCCGAGCGCGAAGAACGCGTCAGTGCGGGAGACCCGCGGCACGTCGAGCAGCTCGCACCACACGGTGGCGAGCTCGTGCTCCGCGGCACCCCGCGGCGACTCGCCGGCCGCGCCCTGCCCGGCGGACCTCGTGCGCAGGTGCACCACGACCGCGGCCCGGTCGGGCTTGGCGTTGGGCGTCAGGGGCATCCGCTCGAGGACCTCGACCACGGCCGGGACCATCGTGGGCGGCAGCAGCGTCGCGGTGTGGTCCCGGACGGACCGTGCGTCCGGCGCGCGTCCGGCGGCCGGGGTGACGACGGCCGCCAGCGTGGGTGCGGGGGCGTCGAGGACGACGACGACGGCGCCGTCGACGTCGGGGTGGCTGCGCAGCGCCGCCTCGACCTCGCCGGTCTCGACGCGCACGCCGTTGACCTTGACCTGGTGGTCGGTGCGCCCCAGGAACTCCAGGGTGCCGTCGGGCGCGTACCGCGCGAGGTCGCCCGCGCGGTACCAGCGCCGCCCGTCGACCTCGACGAACCGGTCCGCGGTGACCTCCGGTGCGCCGCGGTAGCCGCGGGCCAGGCCCGCGCCGCCGACCCACAGCTCCCCCGGCACCCCGTCCGGGCGGTCGTGCCCGTGCACGTCGACCACGCGGCAGCGCACACCGGGCAGCGGGCGCCCCCACGGCACGCACGTCCACGCGGGGTCGACCCGGTCGACCTCGAGCAGCGTGGAGTGGATCGCGGCCTCGGTCATGCCGCCCAGCGCCAGGAAGCGCGCGCCCGGGGCGACGGCGCGCAGCCGCGCGGGCAGGTCGGTGCCGACCCGGTCGCCGCCCAGCAGCACGGCCCGCAGCGGCGGCGCGGGCGCGTCGCCGGACTCCACGACGGTCAGCAGCATGTCGAGCAGCGTGGGGACGCAGTTGACGACCGTCACCCCGTGCTCGGCGGCGGCCCGCGCCCAGGTGGTGGCGTCCCGGCGGTCGGCGGAGGCCACGAGCACCGCGGCCCCGCCCGTGGACAGCGGGAGCAGCAGGTCGACGACGGACATGTCGAAGTCGGTCTCGGCCAGCGCGAGCGTGCGGTCCTGCGGTCCGGTGCCGAGGACCGCGGCGAGCACGTCGACGGTGTGCGCCGCCCCGCCGTGGGGCACCTCGACGCCCTTGGGCACGCCCGTGGAGCCGGACGTGAACAGTACGTACGCCACGTCGTCGGGCGCGCACGGGCGGGTGGTGCCGGGGGCGCCGGCAAGAGCGTCGGAGATCCGGAGCACGGGCGTGCCGTGCGGGGCGTCGCCGCTGTCGTCGCCGTCGGCGGGGTCGACCAGGAGCAGCGCCGGCCGCGCGACCTGCAGGATCGCCCGGCGGCGCGCGGGCGGCTGGTGGTCGCCGGCGGGCAGGTACGCGCAGCCGGCGGCCAGCACGCCGAGCAGCGCGGCGACCTGGCGGGCCCCGCGCGGGAGCGTGAGCGCCACCGTGCTGCCGGCGGGCACGGCGCGCGCCACGGCCCCGGCCACCCGCAGCGCGTCCTGCGCCAGCTGCCCGTAGGTGACCGGCGTGCCGTCGACGTCCACGAGCGCGACCGCGTCCGGAGCGGCCTGGGCGTGCTCCAGGAAGGCGGCGTGCAGGGTGCGGGCGGCGGGCGCGGGCAGGTCCACGGCCGGTCGGTCGCGCGTGCCGTCCGTGGCCGCCGGCACCGGCGCGACGACGTGCCGGTCCCAGGTCGCCGGGTCGTCCACCAGCAGGTCGACCAGGTCCCGGTAGGCGGCGAAGGCGGCCTGCGCGGTCCCGGGGACGAACAGGTGCTCGCGCAGGTCCCAGTTGAGCAGCAGACCGCCGTCGAGCTCGGTGACCTGGGCGTCGAGCCACACCTGGGGGCCCTGGGAGATGATGTGGACCGCCGGCCCGAACGTGTCCTGCACGTCCTCGCTGAACAGCGGGCCGAGCCCGATCGCGCTGGTGTAGACCACCGGGGACGGCACCGTGGGGCGTCCGTGCAGCCGGGCCAGGTCCCGCAGGACCTCCACGCCGCCCCACGCGCCGTGGTCGACGGCGGCGTGCAGCTCGCCCTGCAGCGCACGGGCGTGCGCGGTGAACGTGCGGTCCTGCCCGGTGTCGACCGCGAGCAGCACCGAGCTGCTGAAGTCCCCGACGACGCGGTCGACGTCCGGGTGCAGCGGCGGGCGGTCGAAGAGCGGGAGGTTGAGGCTGAACCGCGGCTCCGCGCTCCAGGCCGCGAGGGTCAGGGCGAAGGCCGTGGCGAGCGCCGCCGCGGGGGTGACACCCGCCGCGCGCGACCGCTCGGTCAGGACGCGGGCCCGCTCCGGCGACAGGCGGTGGTGCAGACGGGTGGAGCGGGTGAACGGGCTGCCGGGGGGCGTCGGGGCGGTGGCGTCCTGCACCGTGGGCAGCGCCGGTGCCGGGGGCAGCGCGGGCAGACGGTCCTGCCACCACCGCCGGGCGCGGTCCGTCTCGGCCGCACGGGCCAGGGCGCGGTCGCGCAGCGCCGTCGCGTAGTCGTAGCGCGGCGCGGACCGCGGCCGGCCGCGGTAGGCGGCGCCCAGGTCGTCGAGCAGGACCCGCAGGCTCAGCGCGTCGGCGGCGACCATGTCGAGGTCGACGTGCAGGCGGGTGCGCCCGTCGGCCAGCAGCGTCAGCGCCACGTCGAGCACGTGCCCGGCGCGCACGTCCATGCGGCGGTGCGTGCCCTCGTCGCGCAGGGCAGTCAGGGCCTCGGCGGCGGCAGCAGGCCCGAGGTGGCGCAGGTCCTGCACGCGCAGCGGTGAGCCGGTGCTGCCGTAGCGCTGGCGGCCGTCGTCGTCGATGCGCACCCGCAGCATGGGGTGCGCGGCGACGACGACGTCGAGAGCGCGGGCGAGGCGGTCGGGGTCGAGCCCGTGGCCGTCGAACTCGGTGTAGAAGTGCGCGGCGACCCCGCCGAGCGGCTGCTCGTCGCCGCGGCCCACCCAGTACGCGTGCTGCATGGTCGCGAGGTCGAACGGCTCGGACGTGGGCGGCGCCGTGTCCCGGGCGACGGGGTCGGCGGGGTCGGCCGGGTCGGCCGGAACGGGGCGCACGGTGCTCGGCCCCGCCGCGAGCAGCCGGCCCCAGGCCGTGACGGTCGCATCGGCCGCCAGGTCCTCGAACGTCACCTCGTGGCCCTCGTCGCGCCACCGCCCGACCAGGCGGATCAGGCCCAGGGAGTCGATCCCGTGGTCGAAGAGGTCGTCCTCGTCGCCGAACGTGTCCGTGCCCAGCACCGCCGCCACCTGGTCACGGACGGAGGTGCGCGGCTCGACGGAGGTCTGCGACAAGGGGGCTGCTCGCTCTCGTGCGGGGACGTCGGAGTCATGCGGACGGGTGAAACCGTAATGCATATGAGTATCATTAGCATCCATGTCCTCCCCTCCTCGTCCGACCCGCGACGCCCAGGGGCTGACCCACGGGCCCACCTGGCTCCCCGTGCCGCGCACCCATGCCGAGCACCTCGTCAAGCGCGGCTGGCGCGAGCGCCGCACGCTCTCCGAGCTCCTGCGCGCACAGGTCCGGTCGCGCCCGGAGCACCTGGCCCTGGTCGCCGGGGACGTCCGGCTCACCTACGCCGACCTGGACCTTCACGCCGAGCGGTGCGCGGACGTGCTCCGCACGCACGGCGTGCAGCCCGGTGACCGGGTGCTCCTGTGCGTCGGCAACCGCGCCGAGCACGTCGTCGCGTTCTACGCCGCCGTGCGGGCCGGGGCGGTGCCCGTCCTCGTCCTGCCCACGCTCGGCGACGCCGACGTCCGGGCCGTCGCCGTCGCCGCCGAGGTGTCGGCCGCGGTCGTCGTCGAGCGTCAGGGGCGCCGTGACCTGCGTGATCTCGCCGTGTCGCTGCGCGCCCTGCCGCACGTCCGGGCGGTCCTGCGCCCGCAGGACCTGGACGTCCGGTCCACCCCCCGCGCGACGCCCCCGACGGGGTCGGGCCGCGACGACGCCGACGCCGAGGACCTGGCCCTGCTCACCCTGTCGGGCGGCACAACGGGCACGCCCAAGCTCATCCCGCGCACGCACGCCGACTACGGGTACAACGCGCTCGCATCCGCCCGCGCGTGCGGCGTCGGCCCGGACGCGGTGTACCTCGCGGTGCTGCCCGCCGCGCACAACTTCACGATGGTCTCGCCCGGGATCGTCGGTGTGCTCTCGAGCGGCGGCACCGTCGTGCTGTCCCCCGACCCGAGCCCGACGACCGCGTTCGCCCTGGTCGAGCGCGAGCGCGTCACGCTCACCTCGCTGGTCCCGGCCCTGGTCCCCGCCTGGCTCGACGAGGCGCGCCGCACGCCGGCCGACCTGGGGTCCCTGCGGATCCTGCAGGTCGGCGGGGCGCGGCTGGACGACGCCACCGCCCGGCGGGTGGGCCCGGAGCTGGGCTGCACCCTGCAGCAGGTGTTCGGCATGGCCGAGGGCCTCAACTGCTACACGGACCCGGCCGGGTCTCCGGACGTCGTGTGCACCACGCAGGGACGTCCCGTCTCGCCCGGGGACGAGGTGCTGGTCGTCGACGAGCAGGACCGGCCCGTGCCGGACGGCACCCCGGGCGAGCTCCTGACCCGCGGCCCGTACACGATCACCGGGTACTACGGCGCACGCGAGCTCGACACCGTGCGCTTCACGGCCGACGGCTTCTACCGCACCGGGGACGTCGTGACCCGCTCACCCGACGGTGACCTGACCGTCGTCGGGCGCGTCAAGGACCAGGTCAACCGCGCGGGCGAGAAGATCGCCGCGGGCGAGGTCGAGGAGCTCCTCCTCGCCCGCCCCGACGTGCGCGGCGCCGCGGTCGTGGGCGCCCCCGACCCGCACCTCGGCGAGCGCTCTGTCGCGTTCCTCGTCGTGGACGGCCCGGGGCCCACACGCGAGGACCTCCGCCGCGACCTCACGGGCCGCGGGGTCACGGCCATCGCGGTGCCCGACGAGGTGCGCGTCGTGGCCGGCCTGCCGCTGACGGGCGTCGGCAAGGTCGACAAGCAGCGCCTGCGCGCCTGGGCGCAGGCATGACGGCCCGGCGGTACGGCACCCGGCCCGTCGCGCTCGTCACCGGCGCGGCGCGCGGCATCGGACTGGCCGTCGCACGGCTGCTCGCGGGCCGCGGGGACCACGTCGCCTGCCTCGACGTCGACGCCCGCGCGCTGCACGCCGCCGTCGCCGAGGGTGTGCGCGACGGGCTCGCGCTGTCCGCCCACCCGGCGGACGTCACCGACGCAGGCGCGGTCCAGGACGCGGTGCGCACGGTCGAGGACGAGCACGGGCCCGTGGTCAGGCTCGCGCACTGCGCCGGGGTCGTCCACGTCGGCGACCTGCTGCAGGCGGACGGGCACGACCTGGCCCGACTCCTCGACGTGAACGTCGGGGGCGTCCTGCACGTGGTGGGCGCCGTCGGTGCGCGCATGGCCGCACGCGGCACCGGGGCCGTGGTCGTCGTCTCCTCCAACGCGGCCGCAACCCCCCGGCGCGGGATCGGCGCGTACGCCGCCTCCAAGGCCGCCGCCACGATGCTCGCACGGTGCCTGGCGCTCGAGCTCGCCCCGCACGGGGTCAGGTGCAACGTCGTCTCGCCCGGCTCGACCGACACGGCGATGCTGCGCGCGACCCTCGGGACCGACCTCGACGAGGACGCGCTGCGACGTGCCCACGAGCGCACGGTCGCCGGCTCCGCACCGGACTTCCGCCTGGGCATCCCCCTGGGCCGGATCGCCACGGCCGACGACGTCGCGGACGCGGTCGCGTTCCTGCTGTCCGACGACGCGCGCCACATCACCCTGCACGACCTGCGCGTCGACGGCGGAGCGACGCTGGGCGCGTCCGCGTGAGCGCCGCGCACGCCGCGCCGACGACGCCCCCGCTGATCCTCGCCGGCCCGCACGACGCGCTCGTGCTGGACCCGCGCGCGGCCGTCGCGGTGTCCGACCCGGGCGGCCCGGACGCGCTCGCCGACGCCGTGGACCGTGCGCTCGCGGACCACGGAGGGCCCGCCGTCGCCGCCGGGGCCGTCCCGTTCGACCACGGGCGCGTCGGGTCCGACGCGCAGGCTCCCCCCGCGCGGATCCTGGTGGGCCGCCCGCGCTGGACCGACCGGGACGGCGCGCTGCCCGACGTGCCCGGCCACGCGCCGGTGTGGCGGCGGGTCGCGGGTGTCGGCGGTCTGCGGCACGCCCGCCGGGTGGCGCGCGTGCTCGACGCGCTGGCCGGCGGTGCGGCCGAGAAGGTGGTGCTCGCGCGCCGGCTGGACCTCGCGGCCGACGGGCCCGCGGAGGTAAGGGCGCTGCTGCACCGGCTGGCCCGCCGCGACCCGGCCGCCACGGTGTTCTGCGTCCCGCTCGACGACGGCGGGGTCTTCCTGGGGGCGACGCCCGAGCTGCTGGTCGCACGGACCGGGCCGCAGGTCACGGCCCACCCGCTGGCGGGCTCGCTGCCGCGCAGCACCGACCCGACCGAGGACGCGGCACGCGCCCGGCGCCTGGCCCGCTCGGACAAGGACCTGCGCGAGCACGCGTACGTCGTGGACGACGTCGTGCAGACCCTGCGCCCGTGGTGCACGCACGTCGAGGTCGGGGAGCCGACCGTCGTGCGCACCGAGCGCGTGTGGCACCTGGGCACGCCGGTGACCGGCCGGCTGCGGGACCCGGGCACCGGCGCGACGCGCCTGGCCCTGGCCCTGCACCCCACCCCGGCCGTCGGCGGCACCCCGACCGGTCCGGCCGTCGCGCTGGCCCGCGCCGTCGAGGGCCGTGGTCGCGGCTACTACGCGGGCGCCGTGGGCTGGCAGGACGCGTCCGGCGACGGTCGTTGGTACGTCGCGATCCGCAGTGCCCACCTGGCCCCCGACGCCCGCCGCCTCACGCTGCACGCCGGGGGTGGCATCGTCGCCGGCTCCGACCCGGCGACCGAGGTCACCGAGACCGACGCCAAGCTCCGCACCGTGCTCGACGCCCTGGAGGTCCGCTCGTGAGCCTGCCCCGCATCGCCCCCTACCCGATGCCCGTGAGCGTCCCGCCGGGCCGCGCCACGTGGGAGCTCGACCCGGACCGGTGCGTCGTGCTCGTGCACGACGCGCAGCGGTACTTCCTCGACGCGTTCGAGCCGGGCGTCGAGCCGATGACCGTGCTGCTGGACCACCTCGAGCGCATCGTGCACGCGGCGCGCGGTCGGGGCGTGCCGGTCGTGTACTCCGCACAGCCGGGTGACCAGGCCCCGGGCCCGCGGGGACTGCTCAAGGACTTCTGGGGTCCCGGCCTGCGGGCCGTCCCCGAGCACACCGACGTCGTCGACCGGCTGGCCCCGCGGCCCGGGGACGTGCGGATCACCAAGTGGCGGTACAGCGCGTTCCAGCGCACGGACCTGCGCGAGACGCTGCAGGAGCTCGGCCGGGACCAGATCGTCGTCACCGGCGTCTACGCGCACCTCGGCTGCCTGCTCACGGCCGCCGACGCGTTCATGCGCGACCTCGAGACGTTCTTCGTCGCCGACGCCGTCGCCGACTTCTCCGAGGCCGAGCACCACGCCGCAGTGCACTACGCCGCGGGGCGCTGCGCCCGGGTGCTGCTCGCGGCCGACGTGGTGGCGACGCTGGAGCAGGGCGATAGTTTCGAGTCGCGCTGACGCGACGACGGGGCTCCGGCCGCCACGCCGCCAGCGTCGCCGCTACGACCCCGTCAGGGCCACGCCTCTGACCTGCGCGTTCACTGCACGTCCAGACGAACCGTCGGAACTGTAGCGTTTATGTTGATTGCGAAGGTTTCCTCGAAGATGGACAGTGGGGGCCTTGCCGACCGGCTCAGAGCTGACCCGGCGATCGGCTCGATCTAGGAGGAACCATGACCTCACCCAGGCCCCCGCTCGGCAGCAGGCGCACCCGCAGCGCCCGCGCCGCAGCAGCCGTCGCGATCCTCGCCCTCGCAGCGACCACCGCTGCGGCCGGCTCCGCCCAGGCAGCCGGCTCGACGCTGCAGGAGGCTGCCGCGCAGAGCGGCCGCTACTTCGGCACGGCGATCGCCGCCAGCAGGCTCAACGACTCGATGTACACGACCATCGCCAACCGTGAGTTCAACATGATCACGGCCGAGAACGAGATGAAGATGGACGCGATGCAGCCGCAGCGCGGCACCTTCAACTTCGCCTCCGGCGACCGGATCGTCAACTGGGCCACCCAGAACGGCAAGCAGGTCCGTGGGCACGCGCTGGCGTGGCACTCCCAGCAGCCCGGCTGGATGCAGAGCATGGAGGGCTCGGCCCTCCGCACGGCGATGCTGGACCACGTCACGCGGGTCGCCACGTACTACCGCGGCAAGATCCACAGCTGGGACGTGGTGAACGAGGCGTTCGCCGACGGGTCCTCCGGGGCGCGTCGTGACTCGAACCTGCAGCGCACGGGCAACGACTGGATCGAGGCGGCGTTCCGTGCCGCCCGCGCCGCCGACCCGCAGGCCAAGCTCTGCTACAACGACTACAACACGGACGACTGGACGCACGCCAAGACCCAGGCCGTCTACAACATGGTCCGCGACTTCAAGGCCCGCGGCGTGCCGATCGACTGCGTCGGCGTCCAGTCGCACTTCAACGCGCAGAGCCCCGTGCCGAGCAACTACCAGACGATGCTCTCGAGCTTCGCCGCGCTCGGCGTGGACGTGCAGATCACCGAGCTCGACATCGAGGGCTCCGGCTCCGCGCAGGCCGAGAACTACCGGCGCGTGATCCAGGCGTGCCTCAACGTCCCGCGCTGCACCGGCATCTCCGTCTGGGGCGTGCGTGACCCCGACTCGTGGCGCGCCTACGGCACCCCGCTGCTGTTCGACGGCAACGGCAACAAGAAGCCCGCCTACACCGCGGTCCTCGACACGCTGAACGCGGCCTCGCCGTCCAGCCCGCCGCCCACCACGCCGCCGCCGACCACGCCGCCGCCGACGACCCCGCCGCCGACGACTCCCCCGCCGACGAGCCCGCCGCCCACCACGCCGCCGCCCACGTCGGGCAGCTGCTCCGCGGCCCTGACGATCGCGAACAGCTGGCCCGGTGGCTACCAGGCCACGGTCACGGTCACCGCCGGCTCGGCCGGGCTCAACGGATGGCGCGTCACCCTGCCGGGCGGCGTCTCGACGTCGAACGTCTGGAACGGCGTCATCTCCGGGAGCGTCGTGTCGAACGCGCCGTACAACGGCTCGCTCGGGTCCGGGGCGTCGACGTCCTTCGGGTTCATCGGCAACGGCAACGCACCTGGTGCCGGCTCGCTGACCTGCAGCTGACCAGCTCCTCCCGACCGGCTCCGCGCCGGCCGACCTGACGACGGCGCCGCACCTCCACGGGTGCGGCGCCGTCGTCGTGCGTGGACGGGCGGGCGGGCGCACGACGGCGCGGGGCCGGTCAGCGGAGGTACTGGGTGACCGCCTCGCGCACGACCGCGGCGGCGCGCCGGTCGAGCGCGTCCGGGGACGCCGACGCGGGCGAGGTGCCGGGCTCCCGCCCAGCCGCCCAGGCCCGGACGAGGGCCGCGCGCGCGTCGTCCGGCGTCGCCGACGGCACCTCGTCGAGCACGGCCGGCACGAGCCAGTCGACGTCGAGCGTGCCGCCCGGAGGGCCGAACACGCGCTCCCCGCTCACCCAGTCGGTCGGTCCGGTGCTCATGCGGCCATGGTGCGCGCCCGGCGGTCGTCCCGCCAGGGGTGAGCGCGCGCCTCGTACGATCGACGGGTGCCACCCCGCTCGCCGCTGCCGGCACGCCACGGCCTGGCCGCTGCGCGGCTGCGCACCCCGGACCGCGTCCGCACGGTCACCGACCCGTGGGCGACGATGGGCGCGTGGCTGCGCCACCGCCTCCCCGAGCACGTCGACGTGACGCAGATGCTCGCGCAGGGGCGCTTCGTCGACGAGGACGGGCGCGCGCTGCGGGACGACGACGCGTACGCGCCCGCCCGGCACGTCTGGTTCCACCGCGACCTGCGCGACGAGCCGGTGGTCCCGGGCGAGATCCACGTCGTGCACCGCGACGAGCGCCTCGTCGTCGTCGACAAGCCGCCGTTCCTGTCGACGATCCCGCGGGGGAACCACGTCATGCAGAGCGTCGTGGTCCGGCTGCGCGCCGCGCTGGACCTGCCGGAGCTCTCGCCGCTGCACCGGCTCGACCGGGTCACGTCCGGGCTGCTCATGCTGGCGACCGAGCAGCGGTGGCGCGGCCCGTACCAGACGGCCTTCGAGCGCCGCGCCGTCGACAAGACGTACCGGGCGCTGGCGCCGGTGCGCGACGGCCTCGAGCTGCCGACGGTCGTGCGCAACCACATCCGCAAGGAGCGCGGCACCCTGTGCGCCGAGGTGGTGCCGGGCGCCGCGGTCAACGCCGAGACGCGGGTGGAGCTGGAGCGCGAGGTCGACGGGCTGGGGCTCTACCGGCTGACGCCCCGGACCGGCCGCACGCACCAGCTGCGCGTGCACCTGAACGGCCTGGGCATCCCGATCGTCGGGGACCCGCTGTACCCGGTGGTGCGCGACGTGCCCGTGGACGACTTCCGGCACCCCCTGCAGCTGCTGGCCGCGGAGGTCGCGTTCACCGACCCCGTCGACGGGCGGCACCGGGAGTTCCGCTGCGTGCGGTCCCTGCCGCTCGGTGAGCAGCCGCCGTCGGAGCAGATCCAGCGCTAAATGTTTCACCGGTGGTTCGGTGATCGGGGCGCTCCTACGTTGCGTCGTCGGAGGCGCGCCGCCCTTCCACTCGTCCTGGCGTCGGCGCGTGCGCGCGCGACGGAGCCGTCGCGCAGCGGTCCGGTCGCCGTCCGCAGGGTGCGGGCTGCGGGAGCGGCGAGGAGAGACCCATGATCACAGCGGGACTACCGGGCCGGGCGCGCAAGCGCTTCGCCCTGCTCGTCGGCGCCCTGGCGGTGCTGCTCCTCGGCAGCGGCATGACGGCCCCCGGCGCCCAGGCCGCGGCCGGGTGCCGCGTCGACTACACGGTCCCCGGGCAGTGGCCGAGCGGCTTCACCGCCGACGTGAAGGTCACCAACCTCGGTGATCCGCTCGACGGCTGGCGCGTCGCGTGGACGTTCCCGGCGGGTCAGCGCGTCACGCAGGCCTGGAACGCGACGACCACCGCCACGGGCGACCAGGTCGTCGCGTCGCACCTGGGCTACAACGCCCGGGTCGCCACGGGCGGGACGTTCTCGTTCGGGTTCAACGGCTCCTGGGCCGGCAGCAACACGGCGCCGAGCGCGTTCACGCTCAACGGCGTCGCGTGCACCGGCCAGGTGGGGTCCACGCCGACCCCGACGCCCACCACCTCGCCGACGGCCACGGCGTCGCCCGCGCCCACGCCCACGACCTCGCCGCGACCGACCACCTCACCGACGCCGACGCCGAGCGCCACCCCGTCCCCCACACCCACGCCCACCCCCACGCCGCAGCCCGACGACGCCATGGCCGTCGTCGCCGCGATGCAGCCGGGGTGGAACCTGGGCAACACGCTCGACGCGATCCCGGACGAGACCGCGTGGGGCAACCCGCTGACGACCCGCGAGCTCATCCGCCACGTGCGGTCGGAGGGCTACCGCAGCATCCGGATCCCGGTGACGTGGAACGGGCACCACGGCCCCGCGCCGGACTACACGATCGACCCGGCGTGGCTCGCGCGCGTCGAGCAGGTCGTCGACTGGTCGCTGGACGAGGACCTCTACGTGATGCTCAACCTGCACCACGACTCCTGGGAGTGGATCGACGACTACCCGGCCGACCGGGCCGGCGTCCTGGCGCGCTACCGGGCGCTGTGGGACCAGCTGGCCACCACGTTCCGCGACCGCTCGTCCCGGCTCGTCTTCGAGAGCGTCAACGAGCCCCAGTTCGCCGGCAGCACCGACGCCCAGGGCGACGTGTACACCCACGAGCTCAACGTGGACTTCGTCGAGCGCGTCCGCGCGTCCGGCGGGGGCAACGCGACGCGGCTGCTGGTCCTGCCGACCCTGCACACCAGCAGCGAGCAGCCCCGCCTCGACGCGCTGGCCGCCACGATCGACCAGCTCGACGACCCGAACCTCGCGGCGACCGTGCACTTCTACGGGTGGTGGCCGTTCAGCGTAAACATCGCGGGCGGCACGCACTACTCCAGCAACGTCGAGGAGGACCTCGTCGCCTCGTTCGACCGGGTGGCCGCCACGTTCGTCGAGCGCGACGTCCCCGTCGTCATCGGGGAGTGGGCGCTGCTCGCCTGGGACCACACCCGGCCGGGCATCATCCAGCGCGGCGAGTTCCTCAAGTACCTCGAGGCCGTCGGGTATCACGCCCGCACCCGGGGGCTGACGACGATGGTCTGGGACGCCGGCCAGTTCCTCGAGCGACCCACCCTGCAGTGGCGTGACCCGGGCGTGCACGCCATGATGCGCTCGAGCTGGACGCAGCGCTCCGGGACCGCGTCGTCGGACCAGGTGCACCTGCCGCGCAGCGGCACCCTCACCGCCCGCTCGCTCACGCTGAACCTCAACGGCACCACGTTCCAGGGGCTGCGGCACGGCGGTACGGACCTGGTCCGTGGCACCGACTACACGCTCGCCGGCACCACGCTGACGCTGACGCCCGCCGCGCTGACCCGCCTGGCCGGGGACCGCGCGTACGGCGTCAACGCCACCCTTGAGGCCCGGTTCTCCACGGGGGTGCCGTGGCGGATCAGCATCATCACCTCCGGGACACCGGTCCTGGCGGCCGCGACGGGCACCACCAGCGCGTTCGCGATCCCCACGCAGTTCCGCGGGGACACGCTGGCCACCATGGAGGCGCGGTACGACGACGGCTCGGGGGCCGGGCCCGCGTCGTGGACGACGTACAAGGAGTTCTGGAGCAGCTTCCGGCCCGACGCGTCCGGCACCGCCATCACGCTGACGCCGGAGTTCTTCCAGGAGGTCCGCGACGGCCGCGTGACGCTGACGTTCCACTTCTGGAGCGGGGCGCAGGTGACGTACGTGATCACGCGGTCCGGCACGTCGGTGGTGGGCGGTCCGGCCTGAGGCCCTGAGGGCGCCCGAGGGCGTGAGGTGCCGCGGCCACCCCACGCCCTCGGGCGTCGGTCAGCCCGCGATGCCGTCCAGCTCGGCCACGTCGTCGTCGGACAGCACGAGGCCGGCCCCGGCGACGTTCTCGCGCAGGTGAGCGGTCGAGGACGTGCCGGGGATCAGCAGGGTGTTCGGGGACCGCCGCAGCAGCCATGCCAGGGCGACGGCCGTGCGCGTGGCGCCGAGCCGGGCGGCGACGTCCGCGAGCGCGTCGGCCTGCAGGGGTGTGAAGCCGCCGAGGGGGAAGAACGGCACGTAGGCGATGCCGTCGGCGGCGAGCGCGTCGACGAGGGCGTCGTCGTGCCGGTGGGCCAGGTTGTACATGTTCTGCACGCACACGACCCGGCCGATGCCCCGGGCCTCGGTCACCTGGTCCGCGGTGACGTTGCTGAGGCCGAGATGCCGGACCAGGCCCTCACGCTGCAGCTCGACGAGCGTCCCGAAGGCCTCGGCGAGCGACCCTGCGCGGGGGCCCTGGGCGTCACCCATGCGCAGGTCGACGAGGTCGAGCCGGTCCACGCCGAGGCTCTCGAGGTTCTCGTGGACCTGGCGCCGCAGGTCCGCCGGGCGCCGGGCGGTGGGCCACCCGCCCTGGGCGTCGCGGGTCGCGCCGACCTTGGTGGCGATCACCAGGTGGTCGGGGTACGGGTGCAGCACCTGGCGGATCAGCTCGTTGGTGGTGCGCGGCCCGTAGGCGTCGCTGGTGTCGAGGTGCGTGATCCCGAGGTCGACCGCGGTCCGCAGGACTGCGCGGGCGGCGTCGGGGTCGGGGGGCGGGCCCATGACGCCGGGCCCGGCCAGCTGCATGGCCCCGTACCCGAACCGGGTGACCGTCAGGTCGCCGAGGGCCCACGTGCCGCCGGGGAGCGAGAGCGTGCTGGTGGTCATCTGTCAGCCTTTCGAGGACGGCGGTGGTGCCGGTCCGCACCGGTGGCTAGCCTGGGCGACATGCTTCCTCTTCGGAAGTAGTTACCCGGAAGTGCGTTGGTACCCGTGAGGACGTGGTGAGGATGACGACGACGGCCGCACAGCGCCGCGCGCAGGCCAAGGTGCAGTACGACGCCTACCTGGCCGCGTGCCCCAGCCGGCAGCTGATCGACCGCGTCTCCGACAAGTGGGTGACCCTGGTGCTGTCCGCCCTCGGCAGCGGGCCCGACTGCACCGGTGACCCCCGCCCGATGCGCTACTCCGAGATCGCCCGGGTACTCGCGGGCGTGAGCCCGAAGATGCTGGCCCAGACCCTGCGCTCGCTGGAGGGCGACGGCCTGGTCTCCCGGACGGTCACGGCGACGGTCCCCGTCACGGTGACCTACGAGCTCACGGACCTGGGCGTATCCCTGCACGCGACCCTGCGTCAGATCAAGCGCTGGGCCGAGGAGCACATGGACGACGTGCTCGCCCACCGGGCGGCGCACGCGCGCACGACCTCGGCTTAATCGATTCCGGGTCGGCACCCCCCTCCGGCGTCCGACGTCGCGGACCTACCGTGAGCGAGGCGCTGCGGCGTCGGGGCTGCCCAGCGACGGGCCGCGCTCGACGCGGGCGCCGTCCCGTCACGCCGTCCGCCACGTCGTCGCCCACCTGAGGACCGTCATGTCACCGATCACCCGACGCCGCACCGTGCGCCACGGCCGGCCCGCCCGCGGGGCGGTCACGACCGCCCGCGTCCTCGCGATCACCCTGGCCCTCGCCGTCGCCGGCATGGCTGCACCCCCGGCGGTCGCCGCACCCGACCCGGGCACGCCCGTGAAGGTCAACCAGGTCGCCTACGTGCCCGGCGTCGCCAAGGTCGCCACGCTCGTCAGCACGTCGACCACCCCGGTCGCCTGGACGCTGCGCGACGCCGCGGGGCGCACGGTCGCGTCGGGCACGACCACCGTCCGCGGCGCGGACGCCCTGTCCGGCGACCGGACGCACCTCATCGACTTCTCGGCCTACGACACCCCCGGCACCGGGTACGTCCTGTCCGCCGGCGGCGCGAGCAGCCACCCGTTCGACATCTCCGCCGGCCCGCTGCGGCAGCTGCGGTCCGACGCGCTCGCGTTCTTCTACCACCAGCGCTCGGGCATCGCGATCGAGTCGCGGTACGTCGGCAGCACCTACGCGCGCGCCGCCGGGCACCTGGGCGTCGCACCCAACCAGGGCGACACGAGCGTGCCGTGCCGGACGTCGTGCGGCTACAGCCTGGACGTGCGCGGCGGCTGGTACGACGCGGGCGACCACGGCAAGTACGTCGTCAACGGCGGCATCGCGACGTGGCAGCTGCAGAACGCGTACGAGCGCACGCTGCACGTGCCCGGCGCGGACCGCGCCGCCCTCGGCGACGGCACGGCGGCCATCCCGGAGCGCGCCAACGGCGTGCCCGACGTGCTCGACGAGGCCCGCTGGGAGGTCGAGTTCCTGCTGCGCATGCAGGTGCCCGCCGGCCGCACCGACGCCGGCATGGTGCACCACAAGATGCACGACGAGAACTGGACGGGCATCCCCACGGTCCCGTCGCAGGACTCCCAGCGCCGCGTGCTCGCGCCCGTGAGCACCGCGGCGACCCTCAACATGGCCGCCGTCGCCGCGCAGGCGTCACGCCTGTGGGCGTCGTACGACCCGGCGTTCTCCGCGCGGGCCCTGACGGCCGCGCAGACCGCGTACGCCGCGGCGAAGGCGAACCCGAACCGCATCGCGTCCGACACCGACGGCACCGGCGGCGGCGCCTACGGCGACCGGTCCGTCACGGACGAGTTCTACTGGGCGGCCGCCGAGCTGTTCGCCACGACCGGGTCGGCGTCGTACCGCGCCGACGTCACCGGCTCGTCGTTGTACCGCGGCACGAGCTTCGCGCAGCGCGGCTACGACTGGGGCTGGACCGGCGGCCTGGGCGACACGACGCTCGCCCTCGTCCCGACGGACCTGCCCGCGGCCGACGTCGCGGCGACGCGCGCCGCCATCGTGTCGTTCGCCGACGCCGCCCTCACGCGGCTCGCCGGCCAGGCGTACCCGGCCCCCAACAACCCCGGGAGCCTGTACTACTGGGGCTCGAACGGGCAGGTCGCCAACAACGCCAACGTCCTCGCCCTCGCGTACGACTTCACCGGCCAGGCACGGTACCGGACGGCCGTGTACGGCGCGCTCGACTACTTCCAGGGCCGCAACCCGCTCAACCAGTCGTACATCGCTGGCTACGGCGAGAACCCCGTGCGCAACGTGCACCACCGGTTCTGGGCGCACCAGGCCGACGCGTCCCTGCCGATCGCGCCGCCCGGGTCGTTCTCCGGCGGGCCCAACAGCGAGCTGCAGGACCCGGTCGCGGCCGCCGAGCTCGCCGGCTGCGCGGCGCAGAAGTGCTTCGTCGACGACATCGAGGCGTACTCGGTGAACGAGGTCGCGATCAACTGGAACTCGGCGCTCGTCTGGCTCGCCGCGTGGGCCGCGGAGCAGGCGGGCGGGTCGACACCCACCCCGACCCCGACCCCCACGCCGACGACGACGCCGACGCCGACGCCGACGGTCACCCCGACCCCGACCCCGACCGTCACGCCCACGCCCACGCCGACCGTCACCCCGACGCCGACCGTCACCCCCACCCCGACGCCCAGCCCCACGGCCTCCGCGTCCTGCCGGGTCACCTACACGGCGAACTCCTGGGGCACGGGCTTCACCGCCGCGGTCACCGTGACCAACACGGGCTCGACGCCGTGGTCGTCGTGGCAGCTCGGCTTCACGTTCGCCGGTGACCAGCGGGTCACCCAGGGCTGGAGCGCGACCTGGAGCCAGACGGGTGCCGCGGTCACCGCGACCAACGCCGCCTGGAACGGCTCACTGGCCGCGGGCGGGTCGACGAGCATCGGGTTCAACGGCTCGTACAGCGGCACCAATGCGGCGCCGACCGGGTTCACGGTGAACGGCGCGGCCTGCGCCTGACCCCACGCGTGCCCGGGGCACCCCCGGGCACGGCGACGGCCGCCGGTCCTCGTGACCGGCGGCCGTCGTGTCGGCCGTCGAGGCCGCGGATCGGGAGGCTCGAGGCCCCCTGCGGGCCCGGCTCGTCGGCGACCGGCAGGCCACCGACGAGCGGCGTCGCGAGGTCAGTGCTCGTCGTAGTGGTCGTCGTGCGCGGCGTGCTTGTGGCCGTCGTGGACGAAGTCGACGTGGTCGCCGTGCTCGACGGCCTCGTGGCCGCAGTCGGTCCCGTGCGCGTGCTGCTCGGTGGTGTGCTCGGCGACGGACTCGTGCTCGTCGTAGTGGTCGTCGTGCTCGGCGTGGCGGTGCGCGCCGTGCAGGTAGTCCACGTGGTCGCCGTGCTCGACGGCCTCGTGGCCGCAGTCCGCACCGTGGCGGTGCTGGTCGAGCGTGTGCTCGGCGTGGGTGTCGGTGATCGTCATGCGTGTTCCTCCGAGGGTCCGTGCGGGGCGGCTGGGTGCGGTGGCTCCCGGGTGTGGGCGATCGCGTCGGCCACCACGTGGGCGACGTGCTCGTCCGCCACCCGGTAGGTGACTTCCCTGCCGTTGCGGACGGCGACGGCCAGCCGGCCCTCGCGCAGCGAACGCAGGTGCTGGGACACCAGCGGCTGCGACATTCCTGTCGCCTCGGCCAGTGCACCCACCGTGCGCGGCTCGTCGTGGATCAACGTCAGCAGCCAGAGCCTCGACTCGTGGCCGAGGACCTTGAAGACCTCTGCTGCGGCCGCCAGTCCCGGGTCACCGTCCACGTGACCAGCACACCACTCATATCGTGATATTGCAATGTTGACATGTGTTCTCACGTGGCCCACCGCCCCGCCTCGACGCGAAGGGACCCGCCCGGCTGCGCGCGTCAGTCCCGGCAGTACATCGTGACCTGCACGGTCCCCACGACACCGTCCCCGTACAGCTCGACGAACCGGGCGGCGTCCTCCTGCGTGTCGAAGTACATGGCCATCGCCGCCTCGTCCGGGTCCCGGCCGAGCGCCTCCGCCGCTCCCCGGTCGCACGCCAGGCTCCCCCCGCGGAGCCTCGTGTAGCCCAGGGCGGTCAGGCGCGCGTCGGCCTCCGCCAGCGCCGGGTCGTCGTAGGTCGGGGTCACCGCGACGTAGACGGCCCACGCGGTGCTGCCCTGCACCTCGTCGGACGGACGCGGCAGGGCGGGCGCGCTCGGCTCCGGGGGGACGGACGGGTCGGGCGTGACGACCGGGTCCTCCACCGGCGGGGGCGAGGGGGACGGTGCCGGAGTGCTCGTCGGGGTCGGCGTCACCGTGGGGGCACGGGTCGCCTCGGCCGTCGGCGACGGGGCGACGACGTCCGTTCGCTCGACCCGGTCCAGGAGCGCGGCCGCCCCGACGACGAGGCCGCCGGACGCCGCGACGGCGACGACCGCGACGGTCGCCGCGCGCGCCGCACGCCGCGCACGCAGCCGACGGCCGAGCTCCTCGACGGGCAGACGCGCCTCGCGCGCCGTGTCGTCGGCCAGCTCGCGCATGCCGTTCTCGAGATCGAAGTCCATGGTCAGCTCCCGGGTCGGGTGGTGTCGTCGATCTCGACCGTGAGGACGTCGACGGCACCGTCGGCGTCGTCACGACGGCTCGCCAGCGGGCCGAGGACGGACTCGAGCCTGCCGATCGCGTTGCTCAGGTAGCGCTTGACCGTCCCGGTCGCGAGCCCCATCCGGTCGGCAATCTCCGGGACGGTCAGGTCCTCGTAGAAGCGCAGCACGACGCACGCGCGTTCACGGGGTGTGAGCACCAGCAGGGCCGCGCGCAGGTCGAGCCGGTCGGGAGCGGACACGTCCGGGCCGTCACGGGCCCCGTCGTGCGCGAGCAGGTGGCGCAGCGCACCCAGGTGGCGCCGCCTGCGGTAGCCGTCGACGTACAGCGTGAGGATCGCGCGCCGCACGTACGCCTCGGCGACATCGGGCCGGAAGCCCGCGCGAGCACGCACGAACACCTTGAGCAGCGCGTCCTGGACCAGGTCCTCGGCCGCAGCCCGGTCGCCGGTCAGCAGGGAGGCGTACCCGACGAGCGCAGGGCCACGCTCGCGCGCCAGGGTGGCGAACGTGTCACGGACGTCCTGCGGGGTCATCGACGCTCCTGTGGTCGGGCCGGGCCACCCGCCCGGTCACCCCTGTGACGGACCGCGCCCCCGAAACGTTGTACGCGACCCTGGTCCGGCTCGTCACGTCCGGCCCCGGGTCCCACGAGCGGTCCACGTGGCATGCTGCCGGTGCCGGCTCAGGGTCGAACCAGGGTGTCACCTCGAGGCTGCAGGGTCGCGGAGCGTGCGACTGTCCGTGCCGCGTCTCACCGTCCGGTCAGGGGCGCGGCAGCACGCCCAGGAGCGCGGTGGTGAAGGCGGTGCGCAGCGCGTCCTGCAGGTCGAGGTGGAGCGCGGCGAGCGCGGGCTCCTGCGCGTAGGCGGCCAGGACGCTGGGCGGTGGGGGCGTGTAGGACGACAGGGCGCCGGCCGTCACGAGGGCCGTCAGGCAGAACAGCCGCGCGCCGTCGCCGAGCTCGGGGACGTGCTGCCGCACGAGGCGGGCCATGTGCTCCAGCAGCGCGAGCGAGGTCCGCTTGTGCCGGGTCACCACCCCAACCGAGACGTTGTGCTCGAGGACGCCGCCCTGCGCACCGAAGAGGTCGCACAGCACCGTCCGGCCGGCCAGGGAGCGGCTGAGGACCTCGGCGAGCTGCCGCGCGCGCTCGTCCGGTGCCGCGTCCGCGACCACCCCTGCCACCAGCTCGTCGGCCAGCTCGGTCAGCCAGCGCTCGAGGAAGTCGTCGAGCAGCTCGAGCAGGACCGCCTCGCGGGACTCGAAGTACCGCAGCACGTTCGACTTGGCCAGGCCGACGCGTCGGCTCAGCTCGTTGAGGCTCACGTCGGCCACGGGCATCTCGTCGAGCATCGCGGCCGCGGTGTCGAGGATCGCCCGGCGGCGGACCTCCCGCTGCTCCTCGCTGCGCGCCCGCTGGAACGTCATGCCGCCACCCTACCGTTACGGACCGCCGGTTCCTTGTGAACAGACCACTGGTCTGTTACGTTCTCACCACCGGCCCGACGACGCGAGGAGCCCACCATGAGCAGCTGGACCGAGCAGGACATCCCCGACCAGTCCGGCCGGGTGGTCGTCGTGACCGGCGCCAACACCGGGCTGGGCCACGAGACGGCCCGGGCGCTCGCCGAGCACGGGGCGCGCGTGGTCCTGGCCGTCCGCGACGTCGCGAAGGGCGAGCAGGCCGCCGCGCGGCTCCCGGGGGACGTCTCGGTCCAGGCGCTCGACCTGACATCCCTGGCGTCGGTCCGGGCCGCGGCGGCCGACCTGCGCGCCGCGCACCCGCGCATCGACCTGCTGATCAACAACGCGGGCGTGATGTACACGCCGAAGCAGACGACCGCCGACGGGTTCGAGCTGCAGCTCGGCACCAACCATCTCGGCCACTTCGCCCTCACCGGCCTGCTGCTCGACCGGCTGCTGCCCGTCCCCGGCTCCCGCGTCGTGACGGTCAGCAGCAACGCGCACCGCCTGCGGGCCGCCATCCACTTCGACGACCTGCAGTGGGAGCGGTCGTACGACCGGGCCGGCGCGTACGGCCAGTCCAAGCTCGCCAACCTCATGTTCACGTACGAGCTGCAGCGCCGGCTCGCATCGCACGGCACCACGGTCGCGGTCGCCGCCCATCCCGGGCTGTCGCGCACCGAGCTCGCGCGCAACGCGCCGACCGCCCTGCGCCTGCCCCTCACCTGGCTCTCGCCGCTGTTCCCGTCGGCGGCGATGGGCGCCCTGCCCACGCTGCGCGCCGCGACCGACCCCGGCGTCGTCGGCGGGCAGTACTACGGCCCCGACGGCCGCCGGGAGGTCCGCGGGCACCCGACGCTCGTCACGTCCAGCCCCGACTCCCACGACCGGGCCACCCAGCAGCGCCTGTGGACCGTCTCCGAGGAGCTCACGGGGGTCGCGTTCCCGGTGGGGTGAGCGGCGGTCGGGCAGCGGACGGCGCTACGCGATCTCGCAGTAGCGGCGGGCCGGCACCGCGGGGCGGCGCAGTCCGCCGCCCGTGCGGCGATCGGCCTCGCTCAGTGCCTGGGGTGAGACCACACCGACCTCCGTCCTGCGTCGCGACCCGACCATCCTCCCGCGACCGGCTCGAGGTGCTCAGCCGAACCGGACCCACCGCCCCTCGGAGACGACCTCCACGGCGCCGTCGACCACCGCGAGCGCCGTCTGCTCGTCGATCGCGTAGGCGGGGACGCCGATGTCGGCGGCCCACTGCTCGGCGTGGGCCCGGGTGTTCGTCGGGAAGGCGTCGAGGTGCGGGAAGATCGCGAAGTCGACGACGCCGAGGGTCCGGTCGTCCGGGGCGGCGGGCCACTCGACGAACCACGAGCCGATCCGCGGCGTCATGACCATGCTGCCCGCACTGACCCCGACCCAGACGGTGTCCGGCAGGGAGGGCAGGAGGTCGACCATCCCCGACGCGCGCATCCAGTGGGCGAGGTAGGTCGCGTCCCCGCCGTCGACGAGGAGCACGTCGGCCTGCCGCACCCACGGCACCCAGCGCTCGGCGTCGATCGTCGGCAGGGCCGTGAGCTCCAGGACGCCGAGCGACGCCCAGCCCAGGCCCGTCAGGTGCGGGGACGCGGGCCCGGCGGCGGCCAGCCTGCGCACGCCGTCCGGGCCGCACAGCGGGTGACCCCACTGCGCCGTCGGGATGCACAGCGCGCGGCTCTCGGCGACCGGCTTGCCGAGCATCCGCACGAGCGCCGCGTGGATGGCGGCGTTGGTCACGCCGCCCGACGTCAGGAGGAGCTTCACGGTGCCTCGCCTTCACGGGTGGACGGTGGGTCGTGGGGACGGCTCCGGCCCGCAGGGCCTCAGGCCGGTGGTTCTCGCCGGTTACATCCACAGCGGCGGGCACGCGTCCTGGGCGTCGAGCAGCCGGTCCCCCGGGACGTCGCCGTACACGACCCACCCCGGGTCGCTCGGGGTCGACGTGAGGCCGGCCAGCGCCGCCTCGTCCGTCGGCCGCGCCGGGACGGGGTACCCCGCCGCGGCGAGGCACGCCGCGACCGCGTCGAGCTGCTCGAGCCGCAGGCGGGCCGCCTCCGGGGAGAGGGCCGGGGTCGGCTGGTCGTAGCCGAACTGCGCCTCGCACGTCGCCACGTCCTCCAGCAGAGCAGGGCGCTGCTCTGCGGAGGCGTTCGCTGAGATCGACCCGTTCACGGACTCCGCCTCCCACCCGTGGGTCCGCAGACAACCGATCATGTTGACCAGGTAGTCCGACCTCGGCGCGATCGTCGACGTCGGTGTGGGCGTCGGCGTCGCGGTCGGCGTCGGCGTCGCGGTCGGTGTGCTGCGCGGGGTCGGTGCTGCGGCCGGGTCCTCGCCCGACGATGAGCAGCCGGTCGCGACGAGGGCGGTGACCAGCACGGACACCGCGAGCGTGGCCGCTCGACGCTCACGCCGCCGCGTCACGCAGCGCCCCGAGGGTGCGGCGGCGGACAGGGCTGACCGGGGGGTGTGCACGCGCGAACCTTGTCCGACCCGCTCAGCGCCGTCAACCGCCGTCCACCGCCGTCCACCCACGACGCTGCGGTCGGGCGTGAGATGCAGGAGGCCTGTCCTCCACCCCTGCCTGACGCGGGACCCGACCTCCCGGACCTCGGCGTGATCTGATGGCGGGATGACGCAGACGGTCGACGCACGCAGCCCGGAGCCGGTGGAGGGCGGCGCATGAGCCGCGTCGTCGTGACCGGCGGGAGCGGCAAGCTCGGGCGCGCGGTCGTCGAGCACCTGGCGACGCACAGGTACGACGTGGTCAACGTCGACACCGCTCCGCCGCCGGAGGGTCAGAGGGCGCTCTTCACCCGGGTCGACCTGACGGACCTCGGCCAGGTGACCGAGGCGCTGACCGGCATCGACGACCGGTACGACGGCGTCGACGCGGTCGTCCACCTCGCCGCGATCCCGGCGCCGGGCCTGCGGCCGAGCGGCGCGACCTTCGCGCACAACGTCGTCGCCACCCACCACGTGTTCAGCGCCGCCCGCCGCGCCGGCATCCGGAACGTCGTGTGGGCCTCCAGCGAGACCGTCCTCGGGCTCCCGTTCGACACGCCGCCGCCGTACGTCCCGGTCGACGAGGAGTACGCCGTCCGCCCGGAGAGCACCTACTCGCTCGGCAAGGCGGTCGAGGAGGAGATGGCCCGGCACTTCGCCCGCTGGGACCCCGAGCTCAAGCTCATCGGCCTGCGGTTCTCCAACGTGATGGAGCCGGGCGACTACGCCGCGTTCCCGGGCTTCGCGGCCGACCCGCGCAGCCGCATCTGGAACCTGTGGGGCTACATCGACGCCCGCGACGGCGCGCTCGCGGTGCGGCTGGCGCTCGAGAGCGACCTGCGCGGCTTCGAGGCGTTCATCATCGCCTCGCCCGACACGGTGCTGGAGCGGCCCTCGGCGGAGCTCGTCGCCGAGTACCTCCCGGACGTCCCCGTGACCCGCCCGCTCGAGGGCCGCGAGACGCTCCTGTCCATCGACAAGGCACGTCGCCTCCTGGGCTACGACCCGCAGCACACCTGGCGCGACGAGGTCTGAGGCGCGGTCCCCTCGCGGCGGCCGGCGCGCGACGAGCCGCCACGGGAGGGTCAGGCGGCTCTCAGCCCCGCGAGCAGCAGCTCCACGGCAGCACGCGCCTCCGACGCCCAGTGCGGCCGGTCGGTGGCCGAGCCGATGCCGTGCAGCACGATCATGACCGCGCCGACGGGGACGTCGTCGCGGATCGTGCCGTCGCCCGCCGCGCGGGTGAGCAGGTCGGCGACCGTCGACTCGAGCGCGTTCCCGCCGTCGGCCTGCACCGCCGGGTCCACGACGGCGGCGAGCGTGCGCGCCAGGCCGCCGTGCGCCACCACGTACTCCACGAAGGCGCGCAGGAGGGCGGCGAGGTTCTCGGCGGCGGACCGCGCCGGGTCACGCGCCTCGTCGCAGAGCGCCGCCACCTCCCCCTCGTACACGGCCGCGGCCAGCGCCTCCCGCGTCGGGAAGTGCCGGTAGAGCGTCCCCACCCCCACGCCGGCACGTGCCGCGAAGTCGTCGAAGCGCAGCTGCTCGTCACGGTCGAAGACGTCGCGTGCGGCCGCCACGATCGCCTCGCGGTTGCGGCGTGCGTCCGCGCGCAGCGCACGTCCTTCGGCCACGGCGCACCCTCCCGTTGACAAGTGGAGACCGTCTCCATATCTTGTCAAACGGAGACGGGCTCCATCTTAGGGAAGGGGTCGTCATGCGCGTCCTGATGTTCGGCCGTGGCGTGATCGCGACGATCTACGGCCGCGTGCTGCACGCCGCCGGGCACGACGTCGAGTTCTACGTGCGCCCGGGTCGTGCGGCGGAGTACGGCGACGAGGTGCAGCTCGACTGGATCGACGGACGTCGCGGACCGATCGGCCGGCGGGTGCGCGAGTCGTTCCGGACCACGTTGCGCGAGTCCGTCGGGCCGGACGACGGCGTCGACCTGGTCGTGCTCAGCGTCGGGCACCACCGCCTCGCCGAGGCCGCCGCGTTCCTCGCTCCTCGGCTCGGCTCTGCGACGGTGCTGGTGTTCGGCAACCTCTGGGACGAGCCGCTCGCCGCCGTCGCACCGCTCCCGGCCGACCGCCTCGTCCTCGGGTTCCCGCAGGCGGGCGGCGGCTTCGGGGAGGACGGCGTCCTCTCGGCGGCGCTGCTGCCCGCCGTCGTCATCGGCACGACGGCCGGCGGCCCGAGCCGGCGCGAGCAGGAGGTGATCGCGGCGTTCCGCCAGGCGGGCCTGAGCATCCGGCAGGAGGGGGACATGCGCGGGTGGCTGTGGATCCACTTCGCCGCCGACGCCGGCATGTTCGCCCAGGCGCTGCGCAGCGGTTCGCTGGCGGCCATGATCGGCGACCGTCGGGCGTTCGCCGAGGCGTTCCTCACGACGCGCGAGCTGCTGCCCCTCCTCGAGGCCCGGGGCGTCGACCTCCGCCGGCACCGAGCGGCCGTGCTGCCGTTCCGGCTGCCCCGGCTGGTCGCCCCCGCGATCGGCTGGGCGACCGCGCACGTCCCGATCGCGCGCAGGAGCCTCGCGGCCCACACCGACCCGCACGCCGCGGAGGCGCGCGCCGTCCTGGCCGACACGCGGGCCGTGGCGCGCCGGCTCGGCGTCCCCACCCCGCGCCTCGTGGGGTGAGCGGGCACCCCGAGCGGGCGGCCCCGGCTCGGGTCAGCGGTCGAACCACCGGGCACTCACGTCGTGCAGCCGCTGCTGCACTGCTGCGTCGTGGGAGACGTCGGGCGTCGTCGCCACCCTCTCGCGGTGGTAGTAGCGGCCGGTGACGCCCGCCAGCGCGGGGTCCGTGGCCAGCCGCAGCGCGGCGGCGGCGCCGTCGCGGGGCGTCAGCAGGGCCCGGCGGATCAGCGGGCCGAGCGGACGCAGGGCCGGCGGGACGACGTCGTCGATGATGCCGGTGGCCACGATGCCCGGGTGCACCGAGTTCACCGTGACGCCGTGGGGCCGCAGGAGGCGCGCGACGTGGTAGCCGCTGGTGACGGTGAGGAGCTTCGCGCGCGCGTACGCCTCGAAGGCGACGAAGCCGTCGGCCGGGTTGAGCAGGGTGAGGTCCGCGAGGTGCGCGGGGTCGAGGCGGGGCGGGCGGGCGCGGCCGACGACCTTGACCTGCCGGGTGTCGTTGAGGGTGTCGGACGCGACGTGGACGACGCGCGCGGCGGCAGCGACGAGGTTCTCCTGCAGCAGGTGGGTGAGCCCGAAGCCGGCCAGGTAGTCCACCGCGACGTGCCGCTCGACCCCGTCGGGGGTCAGCCGCCTGTCGGGGAAGTGCGCGCCGGCGTTGTTGACCAGCAGGTGCACCTGCGCGTGGCGTCGGCCGATCGCCGCGGCCGCGTCGACCACGCCCTGGCGCAGGGACAGGTCGGCCTGGACGACCTCGAGGCCGGCGTGGGCGCCGACGGTCTCCCGCAGCAGGCGCTCGGTGCGCGGCGCGTCCCGCGCGACGGCCACGACGTGCGCGCCTGCGCGGGCCAGCTCGTCGACGACGACCCGGCCCATGCCCCCGCCGGCCCCGGTGACGACCGCCACCTGCCCCGTGAGGTCCGCACCGACGACGGGGTCGGCGGCGCGCGTGCGCCGGGCGTTCACGCGGCGATCCGCGGGTAGGCGCGCACGTGGCGCGGGTCCTCGACCTCGTCGACGAGGAAGTCGGCGAGGTCGGCACGCCCGACGGAGGTCCACAGGCGCACCGGCAGGTGGTCGGAGACCCGGTACCTCCCGGTCGCGGGGACGGTGGCCGCCATGGCGTCGGTGCACACGGAGGTCGGGGCCTTCGCCGCCCCGCCCAGGGCGCTGACCACCGCATCGGCGCCGTCCAGCGCGGCGGACAGTGTCGCCGCGTCGTGGACGTCCGGCCACTCCACCTCCTGCAGGCCGGCGGCGGGTGCGAGCGACCCGGACCGGCGCACCAGGGCGGTGACGTGGTGGCCCCGGCCCACGGCCGTCGAGACCACCAGGCGGCCGGTGGCCCCGGTCGCCCCCAGGACGACGATCCTCTGCTGTGCGACAGTTTGTCTCATAGCTGCAGGGTGACACCCGCGGCGCTCTGAGTCAAGATGTCTCATAGGATCGTCGGATGGTGCCCACCCACGACGACCCCCGGTACCTCCGCAGCCGTGAGGCGATCGTCGCCGCCGCCCGCGAGGTGCTGCTGACGCACGGACCCGGGGCCCTCACGCACGCCCGCGTCGCCGAGCAGGCGGGGATCGCACGCGCCACCGTCTACCGCCACTGGCCGCGCAGCGACCAGCTCCTCTCCGAGGCGATGGCCACGGTGCCGATGCCGTTCTTCGACGCGCCCGCCAGCCCCACGCGCGACTGGCTGGTCCGTGAGCTGACCACGTTGGCGCAGCAGCTCGGCCACCACGACGTCCGCGTGGTCGCGACCACCCTGGCGAGCGCCGCGTTGTGGGAGGACGACATGGACGCCCGCCGCGCACGCTTCGCCGACCTGCTCGCGAGCCGGCTGGCCGACGCCCTCGACGACGCCCGGGCGCGGGGCGAGGTCGACCTGCACACCGATCCCCGCGACGCCGCCGCCCTGGTGATCGGCCCCCTGTACTACCGGGCGACCATCGAGCGCGGCACCACCGACGAGCACGTCGTCGCGACCCTCGTCGACGGCCTGGGTCGGTGGCGGTGACCGGCCGCCGACCGCCGCTCAGCAGCCCCGCGCGCCCGGCGGAACGAGGTCACCAGGGCAGGTAGTAGGTGAGCAGGTCGGCGGTGAGGGGCGGGAACAGGGCGCCGTAGAAGTCGGCGTCCGGCGCGTAGACGTCGGGGTGGAGCCGCTCGAGGCCCTGGATGCCGAGCTGCCCGAGGAGCAGCGCGGGCAGGAGGTCCGGGGCCACGCCCGCGCCGCCGGCGACCCCGGGCGACTGCATCGGACCGCCGACCTCGACGCGGCCGAGCCCGGCGTCCGCGGTCCACGGCAGCCGGTAGTGGCGGCCGAACGTCGAGATCACGACGTCCCGGCCGAGCCCGGCGGCGCGCAGGCGCGCCGTGAGCACCGGTCGCAGCGCGTCCAGGACCAGCTCGGGGCGCTCCAGCCGTGCGTAGTACTGCGTCGCGTCGGTCCCGCCGGGCTCGAGGTGCTCCGCCCACGCACGTCCCGGCGTCGTGAGCGGCCGGTGCACGATCGTCAGCGGCTCGCCGAGCCCGCGCAGGCCGTCGAGCAGGTCGTGCGCGGCCGTCGCGTCCGCCGCGGCCGCCTCCGCGACGAGCAGGCCCTCGTCCGGTGGGCCCGTCCGCGCCGACGCGACGACCACGCCGTCGCGCTCGAGGACCCGCGTCGTGCTGCCCTCGTGCGCGAGCAGCCAGCCCCAGCGCTCCTGCGGGTGGGGCATCGCCACGTCGTACGGGGCCTGCGCCTCCTGCTGGAGCGCGACGAGCGCCGGGACGTCCGCGGGCGTCGCTGCGCGCAAGATCGACCCGGCCGGCGCCCCTCCGCGGGCCGGGGCCGGGTCGACGGGCGGGCTCGCCGGCGGGCGCGACTCCCGCAGCGCCCGCGCCCGGGGGATGTCGATCGCGTACTCGTACCCGAACAGCCGGTAGAAGTACGGGATCCCGATCATGACCTGGAGCAGGTGACCGCGGTCGCGCGAGCGGTCGTGGGCCCAGCCCATCAGGGCGCGGACCAGGCCCCGGCCCTCGTACCCCGTGGCGGTGGCCACCAGCTCGACCTGCCCCGCCGGGAGCACGACGTCGCCGACCCGGACCGTCTCGTCGAGGAGCGTCGCGGTCGAGACCACGCGCTCACCGTCGACCACGACGGCGCACGCGTCCCAGCCGAGCCCGCCCTCCACGACGAGCCGGTGGTCCAGCGCGTCCGGCTCCTCGCCGCGCTCGACGAGCAGCGCCGCGATCTGGTCGAGGTCGGCAGGTCGGGCCGTACGGAGCTCGAGACCACCGGGCAGCGTCGTCATGGTCCGCAGCCTCGCCCGCCCTGCGGTGCCGCGTCCAGCCGTTTGCGCGCCCGTCGACCCGGGACCACCACCTATCGGCCCGAATCGGATATGTCCGTAGAATTCCTGACAGAGAGGAACTGTCCACTATCTGGATTCACCCGATGCAATTTCTGCCCGTGGTCGTGACGGCCCGCCGATCATGTGGTGACATGAGTCATCGGCACGTCCGACATTGATTCGGATGATGTTGCAGACAAGGGTGGCACCCCTGAGTGCACATCTCCATGTCGTCGGTCGTGCGCTCTCCCACAAGTGCGCCACGGTCGGGTTGACCACGCGTTCCGGGGGGGCCGCAGGTGATCTTTCGCTCAGCCGGCGGCGCGCGCCACAATGCAGTCCGCCGTATCGGAATGGGCGCGGCAGCAACCGCAACAATCGTCGTCCTGGCATTGAACGGCGCCGCCCCTGGCGCGTCGGCCGCGAGCATCACGCCCACGGACGCACCCGAGCCCGCCGCGTCGTCGTCTCCGGACCCGTCTCCCACGACGACCGCCCCGACCCCCGAGCCGACCCCACGGCCGGCGCCGCAGGACGGCGAGCAGACGCCACCGAGCGCCACCGCACCGGTCACGGAGACGACCGGTCCCGAGCCGGACGTCCTGGGGCCGACCGTCACCGGACCGACCGACACCGAGCCGAGCGATCCCGGGCCGACCGACACCGAGGAGCCCGTGCCGGGACCGAGCTCGCCGCAGGCCGCGTCCGCCTTCGCGGCGCCCTCCGACGTGTCGATCCTCGCGGCGGGAGTCCCCGAGGCGCCCACGCAGCTCTGGCTCGAGGACTTCGAGCCGAGCACGACGCCGGCGCAACTCGGCACCTACGCCTCGAGCCGGTTCACCGCGACGTCCTTCTGGCTGAACTACTCCGGCTGCAACGGCGTGAT
The DNA here is from genome assembly GCF_016862775.1 of Cellulomonas phragmiteti. Lineage (GTDB taxonomy): Bacteria > Actinomycetota > Actinomycetes > Actinomycetales > Cellulomonadaceae > Cellulomonas > Cellulomonas phragmiteti. Next base: position 15,403 of record NZ_BONP01000013.1, on the reverse strand, counting down.
CGTGAACTACACGACGACGTTCCCGTCGAGCGGCTTCTGCGGCTCGTCCCTCGACGTCGTGCCCCGCAACCAGACGCGCCGCCTGGCCGACGTCCTGGGCCAGCTCCGCCTCGGGGTCGTCGGCAGCACGAGCAACACCACGCCGGTCAACGGCTCCACGTCGGGCGCCGCCGGGTCCCAGGCCAACCGGGCGGTCGCCGGGCTGACGATGACGAGCCTCCTGGAGCCGGGCAACCAGACGGTCGTCGAGTCGACCGCGCCGGTCGGCCTGACCGCCACGGCCGATCGCTACTACGCGGCGTCCGTCGACGTGGCCGAGGACGCGTGCTCCGCCCGGTTCCTCGGGATCAACAACAACTCGCGCCTCGACGTCGCGCTCGTCGTCGGCGGGACGGCGTCGCCCCTGACCGCGTCGCCGATCATCGCCTGCAACGTCACCGGGGGGCGCTACACCTCGCCCGCCCTGACGAGCGGGTTCGGCTCCGAGACCGCCGTGCGCGCGGGGCGGTTCTTCACGGACAGGGCGGTCCGGCTCACCCCCGCACAGGCCGCGCAGGCGCGGATCCGGGTGAGCAACCAGGTCTCCGCCGCCGAGGGCAACGACTTCGCGTTCGACAACCTGCGGATCGTCGACGCGACGCCGAGCCTCGACAAGGCGTTCGCCACAGGCGTCGGCACGGCCGGCGCACCGACGACCCTGACGTTCACGGTCACGAACACGAGCGAGCTCGCGGCCAAGACCGACTGGAACTTCACCGACGCCCTGCCCACGGGTCTCGTCGTCGCCCCGACGCCGGCGGTCGGCGGCACGTGCGCGAACGTCACCGGGGCGGCCTTCACCGTGCAGGCCGCCGCGGGAGCGACCTCGATCGTCGTCACCGGGGGTGACCTCGCCAGCGGGGCGGTGAGCTGCACGGTCACCGTGAACGTGGTGGCGACCGCCCCCGGGACCTACGTCAACGGCCCGGCCAACGTCACCACCGTGCTCGTGCCCCCGGAGAGCGCGACCTTCGTCGCCGAGGCCCCGGCCCGCCTCACGATCCGGAAGAACGTGACTGCCCGGGCCGCGGTCGGCGACCAGTTCCGCCTGGCGCTGAGCCTCGGCGCGACGGAGGTCGCGACCGCCACCACGACCGGCGCCACCACCGGGCTGCAGGCCGCGCAGGTCGGGCCCGTCGACGTCACCCGCGGGAGCGTCTACACGATCTCGGAGACCATCGTCTCCGCGGCGACGCTGAACACCTACACGACGAGCTACCAGTGCCTGCGCGGCACGACCACGATCGCCACCGGCACGTCGGTCTCCGGTCCGATCACCATCCCGGACGAGGCGGGCGCCGAGATCGTCTGCACGTTCACGAACACCCCGCAGACGGCGTCGCTGTTCTGCGACGGCACCTACTACTACGCCGTCCGCGCCAACGGGTCGATCGCCCAGGTCAACGCCACGAGCACCGCCGCGCCGGCGCAGCTCGTCGGCGCCGTGACCGGTGCGACCGACGTCAACGCGCTCGGCGTGAACGGCGACGGCACGCGCGCGGTCGCCATCGACCGCACGGGGACCAACGCCGTCAGCGCCAGCGGGGTCGTGAACTACACGGTCGTCGGCGGCGCGCTGCAGGGCACCCGCACGGCCCTCACCGCGGCCCAGGGCGCGTTCCTCGACCGCTCCGGCGCGGCGCTCGACGGCACGATCGTCGCCGGTGCGGTCGACCCCATCGACGGCCGGCTGATCGTGGGCAAGTCGGCGACCGGGTCGGTGCGGCTGTGGGAGTACACCCCGGCAGCCCTCACCAACGGCAGCCGGTTCCTCTACCTCGGACAGGTGACGACGGGCACCGCGACGGGTGAGAACGGCGACGCCTCCTTCGACGCGCAGGGCAACCTGCACATCGTGCTGGCCGCGGCCGACTCGAGCAGCGTCGGCATGTTCAGCGTCACCCGGGAGTCGCTCCTCGCCGCGTCGGGCGGCACGATCCCGGCCAGCGCCACCGTCCGCCGTGCGCTCGCCGGCACGGACGCGGGGGCCGCCCTGACGGCGGTCAACGGCATGGCCTTCTCGCCGACCGGCACCGTCTACCTCGGCAACGCGACGTCCGCGTACCAGTTCGACCCCGTGACCTGGGTGCGCATCCCCAACAGCCCGCGCGCCACCATCGGCACGACGGCTCCGAACACCGCCACCGACCTCGCCGGCTGCGCCTCGCCGTCGACGATCTCCCTCGAGAAGAACGTCGCCGGCAGGCTGAACGCCGCCGACCAGTTCCGGCTCGCGCTGTCGAGCGGGTCCCCGCTCGTCGAGGCGTCCGTGGCGACCACGAGCGGGTCGGCCACGGGCGTGCAGGCCGCGCGCGTGGGACCCACCCCCGTGCAGATCAACACGACCGTCACGATCTCCGAGACGATGGCCGCGGGCTCGGTGTCGCCGCTGACCTCCTACACCTCCGTCTACGAGTGCTGGGCGGACGGCGTCCGCATCTTCACGGGGACGACCAAGTCCGCCACGATCACGATCCCGAACCGGCTGAGCGTCGGTGTCGCGTGCACCTTCACCAACTCCCCGGCGCCGTTCGCGACCGTGCGGGTGACCAAGGTCGTCGAGGACTGGAGCGGCGCCAACCGCACGCCCACCCCCGGGTGGACGACGACGACCACGGCGACCGCCAACGCCGGCAGCGTCGTGACCGTCCTGCCCGCGCGGGACCCGTCCCAGGTCACCGGTGCGGACGGGTCCGCGACCTGGCAGGTGCTCTTCGGTGCCGCGTCCCACCGCGGCCGCGTGACCGTGGCCGAGACGGCGCAGGCCGGGTTCCGGTACCAGAGCCTGGTGTGCACGGTGAACGGCACGACCGCGGCCACCACCGTCACGACCGTCGGCACCCAGGTCCGGGGCGTGGTCGACGTCGACGTCGCACCGGGCGGCGCCGTCGACTGCGTCTTCACCAACCGGCCGGTCGCGACGCTCTCGCTCGTCAAGAACGTCTCCTTCGGGACCGCGACGCCGTCGCAGTGGCAGCTCGCCGCCACGCGCAACCTGGCCACGGCACTCCCGGGGCCCAGCGGCGCCGGCGGCAGCGGCGCCGTCACCGCGGTGACCGTGTCGGCCGAGACCCCCTACCGGCTCTCGGAGGCGGGCGGACCCGCGACCTACGTGCAGGTCGGGGGCTGGGCGTGCGTCACCACGTCCGGGAGCACCGTGACCGTCACCGCCGCGGGGGACGTGACCCTGGCCCGCGGGACCGACGTGACCTGCACCGTCACGAACGCGACCGCCGCGCTGACCCTGCTGAAGAACGTGCAGAGCCCCTCGACGGGGTTCGTGCCCGCCACCTGGAACCTGACGGCGACACCGGCCCCGCTGGCCGGGTTGACCGCGACGACCGTGAGCGGCGCGGACTTCGCGCCCCTCGGCAACCCGGCCAGCACGTTCCCCGTCCGGCCCGGGCACGGCTACACCCTGAGCGAGGCGCTCGCGCAGAGCGGGACGCGCCTCGCCTACCAGCAGCTGCGCCTCGAGGTGCGGCAGCCGGACGGCAGCTGGTCCCCGGTGACCTCTCCGACCATCACGGCCCCGGCGGCCGGGCAGACCGCGGTCTACCGGTTCGTCAACGCCCCCGTCCTGCCACCCGCGCTACCGCTCACCGGCGGGACGAGCAGCGACGCGTTCCTCGCCGCCGGGCGGGCACTGCTGGTGCTCGCGATCGCGATCGCGGTCTGGCAGCGACGTCGCCGCAGGGGAGGGAGCGTGACGTGACCCGTTGACGACCGACCCGCTCCCGACCACCCGTCCTCTCCGACCATCCACTCCTTCCCGACCACGCACTCCTTTCCGACCACCACCACGTAGCACCACTTCTCACCGATGACAGGAGCCACACATGTCCAGGTCCTTCACCAGGTGGTTCACCGCCGCGATCGGCGCCTTCGTCCTGGCCGCCGGTGCGGCGATGGTCGCCGTCGCCCCCGCGCAGGGGGTCACCCTGCCCGGCAACATCGACCCCGACCAGCCGCGCAGCCTCACGGTGCACAAGTTCGCGCTGGGTCCGGCCAACGGCCAGGTCGCCGGCACGGGTCAGGAGCTCCCCTCCACCGCCGGCCTCGGCACGCCGCTGCCCGGTGCCGTCTTCACCGCGACGCAGGTCGCCGGGGTCGACCTCACCACGCCCGAGGGCTGGACGATCGCGAACAACCTGACCCCGCAGACGGCGTCGACGCGGCTGACCGGCACGCCCTTCACGTCGACCCCGTCGGCGGCGAACGGCACCGCGACCTTCCCGACCGGCATGCCGCTCGGCCTGTACTACGTGCAGGAGACGGTCCTGCCCGCGGACGCCACCAACCCGACGGCGCCGTTCCTCGTCTCGCTGCCGCTGCCGACGGGCCCCGTCGGCGCCCCGGCGAACCAGTGGATCTACGACGTGCACGTCTACCCGAAGAACGCCGTCACCGAGACGACGAAGACGCGTGTCCCCGCTCCCGCGAACTCCGCGGAGGCGCGCAACCCCGACCTCATCCGCTGGTCGATCGCCGCGAGCATCCCGACGCTCGCCGCGGGTGACACGATCAGCACGTTCACCCTCACCGACACCGTCCCGGACGCGCTGGTGTTCCCCGACACCCTGCCCGTGGGTGTCTCGCCGTCGACCGTCACGGTGACGAACTCCGGAGGCGTGGCGCAGAGCTTCGTCGAGGGCGTGGACTACACGATCACGAACACGGCCGCGACGTCGACGACGCAGGCGACCTCGGTGCTCACCTTCACCACCGCGGGCCTGACCCGGCTCACCGGTCTGCAGGGGGGCCTGGTGTCGTTCAACGTGCTGACCCGTGCCGTGTCGATCCCGCCGAACGGCGTGATCACCAACACGGCGACGGCCAACGTCAACGGCGCGACGGAGACGGTGACGGGCTCCAGCCCGATCGGTCAGCTGACGGTGTTCGCGTTCGAGAGCAACACCGGCGGCCCGCGCACCCCGCTGGCCGGTGCGGTCTACCAGGTGTACCTGAACCAGAACGACGCGAACAACCAGCAGAACCCGGTCTCGGTCAACGGCACGTCCAGCTGGACGACCGACGCCACCGGGTTCGTCGCGATCCCCATCATCACGCCCGGCAACTACTACGTGCGTGAGATCACCCCGCCCGCCGGCTTCAACCTGCCGCAGACCAACCCGGTCCAGACCGTCGTCGTCGCAGGTCTGACGTCCACGGTCGCGCCGGTGCAGAACTACGTCGAGTTCAACCACACCCAGGTCTCGGCGGCGAACTTCCTGCTGCCGTACACGGGTGGCGACGGTGGTCTGTGGTTCGGGATCGGTGGCGGTGCGCTCCTGGCGATCGCCCTCGGTGCCGCGTTCCTCGTGGCTCGTCGGCGTCAGGCCGCCGAGCTCGCGTCCGCGTAGTCCGACGTGATGAGGACGAAGGCGGGGCGCCTTTCGGGGCCCCCGCCTTCGTCGTCCCCGGACATGCGCGGGACGACGAGCCGCACACGCCGGACAAAGGGCACGGAAGAGCGATGGCGCATGCCGTGGATCTCGCTCCTCATCGCCGTGATCGCCGTGCTGGGCGCCGGCCTGCTGATGTTTCCCACCATCGTGTCCTGGTTCAGCCAGTACGAGCAGTCGCAGCGCATCGACGACCTGAACGCGGACGTCGCCGACCTCGGCTCGGCGACCCTGCAGGACGAGCTCGACCGCGCCCGCAGGTACAACGAGGACCTCGTCGGCGGAGGGGCGAGCGTCGTCGCGAACGGGCGCCTGCCGGTGGCCGACGAGCCGGACCAGGCGGGCGAGTACGAGAGCATCCTGCGCGCCGACCGGACCGGCCTGATGGCCCGCCTCAAGATCCCGGCGATCAACGTCGACCTGCCCGTCTCGCACGGCACGAGCGGGCCCGTGCTCGAGCACGGCGTCGGGCACCTCGAGGGCACCGCCCTGCCGGTGGGCGGGGCCTCCACCCGCTCCGTCCTGACGGCCCATCGCGGCCTGGCGACCGCGGAGCTGTTCACGCACCTCGACCGGGTGAAGGTGAAGGACACCTTCGTCCTCGAGGTGTTCGGGGAGGTCCTGACCTACCGCGTCATCGACACCCGCGTCGTCGAGCCCACGGACGGCGAGAGCCTGTTCCCGGTCGAGGGGCGGGACCTGGTGACCCTCGTGACCTGCACCCCTCTCGGCGTGAACAGCCACCGCATCCTGGTCACGGGCGAGCGCGTCATCCCCACGCCGCAGGACGATCTCGACGGCGCCGGTGAGAGCCCGGAGATCCCGACCTTCCCGTGGTGGGTCCTCGTCGCCACCGGCGTGCTCGTCACCGCCGGCGTGTACGTCTGGCTGTCGGGACGGCCCCGCGCTCGTCCCGACGTCGCCACGGCCGGCTCGGAGCCGCCGGGGTCGTGACGCCGACGACGAGGTCGTTGGCGGGATCCGTCGACTCGGGGTGGGGCGGTCACGCCACGGTGAGGCTCGACTCCTTGTGGGCGGCCCGGGCGCCCGTCTTCTCCGACTCGACGATCCAGTACGGCTCGTCGTCCGACGCCCGGAACTGCTGGCCCTCGAAGGTGAAGTCGCTGGTCCGGCGCTCGACGGTGGTGCCCACCGTGCGGCCCTGCGAGGTGTTCCAGTGCACCTTCTGACCCTTGCGCATGGCCTCGACGCTACGCGGCCGGTCCCCCGCACGCGCGTCGACGCCGGCCCCGGTGGCGGCGGACGGCAGCCGTCGGCTCCCGGGGTGTCGTCACAGCGACGCGAGCACGTCGAGCGCGGCCCCCAGGCCGTCCTCCTGACGCATCGCCGCACCGACCTCGGCAGCCCGCTCCTGGCAGGCGAGGGCGTCGGTGATCGCGCGCGTGAGGACCTCGGCCGTCAGCCGCCGGACCGGGACCGGGCGCGCGGCGACGCCCCGCCGGTGCAGCTGGGCGCCCCAGAACGGCTGGTCCGCGGTGACCGGCACGACGACCGCGGGGACGCCCGCCCGGGCGACGTCGTGCGTGGTACCGGCGCCGCCGTGGTGCACGGCCAGCGCGGCTCCCGGCAGCACGGTGTCGAACGGCGCGGACGGCACCGCCAGCACGTCGGGGCCGCGGCAGTCGTCGGGCAGCGCCAGCCCGCCCCACCCGGTGAGCAGGAGCACGCGCAGGCCGTGGGCCCGCGCGCCCGTGACGACCGCCCGCGCGCGGGCCTCGGCGCCCCCGACGGCCATGGAGCCGAAGGACGCGACGACGTGCCCGCCGCCGTGCACGAACTCCGCCACGACGGCGTCGACCGGTGCCGTGCGCGACGCGCCGTGCCACGACCCGGTGAGGTGGACGTGCGGCGGCCAGTCCCGCGGCCGCGGCAGCAGCTGCGGGCTCACGGCCATGAGCGTCGCCCGCGACGGCGTCCGCGACGCCGGACGGCGACCGCCCGGGAGCCGCGCCGCGGCCCGGGCGACGTCGGCGTCGAAGACCCGTGCGGCGGCGCGCGGGACGGCGTACGTGGCCCGGTTGTGGCGGCCCAGGTCACGGGTGGCGGTCGGGCCGCCCGCGGCCGGGAACTGGCTCGACGGCGTCGCGACGGGCGCGAGCTCCACGAGCACCCGGGGCACGCCCAGCGCGTCCGCCGCCATGGGGGCGGACAGGATCAGCGGGTGGTGCACCACGACCTCCGGCGCGAACGCCACGGTCGCCTCCACCGCGGCGGCGAGCATCCGCCGCATCGCGGGCCGCACCTCCCCCCGCAGGTGGCGCGCGATCCCCCACGGCGTGCGGTCCGGCGCTGCGAGCAGCCGGCGGAAGTCCACGTCGAGGCCGACGGTGTCCACCCCGGGCGGCGTGCCGACGTCGTCGGGCAGCCCCAGCCGGACCTCGTGGCCCTGCGCGGCGGCGTGCCGGGCCAGGGCCAGGAACGGCTCGACGTCGCCCCGGGACCCGGCCGTCAGCAGCATCATCCGCACCCGCCCAGTCTGCCCCCGTCACGCCCACCGACCTGCCGCCTCCGGCCCGGCCGGCCCCGTGCCACCCGACCGGGCGGGGCGCCGAGGGCCGGGTTATATTCAGCCGCCAGGTCGGCATCCGACGGGCGGCCGGTCGCCCCGGCCGGGGTCGGACGGGACGAGCGCGAGGAGTGACGGCATGCGCGAGCTCGGCCCGACCCCGCACGCCCGGACCGGCTCGGTGGTCGGGCGGCTCGTGCACATCTCGCGCCCCGTCCTGTGGATCAACACCATCGGCACCGGCGTCGTGGGCGTCTGGCTCACCGGCGCCCTCATGGACGTGCGCGCCCTGCCCGTCCTGCTGTGGCTGACCCTGCCCTTCAACCTGCTGATCTACGGCGTCAATGACATCTACGACCAGGAGACGGACGCGGCCAACCCTCGCAAGGGCTCGCTCGAGGGCGCGCGGATCAGCCCGTCGGAGGTCCAGCTGATCGCCTGGGCCGTCGCCGTGGTCAACCTCCCGTTCCTCGTCTACTTCGCGCTGGCCCTGCCGCCAGCGGCGATCGGGGCGATCCTGCTGTACGCGTTCGTGTTCGTCTTCTACTCCGCGACGCCGCTGCGGTTCAAGGCCGTGCCGTTCGTCGACTCGCTCAGCAACGCCGCGTACGCGCTGCCGCTGGTCATCATGCCGCTCGCGCTGGGTGTCGCGCCCGTGTGGCCCGCGGCCGTCGGGCTCATGACGTGGAGCGTCGCCAAGCACGCGTTCGACGCGGTGCAGGACATCGTCGAGGACCGCGAGGCGGGCATCACGACGACCGCGGTGCGGCTGGGGCCGCGGGGCGTGGCGCTGTGGAGCGGCGCCTGGTGGGTGCTGTCGTCGGCACTCTTCGCCCAGGTCAGCGTGCCCGTGGCGGTGGTGAGCCTCCTCATCGCCGGCGTCCTCGTCGTCCGGCTCCTGCGCGACCCGACGCCCGGGACCGGCCACCGCCTCTACCCGTTGTCGGTCGCCTACCCGTACCTCGCGGGGTCCGTCGCCGGCGTGCTGCTCGTCGTCGGCATCTTCTTCGGGCGCTACCCGTGAGCGCCGCACGACCGGCCGGGTGGCACGCGTGAAGCGCGTCGTCGTCGTCGGCGGCGGGCTCGGCGGGCTCGCCGCCGCCGCGCTGCTCGCGCGGGCCGGGCACCGGGTGACGCTGCTCGAGGCGTCGGGCGAGCTGGGGGGCAAGAGCCGCCGGGTGGTGCTGGGCGGCGAGCGGATCGACACCGGGCCGTCGCTGGTGACGTTCCCGGCGGTCTGGGACGAGCTCCTGCGGCGGCTCGGCGACGACGCCGGGACGGACTCCGGGAGCGGCCGGCTCGACCTCGTGCGGATGCCCGAGGTCGGCCGGTACTACTACCGGGGCGAGGAGACCGTCCTGCCCGTCGCGCACGACCACCCCTGGTACCCGGCCTGGCGCCGTTTCTGCGACCTGCACGCACCGCTCGCGGACGACGTGGCGGCCCTGCTGCTCACCGATCCCCTCGAGCTGGCGTCGCTCCCGGCGCCGCGGCGACTGCTCGGCGTGTACGGGTCGCGCCTGACCACCCGCGCCTACCTCGACGGGCTCACCTGGCTGCCCGAGGGCCTGCGCGACATCCTCGCGATCCACACGCTCAACGCGGGCGTCTCGCCCTCGCGCACCCCCGCGCTCTACGCCAGCATGCCGGCGATCATGGCCGAGACCGGCGTCTGGGCGCCGCGGGGCGGGGTGCACGAGATCGTGCTGGCGCTCGCCCGGCTGGCCGAGGCGGCCGGCGTGGACGTGTGCCGCGGCGAGACCGTCACGCGCATCGAGCGGGGCCGGGTCACCACCACCCTGGCGCAGCACCCCGCCGACCTCGTCGTGAGCGCCCTGGACGCCGACCGCCTGGCGCCGCTGGTCGGCCCGGCGCGGGCGCGCGGCCGTCGACGCTCGCTCTCGTGCTCGGCGGTCGCGGTGTACGGGGTGCTGCGCGAGGAGCTGCCCGCGAGCCTCGCCGCGCACAGCGTCGTGCTGCCGACACGGCCCGACGCCCTGTACCGCAGCCTCGAGGCGGGCGACGAGCCGGCCGACACCATGGCGTTCGTCAACCTGGGCCGCCCGGGCGAGGTCCACCCGAACCGGCGCAGCACCGTCGGCCTCCTGCTCACCGCCCCGGCCGACGGCGGGCGCTACACCCTGGACCACCCGTTCGTCCGCCGCGAGGTCGAGCGGATCTCGACCGCCCTCGGCCTCGACGCCCCGCTGACCGACCACCTCGACGAGCACGTCGTGCTCGATCCGCGGCACTACGGCACCTTCGGCGAGCCGCACGGCGCGCTGTACGGCGCGGCCCGTCCGCCGTGGCTGAGCGGGCCGCTCCACCGCCCGTCGTACAACGACCCGTGGCGGCCCTGGCTGTGGCGGGTCGGGGCGTCCGTGCACCCGGGCGGCGGCATCCCGGCCGTGCTGTCGGGCGCGATGATCGCGGTGCGACGGCTGCTGCGGGCGGCGCCCGCCTGAGGCGCCGTGCGCGTTGCCGCCCTGCCCGTCGGCGCGGCTGACCCCGCCCCGGTCCCGGCCGCTCCCGTGGCCTCAGCCGACGACACCCTGGGCGATGGCCCGCAGCTCGGCGACGTGCGCCGAGAAGGCACGCCGGCCCTCGTCCGTGAGCCGGAGCCAGGTCAGCCGGCGTGCGTCCGACCGGTGCGCGGACGCCGCCTTGCGGACGTCCACGAACCCAGCCTCCGCGAGCACCTTGAGGTGCTTGGACAGGGTGGCGTCGGAGACCTTGAGCGCATCGCGGACGACCGAGAACTCGACCTGCTCCGCCGCCGCGAGCAGCCCGCACACCCGCAGCCGGACGGGCGCGTGGATGACCTCGTCGAACCGGGGCGCGGCGTCGGGTGCGACGTCGTCCGCCACCGAACCGTCAGCGGACACGGTCGACGGCCCGGCGTCCGGCCGCGTCGAGCCGGCGCAGCAGCGCGTACGCCACCGCCCCGGCGGCCAGGACGGGCAGCGCCACCCACACGTGCAGACCGCCCGCGACGAGCCCGAACGAGACGCTGAGCAGCAGGAGCACGACGGCGAGCAGCGTGACGACGAGCCCGGCGCCCGCCACGCCGGCGCCCGGCAGCCGGACGCGCCGGCGCTGCTGGACGAGCACGGCCAGCACGAGGAGGGCTCCGCCGATCATCGAGACGGTCGGCGTGCGGTCCTCGCCGAGCAGCGGGACCGCGACATACGCGGCGGTGAGCGCAGCGACCGTGGGCACGTACCAGGACGGCGTCGTGGCGTGCCGCGCGAGCGTCGATCGGTCGCCCGCCAGGTCCGCGAGCAGCTCGCCCGCCCGCTGGGGGTCAGGGGCGGCAGAGTGAGTTTCCATGTCGGCAACTGTACTGTGACTTTCCGATCACGCAAGTGATCGATCGGATCCGGCGGATCGGGCGTTGACGCGCGGGTCAGGACGCCTGGCGATGCGGGGGCCGCCCTCTGGACGTCAGGCGGCGCGCGCACGAGACTTCCGGACGGAGCCCGGCCCGGTCGACGACGCAGGAGGCAGACCACGTGGAGTACACCGCCTCGGTCCGGAGCTCGTTCGGAACCCACCAGGTCGAGGTCACCGCGGGTGGGTCGCACCGGACGCTCGACGTCCCCGCGCGCGAGGGTGCACCAGGCTCGGCCGTCAGCGGCGGCGAGCTCCTCTTCCTCGCGCTGGCGACGTGCGCCATCAACGACGTCTACCGCGAGGCGGCCGCCCGGTCCCTGCCTGTGACCGCGGTCGACGTCCAGGTCTCCGGGTGGTTCGACGCCCCCGGCGCACCAGCGCGGGACGTGTCGTACCGCGTCGCCGTCGTGTCGCCGGCGCCCGAGGAGGACGTGCGCGCGCTCGTCGCGCACGTCGACGCGATCGCCGAGGTGCACGGCACGTTGCGCGGCGGCGTCGAGGTGCGGCTCGACGAGGTCCGGGTCAGCACTCCGGCGGACGAGGCCTCGGGCGCGCAGAGCTGAAGGGGATCCGGTCCGGGCTGCGCGCGTGAGGCGCCGTCGTCGTCGACCGCGACGGCTGGTCGCCGCTGTCAGTACAGACGTGCCGCGGTGGACTGCAGCACGCCCGGGGTCAGCGTGATGCCGTCGGCGACGGCGGACTGCCCGTGGACGTCGGTGACGCGGACGCGGTACGGACCGGCACCCGGGCTGCTCTCCAGGGTCCACCCCCAGAACTGCCGGGTGAGGGGACGGAACGCCCCGTCGCCGTCGGCGACCTCGACCAAGGCCACGGCGTTGCCCACGTTGTCGAGGTGCAGCCCCAGCCACCACTGCGAGGACCCGTCCTTGACCTTGACGTCCAGGCCGCCGGTGACCGGGGGGTTCCGCACCACGCGGGAGACGATCGGGACGACGCCCTTCACCGGGTCGTCGACCGCGGCGAACGCCTCGGCGCTGAGGTCCAGGTGGCCCGGCTCGCACTCGGGGCAGAGGTTGTCGATCTTCACCAGCACCGTGCCGCGCGCACCCGTCACCTCGACCCACGACCCGCAGGCGCGGCCATCGTCGAACAGCGCGGGGCCGGCGGCGGCCGTGTAGCCGTTAGCGGGGAAGGTCAGGGGCATGCACGCCCCGCCGGACCCGGCGGCCGTGTAGTAGGTGGCGACGCCGGTGACCGGGTCACCCAGGGTCGCCGGCGCGGCGGGTGCGGCAGGGCTCGGTGACGCCTCCGGGGCCGCCGCCGGCGTCGGTTCCGGGGTGGGCGTCGGGGTGCTGGTGGGTGCGGGCGTGCGGGTGGGCGTCGGGGTGGTCGGGGACGCCGAGGCCGATCTCGCCGCTGCGTGCTTGTCCGGCCGCGCGTCGGGTGCCGCGAGGGACGACGCGGACAGCGCCCCGAGGACGACCGCCACCGCCGCGAGGGCGGCGACCGCGGACCGTCGGACGACGCGCCCGACCGGCGAGTCGTTCATCGTGCCCTCCGGGTGCTGGACGAGTGGCGAACCGGACGTGACCCTGTCAGCGGCCCGGGGCCGAGGTCAACACTCTCGACATACCGGTCGGTCGGTATGCCAGGTAGGGTGAGCCGCGCAGTCAATGGCGTCGGCGGGAGGGTCGCATGGAGATCGTCGGGGCGGTGCTCGAACGGTCGGGCAGCCCGGCACCCTTCGCCGCGTCGCGGCCTTTCACGGTCTCGCGGCTCGAGCTCGACGACCCTGGCCCGGGCGAGGTGCTCGTCCGCATCGAGGCCGCGGGCGTGTGCCACTCCGACCTGTCCGTCGTCGACGGCAACCGCGTCCGCCCTACGCCCATGCTGCTCGGGCACGAGGCCGCCGGGATCGTCACCGCGCTCGGCGCCGGGGTGACGGACCTGTCGCCGGGCGACCGCGTCGTCCTCACGTTCCTGCCCCGGTGCGGCGACTGCCCCGGCTGCGCCACCGACGGACGCCTGCCCTGCGTGCCCGGCAGCGCGGCGAACGCGGCCGGGGCCCTGGTCGGCGGCGGCACCCGCCTGCACCGGGACGGCGCACCGGTACACCACCACCTCGGCGTCTCGGGGTTCGCGACGCACGCCGTCGTCAGCCGCACCTCGCTCGTGCGCGTGGATCCCGACGTCCCGCCGCAGGTCGCGGCGCTGCTCGGCTGCGCGGTGCTCACCGGCGGCGGGGCGGTCGTCAACGCCGGCCGGCCGCGGCCCGGCGAGCCCGTGGTCGTCGTCGGGCTCGGAGGCGTGGGGATGGCCGCGCTGCTCGTCGCCGTCGCGCTGGGGCACGACGTGATCGGCGTCGACACGGTGCCGGACAAGCTCGCCACCGCGCGGGACCTCGGCGCGGGCGTCGCGTGCACGCCGGCCGAGGTGGCCGAGCGGGGGCTGCGCGCGCCCGTCGTCGTCGAGGCCGCCGGGTCCGCGCGCGCGCTCGAGACCGCGTTCGCCGCCACCGCGCCCGGTGGCACGACCGTCACCGTCGGGCTCCCCTCCCCCGACGCGCGAGCCGCACTGTCCCCCCTGAAGCTGACCGCCGAAGCACGCACGGTCGTCGGCTCCTACCTCGGCTCCGCCGTGCCCGAGCGCGACATCCCCCGGTACGTCGACCTGTGGCGCGCCGGCCGGCTGCCGCTCGAACGGCTCGTGTCCTCGCACATCACGCTGCACGACCTCGACTCCGCCATGGACCGCCTCGCGGCCGGTGGCGAGCTCCGTCAGCTCCTCACGTTCGACGAAGGGACCACCCCGTGACAACACCTCGTACCGCCCTGGTGACCGGCGCCGCCCGGGGCATCGGCGCCGCGACCGCCCGCCGGCTCGCCGCCGACGGCCACCAGGTCGCCGTCCTCGACGTGCGCGAGGCCGACGCCGAGGCGACCGCCGCCGCGATCCGGGACGCCGGCGGGACCGCGCTCGCGCTGGGCGCCGACGTGGCGGACGAGGACGCGGTGACGGCCGCGGTCGCGCGCGTCGCGGACGAGCTGGGGCCGCCGACGATCGTCGTCAACAACGCGGGCATCCTGCGCGACAACCTGCTGTTCAAGATGACGGCCGACGACTGGGACGCGGTGCTGTCGGTTCACCTGCGCGGCGCGTTCCTCGTGAGCCGCGCCGTCCAGCAGCACCAGGTCGCCGCCCGGTGGGGGCGCGTGGTCAACCTGTCGAGCACGTCGGCGCTCGGCAACCGCGGCCAGGCCAACTACGCCGCCGCCAAGGCCGGCATGCAGGGGCTCACCAAGACACTCGCGATCGAGCTCGGGCCGTTCGGCGTCACCGTGAACGCCGTCGCGCCCGGCTTCATCGAGACCGACATGATGCGCGCCGTCGCCGAGCGCACCGGCATGCCCTACGACGACCTGCTGGCCGCCGCAGCCAAGGATGTCCCGGTGCGCCGGGTCGGCCAGCCCGAGGACGTCGCCGCCGCGGTGGCGTTCTTCTGCTCCGAAGACGCGTCGTACGTGTCCGGCCAGGTGCTCTACGTCGCCGGAGGGCCGCGCGCATGACCATCACCGTGACCTCGCCCGCGGACCTCGGCGATGCCGTGGGTCAGACCGCCACCGGGGAGTGGCGCGTCGTCGACCAGGACCGCGTGAACCTGTTCGCCGACGCGACCGACGACCACCAGTGGATCCACGTCGACCCCGCACGCGCCGCCGCCGAGTCGCCGTTCGGCGGGCCCGTCGCGCACGGATTCCTCACGCTGTCCCTGCTCCCCGCGCTGACCGACGGGCTGCTCGACGTGGGTGGGACCGCGATGGTCGTCAACTACGGGCTCGACCGCGTGCGGTTCCTCCAGCCCGTGCTCGCGGGGTCGCGTGTGCGGGCGAGCACGGTGGTCGAGAGCGCCGAGCCGACGGCGCAGGGTGTGCGGGTGTCGTCGACCGTGACT
Source organism: Cellulomonas phragmiteti (assembly GCF_016862775.1). Classification (GTDB taxonomy): domain Bacteria; phylum Actinomycetota; class Actinomycetes; order Actinomycetales; family Cellulomonadaceae; genus Cellulomonas; species Cellulomonas phragmiteti. Next base: position 126 of record NZ_BONP01000013.1, on the reverse strand, counting down.
GTCGAGATCGAGGGGGCGCCGCGCCCGGCGCTCGTGGCGCAGACGATCGCGCTGTTCGTGCTCGCTTGACCACCGGGACGGTGACACTGCCTCGGCGGGGCCACCAATCTCACGAGACGCAACAAC
>NZ_BONP01000012.1 GCF_016862775.1 Cellulomonas phragmiteti | reverse complement strand
GGGTGCCCGGCCGCAGCCGGGCACCCGCCGTCGGTCGGTCGTCAGAAGCCCTGCGCGACCCGGTAGTACACCTGGTTCCAGCGGACCTGGTCGGCGAACCCGCGACGCGTCGTCGACTCGTCGATGACGAGCAGCTCGGTGCGCGCCAGCTCGGCGAAGATCTCCCACGCCTCGATGCCCACCGCCGTCGTCAGCACCGTGTGGTGCGCACCCCCGGCGGTCAGCCAGCACTCGGAGGACGTCGTGAAGTCCGGGCGCGGCTCCCACACCGCACGCGCGACCGGCAGGTGCGGCAGGTCCGCCGTCGGGGGCACGACGTCCACCACGTTGGCCGTCAGGCGGAACCGCTCGCGCATGTCCGCCAGCGAGACCACGACGCCCGGGCCGGAGTCGGTGTCGAACACCATGCGGACCGGGTCCTCCTTGCCGCCGATGCCCAGCGGGTGGATCTCCACGCGGGGCTTCGACGTCGTGAGGCTCGGGCAGATCTCGAGCATGTGCGCGCCGAGGATCTTCTCGGCGCCCGGCGTCAGGTCGTAGGTGTAGTCCTCCATGAGCGACGCGCCGCCGGGCAGCCCGGCGCCCATCACCTTGGCGACGCGGACCAGCACGGCCGTCTTCCAGTCGCCCTCGGCACCGAACCCGTAGCCCTTGGCCATGAGCCGCTGCACGGCAAGGCCGGGCAGCTGGCGCAGGTCGCCCAGGTCCTCGAAGTTCGTCGTGAACGCCTTCGCGTCGCGCTCCGTGAGGAACCCCTCGAGCGCGATCTCCTGACGGGCCGCGTAGCGCAGCGACTCGTGCCGGTCGCCGCCGCGGCGCAGCTCGGGGACCACGTCGTACAGGTCCTCGTACTGCGCGACCAGCGCGTCGACCGCCGCGTCGTCGACCGCGTCGACCGCGGCGACCAGGTCGTTCACGCCCCAGGTGTTGACCGACACGCCCAGGCGGATCTCCGCCTCGGTCTTGTCGCCCTCCGTGACCGCGACGTTGCGCATGTTGTCGCCGAACCGCACGAGGTTGAGGTCCTGCGCGGCCTGCCAGCCGGCGGCCGCGCGGACCCACGTGCCGATGCGGGCGGTGACCGCCGGGTTCGACACGTGGCCGGACACCGTGGTCCGGGCCAGCCCCAGGCGCGTGGCGATGTACGCGTACTCGCGGTCGCCGTGCGCGGCCTGGTTGAGGTTCATGAAGTCGAAGTCGATGGTGTCCCACGGCAGCTCGACGTTGGCCTGCGTGTGCAGGTGCAGCAGCGGCTTGCGCAGCAGGTCCAGGCCCGTGATCCACATCTTGGCGGGGCTGAACGTGTGCATCCACGTGACGACGCCGAGCACGCGGTCGTCGCTGTTGGCGTCGAGCATCGCCCGGCGGATGGAGTCCGAGTCCTTGAGGACCGGCTTCCAGACCACCGTCGCCGGGACGTCGCCGGACGCGTCGAGCGCCGCCGCGACCTCCTGGGACTGGGCGGCGACCTGCTGCAGCGTCTCCTCGCCGTAGAGGTCCTGCGAGCCGGTGAGGAACCAGATCTCCTGGTCCGGGTAGGCCTTGCTCATCGCGATTCTCCTTCGGGGGTCGCAGCAGCCGTGCTCGTCTGCTGGCCGTAGACGTTCTGGTACCGGGCGTACAGCGAGTCGACGTCGTCCTGCGCGATCGGCAGCGGCTCGCCGAGCTGCCGGCTGATGTGGACGGTCCGGGCGACCTCCTCGACCATGACCGCGGCCTTCACGGCGGCCGTGGCGTCCTTGCCGATCGTGAACGGGCCGTGGTTGCGCATGAGCACCGCGGGGCTGCGCGAGTCCCGCAGCGTCTCGACGATGCCGCGACCGATCGAGTCGTCGCCGATGAGCGCGAACGGACCGATCGGGATGTCCCCGCCGAACTCGTCGGCCATCATCGTCAGCACGCACGGCACGGGCTCGGCCCGCGCCGCCCAGGCCGTCGCGTAGGTCGAGTGGGTGTGCACGACACCGCCGACGTGGGGCAGGTGCGTGTACACGTAGGCGTGCGCCGCGGTGTCGGACGACGGTGCGCGCGTCCCCTCGACGAGGGTGCCCTCGAGGTCGCACACGACCATCGACTCGGGCGTCAGCTCGTCGTACGTCACGCCCGACGGCTTGATGACGAGCAGGTCGCGCGCGCTCGGCCCGGCGGGGTCGACGACCACACGCTGCGAGACGTTGCCGGCCGTCCACACGACCAGCCCCCAGCGGGGCAGCTCGGCGTGCAGCGCGGCGACCTTCTCGCGGGCGCGCGCCACCTCCTCGCGGACGGCGGGCGCGTAGGCGTCCAGGGCTGTGGCGGTCATGCGTCCTCCTGCGTCGGTGCCCGCGGCGCGGGCGGGAGCGTCCCGGCGCGGGCGGCGCCGGCGTGCGGCGGGCGCCGCGTGGGGGTCGGGTGGGCGGGTCAGAGCACCTCGGTCGCGGTGCGCTCGACGGGCAGCCCCGCCTCGTAGCGCTCGAGCCACGCGGCGTAGCCCGCGACGTCGGCCGGGTCGGGGTGCGCGACGTCGATCTCGGCGTCCGCGAAGACGTCCGTCGTCAGGTACGTGCCGAGGTCCTGCGTGGCGCCGCTGGCGAGGTAGCCGGCCAGCACGGCGATGCCCCAGGCGCCGCCCTCGCCCGCGGTCCGGCCCACCGCGACGGGCGTCCCGACGGCCGCGGCGAGCAGCCGCTGCGCGACGCCCGCGGTGCGGAACAGCCCGCCGTGGGCGAACATCGCGTCGACCTCGACGCCCTCGGCCGCGAGGATCCGTATGCCCAGGCTCAGGGTGCCGAACGCACCGTACACCTGCGTGCGCACGAAGTTGCCGAGCGTGAGGCGGCTGTCGGGGGTCCGCACGACCAGCGGCCGCCCGTGCTCCAGACCCGTGATCGGCTCGCCGGACAGGTAGTTGTACGCGAGGAGCCCGCCGCCGTCAGCCTCACCCTCGAGCGCCTCGCGCAGCAGGACGCCGAAGACCTCGTCGGCGCCCGCGTCGGACCCCAGCGCGGTGGCGAAGCGCCCGAACACACCGGCCCACTCCCCCAGCTCGCTCGCGCCGTTGTTGCAGTGGACCATCGCGACGAGGTCGCCCGCGGGGGTCGTCACGAGGTCGATCTCGTGGTGGACGCGCGCCAGCGGCTGCTCGAGCACGACCATCGCGAAGATGCTGGTCCCGACGCTGATGTTGGCGGTGCGGGGCGCCACGGACGCGGTCGCGACCATGCCCGTGCCGGCGTCGCCCTCGGGCGGGCACAGCGGGGTCCCCGCGCGCAGCGTCCCCGTCGGGTCGAGCAGCGCGGCGCCCTCGTCGGTGAGCCGGCCCGCCTCCTGGCCCGCGACGAGGACCTCGGGCAGCAGGTCGGCCAGGTGGTCGACGGGCAGGCGGTCCGCGGCGAGGGCGTCGTAGCGGGCCAGCAGGTCGGCGTCGTAGCCGCGTGTGGCGGGGTCGACCGGGAACATGCCGGACGCGTCGCCGACGCCGAGGACCTTGCGGCCCGTCAGGCGCCAGTGCACGTACCCGGCGAGCGTGGTCACGAAGCGCACGTCGGCGACGTGCGGCTCGGCGTCGAGGACGGCCTGGTGCAGGTGCGCCACCGACCAGCGCAGCGGGATGTTGTAGCCGAACAGCTCGGTGAGCTCGGAGGCGGCCGCACCGGTCGACGTGTTGCGCCAGGTGCGGAACGGCACGAGCAGCTCGTCGTCGGCGTCGAACGCGAGGTAGCCGTGCATCATCGCGGAGACGCCGATCGCGGCGAGCGACGTGGGGCGCACGCCGTACCGACGTCCCGCGTCGGACAGCAGGTCGGCGACGGCGGCGCGCAGCCCGTCCCAGACCGCGTCGAGCGCGTACGTCCACGTGCCGTCCACGAGCTGGTTCTCCCAGGCGTGGCTGCCGGAGGCGAGGGGCGTGTGGTCCTCGCCGACCAGCACCGCCTTGATACGGGTGGAGCCGAGCTCGATCCCGAGGGTCGCGCGACCCTCCTCGAGGGCCCGGCGGGCCGTGTCCTGCTGGTCGTCCGCCCCGTGCTCGTGCGCCATCGCGTGCTGCTCCCTCTCCGGGCGCCGTCGCCCGGTGTCGCCGTCGCGGGCCGCCCACCCGGACCACCCGCACCGAGGTGATGTTAACGCTCACATGGCGTGCCTGTCGACTCTCGTCACCCCGTCGGCGGCCCCTGCGCCGCACCCGACGAGCGCCGGACCACCAGCTCGGGCGCGATCGCGTGGTGCGCCGGCGCGCCACCCGCCAGAGCGTCCACCACCGACTGCACCGCACGCCGCCCCAGCTCGTCGAACCCCTGGCGCACCGTCGTCAGCGGCGGTGCGTAGAAGGCGGTGCCCGGCTCGTCGTCGAACCCCACGACCGCCACGTCCTGCGGCACCCGGACCCCCGCCTGGCCGAAGGCCGCGAGCAGACCGAGCGCGAGCTGGTCGTTCGCCGCGAAGATCGCCTCCGGCACGCCCGTGCGGACCAGCTCCGTGCCGACCTGGTACCCGTCGGCCGCCGACCAGCCCCCCGCGCGGTGCTCCGGCACCGGCACCCCGGCCGCCTCCAGCGCCTCGCGCCAGCCCCGCAGCCGGTCGCGGGCGTCGTACCACTCCTGCGGGCCCGCGACGTGGACCACGGTGCGGCGCCCCGACGTCAGCAGGTGCTCCGTCGCCAGCCGCCCGCCGGCGACCTGGTCCACCGAGACGGTCGGCAGGTCCAGGCCCTCCCGGCCCGACGACACGAGCACGACCGGCACCGGGACGTGCACGCCGCCCACCGCGTCGACCGTCCCGCTGCGCGGCGCGACGACGACGACCCCGTCCACCCCCTGGGCCAGGAAGTGCTCGACCGCGGCGACGACCTCGTCGCCCTGGAACGCGCGCAGCGTCGCGACCGAGACGTAGAACCCCGCGTCGCGCGCCGCCTGCTCGAACGCCACCAGCGTGCTCGTCGGGCCGAACAGCGCACTCGCCGGCGTGATCACCCCGAGCGTCCCCGTACGGCGCGTCACCAGGGCGCGCGCGGCCAGGTTGGGCCGGTAGCCGAGGGTCGCGATCGCCTCGAGCACCCGCTCCCGCGTCGCCGGGCGCACGCTCGGGTGCTCGTTGAGCACGCGGGACACCGTCTGGTGGCTGACGCCCGCGAGCGCCGCCACGTCGTTCATCGCCGGCGGCCGGCCGTCGCGCGAGCGGCGCGACGTCGCCGGTCGCCCGGCACCCGCCGGTCGGGGACCCCCGGTCACCGTCAGCCCGCGCCGAGCTCGCGCGAGCGCTCCGCGGCGGCGCGCACACCCGCCACGAGGCCCGCGCGCACCGCGTGCGCGTCGAGCGCGGCGACGCCCGCGACCGTCGTCCCCCCGGGGGACGAGACCCGCTCGCGCAGGACCACCGGGTGCTCGCCGGTCTGCGCGACCATCGCGGCCGCGCCCTCGACGGTCGCGACGGCGAGCCGCGACGCCAGGTCGCGCGGCAGCCCCAGCAGGACACCCGCCTCGGCCATCGCGTCGATCACGTAGAACGCGTACGCGGGACCCGACCCGGACAGCGCCGTCACCGCGTCGAGGTGCTTCTCCGCGACCCGTTCGACCAGGCCCGTCGCCGCGAGCACCCGCTCGACGAGCGCGAGGTGCTCCTCGCCGGCGGCCGCGCCCGGCGCGATCGCGCTGGCCCCCTTGCCGATGAGGGCCGGCGTGTTGGGCATGACGCGCACCACGGGGGTGCCCGCCGGCAGGGCGTCCTCGTAGACCCGCAGCGGCACCCCCGCGGCGACGCTCACGACCAGCGCACCGGGGCGCAGCACGGGCGCGATCTCCGCGAGCGCCGCCGGCACCACGTCGGGTTTGACCGCGAGCAGCACGACGTCGGCCGCGGCGACCGCGTCCCGGTTGCCGGCCGTGCGCACGCCGTGCTCCTGCGCCAGGGCGTGCGCCTTGGCGCGGTCCTGGTCCGCCACCGCCACGCGGTCCCCCGGCCACCCGCCCGCGCGCAGGGCCGCGACGAGCGTGCCGCCCATGACCCCACCGCCGAGCACCGCCACCGCGGGCGGCGCCCCCGTGTCCTGCGTGGTCATCGAGCCCCTCCGTCGCTGATCACGGCCGCCCGTCGCGCGACCAGGGCGAGCCTACTGTCGCGCGGGACCGTGGCCGCAGCAGCCGCGCGTCCTGCCCCCGTCGACGTCGTGGGCGGGCTCGGGCGACGTCAGGGCTCCACCGTCAGCAGGCCGTCGAGGAGCAGTCCGCGGACCGTGGGCAGCACGTCGGCGGCGACGTCACCCGCCGGGACGTCGAGCAGGGCGCCCAGCGCCCCGATGATCTGGCCGGCGGTCAGCTCCCCGTCGCAGGCGCCGACGAACGCGGCGAGCGCCGTGCCGGCCTGGACCGCGCGCCCGAACCCGTGCCCCTGCCGCAGCAGGACGACGCGCGGATCGACCGCACCGGGCTCGAGGTACCGCTCCTCGGTGACGTCGGGCGCGACGGTCAGCCGCAGCGCGGCGAGGCCCTCGGCGGTCAGGCCCGCGACGGCGTCGTGCGCGGCGAGGCCCGCCGCGATGACGGGTCCCAGGGGCGGGCGGACCGGCCCGGTCTGCTGCTCGAGCCGCCGCAGGGTCGCGGGCCCGGCGACGGGCCGACGCAGCGTGACGATCCCGAACCCGACCGACGTGACGTCGCGCGACGCCAGGTCGTCGAGCCAGGCACCGTACCGGGACGCCCAGGTGCCGCGGTCCGCGGGTGTGGTGCCGCCGTCGCGGATCCACGTCTCGGCGTACTGCGCCGGGTCCTGCTGGTCGCGCAGCACGACCCACGCGTCCAGCCCGGACGCGTCGACCCACGCGCCGATGCGCTCGTGCCAGTCCTCCCCGCCGCGCACCTCCCAGTTGGCGAGCAGCTGGGCCACCCCACCGGGGGCCAGCACCGCCCCCACGCCGGTGACCAGGTCCCGGACCAGGTCGTCGCCGGCCCGGCCGCCGTCGCGGTAGTCGTACGCGGGCACGTCGGCGCGGCGGGGGGTGATGACGAAGGGCGGGTTGCTGACGACCAGGTCGAACGTCTCGTCCGCGACGGGGTCGAGCATCGAGCCGGCGCGCAGGCTCACGCGGTCGGGGCCCAGACCCGCCAGCGCCGCGGTGAACCCCGCGTACGCGAGGGCCCGGGAGGACAGGTCCGTGGCGACGACGTGCGCGGCGTGGCGGCTCGCGTGCAGGGCCTGCACGCCGCACCCGGTGCCGAGGTCCAGGACGCGCCGGCGCGGGTCGCGGACCGTGGCCTGCGCGAGCGTGAGGGACGCCCCGCCGACGCCGAGCACGTGGTCGGTGCGCAGCGCACCCCCGGTCGCGAGCTCGCCCAGGTCGGACGCGATCCACCAGGAGGCGTCGCCCGCCCCGTCCGTGGCGGCGTAGGGGCGCAGGTCGACCCGGGCGCGCGCCTGGTCGTCGGGGGCGGCGCCGGCGACGTCGACCAGCCCGAGCCGACGCGCGCCGGCCACCCCGACCGTGGGCAGCGCGGCCTCCAGAGCGGCCGCCGTGACCGGTGCACCGAGCACGAACACGCGCGTGAGCACGGCGGCCGGGTCGCGACCGGCAGGGGCCGACGGGTCGGTCGCGCGCAGCGCCGGCACGGCCTCCCCGCGTGCGAGGGCGCCCGCCGGGACGGGGCCGAGCAGCTCGTCGACGTGCTCGACCGTGTACGCGGCGGCGGTCAGGTCCGCACGCAGCGCGTCCACGAGGCGGGGGTCGACGACGGGGGTGTCCGGGGTGACGCTCACGCTCCCATCGTCCCAGGCGGCGCCGGTCCCGGCCGTCGCCCGGGCACGGCCGGCGCTCAGGGCTCGGGCAGGTGCACGTCCACGACGAGGGGGCGGTGGTCGCTCGCGACGCCCACGGCCGCGGCGTCGGGCACGTGCGCGCCGAGCACCGGCAGGCGCCGGTCGACGAGGACCACGTCGATGCGGACCCGCGGCACGTCGGCCGGGTAGGTCGGGTGGTCGGCGTCGGCGACGCTCGCGGCGTCCTGCAGCGCACCGCCGCCTGCGGTCAGCGCGACCCACGACGGCCCGCCCGGGCGCTCGTTGAGGTCGCCGGCCACCACGACCGGGCCGTCGGACCCGTGCAGGAGCCGGCGCGTCAGCAGGTCCACGTGCCGGCTGCGCTCGGACGCGCGCAGTCCCAGGTGGACGACGACGACGCGGACGCCGTCGACGCGTGCGGTGGCCGCCCCGCGCCGCGTGAGCCCGGGCCGCCACGGCAGCCGCAGCGCCGTCGCGCCCCGCACGCTGCGGTGCGGCACCACGAGCAGGGCCGTCGTCCGGGCACCACCGCCGCCGACGGCCACCCGCAGCCCGGTGCGTGCGGCGAACCGCCGCAGCCGTACCCGCCCGCGCAGGCCGCGCGGCGGCTCCTGGACCGCGAGCACGTCGGGACGCGCCGCACGCACGACCTCGACGAGCGCGTCGACCTCCTCACGCAGCCCTCGCAGGTTGTACGTCATCACCCGCAGGGTGCCGATGTCGCGCGCGTTCACCGTGGGCTCCGTCCGTCGTGCGGCTGCGTGAGCGTACCGAGCGGCCGCGGGCGCGTCACGGGGCCGACCACGGACGCCCCTGCCGCGGCACGCGCCGACCTGGCGTACGTTGGCCGCCTCCGACCGACCGACCGGTGCGCCGCGACGCGCCCGACGAGAGGACCCGCGTGCGCCGCACCCGCGCCCTGGCCGTCACGGCCGCCGCCACCCTGCTCCTGACCGCCTGCACAGCGTCCGACACCCCGACGCCCGACGCGACGGGCACGACCGCGCCCGGTGCGACGCCGGCCGCGCCGGACGCGCCCCCGCCCGGCCCGCTGCCCACGGCGGCCGCCACCGACGACTGCGTGGTCGGCACGTGGCGCCTGGACCTCGCGGCCATGCAGGGCGAGCTGCGCGACCTGGTCGCCGGGAGCGGCGACGGCGAGGTCGAGGTGACCCTCGACGGCACGACGACCTACGAGTTCGAGGTCGACGGGCGCTTCACCGCCGCCGTCGACTCCTCGTCGTCGGTGGCGATGTCCGCCGGGGGGGACGAGCTGAGGTCGACGTCGGCGTCGGCCGGGGACCTCGAGGGGACCTGGGTGCTCGCGGACGGTGTGCTGACCATCGCGGACGTCGACCCGCAGGACCTGGACGTGACGACGACCGCCACGCTGGGCGGCGACCCGCTCGACGTCCCGGCGGGCTCCGCCGAGGACGCGATCGAGGCGCTCCCGCCGACGTCCTCCACCGCGACCTGCTCGCCCGACGCGCTCGCGCTGACGGCGTCGCCGCCGGCCGATGCCGGGGGCGACGCCGTCGGCATCACCTACGTGCTGCGGCGCTGACCGCCGCGGGTCAGCCGACCAGCTGCGCCTCGTGCTCGAGGCGTCCCTCACGGTCGACCTTGGCGGCGCGCAGCCGCGACGCGATGACCGCGCCGAACGCGATGGCGGTGGCCACGACCGCGATCCCCAGGCGCAGGGCGTGGTTCGCGTCGTCACCGACGGACACCACGACGATCGCCGGGGCGATGAGCACCGACACCAGGTTCATCACCTTGATGAGCGGGTTGATCGCGGGCCCGGCCGTGTCCTTGAACGGGTCGCCGACGGTGTCGCCGATGACGGCGGCCGCGTGGGCGGGCGATCCCTTCCCGCCGTAGCTGCCGTCCTCGATGATCTTCTTCGCGTTGTCCCACGTGCCGCCGGAGTTGGACAGGAACACGGCCATCAGCACACCGGTGCCGATGGTCCCGGCCAGGAAGCCGGCGAGCGGGCCGACGCCCAGGCCGAAGCCCACGGCGATGGGCGCGAACGCGGCCAGCAGGCCCGGGGTCGCGAGCTCGCGCAGGGAGTCGCGCGTGCAGATGTCGACCACGCGCGCGTACTCGGGCCGCACCTCGCCCGTCATGATGCCGGGGTTCTCGCGGAACTGGCGGCGCACCTCGAACACGATGGCACCCGCCGCGCGCGTCACCGCGTCGATGGCGAGCCCGGAGAAGAGGAACACGGTGGCGCCGCCCAGGATCACCCCGACGAGGGTGATCGGGTTGATGATGTCGTACGACATCATCGCCGCGACGAGGTCGTCGCCCATCTCGCCCGAGACGCCCGCGAGCGCCTGCCGCACGGCGTCGGCGTACGAGCCGAACAGCGCGGTCGCGGCGAGCACGGCCGTGGCGATCGCGATGCCCTTGGTGACCGCCTTGGTGGTGTTGCCCACCGCGTCGAGGTCCGTGAGGATCTGCGCCCCCTCGGGGGTGACGTCGCCCGACATCTCGGCGATGCCCTGCGCGTTGTCGCTCACCGGCCCGAACGTGTCCATCGCGACGATGACCCCCACGGTCGTCAGCAGGCCGCAGCCCGCGAGCGCGATGAGGAACAGCGCGAGGGGCACCGAGCCGCCGGCGAGCAGGAAGACCCCGCAGATCGCGGCGGCGATGATGCCGGCCGTGTAGACGGCGGACTCGAAGCCCACGCCGATCCCGGACAGCACGACCGTGGCGGGACCGGTCAGCGTGGTGCGGGCGACGTGCAGCGTCGGCTTGCTCGTCGTGCCCGTGAAGTAGCCGGTGACCCACAGGATGACGCCCGCGAGGACGACGCCGATGAGCACGGCGGCCGACGCGACGAGCCGCGGGTCGCCCGCGTGGCCCTCGAGGCCGGTCGTGCCGCCGGGCAGCTCGGCGAACGTCGCCGGGAGGTAGGCGTAGGCGGCCGCGGCGGCCAGCGCGACGCCGACGAGCGCCGACACGTAGAAGCCGCGGTTGATGGCGGCCAGGCCGCTCTCGTCGCCGCGCACCCGGGTCATCGCGACACCGAGGGCCGCGACGAGCGCTCCCACCGCGGTGACGATGAGCGGGAACACCATGCCCTCCTCGCCGAACGCCGCGCGCCCGAGGATCAGGGCCGCGACCAGCATGACGGCGTAGGACTCGAACAGGTCCGCAGCCATCCCGGCGCAGTCCCCCACGTTGTCGCCGACGTTGTCCGCGATCGTGGCGGCGTTGCGCGGGTCGTCCTCGGGGATGCCCTGCTCGACCTTGCCGACGAGGTCCGCGCCGACGTCGGCGGCCTTGGTGAAGATGCCCCCGCCGACGCGCATGAACATCGCGAGCAGCGCGGCGCCGAACCCGAAGCCCTCGAGCACCGCCGGTGCCTCGCCGCGGTACAGCAGCACGACGAGGGAGGCACCCAGCAGGCCGAGACCGACGACGGCCATGCCGACGACGCCACCGGTGCGGAACGCGATCCGCGCACCCTCCGCGCGGCCGTCGGGGCCGGACGCCGCGGCGGCGACCCGCAGGTTGGCGCGCGTCGCGAGCCACATCCCGAGGAACCCGATGGCGGCCGAGAACCCGGCGCCGACGAGGAAGAAGACGGACCGCCCGATCTTGACCCCGCCGTCGCCCGGCAGCAGGAACAGCAGGGCGCAGACCACCGCCGCGAACACGGCGAGCGTGCGGAACTGGCGACTGAGGAACGCCGAGGCGCCCTCCTGCACCGCCTGGGCGATCTGCTGCATCGAGGCGGTCCCCTCGCCGGCGGCGAGCACCTGGCGACGGAGGACGGCGGCGACGACCAGGGCCGCCAGTCCGATGACGGCGATCGCCGCGACGATCGTGATGCTCGTGGCACCGAGCTGCATGCATCCTCCTCGACACACCGGCGCGATCCCCCTGAGCGCGCCCCACCGCCCGGCCCCGTTGCCGTCGGACCGGGCGAGTCTAGCGGGGGGTGTGACGCAGGTCGCACCTGGTCAGCACTCGGTCACCCCGCTCAGGTCGCGAGAGCGGCGTCCAGCGTGTCGTGGATCGTGAAGACCTGCGTGAGGCCCGTGATGCGGAAGACCTTGAGGAGCCGCTCGGAGTCGACCACCAGGACGAGGCGGCCGCCGGCGAGCCGCACGCGCTTGAGGGTGCCGACGAGCAGGCCCAGACCCGTGGAGTCCATGAACGTCACCGCGGAGAGGTCGACGACGAGGTCCGTGCGGCCGTCGGACAGCAGCTGCGCGACGCTCTCGCGCAGCCGGTCGGCCGAGGCGACGTCGATCTCCCCCGCGACGTGCACGACGGTGCGCGCGCCGACGTCCTCGGTGGTCACCTGCACCTCCATGGACGCCCCTCCCCGGACCCGTCGTGTCGCCTGCATTCAAGCATCCCGTGGCGCACCGGGGGCAGCCGTCCGCGCGCGCCGTCGTCCCCGACCCAACGTTTCGCGCTGCTCATCCGTCACCATGTCGTGAGGGGACGGCTGTGCCGCGCCCCCGCCGGCCGACGACGGGAGCACCGTGAGCACCTGGCAGGACGCGCTGGACGAGCTCGTCCGCACCCGCGGCCGTGCGCTCGTCGGCTACGCGTACCTGCTCACGGGCGACCCGCGCGAGGCGGAGGACCTGGTGCAGGACGCCCTGGTCCGGACGTTCACCCGCGGGCGCGGGACCCGCGAGGTCGCGTCCGCCGAGGCGTACGTGCGGCGCGCGATCCTCACGACGTACGTCGACGGCTTCCGGCGACGGCGGCACTGGGCGACGATCCGGCACCTTGCCGCGGTGCCCGAGCCGACCCCGTCGGACGGCCCCGACGCCGGGCCGGAGCCCGTGATCACGACGCGGCTGGCCGTCCAGCAGGCGCTCGCGCTGCTGCCGCCTCGCGAGCGCGCGTGCATCGTCCTGCGCCACTTCGAGGACATGACCGTCGCGCAGGTCGCCGACGCGCTGTCCCTGTCCGTCGGCACCGTCAAGCGCTACCTGTCGGACGCCACCCGCACGCTCGAGTCACGGCTCGGTGACCTCGCCGGCGCCGACGACGCACCCGCGCACCACACCGACGAGGTCCTCGTCACCGTCCGGAGGTCACGATGAGCACACGGCTGGATCTCGCGCTGCAGGAGGTCGCCGAGGCCGCGGGCGCGTCGAGCGGGTTCGGCGACCCGGAGACCCCCGGCACCGCCACGACCGTGCACCGCCTGGCCGCGCGCGTGCGGCGGCGGCGCGCCGCCCGGGGTGCGGCGACCACCGCCGTCGCCGCGAGCGCGGCCGGGGCCGTCGCGCTGGTCGGGCCGCAGCTCACGCGGGAGGCCACCCCCGCGGGCGACCCCGACGCCGACCCGGGCGAGTGCCGGTCGGCCGTGGCGGACCTGCCGTCCGGGCCGCGCGACGTGCTCGGCGTCGAGCTCGGTCAGCGCGACGCCGACGACGTGGCGGTGATCGATCCCGCGGGCGCCGGGCAGGACCTGGGAACATGGCTGAGCGGGTCCGCGGACCTGGTCGTCAACGTCTCGCAGATCCCCGACGCCGGCGTGGGCGCGACACGTCTGCGGTTCCTGCTCACCCAGGACGGCGTGGTGCTCGGCACCGCGCACGAGCCCATCGCGGTCACGCCGCTCACCACCGACGAGGTCCTGAGCACGCGGCTCGAGGGCATCGGGGCGTGGACCACCGACCACCTGCCCGTGTACCCCCTGGAGGAGACCGACCGGCGGTGGTGGGAGGTCGTCGAGACCTCGGGCGGCGCGCTGCGGGTCGCCCAGACCGTCGAGCTGGGGCTGACGGCGTGCGACGGCTCGGGGGCCCTGCCCCCCGGGACGTACCAGGTGTACGCCACGACGGTCGACGCGGTCGGCACCGCCCGCGGCGCCGCCGGCCCGTGGGACGTCGAGGTCGCGGCCGACGACGCCACGCCGCACGCGCTGCCGGACGGCTTCCCCCAGGACGTGCCGCTGATCGACGGCCGCCTGGTCGCCGCGCACCGGCACGGCGACGGGTGGGCCGCCGAGATCGTCACCCCCGGCAACGACCGTGGCACCGTGGCGGTCTCCCTGCTGGCGCCGGTGGCCCTGCGCTCGGACCACGTCCCGGCGGACGCGATGGTGCTCGGCCCGCCGTACCAGGACGTGGTCGTCACGCGTGCGGGCGTCGAGCTGCCGGGCTGGGCGGTGCGCGCGGTCGCCTCCCGGACGCCCGCCGGGGAGCCGTCGGTGGTGTACATCCTGACCGCGCGCCCGTGACGGCCCGCGCGGCGGTACAACGTTCCCGGGCCGCCGCGCGTCTCGGCTGGTGACGGGACCCACCCGTCCGCGCCGGGACGGCCCGGGTGCCACGGGAGGTGACGCGTGCCGACGAGCAGCACCTCCGTCGACGACGCCACCGAGGACGACGACGACACCCTCGCCGTCCTCGCGCGTGAGCGCGGCCGCGCGCTGTTCGGGTACGCCTACCTGCTGAGCGGCGACCGCGGCACCGCCGAGGACCTCGTGCAGGACGCCCTCGTGCGCACGTTCTCGCGGGTGCGCGCCGGGACGGACGTCGCGCACGCCGAGGCGTACGTGCGCTCCGCGATCCTGCGGGGGCACCTCGACGCGCTGCGACGACGGCAGCGGTGGGCGACGGTGCGCCACCTGCTGCACGTGCCGGGCGAGGACACCGTCCGCGACCCCGCCACGTCCGTCGCCACCGACTCCGCGGTCCAGTCCGCGCTCGCGACCCTCGCGCCGCAGGAGCGGGTCGCCGTCGTGCTGCGGTACGTCGAGGACCTCACGGTCCCCGACGTCGCGGCGCAGATGGGCCTCGCGGTCGGCACGGTCAAGCGGTACCTGTCGACGGGGTCCGCCAAGCTCGCGCAGCGGCTGGGACCGCTGCCCGACGACGCGGACCACGTCGTCGTCCACGCCCGGGAGGCACGATGAGCACGGACCGGCACCCGCTGGCGGACGCGCTGGACGACGCCGAGCGGTCGGGTGCGGACTACGAGGTCCCCGTCGCGCTCGTGCGGGCACGCGTGCGGCACCGCCGCCGGGTGCGCGCGGCGGCGCGCGGCGGTGTCGCGTGCGGGGCTGTCGTCGCGGTGGCCCTCGCCCTGCCGGCGGTCCTCGGCGGGCCGGGCGGCGTGCCGCCGGCCGCGCAGGGCGACTGGCCGGCGCAGTTCGGCCGGTGCGGCGAGCGCGTGACGGTCGCCGACGACGACGAGGACGCGCCCGTCGCCGTGACGCTCGAGCCGCAGGACACGATCGGCGCGGACCGGCTCTCGATGACGTCGACGTGGGTGCGGTACGACCCGGAGGCCGTCTCCGACGTCGGGCCTGCGGCGTTCGAGGCGCTGCTGCTGCGCGACGGGGTCGTCGTCGCGGTCGAGGACGGGGCCGGGCGTGTCGTCGTCCCGGCCTCCGAGCTGCCCGAGGACCCGTCGGTCCCCGGTGTCGGCGTCTGGTCCCACGGCGCCGTCCTGGCATCCTGCGCGCAGGTCCCCGACGGCACCGGGGACCCGCGGGTGCCGGCCGGGGTCTACGAGCTGGTCGTGAGCCAGACGGTCCGGTGGCGGGCCGCCGACGGCAGCGCCGGGTCCACGCGCGTGTCCCGGCAGCTGCGCGTCACGGTCACGGAGTTCGCGCGCCCGGCGGCCGAGCCGCTGCCCGAGGAGTGCGGCTCTGACACCGCGACCCTGGCCGCGCGCGCCGGGCCGGAGGCGAATCCGTTCGCGGTCACCCTCGACGCCGACGTCCCCGCCGAGGTGGCCGCGGGCGGTGAGCTGCGGTTCACGGTGTCCGCGACCAACGAGGGGAGGTCCGTCGTCGACGCCTACGTCGGGCGCCCGTCGGTGCTGCTCACGCGGGACGGGCGCGTCGTCGCCACGCCGCCGGGGCCGTCCGAGCTGGCGCTGTCGGCGGGCATCTCCCCCGGCGCGTCGATCGGGTACGACGCCACGAGCTCGCTCGTGGACTGCGCGACCGGCGCTCTGGCCGACGCGTTCGGCCCGGACGAGGGGCACCCGCTCGCGCCCGGGGACTACGAGGTGTGGGTGGGGCTGGACCTGCTGCTCACGGGTCGGTCGCTCCCGGCGGGCGAGTCGGGCGACGTGCACCTGCTGGCCGGGCCGTGGCCCGTGACGCTGCGCTGAGCCGGGAGAGGTGAGGGTGGCGCCCGCTCGACCGGCGCACTCCCCCGGCCGCCCCTAGCCTGGAGGCCCGCAGCCGACACGAGAGGTGCCGACGTGCAGACGTTCCTGCTCGCCGCGACCTGCGCCCTCGTGCTCAACATCGTCGTGGCGGGCGTCCGGGCCCTGCGCGGGCCCTCGACGCGCGACCGGATGACCGCGCTGCTCCTGCTGTCGACCACCGGGTCCGCGGCACTGGTGGTCCTCGCGCAGGCCGTCGACGTCCCCGCGCTGCGCACGGCCGCCCTCGTGCTGGTCGCGCTGGCCTCGCTGACGGTCGTCGTCCGCGTCACCGGGGAGCGGGACCGGGCATGATCGCGGACGTCGTGACGGTGGTGCTGGTGACGTCCGGCTGCCTGTTCGTCACCGCGGGCACCGTCGGCCTGCTGCGGTTCGGGGACCTGCGGTCCCGCCTGCACGCCCTGACCAAGGCCGACAACGTGGGGCTCGGGCTGATCGTGCTGGGCCTGCTGCCGCAGGTGCCCCACCCGGCGACCGGCGTCCTGCTGGTGCTGGTCTGGCTGCTGGCGCTGCTGGCCGCGGCCACCAACGGCAGCCTGCTCGCCCGCGACGACACCTCCCCGGCCGACGGCGCGGCGGCCCCTGCGCCGGAGGGTGCGCCGTGACGGCGCTCGACGTGCTGCTCGCCGCGGCGGTGCTCGCGTCCGCGGTCGCGACCCTGGTCGTGCCGCGGCGGGCGGCCGGCGCGACGCTCTTCCTCGTGCTCGGCCTGCTCCTGGTCCTGGTCTGGGGGCGGCTCGGTGCACCGGACGTCGCCCTCGCCGAGGCGACGATCGCCTCGGGGGTCACCGGCGCGCTGCTGGTGCAGGCGCTGACGGCCCGGGCCCCGCGGGGCGACGGCACGCGAGGCGACGGCACGCAGGGCACGGGAGCCGCGGGAGGCACCGGGCGGGTGCGGTCCGCGCGGCGCGCGGGCGCGGCGCTGGGCCTGGCCGTCGCGGCCGTGGTCGGGGTGCTGCTGGGCCGCGTCCTGCTGACGGCCGCGCGCGAGGGCGAGGGCCCCGGCCGGCTGGGTGAGCAGGCTCTGGCCGCCGGGACGGTGGTCCCCCACCCCGTGACCGGCGTGCTGCTGGACCTGCGCGCGCTGGACACCCTGCTCGAGATCGCCGTGCTGGCCGCCGCCGTCCTGGCCGCGCTCGCGCTGCAGCGTGACGGCACGCTCGCCGCCGTGCGGGTGCGCCCCGACACCCGACCGCTCCTGCGCGCGTTCGTCACGCTCGCCGTGCCGCTGGTGCTGCTGCTCGTCGGGTGGCTGCTGGTCGCCGGCTCGACCCGCCCGGGCGGGGCCTTCCAGGCCGGTGCGCTGCTCACGGGCGCCGTGCTGCTGCTCGTCCTGACGGGCCGGGTGCCGCACGACGGGCGCTGGCTGCGCCCGGTCGTCGTCGGCGGGCTCGCCGCGTTCCTCCTGGTGGCCGCGGGCACCCGGCTGGCCGCCGGCGCGTGGCTCGGGTCGTCCCCGCCGTGGGGCGCCGGCCTCGTGCTCGCGCTCGAGGCCGCGCTCGTCCCGGCGATCGGCGTGGGGCTGGCCGTCCTCTTCCTCGCCGCGCGCCGCGACACGTCCGCGCCCCCCACGCCGCCGGCGGGCCACCGATGACCGCGCGCGCCGACCTGTTCCTCGTGCTCGGTGCCGTCGTCACCCTGCTCGGCGCCGTGCGGCTGCTGACGACCGCGGACCTGCTGCGCCGCGTCGTGGCGCTCAACGTCGCCGGGGTCGGCACGCTCCTGGTGCTGGTGGCGCTCGCCGCACGCGGCCCGGGCGACCCCGACCCCGTCCTGCACGCGCTCGCGCTGACGGGCATCGTCATCACGGTCGCGGTCACGGGCCTGGCGCTGGTGCTCGTGCGGCGCGTCGAGGAGGACGACGGTGACTGACGTCCTCGTCCTGCTCGTACTGCTGCCGCTGGCCGGTGCGGTCGTGGCCGCGCTCGTGCCCGCGCGGGCCGTCGTCGGCCTGGTCGTCGCGGTCGCGCAGCTCGCGCTGGGTGTGGTCGCCGCCGCGGCGGTGCTGCGCGACGGGCCGGTCCTGGGCGAGCTGGGCGGGTGGGCGCAGCCCCTCGGCATCGGGCTGCGGCTCGACGGGCCCGGGGCGGCCGTCGGCCTGCTGAGCGGGGTGGTCGTGCTGGCCGTCGCCGCGCACGCCGCCGCCGTGCCCGCCGCGACGGGCGGGCCGGGGTACTGGCCGCTGGTGCTGGTGACCGTCGCGGGGCTGCAGACCGTGCTCGTCGCCGACGACTGGTTCACCACCTACGTCGCGCTCGAGCTGCTCACCGTCGGCGCGGTCGGGCTCGTGGCGCTCGGCGGGCGCCGCGCGTACGAGCCGGCCGTGCGGTACCTGTGCGTCGCGGTGCTCGGGTCGTTCGCCTACCTCGTGGCCGTCGCGCTGGTCTACGCCCGGACCGGCCCGCTCGCCCTGCACGACGGCGCGGCGGCGATGCCGCCGGGTGCGGCCACGGCCACGGTGCTGGGGCTGGTCGTGGTGGGGCTCGGCCTGAAGTCCGCGCTGTTCCCGCTGCACGCCTGGCTGCCGGCCGCGCACGCCGCGGCCCCCGCCGCCGTCAGCCCGCTGCTGTCCGCACTGGTCGTCAAGGGGTCGCTCGTCGTCCTGCTGCGGGTGTGGACGGGGCTGGGCGGCGACGCGCACCTCGGCACGCTCGTCGGGCTGCTCGGCGGCCTGGCCGTCCTCGTCGGCGGGGTCGCGGCCGTGCGGCAGGAGCGCCTCAAGCGGCTCGTCGCGTACTCCACCGTCGCGCAGGTCGGCTACGTCGTGCTGCTCGTGCCGCTGGTGACACCCTCGCTCCTCGACCCCACCGACGCGGCGGCCGCCGACGTCGCCCGCCTGGCCTGGCAGGGCGGGATGCTGATCCTGCTCGCGCACGGGCTGGCCAAGGCGGCCGCGTTCCTTGCGGCGGGCACCCTCGTGCAGGTGGCGGGCGGCGACCGCGTGGCCGACCTGCGCGGCATCGCGGCGCGTGCGCCCGTCGTGGTCATGACGTTCGGCGTCGCGGGGGTCGCCCTGGCCGGGCTGCCGCCGTCGCTCGCGTTCGTCGGCAAGTGGCAGCTCCTGACCGCGGCCGTCGCCGGCGGGGCGTGGTGGGCCGTGCTGGTGCTGCTCGTCGGCGGGCTGCTCACCGCCGCGGCCGTCGCACGCGTCGTCGCGACGGCGCTGCGCCGGCCCGACGACGACGAGGACGACGCCCCTGCGGCAGGCGCGCCCGTCCCGCGCCGCGTCGCGCTCCCCGCGCTCACGCTGGCGGTGCTGGCGATCGGCGCCGGTGTCGGGTCGGCCTGGCTCGCGGACCTCACGCTCGTCGGGACGGGGGTGGGGACGTGATCGGCTCGGGCACCGAGGTGCAGGCCAGCTGGATCCCGCCCGTGATCCTGCTGACGTCGCTGGTCCCCGCGCTCGTCATCTTCCTGCTGCGGGAGGAGCAGCGGCGCGCGCGCACCGTGCTCAACCTCGCCGGGGCGCTCGCCAAGGTCGGGCTCGTCGCCGTGCTCGTGCCGCCCGTGCTGGCCGGTCAGCGCTTCGAGTGGCGCGTGCCCTTCGTCCCCGGGACGGACCTCGTGCTGCGCGTCGAGCCGTTCGCCCTGTACTTCCTCGGCCTGTCGGCGTTCCTGTGGCTGCTCACGACGATCTACGCGATCGGGTACCTGCGCGAGGGCCGGGACCGCTCGCGCTTCTTCGGCTTCTTCTCGCTGTGCGTGGTCGCGACGTCGGGCATCGCGCTCTCGGGCAACCTCGTGACCTTCGTCGTCTTCTACGAGCTGCTCACGCTGGCCACCTACCCGCTGGTCGCGCACGAGCAGACCGCGGCCGCGCTGCGCGGGG
This sequence comes from Cellulomonas phragmiteti, assembly GCF_016862775.1. Lineage (GTDB taxonomy): Bacteria > Actinomycetota > Actinomycetes > Actinomycetales > Cellulomonadaceae > Cellulomonas > Cellulomonas phragmiteti. The sequence continues at coordinate 98,684 of NZ_BONP01000012.1, read as the reverse complement.
CGCGCACGTACCTCGCGTACACGCTGGCCGGGGGCGTGGCGCTGCTGCTCGGCGCCGTGTGGCTGACCGCGCTCGTGGGCCCCGTGGAGTTCGCCGCGTCGGGCAGCGCCGCGGTCGGCGAGCTCGCCGAGCGCGACCCGGCCACCGCGCGCCTGCTGTTCGCCCTGCTGCTCGTCGGCCTCGCGGTCAAGGCCGCGCTCGTCCCCCTGCACGGCTGGCTGCCGCGGGCCATGGTCGCGCCCGCGCCGGTGAGCGCGCTGCTGCACGCCGTCGCCGTCGTCAAGGCCGGGGTGTTCGGGATCGTCCTGCTGGTCGACGACGTCTTCGGTGCGGAGGTCGCCCAGCGCCTGGGCGTCCTGGGCCCGCTGACCGTGCTCGCGTGCGTGACGATCCTGTGGGGCTCGGTGCGTGCCCTGCGCCAGGACGGGCTCAAGGCGCGGCTCGCGTACTCCACGGTCAGCCAGGTCGCCTACGTCACCCTGGGCGTCGCGGTGGCCGGTGCGACCGCCACCACCGGCGGCGTCGTGCACATCGTCCACCAGGGCCTCATGAAGATCACGCTGTTCTTCTGCGCCGGCCTGCTGGCCTCGACGCTCGGTCTGACCCGCGTCAGCGAGCTGTCGGGCGTCGGGCGACGGATGCCGCTGACGTGCGCCGCGTTCACGGTGGGCGCCCTCGGCATGATCGGGGTGCCGCCCGTGGCCGGCTACGTCACCAAGTGGTACCTCGGCCTCGGAGCCCTCGAGGCGGGCGCGGGGTGGGTGCTCGCCGTGCTCGTCGCCTCCAGCCTGCTCAACGCCGCCTACTTCGGTCCCGTCGTCGCCCGGATGTGGTGGGGCACCCCCGCGCCCGAGCAGGACCTGCCGCGGCCGCGACGGGCCGAGGGGCCGTGGGCCATGGTCGGGCCGACGCTCGTGACGGCGGGCGCGTCCGTGGTCGTCGTCCTCGTCGCCGGCCTGCCCTTCTCGCCGCTGGCGATGGCGCGCGCGATCGTCGAGGGAGGGGCGCCATGACGTGGCTGTGGGCGGCAGCCGCCGCGCTGCCCGTCGCCTGGGCCGTGGCCCTGGCGGGCGCCGCCTCGGGCACCGGGGAGCGCCGGCGCACGCTGCGCCGCCGGCTGCTGCGCACGTCGCTGCTGTCGCTGGCACCGGCCCTCGCGCTGGCCGTGCTCGGACCGGCGGCCGGCCCCCTCGACCTGCCCTGGGCCTTCCTCGGTGTCACCGCAGAGCTCGACGACGTCGGACGTCCCCTGCTGCTGGTCGCCGTCGTGCTCTACGGCGCCGCCCTCGCCGCGACCGCCGACTCCCGCACCCACCGCAAGGCCGTCCTGGGTGCGCTGCTGCTCGTGTGCTTCGTCGGCAACGCCACCGTGCTGGTCGCCGCCGACGCGGCGACGTTCTACCTCGGCTACGCCCTCATGAGCATCCCGGCCTACGGGCTCGTCGTGCACGAGCGCACCGACGCCGCACGCCGCGCCGGGCGCGCGTACCTCGTGCTCACGCTCGTCAGCGAGATGGCGGTGCTCGCCGGCGTCCTGCTCGTCGTCCTGGCCGGCGGCATGCGCCTGGCCGACGCGCCCGCGGCCGTCGCCGGGTCCCCGCACCTGGGGGTGACCGTCGGGCTGCTGCTCCTGGGCTTCGGGATCAAGGCCGGCCTGGCGCCGCTGCACGTCTGGCTGCCGGTCGCGCACCCGGCCGCGCCGCCGCCGGCCAGCGCGGTGCTGTCCGGCGCCATGATCAAGGCGGGCCTCGTGGGGTGGCTGCGGTTCCTGCCGCTGGGCGAGGTCGCGCTGCCCGGCTGGGGCACGCTGCTCGTCGTGCTGGCCCTGCTCGGGGCGTTCGGCGTGCTCGTCCCCGGCGTGCTCACGGCCGACCCGAAGGTCGCGCTCGCGTACTCCTCGGTCAGCCAGATGGGGTTCATCGGCGTGCTCGTCGGGGTCGCGCTGCTCGAGCCCACGCTCGCCGAGGCCTGCGTCCTGGCGGCCGTCGTCTACGCGGTGCACCACGGGGCCGCCAAGGGCGGGCTGTTCCTGTCGGTGACCGTGTGGCGGTTCCACGGCCGCGGGCGGCTGCGCGTGCCGCTGCTCGCCGGGATGGCCCTGCTCGCGCTGGCCGTCGCCGGGGCACCGCTGGGCAGCGGGTCGGTGGCCAAGTACGCCGCGAAGCAGGCGCTCGAGCCGAGCACCTTCGACGTCGTGGACCTGGTCGCCACCCTGCCGCTCGTGGGCACCGTGTCCACGCTGCTGCTGGCCCGCGCGGCGGTGCGCCTGCTGCCCAGCACCCCGGCAGACGCGTGGGGGGTCGACGCCTCGGTGCTGACGTGGGCCGTGCTCGTCGTGGGCGGGACCGTCGCCACCTGGGCGCTGGCGGGCCTGTGGGCGCCGGTCGTGGCGACCCCCGGGCTCGACCCGGTGACGACGTGGGACGCGACGTGGCCCGTGCTGCTCGGGCTGGCGCTCACCGCGCTGGCCGTCGCCGCGTCGAGGCGCGACCTGCTCCCGCGCGCGCTCGCCCACCCCGACGGCACGCTCGTGCCCGCCGGTGACGTGCTGGTCCCCGCCGAGCGCGCGGCGGCCGCGGCCCTGCGCGTGGCCGACCGCGCCGCACGCGCGACGGGCCGCACCCGGGACCGGGCCGCCGCCCGCGCCCGCGCGGTCCTCGCGCGGGCACCCGTCGGCCCCGTCGACCGGCTCGAGGACCTGCTGTCCGCGTGGGTGCCCGCCGGTGCCGCCGTGCTCGTCGTCGCCGGCCTCGTCGGGCTCGTCCTGGGAGGTGCGCCGTGAGCGCGCTGCGCGCCGCCCTCGTGCGGGGCCTCGCGCTGGCGGTCGTGTGGTGGGCCGTCACCGAGGGCGACGTCGGGACGTGGGTGTACGGCGTGGTCGTCGTGCCCCTCGTCGCCGCCGCGACGCTCGTCGTGTCGCCCCCGACGGGTCGGCGGCTGCGCCTGGCGCGGCGGGCGGTGCCGGGGGTCCGGCTCGCCGCCTGGTTCGTGCGGCAGTCGCTCCTCGGGGCCGTCGACGTCGGCGTCCGTGCCGTGCAGCGCCCCGTGCGCATCGACCCCGTGACCGTCGAGCACCCGCTGAGCCTGCCTGCCGGTACGGCCCGGGTGCTGTGCGCCCAGCTCTACGCGCTGATGCCGGGCACCCTGACCGTCGACCTGCGCGACGACGTGCTCGTCGCGCACGTGCTCGACCGCTCGACGCCCTGGCGCGAGCACCTCGACGACCTGCAGGCACGCATCGCGGCGGTCCTCGAGGCCTGAGCACCGGCTCAGCCCCGGTGCAGGCTCCCGCGCGGCACCCGGGCCAGGGCCTCGGCGTACTCGTCGGTCGCGCCGTCGGGGCGGACCTGCTGCAGCACGTGGTCGCGCACCCCGAGGTCGGCCAGCGCCGCGGTGAGGCCGGCGACGTCGGCGTCGGTCAGCACCGTGGGGTCGACGGTGGTGCGGACCTGCACGTCGACCCCGCTGTCCAGCACGAGGCGCAACGACGCGAACGCCTTCTCGGCCGTCGTCGTGGCCCCGCCGGCCCGCGTGATCGCGCGGTACAGGTGCGCGGGCGCCTTGATGTCCAGGCCCACCCAGTCGACGTACGGCAGCAGGTCGGGCAGCCGCGCCGGGTACGCGCCCGCGGTGTGCAGACCGACGAGGAACCCGGCCTCCTTCACCTCGCGGGCGGCCGCGACGACCCCGGCCTGCCGCGTGGGCTCGCCGCCGGAGAGCACGAGCCCGTCGAGCAGGCCGCGGCGGCGGCGCAGCAGGTCCGTGACGCGGGACCACGGGACCACGCCCGGCAGCCGCACGTCGAGGATCGCGCTGTTGTGGCAGTACGTGCACCGCCACGGACAGCCCTGCAGGAACGCCGTCGCGACGAGCCGGCCCGGCCAGTCGACGGTGGACAGCGGCGTGAGGCCCGCGATCTGCAGGGACGTCGCGCGCTGCTCCCAGCCGTGCGGGTCGGGCCGCCCCGGCGCGGGGCGGCCCGACGTCGGGTCGTCGGACGTCACGCCGGCGCTCCCGCCGACTCCAGGAAGGGCACGCGCTCGGCGTGCTCGCCCTGCTTGCCGATGTTGAACGAGCTCACGGGCCGGTGGTATCCCATGACGCGGGTCCACACCTCGCACGTCGTGACCACGCCGTCCTCCTCGCACGTCGGGCACACGGGGTGCTCCCCGGACAGGTAGCCGTGCGCCGGGCAGATCGAGAACGTGGGGGTCACCGTCAGGTACGGCAGCCGGAACGTGCTCAGTGCCCGCTTCACCAGCTCGCGGCACGCCTCGGGGGTGGAGATGCGCTCGGACATGTACAGGTGCAGCACGGTGCCGCCGGTGTAGCGGGTCTGCAGCTCGTCCTGCCGCTCGAGCGCCTCGAACGGGTCGTCGGTGAAGCCCACCGGCAGCTGCGAGGAGTTGGTGTAGTACGGGTGCTCGCTGGTCCCGGCCTGCAGGATCGTCGGGAACCGCTTGCGGTCCTCCTTGGCGAACCGGTACGTGGTGCCCTCGGCGGGCGTGGCCTCGAGGTTGTAGAGGTTGCCCGTGGCCTCCTGGAACTCGACCATGCGGGCCCGCACGTGGTCCAGGACGCGCAGCGCCATCGCGTGCCCGCGCTCGTCGGTGAGGTCGTACAGGTCCCCGGTGAAGTTGCGGACCATCTCGTTGAGGCCGTTGACGCCGATCGTCGAGAAGTGGCTGTCCAGCGAGCCGAGGTAGCGGCGCGAGTACGGGAACAGCCCCTCGTCCATCAGTCGCTGGATCGTCGTGCGCTTGAGCTCCAGGGACGTGCGGGCCAGGTCGAGCAGCCGGTCGAGCTCGGTGAGCAGCGTCGCCTCGTCACCGGGGTGGCGGAACCCGAGGCGCGCGCAGTTGATCGTCACCACGCCGATCGAGCCGGTCTGCTCGCCGGAGCCGAACAGCCCGTTGCCGCGCTTGAGCAGCTCGCGCAGGTCCAGCTGCAGGCGGCAGCACATCGAGCGGACGTCACCGGGCTCCATGTCGGAGTTGATGAAGTTCTGGAAGTACGGCAGGCCGTACTTGGACGTCATGGCCCACAGCCGCTGCGCGTTCTCGGACTCCCACGGGAAGTCCTTGGTGATGTTGTACGTGGGGATCGGGAACGTGAAGACGCGGCCCGAGGCGTCTCCCTCGGTCATGACCTCCATGTACGCGCGGTTGATCATGTCCATCTCGACCTGCAGGTCGCCGTAGGTGAAGTCGCACGGCTCGTCGGCGACGAACGGCGTCTGGTCGGCCAGGTCCGCGGGGCACGTCCAGTCGAACGTGAGGTTGGTGAACGGCGTCTGCGTGCCCCACCGGGACGGCACGTTGAGGTTGTAGATCAGCTCCTGGATGCCCTGCCGGACCTCGCGGTAGCTCAGGGCGTCGAGCCGCACGTACGGCGCCATGAACGTGTCGAAGCTGCTGAAGGCCTGCGCACCGGCCCACTCGTTCTGCATCGTCCCGAGGAAGTTGACGATCTGGCCGATCGCGGCGCTGAAGTGCTTCGGCGGGCGGGCCTCGACCTTGCCGGGGACGCCGTTGAGCCCCTCCTGCAGCAGGGTCCGCAGGGACCAGCCGGCGCAGTAGCCGGACAGCATGTCGAGGTCGTGGATGTGCATCGAGCCGTCCCGGTGCGCCTCGCCCACGTCGGCGGGGTAGACCTCGCTCAGCCAGTAGTTGGCGATGACCTTGCCCGCCGTGTTGAGGATCAGCCCGCCCAGGGAGTAGCCCTGGTTGGCGTTCGCGTTCACCCGCCAGTCGCTGCGGTCGAGGTACTCGTCGATCGACGAGACCACGTCGACCATCGGTCGGTGCGGGGCGGCGGGCTGGGACATCCGGGTTTCTCCTCACGACGTTCTGCCAGGACGAGCAGAGCACCCAGTCGACCGCACCACCACTAGATGTTGTGCCACGACACGCGTGCCGCACCACATGTTCCGTACCGCTCGTCGGCGCGTCGCGTCGTCGACGGGACCTACGTCCCGTCGGGAGGGTGATTCGCGCCGCCGTCCGGCGGCGGCGTGAGGCGCACGCGGTCCCCCGGGCGCAGCTGGGCGGCGCGGGCCACCCCCGCGGGCGTCAGCACCGCGACGACCGGGTAGCCGCCCGTCACGGGGTGGTCGGGGCCGAACAGCACGGGTCGGCCGTCGTGCGGGAGCTGCACGGCCCCCAGGACCATGCCCTCCGACGCGAGCTCACCGCCTCCCGATCGGGTCAGCGGGCGACCGTCGAGGCGCACCGCCACCCGGTTGCTGTCGGCGGTGACGTCCCACTCCTGCCGCCACAGCCGGTCGCGGCCGTCGTCGTCGAGGTGGTCCAGGCGCGGTCCCGGCAACGCGGGCAGCTCGACGACGTCCGTGCCCGGTGGGCTCGGCGTCGCGGCGCCGGACGGGACGCCGGGCGCCGCGCCCGGCGGGGTACCCGCCGCGTCCGGCAGCCCGTCGAGCTCCGCGCCCCAGGCCAGCACGTCCCCCGCCCGCAGCGGTGGCGGGCCGAGACCGGACAGCACGTCGCGCGACCGGGACCCCAGGACGCGCGGCACGTCCACGCCGCCGCGGACCGCGAGCCACGTCCGCAGCCCGTGGCCCGGCACCCCGAGCGTCAGCGTCGCGCCCGCGGGCACCCGCACCGGCCGACCGACGGGGACCGGGACCCCGTCGAGGTCCGCGCCGGGGTCCGCGCCGACCAGGGCGACGGCGGTCGTCGCGTGGAAGGTCAGGACGAGGCCGCCCAGCAGCACCTCGAGCCCGGCGGCGCCCCGCGCGTTGCCCACGAGCCGGTTGGCCCGGTCGAGCGCCACCGGGTCCGCCGCGCCCGAGCGCGGCACGCCCACCGCCGCCAGGCCCGCCCGGCCGCGGTCCTCGACGAGCGTCAGCAGGCCCGGGTCGACGACCGTGAACGCGAGCGTGGGGGTGGTGGAGGACGGAGCGGTGCCGGCGGGGTCGACCCGGGCGCGGGGGGGCGACGGGGCGGGTTCGGCCGGCGTTCCCGGCGGGGACGTGGGCGCGGGCGCCGGCGCGGAGCCCCGCACGGGAGCGGGTGCGGCCCGCACGAAGCGCACGACGTCGCCGGGCGCGAGCAGCGCCGCCCCCTGCGCCCCGCGGGCGACGTCGAACATCGACAGGTCCGTGCGCCCCAGCAGCCGCCAGCCACCGGGCGTGGCGGCGGGGTACACGGCGGTGAACTCCCCCGCGACGGCGACCGCCCCGGCCGGCACGCGCGTGCGCGGGCTGTCCAGCCGGGGCACCTGCAGCCGCGGGTCCAGTCCCACGACGTACGCGAACCCGGGCATGAAGCCGCCGAACGCGACCCGGTAGCCGTCCTGCCCCCCGGCCAGGTGACGGGCGACGACCTCGGCCACGCTGGCCCCCGTCAGCCGGGCGACCTCCGCGAGGTCCGCACCGTCGTACACGACCGGCACCTCGACGGTGCGTGACGGACCGGCGGGCGGGTCGTCGGTGGTCACGGTGCGCGCCGCGTCGGCGACCGCACGCCCCCACGCGTGCCGCGCGCGGGGCTCACCGCGCACGAGCACGGTGCGGGCGGCGGGCACGACGTCGACGACGCCGGGGATCCCGGCGCGTCGCAGGCGCTCGTCGAGCACCCGCACGGTCGCCAGGTCCGGCAGCTCGACCAGGACCCCGTCGACGCCGAACGGGGACACGCGGCGCCCCCGGGGGTCGTCGCGGGGCGGCGGCGTCGTCACGGCTCGTCCGGGAGGCGTCCGGCGAACGGCCGGACGTCGACGCCCGCCTGGCGGAGCCCGTGCCGGACCGCGGCGGCCAGCGCCACGGCGCCGCGGGTGTCGGAGTGCACGCACAGGGAGTCGGGGCGCAGGTGCACCGGCGTCCCGTCGACGGCGACGACGACCCCGTCGACGGCGAGCCGCACCGCACGCTCGGCGGCGACCACGGGGTCGGTCACGAGCGCGCCGGGCTCGGTCCGCGGCACGAGGGTGCCGTCGGCGCGGTACCCCCGGTCGACGAACGCCTCCACGACGGTGCGCAGCCCGGCGGCGGCCGCGTGCGCGAGGACGCGCGAGCCCGGCAGCCCGAGCACGGCGAGCCGCGGGTCGACGGCCAGCACCCCCTCGACGACGGCACGCGCCTGCTCGTCGTCGTGGACGACCGCGTTGTACAGCGCCCCGTGCGGCTTGACGTGCGTCACCTGCGCACCCACCGACGACGCCACGGCCACGAGCGCCCCCACCTGGTACGCGACCTGGGCGCGCAGCACGTCGGGGGGCACGGCGAGGGGTCGTCGACCGAATCCCTCGCGGTCGTCGTACGAGGGGTGCGCACCGACGGCCACCCCGCGGGTGAGCGCGGCCGCGCACGTCGCCGACATGATCGAGGCGTCCCCGCCGTGGAACCCGGCAGCCACGTTGGCGCTGGTCACGAGGTCGAGGAGCGCGTCGTCGGCGGGCGGCTCGACGCGCCACGGTCCGTCACCCTCGCCGAGGTCCGCGTTGAGGTCGATCACGCCCACCCCCTGATCCTCCCCCACGGGGTCCACGACAGGGGGATCCGGCGCTCCGGTCAGCGCCGAGTCGGACCGCCGCCGGCCCGTCGGGCGGCCGGGCGGTGGTGGGAGGATCGGGGGGTGGGTCCCGGCGAGCTGCTCGACGTGCTGCTCGCCGGCGGCCGGCGAGCCGACCGGGCGACCCACGTCCGCGAGCTGCCGGCCCGCGACGGCGTGCGCGCGGACTGGCCGGCATGGGCCGACGCCGACCTGGTGCGCGGCTACCGCACCCTCGGGGTCGAACGGCCGTGGGCCCACCAGCTGGAGGCGGCCGACGCGGCCTGGGCGGGCCGGCACACCGTGCTGGCGACGTCGACGGGGTCCGGCAAGTCGCTGGCGTTCTGGCTGCCCGCGCTGTCCGCGGTCCGCCGCGGCGCCGCCGGTGCGCTGCTGGACCCGGGCCGTATCGAGTCCGCACGGCGCCGCCCGACGGTCCTGTACCTCAGCCCCACCAAGGCGCTCGCGGCCGACCAGCTCGCGGGCCTCGAGCGGCTGCTCGTCGCGGCCGGGACCCGGGACGTGCGGGTCGCGACGTGCGACGGGGACACGTCGCGCGACGAGCGCCGCTGGGTGCGGGAGCACGCCGACGTGGTGCTGACGAACCCCGACTTCCTGCACTACGCCCTGCTGCCCGCGCACGCGAGCTGGTCCCGGCTGCTGTCGTCCCTCGCGTACGTGGTCGTGGACGAGTGCCACGCGTTCCGCGGGGTCTTCGGTGCGCACGTCGCGCTGGTGCTGCGGCGTCTGCTGCGGCTCGCGGCGGCCTGCGGGGCCTCGCCGGTGGTGGTCCTCGCCTCGGCGACCACGTCGGACCCCTCGACGAGCGCCGCCCGCCTGCTGGGGGTCGCTCCTGAGGACGTCCACGCCGTCACGGCGGACACGTCCCCGGCCGGGCGCAAGACGGTCGTGCTGTGGCAGCCGCCCGAGCTGCCCGGCGGGGACGGACCGTGGGCCGCGCTGCTGCCGGCGGAGGACCCGTGGTCGACGGTCATCACCGTGCCGCCGGGCGACGCCGGTGCGCGCGACCCCGAGGGGCCCGACCGCGGACCCGCGGCGGCCACGGATGACGGCGGAGCCTCCCCGGAACGCCCGGGGGACGCCCGCACGCCCGCACCCGAGGGCTCCGGCCCGGTGGGGACCGGTGAGCGGCTGGTCGCCCTGCCCCGGGACCGCCCGCGACGGACCGCCACGGCGGAGGTCGCCGACCTGCTGGCCGACCTGGTCGCGGCCGGTGCCCGGGTGCTGGCGTTCACCCGCTCGCGCCGCGGTGCCGAGTCCGTGGCAGCGGCGACGCGCGCCCACCTCGCCGAGGTCGACCCGACGCTGCCGTCGCTCGTGTCGTCGTACCGCGGGGGCTACCTGCCCGAGGAGCGTCGCGCCCTCGAGCGCGCGATCCGCCAGGGACACCTGCGGGCGCTGGCGACGACGAACGCGCTCGAGCTGGGCGTCGACATCTCGGGCCTCGACGCCGTGCTCATCGCCGGCTGGCCGGGGACGCGCGTGTCGCTGTGGCAGCAGGCGGGCCGGGCCGGGCGCGCCGGCGCCGACGGGCTCGTCGTCCTCGTCGCGCGCGAGGACCCCCTGGACACCTACCTCGTGCACCATCCCGCGGCGGCGCTCGACGCTCCCGTGGAGGCGACCGTCTTCGACCCGGGCAACCCGTACGTCCTGGCGCCGCACCTGTGCGCCGCGGCCGCCGAGCGACCGCTGCGGTCCGACGAGCTCGGGCCGTTCGGTCCGCGGGCCGAGGAGCTGCTCGCCGAGCTCACCGAGCGCGGCATCCTGCGGCGACGGACCTCCGGCTGGTACTGGACGCACGCCGAGTCGGCGAGCCGCATGACGGACCTGCGCGGCGCCGGCGGCGACCCCGTCCGGGTGGTCGAGACCGCGACGGGCCGGCTGCTGGGCACGGTCGACGCCGCGTCCGCCGACGCGACGGTGCACCCCGGCGCCGTGTACGTGCACCTCGGGGTGACGTACGTGGTGGACGAGCTGCACCTCGAGGACGGCGCCGCGCTGGCGACGCGACGCGACGTCGACCACGGGACGTGGGCGCGCTGGGTCACCTCGACGACGATCGTGGACGTCGAGAAGGAGGTCACCTGGGGCCCGCTGACCTGGGCCTACGGCCAGGTCGACGTGACGACGCAGGTGGTGGGCTACCAGCGGCGACGCATCCCCGACCTGCAGGTGCTGTCGACGCACGAGCTGGACCTGCCCGCTCGGACGCTGCGCACGACCGCCGTCTGGTGGACCGCCCCGCCCGAGGTGCTCGCCGCCGCCGGCGTCACGCTCGAGGTCGCCCCGGGCGCGCTGCACGCGGCCGAGCACGCGTCGATCGGGCTGCTGCCGCTGCTGGCGACCTGCGACCGGTGGGACCTGGGCGGGTTGTCGACGCTGGTGCACCCGGACTCGGGCCACGCCACGGTCTTCGTGCACGACGGTCACCCCGGTGGCGCCGGGTTCGCCGAGCGCGGGTACGAGCTGGGCCCGGTGTGGCTGACCGCGACGCGCGACGCGATCGCGGCGTGCCCGTGCGCGACGGGCTGCCCTGCGTGCGTGCAGTCGCCCAAGTGCGGCAACGCCAACGACCCCCTGGACAAGGCGGGCGCGGTGCGGCTGCTCACGACCGTGCTCGACCACGCCCCGGCCTGACCCGGGCCGGCGGCGGCCCGGCCCGGGAGGGCGTGCGCGACGGGACCGCCGGCCGCTCCGGGAGGCGGGCTGCCGCGGACCCGCGCGGGCCACGTCGTGCGCGTCGCCGACCACCGAGGCGACCCGCACCCGCACCGTGACGTCACCTCCCGGTCCCGGCGTGCACGCCGTGACGGCCGCACCGTTGCGGCGCGCGGCCGCCGACGCCTGCCCGCACGGGTCGGCGCCGCCGTCCGCGGTGTGCTGGGCCCCGGCGAGCGCCGCGAGGTCCGCGGCGGCGGCGGCCTGTGCGGCCGCCGCGCGCGCGGACCCGACGAGGCCGGCGGCGAGCACCAGGCTGAGCGCGACGGCGACGACCGCGAGCACGAGCACCGCGCCGGACCCGGTGTCCGACGTCCTCACGGCTCGGCCCAGCCCGTCGCCGCCGCCCGCGCCCGCACGCCCCCGGCACCGGGCCACGCGGTGAACGGTGCGCTCACCGTGACGGTCACCCAGCCGTCGTCACGCGTCACCCGGACGTCCCCACCACGCGCGCCGAGGACGTGCCGCGCAGCGGCGACCACCTCGCCGTCGGTCTCCCCGAGCGCCGCCACGCGAGCACCCGTGCGCGCCGCGTCGAGGCACGTCAGGCGCGTGAGCGTGGCCGCCCCGGTCGCGAGGACCGCGACGAGCACCGCCGCCACGGCCACCATCCCGACCGCGAGCTCGGCGGTGACGGCGCCACGGTCGACCTCGACCTCCCGGCCGACGGGAGCCGCCGGGCCGAGGTCGTCCGAGCGGCCGCGGCGCCGTCCCCTCATCCGCCGAGCGCCTGCCGCACGATCCCGGTGAGCAGGCCCTTCACCTCGTTCCCCTTGAGCACCACGACCAGCACCCCCGCGAACCCGACCGCGGCCAGGGTCGCGACGGCGTACTCGGCGGTGGCCATCCCCGCGTCGCCGGCGCCCTGCCGTGCGGCACGCACCCGCTGCGCCACGACGCGCCGAACCTCGTGCCACGGCGCCCCGCCGGCACGGCTCCTCGTCCCGTTCCTCATGCTGTTCCTCCTGCTCCGACCTGGTCCGCCGAGGGCGGGCCGGCACCCTCGCGGTGCCCGTGACGAGCCTCGGGCGGCGGCACACGGCCGCAGCGCGCGGCCGACGGATCCGTGGATCGACCGCCCACCGGCGGTGGCTGTGGGCGGCTCGTGGTCTCCCAGGGCGCAGGTGGACGGCGGCGACGGGGTCACGGCAGCACGCCCCGCAGGTCACCCGCGAGCCCGAGCACCACCGGGACGAGCCCGAGCAGCACGAACGCAGGGAGGAAGCACACGCCGAGCGGCAGCGTCAGCCGCACCCCCAGTGCGCCGGCGGCGGTGCGCACGCGCGCCCGCCGCTCCCGGCGCAGCCCGGCCGCCGCGGCGCGCAGCGCCACCGCCGGCGACGAGCCGGAGTCCCACCCGGTGCGCAGCGCTCGGGCGAGCGTCGCGACGGACGGCGGCGACCCCGCCCAGGCGACGTCCCAGGGCGCGCCGAGCGCGAGCGCCGTGCCGGCACGCACGAGCGCGTCGCCCTCGTCCCGACCGAGGTGCCGACCGGTCACGACGAGCGCCACGGGCACGGGTGCCCCGCCCCGCACGGCCGCTGCGCACAGGTCGAGGACGAAGGCCGGGTCGAGCACGTCGCTCGTGGCGTGCGGACGCCGGAGCGCGCGGGCGACACCGACCGGACGGCCCCGGGCCACACCGTCGCGCCGCGGACCCGCCGGACCGCGCAGCCGGTGCGGCACGGCCCACGGGAGCGCCGCGACCAGGGCCGCCGCGGCCACCAGCACCCCCGCCACGCCCGCGGTCACGGTGCGCCCGCCCGCCGCAGCAGCGCGCGGACCCACACGTGCCCCGCGACGACGGCGACCACCCCGGCGGCACCGAGCGCTGTGCCCGGGCCCCCGTCGGCCAGGACGTGCCAGGGCCGCGCACCCATCGCGCTGCCGACCAGCAGGCCGAGAGCCGGCAGCAGCACGAGGACGCGCGCCGTCGCGCGCGGACCGGCCAGCGCCGCGGCCAGCTCGGCGGCCTGCTCCTCGTCCGCGGCGACGGCGTCCGCCAGCTGCTCGAGCACGTCCGCGAGCGGCGCACCCGTCTCCGCGGCGACGTGCGCGCCCGCGACGACGGCACGGATCCGCGCCCGCTGGGCGGCGCCCGCCCCGACGGCCGTCTCCACGACCTCGGCGTCGGGGACCTGGCCGTCGACGGGCCGCCCGAGGACCGCGCCCCACGCCGTGCCCGGTGGCGCGCCGGCACGCACCTGCGCGGCCACGGCGTGCAGCACGCCGGCGAGGTCCACCCGCTCACCGGGGCCACCGGCGGACGTCCCGCGCCCCGGCCGCAGGCGCCGGCGGGACCGGGGCACGGGCACGGGTCCGGCACGCCGCGCCGGTCGTCCGTCCGTCCCCGTTCCGCCACCGCATCGACCCGCCCACCCCGCTGCGCGTCGCGGTGCGGGGCCCGCAGCCGCGAGCACGCCCAGGGCCACGAGGACTCCCACGACGACGCCCACGGTCACGCGTCGACGGCGGCGCGGGCCGCCAGGCGGCGCCACGCCGGGCCCGAGCGCACCCGGCCGTCGTCGCCGACGTCGACCGCCGTCGTCACGCGCAACCCGCCGTCGTCGCCGCGCTCGACGACCCCGATCTCCGCGAGGTAGCGGCGTCCCGCCTCGGGCCCGCGCCGCACCCGGCGCACGTGCAGCACCGCGTCGACGGCGCTCGCCGCCTGGGCGGCGACGGCGGCACGGTCGAGGCCGGCGAGCGCCGCGAGCGCCTCGAGCCGCGCGGGCACGTCGGCGGCGGTGTTGGCGTGCAGGGTCGCGCAGCCGCCCTCGTGACCGGTGTTGAGCGCGGCCAGCACGTCGCGCACCTCGGCGCCGCGGCACTCCCCCAGCACGATCCGGTCGGGTCGCATCCGCAGCGCCTGCCGCACGAGGTCGGCGAGGTCGACACCGCCGGCGCCGTCGACGTTGGGCGGTCGGCTCGTCAGCCGGACGACGTGCGGGTGGTCCGCGACGAGCTCGCCCGCCTCCTCGACCAGGACGACCCGCTCGCCGTGCGGGACGAGTGACAGCAGCGCCGCGAGCAGGGTGGTCTTGCCGGCGCCGGTCGCACCGGAGACCAGCACGTTGGCCCGGGACGCGACCAGTCCGCGCACCAGCGGGACGAGCGCCGGCGCGACGGCACCGGCGGCGACGAGCTCGGCGAGCGTGAAGGCACGCGGCCGCACGACCCGCAGGCTCATGATCGTGCACGTCTCGGCGAGCGGTGGCAGCACCGCGTGCAGCCGGGTCCCGTCCGGGAGTCGCGCGTCGACCGTGGGTGCGGCGTCGTCGAGGCGGCGCCCTGCCGCGGCGGCCAGCCGGGCGGCGAGCGCCCGCACGTCGGCAGGGGTGCCCAGGTCGACGTCGACGCGCAGCAGCGCACCGGCCCGCTCGACCCACACGTCCCGCGGTCCGTTGACCAGGACGTCCGTGACCGCCGGGTCGTCGAGCCAGGGCTGCAGGGCACCTGCCCCGAGGAGCTCGTCGGTGACGGAGCGCACGGTCTCGGCCAGGGGGACCGGGCCCAGGAGCGTGCCGTGGGCGCGCAGCGCGGCGTCGACGAGCGTCGTCAGCCCGGAGGCGCTCGCGGGGGCCGCGCGCCACGCGTCCCTGACGTGGGCGACCACGGCCGCAGGGGCGGGCCGGCGGGCGGGGGCGGCGCTGCGCACCTCGACGGGCCGGGTCACGCGCCGATCCCCAGCCGGCGCACGACGGCGTCCGCGGCCCGGGTGGCGGGCCCGCGACCGGCGGGCCCCGCACGTTCGGCGCGGGCCGCGAGCGCGCGGTCGCGGCCCGCCACGTGCCAGACGTCCAGACCGCTGGCGGCCGCCACGTCGGCGGCCGACAGCGCGGCGCGCGGCCCTCCGAGGACCACGAGCCCGCGTCGGCTGGCGGCCTCGTCGAGACGCGGCCGCAGCGCGAGCGCCCCCGCGACGCTGCGCAGGTCGGGGTGGGCGACGACGACGACCGCGTCGCACGCCGCGAGCGGGGCGTCGCCGTCGACGACGGTCCCGCGGTCGAGGTCGAGGACGAGGGCGCCGACCTCGCACGCCAGGGCGTGCAGCACGTCGAGGCGCACGCCGGGGTCCACGGCGGCCGGGCGGGTCCGGTCCGCCGAGAGCACGGCGCAGGCGCCCCACCGCGGCAGCAGGGCGACCACGTCGGCACCACGGATGTCGCCGCCGGCGCCCCGCAGGTCGGGCCACCGCGCACCGTCGACCTCCTCGACACCCACGACGACGTCCAGGCCGGCCGCACCGCGGTCGAGGTCGACGAGTGCGGTCGACGTGGTCCGCGACACCCGCCGTGCGACCAGCGCGGCCAGCGTGGAGGCGCCCACGCCGCCGGCTGCGCCGACGACCCCGACCACGACCGCCCTGCGTCCGCGTTCCACGCGTGCCTCCGCCCGTCGTCCGTGCACGGGGGTCCCCGCGTCGCCGACTCTCGCCCGCCGGAGGCCGCCCGCGGGGGCCGACGGGCGCGCGCTGTGGACGAGGGCGCCGACGGCGGGGGCTGGGGGCGGCTCGACTCGGGACGTCACCGCACCCCACGTCCCGCAACACGCCTGTCACCCGCGACCCCTACAGTCCGGCACATGCTGCTCGACCCCGGCACCGGCCCCGTCCGCGCGGCCACCTACCTGCCCGCGACGCCGGGCAACGTCCTGTGGGGTCGGCTGCCCTGCGCGGCCGACGCCCCCGTGCTCACCGTCGACCCGGGCACCGAGGTCACGGTCGACACCCTGAGCCACGAGGGGCTGCTGGAGGACCAGGGGCGGGACCCGCGGGCGTTCTTCGCCGCGCACGGCCTGGTCGACGTGCTCGCCGACGCGGTCGCGCTCGCCGCGTCGGACCACCCGCGCGATCCCGGCGCCGACGGGCCCCACGTCGTCACCGGGCCGATCGCCGTGCGCGGCGCCCGCCCCGGGGACGTGCTGGCCATCACGGTCGTCGAGGCCCTGCCGCGCGTGCCGTACGGCGTCATCTCGAACCGCCACGGGCGCGGTGCGCTGCCCGGCGAGATGCCCGAGGGCGGCGTCGACGTCGTCAGTGTCGTCGCCCGGCTCGACGCGAGCGGCGCCCGGGCCGTCATGCCGCGCGCGGCCGGCAGCGAGCGGACGGTCTCGTTCCCGCTGGCACCGTTCCCCGGGATCCTGGGCGTCGCGGTCGCCGGCGACGAGCGCCCGCACTCGGTGCCACCGGGCGCCCACGGCGGCAACCTCGACATCAACCTGCTGCAGGCCGGCGCGACGCTGTACCTGCCGGTCCAGGTGGACGGGGCCCTGGCGTACGTGGGCGACCCGCACTTCGCGCAGGGCGACGGCGAGGTCGCGCTCACCGCCCTCGAGGCGTCCCTGCGCGTCACGCTGCGCCTCGACCTGCTCCCCCGTGCCGACGCGGTCGCCGCGCTCGGGGACCTCTCCGGGCCCCTGGTCCGCACGGCCGAGCACCTCGTCCCGACGGGCCTGGACGTCGACCTCGACGAGGCGCTGCGCCGCTGCGTGCGCGCCGCCCTCGACCTGCTCGGGGCGCGGTTCGGCATGGACCGGGCGCACGCGCTCGCGTACCTGTCCGCGGCGACCGACTTCGACGTGTCGCAGGTGGTCGACCGGGTCACCGGGGTGCACGCACGCATCCGGCTGGCGGACTTCGACGAGCCCTCCGACGACGGTGCGCGCCCATGAGGACCGACCCGCCGCCCGGTCTGCTCGACGCGTTCCGCGCGTACGAGCAGGCGCTGGGGACCGACGACCTCGACGCGCTCGACCGCCTCTTCGCTCCCGGCCCGGCGACCCTGCGCGGCGACGCGACGGGCCTGCTCGTCGGGCACGACGAGATCGCGGCGTTCCGGGGCGCGCGCGGGGGCGCACCGGCGCGCCGGCTCGTCGAGGTGCACGTGCGCACGGTCGACGACGACCACGCGCTGGTCGTCGCCGTGACCGAGCCGCGCGGCGGCGGGCGTGGCCAGCAGACGCAGCTGTGGGAGCGCGGGGACGCGGGCTGGGTGGTCGTCGCCGCGCACGTCCACGCGCCGGCGCCCGCGTTCGACGCGCGCGTGTGGCGCGTGCTGGGCGACCCGCTCGTCGCCGGGGCGACGGACGGTCCGCTGACGGGCCGCACGGTCGCGGTCAAGGACCTGTACGCGGTCGCCGGGCAGCGCGTCGGCGCCGGCAACCCGACGTGGCTCGCGGGCGCCGGGGTCGAACGTGCCCACTCCGCCGCCGTCGACCGCCTGCTCGCCGCGGGTGCCGACGTCCGCGGCGTCGCGCGGACCGACGAGCTCGCGTACTCCCTCGCGGGGACGAACGCGCACACCGGCACACCCCCGAACCCGCGGGCGCCCGGCCGGGTGCCCGGCGGCTCGTCGTCCGGCTCGGCAGCGGCCGTCGCGCTGGGGCAGGCGGACGTCGGGCTGGGCACCGACACCGGGGGGTCGATCCGTGTGCCGGCCTCCTACCAGGGGTTGTACGGGCTGCGGACGACGCACGGTGCCGTCGCGACGACGGGCCTGGTCCCCCTTGCGCCGTCGTTCGACACCGTCGGGTGGCTGACGCGCGACGCCGACCTGCTCGCGGCCGTCGGCGACGTGCTGCTGCTGGGCGGCGACGACGGACGGTGGTCGCCCCGCCTCGTCGTGAGCCCGGCGCTGCTCGCCCACGCGCAGGACGAGGTGGCGTCCCGGGTCGGCGCGTTCGCGGCCGACGCCGGCGCGGCGACGACGACCGCGTGGGACGACGTCGACCTCGCGGCGTGGGCCGAGGTCTTCCGGGTGCGCCAGGCGTGGGAGGCGTGGCGCGCGCACGGCGGGTGGGTGCGCGCGCACCCCGGTGCGCTGGGCCCGGACGTCGCCACCCGGTTCTCGACGGCGTCCCAGGTCGACGACGGGGCCGGCGCCGCCGCGGCGGTGCGACGCGAGGCGGTGCGGGCACAGATCCTCGACCTCGTCGGCGACGACGTGCTCGTGCTCCCCGCCGCGTCGTCCGTCGCCCCGCGCCCGGACCCGGCCGACCTCGACGCCGTGCGCACGGCCACCCTGCGCCTGACCTGCGTCGCCGGCCTCGGCGGGCTGCCGGCGGTCGTCCTGCCCACCCGCCCCGCGGCCGGGCACGACGGGGCCGGATCGACCTCTCACGCCCCAGGGGGTGCCGGCCCGGACCGGCCGGCTCCCGGGCGACGCGCTGACCTGCCGGTCGGCGTGTGCCTGGTCGCCGCCCCGGGCCGCGACCGCGGTCTGCTCGCCCTGGCCCGCACCCTCGCCGCCACATGACCCCGCCACCACCTGACCCCGCCACCCCCTCCCGCCGAGAAGTCGATCCAGCCCCGCCTCCCGGGGCCTGATCTCCTCCCGCCACCCCGAGTGGGCGGGTGCGGGCCTGTTCACGCCGCTGAAACGGGCGTTTCCCTCGGTGACACATCGCGCGCCTACGGTCGGCCCGGGTGAGAGGACGGGCCGATGCAGCTGGAGGACTTCCACGCGCTGGGCGAGGCGGACGCGCAGGCGCTCGTGCGCAGGTGCGCCGACGTGCCGTCGTGGGCCGCGGCCGTCGTCGCCGCCCGGCCGTACCCCTCGGTCGCCGCGCTGCGTGCCCACGCGGACGACGCGGCCCGGCGGTGGACCGCCTCCGACGTCGAGCAGGCCCTGGCCGACCACCCCCGCATCGGCGAGCGGCACCGCACACCCGGGGCGACGGCGGCCCTGTCGGCACGCGAGCAGGCGGGGGTCGACCCGGCGGACGCACGGGTCGCGGCGCGCCTCGCCGACGGCAACGCGCGCTACGAGCAGCGGTTCGGCCGCGTGTTCCTCGTGCGGGCGGCCGGGCGCAGCAGCGCCGAGATCCTCGCCCTGCTGGAGCGGCGCCTGACCCACGACGACGCGACCGAGGCCGCGGTCACCGCGCAGCAGCTGCGCGAGATCGCGGCGCTGCGCCTGGCGGACCTCGTCGACGACCCCGTCGAGGCACCTGCCCCGCGGCCCGCCCCGGAGCCGGTCGCATGACCACCTGCTCGACGCACGTGCTCGACGCGGCCGCGGGCCGGCCCGCCGTCGGGATCGACGTCACGCTGCTCGACGCCGACGGGACGGTCCTGGAGACGGGCCGCACCGACGACGACGGCCGGCTGCGCTGGGCCACGACCCTGCGCACCGGGACGTACGCCCTGCGGTACGCGACGGGTGCGTGGTTCGCCGCGGCGGGCGTCGCGACGATCCACGCGGCCGTCCACCTCGAGGTCCTCGTGGACGGCACCGAGCCCCACTACCACCTGGCCCTGCTGCTGAGCCCGTTCGCCTGCACCACGTACCGAGGGAGCTGACGCATGGCCGTCGGAGACGTCGTCCTGGGAGCCAACCAGTACGGGAAGGCCGAGGTGCGCCTGGTCCGGGTCACGCGCGACACCCCGGTGCACGAGATCGCGGACCTCACGGTGACCACGCAGCTGCGCGGCGACTTCGAGGCGTGCCACACGACGGGCGACAACGCGCACGTCGTCGCGACGGACACGCAGAAGAACACCGTGTACGCGTTCGCGAAGCAGCACGGCGTCGGGTCGCCCGAGCAGTTCCTGCTGCGGCTGGCGCGGCACTTCGTCGACGGGTTCGCGCAGGTCACGGGCGGTCGGTTCGCGGCCGACGTGCACGCGTGGGACCGCATCGCAGTCGACGGCGAGCCGCACGACCACGCGTTCGTCCGCGCGGGGCGCGAGACGCGTCGCGCCGTCGTGCTCGTCGACGGCGACGACGTGCAGGTCGTCTCGGGGTTCACCGGCGCGACGGTGCTGAAGTCGACGGGCTCGGAGTTCACGGGGTTCCCGCGCGACGCGTACACGACGCTCGCGGAGACCACCGACCGGGTGCTGGCGACCTCGGTCACGGCCTGGTGGCGGTGGCAGGACCCGGACGTCGACGTCGAGGCGCGCTACCCGGTCGTGCGGGACCTGCTGCTGACGACGTTCGCGCAGGTGCACTCCCTGGCGCTGCAGCACACGATCTTCGAGATGGGCCGCGCGGTGCTGGAGGCGTGCGACGACGTGGCCGAGGTGCGGCTGTCCTGCCCCAACAAGCACCACCTGCTGGTCGACCTCGCGCCCTTCGGCCTGGACAACCCGAACGAGGTCTTCCACGCCGCCGACCGCCCGTACGGCCTCATCGAGGCGGAGGTCCGACGCGAGGGCGACCCGCCGGTGCCCCACGTGTGGGCGGCCGTCCCCGGGTTCGTCTGAGGGGGCGGCGATGACGACGGCGGCAGCCCCGGCGGACGTGCCCGCAGCGCGCCCGCAGCACGACCCACCCCGCGGCGCACCGGCCGGCCGGCCGGGCAGCCCGGGCAGCCCGGCACCCGGTGACCTCGTCGCGGCCGTCCGGGGGCGGCAGGTCCTCGTCGACGGGACGCTGCGCGCGGCCACCGTGCACGTCGCCGACGGGCGCGTCAGCGCCGTCTCCCCGTACGACACGCCCGTGGACGGCCCGGTCCTCGAGGCCCCCGACCACGCGCACGTGCTCCCGGGCGTCGTGGACACCCACGTGCACGTCAACGAGCCCGGCCGCACGGCGTGGGAGGGCTTCGCGTCGGCGACGCGCGCCGCCGCGCTCGGCGGGGTGACGACGTTCGTCGACATGCCGCTCAACTCGGTCCCGCCGACGACGACGCCGCACGGCCTGGCAGCGAAGCGTCGCGCGACGACCGGCCAGCTCACCGTCGACGTCGGTCTGTGGGGCGGCGCCGTGCCGGGCAACCTCGACGACCTGCGGCCGCTGTGGGACGCCGGGGTCCTGGGGTTCAAGTGCTTCCTGTCGCCGTCGGGCGTCGAGGAGTTCCCGCCGCTGGGGCCCGTGGGGTTCGAGGCGGCGCTGCGGGCCGTCGCCGCGTTCGACGGTCTGGTGATCGTGCACGCGGAGGACCCGGCGGTGCTCGCGGACGCGCCCGTGCGCCCGGGCGGGGCGTACCGGGACTTCGTGGCGTCGCGCCCGCACGAGGCCGAGACGGCGGCGATCGCGCGCGTCGTGGCCGGCGCGCGGGCCACGGGCTGCCGCGTCCACGTCCTGCACCTGTCGAGCGCCCGCGCGCTGGACCTGCTGGCCGACGCCCGCGCCGAGGGGCTGCCGGTCACGGTCGAGACGTGCCCGCACTACCTGACGTTCGACGCCGAGGCGATCCCCGACGCGTCGCCGGCGTACAAGTGCTGCCCGCCGATCCGCGACGTCGGCAACCGCGAGGCGCTGTGGGACGGCCTGCGCGCCGGCGTGATCGACGTCGTCGTCACCGACCACTCCCCGGCCACCCCGGAGGAGAAGCTGCGCGGCGGCGGCGACCTGCAGCAGGCCTGGGGCGGGATCTCCGGCCTGCAGGTCGGGTTCCAGGCGGTCGTGCACGGGGCCGTTGCCCGCGGGATCGACGTCGCGCAGGTCAGCCGCTGGATGTCGACGTCCACGGCGGACCTCGTCGGGCTGGGGCACAAGGGCCGGCTCGCGGTCGGCGCCGACGCGGACGTGCTGGTGCTCGACCCGCGCCGGCCCCTGCACGTCGACGTCCGGACCCTCGCGCACCGCCACCCGCTCAGCGCGTACGACGGCCTCGAGCTGTCGGCGTCCGTCACGGCGACCGTGCTGCGCGGGCGCGTGGTGACGCGCGACGGCGCGGTGACCGCCGGCACCGGTCGCCTCCTGTCCCGGCCGTGACCCGCCGCGCACGTCGGCGAAACCTCGGTGAAACGGCCGTTTCGTAGCGTGCCGCCCATGACCCTGCACCCGCCGCACCGCCTGCTCATGGGGCCGGGACCGATCACGGCCGATCCGCGCGTGCTGCGCGCGATGTCCGCGCCGCTGGTCGGGCAGTTCGACCCGGTGATGACGGGGTACATGAACGCCACGCAGGACGTGTACCGCCAGGTGTTCCGCACCACGAACGAGGCGACGCTCCTGGTCGACGGCACGGCGCGCGCCGCGATCGAGGCAGCGGTCGTGTCCCTCGTCGAGCCGGGCGACCGCGTGCTGGTCCCGGTGTTCGGGCGGTTCGGGCACCTGCTGGTCGAGATCGCCCGGCGTGCCGGGGCCCAGGTGCAGACCGTCGAGGTGCCGTGGGGGCAGGTCGTGGACCCCCAGCGGATCGCCGACGCCGTGCGGACGCACCGGCCGCGGCTCGTCGCGGTGGTCCACGGCGACACCTCGACGACGATGCGGCAGCCGCTCGCGGACCTCTGGGCGGTGTGCGCCGAGCACGACGCGCTGCTGTACGTCGACGCGACCGCGTCCCTGGCCGGCAACGAGCTGCGCACCGACGACTGGCGGCTCGACGTCGTCACCGCCGGGCTGCAGAAGTGCCTGGGCGGGCCGTCGGGCAGCGCCCCGACGACCCTGTCGGACCGCGCGGCCGACGCGGTCCGGGCCCGCCGCCACGTCGAGGAGGGCCTGCGCACCGACGACGACGAGCCGCGCGGCACCGTCATCGGCTCCAACTACCTCGACCTCGCGCAGCTCCTCGAGTACTGGGGCCCGCGCCGCCTCAACCACCACACCGAGGCGACGTCGATGCTGTACGCGGCGCACGAGTGCGCGCGGATCGTGCTCGAGGAAGGGCTGGACGCGACGGTCGAGCGGCACCGCGTCGCGGGCGCGGCGATGCTCGCCGGCGTCCGGGGGCTGGGGCTGGACGTGTTCGGCGACGTCGCGCACAAGATGCACAACGTCGTCGCGGTGCACGTGCCGGAGGGCGTCGTCGCCGACGCGGTGCGCGCCGCGATGCTCGACGACTTCGCCATCGAGATCGGCACGTCGTTCGGCCCGCTGCACGGCCGCGTGTGGCGCATCGGGACGATGGGGGTCAACGCCCGCAAGGACGCGGTCCTCACGACCCTCGCGGCGCTCGAGCACGTGCTGCGCACCCACGGCGTCGCGGTCCCGGCGGGCGGTGGCGTCACCGCCGCGCAGGAGGTGTACGCCGCGTGAGCACCGCCGCCGACGTGCTGGCCCGCTGCGACGCGCTCGCCGCGTGCAGCGACCACCCCGACCACCTCGATCGCGCCCACCTCACACCCGCGCTGGCGGCCGCGCACCGGCTGGTGACGGGCTGGATGACGGCGGCCGGGCTGCGCACGTGGCGCGACCAGGCGGGCAACCTGTGCGGCCGGATCGAGGGGCGGGAGCCCGGCCTGCCCGCGCTGCTGCTGGGCTCGCACCTGGACACCGTCCCCGACGCGGGCCGGTACGACGGCATGCTCGGCGTCCTGCTGGCCGTCGCGGTGGCCGAGCGGCTGGGCCCCGAGGTCGCCGCGTGGCCGTGCGCGCTCGAGGTCGTCGGGTTCACCGACGAGGAGGGCGCGCGCTTCGGCACCGCCCTGCTGGGCTCGCGCGCGCTGGCGGGCACGTGGGACGACGAGTGGTGGGACCTGCAGGACGCTGACGGCGTGCCCCTAGCGCAGGCGGCCCGGGACTTCGGGCTCGACCCGTCGCTGATCGGCACGGCCGCGCGGCGGCCCGCCGACCTCGTCGGGTACCTCGAGGCGCACATCGAGCAGGGCCCGCTGCTGGAGGAGGCCGACCGCTCGCTGGGCGTCGTGACGACGATCGCCGGCGCCCGGCGCCTGCGCGTCGAGGTGCTCGGGGAGGCGCGGCACGCCGGCGGCACGCCCTACCCGCGCCGGCGCGACGCCCTCGTGGGGGCGGCCGAGGCGATCGTGCTGATCGAGCGAACCGTCCGGGACTCCGAGGCGATCGCGACGGTCGGCCAGATCGACGTCGAACCGGGCGCCGTCAACGTCATCCCGGGGCGCGCGGTGTTCTCGCTGGACCTGCGGGCCGCGACGGACGAGGCGCGCGACGCGATGCGCGACACGCTGCTGGCCGGCATCGAGGCCGTGTGCGCGGCCCGCGGCCTGGGTGTGCGCGTCACCGACGTGTACGCGGCCCCGGCCACGCCGTGCGCCGACCGGCTGCGCGACGCGCTGCGCGCCGGCGTCGTCGCCACCGGCGACCCCGCGCCGCTGGACGTGTGGAGCCGCGCGGGCCACGACGGCATGGCGGTGTCCGCGGTCACGGACGTCGGCATGCTGTTCCTGCGCTGCCACGACGGCATCAGCCACCACCCCGCGGAGGCCGTCCGCGAGGTCGACGTCGCGGCCGCGCTCGACGCGTTGACGGCGGCGGCGCGCACCGTCGCGACGCAGGCACCGGTCCCCGCATGACGACGACCCTCGCGGTGCCGGCCGCGGCGCCCGCTCCCCCGGCGTCGGCACCCCCGCAGACGGCCGCCGCGCTGACCTCTTCCGCGCCGACGGCACCGCCGCCCGACGTCGACGGCCTGCGCCTCGACGAGCGCGTCGCCGCCCGCTACGCCGACCTGCCCCCGCAGGAGCGCAAGGGCGCCGACGTGCTGCTCGAGCACTTCGGGGACCTCGCGACGTACACGGCGGCCGAGCTCGCGACGCTCGCCGGGGTGTCGAAGGCCACGATGAGCCGGCTGTTCCGCAGCCTGGGCTTCGAGGACTTCACGCAGGTGCGCGACCACCTGCGTGCCCTGCGCGGCCACGGCCTGCCGCTGACGCTGGGCGGGACCCCGGACCTGGAGGCGCACGTCGCCGCCGAGGGCGCCGCGGTCCGGGCGGGCGTCGCCTCCCTCGCGGCACACCTCGACGCGGTGGCGGACCTGCTCGCGCACGCCCCGCGCGTCGTCGTCGTGGGGCTGCGCAGCAGCTACCCGGTCGCGCTGCACCTGCGCCAGCAGCTCACGCAGGTGCGCCCCCACGTCACGCTGCTGCCCCAGCCGGGGCAGTCGTGGTCGGAGGACGTCGTGGACCTCACGCCGCAGGACGCGGTGGTCCTGGTCGCGTTCCGGCGCCGGCCGCCAGGGGTGCGCGCGCTGGTCGAGCGGCTGCGCACCGCCGGGACCCCGGTCGTGCTGCTCGCCGACCCGACGGCCCGCGCGCTCGCCGCCGACGCGACCTGGTGGGTCGAGTGCCCCGTGCAGGCGCGCGGCGCGTTCGACTCGTACGCGGCGGCGTCGTCGGTCGTCGCCGTGCTCGCCGACGCCGTCCTGGCCCGCCGCGGGCGCACGGGCGAGCAGCGGGTCGCCGCGATCGACTCGGCGTACCGCGGCCTGGGCGAGGTGGAGGCACGCTGATGGACCTGGCGACGACGTCCCTGCGTGCGGCCCGCACCCGCGCCGACCTGCGCCTGGCCCCCGGTGAGCAGTTCCTCGCCGGTGGCACGTGGTGGTTCTCCGAGCCGCAGCCGGGCGTCACCGGGCTGGTCGACCTCACGACGCTCGGCTGGGAGCCCGTCGAGCGCGTGGGCGACGGGCTGCGCGTCGCGGCGACGTGCACGGTGGAGCAGCTCGCCGCGTTCCCGCCCGACGCCGCGTGGACGGCGTGGCCGCTGGTCGACGCCTGCATGGACGCCCTGCTGATGTCGTTCAAGGTGCAGGGGCAGGCCACGGTCGGCGGCAACGTGGCGCTCGCCCTGCCCGCCGGCGCGATGACGAGCCTGCTGGCCGCGCTCGACGCGGTGGCCGTGGTGTGGACCCCGGACGGCGGGGAGCGGCGCGAGGCCGTCGCGGACCTCGTCGTGGGGGCGGGCCGCACGACGCTCGCGGCCGGCGAGGTGCTGCGCGCGTTCGACGTCCCGCCGCACGCGCTGCGGGCGCGGACGGCAGTGCGGCAGGTCTCGCTCACGGCCGTCGGGCGGTCCGCGTCGCTCGTGGTCGCGCGGCGCGACGCGGACGGCACCGTCACCCTCACGGTGACCGCGGCGACGCCGCACCCGGTTCAGCACCGGTTCGCGTCGGCGCCCACGTCGGCGCAGGTCGACGGGGTCCTGGCCGGGCTGGAGTGGTTCGACGACCTGCACGGCGCACCCGACTGGCGACGGGCCGTGACGAGCCTGCTCGCGCACGAGGTCGTCGGCGAGGTGACGGCGTGAGGGTCGACGGCCGGGAGGTCACCGCCACGCCTGCACCGGGGCAGTGTCTGCGCACGTTCCTGCGGCAGGAGGGGCACGTCGCGGTGAAGAAGGGCTGCGACTCCGGGGACTGCGGCGCGTGCACCGTGCTCGTCGACGGGCAGGCCCGGCACTCCTGCCTGGTCCCGGCGGCCCGGGTCGTGGACGCCGAGGTCACCACGGCCGCGGGCCTGGGGACCCCCGACGCGCTGAGCCCGGTGCAGGAGGCGTTCGTCGAGGCGCAGGGCTTCCAGTGCGGGTTCTGCACGGCCGGCATGGTCGTCACCGCCACGGCGCTGGCCGACGAGGACGGGCACGTGCACCTCGACGAGGACGGCCTGGTGCGGCGGTTCAAGGGCAACCTGTGCCGGTGCACGGGGTACCGCGCGGTGCGCGACGCCCTGGCCGGCAAGGCCAACGTGGTGCGCGACGGCGGCGTCGGGGACTCGGTGGCCGTCCCGGCGGGGCGGCGGATCGTGTGCGGGCGCGAGCCGTTCACGCTCGACGAGCCACCCACAGGGCTGCTGCACCTGGCGGTCCTCGGGTCGCCGCACCCGCACGCGCGGATCCTGGCGATCGACACGTCGCGCGCGCAGGCGCTGCCCGGTGTGCACCTGGTGCTGACGCACCGCGACTCCCCCGACGTGCTGTTCTCCACCGGCCGCCACCAGCACCGCACCGACGACCCGGACGACACGCGCGTCCTCGACGACGTCGTGCGGTTCCACGGTCAGCGGGTGGCGGCCGTCGTGGCCGACTCCGTCGCGGTCGCGCAGGCGGCGTGCGCGCTCGTCGACGTGACGTACGAGCCGCTGCCGGCCGTGCTCGACCCGGCGGAGGCGCGGCGACCCGGTGCGCCGCTGGTGCACGGCGACAAGGACGCCGCGACGTCCCGCATCGCCGACCCGGCACGCAACGTCGTCGCGGCCAGCCACGGCGAGGTCGGGGACGTGGCCGGCGCGCTGGCCGCGTCCGCGCACGTCGTGCGGGGCACGTGGCGCACGGCGCGGGTGTCGCACGCGTCCCTCGAGACGCACGCCGCCGTCGGCTGGCTCGACGACGACGGGCGGCTCGTGGTCCGCACGAGCTCGCAGGTCCCGTTCCTCGTGCGCGACGAGCTGTGCCACGTGTTCGGGCTCGACCGCGAGCGCGTGCGGGTCGTCGTGGCGCGCGTCGGCGGCGGGTTCGGCGGCAAGCAGGAGCTGCTCACCGAGGACCTGGTGACGCTCGCGGTACTGCGCACGGGCCGGCCGGTGCAGTACGAGATGACGCGCGAGGACGAGCTGGCGCTCGCGCCGTGCCGGCACCCGGTGCGCGTCGAGGTGGCGCTGGGCGCGGACGCGGACGGGCGGCTGACCGCGATGCACCTCGACGTGCTGACCGACACCGGCGCGTACGGCAACCACGCGCCGGGCGTGCTGTTCCACGGCATCCACGAGTCCGTCGCGCAGTACCGGTGCGCGGCCAAGCGCGTCGACGCCGAGGCCGTGTACACGCACCAGCTGCCGTCGGGGGCGTTCCGCGGGTACGGGCTGGGGCAGGTGATGTTCGCGCTGGAGTCCGCGGTCGACGAGCTGGCGCGCGAGGTCGGGCTCGACCCGTTCGAGATGCGGCGGCGCAACGTCGTGCGCCCCGGCGACCCGTTCCTCGTCAACCACGAGGACACCACGACGGACCTGGGGTACGGGGTCGCTGCACCGGACGACGACACCCCGTCGTACGGGCTGCTGGAGTGCCTGGACCTCGTCGAGGACGCGCTGGTCACGACGCGCGACGGTGACGCCGCGCTCGTGCCCGCCGGTGACCGGTGGCGCGTCGGCGAGGGCGTGGCCGTGGCGATGATCGCGACGATCCCGCCGCGCGGGCACCACTCCACCGCGACCGTGTCCGTCGACGCCGCGGGGCGGTACGAGGTCGCGGTGGGCACGGCGGAGTTCGGCAACGGCACGTCGACCGTGCACGTGCAGCTGGTCGCGACCGCGCTGGGGACCAGCCCCGAGCGGGTGCGGCTGGTGCAGTCCGACACCGACCGCGCCGGGTACGACACGGGTGCGTACGGGTCGACGGGCTCGGTGGTCGCCGGGCGGGCCGTCGCGCAGGCCGCGGCGCAGGTGCGCGAGGACCTGGTGAGCGCCGCGCTCACCCTCGTCGAGGGGCGGCACGAGGCGGGCGTCGCGTCGGCAGCGTCCGCCGGGTCGGGGCGCGACTCCGACGCCGCCCCCGTCGTCGGGCCCGACGGCGTGCGGGTCGGCGACCGGCTCGTCACGTTCGCCGAGCTCGGTCCGCGCAGCGCGCAGGGTGCGCACCACGGCAGCCCGCGCTCGGTCGCCTTCAACGTGCACGGCTTCCGCGTCGCGGTCGACACCGCGACCGGGACCGTGCGCGTCCTGCAGTCGGTACAGGCCGCCGACGCGGGCGTCGCCCTCAACCCCGAGCAGCTGCGCGGGCAGATCGAGGGCGGCGTGGCGCAGGGCATCGGGTCCGCCCTCCAGGAGGAGACCGTCCTGCACGGCGGTGTCGTCGTGTCCCGGACCTTCCGCGGCTACCGCGTCCCGCAGATGGCCGACATCCCCCCGACGCGGGTCCTGCTGGCCCGCACCCGCGACGGCCTAGGCCCGCACGGCGCGAAGTCCATGAGCGAGGCCCCCTACAACCCCGTCGCGCCGGCGCTGGCCAACGCGGTCCGCGACGCGCTCGGGGTGCGCCCGCACGAGATCCCGATGACGAAGGACCGGGTGTGGCGGCTGCTGCGCTGAGGTCCGCCTACCAGCTCCCAGGGGCGCGACCGGCGTCTGCAAAGCGACTAGTCGCTGATCCACCCAGATGGGCACGTTAGCTGGGTACTGGCAGGATGGTCACATGTCGGGAGTTAGCGAGGCTGTCCAAGGGTTTCATTCGAAGCGCACCGAGAATCCTAAGACCGTACTCGCTTTCTATGCAACCATTCTCGGACTCGCATTGACGGCCGACACTGCACTTGTCGGGGTTCTCGCAAGCACGGGAGAGAGTACCTGGCTGATCCCATGGCTGATTTTATTCGCCGGCACACTGTCGATCGGCCTCCTTGCGGCAGTTTTTTTCGTTGCATTGCGAGATCCATCGAAGCTGATGCTTGGGCAAGTTACAGGCGAACAATACGTTGAAATCCAGAAACTCACGCTTACTACTCAGACAGCAGACATACAGGAGGTGGCTCAAGTGACACTGAATCGGATCGAGGGCGCGAAACAATGAACGATTCGAAACCCTCATCGAGGTCTCTTCACGCGTATGCGTTCGACCAGGATCCCGATGGATTCACGCGCGACGACATGCTGCCAGCGGACGGTATTTTGGACATCTTTCTGACTGCGGTACTCGGCTATAAGGACACTGACGCATCGGTTGGAATTACAGTATCGATCGGCGGCGCTCTGGTGAGCGGCACCGCCATCCCTCGGGGCCGCTGGCAACAACTCTGGTTCGATTCGATGAGGGCTGCTGCGCCGGGTTTGACCACGGCCCTTGAGCCGCACTTTGACCGGCAATTGGACGCGACTGCTGAGGTCTACGATCGCCGCGACAAAGCAGGGCTTCCGATTCCCGCGCTGAAGCACTTGCACCTCAGGGACGTCACCATGTGGAACACGTCCCAGCAGGTGCATCTACCCATTTGGCGAGCACGCCTTGATCGCTTGGACGGTTGGTCGATTGGGACACTCGGACCGTCGTAAGGCGGATCCTGCAATCGGTCCAGGCTACCGACGCGGTTGTCGTGCTCAACCCCGAGCAGCTGCGCGGGCAGATCGAGGCGGCGTCGCCCCGGGCATCGGCGGGCTCTGCGGAGGATGCTGTGCTGCGCGAGGGCGGCGTCGTCTCGCTCACGATGCGCGGCTGCCGCGTCCCGCAGATGGCCGACGTCGCCCCGATACGCGTGCTGTTGGCCCACGCACGATGGCCTCGTCCCGCACGGCGCCAAGTCGATCAGTGAGGCGCCGTACAACGGGTCGCTCCGGCCCTGGCCAACGCGGTCCGCGACGCGAACGGCGTGCGGCCGCACGGGATGCCGATGACCAACGACCTCGTGTGGTGCCTGCCCGCTGACCCGATGCGATCTCGTCGACCGTCCACGTCGTGGGGCCGTGGGGCCGTGGGGCGGACGCATAGCAAGACCAGCCTGAGTCGTGCTGAGACCGCGAGAAACGCCTCAGCCTGCCATCACACAGCGACGCGTGACATGACCGGCGAACCCCGCTAGTTGCTAAGGCGCCCCATCAACGCAAAGCGACGACGGCACGCAGGCGCTGAAGTGAGTCGGCAAGCATACGCATGCCGATATAGTTCGTCGGCCCCATCATCGCTTCACGCTTGCACTCGATGACGTCCTCGTCTTGCTTGCCCATCATCCTTTCCACACGCACGATGACAGATGTGACGCCAGGGCTAATTTCGCGCTGATATGCGGAGCGTCTGGCATTTGAGTATGCGATGAGAGCCTCCGTACTTTCCTCGAAGCGCTCGAAGTCATGTGCTGGCTCACCTTGCTGCCATTGCTCGCAGAAATCAAGCAACAGCGCATGCGCCCGGTCGAGGTCAGATAGGACCTCCATTATCTGGTCCGCCAGCGCGCTCGAGTCCCGAGCCGCAGCGGCTTCGGCGTGGCTCTTCCAGGCCCGAAGTCCGTCGATCGTGAACGCCTCGGGCGCATCATCGATTACTTTCGCGCAGACCTGGCATAGCCAGACACCATTGTCAATGCTGCGCCGGACCTCCCGGCTCATGGCGCGATCGAACCGAGGGCCGCCAGGGCTTGCACCGGCGAGGTGGCTCGCCACGCCGATGTCTACCCACTTATTCGGGTCTCCGGGATCAGGCCTGGAGGTCGGTCTGCGACACGTGGGGTTGCTGCAGCGGTAGCCAGCCCGGGCCGCCAGATTTCTACGAGTCGGGGCGGAGAAGTCGTCTCGCTTTCGGTTCATCTCGCCAACGTACTGCGCGGGTCGTCTTGACTTGAAGTAGCAACGTGACTCGGGAGGCGACCAGAGCGGTTCGAGGGCAAGGGACGCAGCGCCCGCAGCCCGCTCTGCGGGCGAGGACGAACGGTCCCGCGGCAGCGCGTCCGAACGGGTGACCTCCTTGAGGTGAGTCGCACGCGTGTGGTTTGGTGCACGTACTGCGTCCTGGGACCACAACGAGACACATGCCAGCGACGGGTCGGACAGGGTCGCCCCAGGAACCCTGCCAGTCAGCCCGCCGCACCACACGAGACAACGAACGCGCGCAGCGTCCCTAGTCGTCTCGTGTGCGTGGAGTGGTCTCGTTGTTCCCACCTACCGGTTGGTCGTTCTCGTTGTACCCGGATGCTGCCGAGGGCGGCGGCTCCGTGCTGTCCTCCTCTCGGCGCCTGGCTGCCTACGTCGCACCCGGAGCCGCGGCCAATCCGTCCCGCGCTGCACGTGAGGCAGGGTCCCGTGCCCGCAAGAAGTTGCGCCGGTACTGCGCCGCGAACCGTCTGAACAGGCTCGGCACCCTGACCTACCGGGGCGACGGTTGCCACGACCCGCGAGCCGTCCGTGAGCTCGTCGGTGAGTTCTTCCGCGCCCTGCGTGCCGGGCTCGGCAGCGAGCGGCTGGCGTACGTGTAAGTGCCGGAGTGGCACAAGACCGGGCACGGCCTGCACGTGCACTTCGCCGTCGGGCGATACGTCCCTCGCTCCCTGATCGAGGAGGCGTGGGGACGCGGGTTCGTCCACATCAAACTGCTCAGTGCCATGCCCGTCGGGTCTGGACCGCGCGAGGAGGCCCGTCGTGCCGCGGGCTACCTGTCGAAGTACGTCGCCAAGACGTTCGACGACCCGGAGTTCCGTTCGCTCGGCCTGCACCGGTACGACGTCGCCCAGGGGTTCCAGCCCGAGAAGGTCACCCTGGCGGGACGGACCGTCGATGACGTGCTGGACCAGGCGTGCGAGGCGATGGGTGCCGACCCCGAGCAGTTCTGGTGGTCCGGTGACGTCGCGGACTGGGACCGGCCTCCGTCGGTGTGGGCACAGTGGCGATGACCGCGCTCGACCCGATTGCCGTCGCCGCCTGGGTGCGCGCCACTACCGCGGCTCAGGGCCTACCGGAGAAGGTCACCGACATGACCGTGCTCGCCGATGTGGCGGTCATGCTCGCCACGGGGCACGGGGCGGAGCGCGCGCATGGCGCGCCAGCGCCACGCACGCACCGGCCCGCGCCCCGTGGCCTCAGGCACGCCAGTCCGGGACCAGTCGTCCCGGATCGAACCCGCGCCGACCTCGCTGGGTAGCCGGCAGCACCCTCGCGCCGGCTAGCACCGCCTTGACCACGGCGACCTGCCGCGACAGGTCCAGCCCGTCCCACGCCCCGCGCAGCTCGGCACCGCGACCCGCGTACTCCACGACCTGATCGCGGCCGTTCGCCGCCGCAAGCGCACGCCGGTTGACCTCCAGGCGCGGGGTGATCTGGTCGCGTGCTCGCTTCATGCCGACGCGGTCGATCTCCCCGGTGGCGAACATGTCCGCCAGGTCCAGCAGTCGCCGCTCGTCATCCTGCACCTTCACCGCCAGCGCCGCGACCTCGGCGTCGTCGTGCTCGTCGCCGGTCAGGGCGTCGTGCATCTGCGGGCTGTCCAGGCGTTGCAGCACGGCCTCGGCCACGAACCGCTCGAGGGGGTCCGCTGTCACGTAGATGCCGCCGCAGCCGCCCTGGTCTGGGCCGGCCCGGCACGCGTACCGCCGCACACCCTCACGCGGCGCCGAGACCATGCGAGCGCCGCACTTACCGCACGTCAACATCCCCGACAGCAGGTAGCGCCGCGCCGTGCGGTTCGTCCGCCGGGCCGGGTTCAACAGCAACCGGCGCAGCCGCTCGCCCTGCTCCGGGGCCAGGATCGGCTCCCACGTCCCGGTACCGATCACCTGGTCCTGGTGCACCCGCATCCCCCACATCCGCGGGTTGGTGACCACCTGGCGCACCGAGTGCGTGCGCCACTGCGCACCGGACACCGCAGGGGCGCCCGACTCCTGCATCCACGTCGTGACCGACGTCAGGCTCTCCCCCGCCAGCAGCCGCGCCGCCGCCTCGCGCACCGCGGCGGCCTCGGCAGGCTCGTGCGTGATCCGATCCTCGGCGAACCCGAACGGACGCCGACCGCCCATCGTCGGGCGACCCGTCTCGGCGATCTCCAACGCCTTGCGCTTGAGCCGCCGCGACTTCGACGCCGACTCGTTCGCCGCCACCGCGGCCAGCAGCCGCGCCATGAGCAGCCCGTCCCCGTTCGCCAGGTCCACCTCGCCCGAGAGCGTCACGACGTCACGCACCCCGGCCCGCTCGCACACGCTCACGAACTGCTCCAACTCGATCGGCCGACGATGCAGCCGGTCCATGTGCCACACCACCACCGCGTCCCGCCGACCCTCGGTGATGTCCCGCAGCATCCGCTGGTACGCAGGTCGCCGCTTGCCCGAGTACGCCGACACGTCGTCGTCCACGTACTCCTCAGCCACGGTCCACCCGCGCCGCTCGGCCTCGGCTCGGCAGTCGCGCAGCTGTCGCGTCACTCCCGCCTCGTCGCCGCTACGGTCCTGGGAGATCCGGGCGTACAGCGCCACGGCGCGCCTCGTCGTCATGTGGGCACACTAGCGACTAGTGGGTAACGTCACACCGGTCGCTCCTTACGCCACTCGCCCGCTCCATTCATGCATCACTTCTGACGCATCACTCCGTTCCCCGGGCATGCATCAGATACGATTCAGCCATGTCCAACACCCCCCATGCATCAGATCCGATGCGCGTCAGGTGGTACCGCGCCCGGTCGCTGCCTGCCCTCGGGGACGCGGTGCGCGGCGCCCGGGAGGTCCGCGGGCTCACCCAGGACCAGCTCGCCGACATGATCGGGTCCTCGCGACCGACGCTCTCACGCCTCGAGCGTGGACAGGCCGTCTCCGCCGGGACCGTTCTCGATGCTCTCGCCCGGTGCGGTTACGAGGTCGTCGTCGTGCCTCGCGGTGCGCAGGTCAGCGTCTCGTGAACGACCGGCTCGTCGTCTGGCTGCACGGCGTCCGCCTCGGCGAGGTGCAGCGGCTGCGCAACGGGCGGTTACGCCTCCGGTTCGACGACGACGCGGTCGCCCGTCACGGTATCGGCGCACGTCCGCTCTCCCTGTCGCTGCCCGTCACGGACCGCCGGGTGCAGGGTCCTCAGCTCGAACGCTTCCTCGACAACCTGCTGCCGGAGAGCAGCGTGCGCTCGGCACTGGAACGCGAGCACGGTGTGCGGCCCGGTGACACCTTCACGCTGCTCGGTGCCCTGGGACGGGAGTGCGCCGGCGCCGTCCAGCTGACGGCCGACGACCGCCCCCTCGGCCCGGGGCGACTGGTCCCCCTGACCGACGACGCGGTCGCCGTGCTCGTCTCCCGCCTGCCCACGCTCGACCCGCCGGACGGCGAGACCGTCAGCGCGTCGCTGGGCGGCGTCCAGGCGAAGGTGCTGCTCACCCGCACGGACGACGGGTGGGCCTGGCCCGCGGACGGTGCGATGTCCACGCACATCGTCAAGCCCGAGCCCGTCACGGACGTCGCGGTGCCGGACCTCGTGCGGTGGGAGGAGTGGACGTTGCGCCTGGCGCGCACCGCAGGGCTCCCGGCTGCCACGGCCGAGCTGGCGGAGTTCGACGGCCGGACGGCGATCGTCGTCGAGCGCTTCGACCGCCGGGGCGGGGCCCGCGTCCACCAGGAGGACATGGCGCAGGCTCTGGGCGTCGCCGCGCGTGACAAGTACGAGTCCTCGAGCGCGCGGCCGTCGCGGCTGGAGTCGCTCGCCGCCGTCGCCGCGGCCGAGGCCACCGATCCCGACGCCCTCCTCACCGGTCTTCTCGCCCAGGTCACGTTCAACCTCGTCGTGGGCAACGGCGACGCGCACGCGAAGAACTACTCGCTGACTCTCGGCGACGCAGCCGGCTGCGCGATGGCCCCGCTGTACGACGTGGCTCCGGTCTACCTGCTCAACCCCGCCTACCAGCACTTCGGGCTCGCGCTCGACGGCCAGCCCCGGCTACGACACCTCACGGGCGCCCACCTCGTCCGCGAGGCCGCACACTGGGGCATGCGCGAGCCCGCCGTGCTCGAGGTCGTGGAGCGCGTGACGACAGCCGTGCGCGAGGCGCTCCCGCACTGCGCAGCCGTGGGTCTCGACACCGACGACGTGGCCGAGCAGATCGCCGCTCGCGCGGCTCGCGTCCTGGCCGACGCATCCGTGTGACCGTCGCCACCGTGGGCGGACGGTGAGGACGTCACCGTGACCGCCGTGGCCCCGTCGGCGCAGCAGGCTCGTCGCCGAGGCGCACCCGACCGACCCGCTCGGAGTGCGGACCACCCATGACTCTTCGATAGTGGATCGTGACGGCCGCCCCTCCCGGGTGGCCGACCCCCGATCCCCAGGAGCGTCCCGTGACCGACTCCCCCGTCCAGCCCGGCGCCCCGGGCTCCGCGCCCGCCCCCCTCGAGGAGCCGACCGAGCCCCGGGAGCCGCTGCCCCCCAAGGACGCGAGCGACGGCCCCGCGGCTGTCTCGCCGACGGGCCGGCCGTGGGGCGGCGACCCGGCGACCCGCTCGCAGGACGGCGCGTTCCTCACCACGGCCGGCGGTGTCCCGCTGCGGGACACGGACCACTCGCTCAAGGCCGGCCGGCGCGGCCCGACGCTGCTGCAGGACCACCACCTGCGCGAGAAGATCACGCACTTCGACCACGAGCGCATCCCCGAGCGCGTCGTCCACGCGCGCGGGGCCGCGGCCCACGGGCGCTTCGAGTCCTACGGGACGGCAGCGAGGCTGACGTGCGCGCAGTTCCTGCAGCCCGACGTGACGACGCCGGTGTTCGTGCGGTTCTCGACCGTGGTGGGCTCGCGCGGGTCCGCGGACACGGTGCGTGACACCCGTGGCTTCGCGACGAAGTTCTACACGGCCGAGGGCACGTTCGACCTGGTGGGCAACAACATCCCCGTGTTCTTCATCCAGGACGCGATCAAGTTCCCCGACGTCGTCCACGCCGTCAAGCCGCACCCGGACGTCGAGATCCCGCAGGCGCAGTCCGCGCACGACACCTTCTGGGACTTCGTGTCGCTGCACACCGAGGCGCAGCACCACACCATCTGGAACATGTCCGACCGCGGCATCCCGCGCTCGTACCGGACGATGGAGGGCTTCGGCGTCCACACGTTCCGGCTCGTCGCGGACGACGGCACGACGTCGCTCGTGAAGTTCCACTGGAAGCCCAAGCTGGGCGTGCACTCCCTGACGTGGGAGGAGGCGCAGCTCGCCGCGGGCACCGACCCGGACTTCCACCGCCGCGACCTGGCGCTGGCCATCGAGCACGGCGCCCACCCGCAGTGGGAGCTGGGGGTCCAGGTGTTCCCCGACACCGAGGACCAGGTGTTCGAGGGCATCGACCTGCTCGACCCGACCAAGCTGGTGCCCGAGGAGCTGGCCCCGGTGCAGCCGATCGGGCTGCTGACGCTGGACCGCAACCCGCGCAACTACTTCGCGGAGACCGAGCAGGTCGCGTTCCACGTCGGGCACCTGGTGCGCGGCATCGACGTCACCGACGACCCGCTGCTGCAGGGCCGGCTGTTCTCGTACCTCGACACCCAGCTCAGCCGCCTCGGTGGGCCCAACTTCACGCAGCTGCCCATCAACCGGCCGCACGCCCCGGTCAACGACATGCTGCGCGACGGCATGCACCAGACCGCCGACCACATCGGCGTCGCCCCGTACAAGCCGAACACGCTGGACGGCGGCTGCCCCTTCCACGCGGGCGCGGACCTCGCGTTCATCGACGTGCCGGCGCGGGTCGCCGACGGCGTCAAGGAGCGTGCGCAGCCCGCGTCGTACGACGACCACTTCAGCCAGGTGCGCATGTTCTGGCGCAGCCTGACGCCCGTGGAGCAGGCGCACACCGCGCAGGCGTACACGTTCGAGCTCGGCAAGTGCTTCGAGCAGGCGATCAAGGAGCGGCAGCTGCAGGCGCTGGCCCACGTCGACGCCGGGCTCTGCGCGACCGTCGCCGCGGGTCTCGGCCTGCCCGCGCCGGCACCCACCGTGGAGGTCCCGGACGCCGCGCCCAGCCCGACGCTGTCGCAGGTCGGGGAGCGGTGGCCCGTCGACGGCCGCGTCGTCGGGCTGGTGGCCGACCCGACGACCGACCTCGACGTGCTCGTGGCCGTGCGGGACGCGCTGGACGCCGCCGGGGTCCTGCCGCTCGTCGTCGCACCGACGGGTGGACCCCTGGACCCCGCGCGTCCGGACGTCGTCGCGCAGCGCACCTGGCTGACGGCCGCGTCGCCCGAGTTCGACGCGCTCGTGCTGCTGGGTGCCGCGGCCCCCGCCCCGGACGCCCGGCCGTCGTTCGACGCCAAGGCCGGCGGCCCCGGCGCGGACGTCGACCCCCGCGTCGTCCTGCTCGTCCAGCAGGCGTACCGGCACGCGAAGTCGGTGGCGGCCGTGCCGGCGGCGGCCGGCGTCCTCGCGGCCGCGGGGGTCGACCCGCAGGCCCCGGGCGTGCTGGTCGGCGACGACGTGTCGACGATCGCCGAGACCCTCCTGGCGCAGCTCGCCCTGCACCGGGCGTGGGAGAGGTTCCCCGCGACGGCGGTCTGACGCCCGCCCGGGCCCGGCCACCAGGTCGGGCCCGGGCCGTGCCCGGCAGGCGCACCGGCCGCGGGGTCTGCCAGGCTGGCGGGCATGCAGGCCGCACCTCACCCGGTCGTCCGCGACGCGTGCCCCGAGGACGTCGCCGGGATCTGCGAATTCGGCGAGGCGCACGTCCGCGCGCACTACGCGCCCCTCATCGGGGTGCAGGCCGCCGACGCGCAGGTGCGCGCCTGGTGGCACCCGGCATACGTCGCCGACGCGGTCGAGAAGGGCTCCGTCGTCGTGGCCGACGACGGTGGCGCGTGCGTCGGCGTCGCCCAGCTCGGCCGGTCCGGGGACGACCACGTCGTCTACAAGCTCTACGTCGACCCCGCGCTGCGCGGCCACGGGCTGGGTCCACGGCTGCTCGACGCGCTGACCCGCCACCTGCCCGACGGCGCGCGCACGCTGCACGTCGAGCACGTCGCGGCCAACACCCGCGCGGCCGCCTTCTACGAGCGCGAGGGCTTCACCGTGGTCCGGGTCGACCCGAGCCCGTCGGGCGACCCGGCCCTCGACCTCGTCTGGCGCTCCCGCCCTGTCACGTCCACCGCCCCGTGACGGTGTCCGCCGGCGGGACGACGCCGACGCGAGACCGGGCTCAGGTCGCTGACCCCGCCCGGTGAGCGACCCGAGCCCGGTCTCGCGGCCGGTGCGCGCGTCAGCCGCGGTGCAGCGGGGTCGTCGTCGTCGACAGCGGGCGGCCCGTGGCGCCGTGGCGGGCCATGACGACCTCCGCCAGGACCGACAGCGCGACCTCCTGCGGCGTCGAGCCGCCCAGGTCCAGGCCGATCGGCGAGCGCAGCCGCGCGAGCGCCTCGGGCCCCACCCCCGCGGCACGCAGCGCCGCCACCCGCCGGGCGTGCGTGGCGCGCGACCCCATCGCCCCGACGTAGCGGGCGGGTGAGGCCAGCGCGGCCGTGAGGGTCGGGACGTCGACGCGCTGGTCGTGGGTGAGGACGGCGACCGCGTGCGACGCCGTCAGCGGGTGCGCCGCCAACCAGCGACCGGGCCAGTCCCGGACCACCGCGTACGCGTCGGGGAAGCGCTCCTTGGTCGCGAACAACGGGCGCTGGTCGAGCACGGTCACCGCGAACCCGCAGCCGGCGGCCAGGCGCGTCAGAGCCACGGCGTGCTCACCGGCCCCGACGACGAGCAGCGGGTGCGCGGCCGGCGTGCGCAGCGTGACCAGCGGGTCGTCGGTGCAGCTGCGTCCCTGCGCGTCGAGCAGCACGCACGCGTCGAGCCCCTCGGCCGCGCGCCGCACCTGGTGCAGCGCGCCGGCCGGCAGCGCCGTCACGTCGTGCACCAGCACCGTGATCGTCCCGCCGCAGGTGAGCCCGGGCTCCCCGAGCTCGTCGCCGACCCCGTACGACACGACGTGCGCCGGGCCGCCGTCGAGCACCCCGCGGCAGCGCTCGACCAGGTCGGACTCCACGCACCCGCCCGAGACGCTGCCGGCCACGGTGCCGTCCGAGCCGACGACGAACGACGACCCGACCGCCCGCGGCGCGCTGCCCACCACGCGCACGACCGTCGCCGCCACGACGCGCTGACCGGCGTCGAGGCGGCGGCAGATCTCGCCGGCCTGGTCGAGCATGCCGGTGACGCTACGAAATGATTGTTTCGAGAACCGGCGCGCGGGGGTAACGGTGCCGAAACAGCGCGGCCGCACGATCGACGGCGAGGACAACGAGAGGACCGGCCATGTCGATCGTCGTGGACCCCGTCGGCGCCGCCGCACGGACCGAGCCGCCCACCGGGCCGTCGGCCGCCGACGAGACGGCCGACGCCCGCTGGCTGCGGCGCGCGGTCGAGCTCGCCACCGCCAACGTCGCCGAGGGCGGGGGGCCGTTCGGTGCCGTCGTCGTCGCGGGCGGCGTCGAGGTCGCGACGGGCCAGAACCGCGTGACGCGCGACCTCGACCCCACCGCGCACGCCGAGGTCCAGGCCATCCGGGCCGCGTGCCGCGCGGCGGGGACGTTCGCGCTCGAGGGCATGACGCTCTACACGTCGTGCGAGCCGTGCCCGCTGTGCCTCGCGGCGTGCCTGTGGGCCCGCCTGGACCGCGTCGTGTTCAGCGCCGACCGGCACGACGCGAGCCGCGGGGGTTTCGACGACTCCGCGTTCTACGAGCTGTTCGCCCGGGACCGCGACGCGTGGGACCGCACCCGGGTCCACGAGCTCCGCCTGCCGGAGTCCACGCGCCCGTTCGACGCGTGGCTCACGCACACGGCACGCACCGACTACTGACCGCTCCACGACCGCGAGCGCCTCCTGGACGCCCGACCGAGACCGAACCGTGACCCCGCCCGGCCGACGTTTACGCCCGGGACACAGAGCACGCGACGCCCCGACACGCCGCGTCCGTAGCGTCACCGCGCGCAACACCTGTTTCACGCACCGCGCGACCCGCTCGCGCCCGTTCCCCGATGGAGTGCCGATGTCCCTCCCCCCGCACCCCCGCCGCACGCGCCGTGCCCGCCTCACGGGGATCGCCGCCACCGGCGCCGCCCTCGCACTCGTCCTGGGCGCCTGC
The DNA here is from genome assembly GCF_016862775.1 of Cellulomonas phragmiteti. Classification (GTDB taxonomy): domain Bacteria; phylum Actinomycetota; class Actinomycetes; order Actinomycetales; family Cellulomonadaceae; genus Cellulomonas; species Cellulomonas phragmiteti. Next base: position 58,298 of record NZ_BONP01000012.1, on the reverse strand, counting down.
TCCACGGGCGCCGACGCCGGGGCAGGTGACGACGCGACCGGTGCCGACACCGCGGACCTCGGGGCCATCACCGTCCAGCTCTCGTGGATCAAGAACGCCGAGTTCGCGGGCGAGTTCTTCGCCGACAGCAAGGGCTACTACGCCGACGCGGGGTTCAGCTCCGTGACGCTCAACGCCGGCCCCGGCGCGACCGAGTCGATCGTGCTGTCCGGCGGCGCCGACTTCGGCCTGTCGAACGCGATCTCGGTCGGTCAGGTCGTCGCGGAGGAGGACGCACCGCTGAAGATCGTCGGCACGACGTTCCAGAAGAACCCGTTCACGATCCTGTCCCTCGCGGACGGCGGCGACATCGCCACGCCCGAGGACCTCAAGGGCAAGCGGATCGGCGTGCAGGCCGGGCCCAACGAGGCCCTGTTCGACGCCCTGCTCGCGGTCAACGAGATCGACCCGGCCGAGGTCACCAAGGTGCCGGTCGAGTACGACCCGTCACCGCTGGTCAACGGCGAGGTCGACGGGTTCCTCGCCTACGTCACCAACGAGGCGATCACCGTCGAGTCCGACGGTCACGCCGTGACCAACCTGCTGTTCGCGGACAACGGCCTGCCGTTCGTCGCCGAGTCGGTCGTCACCACCGAGGAGATGATCGAGAACGAGCCGGAGAAGGTGAAGGCGTTCCTCGAGGCGGAGATCCGCGGCTGGAAGGACGCGGTCGCCGACCCGGAGGAGGGTGCGCGCCTGGCCGTCGAGGAGTACGGCACCGACCTGGACCTCGACCTGGACAAGGAGATCCAGCAGGCGACGATCCAGATCGATCTCATCGTCACCGAGGAGACGCGCGAGAACGGCCTGTTCACGATCTCCGACGACCTCATCGCGCAGAACCTCGCGACCCTCGCCGCGGCCGGCATCGTGCTCGAGGCCGACGACCTGTTCGACCTGTCCCTGCTGACCGAGCTGCTCGAGGAGCAGCCGGACCTGGCGAAGTGACACGACGCCCGTGACGCACGTGCAGCACGACGCCGGTGCCCCGCAGGCCGCCCCCCGCCGGGGTGGCTCGCTGGGCACCGGCGTGGGCCTCGACGGCCTCGGCAAGACGTTCACCACCGGCCGCCGTCACGTCACCGCGCTGCAGGACACGACGCTGCACACCGACAAGGGCAGCTTCCTGTCGCTGCTGGGCCCCTCGGGGTGCGGCAAGTCGACGATCCTGCGCATCCTCGCCGGGCTCGAGCAGCCGACGACGGGCACGGCGCTCGTCGAGGGCCGCACCCCCGTCGAGCTGCGGGCCGAGCACGCGCTCGGCATCGCCTTCCAGGACTCGGCCCTGCTGCCGTGGCGCAGCGTCGAGGCGAACATCCGGCTGCCGTTCGAGGTCTCCGGCACCACGCCGGACCACGCGCTCGTCGCCGACCTGGTGCGGCTGGTCGGCCTCGAGGGCTTCGAGAAGGCCAAGCCCGCGCAGCTCTCGGGCGGCATGCGGCAGCGCGTGTCGATCGCCCGGGCGCTGGTCGTCCAGCCGTCGGTCCTGCTGCTCGACGAGCCGTTCGGGGCCCTGGACGACATGACGCGCCAGCGCCTGAACCTCGAGCTGCTGCGCATCTGGACGGAGAAGCCCGCGACGACCCTCATGGTCACCCACGGGATCTCCGAGGCGATCTTCTTGTCCGACCAGGTGGCGGTGATGAGCCCGCGTCCCGGTCGGGTCAAGGAGGTCATCGACGTCGACCTGCCGCGCCCGCGGACGCCGGCGATGATGCGCACCCCGGAGTTCCACGCGCTGCACGACCACGCGTCCGAGCTGCTCTTCGGTGACGCGGTGGGCGCATGAGCGTCGTGACCGACGACGCCGGCACGCGCGCCGCGCCCCCCGCACCCCGGCACCGCGGCGTGCTGCGCCTCGCGCGCCGCTGGGCGCCGGGGGCCGGCGGGGTCCTGGGGGTCGTCGCCGTGTGGTGGCTCGCGGCCGCCACCGTGCTCGCCGGCACGACGATGCCGACCCCGCTGGGCGTCGCCCAGGGGTTCGCCGCGGACGGCCTGGGGTTCTACGTCGCGAACATGTCGGTCACGCTCGAGGAGGCCGTGCGCGGGTTCCTCGTCGGCAACGGCCTGGCACTGCTGCTCGCGTCGCTCGTGCTGCTGGTCCCGGCGCTCGAGCGCCTCATCATGCAGGTCGCCGTCATCAGCTACTGCCTGCCGCTGGTGGCGATCACCCCGATCCTCTACATCGTCATCGGCCCACCGCCGTCGGGGGAGCCGTCCGGCACCGCCGTGGTGCTGGCCGCGCTGTCGGTCTTCTTCACCACCGTGGTCGGGGCCGTGCTCGGCTTCCGCTCCGCGGACCCCGCCAGCCTCGACGTCGTCACCGTCTTCGGCGGGGGCCGCTGGCAGCAGCTCGTGCGGGTCCGGCTCGTCGCGGCCCTGCCGGGCATCATCGGCGCGCTGCAGATCGCGGCGCCCGCGGCGCTGCTCGGCGCGATCCTCGGCGAGTACATCGGCGGCGTCGACCGCGGGGTCGGCCCGGCGCTCGTCAACGCCGGGCAGTCGCTGAACGCCGAGCGGGCGTGGGGCATCGCGCTGGCGTGCGCCGTGGTCGCCGGCGCCGGGTACGCGCTGTTCGCCGCCCTGGCCCGGCTGGTCACGCCCTGGGCCGCCGGGGGTGCGGCACCGGCCGGGGGTGCGTCGTGACGGCCGCCCGCGTGGGCCGCGTGCTGCTCGACGCGGCCACGACGACCGCCGTCGTCCTCGTGGCCTGGACGGTGCTGCTCGCAGCGTTCGACGTCTCCCCGTACGTCGGCAAGGGGCCGGCGCAGGTGTGGGCCTACCTCGTGACCGACGCGGACGCGGGCGAGCACCGCGCCGAGGTCGCGGCGCTGCTCGGCGAGACGCTGACCGACGCGTCCATCGGCTTCGTCGCCGGGATGACGGCCGCGCTGCTGCTCGCCGCCGCGATCGTGCTGTCGCGGACCGCGGAGGGCACGATCATGCCCGTCGCGATGCTGTTCCGGTCGGTCCCGCTGATCGCCCTCGCGCCGGTCATCATCCTGCTCGTCGGGCGGGGCGTGGCGTCGGTCGCCGTCATGAGCGGGATCGTCGTGCTGTTCCCCGCGCTCGTGACGATCGTGCTGGGCCTGCGCTCGGCGTCGGCGCCGATGCGCGATCTGGTGACCGTCCTGGGTGGTGGGCCGCGCACGGTGCTGCGCCTGGTGCAGCTGCCCGCGGCGCTGCCGTCCGTCTTCGCCGCCGTCCGGATCTCGGTGCCCGGGGCGATCACGGGCGCGCTCATCGCCGAGTGGCTGGCGACGGGCGGCGGCATCGGCTACGGCGTGGTGTCGGCCGTCGGCCGCGCCCAGAACACCAAGGTGTGGGCGCTCGTCGTGGTGGTCACCCTGGCCTCGCTGGTGCTCTACACGCTCGCGCAGCTCGTCGAGCAGTGGGTCCTGGCACGGTTCGGCCCGGCGGCAGGGCGTGCCTGAGGACCTGCTCGGGGTCGTCCTGGCGGCCGGCGCCGGGACGCGCATGGGCCGGCCCAAGGCGCTGTGCGCGACTCCGGCCGGCGCCCCGTGGCTCCGGCTGGCGCACGACGCGCTGGCCGGCGGCGGGTGCACCCGGGTGCGCGTCGTCCTGGGAGCGGGCGCCGGTGCGGCCCGGCCGCTCGTGCCGGCGGGCGCCGAGGTCGTCGTCGCCACCCGCTGGCAGCGCGGCCTGGGAGCGTCGCTCGCGGCCGGGCTGGACGGCCTGGGACCGGGCTCCCCCACCGTCGCCGTCGTCGTCACGCTCGTCGACCTGCCCGACCTCGACGCCCGTGCCGTGGCGCGGGTGACGGCCGGCGCCGTCCGGCCGGGCGACCTGCGGCGCGCCACCTTCGCCACCGGCCCCGGGCACCCGGTGCTGATCGGCCGTGACCACTGGGCGCCGCTGCGCTCCCACCTCGACGGCGACGCCGGCGCCCGCGCGTACCTGCGGAGCCACCCTCCCGTCGACGTCGACTGCACCGACCTGCCCGGAGGGCTCGACCGCGACACCCCGGGCTGACGGGAGGACCGCGCACGTGTCGGAGCCTCCCGCTACGCTCGCCCAGGTCCCCACCTCGTCCCGGACCCGCGGAGCGCCATGGCCCACCACGAGCCCGTCGACCCGGCGCGTGGCGCCCGCCGGCCCGCACGCCGGCCCCGCGTGGCCGCGTTCTTCGACCTCGACAAGACCATCATCGCGACGTCGTCGGCGACGGCCTTCTCCAAGGGCTTCCTGGCGCAGGGGCTGCTCACGCGCCGCTCGGTCGTCGCGTCCGCGTACGCCCAGCTCGCCTACCTCCTCGGCGGGGCCGACGCCGCGTCCACGGAGCGCCTGCGCGCGTCCCTCGCGCGCATGGTCGTCGGCTGGGACGTCGCGCAGGTCTCGACGATCGTGCGCGACACCCTCCACGAGTCGATCGACCCGAGCGTCTACGCCGAGGCCGTCGAGCTCATCGCCGAGCACCAGGCCGCGGGCCACGACGTCGTGGTCGTGTCGGCGTCCGGGGCGGAGGTCGTCGAGCCGATCGCCGAGATGCTGGGGGCCGACGCCGTCATCGCGACCCGGATGGCCGTCGCGGACGGCCGCTACACCGGCGAGATCGACTTCTACGCGTACGGCGACAACAAGGCCGTCGCGATCCGCGAGCTCGCAGCCGCGCGGGGGTACGACCTCGCCGCCAGCTTCGCGTACTCCGACTCCGTCACGGACGCGCCGATGCTCGAGGCGGTCGGGCACGGGCACGTGGTCAACCCCGACCGTGCGCTGCGCCGCCTCGCCGTCGAGCACGGCTGGGAGGTGCTGACCTTCCGCCGCCCGGTGCCGCTGCGCCAGCTCGACACCCAGGTGCGGGTGACGACGGGCGCGGTGCTCACGGGGCTGCTGCTCGTGGTCGGGGGCGTCTGGTGGTGGCGACGGCGGCGTCGGGGGCGTTCCGCGTGACGGTCACCGCGTCTCACCATGCGACGGCAGGACCCTGCTGACCTGCGGCGACGCCCCCGGCCGTTGCCCCCGCGGTGCATCGGGTGTACGACAGGACCACAACTGAACGACCGCGAGAGCACCCACGCGCAGGACGCCCACTGATGGGCAGGTCGACCGGGCTGGTCCCGGAGCGACCGCGATGATGCACGCCTGATCACTCTCCGGCCCTCAGTACGGCGACGGCGTCCCACGAGGCGCCGTCGTTCGTGTCCGGGCCTGGTCGCGGCGCGACGCGTCGCCGGGACGGTCCCCCGCTCAGCCTGGCGGGGCCGCCGCTCGCCGGCCGGCCAGCACCTCGTCGGCGACGCCCCGGGCCACCCCGGCACCACGGGCCACCGCGTCCGCGTAGGCCACGACCCACCCCGCGACCCCCTCGGGCTCCCCCGTCGCGTACCGGGCGGCCGCGGCGAGGTACGCCGCCGGTGCGTCCCGCCACACCGCCTCGGGCACCGCGCAGGCGGTCGGGTCCAGGCCGGTGCGCACCGCGAGCAGCCGGGCGGCGGCCCGCGCGACCACGCCGTTGGCCGCGCGGAACGGGCGGACGCTCAGCAGCTCGGCGTGGACGACCGCGACGACGACGAGTGCCGGTGCACGCGTCGCGGCGGCGTCGGCCAGGACTCCAGCGACCCGCGCGGCCGCGACCCCGGCCTGCGGCGCAGCCCCCAGGGCGCGCAGGTCCCCGGGCGGCCCGGTGCGGGGACGGCCGACCTCGTGCGGCGGCAGCAGGTCCGCGGCGGCAGCCGCGTGCAGCCGCGCGAGCACCTGCGGCAGCGGCGTCGACGCCCGCGGGCCGGGGCCACCGAGGTCCGGCAGCTGCGCCTCGACGACGCCCTGCGCGCGCAGGGCGCCCGCTGCGACCACGTCCACGCCGCCGCCCGGGGCGGAGGTCCCCGTCGCCCAGGCCCGCAGCGCGTCGACGCCGACGGGTGCGCCGTCGAGCGCCGCCGACGCGGCCGCCGCCCGCAGCCCCGCCTCGGCGCGCACCTCGCGCCACCGGCGGCGGAACGCCTCGTGCCACCGCAGCTCCTCGCAGGCCGCGCGTGCGACGTCGACCGCCGCCGCGACCCCCGGCAGCCCGGCGAGGCCCGCGAGCGCGTCCGTGGAGCCCGTCACGTGGCGAACTCGGCCTCGCCGCGCTCCGGCAGTGCGGCCGCCACGCGCGACGCCATCGACGGCGACATGGTCGGCAGCGCGTCCAGGTCGTACCACCGGGCGTCGGTGTTCTCGCCGTCCGCGGGGAACGGCTCGCCGGACACCCAGCGGCACCGGAAGGTCAGGTCGAGGTACTGCGACCGGTCGCCGTTCTCGTAGACGACGGGCCCCACCACGCTCACCTGCGCGAGTCGCTGGGCAACCGCGACGACGTCGGCCTCCTCGCGCACCTCGCGCACCGCGGCGACGGCCGGGTCCTCCCCCGGGTCGACGATCCCGGTGACGGGCGTCCACTGCCCGTCGTCGGCGCGGCGCACCAGGAGCAGCAGGGGCCGCGGCCCGTCCTCGCGCAGGACGACGGCCGTGACCCCCGGCATCCACAGCAGATCGTGCCCGACGCGCTCACGCAGGGCCAGGACGAACGGCGGGACGGGCACGCGCCGATGCTACCGGCCGGCGTCGCCCCCGGAGCATGCCCGGCGCGGCGGCCGACCGGCGTGGCCCGCGCGCACCGCGAGCCCCCGGGCGGCCACAATGTCGACATGGTCCTCGCACCGTCCGTGTCCTCGTCCATCACCGCCCGGCTGGAGGTGCAGGCGCGCCCCACGGCCGTCTCGGACCTCACGACCGCGATCGAGCGCGCCGGGGGGATCGTCACGGCGCTGGACGTCACGGCGTCGTTCCACGAGACGATGACCGTCGACGTCACGTGCGCGACGCGGGACACCGCCCACGCCGCCGACGTCGTCGCGGCCCTCGAGGGCCTCGACGGCGTGGTCGTGCAGCGCGTCTCCGACCGGACGTTCCTCATGCACCTCGGCGGCAAGCTCTCGATCGAGTCGAAGGTGCCGCTGCGCAACCGCGACGACCTGTCGATGGCGTACACGCCGGGCGTGGCGCGGGTGTGCCAGGCCATCGCCGAGCACCCCGAGGACGCCCGGCGCCTGACCATCAAGCGCAACACGATCGCGGTGGTCACGGACGGCACCGCCGTCCTCGGCATGGGGGACATCGGCCCGCTGGCGGCGCTGCCGGTGATGGAGGGCAAGGCCGTCCTGTTCAAGCGGTTCGCGGACATCGACGCGTTCCCGATCTGCCTGGACACGACCGACGTCGACCGCATCGTGGAGACGGTGGTCGCGATCGCGCCCGTGTTCGCGGGCATCAACCTCGAGGACATCTCGGCACCGCGCTGCTTCGAGATCGAGCGGCGGCTGCGCGAGCGGCTCGACATCCCGGTGTTCCACGACGACCAGCACGGCACGGCGATCGTGGTGGTCGCGGCGCTGAGCAACGCGCTGCAGGTCGTCGGCAAGCGCGTCGGCGACGTGCGGGTCGTCATGTCCGGGGCGGGGGCCGCGGGCACCGCGGTCCTCAAGCTGCTGCTCGCGGCCGGCGTGCGCGACGTGGTCGTCGCCGACGTCGACGGCGTGATCCACCGCGACCGGCCGGGTCTGAGCCCGTCCCTGCGCTGGACGGCGGAGGCCACCAACCAGCGCGGCGTCACCGGCACGCTGCGCGACGCGGTCGCGGGGGCGGACGTGTTCATCGGCCTGTCGGCGCCCGACGTCATCACGGGGCAGGACGTGTCGCGCATGGCGCCGGACGCGATCGTCTTCGCGCTCGCCAACCCGCGCCCCGAGGTCGACCCCGACGAGGCCGCGCAGTACGCGGCGGTCGTCGGGACCGGGCGCTCGGACTTCGCGAACCAGATCAACAACGTGCTGGCGTTCCCGGGCGTGTTCCGCGGCCTGCTCGACGCGCAGTCGCGCAGCGTGACGGAGTCCATGCTGCTGGCCGCGGCGCACGCGCTGGCGTCGGTGGTCCACCCGGACGAGCTCAACCCGACGTACATCGTCCCCAGCGTCTTCAACCCCGAGGCGACGACGGCGGTCGCCGCCGCGGTGCGCGCCGCCGCCGAGTCGGAGGCCGGTCACGTGGCGGCCCGCCCGGAGACCGGAGCGATCGCCACCGTCCGGTACACCGGGGCCTGAACGCACGCGACCCCGGCGAGGAGGTGTCCTCGCCGGGGTCGCGTCCGCGGTCGTGCGCCGCGCTCAGCCCTTGACCGAGCCGAGCATGATGCCGGACACGAAGTACCGCTGGACGAACGGGTAGATGCACAGGATCGGGATGATGGTGAGGATCATCGTCACCGCCTGGATGTTCGCCGAGATCGCCTCCTTGGTGGACCCGGCGGCCGCCGCGCCCTGGGAGGCCGTCGACGAGGCACCCGCGATCATGTTGCGCAGGTACAGCGTCACCGGGAACAGCTCCTGCTTGTCGAGGTACAGGAACGCCGCGAACCAGTCGTTCCAGATCGCCACCGAGTAGAACAGGATCATCGTCGCCAGGACCGCCTTGGACAGCGGCAGGACGATGCGGCGGAAGATCCCCCACCAGCCGAGCCCGTCGACCTTCGCGGCCTCCTCGAGCTCCGAGGGCATGTTCTCGAAGAACGACTTCATGACCAGCAGGTTGAACACCGAGATCGCACCGGGCAGCACGACGGCCCACATCGTGTTCTTCAGACCGAGGGTCTGGATGAGCACGTAGTTGGGGATCAGACCGCCGTTGAAGAACATCGTGAACACGGCGATGCCGATGAGGACGTTGCGCCCGCGCAGCGCCTTGCGTGCCAGGACGTAGGCGAGCAGCGTCGTCAGCACCATGGCGATGGTGGTGCCGACCAGCGTGTACACCACGGTGTTGCGGTACGACGACCAGAACAGGTCGTTCGCGATGACGACGCGGTACGTGTCGACGTTGAAGCCGATCGGCACGACGTTGACCAGGCCGGCCTTGACCGCGCCGGCGCTGCTGAACGACTGCGCCAGCACCGTGACGAACGGGTAGAGCATGAACCCGCAGAGCACGACGAGGAACGAGCCGTTGAACCACGTGAACGCCTTGTAGCCCTTGGAGTCACGCGGCCCGATGGACATGCCGCCGCCGGACGACGGCGCGGTGAGTGCGCTCTGGGTCACCACAGGCTTGCTCCTACCACTCGGCGCGACAGGAAGTTCGCGGAGAGGATCATGACGAGGCCGATGATCGCCTGGAACAGGCCGATGGCCGTCGCGTAGCTGAAGTTGTTCGAGACCAGGCCCACCCGGTACAGGTACGTCGAGACGACGTCGCCGGTGGAGTAGGTGAGGGGGTTGTACAGCAGCAGGACCTTCTCGAACCCGACGTTGAGGAACAGGCCGATGTTGAGGATCAGCAGCGTGATCATCGTCGGGCGGATGCCCGGCAGCGTGACGTGCCACGTCTGCCGCCAGCGGTTGGCGCCGTCGATGCGGGCGGCCTCGTAGAGCGAGGAGTCGACCGTGGTGAGGGCCGCGAGGTAGAGGATCGTGCCCCACCCGACGGTCTGCCAGATCTCGGACCCGACGTACACGGTCCGGAACCACTCGGAGCGCTGCAGGAACGGGATGGCCTCGCCGCCGAAGGCCTCGATCAGCTGGTTCACCGTGCCCTGGAGGGACAGCAGCTGCATGACCATGCCGACGACGATGACGACCGACAGGAAGTGCGGCAGGTAGGAGATCGACTGCACGACGCGCTTGAACGCCCGCTGGCGCACCTCGTTGAGCAGCAGGGCCAGGACGATCGGCAGCGGGAAGCAGAAGAGCAGCGTCAGGCCACCGAGGATGACCGTGTTGCCGAAGACGTTCCAGAAGTTCGGGTCGTTGAGGAAGAGCTCGACATAGCGCATCCCGACCCACTCGTCGCCGATGATGCTGCCGCCCGGCCGGAACCGGCGGAACGCGATGATGTTGCCGAACATCGGGATGTACCGGAACACGAGCAGGAACAGCACCGGCACCAGGGCCATCGCGTAGAGCACCCAGTCGCGACGCAGGGTGTGCCCCCACCCGATCTTGCGTGTCGGCGGGCGCGTGGTGCCGCGGACCGCCTCGTCCTCGACCGTCGAGGGGACGGGTCCCCCCGATGCCGTGACCGTGGTCGCGAAGGCGTCACCCGTCGCGTGAGCTGCGCTCATTTCTCACTCCTTCGTGAGCGGATCGGCGGTGCGGTGGGCCGGCCCCGTGGGGACCGGCCCACCGCACCTCGTCGAGCGTGGGCTCAGCCGTTGTTCCCGGCGGCGCGCTCACGAGCGCCGTTGATCAGGTCCATGTAGTTCGACAGACCCTGGCCCTCGAGCTGGGACACGAAGGAGTCCCACTCCGAGAGGTCGCGCTGCCCGAGGATGAACTCGAGCGTCGCCGTGTCGACCGTGTCCTTGAGCGGGGTCCCCAGCAGCGAGGACTGCTCGAGCTCGGCCTCGTCGAGCGGGTGCGGCGGGAACGGGTCGCGCGGCGTCCGGTTCGACTGCACGTCGTCGATGTACTCGACGAACGCCGGGACGTTGTAGGACTCCTTGAGCTCGCGCGACTCGGTCGACCCGGCGAAGACGTCGTTGGCGTACCCGAGGTCCTTCTTGAGGTCGATCGTGCCGGACGGGTTCAGGTTGAGGCCCGCGAACGTGATGTCGGGCTCCAGCGTGTAGTTGCCCTCGGCGTCCTTGGTGTAGTGCTCGCCCTCGACGCCCCACTGGATGAGCTCACGTGCCTCGGGGTTGTAGTACAGCCAGTCGGTGAACCCGAGCAGGTCGCAGAAGTTCGGGTCGTTCACCGCGTCGGAGGTGAGCATGAACCCGTTCCAGAAGTTGCGGGGCTCGACGACCATGCCGGCAGGGCCGCCCGGGGGCGCGATCTGCACGAGCTCGAAGTCCGTGACGCCGGCCGCCTCGAGAGCGGTCGAGAACTCCTGCACGGTCCACGAGCCACCCGAGGCCGCGAACACGCGCTCGGCGGCGAACTTCTCGGTCACCGTGCCGCCACCGTCGTTGGACGCCGTGAACGACTCGGTGTCGAGCAGGCCGTTCTCGGCCAGCCCGTTGAAGTACGTCACCATGTCCTTGTAGCCGTCGGTGGTCGCGGCGTAGACGAACTCGCCCGCGTCCTCGTCCCACCAGGCGCCGTCACCGAAGCCCCAGCCACCGACCGTGCCGAAGGCGTGGGCCGCGTAGTTGATCATCGACTGGCCCTCGAAGCCGTCGGCCAGCGGCTGGCTGTCCGGGTAGGCGGCCTTGATGAGCTCGAGGCCCTCCTGCAGGTCCTCCCAGGTCTCGGGCGCCGGAGCGCCGACCTCGTCGAAGACGTCCTTGCGGATGATCAGCGTGAAGACGGGGACCGAGACCTCCTGGAGGCCGGGCGTCATGTAGTACTTGCCGTCCTCCTGCCGCAGGTCGTTGACCATGTCTGTCAGGTCCCACTCCTCCATGTACTTCTGGAAGTTGGGCATGTAGTCGACGTAGTCGCTCAGCGGCACGACCGCGCCGGAGGCGGCGAACTGGCGCTCCTCGCCCGTGTACACGAGCGGGATGATCTGCGGCGCGTCGCCGGCGCTGATGAGCAGGCTGCGCTTCTCGGTCGCGTCGCTGAACGGGATGTTCGTCAGGTTCAGCCGGACGTTGGTCCGCTCCTCGATCTCGTCGAAGAAGTCCCAGCTGTCGGTGATCGGGTAGTCGGCCCAGTCCGTCCACAGCAGCGAGAACTCGCGCGGCTCCGCGGCCTTCCACGGCTGGTCGGCGACCGCCTCGGTCGAGCACTCCAGGTCCGCGGGCTCGCCGTCCGCGTTCGTGGACCCGCCGTCACTGCCGCCGCAGGCGGCCAGTGCCAGCGCGCCGACCACCGTCAGCGCACCGACGGCACGCGCCGAGCGCGTCCGTCGTCCCATCATGTGTCCCGCACGTGCCATCAGGGCTCTCCTCTTCGAGATCCGTCCCAGGCGACGACCCGGGCGTTGGAGCAGGGAACGAGCACCGCCGACGCCGAGCGATGTGCCACTCTGCGTCACCGGCCCGGGGGGCCCGTCAGCACCCTTGCCGACGACCTCCGGTGTCACCGGTCGATGCACCAGGATTAACGATACATCTGCCGATGTGCCGGGACGCTACGAGCCCCGGTGGGGCCCCGTCAAGCACCTGCGATAACGAACAGATGACGACTGATCGTGGAATCGCTCCCCCGGGTCGGACGGCCCAGCACGGACCCCCGACCTGCGCCGTCGCACGACCTCGCGGCGCACCCGTGCGCGGGCACGCCGACGCGCCGCCGTCACGAGGGGGGGCCGTGACGGCGGCGCGCGGCCGCTGGGGTTCAGGCGAAGAGCGCGGACGCCTTGATGACGGTCTGGGCGATGCCGTAGGCGAGCAGGGAACCCACCACGACCCACAGCGCGATCGCCAGGGCACGGACGGGGGCGGAGCCCCCGGCGGCGGGCTCGGTCAGGGCGGCGGTGTCGTTGGCGTCCAGGGGCTGGTCGCTGGTCATCAGGACTCCTCGGTGACGACGCCGACGGGGACGCGGTCGGCCTGGGGGACGACGAGCGCGGGGGTCTCCGGCTCGTGGAAGCGGGCCGCGACGGGCCGGACGAGCATGTTGGCGACGAAGCCCACGACGAGCACGCCGCACATCGTCACGAGCGACGGCAGGTAGAGCGCCGCACCGGTCACGCCCTGCGCGCTGCGGGCGTCGGCGATGCCGTTGACGATCAGCGGACCGGCGATGCCGGCGGCGGACCACGCCGTCAGGAGACGACCGTGGATCGCGCCCACCTCGAGCTGGCCGAACAGGTCCTTGAGGTACGCGGGGATCGTCGCGAAGCCGCCGCCGTAGAAGCTGACGATGACGAACGTCAGCGCGACGAACAGGCCGACGGCCGACGCCCCGAGGGCGGCGAGGAAGGCGTACAGCACGGCGCCGACGCCGAGGTACATGATGTAGGTCCGTTTGCGGCCGAGCTTGTCCGAGGTCGTCGACCACACGAAGCGGCCACCCATGTTCGCCAGCGACAGCAGCCCGACGAACCCGGCGGCGGTCGCGGCGGTGACCGCGGGGAAGAAGTCCTGGATCATCGGCGAGGCCTGCTCGAGGATGCCGATGCCGGCGGTGACGTTGGTGAACAGCACGATCCACAGCAGGTAGAACTGCGGCGTCCGCACGGCGTTGCCGACACGGACGTCGGCGTGCGACTGCATGGCGTTCGCACCGCGCGCCGGCGGCGTCCAGCCGGCGGGCCGCCAGCCCGGCGCGGGGACCCGGATCATCGCCGCGCCGCAGGTCATGAGGACCGCGTACACCGCGGCGAGCGTGAGCATCGTCGGGACGATCGCCTGCGCCGGCGTCGGGGCGTAGGCCTCGAGCAGGCGCGCGGTCAGGGGCGAGGCGACGAGCGCACCGCCGCCGAAGCCCATGATCGCCAGGCCGGTGGCCAGACCGGGACGGTCCGGGAACCACTTGATGAGGGTCGACACCGGCGAGATGTAGCCGATGCCGAGGCCGATGCCGCCGATGAGTCCGTAGCCGAGGTAGACGATCCACAGCTGGCCGAGCTGCACGCCGAGCGCGGCGACGAGGAAGCCGCTCACCCAGCAGACCGCGGACAGCGCCATCGCCTTGCGCGGGCCGTTGCGCTCCATCCACTTGCCGCCGAACGCGGCCGACAGGCCGAGCATGACGATCGCCATCGAGAAGATCACGGCCACCGACGTGTGGCTCGTCCCGAACCGCTCCAGCAGCGGGTTCTTGAAGACGGAGAACGCGTACACCTGCCCGATCGACAGGTGCACCGCGAGCGCAGCCGGCGGCACCAGCCACCGGTTGTAGCCGCGCGGGGCGACGGTCCGACTCTTGTCCAGCACCCTCATCAGGTCCTCCCACCTCGGTGCCCACGGTCGGGCGTGAGCCACATCGTGGCGTCGCGCACCGCGCATCCCGGGGGACCAACGTCACGAGACCGGCCGTCCACGGGGCCGTGCCCGTGCCCCGCGCCCGGGCGGCGGGGGCTCGCGCGTGACCAAGGTCCCGAAGGCCCCGCACCCGGCCGGCCCGCGCGCCCACGAGGCGCGCGGGCGACGAGCGCCCTAGCGTGGCTACCAGGCGTCGCACGGTGCGCCGCCGTGACCCGAGGAGCACGCGTGAGCACGACGGACCCGACCCGCCCCGGCGACGACCCGGGCACGGGCGACGGGGTGACGGGACCGGCCGGGACGGGCGACCCGGACGCCGGCCGCCACGCCGTGCAGCGCCCCGCGCCGACGCCGCCCACCGACCCCGCGCCGACGCCGCCCCGCACCGGTCCGACGCCCGTGACCACCTCGCCCGCGGGCGACGAGCGGCCCGCGGCGCCGGCCGGGTCGACCCCGCCCGTGACCCCCGGGACCCCCGGGACCGCCGACGACGACCACGGCACGGCCGGGCCGCGCCCGAGCGACGACGCCGGGCGGCGCCCGGCCGACGACCCCGGGCCGCGCGCGAGCGACGACGACGAGCTGTTCCCCGACCCGCACGCACCCCGCACGCCGCACCTGGGCAGCCACGTGCTCGGTGCGCTCGTCGGCCTGCTGCTCTCGCTGCCGGCCGCCGGGGTCCTCCTGCTGGGCCAGAGCCGCATCCTCGTGGTCCAGCACGACGGCTGGGACGCGTCCCTGGAGCTCCTGGGCATCGTGCTCGTCAGCGCCGGGGCCCTGCTCCTGGCCGCCCTGCTCGCGCTGGGGCTGTGGTCCGCGGCGGTCCCCGTGACGGCCGGTCTGGTGCTGGGCGGGGTGGGCGGGCTGCAGCTGTACGCCCCGGGGATCGCCCGCGCCGCCGCGCTCGACATCGTGGGGGCCGACGCGTGGGACCTGACCACGACGCAGGTGAACGTCGCCGGGACGTCGGGCACGACGATCACGGTCGGGGTGCTGCTGCTCGCGGGTGGTGTGGTCATCGCGCTGGCGCGTCGCCACGGCGTGCGGCTCGGCGCGTTCCGCGAGCGCAACCGGGCGGCCTGACGGCGTCGCCGCAGCCCAGCACGGTGCGCGAGGTGCGCATCCGGGACTAAGGTCCGTGACGAGGACCGCACTGGTCAGCCCACCGTCGCACCGAAGCCGCTGCGTAGGAGACACCGTGACCGAACAGCCTGCCGCCCCCACGTCGACCGGTGACGCGGTCGTCCCCCCGGGGAGCCCCGGCCTGGAGAACCTCCTGACGGAGGAGCGCCGCTTCCCGCCGTCGCCGGAGTTCGCCGCCCAGGCCAACGCGACGCCCGACGCCTACGCGTGGGCGAACGCGGACCGCCCCGGCTTCTGGGCGGACCAGGCGCGCGAGCTGGTCTCGTGGTCCACGCCGTTCACGCAGACGCTCGACTGGTCCGACGCGCCGTTCGTGCGGTGGTTCGCCGACGGTCGGCTCAACGCCGCGTACAACGCGGTGGACCGGCACGTCGAGGCGGGCCACGGCGACCGTGTCGCCCTGCACTTTGAAGGCGAGGGCGGCGACACGCGCACGCTGACGTACGCGGACCTGCAGCGCGAGGTGTCCAAGGCCGCCAACGCGTTCGCCGCGCTGGGTGTCGGTACCGGCGACCGGGTCGCGATCTACCTGCCGCTCATCCCCGAGGCCGTCATCACGATGCTCGCGTGCGCCCGGATCGGCGCGCCGCACTCCGTGGTGTTCGGCGGGTTCTCCGCCGAGGCCCTGAGCTCACGCATCCTCGACGCCGAGGCCACCCTCGTGGTCACGGCCGACGGCGGGTTCCGCCGCGGCAAGCCCTCGGCGCTCAAGCCGGCCGTCGACGAGGCGCTGGCGAAGGGTGCGCCGAGCGTGTCGCACGTGATGGTCGTGCGGCGCACCGGGCAGCCGGTCGACTGGACGGACGGGCGCGACGTCTGGTGGCACGAGGCGGTGGACGCGGCGTCCGCCACGCACGCACCGGTCGACGTCGAGGCCGAGCACCCGCTGTTCATCCTCTACACGTCGGGCACGACCGGGAAGCCCAAGGGCATCTTCCACACCACCGGCGGCTACCTCACCCAGGCCGCGTACACGCACCTCAACGTGTTCGACCTCAAGCCGGAGACGGACGTGTACTGGTGCACGGCCGACGTCGGCTGGATCACGGGGCACACGTACGTGGTCTACGGGCCGCTGCTCAACGGCGCCACGCAGGTCATCTACGAGGGGACCCCGGACACCCCGCACCGGGGCCGCTGGTGGGAGATCGTGCAGAAGTACGGCGTGACGATCCTCTACACCGCGCCCACCGCGATCCGGACGTGCATGAAGTGGGGCGCCGAGATCCCCGAGCAGTTCGACCTGTCGTCGCTGCGCGTGCTCGGGTCGGTGGGCGAGCCGATCAACCCCGAGGCGTGGATGTGGTACCGCCGCGTCATCGGCGGGGACCGCACCCCGATCGTCGACACGTGGTGGCAGACCGAGACGGGCGCGATCATGATCAGCCCGCTGCCCGGCGTCACCGAGACCAAGCCGGGGTCGGCGCAGGTCCCGCTGCCCGGCATCGCCGCGGACGTCGTCGACGACGACGCGCAGCCGGTCCCGAACGGCGGCGGCGGGTACCTCGTCCTCACCGAGCCGTGGCCCTCGATGCTGCGCGGCATCTGGGGCGACCCCGACCGGTACAAGGACACCTACTGGTCCCGGTTCCGGAACATCTACTTCGCCGGGGACGGGGCGAAGAAGGACGACGACGGCGACATCTGGCTGCTCGGACGGGTCGACGACGTCATGAACGTCTCCGGCCACCGGCTGTCGACCACCGAGATCGAGTCGGCGCTCGTGTCGCACCCGTGGGTCGCGGAGGCGGCCGTCGTGGGGGCGACGGACGAGACGACGGGCCAGGCGGTCGTGGCGTTCGTCATCCTGCGCGGGGACGTCGCCGAGGGGCACGCCGCCGACGCCGCGACGGTGCAGGAGACGCTGCGCACGCACGTGGCCAAGGAGATCGGCCCCATCGCCAAGCCGCGTCAGATCCTCGTGGTCGCCGAGCTGCCCAAGACGCGGTCCGGCAAGATCATGCGGCGGCTGCTGCGCGACGTGGCCGAGCACCGGCAGGTCGGGGACGCGACGACGCTCGCGGACTCCTCGGTCATGGACCTCATCGCCCAGGGCCTGGCGACGCCCGCGGCGGCCTCGCAGGACTGAGCGCCGGGGCGACGTCCCAGGGGCGCGTCGGCGAAGCGCTTGCGCGGATCCGACGGTGAAACGCTTCGCCGATGGAGGACGCCGGGGCCCGCTGGTTGTCTGACCGCCGCACCCCGCGTGCGCCGGACGGCGCCGACGGGCACCCGGACACCTTCGCGGAACGAGGACGTCGATGAGGACCACCACCCTGCGCGCCGCAGCCGCCTGCGGCGCCGCCCTCCTGGCGGTCGGCGGGATCACCGCCGTCGCCACCACCGCCACCGCGGCCGACCCCGTCGGCCTGCACATCTCCGGCACGCAGCTCGTCGAGCAGGACGGCACGCCGTTCGTCGCGCGCGGTGTGAGCCACGCGCACACCTGGTACACGTCGCAGACGCCGACCGCCCTCCCGGCGATCCGCGCCGCGGGCGCCAACGCCGTGCGCGTCGTGCTGTCCGGCGGCCGGTGGACGGCCAACGGCGCGTCCGACGTCGCGGGCGTCATCGCGCTGTGCAAGGCGAACCAGCTCGTCTGCATGCTCGAGAACCACGACACCACGGGCTACGGCGAGCAGACGGGCGCCGTCGGCCTGGACGCCGCGGCCGCCTACTGGGTCGGGCTGCGGTCCGTCCTGCAGGGCACCGAGGACTTCATCCAGATCAACATCGGCAACGAGCCCACCGGCAACAACGAGCCGCAGGTCACGCGCTGGACCGCGGACACCGCCGCGGCGATCCGCACGGTGCGCGCCGCCGGCCTGCGGCACAACATCGTCGTGGACGCACCCAACTGGGGCCAGGACTGGAAGGGCGTCATGCGGGACACCGCCGCGACCGTCGCCGCGGCCGACCCCGAGGGCAACACGCTCTTCTCCGTGCACATGTACGGCGTGTACGCGCAGGCCTCGACGATCACGTCGTACCTCGACGCGTTCGCGGCGCAGGGCCTGCCGCTGGTCATCGGCGAGTTCGGGCACGACCACTCGGACGGCAACCCCGACGAGGCGACGATCATGCGCGAGGCCGTCGCGCGCGGCATCGGGTACTACGGGTGGTCGTGGTCCGGCAACAGCGGCGGCGTGGAGTACCTCGACATGGTCACCGCCTTCGACCCGGCGCGGAAGACCGCCTGGGGCACCCTGATCTTCGACGGCGCGAACGGCATCCGGGCGACGGCACGCACCGCCACCTTCTTCACCGGCGCGACGCCGACGCCGACCACGTCGCCCACGCCGACCACGTCGCCCACGCCGACGCCGACGCCCACCCCGACACCCACGCCCACACCCACGACGTCACCGACGCCCACTCCCACCCCCACGCCCACGAGCACGCCGGGCGGGGCGTGCACCGCCCGGCTCACGGTGTCCAACGCGTGGCCCGGCGGCTTCCAGGGCACGGTCGACGTCACGGCCGGTGCCGGCGCGCTGTCCGGCTGGACCACGTCGTTCACGCTGCCGGCCGGTGCGTCGGTCGCGCAGGGCTGGAGCGCCACGTTCAGCGGCACGGGCAGTGCGGTGACCGCGTCGAACGCCGCGTGGAACGGCAGCCTCGCCGCCGGCCAGACCGCCACCTACGGGTTCATCGGCTCCGGGACCGCACCGACCGGCACGGTCGCGGTGAGCTGCCGCTGACCCGCCCCTGACCGGGCGCGCGACGACGCGCGTCCACCGTCGGCCCCGTCCTTCCCCCCCCGGGCGGGGCCGACGCCTTCCCCGGTCACCAGCCCAGGGCGCGGCGCAGCCGCCGGGCCGCCTCGCGACCGGCCCGGGTGGCGCCGATCGTCGAGGCGCTCGGCCCGTACCCGACCAGCTGGACCCGCGGCTCGGCCACCACCTCCGTGCCGTCCATCACGATCCCGCCCCCGGGCGCGCGCAGCCCCAGCGGCGCGAGGTGGTCGAGCGACGCGCGGAAGCCGGTCGCCCACAGGACCGTGCGGGCCTCGACGAGGGGCGGCCCGTCGACCCAGCCGTCGACGGCCGGGGCCGTCGACCCGGGATCCCAGGCGACGCCGTCCGGCACCAGGCGCGAGAACACCGGGCGCGCGCGCAGCACGCCGGACTCGATGCCGGCGCGGTACTCCGGGGTCAGCGGCAGCCCCGTCACCGACACGACCGACTCCGGTACCAGGCCCGCGGCGACGCGCTCGTGGACCCGCCCGACGGCCTCGCGGCCCAGCTCGGGCGTGAACTCCTCGTCGAGCCAGGCGGGCGGTCGTCGGGTGACCCAGGTGGTCGTCGTGACCTGCGCGACCTGCAGCAGCAGCTGGACGGCGGACGTCCCGCCCCCCACCACCACCACGTGCCCGTCGGCCAGGTCCGACGCCGCCCGGAAGTCCCGCGTGTGCAGCTGCCGGCCGCGGAACTGCGCCCGCCCCGGGTAGGCGGGCCAGAAGGGCCTGCCCCACGTGCCGGACGCGTTGACCAGCCCCCGCGCCGCCCACACCACGACCTCCTCGGGGTGGTCGACGTGGCGCGTCGTCACGAGGAACCGGCGGTCGTCGCCGTCACCGGACCGCTCGACGCGGGCCACGCGCACGGGCCGCTGCACGTTGAGCCCGAAGGCCTCCTCGTACTGCGCGAAGTAGTAGGGCACCGCGTCGGCCGCGGGCTCGGCGGGGTCGGCGATCGTCAGCGGCATGCCCGGCAGGTCGTGGACCCGGTGGGCGTCCGCCATGGTCAGCGACCGCCAGCGGTGCTGCCAGGCCCCACCGGCCCGCGGGTTCTCGTCCAGCACGACGAAGGTGCCGCGCGCCCGCTCCCACCCGGCCGAGCCGACCGGGACCAGCCCGGTGCGGTGCAGGTGGTACGCCGTCGCCAGGCCGGCCTGCCCGGCACCCACCACGACGACGTCGACGTCGACCGTGCGCGGGCCGCGGGGGTCCCGTCGCGCACGTCTCCCCGCGGCGGCGGGGGCGGCGGCTGCGGGACGGGGCATGACGCGACCACGCTACCGGCTGAGGCGGGCGCGGCGAGGCTCGCCCACCCGTCCGGCGCAGGGGACGCGACGGATCACCCCGCTGCCCGGCCCGGCCGCGGGCGGTCCGTGATGGGATGGACGCATGTCGTCCGACATCGAGGTCCCGACGTCGCTCGCCGCCGTCACCGGTCCGCTGCCGCCCGGTGCGGCGGACGCCGTGCGCGCGCTGCACCACGAGGCCGCGCGCGTGGACCGCGTGCCGCCGCTGTCCGAGCAGCCGCTGCTGTGGCTGGCCGACGACGAGGCGCCGGTCGTCCACCTGCTCGCGACCCGCGACGCCCCGGGCGGCGACGGCGACGGCGAGCTGGCCGGCTACGCCCAGCTCGACGTGGGCAGCTCGACCACCGTGCGCGCCGAGCTGGTCGTCGGACCGGCCCACCGCCGCCGCGGCGTGGCCCGTGCGCTGCTGGCGCGCGCGACGCAGGAGACGGACACCGTCGCCGGGCGGCGGCTGCACGTGTGGGCGCACGGCGACCTGCCCGCGGCCCGGGCCACCGCGGCCGCGGCCGGCCTGGTGGTGGTGCGCGAGCTGTGGCGCATGGCCGTGGACCTCACGCAGCACCCGCCCGCGGCGCCGCAGCTGCCGCCGGGCGTGGACGTGCGGCCGTTCGTGCCCGGCCAGGACGAGGAGGTGTGGCGGCGGGTGAACGCGCGCGCGTTCGCGCACCACCCCGAGCAGGGCCGCATGACGTCCGCCGACCTGCGGGCACGCGAGTCCGAGCCGTGGTTCGACCCGGCCGGGTTCCTGCTCGCCGAGCGCGACGGGCAGCTGCTCGGCTCGGTGTGGACCAAGGTGCACCCCGCGGGCGACGCCCCGGACGGCGACGCCGAGCAGGAGGTCGGCGAGATCTACGTGGTCGGCGTCGACCCGGACGCGCAGGGCCTGGGCATGGGCCGGGCCCTGACGGCGCTGGGCCTGGGGTACCTGCGCGACCGCGGCCTGCGCACCGTGATCCTCTACACCGGCGCCGAGAACACGGTCGCCGTGCACACCTACGAGCGCGCGGGGTTCGCGCGGACGGCCGTCGACGTCATGTACGGCCCGCCGGCCGCCGGGAGCCCGGCCCACGGCACGCCGCTCGTCCAGGTGAACGACGACGACACGACGAGTTCACCCAGCGATGCCACGATGGGCACATGACCGACGCCCCCCCGATCGATCCGGCGCTGGCCGAGCGGATCGCCGAGCACGTGGACACCCCCGACGAGGCCCCGCGCCCGCAGGACGAGGCGCTGCCCGACGACCGGTTCCTCGACCGCGAGCTGTCCTGGCTGGCGTTCAACCAGCGCGTCCTGGAGCTCGCCGAGGACGCCGACCTGCCGCTCCTGGAGCGCGTGCGGTTCCTCGCGATCTTCGCGTCCAACCTCGACGAGTTCTTCATGGTGCGCGTCGCGGGCCTCAAGCGCCGCATCGCGACCGGCATCGCCGTGACCGCCGCCTCCGGGCTGTCCCCCCGCCAGGTGCTCGAGTCGATCAGCGAGCGCGCGCACGCCCTCATGGAGCGGCACGCGCGGGTCCTCACGCAGGACGTGCAGCCGGCCCTCGCCGCCGAGGGCATCACGATCGTGCGCTGGGACGACCTGGGCGACGCCGAGCAGGACCGGCTCCACAAGTTCTTCCGCCGTCAGATCTTCCCGGTCCTCACGCCGCTGGCGGTCGACCCGGCGCACCCGTTCCCGTACATCTCGGGGCTGTCGCTCAACCTGGCCGTGAGCGTGGTGAACCCGGCGAGCGGCAAGGAGCACTTCGCGCGCGTCAAGGTGCCGCCGCTGCTCCCGCGCTACATCGCGGTCGACGCGGCGGGCCGCCCCTCGGCGCCCGTCCCGCAGACGGCGGCCCCCGAGCGCGGCCCGATGTCGTTCGTGCCCGTCGAGGACGTCATCGCCCAGCACCTGGACATGCTGTTCCCGGGCATGGAGGTCCGGGAGTTCCACACGTTCCGCATCACGCGCAACGAGGACTTCGAGGTCGAGGAGGACGACGCGGAGAACCTCCTCAAGGCGATGGAGAAGGAGCTGCTGCGGCGGCGGTTCGGCCCGCCGGTGCGCCTCGAGCTCGCCGAGGGCATCAGCCCGCGCGTGCGCAAGTTCCTGGTCCGCGAGCTCGGCATGTCCGAGGACGACGTGTACGAGCTCCCGGCGCCGCTGGACCACACCGGCCTGAGCGTCATCGCCGACCTGGACCGCCCCGAGCTGCAGTTCCCGCGGTTCGTGCCCGTGACGCACCGGCACCTCGCGGAGGTGGAGTCCGCGTCGCCGACGGACGTGTTCGCGGCGATCCGCGCCCGGGACATCCTGCTGCACCACCCGTACGACTCGTTCTCGACGTCGGTGCAGACGTTCCTCGAGCAGGCCGCGGCCGACCCCGCCGTGCTGGCCATCAAGCAGACGCTGTACCGCACGTCGGGCGACTCCCCCATCGTCGACGCCCTCATCGACGCGGCCCAGGCCGGCAAGCAGGTCCTCGCGCTGGTCGAGATCAAGGCGCGGTTCGACGAGCAGAACAACATCTCCTGGGCGCGCAAGCTCGAGCAGGCGGGCGTGCACGTCGTCTACGGGATCGTGGGCCTCAAGACGCACTGCAAGCTGTCCCTCGTCGTGCGGCAGGAGGCCGACGGGCTGCGCCGCTACAGCCACGTCGGCACGGGCAACTACCACCCGAAGACCGCGCGGCTCTACACCGACCTGGGGCTCCTGACGGCCGACCCGGACGTCGGCCAGGACCTCACGCGCCTGTTCAACCAGCTGTCGGGGTACGCACCGAAGTCCCGGTTCCACCGTCTGCTCGTGGCGCCCCGGTCGGTGCGCACCGGGCTGCTCGAGCGCATCGAGCGCGAGGCCGAGGCCGCGCGCCGCGGCGATCCGGCGTGGATCCGGATCAAGGTGAACTCGATGGTCGACGAGGCCATCATCGACGCGCTGTACCGCGCGTCGCAGGCGGGTGTGCCGATCGACATCAACGTGCGCGGGATCTGCGCGCTGCGCCCGGGCGTCCCCGGGGTCTCCGAGACGATCCGGGTGCGGTCGATCCTGGGGCGCTTCCTCGAGCACTCCCGGGTCTTCGCGTTCGCGCACACGGCCGGCACCACGGGCGAGGACGGGTTCGAGGGGCCGGAGGTGTTCATCGGGTCGGCCGACCTCATGCACCGCAACCTCGACCGACGTGTCGAGGCACTGGTGCGGGTCGCCGAGCCGGGGCAGGTCCGCGAGCTGGTCGAGTACGTCGAGGAGTCGATGGACGACGCGACGTCGTCCTGGCGGCTGCGGGCCGACGGTGAGTGGGTGCGGCACCACGCCGGACCGGACGGGCCGCTGGTGGACCTCCAGGAGGTGCTGATCCACCGCGCGAGGCGCCGTCCCGGCGCCGCCCGGTGATGGCGTCCGCCCCCTCCCCCGTCGAGGCGGCCGGGGCCCTGGTGTGGCGCGTGCGCGCCGGGCGCCTCCAGGTGGCCCTGGTGCACCGCCCGCGGTACCGGGACTGGTCGTGGCCCAAGGGCAAGCTCGACCCCGGGGAGAGCGCGCCCGTGGCCGCGGTCCGGGAGGTCGAGGAGGAGATCGGCCTGGACGTCGTCCTCGGGATCCCGCTGCCCGGGCTGGGGTACCGCCTGTCGGACGGGCGGCACAAGGTCGTCCACTACTGGGCGGCGCGGGCTGCGGGCCGCGGCGACGACGCTCCGCTCGGCGCCCGTCCGCCGGTCGCCCACGCCGACCGCACGGAGATCGACGGGTGGGAGTGGTTCGACGCGGACGACGCCGCGAAGCGCCTGACCCGGGGCGACGACCGCGGACCGCTGGACGCGCTGGTGGACGCCCACGGGCGCGGTCGGCTCGCCACCAGCGCCCTGGTGGTCGCGCGTCACGCGCAGGCGCGCAAGCGCAGCCAGTGGGACGGCACCGAGGACGACCGCCCGCTGACCGGCCTGGGCCTGCAGCAGGCCGAGCAGATGGTGCCGGTGCTGGCGGCGTACGGGGTCGGGCGGGTGCTGACGAGCCGGTGGGAGCGCTGCACCGCCACCGTGGCCCCGTACGCGGCCGCGTCCGGCATCGAGCCGCAGGTCGCCGACGGGTTGACGGAGGCGCGTCACGACGAGTCGCCCGCCCGCGTCGGGGCGATGGTCCGCGAGGCGATCGACGACCTGCGCGACACGGTGCTGTGCACGCACCGCCCCGTCCTGCCGACCGTGCTGGACGTGCTGGCCGAGCACAGCGGCCGCCACGTCGCCGACGCCCTGCCGCGCGAGAACCCGTTCCTCGCGCCGGCCGAGGTGCTCGTGGCGCACCGGGGTGTCACGCACCGCGGCGTGCGGGTGCTGGCGGTCGAGCTGCACACCTCGTCCGCGGTGGCGGGCTGAGGCGCTCGGCCCGAGGGGCTCAGCCCAGGACCGGGTGCAGCACCCAGAACACGACGGCGGCGACCGCGGCGGCGGCGGGGATCGTCAGCACCCACGCTCCGGCGATGTTCTTGGCGACGCCCCACCGCACGGCCGACAGCCGCTTGGTCGCGCCGACGCCCATGATCGCCGACGTGATCGTGTGCGTCGTCGACACCGGCGCGTGCAGCGCGAACGCGTTGACGTAGAGCACCACCGCCGACACGGACTCGGCGACGAAGCCCCGGGCCGGGTCGAGCTCGATGATCTTGCGCCCGAGCGTGCGCATGATGCGCCACCCGCCGGCGTACGTGCCGAGGGAGATCGCGGCCGCCGCGGCGAGCTTGACCCACAGCGGGATGCCCTCCTCGGCGTTCGCCCAGCCGGCGGTGAGCAGCGCCAGGTAGATGACGCCCATCGTCTTCTGCGCGTCCTGCAGACCGTGGCCCAGGGCCATGGCCGCGGCGGACACCGTCTGGGCGAACCGGAAGCGCCGGTTGGTGCGGGCGGGCGCCTTGTTCCGGATGAGCCACAGCAGGCCGACCATGACGAAGAACGCGAGCGTGAACCCGATGAGCGGCGAGAAGATCATCGGCAGGACGACCTTGTCGAGGATCGACGACCCGTAGACCCCGAACCCGCCGGCGAGGCCCGCACCCACCAGGCCCCCGATGAGCGCGTGCGTGGACGACGACGGCAGCCCGAACCACCAGGTCACCATGTTCCAGGTGATCGCCCCCACGAGCGCGCAGAGGATGACGACGAGCGCGCTGTGCGACGACGCGGACTGCAGGTCGACGATCTGGGTCGCGATCGTCTCGGCCACCTCGGTGCCGAGCAGCGCTCCCGTGAAGTTCATCACCGCGGCCATGATGAGCGCGGCACGCGGCGTCAGCGCGCGCGTCGAGACCGAGGTGGCGATGGCGTTGGCGGCGTCGTGGAATCCGTTGGTGTAGTCGAACCCGAGAGCGAGCGCGACGACGACGACGACGAGCACAGGTTCCACGGGCGCTCAGGACTCCTTGAGCGCGATCGTCTCGACCGTGTTGGCCACCTTCTCGAAGGCGTCGGCGGCGTCCTCGAGCTTCTCGACGATCTCCTTGAGCTTCATCAGCAGGATCGGGTCGGCGATCTCGTCGAACATCTGCGCGAGGAGCTTGCGGTGCGACTTGTCGGCCTGGTTCTCCAGGCGGTTGACCTCGACCCAGTACTCCTGCAGCGAGTCCATGGAGCGCAGCCGCGGCATGGCCTCGGCCGTGAGCTCGGCGGCGCGCTGCAGCACCTGGACCTGGTCGGAGACGCGCGCGGGCAGCTCGTCGACCTTGTACAGGACGATGAGGTCGGAGGCCTCGTCCATGTGGTCCATGCAGTCGTCGAGGTACGAGGCGAGGTTGTAGATGTCGTCGCGGTCGAACGGGGTGACGAACGTCTTGTTCAGCCGCCGCATGATCGTGTGGGTGGCGTCGTCGGCGGCGTGCTCCGCCTCGCCCATCCGCTTGTTCAGCTCCTTGCGGGCGGCACGGTCGGCGCCCAGCATCTCGGCCAGCAGGTTCGCGCCCGTCACGAGGTGGGCGGCGGATGCGGCGAAGAGGTCGAAGTACGAGGTGTCGCGCGGTGTCAGGCGCAGGCGCACGGAGAGCTCCGGGTCATCGACTGGTGGTCGCCCCGCAGCGGCGGAGCGACGCTCAGCCTAACGGCCGGTGAACGGCGGGAGTGCCGGACCCAGGTCGCATGCGCGCACGGTGCACGACGCTCCCTCACGTGTGAACGACGCCGGGCCGGAGCGCCTGACGGCGCGAGGCCGCTCGAAGCGGCTGATGATGGAGCCCGGGGCTACCGACCCGGCGTCGCCCGTCCAGTGTACGCGGCCGGAGTCACTCCAGCCGGTCCGCCCGCCACAGCTGCGCGGCGCGCGCGAGCTCCTCGGCGGTGCGCACGAGGGACGCGGCGCCGCGGGTCTGCCGCACCGCCGCGCCGGGGTCGAGCGCGTCGAGGTGGTCGGCGTCGAACGCGGCGCCCGTGGCCAGGACCTGGCAGAACGCCGCCGCACGCTCGAGTGCGACCGCGAGGTCCCCGGTATACACGCCCGACAGCACGGCGTCCGCCACCGTCCGCACGTCGTCGGGACCGGGCATGTCGACGACCCCGGCGACGACGTCGTGCACGGGCGCGGCGGCGACGCCCTGGCGGTACCGGTCGACGACGGTCCCGGGGTCGCGGCGCACCCACTCGCGCAGCACGTACAGGCGCCAGAGCGCGCCCGGCAGGGTGTCGGCGGGGCTGTCCGCCCACATGCCGGCGACCACGTCGAGCCCCTCGGTCTCGACGAGCGCGACGAGGCGCGCGACCACCTCGGGGTCCTCGGTGGCCCGCCCGTGCCGGACGAGCGCGTTGGCGGTGGTGTGGGCGATCTCGTCGCGCAGGGCCGGGTCGAGCTCGCCGGGCAGCTCGTCGGCCAGCGCCGGGTCGACGACCAGCGGGCGGTGGTGCCGCCGCCCGGGCGCGCCACCACCGGCAGCGCCGCTCCCTGCCCCGCCGCCGCCTGCTCCACCCGTCCCGGACCCGTCCGCGCTCACCGCGGCATGATCCCCCGTCGCGCGGCCGACCACCACCCGCCGGGCCGACGACGACCGCCCGTTCCCCCTCCCGTGGCCGCCCTCCCGTCCCGTCCGCCCGACCACGTGACGCACAACATGTTGCCTCAGGTAACTATCGCTTCTAGAGTTGCCTGGAGCAACTGTCCCGTGGAAGCGAGTCCCCGCCCGTGAGCACCACCACCCCCGTCGACGGCGCGACCGTCGAGCCCGCCGCCACCCCCGGCGCCATGACGCACCGCGAGGTCCTCGAGGCCCTGTCCGGGATCCTCCTGGGCATGTTCGTCTCGATCCTCGCGACGAGCGTCGTCTCGACGTCGCTGCCGCGGATCATCACCGACCTCGGCGGCAGCCAGTCGTCGTTCACCTGGGTCGTCACCGCGACGCTCCTGACGACGACGGTGTCCACCCCGATCTGGGGCAAGCTCGCCGACCTCGTCGACCGCAAGCTGCTCGTCCAGCTGGCGCTCGTCGTCTCGGTGGTGTCCTCCGCCCTGGCCGGGCTGTCCGGCAGCACCGAGGTGCTCATCGGCATGCGCGCCCTGCAGGGCATCGGCGCCGGCGGCCTGACGGCCCTGGGCACCGTCCTCATCGCCGACATCATCAGCCCCCGCGAGCGCGGGCGGTACATGGGCCTCATGGGCGCGGTCATGGCCGTGGGCATGGTCGGCGGGCCGCTGCTCGGCGGCGTCATCACCGACACCGCGGGGTGGCGCTGGAACTTCTTCGTCGGCCTGCCGTTCGCCGTCGCGGCGATCGTCGTGCTGCAGCGCACCCTGCACCTGCCGGCCGTCACCCGGCGTCGCGTGCGCATCGACTGGGCCGGTGCGGTCCTGCTGTCCGCCTCGATCGCGACGCTGCTGCTGTGGATCACGTTCGCCGGCTCGTCGTTCGCGTGGGCGTCCTGGCAGACGGGGGTCATGGTGGGCGGGGCCGCGCTGGGCGTCGTCGCCGTCGTCCTGGTCGAGCAGCGCGCCGCCGAGCCGATCATCCCCCTGCACCTGTTCCGCAACCGCACGGTCGTCCTCACGGTGCTCGCCTCGGTGGCCGTCGGCATCGCGCTGTTCGGGACCCAGGTCTTCCTCAGCCAGTACATGCAGCTCGCGCGCGGCAGGACGCCCACGCAGTCGGGGCTGCTGACCATCCCGATGGTCGCGGGCGTGTTCGTGTCGTCGACGCTGTCGGGCCGCGCGATCACCCGCACCGGCCGCTACAAGCGGATCATGGTGGGCGGCGCGGTGCTGCTCACCGGGGGCATGGCGCTGATGGGCACCATCGACGAGCGCACCGGCTTCACGCTGGTCGGCCTCTACCTGCTGGTCGTCGGCGCGGGCGTGGGCATGCTCATGCAGAACCTCGTGCTCGCGACGCAGAACACCCTGCCGATCACCGACATGGGCGCCGGCACCGCGACGGTCGCGTTCTTCCGCACCCTCGGCGGCGCGATCGGGGTCTCGGCGCTCGGCGCGGTGCTGTCGGCCCGGGTGTCGCACCTGCTGGCCGACGGGCTGACGGGCATCGGCGTGGACCCCGCGGCCATGGGCGCGGCCGGCACGGGCGTGCTGCCCGACCTCGCGACCCTGCCCGTCCCGGTGCGCCACGTGGTCGAGCACGCGTTCGGCGTGGGCGTGGCCGAGCTGTTCCTCATCGGCGCGCCCATCGCGCTGCTCGCGCTCGTGGCCGTCCTCGCGCTGCGCGAGGTCCCGCTGGGCCGCGTCACGGGCGCCCAGCAGCGGCTCGCGACGCAGGGTACGCAGCCGGCGACGCCCTGACGCTCGCGCCGGTGCCGCTCGGCCCGTCGGCCCCGCTCAGGCGGGGTCGGCGGGCCGCTCCGCGTGCCGCACGAGGTCGTCGTTCAGCCGCCCGAGCAGGTCGGCGAGCTGCGTGAGCTCCTCGGCGCGCCACGCGTCGAGCGACCGGCGCATGTACTCCTGCCGGCCGGTGCGGGCGTGCGCCAGCCGCCGCTCCCCCTCGTCGGTGAGGACCAGCGGCTGGCTGCGCGAGTCGTGCGGGTCCGCGCGGCGGGCCAGCAGCCCCAGCCGCTCGAGCCGCGTCACCTGCCGGGACATCGTCCCGCGCCCCACGCCCAGCAGGTCGGCCAGGTCGCTCGTGCGGGTGCCGGGCGTGCGCGCCACGGTCGCCAGCAGCAGGTAGGCGGACGCGTCGAGGTCCGGGTGGACCGAGCGCGCCAGCCCGGCCGAGGCCGCGCGCGCCCGGCGCATGAAGAGCCCGAGCTCCCGTTCGACGCGCAGGACCGGGTCGTCGCTCATGCGCACATCCTGGCGCAGCCGGACCCTCGCCGGGGCACTGTCGAGGGCACAGAGCCGGGTCGTGCGCTCAGCGCGCCCAGGTGGTGCGACGACGCGCCACCTGCGCGACCGCGGACACGCGCGCCGGGTCCAGCCGCTCCGGCAGCCGGCGGAAGAGGTTGGGCACCTCGTGGCGCGCGATGACCAGGGCGTCCTGCGGCGGGTCCTGCACGTCGCGCTCGAGGTCGCCCGTGACCACCAGCACCGCGCGCACCCCGACCCCGGCGCAGCCGGCGGAGTGCAGCAGCCCCTGGACCCGCGACGCCTCGAGACGCGCGTCGCGCAGGTACGCCACGGCACGGCCGTCGACGTGCAGGGTGCGGGCCGTCGCGCGCACGTGGCTGCCGGGGTGCCGGCGCTCGGAGACCGTGAAGATGCCGCCGGGGCCGATGAGCAGGTGCTCGACGACCGAGCCCTGACGGCCCAGCGGCACGTCGTGCACGGCCTGCCAGCCCTCGTCGGCGAGCCGGTCGAGGCGTGCGCCCACCGGGCTGCCCCGCTCGCCCCGGGCGTGGTCGTCGCCGTCACCGAGCCAGGCCTCGACACCCGCCCCCTCGAGCGCGTCGATCGACGCGAGCTCGGAGGTGACCGGCAGGACCAGCTCGGGGACGTCGGAGCGCAGGTAGGCCTGCGCGGCGCGCCGGACCCTCGCCTCCAGCACGGGGTCGTCGGCCACGACCTCGCCGGACTGGAGGTCGACGGAACCGACGCGCGCACCGGTCTCGTGCGTGACGTAGAGACGGTCGGCACCGTACCGCCGCCATCGCCGAACAGTCAGGACCTCGTCCACCTTCGCATTATCGGCACGCGGGGCCTCGCACTTCAGTCCCGTCCACGGTGGACTTCCGCCCGTGGCGGCGTGTCGCGGCGTGTCGTCACCCGCCCGCCCGTCAGGCGTCGGTACCGCGCTCACCTGCGGGTGACGCGGGCGCCGGCTCGAACGTCAGGCTGACCGAGTTCATGCAGAAGCGGTCGCCCGTGGGCGTCTGCGGCGCGTCGTCGAAGACGTGCCCCAGGTGGGAGCCGCACCGCGCGCACCGCACCTCGGTGCGGACCATCCCGAGGGTGCGGTCGGTCAGCAGCTCGACGCGGTCGCCCGCGAGCGGGGAGTAGAAGCTGGGCCACCCGCAGTGCGAGTCGAACTTGGTGTCGGAGCGGAACAGCTCGTTGCCGCACGCGCGGCAGCGGTACACGCCCTCGCGGTGCTCGTCGAGCAGGGCGCCGGTCCACGGTCGCTCGGTGCCGGCACGGCGCAGCACCGCGAACTCCTGCGGCTCGAGCTCGAGCGACCACTGCGCGTCGCTCTTCGTCACGGGGTACGTCCGGGGGTCGGTCACGGTGGGCTCCTTCCGGCGCCGCCCGCGCGGCGGCACCGTCGGGCACAACACCCGACATTCACCCGACGTTCCCGCACGTGGCGGACGGTCGTCCAGCGGGGCGCCTGGGCGTGGCGCACGTCACGACATACGCTGAACGGGAGGTTCCCGTCACCAGGGTCCGCCGGAGTCACGAGGTGCACGTGCCAGCTGCTCGCCGTCGTTCGAGCCCCACGCGCCGGTTCGCGGTCGTGAGCCTCGTCGGCATGGTCCTGGTCGGGGTCGCCCTGGTCCTGGTGACGTCGTCGCAGATGCGCGACCAGGCGGTGCGCGACGGGACGGGCGCGGCGTCGCGGATGGCGCTGTTCGCCGCGGGCGTCGTGCCGTCGCCGTCCTTCGTCACGGGCGTCCTGTCCACCGAGGAGCAGGTCGCGGTCACGGCGGCCACCCGCGGGTTCGGCGACGAGCTCGTCGAGCTGCGCCTGTGGAGCACCGACGGCCGGCTGATGTACTCCT
Source organism: Cellulomonas phragmiteti (assembly GCF_016862775.1). Classification (GTDB taxonomy): domain Bacteria; phylum Actinomycetota; class Actinomycetes; order Actinomycetales; family Cellulomonadaceae; genus Cellulomonas; species Cellulomonas phragmiteti. The sequence goes on along the minus strand of NZ_BONP01000012.1, from coordinate 27,098 downwards.
CGGACGAGGCGACCACGGGACTGCCCCACGCGGACCGCCTCGCCCGGGCGATGCAGTCCGGGCAGCCCGACGCCGTCGTCCAGCCCGACGTGCGCGCGGGCGACGCCGCCACCGACGAGCGCACGGTGCTCGACGTGTACGTGCCGGTGCGCCTGGCCGACACCGCCACCCCCGAGGCGCAGGCCGGCGTCGCCGGCGAGGCGTCGGTCGGGGCGGCCGAGGTGATGCTCGACCACACCGCCACCCAGCAGACGCTGCAGACGACGACCCGCACGGTCACGCTCGTGGTCGTCGGGAGCCTGGTCCTGCTGTGGCTGCTGCTCTTCCAGATCGTGCACTCGACGTCGCGCCGGCTGCGCTCGACCGCGCTCGAGAACGCCCGGCTCGCGCTGCTCGACTCCCTCACCGGGCTGCCGAACCGCCGGCTGCTCGCCGACCAGATGCAGCGCGCGATCGACAAGGTCTCGCACGACGACGCCGGGGCCCGGGTCGGCCTCATCCTGCTCGACATCGACCGCTTCAAGGACATCAACGACACGCTGGGCCACGACCACGGCGACGAGCTGCTGCAGCAGGTCGCGGAGCGGTTGCGCAACGCCCTGCGCGACGACGACGTGGTCGCCCGCCTCGGTGGCGACGAGTTCGCGATCCTCCTGCCGGACGTGCGCACGGTCGCCAACGCCGAGCGGCTGGCGCGCCGCGTGCGCGGGCTGTTCGGCCGCCCGTTCGAGCTGAGCGACATCGCCCTGCACGTCGAGACGTCCATCGGCGTCGCGTGCCTGCCGGACCACGCGGCCGACGCGTCCGCGCTCATGCGCACGGCCGACATCGCGATGTACGCGGCCAAGCACCACCGGGCGGGGGTGAGCGTCTACTCCCCCAGCGCGGACGACTCCTCGCCCGCGCGGCTGGTCCTGCTGGGCGAGCTGCACCAGGCGCTCGAGTCGCGCTCCGAGGCCGGCGCCGCCCCCCAGCTGGAGATGCACTACCAGCCGAAGATCGAGCTCGCGTCGCAGCGGACGGTGGGCCTGGAGGCGCTGATCCGGTGGCGCCACCCCACGCGCGGCCTGCTGCCGCCGGGCGCGTTCGTGCCGCTGGCCGAGCAGTCGGGCCTCATCCACCGGGTCACGGGGTTCGCCCTCGAGGAGTCGGTGCGCCAGCTCGCGCGGTGGCGCGCGCAGGGCGAGGCCGTGCCCGTCGCGGTGAACCTGTCGGCGCACGACGTCGCCAGCCCGGCCGTCGTCGACATGATCGAGCTGCTGCTCGCGGAGCACGGGGTCGAGCCGGGGCTGCTCGAGGTCGAGATCACCGAGACGGCGCTCGTCGCGGACCGCTCGCGCGTGGTCCCGGTGCTCGAGCGGCTGAGCGCCCTGGGCGTGCGGGTGGCGATCGACGACTTCGGGACGGGCACCACGTCGATCTCGCAGCTGCGGGACCTGCCGGTCGCCGAGCTGAAGATCGACCGCGTGTTCGTCGCCGACCTCGGCGAGGGCGGTCGGGCGGGCTCGGAGGTCGTCGTGCAGGCGATGGTCGACCTCGCCCACTCCTTCGGCCTGCGGGTGGTGGCCGAGGGCGTCGAGGACGAGCAGACGGCACGGACGCTCGAGCGCCTGGGCGTCGACCGCGCGCAGGGGTTCCTGTGGGCCCGCCCGGCACCGGCCGACGCACTCCACCCGCCCGGCGGGCACTCGCTTCACCCGATCGCGTGAATGTCGTCGTACGCTCTCAAGATCGGGACCACTCTGGTCGATGCGGGCCGAAGAGGGTGGACTGGGCCCACCGCCGCGGGGCGGCGACACGCACGCGCGCGGGCGGACACGACGAAGGGGACCGATCAGGATGATGGACGAGCTGCTCGAGGAGATGATCGATCCGGCGCCCTCGCGGCAGGACGTGGCGCGGCGGCGGCGCGTCTGGGCCACCGGGTCCATCCTCGTCCTCGCGGCCGTGGGCGTGACGTCGCTGACGACGTCGGCGCTGTTCACGGACCAGGACACGCTGTCCGACAGCCTCACCACGGGGACCGTGGTGCTGACGGCCGAGGGCGCGCAGTTCACGCTGCCGGCCGAGGGCCTGGCCCCCGGCGACGTGGCGCTCGCGCCGCTGACGGTGCGCAACGAGGGCTCGCTGGCGCTCCGGTACGCGGTGAGCACGTCCGCCGCGACCGCGACGCCGGCGACCGGCACGCCGGGCACGGGTGACCTGCGCACGCAGCTGCGCGTGCGGGTGTACGCGGACGCCACGTGCACGCAGGCCAGCACGGACGCCGGGACCGCCCTGGGGGACACGCGCACCCTCCTGCCGGGCGACTTCGGCCTCCCGGGCGACCTGACGCCGATCGTGGGCGACCCGGCGACGGGCGCGCAGCCCGGCGATCGCGGGTTGGACGCCGTCGTGCGGTCCGAGGTGCTCTGCCTGCGCGTCGACATGTCGCGCGACGCGGACGACACCTTCCAGAACACGGCTGCCGAGCTGACCTTCCGGCTCGACTCCGAGCAGACGGTGAACAACTGAGACGACCTTGACCTCGGCGCAGCAGGCCCCGCGGCCCGTCGTCGACCGCCGCGCTCCCCGCCCGGCGGTCCGCCCGCGCACACCCTGGTGGCGGTCGGCGGCGAGCGCGCTGCTGTGGACGGTCGTGGTCGTCGGGGTACTGGCGTTCGTGGTGTCCCTGGCCGCGCCGCTGTGGTTCCAGGCGCAGGGGCAGCGGCTGCTCATCGTGACGTCGGGGTCGATGGCGCCGCAGTTCGTGGCCGGTGACGTCGTGGTGCTGCGGGCCGTGACCGACCCGTCGGAGCTCAAGCCCGACCTGGTCGTGACGTTCCAGCCCGTCGGGGAGCCGAACCTGGTGACGCACCGCATCGTCTCCCTGCACAGCCTGCCGGCCATGCAGGACGTGGGCGACGGCTCGGGCCGCATGGAGCCGGTGCTGCAGGAGGACGGCGACCCGGTCATGCAGCCGTACATCCGGACGCAGGGCGACGCCAACCCGGAGCCCGACCCGAACGCCACGCCCGTGGAGCGCGTGCGCGGCGTCGTGCTCGAGGTGCACCACGGCTGGGGTGCGGTCCTGTCGTGGGCCACGTCGGCCCAGGGTCGCGCCGTGATGCTCGTGCCGCCGCTGCTGGCCCTGGCGACGCTCGAGGTCGTCTCGGTGCTGGAGGGCCGGCGGCGCGGCAGGCTCGCGCGTCGGTCGCGGGACGACAGGAGGATCGATGCCCTCGTCTCCGAGTGACCCGCGGCGCCCGCGGGCGGAGGCCCGCGGGACGTGGGTGCGGCTCGCGGTGCTGCTGCTGGTCGTCGTGATGATGCTGCTGTCGTCGACGGTCGAGCTCACGGGCGCGCTGCTGACGGACACGACGCAGACGAGCACGGTGGTCTCGACGCTGCCGGAGTTCGCGGACGCGGGCTGAGCGGCGGACGGAATAGTCGGGCGGGTGCCGCCGTTGAGAGGCCTGATCGATGCAAACGCATCAACTTTGACGAGCGAGGTGCACCATGCAGTTCGGGATCTTCTCCGTCGGCGACGTGACGACCGACCCCACCACCGGCCGGACCCCCGACGACACCGAGCGCGTGCGCGCGATGCTGACGATCGCCGAGCACGCCGACGCCGCCGGGCTCGACGTCTTCGCCTCCGGCGAGCACCACAACCCGCCCTTCGTGACCTCGTCCCCCACCACGATGCTCGGCTACCTCGCGGGCCGCACGAAGAACATCCTGCTGTCGACCGCGACCACGCTCATCACCACCAACGACCCGGTCCGCCTGGCCGAGGAGTACGCGATGCTCCAGGTCGTCTCCGGCGGCCGCATGGACCTCATGATGGGCCGCGGCAACACCGGCCCCGTCTACCCGTGGTTCGGCAAGGACATCCGCCAGGGCCTGCCGCTGGCCGTCGAGAACTACGCGCTGCTGCGCCGCCTCTGGGAGGAGGAGGTCGTGGACTGGAGCGGCCGGTTCCGCACCCCGCTGCAGGGCTTCACCGCCACGCCCCGCCCGCTCGACGGCGTCCCGCCGTTCGTGTGGCACGGGTCGATCCGCACCCCCGAGATCGCCGAGCAGGCCGCGTTCTACGGCGACGGGTTCCTGCACAACGCGATCTTCTGGCCCATGGAGCACACCGCGCAGATGGTGAACTTCTACCGTCAGCGCTACGAGCACCACGGCCACGGCCGCGCGGACCAGGCGATCGTCGGGCTCGGCGGGCAGGTCTTCATGCGCAAGAACAGCCAGGCCGCGTGGGACGAGTTCCGCCCCTACTTCGACAACGCGCCCGTCTACGGGCACGGTCCGACGATGGAGGACTTCACGCGCGAGACCCCGCTGACGGTCGGGAGCCCGCAGCAGGTCATCGACCGCTACGGCGCCTTCTGGGAGCAGGTCGGCCACTACCAGCGCCAGATGTTCCTCATCGACCACGCGGGCCTGCCCCTCAAGACCGTCCTGGAGCAGATCGACATCCTCGCCGAGGACGTCGTGCCCGTGCTCCGCAAGGAGGCCGAGGCCCGTCGCCCCGCCGACGTGCCGGCGAACCCGCCGTCGCACGCCGAGCGCGTCGCCGCCGCCCGTGCCGCAGGTCGCCTGCAGGCCCAGCAGGCCGCACCGGCGGACCACTGGACGGGCCGGGCGGCCGAGGACGACCTCGAGGCGGCCCAGGCCGCCGGCGCCACCACCCGCTGACGCGCCCCGGATCGCCCCCTCACCGCGAGGGGGCGATCCGCCCCCTCACCACCCCGCCCGTGACAGGGCGATCCAGCACCACCGCCAGGAGGACCCCGTGCCGTCCCGATCGATCGTCGTCGTCTCCGGAGGGCTCTCGCAGCCCTCGTCGACGCGGCTGCTGGCCGACCGCCTCACGGAGGCGACCGTCCAGGACCTCACCCGCCGCGGCATCGACACGGTCGTCGAGGTCGTCGAGCTGCGCGGTCTCGCGCACGACGTGGTCGACATGACGCTCACCGGGTACGCCCGCCCCGACCTGGCCGCCGCCCTGAGCGCGCTCGCCGGCGCCGACGGCGTCATCGCGGTCTCGCCCGTCTACGCGGCGTCGTACGCCGGGCTCTTCAAGTCGTTCGTCGACGTGCTGGACCCCGAGGCGCTCAGCGGGACCCCCGTGCTCCTGGGGGCCACGGGCGGCACCGCCCGCCACTCGCTCGCGCTCGAGCACGCGCTGCGTCCCCTGTTCGCGTACCTGCACGCCGACGTCGTCCCCACCTCGGTCTTCGCCGCCACCGACGACTGGGCCGACGCGGGCGGCGAGCAGGTCAAGCCGCTGCCCGAGCGGGTCCGCCGCGCGGCCGCCGAGCTCGCGCAGCGCGTCGCCGCGCGCGAGCCCGTCGCCAAGGGCGGGCTCTACGACGCCGTCCCGTCGTTCGAGGACCTGCTCGGCGACGCCTGAGCCGACGACCGACCCGGGCACGGCTGCCGGGGCACGACGAGCCGGGACACGACGAGGGGCCGACCACCGGGTGGTCGGCCCCTCGTCGTCCCCGTGCGGCGGGCATCGTGCACCCGCCGCACGGACCTCACTGCGGGGTCAGCGTGAACGTCGTCCCGGTGTCGGTCGCCTCGACGTCGAGCTGCTGCTCGGCGAGCGTCTGCGACGTGCGCGGGTCGACGTAGATGCGGGCGTCGCCCTCGGCGACCACGTCGTCCCCCGGGTCGGGGCCGGCGACGAGCGCGAGCTCGAAGCCTCCCGACTCCTGCTCGGCGATGCGCAGGCCGCCCTCCTCGGGCAGCCCGGCACGGCTCGTGAGGGTCTCGACGGCGGTACGGGCGGTGTCGGTCAGGGTGAGCACGGGTGCTCCTCTCCGATGGCCTGGGGACGTCGGCCGGCACGCGCTGCCCCGCCCCGCCGGGTGCGGGGGGTGCACCACGGGGGCAGGACGACGAGCGCCGGTCCGACGCCGTCGGACCACTCCACCGTCACCCCGACGGGGCGGCGGCGCAAACGCTGGTCCGCTGGACGAGACGGGTGCGACCGACGCTCAGCGGGTCACGTCCACCACGAGCGCGCGGTGGTCGGACAGCCCCAGGTCGAGCGCCTCGCCGGTGCCGACCGCGTGCACGCCCGGCCCCGCGAGCACGTGGTCGAGCTGCCGCACGGGCACGTCCACCGGGAACGTCGGGGCACGCACCAGGGAGCGCAGCCCCGAGAGCCGCGCCGGCTGCTCGCCGGCGAGGTTGAGGTCACCCATGACGACCGTCGCACCGGGCAGCGGGCGCGTCACGCGCACCAGGTGCCGCAGCTGGCGCACGTTCCAGCCCGGGATGAACGTCAGGTGCGTCCCGACCACCGTCAGCGGTCCGCGCTCGTCGTCCACGACGGCCGCGAGCGCGCTGCGCGGCTCGTCACGCACCAGGGCGGGCCAGCGCGCGCCGGGGAACCGGACGGGGGTGCGCCGGCGCAGGGTGGGCAGCGTGAGGACGTGCCACTGACGGACCGGGCGCCGCGAGAGCAGCGCGATCCCGTAGGCGGCGGTGTCCGGCTGCTCCTGCCCCGTGCCGGCGACCCACAGGCCGGGCTCGCCGTGCAGGGTCGCGACGAACCGGTGGTGGGGCGCACCCATCGCGTCCGCGGCGACCGCCGTGAGGTCGGCGCCGTGGGACCGGCTCTGCGCGCGGTCGACCTCCTGCAGGGCGAGCACGTCGGCGTCGAGCCGGCGGACCGCGGCGGCGAACCGGTCGAGGTCGACCCGCCCGTCGGCGGGCGAGCGGCCGTGGAGGATGTTGAAGGTCGCGAGCCGCACCGTGCGATTCTCGCCGCGACCCCGGCCGCGCGCACGACGGCGCGCACCGGCGCCGGTTCGCCGCGCGGGCGCGCACGCCGCGGTGTAGACACCGTGCATGCACTCGACCCCCTCGACCTCGCCCCTGACCGGCGCGGCACCGCCACCGCTGCCCGCACCCCTGGGCGCGGCGACGCCCGACGACCGCGCGGCGCTGCAGGACGGGCTGCGCCGGACCGCCGTCGCGCTGATCGACGCGCAGATCCCGTTCGCCCTGGTCGGCGGCTACGCGGCGTGGGCCCGCGGCGCGCCGGAGCCCAGCCACGACGCCGACTTCGCCGTCGCGCAGGACGACGTCGACGACGCGCGCGCGGCCCTCGAGGCGGCCGGCCTGCACGTGCAGCAGCCGGCGGAGAACTGGCTGTTCAAGGCGTACCACCACGGGCAGCTCATCGACGTGATCTTCCGGATGGTCGGCGAGCCGGTGACCCGCGAGCAGCTCGCGGCGGCCGACGAGCTCGAGGTGCTGGCGGTCCGCATGCCGGTGCTGCCGGCCACGGACATCATCTCCGCGAAGATGCGGGTGCTCGGCGAGCACTACTGCGACTTCACGTGGCTGCTGCCGATGGCGCGGGCGCTGCGCGAGCAGATCGACTGGCAGCGCGTGCGTGGCGAGATCGAGGGGCACCCGTACGCGCGGGCGTTCCTGTTCCTGGCCGACGAGCTGGGGCTGACGGGGCACGGGTCGGACCGCCTCACCGCGGCGCCCGGACGCACGGACCCCGGATCGGACGCCTGAGGGCACCGACCCCGTCAGGGCTGCGGAGCGGGCGCGTCGGCGATCCGCAGCGCCTCGACCAGCTCGCGGTACAGCGCGTCCGCGGCGAGCAGCTCCGCGTGCGTGCCCCGGGCGCGCACGCGGCCGTCCTCGAGCACGAGGATCGTGTCGGCGTCGACGACCGTCGACAGCCGGTGGGCGACCGTGACCACGGCCCCGGTGGTGGCCAGGGCGCGGATCGTGTCGTGGACGGCCGCCTCGGTCAGGCCGTCGACCTGGGCGGTGGCCTCGTCGAGCAGCATGACCTGCGGCCGGCACACCAGCGCCCGCGCCAGGGCGATGCGCTGGCGCTGCCCACCGGACACGGAGGTCTCGGACAGGCGCGTGTCGAGACCGTCGGGCAGCCCGTCGAACGCCCCGTCGAGCCGCACCGCCGCGAGCGCGGCGGCCAGGTCCGCCTCGGTGGCGTCCGGGTTGCTGAACAGCAGGTTGTCGCGGATCGAGCCCGGCACGACCGGGGTCTCCTGCTCGACGTACGCGAACCGCGAGCGCACGTCGGCGTGGCTCCAGGTGGCGTACGGCCGGCCGTCGAGCAGCAGCTCGCCCTCCTGCGGCTCGAGGAAGCGCAGCAGCAGCGAGAAGACCGTGGTCTTGCCGGCTCCCGAGGGGCCGACCATCGCCGTGTGCCCCCGCCGGGGGACGCGCAGGGAGAGGTCGCGGACCGCCGCGGGCAGGCCCGGCCCGTAGCCCGCGGTCACCCCGCGCAGCTCGATCACCGGGACGTCGGGGGCCGGCGCCCGGTCCGTGGGTCCGGCGGCCGGCGCCAGGGCGTGGTCGGGCTCGACGTCCATCGCCTGGACCTCGCCGATCCGCGCCGCAGCCGCGACACCGGACTGCAGCTGCGTCAGCGCCTGCGTGAGCTCGGTGATGGGGCCCACGATGTTGAAGGCGTACAGCAGGAACGCGATGAGGCTCGACACCGCGAGCTCGCCCTGACCGACGCGCCAGGCACCGAGCCCGAGGATGACGATGATGGCGAGCTGCACGCCGCCCCAGGACACGGTCCAGGCGAGGGCCGTGGTCCGGACGGCCCGCACGGCGTGGTCGCGGGCCGCGCGGGCCGCCGCGAGCACGGCCGCCCCCTGACGCTGCTCGGCCCGGCTGGACTTGACGGTCCGCACGGCCCGCAGCGAGCCCTCCAGCATGCCGCCGAGGCCGCCCAGGGCCTCCTGCGAGGCGCGCTCGGCGGCACCGATGCCCGGGAGCAGCAGCGCCATGACCGCACCGACGACGACGAGCGCGGCGACCGTGGTCCCCAGCAGCACCCGGTCGAGGACGCCCATGAGGACGAGGGTCCCGACGAGGGCGACGACCCCGTTGACGAGCCCGACGAGGCTCGACGACGTCGCCTCGCGCAGCAGGACGGTGTCGGACGTGACGCGCGTGACGAGCTCACCCGTGGGACGCCCCGTGACGGCCGCGACGGTGGCCCGCAGGTACCGCCGCACGAGCGACTCGCGGGCGTCGAGCACGATGCGCTCGGCCATGGTCCCCAGGACGACCGCCTGCAGGTACCCGACGACCGAGCCGACGACGAACAGGCCGAGCAGCCACACGATGGGGCGGGCGAGCGACTCCCCCGTGCCGAGGGTGTCGAGCACCCACTTGGTGACCATCGGGGTGGCGAGCCCGAGCGCGGTGCCGCCGAGGCCGAGCAGGAGGCCGGCGCCGAGGGTGCGCCGGTGCGGCCGCACGAGGTCGAGCAGCAGGAGGAGGCGGCGCCGCCCGTCGCCCGGGACCGTGGCCGGCCGCGGGTCGCGGGGCTCAGTGACCGCCGGGTCGACGTCGGACGACGACGGCAGCGACATGCTGCCATCGCACACCGTCGTCCCACTGCGGTCAATGGTCATGCCCTCAGGGACGTCAGGCGTCGCGTCCGGGGACGTGGCACACACGGGCGACGAGGAGCGCCGTGCGGTCGTCGCCCGCCGCACCCGCGGCCCGCCCCGACCTGCGGACCGGCGCCACCTCGGTGACGATGGAGCGATGCCCGACATCCCTGTGAGCGACACCCCCACCCTGACCCTGCCCGGCGGCGAGATCCCGCTGCTGGGCCTCGGCACCTGGCAGTCGGAGGGCTCGGACGCCGAGCTCGCCGTGAGCGCCGCGCTGCAGCTCGGCTACCGGCACGTCGACACCGCCACCGGCTACGGCAACGAGGCGCAGGTCGGCCGGGCGCTCGCGACCCGCGGCATCGACCGCGACGACGTGTTCCTCACGACCAAGCTGCCGCCCGACCACGCGGACCGCACCCGGCAGACGCTCATGGAGTCGCTGGCGGCGCTCGGCACGGACCACCTGGACCTGTGGCTGATCCACTGGCCCCCGGGCAAGCAGGCGCGCCCGGACGTGTGGGACGAGCTGCGCCGCGCGCGCGACGAGGGCCACGTCCGGTCGATCGGCGTCTCCAACTACTCGATCGCGCAGATCGACGAGCTGGTCGCCGCGACCGGGGAGGCGCCGGCGGTCAACCAGATCCCGTACTCGCCCGTCGACCACGACCCGGCCCTGCTCGCCGCGCACCGCGAGCGCGGCGTGGTCGTCGAGGGGTACAGCCCGCTCAAGCGGACCGACCTGGGCGCGGCGGCGATCGTGGCCGCGGCGCAGGCGCACGGCGTCACCCCGGCGCAGGTGGTGCTGCGGTGGCACCTGGAGCACGACGTGGTCGTCATCCCCAAGTCGGTGCGGCGCGAGCGGCTCGAGGAGAACCTCGGCGTCCTCGGCTTCTCCCTGTCCCCCGACGAGGTCGCCGCGATCGACGCCCTCGGCCGCTGAGCCCGGATGCGGCGATCACCGAGGTCGCCGCACCTCCGGCGGCGTGGTCGCGCTCCCACCCCGCACGTGCTCGCCGCCGTCGCACTGCGACCGGCGAGCACGTCGGGCGCTCGGCCTACCGAGGAACCGGGCCCGTGTCCTGCGTTCGGCGTCACGCCGTTGTGCCGCCGGGCCAAGGTCTACCCCACGCGCGGACGTGACGTCAACCACAGTGCGACCCGTCAGCCGGGCCGCACCACCGCCACGACACCCGGCACGCGGGCCGGCGTCGCCCGCAGGCGCCAGCCCGCCCCGTCGCGCTCGACCATGCCGACCGCGTCGACCCGGGTCCCGAACGGCAGCACGTGCAGCCGCCGCCCGACGCGGTCGCCGTCGACGAGCTCGGGGTCCGCGTGCCGGCCGAGGCGCTCGGCGCGGAGCACCACGTGCGTGTCGGGGTAGCCGAGCACCTCGACCTCCGTGACGTCGACCGTCAGCGGCACGCCGCCGCACATCACGACGAAGGGCGCGACCTGCGACACGACCACCTGCCGACCCAGCAGGCGCGCGACGGCGCGCACCCGCCGCAGCTCCGCGGTCAGGGGGCGGGCCGGGCCCGGGTCACGGTGCCGGCCCGACGGCAGCACACCCGGACCCCGCACCTCGCCGGGGGCGCCCACGACGTACCAGGCGGCGACCTGCGCCCCGGTGACCGGGTGCCGTACCTCGACGGCGTCCCGCCGCGGCACGACCACCCCGCGCACCGACCGCAGCCCCGGTGCACCGAGCGATCGACCCAGGACGTCGCGCAGCAGCGCCTCCCGCACGACGCCGCGCACCAGCATCGCCAGCACGACGGCCGTCGCGACCAGCCACTGGGCGAGCACGGCAGCGGACCACAGGCCCGGTCGCCGGGCGCCGGTGGCCGCGGTGTCACCGGCCGCCCCGAGGGAGGCGGCCAGCCCGGCCAGCACGAGGCAGACCACGACGAGCCCGATCCCGACGTCGGCCACCCGCCCGCTCGGCTCCCCGCGCGCCGCGTCGAGCTCGCGGTGCCACCGCCGCAGCACCGGCACCGTGCACCACGCGGCACCGGCCGCGGCCAGCAGGCCGACCACCGCCGCCGCCACCCAGACACCCGACGGCGGGGCCGGCCAGCCGGAGGCGAGCACGCGGTGGCCGTCGACGAGCGCGGCGCGCCCCGCGACGGACAGCACGGCGAGCAGGACGACGGGGCGGACGACGGGCGGCACGAACGCGGCGGAGCGGGGACGCATCGCGGCTCCGGGGAGTCGACGGGAGGAGCGCCGGGTGCTCGAAGGATGCCCTGCCGCCCGGACATGGGCAAGGGTCCAGGTCGAGCTGGTGGCACCGCCCGCCACGCGCGCGTGCACCCCGGCCGGATCGACCGGGGTGCACGCCTGCGGTGCGCGCGGCGGCGCGCGGTGTCAGCCCGCGGTCACCACCCGCCGGCCACGGCGCGCACGAGGTCGCCGTTCGGCGTGTCGCCGGACAGCTCCCAGAAGAACGCGCCGCCGAGACCCTTGCTGCGGGCCCACGTCATCTTCGACGCGACGGTGGCGGGGGTGTCGTAGCTCCACCACTCGTTGCCGCACCGCGCGTAGGCGGTGCCGGCGACGGTCCCGGTCGCCGGGCAGCGGGTCGCGAGGACCTTGTAGTCCTCGATGCCCTGCTCGTACGTGCCGGGCGCCGCACCGGTCGCGGAGCCACCGGGTGCGGTCTGCGTGACGCCGGACCAGCCACGGCCGTAGAAGCCCACGCCGAGCAGGATCTTGCGCGCCGGGACCCCCTTGGCGATGAGCTTGTCGACCGCCGCCTGGGAGTTGAAGCCCTCCTGGGGGATGCCCGGGTAGGACGTCAGCGGCGAGTGCGGTGCGGTCGGACCCTGCGGGTTGAACGCCCCGAAGTAGTCGTACGTCATCGGCATGATCCAGTCGAGCTTGGTCGCCGCCGTGGCGTAGTCGGTGGCGTCGATCTTGCCGCCGGACGACCCGTCGGCCGTGATGGCCGCCGTGACCAGGTTGTTCGCCCCGAACTTCGCCCGCAGGGCGGTGACGACGCGGTCGAAGGCCTGGGGGCCTGACGAGTCGCAGGTCAGGCCGCACGCGTTGGGGTACTCCCAGTCGACGTCGATGCCGTCGAAGACGTCGGCCCACCGCGGGTCCTCGACGAGGTCGTAGCAGGACTGCGCGAACGCCTCGGGGTTGGCCGCCGCCTGGGTGAAGCCGCCGGACCACGTCCAGCCGCCGAACGACCAGATGACCTTGAGGTTCGGGTGCATGGCCTTGAGCTTGCGCAGCTGGTTGAAGCTGCCCCGCAGCGGCTGGTCCCAGGTGTCGGCGACGCCGTCGACGGAGTCGGCCGCGGTGTACGCCTTCTCGTAGTCGGCGTACGAGTCACCGATCGAGCAGCGGCCGCCGGTGGTGTTGCCGAACGCGTAGAGGATGTGGGTCATGCGGTCGGCCGCGCCCGACGTGTGGATGTTCTTCACGTGGTAGTTGCGCCCGTAGACGCCCCACTCGGCGAAGTAGCCGACGACCTTGCCGCCGCCGGGAGGGGGGGTCGTGGGGCTCGTCGGGGTGGGCGTCGGCCGGGGGGTCGACGTGGGGCTCGCGGTCGGGGTCGGGGACGCCGTGGGCGTGGGGGTGGGCGTACCACCGCCACCCGTGCACGTCCCGCCGTTGACGCTGCACGACGTGGGTGCGCCGTACGCGCCCGAGGCGACGTAGCCCCAGGTCTGCGACGCGCCCGGCGCCAGCGGTCCGGCCCAGCTCTTCTTCACGGCGCGGTGGTCCTGGCCGGTGCGGGTGACGTCGGCGTCCCACGCGCTGGTGACGGCGACGCCGGCGGGCAGCCGGAAGTCGACGGTCCACGTCGGCACGGGCGCGGTGCCGGTGTTGGTGACGGTGACGGCGACCTGGTGGCCGGTGCCCCAGTCGCCCTGGGACGTGAAGGTGACGGTGACGCCGCCGGCGGCGCTCGCCACCGGCGCGGTGACCAGCCCGGTGAGGGCGACCGCGAGTGCGGCGGCGACGGCGACGAGCGCGCGCCGGGGGCGAGCGGCCCCCGGTACGTCCCGTGGACCGCCGTGAGTCCTGCTGCGTGACATCTCGACTCCCGTTCGTCGAATATGTAAGGACTGCGTACTAATAGGACGAGCACGACGCTAGTCCCGGACGAATCGGGCGGTCAATGGACCGATGACGCCGACGGCGCCCGACCGTCACTGCGCAGGGCCGTCAGGGTGACCCATCACCGCAGGTCAGGCGGGTGCGGTGACCCGTTCAGGTGAAACAGCCGCTCAGGGGACGACGACGGTCATCCCCGCGCCGCCCGCGGACGGCAGCCCGGCGAGCGCGGCGGCCGCGTCCTCCAGGCCGATCGTGCGGCCCACGAGGGTCGCCGGCGCCAGCCGCCCCGCGGCGATCGCGGCCAGCATGGCCGGGTACTCGTGCGCCGCCATGCCGTGGCTGCCGTGCACCGACAGCTCCCACGCGACCACGCGGTCCATCGGCAGCGCCGTCCACGCGTCCTCGCGCAGCAGCAGCCCCACCTGCACGTGCCGACCGCGGCGCCGCAGCGCCAGGACACCGGCCTGCGCGGTGGCCGGGCTCCCCAGGGCGTCCAGGCTCGCGTGCACCCCTCCCCCGGCGGCCGCGACGATCCGCGCGGCGAGCTCCGCGGGCACGTCGGCCCCCGGGTCGACCGTCGCGCGCGCACCGGCCGCCAGCGCCGCCTCGCGCGCCGCGGGCGACGGGTCCACCGCGACGACGTCGGCGCCCGCGGCGGCGGCGACCATCACCGCCGACAGGCCCACGCCCCCGCACCCGAGCACGGCGACCACGTCGCCGGCACGCACCCCCGCATGCACGGTCACCGCGCGGTAGGCGGTCGCGAACCGGCAGCCGAGGGCCGCCGCCGTGACCGGCGACATGCCGTCGGGCACCCGCACCAGGTTGGTGTCCGCGTGGTCGAGCGCGACCAGCTCCGCGAACGACCCCCACTGCGTGAACCCCGGCTGGGTCTGCTGCGGGCAGACCTGCTGCTCGCCGGCCCGGCACGTCGCGCACGCGCCGCACGCCATGACGAACGGCACGGTCACGACGTCGCCGACCACCCAGCCGCGCACGTCGGCGCCGACCTCGACGACCGTCCCGGCCAGCTCGTGACCCGGCACGTGGGGCAGCCGGACGTCGTCGTCGTGCCCCTGCCAGGCGTGCCAGTCGCTGCGGCAGACGCCGGTGGCCGCCACGCGCACCACGACGCCGTCGGGCGGGCACACCGGGTCGGGCACCTGCGCGACGTGGGGCAGGGCGGCGAAATCGTCGATCAGCAGGGCGCGCACCCCGACATCCTCGCGCACGCCGGCGCCGGCCACCCGGGGCCCTGCCGGGCCACCGGGCGACCGTCACCTCATGGCGACGAGAATGTCAGCCGAATGCGTCAGACCCGGTTGCAGTAGAAGTAACCGGTCGGGTTCGACGCCCGGTCGAGGAACTTCAGCCAGTTGCGCGTCTGGTTCCCGTACTGACCGTCCGGCGTCAGGCCGAACGAGCGCTGGAACGCCAGCACCGCGCTCTTGGTGGCATTCCCGAAGGAGCCGTCGATGCCCGAGGAACCGACCGAGTAGCCCTCGCAGTAGACCAGGGCGCGCTGCAGCGCGCGCACACCGTTACCGCTGTTGCCGTTCACCAGGTAGCAGTCGGTCGAGCCGTTGGCGGTCGGGACGACGCGCTTGAACTGACCCGACCCGAACGACGTCGCCGCCGTGCACGGGCGATTGGCGGTCGCGGTGCTCGTGGTCGCCATCCCGACGACGATCCCCCCCGCCATCACGACAGCGAGCGCTGCCGCGGCAATGTTCTTCTTCATCTGCTTCTCCATTCTTCTGGGCATGCCGGACGCCACCTGGTCCCAGGTGGACAGGGGTCCGCGGCCGGGCGGCCGGCGCCGGGTGGCGGGGCCGTGGCCGGCGGGTGCGGCGGGGCGGGGGGCTAGCGCGAGTCGGCGGCCGTCACCAGCTGCTCGAGCGCGGCGCCCTGCGTGGCGACGAAGTCGCTCTCGAGGTCGGCGAGCACCGTGACGAAACGCTCGACGTAGTCCGTGCTCGCGCGGCAGTCGAAGTCGGCGAGGGCGACGGCGCGCTCGGCGTCGGACCCGACGAGGTACCGCCGCTCGAGGGGGATCTCGTTCGTGGGCGTGTCCCGGCCCGGGCGCTCGACGCTGCCGTCGGCGGCGGTCACGACCGCGAGGTCGTACGCCTGCAGCGGACCCGCAGGCCAGGAGGCTGCCGACGACTCCGGCGGTGCGACGTCGAACCCGGCGTCGAGCATGCAGCCTGTCCACTCCTCGTTGAGCGCGACCGTCCGCGGGTCGTCGTACACGGCCTCCTGGGCGACCCGCCGCATCGCGACGATGAGGGGGGCGAACTCGTCCGCCGCCGCCGGGACGTGCCCGCCGTCGGCGACCTCGCGCAGCGCCTCGCCGACGCACCCGCCACCGGGGTCGGGGGCCGGGTCGTCCGGCCCGTCCTGACCCGACAGCGCGAGCACGTAGGCGTCCTGGGCCGACGGGCTGAGGCCCGCGAGGTAGGCGTCGTTCTCGTCGGGGGTCTCGGCGGACTCGAGCAGACGCTCCTGCTCCTGGACGTCGTCGACGCCGTACCCGATCTGCTCGACGACCGCGCGGTCCTCGGGCAGGACCGGCAGGAAGACGACACCCTCGGCCCATCCGGCAGCGACGTCCTCGGATTTCACGTAGGGGCGCGGGGTGTAGTCGAAACCCTCACGCTTCATGCAGTCCGCGACGACCTGCTCGCGCGCCAGGAACTCTTCCTCGTTCTGCGCCGTGCCGTCCGGTCCGAGCACGGTCGCAATGGCGTCCGCATAGGGCGAGAACGGCAGGTCACGCCCGACGCGCAGGGCGAGCGACGGTTCCTGGATCGTCGACGAGGAATTCTCCGGCGCGCGGCCCGCGGCGACCGCGTCACCGCCGTCCACCGTCACCGCACCTGTGCAGGAACCGATCGCCATCACGCCGGCCGTCACGATCCCGAGACCCCGGGCACGGTATCTGCGGGCAGCCCGGCGATCCCCCCTGTTGTTCACGTGGGCATTTCTACCAGAACCGGACAGACCGCGTGGCCAGTTCTCGCGGCGACCTTCGGCACACCCCGGCGGGAGGGCGGGCCGGACGGCCGTGGCCGGGTCCGGCGCGCCCTCCCGCGGGTCGGTCAGGAGGCGAGGAACTCCAGCAGCGCCGAGGTGACCTCGTCGGCGTGCGTCCACAGCAGGCCGTGGGGTGCACCCTCGACCTCGACGTACGTCGCCCCGGGCAGCAGCGCGGCGAACGCGCGGCCCGTGGCGTCGACCGGCAGGATGCGGTCGCCCGTGCCGTGCAGGATGAGGGTCGGGACGTCGATCCGGCCGATGTCGGCACGGAAGTCCGTGTGCCACGTCGGGACGACGGCCCAGGCGGCCCACGGCGCGGCGGACGCCGCGACGTTCCACGAGCCGCGCACCGCCGCCTCGCTGATCCGCGTGCCGAGGTTCTCGTCCAGGTTGTAGAAGTTGGCGAAGAACTCGTCGTACCAGGCGAACCGGTCCGCGCGGGCGCTCGCCGCGATGTCGTCGAACGCGCTCTGGGGCAGGCCGCCCGGATTGTCGTCGGTCTGCAGCAGGAACGGCTCGATCGACGCGAGGAACGCGGCCTTGGCCACCCGCCCCGACCCGCGGGTGCCGAGGTAGCGCCCCACCTCGCCGGTGCCCATCGAGAAGCCGACGAGGACGACGTCGGTGAGGTCGAGCGTCGTGAGGACCGCGTCGAGGTCGGCCGCGAACGTGTCGTAGTCGTAGCCCTGCGTCGCCTTGGTGGAGCGGCCGAACCCCCGGCGGTCGTACGTGATGACGCGGTACCCGGCGTCGAGCAGCGCGACCGCCTGCTTCTCCCACGAGTGCCCGTCGAGCGGGTAGCCGTGGATGAGGACGACCGGCTGGCCGGTGCCGTGGTCCTCGTAGTACAGCTCGACCGTCTGGTCCGTCGCGGTGCTGGTGATGAACGGCATGCCCCTGCCCTCTTCCCTCGTGACGCCCGAACCGAGCAGCCCGGGCTGCGGCGGCCCGAGTTTCCCTCGGGCACAACTGCATCGTGCACGATCTAGTTGTGGACGTCAATCCCCGGCTACACTCGATCCGTGAGCGACCATCCCCGGCCCGACGACGCGCCCGCCCCCGACGACATCTCGCTGGCGACGATGCTCTGCTTCGACCTGTACTCGGCGTCGCGTGCCATGACCGCCGTCTACCGCGGACTGCTGGACCCCGTCGGCCTGACCTACCCCCAGTACCTCGTCCTCGTCGTGCTGTGGACGCGCGGCGAGCAGACCGTGCGGCAGGTCATCGACCTCCTGCACCTGGACTACGGGACCGTGTCCCCCCTGCTCAAGCGCCTCGAGGCCCGCGGCCTGGTCGAGCGCCGCCGCCGCGCGGACGACGAGCGGTCCGTCACCGTGAGCCTCACCGACGCCGGGCAGGAGCTGCGGGCCCGGGTCGCGCACGTCCCCGGCCGGATCGGCGCCGCGTTCGGCCTCGCCGACGAGGAACTGACGACGCTGGGGGGGATGCTCGGCACCGTCACGCGCACCGCGACGCAGCACGCCGCCGACGGACCCGCCCCCTCGTGAGCCACCCGCCGACGTAGGGTCCCGACGTGAGCACGTCACCGCCACCGCCCGCCGCCCGCGTGGGCGTCGTCGTCACCGACACCTACCCCGCCGAGGACCTCGACCACGACACCGCGCCCCTCGTCGCCGCGCTGCGGGCCCGCGGGATCGACGCGACGGCGACCGTCTGGCACGACGCGGGCGTCGACTGGGCGTCCTACGACCTGCTCGTGCTGCGCAGCCCGTGGGACTACCCCGACCGGCTGCCGGAGCTCCTCGCCTGGCTCGACCACGTCGAGGGCGTCACGCGCGTGCTCAACCCGCCGGCGCTCGTGCGGTGGAACCTCGACAAGCGCTACCTGGCCCAGCTCGCCGACCGGGGCGTGGCCGTGGTCCCGACGACGTACCGCACGTCCCTCGACGACGTGCGCGCGGACCTCGCCGGCGCCGCACCCGGCGCGCGGGTCGTGCTCAAGCCCGCGGTGTCGGCCGGCGCCCGCGACACCGGGCTGTTCCGCGCCGACGACCCCGCCGCCCTCGCCCTCGCGGCGCGGATCGTCGACCGCGGGGGCGTCGTCATGGTGCAGCCCGAGGTGCCCGAGCTGTCCGCGGGCCGCGAGAAGGCGCTGTACGTGGTCGACGGGCGACTCACGCACGCGATCGCCAAGGGCGCGCTGCTGGCGCCGGGTGGCGGGCTCCTCGGCGGCGTCTACGCCGAGCACCCCGAGCAGGTCGACGTGACCGACGCGGAGGCCGCCTTCGCCCGGGCCGTCGTCGCCGCGGTGAGCGACGCGACCGGGCTGGGCGTGCCGCTGTACGCGCGGATCGACACCGTGGACTCGGCCGAGCACGGCCTCGTCCTGCTCGAGGCCGAGCTGTTCGAGCCCGCGCTCAACCTGCACGTCGTCCCGGAGGTGACCGACGTCGTCGCGGACGCGGTGCAGGCACGGGTCGAGGATCCGGTGCGCTCCGGCGCCATGGCCGCGTGGTCGCGTCGGTGGACGCGGGCCCGCGCGCAGATCGACGCCCTGCCGCGCCCGGTGCGGGTGGTCGCGGTCGCGGTCGTCGGCGGCACCGTGCTGCTCACGGGTGTCGCGATGCTCGTCCTGCCGGGGCCGGGGATCGTCGCGATCCTCGCCGGGCTCGCCGTGCTGGCCACCGAGTTCGCGTGGGCGCGGCGGTGGCTCGAGCGGGCGCACGCCGCGGGGCGGACCGGCCTCGACAAGGGCCGGCAGGCCTGGGGCCGCCGGCGCTCGGCACCGGCACCCGGGACGGCCGCACCGGGCGCGGCGCGGCACGACGCCCCGACCGACCACACCTGACGCGCGGTGGGTCCGCGGCCCGGGCCGTCAGCCCCGCGAGGGCGCCAGCCGCTCGCACAGGACCGCCGCACCGGGCCCGGCGAGCTCATCGAGGTACGCCGCGCGCCCCGCCATCACCATCACCAGCGCGAGCGTGGAGCCGGTCACCAGGGGGCCGGCGCCGGTGTCGAACGGGCCGTCGTCGGCGCGCAGCCGCAGGCCCTTCGCGACCGTCGCGCCGGCGACGGTGAAGTCCTGGCGCGCGTAGAACCGGGCCACGGGCGTCAGCGCGTCGACCGCCGGTGTCCGGGCGATGCCGAGGGGACGGCGGATGTCCTGCGCGTGGACGACGACCTCGCCGAGGTACGCCGGCACGTGCCCGGAGGGCGCCGTGGTGCTGCCGACCACGGCGCGGAACCGGTCGAGCGTCGCGGCGGGCGTCGGCCCGCGGTGCTCCTCGAGCCGGCGGCGGTTGTGCACCTCGGGGCGGAACCGGGCACCGACGATGCTGCGCAGCCACGCCCACCGCCCGATGCTGGCGGCGGCCGTGAGGTGCGCGACGACGTCCTCGACGTCCCACCCCTCGCACAGGGTGGCGTGCCGCCAGTCCGCGGGCGCCAGGGCGGCCAGGTCGTCGGCGAGCGCGGCGCGCTCCGCGTGGGCGCACGCCCACAGGTCACTGCGCCGGGTCGCCCCGTCCGTCGCGCCTCGTCCCGTCGGCTCGTGCACCGGCGCTCCCGTCCGTCGTCGTCGCACTACTCCATCAGTAGTGCCCACTACGGTATCAGTAGTAACCTGCCGACATGGGAACCCGCCGGTCGTACGGCTCGTACAACGACGGCTGCGCTGCCGCGCACGCCCTCGACCTCGTCGGGGACCGCTGGACGATGATCGTCGTGCGCGAGCTCCTGCTCGGGCCGCAGCGGTTCACCGACCTCCAGCGCGACGTCAACGGCATCGGCCCCACCGTCCTCACCCAGCGGCTGCAGGCCCTGGAGGCCGACGGCGTCGTGCGGCGGCTGCCCGCGCCCCGGCCGGCGCGCGGCGAGCTCTACGAGCTGACGGCGTGGGGGTACGGGCTCGAGGCCGTCAACACCGCGCTGTCCCGGTGGGCGGTGGCGTCCCCTGCCCTGCCGCGCGACGCGGACATGAGCCCCGACACCGTCGTGCTGGCCATGCGCGCCCACGCCCGGCCCGTCGCCGCCTACGCCGACGAGCGCCGGGTCGCCCTGCGCCTGACGGACTCGCGGCGTGCGGACGCCGAGCCGGTCACCTACCTCGCGCGGCTCGGCCGCCACGGCACGCACCTGAGCCGACCCACCGCGCCCGACCCCGCGCCCCTCCACGCCGAGGTCGACGCGAGCACGCGGGACTGGAAGGCGTGCCTCATCGGCGGTGTCCCGCTCGAGGACCTCCCGGACGTCCGGACGGCCGGCGACCTCGACGTGGTGCGCCGGCTCGTCGAGGCGACGGCGCTCGCCGGCCCGGGGTGACGCGCGCTCACCCTCCCGCGACCGGGGCCGACCCACCCCGCGCCACCAGCCCGCACTCGTAGGCGATGATCACCGCCTGCACGCGGTCCCGTGCCCCGAGCTTGCCGAAGACGCTGCCGACGTGCGTCTTCACGGTGGTCTCCGACACGAACAGCTCCGCGGCGATCTCGGAGTTGGTGCAGCCGTCCGCCACGAGGCGCAGCACGTCGAGCTCGCGCGGGGTCAGCGACCGCACCCGCGGGTCGCGGGCCGGGTCGGCGGGCACCGCCCCGCCCGCGTCGGGCAGGTGCGGCGCGAACAGGTCGAGCATGCGCCGCAGCACCCGCGGCGCGACGACCGACGTGCCCGCGGCGACGGTCCGGATCGCGTCGACCAGCTCGTCGGGGCGCGCGGACTTCAGCAGGAACCCGCTCGCGCCCGCCCGCAGCGCGGCGAACGCGAGGTCGTCGACGTCGAACGTCGTCAGGACGAGCACGCGCGAGGACGGGTGCTCCGCCACCACGCGGCGTGTCGCCTCGATGCCGTCCATGCCGGGCATCCGGATGTCCATGAGGACCACGTCGGGTGCGAGGGCCGCCACCTGCTCGAGGGCCACCTGCCCGTCCGCGGCCTCGCCGACGACCTCGAGGTCCGGCTCGGACTCGATGACCATCCGGAACCCGACCCGCAGCAGCGACTGGTCGTCCACCAGCAGCACCGTCGTCATCGTCCGCCCTCGCCCTCGTCGTCGTCCGCCGGTCCGGTCGCGTCCGGCGGCGCGCACGGCAGGACCGCGTGCACCCGCCAGCCGCCCTCCGGCCGCGGGCCGGCCTCGACGTGCCCACCGAGCAGCTCCGCGCGCTCGCGCATGCCGACGATCCCACGTCCGGTGCCGCCGCTGCCCGGTCGCGTCCCGCCCGCGTCGGCGACGTCGACCTCGACGGCCGTCGGGGTGCGCCGCACCGTGACCTCCACGGACGGTGCGCCCGGTGCGTGCCGCAGCACGTTGGTCAGCGCCTCGCCCAGGATCCGCAGGACCGCCAGGCGCACCGACGTGTCCTGCGGGAGCGCAGTGTCCAGGCCCGTCGCGGTCACGGGCAGCCCCGCCGCGCGGAACCGCTCGACGACGGTCGCCAGGTCCACCTCGGTCGGCTCGGCCAGGCGGTCCGTGCCGTCCCGGTCGGCCGGGCCCAGCGCCCCCAGCACGCGCTGCATGTCGGCCAGGGCCGAGCGACCGGTGCTCGCGAGCTGCCGCAGCGCGTCGCGCGACCGGTCCGGGGCGCGCACGAAGGCGGCGTCGGCCCCGTCGGCCAGGGCCACCATGACGGACAGGCTGTGGGCGACCACGTCGTGCATCTCCCGCGCGATGTACGCGCGCTCGGCGGCGCGGGCCAGCGCGATGCCGTCGTCGCGCTGCCGCGCCAGCGCGCGGTAGCGCTCGACCAGCTCGGCCGCGTGCAGACGCCGCGAACGGGCGGCCGAGCCGACCGCGACGCCGAGCAGCAGCAGCGCGAGGAGCAGCAGCACCGATCCCATGCGCCGGGCCGGCGAGAACAGCGGGCGCTCGGCGCGGAAGGGCAGCGTCTCCACGCCGTTCGAGGGGTGGACACCGAACCAGGCGAGGATCTCGATGAGGCCGAGATCCTGCCACTGCCACAGCGCGACGGTTACCACCGTCATTGCGGCGCCGAACACGATCCACGTGGTGGTCGTGCTGCGCGAGGCCGCCACGCTGTAGAGCGCACAGGCGAGGCACGCACCGAGCACCCCCAGCACCCCCGCCACCTGCAAGGACACCAGCGACGCGATCACCATCAGCACCGTCACGGTGACCGGGCGCGCCCGCCGCAGGAGCAGCAGCGCCGCGCCGACGGCCGTCCCCACCAGCCAGGTGGAGGTCGCCAGCTCCACGATCCCGGAGTCGGGCCGGTACAGACCGAGGTAGACCGCGGTGTTCGCGGTCTCCCAGACGAACCCCGAGCCGACGAGACCGACCAGGACGATCACGACGGCGACGGTGACGTCCATGACCCAGGGCCGTGCGGTCACGAGACGCGCGACCGGGCTCGCGCCGCGCACCTGCTCCTCGGTGAGCGGCGGCTCGTCGCCGGTGCGCGGCACCCGCACCACGGCCGCACGTCGGATCACCGGCCCACTCTCCCACTCCGGCCCGTGGGAGCGGCCCGGCCCGCGGGTGGTCGGCACCACCACCCGCGGGCCGGGCTCAGCGGACGTCATGCCGCACCAGCCGGTACGCCGCGGCACCGAGCACCACCACGACCCACGCGCCGAGCACCGCTGCCCCGCCCCACGCGCCGAGCTCCGGCCCGCGGGTCGCGGCGTCCAGCACCGCGACCGCCGCGTCGTCCTCCAGGAGCCGGGTCCCCGCCGACGGCAGGAGCGCGCGGACCGTGTCGGTGACGGGTCCCGGGTTCCCGCTGAGGGTGAGGTCGAGGAGGAAGACGAGCAGGACGCCGGTCACGAGCGCGTCCGCCGGGCGTCGCAGCAGCGCACCGAGGCCGAGCCCCAGCAGGGAGACCGCGACGGCGACCACCACGAAGCCGACCAGGGCGCGGGTCGTGCCGGGCACCGCCAGGTCGAGCGCGGGTGCGTCGCCGGCCCGCGGGCCGGTCGTCGCCAGGTACGACGCGCCCAGTGCGACCGCCGCGGTCACGCCCGCCGCGACGGCCGTGACGACCGCCTGCGCCCCGAGCACGGGCAGCCGGCGCGGTACCGCGGTGAAGGTCGTGCGCGCGGTGCCCGTCGTGTGCTCCGACGTCCCGACGACCGCCCCGAGGACGAGGAACCCGAGCTGCGCGAGCACGAACCCGGACACCACCACCCAGGACCCGGACCGCCCGTCGTCGGGCCGGACGAACAGACCGAGCCCGTACGCGGTGCCCGCGGCCGCGACGACCGTGCCGAGCGCCAGCCAGGGGTTCGACGGCACGCTCGTGAGCTTGGTCCACTCCGCGACGAGCACGCGGGCGAACCGGACGCCCGGCCGGGCGGGCGCCCCGCGTGGCGTGCGTGCCGCCGCGCGGGACCCCGAGGTGAGCGTCGTCATCGCACGTCCCGGACGCGCAGCCGCACGGCGGCCACGACGAGCAGGAGCACCACCCACGCACCGAGGACGAGGGTGCCACCCACCGGGCCGATGTCGGGCGTGCCCGGCATCGGCCCGTGCGACGTGGAGGTCGTCATCAGCTGGGCGGCCGTGCCAGGGGTGAACGCGCCGATCGCGCCGGGGACCGTGACCTGGTGGGGCGCCGCCATGCCGGCGGCGTCGACGCCGGGGTCGCCGACCATCATGAGCACCACGGGCAGGAAGATGACGAGCACGAGGGCGGTGATCAGCGCCGGGACCGTCCGACGGAGCAGCGCACCGAGTGCGAGCCCGACCAGCGCCAGCCCGACGACGAACAGCACCGTGCGGAGCATGATCCCGGGGGTGTCCCCGGCGGTCAGACCGAGCGGGAGGTCACGCGACGCCGCCGGGGGCAGGAGCGCCAAGGCGCTGGCCGCGAGGGTCAGGACCCCGATCCCGAG
The DNA here is from genome assembly GCF_016862775.1 of Cellulomonas phragmiteti. GTDB lineage: Bacteria > Actinomycetota > Actinomycetes > Actinomycetales > Cellulomonadaceae > Cellulomonas > Cellulomonas phragmiteti. The sequence continues at coordinate 2,772 of NZ_BONP01000012.1, read as the reverse complement.
CGCGAACGCCGTCACGACGAGGACCTGCGCCGCGAGCGCGGGCCAGCGCCGCGGCACCAGCGTGAACGTCGTGCGGAAGGCACCGGTACGGAACTCGCCCGCGCCGACCAGGACGCCCAGCACGAGCGGCCCGATCTGCGCCAGCATGAGTCCGGTGGTCAGGTCGCTCGCCGGCGTGAACCCGGGGTCGACGGACGACGCCGACGCGCTCAGGTAGGTGATGAGCCCCGCCACCACCACGGTGACGACGGCGGTCCACCACGGGGACCGCAGCGAGATCAGCTTCGTCCACTCGGAGGCGACGACCCGGGCGAAGCCCGGGCCGCCGCTGCGCGCGGTGGCTGCCGGACGCGCGGCGCGGGGCATGGTCGAGGCGCTCATCGCGCACCCTCCCGGGTGTCGGCGGTGCGGTACTCGACGGCGTCGCCGGTCAGCTGCAGGTACGCCTCCTCCAGCGAGCCGGACTCCGTGCCGAGCTCGAGGACGGTCGCGCCGCAGCGGCGTGCCGCGGTGCCGACCTCGTCGACCGTGGCGCCGCGGACCTGCAGGACCCCGCCGTCCTGCGGGGTGACCTGGGCCCCGGTGGCGAGCAGCTCCCGGGTCAGGGGCTCGGGGTCGGTGGTGCGCACGCGCACGGTTCCCGCCCGCTCGGAGCGGTCGACGACGTCCTGCACCGTCGCGTCGGCGAGCAGCCGCCCGCGCCCGATGATGACGACACGGTCGGCGCACAGCGCGAGCTCGTGCATGAGGTGCGAGGAGAGGAGCACGGTGCGCCCCTCGGCCGCGAGCTCGCGCACCAGGCGCCGCACCCACAGCACCCCGTCGGGGTCCAGCCCGTTGACGGGCTCGTCGAGGACGAGCGTCGCCGGGTCGCCCAGCAGCGCACCGGCGATCCCGAGCCGCTGCCCCATCCCGAGCGAGAACGTGCCCGCACGCCGGTGCGCGGCCGGCTCCAGGCCGGTCTGCGCGATGACCTCCTGCACGCGCGCCCGGCCGATGCCGTGCGTCTGCGCCATCGCCAGCAGGTGCTTGTACGCCGTGCGACCTGGGTGCACCGAGCGCGCGTCGAGCATGACGCCCACCGCGTGCAGGGGAGCCGGCAGGTCGGCGTAGCGCCGGCCGTCGACGCGCGCCGTGCCGGACGTGGCGCGCTCGAGGCCCACGACGACGCGCATGGTCGTGGACTTGCCCGCGCCGTTGGGCCCGAGGAACCCGGTGACGGTGCCGGGCCGGGCGGTGAACGTCAGGCCGTCGACCGCCGTCGTGCTGCCGTAGCGCTTGGTCAGCGCCTCCACCTCGATCATCACGTCTCCTCGTCGTCGGGTCGGCCCCGTCGGGGCGTCCGTCGGCGACGCTACGGAGGGCGCCCGGCCCGCCGTCACCTGCCGTCGCAGGAGGTGGGCGCCGTGGGCGCCTCCTCCCGCGGGGGGAGGAGGCGCTACCCGGGGGTGACCCCGGCGACCGTGCGGGCGGCTCCGGGTGCTCCGGGCGCCCCGGGTCGCCCGGTCGGAGGACACCTCGGGCCGCTCGACCCTGCTAAAGGTTTAACTCACCGCAGAACCCCTTCAGTCGGAGACATCCGACATGGCAATGTGAAGGTTCACATCGCGTGGGATGCGCTCCCCTCCGGACCAGCGACGTCGCCGGTCCCCGGCCGTCGTCCCGCGGCACCACCCGAGCGTCCCCCGCTCGACAACTCGAAGGAGAGCACCCATGAGACCAGCACGTGCACCCGGGGCACAGCACCCGGTGCGGGGACGACGCAGCCGGTGGGCGTCCGCCCTCACGGCAGCCGCCCTGGTCGTGTCAGGCGGCGCCCTCGCCGTCGCCGCAGCCCCGGCAGCCTCCGCAGCGACCGTCGACACGAACGCGTCGTACGTGCTGATCAACCGCGGCAGCGGCAAGGCGCTCGACGTCTACAACCTGTCGATGTCGGACGGCGCCCGGATCACGCAGTGGACCCGCAACGACGGCTCGCAGCAGCAGTGGCAGTTCGTCGACTCCGGTGACGGCAACTACCGGATCAAGTCGCGCCTCTCGAGCAAGGTGCTCGACGTCTACAACTTCTCGACCGCCGACGGCGGTGCGATCGTCCAGTACACGGACCGCAACCAGACCAACCAGCAGTTCCGGATGCAGGACGTCGCCGGCGGCTACGTCATCTTCATCAACCGCAACTCCGGCAAGGCCATCGAGGTCCAGGGCGGCTCGACCGCCGACGGCGCCAACATCGTCCAGTACTCCAACTGGGGCGGGAACAACCAGCAGTGGCAGCTCGTGCGGGTCGGCGCCGGGGCGAACCCGACGACCCCGCCGGTGACGAACCCGACCACCCCGCCCCCCACGGGCACCTGCACCCTGCCCTCGTCGTACCGGTGGCGGGACTCCGGCGTGCTCGCCCAGCCGCGCTCCGGCTGGGCCTCGCTGAAGGACTTCACCGTCGCGCCGTACAACGGCCAGCAGCTCGTGTACGCCACGACGCACGACAACGGCTCCAGCTGGGGCTCGATGAAGTTCGGGCTGTTCTCGAACTACTCGCAGATGGCCTCCGCCAGCCAGAACTCGATGCCGTTCACGGCCGTCGCGCCCTCGCTGTTCTACTTCGCCCCGAAGAACATCTGGGTGATGGCGTACCAGTGGGGCGGCCCGGCGTTCTCCTACCGGACGTCGACCAACCCGGACAACGTCAACGGCTGGTCCGCGCACCAGACGCTGTTCACCGGCTCGATCAGCAACTCCGGCACCGGTCCGATCGACCAGGCCCTCATCGCC
>NZ_BONP01000011.1 GCF_016862775.1 Cellulomonas phragmiteti | reverse complement strand
ACCGGTTTGGAAACGAATGGATCAATGGTCCAGCCCGGACGCCCGAAGATCCCATCGAGTGGGACGTCCAGCTTTCCGATCGTGGACGCTTCTCGATTGGATGGCTTTCGGATCTCATGTTGATGAGAGACTAGAGGGTGGATGACGCATAGATGACCAGGTCCGAACCGGCGATATTCGACATCGTAGTCGTCGACGAAACGGAGGAGTCTCTCGAACTCGAGATTGCGGGCGCGGAGGCTGTGGTACTAGGGATATCAGAGGATGAAGTGACGAACGAGAAGTGGTTCGCCGTTCAGGTAGAGGGCTTGGATGTGGTGATGCTCCCTGCAGGCACGCTGACGACGACCGGTCGTTCAGTGCCACGCACCGCAATATACTCAGGAGAGACACTTCGCGTATCACCGGATGGGGCCGTCGTTCAGCACGAGCCAGAATGCTAGCGACGACCTGAAGACGGCGCGTAGCGCCAAGACTTGGCATCACATCGGGTCGTCATCGAAGCCACCGAAGGTGCACCGATGATCGGTGTCACGTCAGAATGACTGCTTGAGCCCGCATGCTGGGCATCACGGTCCGAGTCGTGCCAGCGCAGTGACGACGGTCGCGGCGCCCGTCAGGATTCACAAGTGCGCCCACGACCCCTGCACCCCATCTCGATGTTGCTCGCGGACCCGGGAGACTGGCTCCGCTGGCGCCCTCGTAGCCGCCGCTGGCGCCCTGACCGCAGAGCTCAGCGCTGAGTCAGCGTCAGGGAGCGGGTGTGTCGAGCCGTGCCGGGGCGCCGTGCTCCGAGATGTGCGCTTGGCTCAGGTGGAGCGCAGCACGCGCTCCACCATCCAGGACGACCGGGTCCTATCGGGGTCGTTGCGACCCCGCTCCCGTGGGGTGGATCTGGTCGTCCCAGTCCACCGGCACGTCCACCGCACCCCGACGACCGCCGGCACGTGGAGGTCGTCCGGCCCTGACCCGCGCCCGTCGAGCCCTCCGGAGAACGGCGGCGCATCGCCCGAGCACACGAGCGTGGGCTGGATCGACCTCTCGCGGGTGCACGGGTGGGGAGGTGTCAGCGGGCGCCGACGCGGAGGACCTCGCCCAGGCGCTGGCGTCGGCGCACGGCCTGCTCGACCGTCACCGCGACCACCAGCGCGACGACGAGCGCGCCGGCCGCGAGCAGCACGGGCCACCACGTCGGCGTCATCGGCACGTCCCCCGGCGCGGCCGTCACCCAGCGCAGCCCCAGCGTCCCGCCCACGAGGGCGGGCAGCGCGAGCCCGATGGCGGACCCCCCGACCAGGCCACCCACCACCAGCGGCGCGAGCTCCCCGAGGGTCGCCCACCGGGCGGTCCGGGCGTCGAGTCCCAGCGTCCGCAGCGTCGACAGCGTGCGGCCGCGCTCCCCGGACGTGGCCACCACCACCAGGGCGAGCCCGACCACCGCGAGCAGCGCGAGGGCCCCGACGGCCGCCAGCAGGAGCGTGGTCAGGGCCGTCGGCAGCGGGGCCCGCGACCACGCGCGCCACCACCCCTCGGCCGTCGTCACGGTCACCTCGGACAGGTCGGCGAGGCGCAGGTCCGTGGCGGCCCGCTCCGCTCCGGGACCGGCGACCCACGCCCGCGTCGCGGGGACCTCCCGCGAGGACGCGGCGAGCAGGACCTCGCGGTCGACCACCACCACACCGTCGTCCAGGGACAGCGTGGCGTGCGCGGCCCGCACGTCCACGGGGGGTGCGCCGCGGTCGGGGACCAGCGTCGTGGTCCCTCGCACGTCGAGCTCGACGTGGTCGGCCAGGACCTGCAGGAGGGTGGTGTCGGCGGTCCCCGCGCGGGCGAGCAGGTCGGCGGTCACCAGCGCGGGCACCCGGCCCGCGGTGGCGTCGGCGAGCCCGGCCAGTCCGGGGTCGACGGGCAGGCCGCGGGCCTCGCGCACGGCGGCCAGCGCGGCGGTGTCGACGGCGAGCACCGTGGCGGTCAGGCCCGTGCCGCGGCCGTACGCGCGGTCCTCGATCTGCGCGCCCGTCGCCACGGCCTGCACCCCGTCGGCCCCGGCGAGCTGCGCGAGTGCCTCGCGCGCGGCGTCGGTGCCGAGCGGACCGTCGAGGCGCAGGTCCGCCCCCACGAGCTGCGCGGCGGCGACCCGCTGACCGTCGCGCACGTGCTGCACCAGCCCCCCGGCGAGGACCATGAGCGCGACGGCCACGGTGACGGTGACGAGGGGGAGCAGCGCGGTGGCGGCCCGCTGTGCGCGCGTCACCGCCAGCGGTGCGGCCAGCCCGCGGGAGCGGGACGCCCACCGCGCCGCAGCGCGCACCACCGTGGGTGCCACACGCACGACGACCAGCGAGGCGGCGACGGCGAGGAGGAACGGTGCTGCCGGGAGCAGCGGGTCGGACGCCGGCGGTCCGCTCGGCACCAGCCCCCGGCCGCGCAGCGCCAGCAGCGCCGTGACCGCGACCGCCACGGCCAGGAGCTCGAGCACCAGGCGCCGTGCGCGGCGCAGCCCGGCCAGGCGTGCCCGCTCGCGGCGGTCCGCCGGAACCCGTCGGCCCGCCCACGCCCCCGCGGCCGCGCGCACCGCGAGCACGGCCGGCGCGACGGCGGCCACAGCCGTCACGACCGCGGCCGGCCACGGCGGGCCGGTCGGCCCGCCCAGCCAGACCGTCACGACGACCCCGGCGACGAGCACCGCGACGAGCGCGGTCGGCAGCGACTCCACAGCGCTGCGCAGGGCCACCGAGGCGAGCGAGGCCCCGCGGGCGCGCTCGGCCGCCAGGTGCGTGCGGCGGCGCTCGACGAGCAGGGCGGCGGCGAGCACGAGGCAGCACGCTGCCGTGGCGCCGACGCCGGCGACGACGAGCGAGGCCTGCGCGCGCACGGCACCGGCGTGCGCGTCGAAGGCGTCGACGAGCTGGGGGAACCCGCTCGCGAGACGGGGCTCGACGACGAGCTGCGCGACGAGGTCGCGCCGCAGCCGGTGCGCGTCGGCGACCGTGAGGTCCGCGGCGTCCACGAGCGCGACCGCCGGTCCCGGCAGCCGGTCCGACCCGAGGACCCACGCCATGTCGTCGCGCGCTGCGGGTGGCACGTACAGGGCGACCGTGGCCGCCGCCCCACCCGGCGCTGCACCCTCGGCGGGGCCGAGCAGGTCGGGCACGGTCACCCACCGGGGGTCGCCGGGGTCGACGGGCTCGTAGAGCCCCGTGACGTGGGCGAGGTGGACGGTGTCGCGGCGGGCGATCTCGATCGTCACCGGCCCGGCGGACGGGTCGACGCCGAGGTCCCGGGCGGCGTCGACGCTCAGCCCGACCTCGACCTCGCGGTGGGTCTCGACGGCGACGAGGACGGCCGCGGGCTCGCGGCCCACGGTCCATCGGACCGGGGCCGACGGGTCGGACGGCGTCTCCAGGGTGACCAGCCGGGTCGTGAACTCCGCCCCGGCCCCGCTCGCCGTGAACGGCGGCGACGCGGACACTGCCGTCGCGGGCAGCAGACCCGGCAGCCTGCCGTCCAGCCAGACGGCCTGCCGGAACGTGGCGGCGAACGGCTGGGTGGGGTCCCCCCGGTCCAGGGGCGCGACCACCTGGACCGCGGCCCCGGCGCCGGCGTTCGCCACCGACGCCCGCAGCGCCTCGTCGGCCGTGCGCTCCAGCAGCACCGGGGCGGCCAGCACCGCCAGCAGCGCCGAGGTGAGCAGCAGCGCCGTGCCGGCCAGGAGGCCGGCGTCCTGCCGGGCCCGGCGGCGCGTGACCAGCAGCGCGTCACCCCCGGTCGCCCGCAGGCGTGCGGTGGTCGTGGTCACCGGTCGTCCCCCATCCGCAGCGCCGCACCGGACGTGCGGCGCACACCCACCAGCGCGACCAGCGCGACGACGCCGCACGCCCCGAGGACGACGGCGAGCGTGCGCAGGGTCTGCGCGCCCCACCCCCACACCAGCCACGGGGCTGGGACGGGGGTGCGCCCGTCGGGCGACATCGTCAGCAGCGGCGCCACGACCGCCGACAGCCCGTAGCCCGCCGCGAGCCCGGCCGCTGCCCCGACGACGACGAGCAGCGCACCCTCGGCGAGCAGGCCGCCGACGAGCCCGGGGCGGGAGGCGCCGAGCGCCTGCAGCCGCGCCAGCTCGAGGCGCCGTGCCCGCAGCGCGGCCGCCGCGACCGCGCCGGTGCCGACGAGCAGCAGCAGCGCCGCGGACCCCGCGACGAGGGACAGGGCCGCCGGCACCGCGACGCCGACAGGCCCCGTCAGCGCGGCCTGCCGCAGCCCGGCCCGGGTGCTCACGTCGGCGTCGGTGTGCGCCTCGGCAAGCCGCTGCACGACGGTGGCCGTGGCCGGGTCCGGCGCGGCGACCCACCACGCGTCGACGAGCGAGGGGTCGCCACCGGCGTCCAGGACGGCACGCGCCAGGGTGGTGCGGTCGGCGAGGACGGCGACGCCGCGCGGTGCGCCGGGGACGTGCTCCACGAGGCGCTCGACCCGCGCGTCGACGGCCACGCCGTCGACGGCGAGGGTGAGGGCCTGGCCGGGGTACACGTCGATGTCGTCGAGGATCGAGCGCGTGACCGCCACCGGCACGTGGTCGGCCGGCGTCCACGCACGGGCCGTCAGGCGGGCGGGCATCATCCGGTACACGTCTATCCACATCTCGCCGGCCAGCCGCAGGGTCGCGCCCCTGGCGTCGGCCGGCGTCCCCTCGGCCGTCGCACCGACCGACGCGCCGTCCTGCAGGACCGCGGCGTCCCACCCGGCGGTCGCCGGCGTCACCGGGGTGCCCTCGACCGTGTGCGCGTCGGCCCCCCGCACGGCGCCGGCCGAGCGCGGCACGGTGCGCAGGTCGGTCAGGGTGAGGGTCAGCGGCAGCGGCTGCCGGATGCCCCGCTGGTAGCTGACCTCGGCGATCTCGGGGGGCGCGGCCTCGACCACGACGTCCGCCGAGACGGCGACGACCCGCAGCGGGCCGACGGCGGGCATCTCGTGCTCGAGGGCGAGGGACTGACGCAGCGGCATCCCGCTCCGGAACGTGGTGAGCACCCCCTGGTCGTCCTCGACGGTCAGGGACACCGACGCGCGTCCCTCGGTGCCCTCCGGGACGTCCACCTCGGCGTCGAGGACGAGCCACTGCGTGTCCACGGGCAGGGGCAGGCCCGCGGCGGCTGCGGGGACGTCGGGCGCCAGGCCGGCGAGCGCCCCGTGCCACGGACGGTCGGGTGCCCCCCGCAGGTCCTGCGGGCGCGTGACGTCGACCGCGACCACCCGGGCCGACAGGCCGCCGACGTTGCCGCGGCGGCCGATCCCCACGACCCGGTCCACGACGGGCTGGCCGTGCGCGCCGGGCAGGCCGGCGACCGCGGCGGCAGCGGCCGCCGAGACCGTCAAGGGGGCGTCCGCGATGTCGTCGAGCCGCAGGTCCGTGCCCGTCGCGAGGTCGACCTGCGCGAGCTGCGAGGTGCGCCACGTCCCCGCGAACGCCGCGCTGAAGGTGCCGGCGACGACCGCCACGACCACCACGAGGACCGTGCCCGAGGCCACCGACGACCGGCGCGCGACCTGCCACGCCGCCAGCGGCACCACCAACGACCTGGCGCGGCCCGCGAGCACGTCCGCCACCCGGGCCACGGGGGCGACGAGCCGCAGCGACACCGTCGCCGCGGCGAGGGTCACCAGCGCCGGGCCGGCGACCAGCACGGGGTCGGCCTGCGGGCCGTCGGCGCCGCCCACGAGCGGGGAGCCGTGGACCACGAGCCGCCACATCGCCAGCCCGCCGAGCGCGAGCAGCGCCACGTCGCCGCCCGCACGGAGCAGGCCCGCGTGCGAGGTCCCGGTGCTGGAGCCCGCGGTGTGCCACGCGGGCACGCACAGCGCGACCGCGAGCACGACCGCCATCACGGCGCAGGAGAGCAGGACGCCGGCCGGCACCCCGGCGCCCACCCGGTAACCGGCGTCGGCCAGGGCACCGGACCGCGTCATCGCGTCCAGCACGGCCCGCCCGAGCCACGGCGCCACCAGCCAGGTGCCGCCCGCGAGCGCGGCCGCCTCCAGCACGACGACCGACCGCAGCTGCCCGGGGGACGCGCCCCGCGCCGCGAGCAGCTCGCTCTCCGTCGCGCGCCGCTCGGCGAGCAGCCGCGCGGCGAGCAGCATGACCGTCGCGGCGAGCGTCGCGAGCAGGATCCCGGTGGTCATGACCCCGGCGCGCGTGACGACGAGCTCGCGCCACGTCGCGTCGATCGTCGCACCGACGTCCGTGCGCAGGCGGCCGCTGAACTGCGCGCCGAGGGTCTCGGACAGGATCGCCGCGCCGTCGCGCACCTGCGCCCGCAGCGCGGCGACGGCCTCGCTGGAGGCGTCCCCGAGCGCCGGGAGCACGGTGACGTACGCGGTGTGCACCCGCTCGGTGCCGCGCAGCGCGTCCGCGTCGACCAGCGCGGGCCCCCACAGGGTCGTCCTCTCGCGACCGATCGTGCCGGGCACGCTGAACCCGCGGTCGACGACGCCCCCGAGCAGGCGGTCCCGCGACCAGCTGCTGCGCGGACCCGTGCGCTCGTGCGTCCCGACGACCACCCACGCGCCGTACGCGGCGGTGCCCCACGGCCGGGCGTCGACCTGGTCCCCGACCTGCCAGCCCAGCTCGCGCGCCGCGAGCGCCGGGACGTTGACCTCGACCCGGCCGGCGTCGTCGGTCGCACGCTGCGGCCACCGCCCGTCGACGAGCTCCACGAGGTCGTCGGTGTGCGGCAGCGCCGACAGGTACACCAGGTGCGGCTGGGCGGGGACCTCGGCCGGCAGGGCGTACAGCGGGCTGGTCAGCCACGTCTCCTCGGTCGTGGGCACGTCACCGGTGAGGCGCGCGAGCCCGTCCCGGGTCGCCGACAGCGCGGTGTCGGTGTCCTCGCCGTCGACCCGCACGGTGGCCTCGAGGCGCACCCGCTCCGGCGCGAGCTGCCCCAGCGCGGCCGGCACGGCGTCGGTCTGGGCGAGGTGCAGCAGCCCGGCCAGGACGCCCACGAGCGTCGTCGCCGTGACGGCGACGAGCGCGACCACGAGCACGACCGGCGCCTGGTCGCGCAGCCGGCCGCGCAGCACGCGGGGACGCCAGGGCATGTCAGGCGTCGACGAGCCGGCCGTCGGCCAGGTGCACCACCCGGTCGGCCAGCGCGACCATCACCGGGTCGTGGGTCGACACGATCGCCGTCATGCCCTCGGCCTCCACCACCGCGCGGATGAGGGCCATGACCGCCCGCCCCGTCTCGGAGTCCAGCTGGCCCGTCGGCTCGTCGGCGATGAGCAGGCGCGGGGAGTTCGCCAGCGCACGGGCGATGGCGACGCGCTGCTGCTGACCACCGGAGAGCTGCCCGGGACGCTGCTGGGCGTGCGGCCCCAGGCCCACGAGGTCCAGCAGCAGCTGCACCCGCGCCTCGCGCTGCGCCACGGGCGTGCGCAGCATCCGCAGCGGCACCCCGACGTTCTCCGCGGCCGTCAGGACCGGGACGAGCCCGAACGTCTGGAACACGAACGCCACGACGTCCCGGCGCAGCGACACCAGCCCCTTCTCGTCGAGGGACGACACCTCGCGCCCCGCCACGACGACACGCCCGGCGTCGGGCCGGTCGAGCCCGCCGATCGTGTTGAGCAGCGTCGTCTTGCCGGAGCCGGAGCGCCCCACGAGCGCCACGAGCTCGCCCGGGGCGACCTCGAGGGACACGTCCTGCAGCGCGTGCACCGCCGCGTGCCCCGAGCCGTAGGTGCGGTCGACGTGCTCGACGAGCACGAGCGGGCCGTCGGCGGCCTGGTCGGGACCCGGCCGGGCCGTGCTGGTGGCGGTCATCGCGCTCTCCGTCCGTGTCCGGGCTGGTCGTCGCGGCCGGTCCGGCCCGCGTGCTCGCCGCCGGGTGCGCCGCGGTCACCGGGGCGCACCGCGATGTGCGACTGCTCGAGCGTCAGGCGCACGCGCCCGACGAGGTCGAGGGTCTCGCGGTAGTCCTGCGGCAGCTGCACGCGGCCGGCGCGGTCGAGCACGGCGAACTCCTCGGCGACCTCGTGCTCGGTGCCGTCGTCGCGGGTCGCGGTGCGGCGCAGCACCTCCGAGCTGGTGCGGCCGTCGCGGATCTCCACCGTGCGCTGCACGTGGTCGCTCACGCTCGGGTCGTGCGTGACGACCACGACCGTGGTGCCCAGGTCCCGGTTGACCGCGCGCATCGCCTCCAGGACGTCGTTCGACGTCGCGGTGTCGAGCTCACCGGTCGGCTCGTCGGCGAACAGCACCCGCGGCGAGTTGGCCAGGCCGACCGCGATGGCCACGCGCTGCTGCTCGCCGCCGGACATCTGGCTGGGCCGCCGGTCCGCGCAGTACGCGACGCCGAGCACGTCCAGCAGGGCGGCGGCCTCGGTGCGCCGCTGCCGGCGCGGGCGCCCCGCCAGCGCCATCGGCAGGGCGACGTTCTCGGCGGCCGTCAGGTACGGCACGAGGTTGCGGGCGGTCTGCTGCCACACGAACCCGACGGTCGAGCGGCGGTACTCGACGCGCTCGCGGGCCGTCATCGTCATGAGGTCCCACTCGGCGACGCGCACGTGGCCGGCGGTCGGCACGTCGAGCCCCGACAGCACGGACAGCAGCGTCGACTTGCCGGAGCCCGACGCCCCGACAACGGCGACGAGCTCGCCCTCGTCGACCAGCAGGTCCAGGCCCTGCAGGGCCTGCACCTCGATCCCCTCGGACTGGTAGATGCGCACGAGGGACTCGCACACGATCAGCGACGTCCGCCCGAACGCCTCGGGACGGGCCCGGGCACGTTCCTCCAGCGTCGCCAGGCTCGTCGCGGGTGCGCCCTGCACCGTCGACCCGTGGTCCATGGCCTGCTCCCTCCTGGTCATCGTTCACCCACCCGTAGCACCTCGCCGAGCCGGTCCCGCCGGCGCACGGCCTGCTCCACCGCGATCGCGACCACGAGGGCGACGCCGAGCGCCGCCACCGCGAGCGCGACCGGCCACCACGTGACGTCCACCGTGACACCTCCCGGTTCCGCCGTCAGGCGTTGCAGCCCCAGCGCGTCGCCGATCAGCACGGGCACCCCCAGCCCGATGACCAGACCGCCGAGGAGCCCGCCGAGCGTGAGGGGCGCCAGCTCGCCCAGCGTCGCCCAGCGGGCGGTCCGCGCGTCGAGGCCCAGCGTCCGCAGGGCCGACAGGGTCCGGCCGCGCTCGCGGGCGGTGGCCACGACGACCAGGACGAGGGCCAGCACCGACAGCGCGGCGAGCGTGGCCGCGGCGGCGAGCAGCAGCGTCGTCAGCGCCGACGTCAGCGGTGCCCGGGACCACGCCTGCCACCAGCCGTCCCGCGTCGTGACGACCACGCCGGAGGACGCGGTGGGCGCGAGACCCGCGGACTCGACGGCCGCGACGGCGCCCGGGCCGCTCACCCAGGCGCGGTCCACGGTCGGCCGCTGGTCGGCGACGGCGGCGAGCACCGCCCGGTCCACCACGACGACCCCGTCGTCGTCGGTCGGCCGGGTCGTGACGCGGGCGTCGAGGGTCGGGGCGCCGCCGTCGGGCAGCAGCTCCGTGGTGCCGCGCACGTCGAGCTGCACGGAGGCGTTGAGCGCGGACATCACGGGCTCGGCGTCCAGCGCCTGCGCGCGCTCCAGCAGCGGGGTGCTCACGAGCGCCGGGACCGTCCCGGCGGGCCCGGGCTCCGCGAGCGCGGCCAGGCCGTCGTCGACCGGGAGCCCGGCGGCCGCCCGCACCTGCGCGAGCTCCGCGGCGTCGACGACGAGCAGCGTGGCGCTCAGCCCGGTGCGCACGCCGAAGGCGCGGTCGCGCACCTGGGCCGCCGTCGCCACCGCGGTGACGCCCGGGTCCGTCGCGATCCGGGCGAGCGCGTCGGCGCCGTTGCCGGCGGTGATCCGCCCGTCGAGCCGCACCGGTGCGCCGACCAGGTGGTCCGCCGCGGCCTGCTGACCCGTGCGGACGGTGTGCACGAGGGTGCCGCACAGCACGACGAGCGCCACGCTCACCGTGACGGTCAGCAGCGGCACGACCGCCGTCGTCGCGCCGTGCGCGCGTGCGACCGCGAGGGGTGCCGCGAGGCCGCGCGAGCGCGCCGCCCACCACCCGGCGGCGCGGACGGCCGCGGGGGACAGGCGGACCACGACCAGCGCGGCCGCGGACGCCACCAGCACGGGGGCCGCCGCGAGCAGCGGGTCGACCTCCCCGGCACCGAGCGGGACGAGCCCGCGACCCCGGACCGAGACGAGTGCCGCGGCCGCGACCACCACGACGAGCGCCTCGACGACGATCCGCCGGGCCTGCCCACGTGCGCGCTGGGCCGCGCGGGCCCGCCGGTCCGCGGGGACGCGCCGGCCGTCCCACGCACCGGCGGCCGTGCGTGCCGCCAGGACCGCCGGCGCGAGCACGGCGACGGCCGCCACGGCCGCGGCGAGCAGCACCGAGCCCCGCCGGTCGGGCAGCGTCACGGCGACGGTCGTGCCCGCGAGCACCAGGGCGACGAGCACCACCGGTGCGGACTCGAGCAGGGCGCGTGCCACGACCGAGTCGATCGACGCACCCCGCGCGCGCTCGGCGGCCAGGAACGGCCGGCGTCGCGTCACGAGCAGGGAGGCGGCGAGCACGAGGCACAGGGCGGCGGCGGTCGCGACGCCGGCGACCACGAGCGACGCCTGCGCACGCGCGGCGGACATGCGGGCGTCGAACGCGGCGACGACGTCCGGCAGGCCGCTGGCGATGGTCGCCGAGCGGGCGGCGCTCGCCTCGACCGCGTCGACGAGCCGGTGGGCGTCGGCGACCGTCATGCCGTCCGTCCGCACCGGCGCCCGTGCGGTCACCGCGACGCCGTTGCGCCCCACCACGTGCACCATGTCGGGGATCGCGTCGAACGGGACGTACGCCGTGGTCTGCAGGGCGGTCGCGGTCCCCGGCGGGGACGTGATCGCCGTGAGGAGACCGGGGTGGTCGCCCCACACGCGGGCGCCCGGGTCGACCGCCTCGTACAGCCCGGTCACGACGACGTGGTCGTAGTCGCCCGTCGTGTGCCGGCGCATGACGAACGGCCCGTCGTCGAGCGTGATGCCGAGCTCCGCGGCGGCGTCGACGTTGAGCCCGACGTGCACGACGCGCGGCCCGTCCCCGTTGCCCCGGTGCTGCTGGCTCTCGGGGACCGCACCCGGCTCCGTGCCCGCGACCCAGCGGACGATCGGGCCGGGCGCGCGGGGCATCCCGACGTGCACGAGGTTGAGCGCGAACGCGCCGACCGGGGTGCGCATGGTGGCGTGCGCCGACGTCAGGGCGACGACCGGCGTCTCGACGGTGTCGCCGAACTCCTGGGCGAGCCACCCGGCGGCCGAGTAGCCCGCGTCGTCGGGGGCCCGCACGGTCCCGGTCACGGGATCGGGCTGGCTGACCGCGACGAGCTCGGCGTCGGCGCCGGCCGCGGTGATCGTCTCGCGCACCGCGAGGTCGGCGGTGCGCTCGACGAGGCGCGGCACGGCGAGCGTGAGGAGCAGCGTCGCGAGCAGCAGGAGGGCGCTGCCGACGAGCAGGCCCCGGTCCTGCCGGGCCCGCCGCCCGGTCACCAGGAGCGCGTCGGCCGTCGCCGCGCGGGCGCGGGTCGCGGTGTCGCTCATCGGTCGTCCCCCAGCCGCAGCAGCGCGCCGGAGGCGCGCCGCACGAGCACGACCGCCAGGAGTGCGACCACGGCGCACGCGGCGAGCACCAGGCCGCCGGTGATGACCAGGGCCGCCCCGTCCTCCCAGGCCGGCAGGGGCGCAGGGACGGGTCGTCGGCCGTCGGGGGAGACCGTCAGGACGGGCGTGACGACCCTCGACAGGCCGTACCCGATCGCCACGCCCGCGAGCGCGCCGACCACGACCAGGACCGTGTGCTCGCCCACCAGGCCACGCACGAGGGACGTCCGCGCGGCGCCGAGCGCCTGCAGCCGCGCGAGCTCGAGGCGCCGGGAGCGGATCGCGGCGGCGGCGCTCGCGCCGAGCCCCACGAGCACGAGCACGAGGGTCGCGGCGCTCACGAGCGACAGGGCCGCGGGCACGGCCGCCCGCAGGGGACCGGCGACGGCGGCCGTCCGCTCCGTGGCCCGCACGGTCGCCGCACCGTCGGTGGCGCGGCCGACCGCCGCGGCGAGCAGCGGTGCGTCGGCGTCGGACGCGGTCAGCCACCAGGAGTCGAGCAGGGACGCGGTGCCGGAGGCCTCGACCGTCCCGCGTCCCAGAGCGTCGCGGTCCACGAGCATCGCCGGTCCGCGCGGCACACCCGGCAGGTACGGCACGACGCCCTCGACGTACGCCTGGACCTGGGCGTCCCCGACGCGGACCCAGAACCGCGCCCCGGGTCGCAGCTGCGCGCGCTCGGCGACGGCCTCGGTGACGAGCGCACGGACCGGGCCGTGCGTGGGCCACGCGTGCGCGACGAGCCGGCCGTTGCCGCCGTCCATCGCGACCAGGTCGAACGAGCCGTCCAGGACGAGGGCACCGGGACCGACGCCCTCGCCCGACGCGTACGGCCCCACGTCGGGTCCGGTGGTCACACCGCGCACGGTCCCTCCGCTGGTGGCGTTGCCCTGCCAGCCGGTGGTCACGAGCTCCACGGGGGTGCCGTGCGTCGGCACGAGCGCCGCGGCCTGCTCCTGCGAGGTCGCCCCGACGGCCCGGTCCACGACGTGGACGTCGTCGACGGCGAGCCACACCTGACCGAGGCGTCCGGTGGGTGCGTCGTCGCCGTCCTCCGCCGGCGCGGTCCCGGACAGCGAGACCACGGCCGACAGGGCGACCAGGCGCAGGGGGCCCAGCGCGCGCGGCACCGCCACGACGACGGTGGTCGGCACGTCGAGGTAGAGCTCCGGGACGCTGAGCCACGCGCGCACGCCCGCCTCGTCCTCGACGGCCAGCACGGGGTGCAGCGAGCCCACCCAGGAGGGGAACGAGCCCGCCGTCATCGTCGCCACGAGCCACTGGGGGTCGCCGGGCAGCACCGTCCCGGCGTCGTCCGCTCCCGGGGCGCCGACGGGAGCCGCGAGGTCACCCACGAGCGTGGCCCAGGGCACCTCCGTGCGGCCCCGCAGCGCCTGCGGGCGTCCGGTGTCGACGGCGAGCACCTGCACCTCGAACCCCGAGCTGCGCTGCTCGGGCCCGAGGGTGCGCCCGACGATCCCCGGGCGGTCCACGACCGGTTGCAGGTGGGCACCGGGTGGGGCGTCCGCCAGGGCCGCGCGGGCGTCGGCCGACGCGGTCAGGTGGTCGCCACGGACGCCGTCGACGCGCGCGTCGGCGCCCACGGCGAGGTCGACCTGCTCGACCTGCGACGTGCGCCACGTCGTGAGGAACGCGTGGGAGAACGTCGCGGCGGACACGGCGAGGACGACGACCAGGGTCGTGCCGGTCGCCGCGGCGAACCGTCGCGAGACCTGCCAGGCGGCGAGCGGGACGACCAGGGAGGTGCTGCGGCGCGCGACGACGTCGGCACCGCGGGCCAGCGGCGCGACCGCGCGCAGCGCCAGGACGGCCGCCCCGAGCGTGACGAGCGCGGGCCCGACGACGAGCACGGGGTCGAGGTTCGCGCCGGACGGCCCGCGGGTGAGGGGCGCGCCGTAGTCGAGCAGCTGCCACAGGGCCAGGCCCGCGAGGACGACGAGCGCGAGGTCGGCCCCCGCGCGGACCAGGCCGGCGTGCGCGGCGGCGCTGGACGAGCCGGTGGTGTGCCAGGACGGCACGACCAGCGACACGGCCAGGACGCTCGCGACGGTCGCGCAGGCGACCCAGACGGACGCGGGGACCCCCGCGGGCGTGCCCAGGCCGGCTGCACCCAGACCTCCGGCGTCGGCCAGCTGCGTGTACGCGGCACGTGCTGCCCACGGTGCGACGGCCACGGTGAGTGCCGCGATCGCCGCCGCCTCGAGGACCGCCAGGGAGCGCAGCTGCGCCGGGGAGGCGCCGCGCGCGGCGACGAGCTCGCCCTCGGCGGCGCGTCGCTCCCCGAGGAGGCGCGCGGCGAGCAGCATCACGGAGGTGGCGAGCACCACGAGCAGCAGCCCCACGACGACGACCCCGACGCGGGTGACCGTGAGCTCACGCCACGCGGCGTCGATGGTCTGCCCGAGCCGCGTGCGCACGAACCCGCTGGAGCCGGCGTCGCGCAGCGCGGCGGACAGCCTGGCCTGCGTGGACTCGAGCTCCTCGCGGACCTGGGTGAGCGTGCCCCGCGCGGCACCCGTCAGGTCGGGCGTCGTCACGACGTGCGCGGTCTCGACGGTGCCGACGCCCAGCAGCGCGTCGGGCGCCACGACCATCGGTCCCCACGCGTCGACGGTGAGCCTGCCGCCGGTGCCGAGCGCGGGGTAGCGGCTGTCGTGACCGGCACCCTTGAGCAGGTCGCGGGACCACGACGCCGAGGAGCCGGTGAGCCGGTGCGTCCCGACGACGACCCACGTGTCGTCCGTCTGGCCGCCGAGCGTGCGGACCGGCAGGACGGTCCCGACCGTCCACGCGTACCGCTGCGCGGCGACGTCGGGCACGTTGACCAGGAGGCGGCCGTCGGCGTCGCGCGCACGGTCCGGCCACGCGCCCGCCACGAGCTCACCCTGCTCCGGGAGCAGGGGCGTGCTCGCCGGGTACGCGACGGGTGCGAGCCGGTCGGTCGCGGGGCGGGGCAGGGACCACATGCGCCCGGTGAGCCACGTCGTGGAGTCGGTGGGGGCGTCGCCCAGGGTCGCGGCGAACGTCGCGTCGGCGGCCGCGAGCGCCGCGGCGGCGTCCTTCTTGTTGACCCGGATGACGGCCTCGAGGCTCACCGCGGAGTCGGGCACGCGGGCGATCGCCGCGTCGACCGCGTCGTTGCTGGTGACGTCGAGCAGGAACGCGAACGTCCCGAGCAGCGTCGTCGCGACGAAGGTGACGACGGCGACGGTCGCGATGACGGTCGCCTGGTCGCGGAGGCGCCCCAGGAGGACCTGCGACCGCCACCCCATGTGCCCTGCCTCTCACCGTGCCACCGTCAGCCGCCCGGGTGCCGGGCGGCTGACGGCGATGCTAGGTGACGCAAAGCCGCAGGTGGGCGGCACCCCAACACCCGTTCGAGTGACAGAAAAGGTTGGGTCGGCTGACGGGTGCATTCACCCGTGCGGGGGCGTCCGGGCGCGGGTCGCCGGACGCCCCCGCGGGCTCAGGCCTGCGGCGGGCGGGTCATCGCGAGCACGTCGAGCGCGGTGTCGAGCTGCTCGAGCGTGAGCTCGCCGCGCTCGACGAAGCCCAGGTCGATCGTCGCCTGGCGGATCGTGACGCCGGCCTTGACGGCGTGCTTGGCGATCTTCGCGGCGTTCTCGTAGCCGATGGTCCGGTTCAGGGGCGTGACGATCGAGGGCGAGGACTCGGCCAGCGCCCGCGCCCGCTCGACGTTGGGCGTCGTGCCCGCGACCGTGCGGTCCGCCAGCACGCGCGACGCGGTGGACAGCAGGCGGATCGACTCGAGGACCGCCGAGGCGATGACGGGGATCTGCACGTTGAGCTCGAACGACCCGGACGCGCCGGCCCAGGCGACCGTCGCGTCGTTGCCGACGACGCGGGAGCAGACCATGAGCACGGCCTCGGGGACGACCGGGTTGACCTTGCCCGGCATGATCGACGACCCCGGCTGCAGGTCCGGCAGCGCGATCTCGCCGAGGCCGGTGTTGGGGCCCGAGCCCATCCAGCGCAGGTCGTTGCAGATCTTGGTGAGGCTGACGGCGATGGTGCGCAGCGCACCCGAGAGCTCGACGAGGCCGTCGCGGGACGACTGCGCCTCGAAGTGGTCCCGGGCCTCGGTCAGCGGCAGGTCGGTGTCCTCGACGAGCAGCGCGATCACCCGCTGCGGGAAGCCGGCCGGGGTGTTGATGCCGGTGCCGACCGCGGTGCCGCCCAGCGGGACCTCGGCCGCGCGCGGCAGCGCCGCCCGCAGCCGCTCGACGCCGTACCGCATCGCCGCGGCGTACCCGCCGAACTCCTGGCCGAGCGTCACGGGGGTGGCGTCCATGAGGTGCGTGCGACCGGACTTCACGACGTGCGCCCACGCGGTCGCCTTCTCCTCGAGTGCTCCGGCGAGGTGCTCCAGCGCGGGTACGAGGTCGCGCACGACGCCCGCCGTGGCGGCGACGTGCACGGAGGTCGGGAACACGTCGTTGGAGGACTGCGAGGCGTTGACGTGGTCGTTGGGGTGGACGTCGCGGCCCAGCAGGCGCGTGGCCAGCGTCGCGAGCACCTCGTTGGTGTTCATGTTCGAGCTGGTGCCCGAGCCGGTCTGGTACACGTCGACGGGGAAGTGCGCGTCGTGGACGCCGGACGCGACCTCGTCGGCGGCCGCCGCGATCGCGTCCGCCACGTCCTGCGGCAGGACGCCCAGCTCGGCGTTGGCGCGCGCGGCGGCCTTCTTCACGCGGGCGAGCGCCTCGACGTGACCCCGCTCGAGCGTGCTGCCCGAGATCGGGAAGTTCTCTACCGCGCGCTGCGTCTGCGCGCGGTAGAGGGCGTGCGCCGGGACGCGCACCTCGCCCATCGTGTCGTGCTCGATGCGGTACTGCGGAGCGTCTGCCCCCGTGGCCGCGACGTCGGGACCGGTCGTGTCAGTCATGGGCTCATCCTTCCACCGCCGCGGTGTCGTGCGCGGGGCCGCGGCCGCGATCGCGCGCTCCGGTGGCGGAACCTCGCACGGCGTAGTCGGATGTCCTCGTCCGGTTCGGTCCTTCCCGACGACGTGAGAGGCCCGGTGACGCTCGTGCGACGACGCGCGGCTCTCCTCGCCCTGGCGCTCGCCGCGCCCCTGGCGGCGTGCGCGACCGCCGAGGCGGGACCGCCCACCCTGCTGTGGTACATCAACCCGGACTCGGGCGGGCAGGCGCGGATCGCCGCGCAGTGCACGCAGGAGTCGGACGGCGCGTACCGGCTGCAGACCGCGCTGCTGCCGCGCGACTCCCCGAGCCAGCGCGAGCAGCTCGTGCGGCGGCTCGCGGCGGGCGACGGGTCGATCGACCTCATGAGCATCGACCCGCCGTTCATCCCCGAGTTCGCCAACGCCGACTTCCTGGCCCCCGTCCCCGACGACGTGGCGCAGGCCGTCACCCAGGACGTCGCCGAGGGCGCCGTCGCGGGCGCGAGCTTCGACGACGAGCTCGTCACCGTGCCGTTCTGGGCCAACACGCAGCTGCTCTGGTACCGCCGGTCGGTCGCCGAGGCCGCCGGGCTGGACATGTCGCAGCCGGTCACGTGGGACCAGGTCGTCGAGGCGGCGGCCTCCCAGGACGTGACGGTCGCGGTGCAGGGCGTGCGCGCCGAGTCGCTCACCGTGTGGGTCAACGCGCTCGTGGAGTCCGCCGGCGGCCACATCCTGGAGAACCCCGAGGAGCAGGACCCGCAGGAGGTCGTCCCCAGCCTCGACTCGGACGCCGGCCGCGTCGCCGCGCAGATCATGGCGGACCTCGCCGCCGCCGGGGTCGGCGGCGCCCAGCTGTCCAACGCGAACGAGGACATCAACGCCTCGATGTTCGAGGGCTCGTCGGCGGGCTTCATGGTCAACTGGCCGTTCGTGTGGCCCCGCGCGCAGGCGGCGGTCGAGGGCGGCAGCCTCGAGCAGTCCGCGCTCGACGACATCGGCTGGGCGATGTACCCCCAGGCCGTCGCCGGCGAGCAGGCGCGCCCCCCGTACGGCGGGATCAACCTGGGCGTCGGGGCGTTCAGCGACCACGTCGACCTGGCCTTCGAGGCGGCGCAGTGCATCGCCGACCCGCAGAAGCAGGCCGAGTACTTCCTGTCCGACGGCAACCCGCCGGCGTCGCTCACGGCGTTCGACGACCCGGAGGTCCAGGACACGTTCCCCATGGCGGACGTCATCCGCGAGTCGCTGCAGAACGCGGCGCCCCGCCCGCAGACGCCGTTCTACAACGAAGTCTCCTCGAGCGTGCAGCGCACGTGGCACCCGCCGGGCGCCGCCTCGCCGGAGACCAGCCCGCGGCGTGCCGACCAGCTCATCGCCGACGTGCTGCAGGGGAGGGCGCTGCTGTGAGCGCGACGACGAGCACCGCGCCCCCGCCGCAGCGGGCGCCGCGGACCCCGCACCGGTCGGACCGTGCGCGGCAGGAGGCCCGCCTGGGCATGATGCTGTGCGCGCCGGCGATCCTCGTGCTCCTCGCGGTGGTCGGCTACCCGATCCTGCAGGCGGTCTGGGACTCGCTGTTCAGCTACAAGCTCACCAACCCCGACGCGCGGTCGTTCGTGGGCCTCGGCAACTTCGTGCTCGTGCTGTCCGACTCCATCTGGTGGCAGGCGCTGGGCGTGACCGTCCTCATCACGGTCGTCACGGTCGCCGTCGAGCTGGTCCTGGGGTTCGCGCTGGCGCTCGTCATGAACAACGCGCTGAGCACCCTGCGGCCCGCGCTGCGCACCGCCATCCTCATCCCGTACGCGATCATCACGGTCGTCTCGGCGTTCGCGTTCCGGTTCATGTTCGACCTCACCAGCGGGTTCATGAACCTGTGGCTCCCGTTCGTCCCCGAGGACCTCGACTGGTTCGGGTCGTTCGGGACGTCGATGGCGGTCGTCGCGCTCTCGGAGATCTGGAAGACGACGCCGTTCATCTCGCTGCTGCTGCTCTCGGGCCTGGCGCAGGTGCCCGGGGAGCTGCAGGAGGCGGCCAAGGTCGACGGCGCGACGTGGTGGCAGCGCATGCGCCGCGTGACGATCCCCAACATGAAGGCCGCGATCATGGTCGCGCTGCTGTTCCGCACGCTCGACGCGTTCCGCATCTTCGACAACATCTTCATCATGACGAACGGCGCCGCCGGCACCGAGTCGGTCGCGTTCCTCGCCTACCGGCAGACGATCCAGCGCCTCGAGATCGGCATCGGGTCGGCGGTCTCGGTGCTGCTGACGATCGCCGTGGCGCTGATCGCCGTGATGTTCGTCAAGGGCTTCAAGGTCAACCTGGCGGGCTCGACGAGGGCGGGACGATGAGCGGACGTTCGACGGCGTGGTGGTGGGTCGGTGCCCTGGCGATCGTCCTGTACTGCATGTTCCCGGTCGCGTGGATCGTGTCCTTGTCGCTCAAGGCGCCGTCCGACCTGGACAACGGCTCGTTCCTGCCGTCGGCCGTGACGTGGCAGAACTACGAGCTCATCCTCACCGGCAGCGCCTCGGAGCTGTTCCTGCCCGCGCTGCGCAACTCCGTGGGGATCTGCCTGATCGCCACCGGGATCGCCGTGGTCCTCGCGGCGCTGTGCGCCTACGCGGTCGCGCGGCTCGACTTCCCCGGCAAGGCGTTCGTGCTCGGGCTGTCGCTCGCGGTCTCGATGTTCCCCGTCATCTCGATCGTCACCCCGCTGTTCAACATCTGGCGGGCGATCGGCCTGTTCGACACCTGGGCCGGCCTGGTCATCCCCTACCTGTCGATCACCCTGCCGCTGTCGATCTGGACGCTGACCGCGTTCTTCCGTGAGATCCCGTGGGAGATGGAGCAGGCCGCGCAGGTCGACGGGGCGACGACCGCCCAGGCGTTCCGCAAGGTCATCGTCCCGCTCGCCGGGCCGGGCGTCGCGACCACCGCGATCATCGCGTTCTTCCTCGCCTGGAACGACTTCGTCTACGGCATCTCCCTGACGTCGACCGAGGCCGCCCGGCCGGTGCCGGCCGCGCTCGCGTTCTTCACCGGGGCCTCCCAGTTCGAGGAGCCGACGGGCGCGATCTCCGCGGCCGCCGTCATCGTCACCATCCCCGTCGTGGTCCTGGTGCTGCTGTTCCAGCGCCAGATCGTCGCCGGGCTCACCCAGGGCGCCGTCAAGGGCTGACCCGCGCACCGCACGAGGGAGGAACGCCATGGCTGCCATCACGCTGAGCCACGTGGTGAAGAAGTACAGCGACGGGTTCGCGGCCGTGAACGACGTGAGCCTGGACATCGAGGACGGCGAGTTCGTCATCCTCGTCGGGCCCTCGGGCTGCGGGAAGTCGACGCTGCTGCGCATGGTCGTCGGGCTGGAGGACATCACCGACGGGGAGATCTCCATCGACGGGGACGTCGTGAACGACAAGGCCCCGCGCGACCGCAAGCTCGCGATGGTCTTCCAGAACTACGCGCTGTACCCGCACCTGAGCGTCTTCGAGAACATCGCGTTCCCGCTGCGCCTCGAGAAGGGCCGGTACTCCGAGGAGGAGGTCCGCCGGCGGGTCGAGAAGGCCGCGTCGACCCTCGAGCTGCAGGAGCACCTCGACCGCAAGCCCGCGAACCTGTCCGGTGGCCAGCGGCAGCGCGTCGCGATGGGCCGCGCGATCGTGCGCGAGGCCCGCGCCTTCCTGTTCGACGAGCCGCTGTCCAACCTCGACGCGAAGCTGCGCGGGCAGATGCGCACGGAGATCGCCCGCATGCAGCGGCGCCTCGGCACGACGACGATCTACGTGACCCACGACCAGACGGAGGCCATGACGCTGGGGGACCGCGTCGCCGTCCTGAAGAAGGGCGTGCTGCAGCAGGTCGCGAGCCCCCGCGCGCTCTACGAGCACCCCGTCAACCTGTTCGTCGCGGGGTTCATCGGCTCGCCGCCCATGAACTTCCTGCCCGGTGAGGTCGACGGGGACGTGCTGCGGCTGCCGCTCGCGGAGGTGCCGCTGACGGACGAGCTGCGCTCGCGGATCGGGGACCGCGACCTCGTCATCGTCGGGCTGCGGCCGGAGCACCTCGAGGACGCCGACACGCTCGACGACGAGACCCGCGGCCACGGCGTGACGTTCGAGGCGGACGTGGACGTCGTCGAGTGGCTCGGCGCCGAGCTGTACGCGTACATCCCCTTCGAGACCCGCGACGACGTCGCCGACACGCTCGCCGAGCTCGACCGCGAGCTCGACGGGGAGAACATGCGCACACAGCTCGTCGCGGCCCTCGGGGCCGAGTCGCACGTGCGCGACGGCGACGTCGCCGAGCTGTGGTTCGACCCGGCGCGGCTGCTCGTCTTCGACCCCGAGTCCGGTGACAACCTCACCTACGACGAGGAGTCGGCGCGCCGCTCCGACGAGGAGAGCGTCGAGGAGCGGCGGCGGGCCACCGAGCGGGCGCGCAAGCGCGCCGACCGGTCGCGCGACCGCGACACGGCCGCCTGACCCGCCGCCCGCCCTCACTCCTGGGGCGGGACGACCCCCATGCCGGCGCCGATGTCCCCGATGACGTGAGACAGGCGCACGCGCCCGTCGGCGAGGGTGTACTCCACCGCGACGACCGCGCAGCGCCCGGCGGCGATCTCGTCCGCGAGCGACACCGAGTACCCGTGCAGCTGGCGGGCGGTGTGCAGCACGTGCTCGTGGCCGAGCGTCGCCGCGTCGAAGGAGTCGAGCGGCCGACCGGTCGCGGTCAGCCCGACGATCGAGGGGATGACCCGGTCGACCACGGCCTGGACGAACCCGGGCGGCACGTTGCCGTGCGTGATCGCGTCGACCGCCGCGGCGACCGCACCGCACGAGTCGTGCGCGAGGACCACCACCAGCGGAGCGCCCAGCACCCCGACCCCGTACTCGATCGACCCGATGACCGTGGTGTCGAGGACGTGACCCGCCGTCCGGACGACGAACAGGTCGCCCAGGCCCCGGTCGAAGATGATCTCGGCCGCGACGCGGCTGTCGGAGCAGCCGAACACCACGGCGAACGGGTGCTGCGCCGCACTCAGCTCGGTGCGGCGGTCGAATCCCTGCGACGGGTGCTCCATGCGGTCCTCGACGAACCGCACGTTGCCCGCGCAGAGCTCGGCCCACGCCTCGGCGGGCGTGCGGGGGGTCGTCGCCGTGGCGTTCATGCCGTGACCTCCGTCGTCGGGTCGAGCTCCTGGGTGGAGGGCGGGTTCGCCCCCGGGCGTGACACCGTGATCGCCGCGATCCGCGCGCAGCGTGCCAGGACCTGCTCGACGGTCGCGCTGCTCACGTCGTGCAGGGCGCCGCGCCGGTCGGCGCCGAGCAGGCCGGCGGTCCACAGGCCGTCGATCAGGCCGCCCATGAACGAGTCGCCGGCGCCGACGGTGTCGGCGACGGTGACCCGCGGGGCGGTGACCGTCAGTCGAGCCCCCGCGGACGTCGTCGCGAACGCCCCCTCACCGCCGTGCGTGACCACGACGAGCGCAGGACCGGACCGGCTCCACGTCTCGGCGATCTCGGCCGGGGCGACGCCGGGCAGCAACCACGCGAGGTCCTCGTCGCTGACCTTGACGACGTCGGCGGCGCGCACCAGTCGCTCCACGACCGGCAGCACGTCGGCGGGGTCGCCCATGAGCGCCGGCCGCAGGTTCGGGTCGTAGGTGAGGGTCGAGACGGCGCGCCGGCTCTCCAGCAGCTCTGCCACGCGCGGCGCGCCGGGCGTCAGCACGGTGGCGATGGACCCGGTGTGCACGACGAGCGCGTCGTCGTCGGCCTCGTCCCACGTGCTCGGCAGGTCCCACTCGAGGTCGAACTCGTAGGTCGCGACACCGGCGGCGTCGAGGTGGGCGGTCGCGACGGGCGTCGTCGCGGGCGACCGGTCGCCGCGCAGCACCGTGACCCCGGCCGACTCCAGGTGGGCGCGCACGAGGTCGCCGCGCGCGTCCGGCCCCAGCCACGTGAGCAGGTCGACGCGGCGGCCCAGGCGCGCGAGGCCGAGCGCCACGTTGGCGGGACTGCCGCCGGGCAGCTCCTCGCGGGACCCGTCGGGCCGGCGGACCGCGTCCACCAGCGCTTCCCCGATCACCAGCGCACGGCCGTGCGTGCTGTCGCTCACCGCTCCTCCTCGTCGGCCGCGTCGGCGGCCCCTGTCGTCCCTGCGTCACCGCGCGCTGCGGCCAGCCGTGCCCGCGCACCGTCGAGCCACTCCTGGCAGCGGGCGGCGAGCGCCTCCCCGCGCTCCCACAGCGCCAGCGACTCCTCGAGGGTGCCGGCGCCGGACTCCAGGCGCGCCACGATCGAGGCGAGCTCGTCCCGGGCCTGCTCGTAGCCCAGGGTCGCGGGGTCGGGCGGGGAGACCCCCGGGTCGTTCGACCCGGCAGGTTCGGTCGTCTCGCGTCGTGCCACGCGCACAGTCAACCAGCCCGCGGCGGGACGGGCCGCGTCGTCCGGGCGCTGGTCCCGAGCGGCCGGCGGTCGCCGGTCGGGCGCTGGTCAGGCGCTGGTGACGGCCGCGGCGATCTCGCCGGCGGCGACCCGCACCCGCAGCGCGTCGCCCACCTCCACGTCGTCGGGCCGGCGCACCACCGAGCCGTCGGCGCGCTGGACCACCGCGTACCCGCGCTCCAGCGTCGCGGCGGGGGACAGGGCGCGCACCTGCCCGGCGAGGCGCGCCGTGGCCGTCGCCGCCTGCGCGAGCGCGGTGTCCAGCAGCGCACGTCCGCGGGCGGAGTGCCGGTGCAGCGCGTCCTCGTGCGGGTCGACGAGCGTCTCGGGGCGGGCCAGGACGGGCCGCGCACGCCAGTGCGCGAGCGTCGACTCCTCGCGGGCGAGCCGGTGGCCGAGGGCGGCCCGGGTGCGGGCGCGCGCCTGCACGACGCGGGCCCGCTCCTCGGTGACGTCCGGCACGACCCGCTTGGCGGCGTCCGTCGGCGTGGACGCGCGCAGGTCCGCGACGAGGTCGAGCAGCGGGGTGTCCATGTGGTGGCCGATCGCGCTGACCAGCGGCGTGCGGCACGCGGCGGCCGCGCGCACGAGCGTCTCGTTGCTGAACGGCAGCAGGTCCTCGAACGACCCGCCGCCGCGCGCCACGACGACGACCTCGACGCGCGGGTCGGCGTCGAGGTCCGCGATGGCCGCGCTCACCTCGGGCACCGCGGACGGCCCCTGGACGGTGACCCGGCGGATCTCGAACTGCACGGCCGGCCAGCGGGCGCGCGCGTTGGACACCACGTCGTGCTCGGCGTCCCCCTGCTGCGCGCAGACCAGGCCGACGACCGCGGGCAGGAACGGCAGACGCTGCTTGCGGCGCTCGTCGAACAGGCCCTCGGCCGCGAGCACGCCCTTGAGGTGCTCGATGCGCGCGAGCAGCTCGCCCAGCCCGACGAGGCGCACGCGGTCCGCCGCGAACCCCAGCGACCCCTTCTTCACCTGGTACTGCGGTCGCGCGTGCACCACGACGTGCGCGCCGTCCGTGAACCGGTCGCCCAGGCTCATCGCCGCGACGGCGGGCAGCGTCACGGACAACGACATGTCGAGGTCGGTGTCCCGCAGCGTGAGGAACAGCAGGGAGTTCCACCGCCGCACGTTGAGCACCTGACCCTCGACCCACACGGGCGGCATGCGGGCGACGTAGTCCGCGACCTTGGGCGCGAGGTGCCGCACCGGCCACGGTCGCTCGGGCGTGGTGTCGGCGGCCTTGAGCGGCAGCGGCAGGGGTGCCGCGGACGGCGCGTCGGCGGGCGTGGTCGCCGCGGTGGTCTCGTGCTGCACGGGCACCAGCCTGCCGCACGCGTCCGACACGTCGCCCGGCGGCGGGTGCGGCGGCGGGGGCGGGGGCGGGGGGTGTGGTGGAGGTCGGGTGACGGTGGCGGCCGTCACCCGGAGCCGCAGCGGGTCCCGGCCTAGACTGGGACGGTGACCCAGGCTCTCCCCGACCCCGTCGACGCGCGCGCGTCCGACGCCCCCGGCCCGCGCAAGCGCGTGCTGCTCGCGGCCCCCCGCGGGTACTGCGCGGGCGTGGACCGCGCGGTCGTCGCCGTGGAGAAGGCGCTCGAGCACTACGGCGCACCGGTGTACGTCCGCAAGGAGATCGTCCACAACCGGCACGTGGTCGACACGCTCGCCGCGCGTGGCGCGGTGTTCGTCGACGAGACGGACCAGGTGCCCGAGGGTGCCCGCGTGGTGTTCTCGGCGCACGGCGTCTCGCCGGCCGTGAAGGCCAGCGCCGCGGCCCGCAACCTGCAGACGATCGACGCCACGTGCCCGCTGGTCACCAAGGTGCACAAGGAGGCCGTGCGCTTCGCCGCCGAGGACTTCGACATCCTGCTCATCGGCCACGACGGCCACGAGGAGGTCGAGGGGACCCAGGGGCACGCGCCCGAGCACATCCAGGTCGTGAACTCGCCGGCCGACGCGGACCACATCGAGGTGCGCGACCCGGAGCGGGTCATGTGGATCTCGCAGACGACGCTCTCGGTGGACGAGACCATGGAGACCGTCCGGCGGCTGCGCGTGAAGTTCCCGCACCTGCAGGACCCGCCCAGCGACGACATCTGCTACGCGACCCAGAACCGTCAGGTGGCGGTCAAGAAGCTGGCGCCGGCGTGCGACGTCGTGCTGACGGTCGGGTCGGCCAACTCCTCGAACTCGGTGCGGCTCGTCGAGGTCGCGCTCGACGCGGGCGCGCGCTCGTCCTACCGCGTCGACAAGGCCGCCGAGATCGACCCCGCCTGGCTCGAGGGAGCGACGACCGTGGGCGTGACGTCGGGTGCCTCGGTCCCCGAGGTCCTCGTCGACGAGGTGCTCGCCCTGCTCGCCCGGCACGGATTCGCCGACGTCGAGGAGGTGCGGACCGCGACGGAGGACCTCATGTTCTCGCTGCCCCGCGAGCTGCGCGCCGACCTCAAGGCCGCGGGCGAGCCCGCCGGCCGGCCGCGTCCCGACGGCCGGCGCCGGCTGGACGTCCAGCCCGTCTGACGCCGGCCGGGCCGCGGCTCACGCGCTCGAGGCGCCCCCGGCACCGTGCGAGCGCTCGGCCGCCTCGTCCGCCAGCGCCTGCGCGTCGCGGCGGGCCGCCCGCTCGCCGAGCACCAGGTCGTCGAGGGCGACCACGTGGTCCGTGGCCGACGCGACGAGCTCCGGCGCGCTGAGCGCCGTCAGGCGCGGGTCGGACGGCGCCGGGGTCGGCAGGTCGCCGTCGACCACGTGCAGGTCCGCGAAGCGCCGCGCGCTGACGAGCACCCGCGACTCGAGCGAGCCGACCGCCTGGTTGTAGGCGCCGGCGGCGGCGTCGATGGAGCGCCCGAGGCGGGCCAGGTGGCCACCCATGGTGGCCAGCCGCCCGTGCAGCTCCTTGCCGAGCGTCAGCACCTGCTGGGCGTTGGCAGCCAGCGCGTCCTGGCGCCACGCGTACGCGACCGTCCGCAGGAGCGTCAGCAGCGTCACAGGCGTCGCGATCACGACGTCGCGCTCGAACGCGTACTCGATGAGCGTCGGGTCCTGCTCGGCGGCGGCGTGCAGGAAGGACTCGGCGGGCACGAACATGACGACGAACTCCGGCGCGGGCGCGAACTGGTCCCAGTAGCGCTTGGAGGCGAGGTCGTCGACGTGCTTGCGGACGTGCCGCGCGTGCGCCGCGAGCCGCTGCGCGCGGACGGTCTCGTCGTCGGTCTGCGCGGCGTCGAGGAACCCGAGGAACGCCACCTTGGCGTCGACGACGACCTGCTTGCCGCCCGCGAGCCTGACCACCATGTCGGGTCGCTGCAGCCCGTCGTCGGTACGGACCTGCTCCTGCTCGACGAAGTCGACGTGCGCGATCATGCCGGCCGCCTCGACCACGCGGCGCAGCTGCACCTCGCCCCAGCGGCCACGCACCTGCGAGGAGCGCAGCGCCGTCACGAGCTGCGACGTCTCGCCGCGCAGCTGCTCGGAGGCCGCCCGCATCGCCCGCACCTGCTCCCCGAGGGCCGCGTTGCCCTCGACGCGGGCCTGCTCCGCGGCCACGAGCTCGGAGCGGACGTGGTCCAGCGTGCGCGACAGGGGCTCGACCATCGCCCGCACGGCCTGCTCCCGCTGCGCGAGCTCACCGACCTGGGTCTGGTGCTCGGCGGCGAGCCGCTGGTGCGCGAGCGCGAGGAACTGCTCGCTGGTCGCCGCGAGGGCCTCGTCGGCGAGCGCCCGGAAGCGGTCCGACGCGCCCGCGCGCTCGGCCTCCAGGTGCGCCCGGGCCCGTGCGGCGTCGACCTCGGCGGCGCGCACCCGCTCGTCGGACGTGCGCGCCGCACGCGCGGACGCGAGCGCCCAGGCGACCACCCCTCCGAGCAGGGCGCCCACGAGCAGGGCGCCGAGGAGCAGCGGCGCGGTACCGAGTGCGGTGTCGGGGTCCATGGTCCGCAGCGTGCCAGCGACCACCCACACGCCCGTCGGGGGCGCGCCGGACCTCGGCCGGAGCACCGGTCGCGGGACGGAGGCGCACCTCCGTCCCGCGACGGATCCGGGGCGTCGGTGCCCGCCCCTATCCTCGGTCGGGTGACGACGCCAGCCCCGCTCCCGCAGCCGGCCCCCGGCCCGCTGCCGGGCTCCACCCCGGTCGGCCCCGCCCCCGTGCCCGGCGCACCCGCGATCACCCTGCGCGGCCTGTGGCGCAGGTTCGGCCAGAAGGTCGCGGTCGCCGGCATCGACCTGGAGATCCCCGCCGGGTCGTTCTACGGGCTGGTCGGACCCAACGGCGCCGGCAAGACGACGACGCTGTCGATGGCGACCGGCCTGCTGCGCCCCGACGCCGGCACCGTCCTGGTCCACGGCGTCGACCTGTGGGCCCACCCGGTCGAGGTCAAGCGCACCCTCGGCGTGCTGCCGGACGGCGTGCGCCTGTTCGACCGGCTGACGGGCGCCCAGCTCGTCACGTACGCGGGCCTGCTGCAGGGGCTGGACCGGCCCACGGTCGTGTCGCGCACCCGGGACCTGCTCGCCGCGGTCGGGCTCGAGCAGGACGCGGACACGCTCGTCGTGGACTACTCGGCCGGCATGACCAAGAAGGTCGCCCTCGCGTGCGCGCTCGTGCACGCGCCGCGCGTCCTCGTGCTCGACGAGCCGTTCGAGGCCGTGGACCCCGTCTCGGCGGCGAACATCCGCGAGATCCTGCACCAGTACGTCGCGGGCGGCGGCACGGTCGTGGTCTCGTCGCACGTCATGGACCTCGTGCAGCGCATGTGCGACCACGTGGCCGTCATCGCCGAGGGCCACGTGCTCGCCGCGGGCACGGTGGACGAGGTGCGCGCCGGCCGGTCGCTCGAGGAGCGCTTCGTCGACCTCGTCGGCGGCAGGATCACGGGGGAGGGCATCGCGTGGTTGCGCACCTCGTCCGACTGAAGCTCGCGCTGCTGCGCAACGGCCTGCGCCGCAGCGCGTGGCAGGTCGTCGGCCTGGTCGTCGCGGCGCTGTACGGGCTCTCGGTGCTGGTCGCCGCGGTCGCCGGCGCGATCGGCCTGAGCTTCGCGGAGCCGCAGCTGCGCGGCGACGTCCTGGTGGTCGTGGGGTCGCTCGTCGTGCTCGGCTGGTGGGTGGTCCCGCTCGTCGCGTTCGGTGTCGACTCCACGCTCGACCCCCGGCGCTTCGTCACCTTCGGCGTCCCGCGCCGCGACCTGCTCGTGGGGCTGACCCTCGCCGGGCTGATCGGGATCCCGGGCGTCGTCACGGCGCTCGGCGCGCTGGCGACGCCCCTGGCGTGGTGGCGCGAGCCGCTCGCCGCGGTCGCGGCGCTGGTCGGCGCGGTCCTCGCGGTCCTCGCGTGCACCGTCGGCGCCCGCGCTACGACGACGGTCCTTGCGCCCGTGATCGGGCGGCGACGGGTCCGGGAGGTCGTCGCCGCGCTGGCGATCCTGCCGTTCATCTTCCTCGGGCCGATCCTCAACGGGGTCGCCGCGACCGCGTCCGGGGTGGGCGGGCTCGGCGGGATCGCCGGGTTCCTGTCGTGGACGCCGCTCGGCGCACCGTGGGCCCTCGCGCCGGCCGTGGCGGCCGGTGACGGGGTGGGCGTCGCCGTGCGCCTGGCCGTGTCGCTCGCGACGGTCGTCGTGGCCCTGCGGGTCTGGTCCTGGGCGCTGGACCGCACGCTCACCGACCCGGTCAGCGCGGGCGGGGACTCCCGGGCGCGCGGCCTGGGCTGGTTCGGTCGCCTGCCCGCGACCCCGACGGGTGCCGTGGCGGCGCGCGCCGCGACGTACTGGGTCCGCGACCCGCGCTACGCGGTCGCGGTCGCGATCGTGCCCGTGCTGCCGATCCTGCTGGCCGTCACCGCCCCCGGGGCGTCGCTCGTGCTCATCGCCGGGCCGGCGGCGGCCTTCACGGTCGGCTGGAGCATCTCTGCCGACGTCGCGTACGACGGCACGGCGTTCTGGACGCACCTCGTGTCCCCCCTGCGCGGGGTCGCGGACCGGTGGGGGCGCGTGGCGGTGGCGGGGTCGCTGGGGATGGCCCTCACGCTGGTCGTGGTGCTCGGCACCGTCTGGTACGCGGACCGCTGGGACGCGCTCCCGGCGCTGCTGGGGGCGAGCGCCGGGCTGCTCCTGACGTCGCTCGGGGGCGCCAGCGTGGTGTCCGCGGCCGTCGTGTACCCGGTGCAGCAGCCGGGGGAGAACCCCTTCGGCACCAAGCAGGGCACGAGCGCGGCCGCCTTCACCTCGCAGATGGTCGGGTTCCTCGCGGTCGGTGCCCTCGGAGCCCCGACCGCCGTGCTCGCGCTGCTCGCGGTCGTGCGCGAGTCGGCGGTGCTGGGCTGGGCCGCGGCCGTCGTCGGCCTCGTGGTCGGGACCGCGGTCCTGGTCGTGGGCGTCCGCGTCGGCGGGTCGATGCTCGACCGCCGCGGGCCCGACCTGCTGCAGCGGATGCGCGCCTTCACGTGACGCCCGCGCCGTCGGCGAGGCGCACGGCTGCGTAGACTCGACGCCCGTGGCTCTCACCATCGGCATCGTCGGACTGCCCAACGTCGGCAAGTCCACCCTCTTCAACGCGCTGACCCGTGCGCAGGTCCTCGCGGCGAACTACCCGTTCGCGACGATCGAGCCGAACGTGGGTGTCGTCCCGCTGCCGGACCCGCGCCTGGCGACGCTCGCCGAGATCTTCGGCTCGGAGCGGATCCTGCCCGCGACCGTGTCGTTCGTCGACATCGCGGGCATCGTGAAGGGTGCGAGCGAGGGCGAGGGCCTGGGCAACAAGTTCCTCGCCAACATCCGCGAGGCCGACGCGATCTGCCAGGTCACGCGCGCGTTCGCCGACCCCGACGTGGTGCACGTCAGCGGCAAGGTGGACCCCGAGGGCGACATCGAGATCATCGCGACCGAGCTGGTCCTGGCGGACCTGCAGACCCTCGAGAACGCGATCCCGCGGCTCGAGAAGGAGGTCCGCGGCAAGAAGACGGAGCCCGAGGTGCTGGACGCCGCGAAGCGCGCGTTCGCGGTCCTCGAGACGGGACGGACCCTGTTCGCCGCGGGCCTGGCCGACGACGAGCACGTGCGCGCCCTGCAGCTCATGACGTCGAAGCCCTTCATCTACGTCTTCAACACCGACGACGCGGGCCTGGCCGACAGCGCGATGCAGGAGCGGCTGCGCGCGCTGGTCGCGCCGGCCGACGCGATCTTCCTCGACGCGAAGTTCGAGTCCGAGCTCGTCGAGCTCGAGGAGGACGAGGCGCGCGAGATGCTGGAGGCGAACGGCCAGAGCGAGGCGGGTCTCGACCAGCTCGCGCGCGTCGGGTTCCACACCCTCGGCCTGCAGACATACCTCACCGCGGGCCCCAAGGAGTCGCGCGCCTGGACGATCCGGCAGGGCTGGACGGCGCCGCAGGCCGCGGGCGTCATCCACACGGACTTCCAGAAGGGCTTCATCAAGGCCGAGGTGATCTCGTTCGACGACCTCGTCGCGTCGGGGTCGGTCGCCGCCGCCCGTGCCGCGGGCAAGGCCCGCATCGAGGGCAAGGACTACGTCATGCACGACGGCGACGTGGTGGAGTTCCGCTTCAACGTCTGACGGGTGCGGACCCCCGATCGGGAGGGAGCCCCGGTGGACCACGGCGAGCTGGACGTCTGCTGGTCGCTCGTGTGCGACGACGGGCACGCCTGGGACGCCTGGACGCCCGACGTCCGCAGCGTCCCCGACGAGGTCGCCCGCTGTCCCGAGGACGGCGCCCCTGCCGTGACGGCGATGCGCCTGCCGCGCGCCGACCGCCCCACGGTCGTCCTCGTCCCGGCCGCGCGACGGCGCGACGGCCGCGACACCCACGACGACGAGGTGTTCCTCGAGCTGCGGGGTCCGGGTGGTCGGAGCCTGCGGACCCCGATACCGATCCGCTGGGAGCAGGCGGTCCGGCGGGCCGCCGAGCTGCGCACGCGCACCTGGGACGACGCGGCCCGGGTGTGGGAGCGGCTGGGGTAGGGATCAGTCGGGGCGGGGCCGCCGGCGGTCCTGCTTGAGCGCCGACCGCTCGCTCTTGTCCTGCAGCCGCCGTCGGTGCGAGCCCCGCGTGCGGCGGGTCGGCCGCCGGGGCGTCGGTGGCGCGACCGCCTCGCGCAGGAGGTCGGCGAGCCGCTGCCGCGCCGCGGTCCGGTTCTGCCGCTGCGAGCGGTGCTCGGCCGCGCTGATCGTCAGGACGGTGCCCGCGAGCCGGGGGGCCAGCCGGTCGAGGACCCGCGCGCGCTGCACCTCGTCCAGCGCCGTGGTGGTCGCGAGGTCGAGGCTGAGCTGCACGCGCGAGTCCGCGGTGTTGACGCCCTGGCCGCCGGGTCCCGACGCACGGGAGAACTGCTCGAGGAGGTCCCCGGCGGGCACCGTGAGGCCGGCAGGGGCACCGGGGCCCGGGGAGACGCGCAGGTCGTCCACCGGTCCAGTGTGCCGTGGCGACGCGCCGTCGCGCGGTTCGGCGGGCGTTCGGTGGGGGTTCGCGCCACCATGGGTGGATGGCGACGGCGCTCACGGGTCAGCAGATCGCGGACAGCGGTCTGGTCGGCTGGGCGCTCGTGAGCGACGGGCTGCGGACCCGGGTGGTCACGGGGGGCTTCGCGACGGGGCTGGCGCTCGTCGACGCCATCGGTGCCGCGGCCGAGCAGGCGGACCACCACCCGGACCTCGACCTGCGCTGGGGGCACGTCGACGTCCGGCTGTGGAGCCACGACGCGGACGGGGTCACGTCGCGCGACGTGGAGCTGGCCCGCACCGTGTCGCGCCTGGCCGGGGAGGCGGGGCTGGCACCCGACTGCTCCGGCGTGCAGAGCCTGGAGCTGGCGCTCGACGCGCCGGACGCGGCGGCGGTCCTGCCGTTCTGGGGTGCGCTCCTCGGCTACGAGCGCCCGCCGGGCGCGGACGACGAGGTCCGGGACCCGGCGCGAGCGCACCCGGCGCTGTGGGTGCAGGGGTCGGACGCGCAGGAGTCGCGGCAGCGGTGGCACCTGGACGTGTGGGTGGATCCCGCCGCGGTCGCGGAGCGCATCGACGCGGCCGTCGCGGCGGGTGGGCGGGTGGTCGACGCGACCCACGCGCCCAGCTTCTGGGTGCTCGCGGACGCGGACGGCAACCGTTCCTGCCTGTGCACGTGGCAGGACGAGCGGGGCCCGGGATGAGACAGATCGGACCCGCCGCTCGGTCGCCTTAGCAGACTTCCGGCTGCGGTGCAGTACCCAGGCCGTGTGAACCACCCGATCGTGGGATGTGTCAGCGGTGTTTCAGGGGTGTTTCTCCTGGCCATGTCTCGCATCTTGGACGGTACCGACCAGTATCAATCAGGTAACGATCGACATGGGCGTTCGTCCATGTCTCCAATGTCGCGCTTCCCGGGGCTAGCGTGGCCCCAATTCAGGCGGGCGAGTGCGCCCATGCCCCGGCTCGGTCGGGGTCGTGCGGCCACGTCCACCACGTCTCAGGAGGAACATTGAAGATCAGGCGGACCAGCACCGTGGTGGCCCTGTTCGCGACGGGCGCGCTCGTGCTCGGCGCGTGCGCGAACACCCCGGACGGCGACGGCGACGGGGACGGCGACACGGGGGCGGCAGCCGGCGGCGGCACGCTCACCGTGGCGGAGACGAACCAGTTCTTCTCCTTCAACCCGAACACGTCCAACGGCAACACGGACATCAACTCGAAGATCGTGACCTACCCGACCCGGGCGTGGTTCAACTACGTGGACGGGTCCTCGTTCGCCGCGGGCAACCCCTCGCTGGCCAAGGACGAGTCGTTCGGCACCTACGAGGTCGAGTCCGAGGACCCGCTCGTGGTGACGTACACGGTCAACGAGGACATCGTGTGGTCGGACGGCGAGCCCGTCGACGCCGACGACCTGATCCTGGCGTGGGCGATCCAGTCGGGTCACTTCAACTCCGAGGACGTCACGTACTTCGACTACGCGGGCGACACCGGCACCCTGGGCCTGACCCAGTTCCCGGAGATCGGCGAGGACGGCCGCTCGGTCACCCTGAGCTACTCGGAGCCCGCCGCGGACTGGGAGGTGGCCTACGCCGCCGACATGCCCGCGCACGTCATCGCGAAGAACGCCGGCCTCGAGGACGGCCAGGCGCTCATCGAGCTGTTCGAGAGCCTGTCCGAGTCGGCCGCGACCGCGACGGAGCCCGACCCGCAGCTGCAGGCCGTCGCCGACTTCTGGAACACCGGCTTCGACTCCACGATCCTGCCGTCGGACCCCGAGCTCTACCTCTCCTCCGGCCCGTACATCGTGTCGGACGTGGTCGAGAACCAGTCCGTCACCCTGGTCCCGAACGAGGCGTACGCCGGTGACCTCGTCGCGCAGCTGGACGAGATCGTCATGCGGACGATCCCGGACGCGACCGCGGCCGTCCAGGCGCTGAACAACGGCGAGGTCGACGTCATCTCGCCGCAGTCGAGCGCCGACACCCTGACCGCGCTCAACGCGCTCGACGGTGTCGTCGTCCACCAGGACGACCAGCTCGCGTACGACCACATCGACCTGACCTTCAACAACGGTGGTCCGTTCGACCCGGCGACGTACGGCGGCGACGCCGAGACGGCGCTCAAGGTGCGCCAGGCGTTCCTCAAGACGATCCCGCGCCAGAAGATCCTCGACGCGATCATCACCCCGCAGAAGGACGACGCGGCGGTCCTGAACTCGCAGCTCTTCGTGCCGGCCCAGGCCTCGTACGAGGACACCGTGGCGAACAACGGCTCGGCCGACTACCCGCTCGACGGGGACATCGCCGCCGCCCAGGCGCTGCTCGCGGAGGCCGGCGTGACCAGCCCCACCGTGCGGATCCTCTACAACATCAACAACCCCAACCGCGTCAACGCGTACACGCTGATCGCGGCCGCGGCCACCGAGGCCGGGTTCGTCATCGACGACCAGGGTGACGCGGCCTGGGGCTCGCGCCTGTCGGACGGCTCGTACGACGCCGCGATCTTCGGGTGGATCAACAGCGGTATCGGCGTCGCCGGTGTCCCGCAGATCTTCTCGTCCACCGGTGGTGGCAACTACAACGGCTACTCCAACTCCGAGGTGGACACGCTGGCCTCGACGCTGGTGCGCACGCTCGACACGGACGAGCAGGCCGCGATCCAGGAGCAGATCGACCCGCTGCTGTTCGCCGACGCGTACGGCCTGCCGCTGTTCCAGTCGGTCGGCGTCGACGCCGTGGGCGACCACGTCGGCGGGATCGACGAGTACAACCCGAACCAGGCCGGTGTCTGGTGGAACGTGTGGGAGTGGACGGTCGACGCGTCCTGATCCGCGTCTGACCCGACCGTGCTGACAGGCGACGCCGGGACCCGCTGCTCAGGGGTCCCGGCGTCGCACTGCCCGCCACGTGGCGGATCGGGTCGGTGCGCGCGAGCAGTAGAGTTTTGTCCACTTGTCGGCCGGCGCCGAGCCCGGCCGCGTCCAGCACGTGCCGCCGCGGGTCCGGAGCGCGCCCGAGAGGGCGGGTCCGGCCTGCGCGAGAGCGAGAGTCCATGACTTCGTACGTCCTGCGGCGCCTCGGGGTGTCGCTGCTCATCCTCCTGGGTGCCTCCTTCCTCGTGTACCAGCTGGTCGCCATCTCCGGCGACCCGCTCGCCGAGTTCCGTGAGTCGAACCGGCCGAACCGGGAGCAGCTCATGGAGCAGCGCACGGCGCTGCTCAACCTCGACGTCCCCGCTCCGCTGCGGTACTTCATCTGGCTCAGCGGCGCGGCGAGGTGCGTCGTCCCTGGTCAGTGCGACCTCGGCAGGACCCTCCAGGGGCAGGAGGTGACCGCCGCGCTGTCCTCGGCGATCCCGACCACCCTGCAGCTCGTCGCCGGAGCCACCGTCCTCGCGATCGTCATCGGCATCTCGATCGGGATCGTCACGGCCCTGCGGCAGTACTCGGCGTTCGACTACGGCGTCACGTTCTTCACGTTCCTCTTCTTCTCGCTCCCCGTCTTCTGGGTCGCCGTCCTGCTCAAGGAGTTCGGCGCGATCCGCTTCAACGACTTCCTCGCCGACCCGGTCGTGCCGCTGCCGACCGTCGTGGGGGTGGGGCTGGTCTCCGGCCTCGTGTGGGCCGTGGTCATCGGGGGCTCGCTCCGACGGCGCCTGCTGACCTTCGCCGTCGCGGCCGTGGTCGGTGGCGGTGTGCTGTGGTACCTCGGTGCGACGCAGTGGTTCCGCTACCCGGGCCTGGGCCCCGCCCTCGTCGTCGTGACGGGCGTGGGCATCGCGGTCGGCATCACGACGCTGCTCGCCGGCCTGCAGAACCGGCGGGCGCTGTACTCCGCCCTCATCACCGTCGGGCTGGGCGTCGTGGCGATGTTCGCCCTGCGGCCCCTGCTGGACCGCGCCACGCTGCCGCTCATCGTGGTGCTGGGCGTGGCCGCCGTCGCGGCGGGTGTGCTCGTCGGGCGCCTCATGGGCGGGTACGACTACCGGCAGTCCATGAAGGTCGCCGGGCTGACCTCGTTCTTCGTCGCCGCGCTCGTCATGCTCGACCGGATGATGATCTCGTGGCCCGCGTACGTCCGGCTGGTGCGGGGCAGGCCGATCGCGACGATCGGGTCCGAGACCCCGAACCTCAGCGACGACTTCTGGATCCTCGGGATCGACAAGTTCACGCACCTGGTGCTGCCGACGGCCGCGCTGCTGCTGATCTCGCTGGCGTCGTACACCCGGTACTCCCGGGCGTCGATGCTCGAGGTGATGGGTCAGGACTACGTGCGCACCGCGCGCGCCAAGGGCCTGCCGGAGCGGGTCGTCGTGGTGCGCCACGCCTTCCGCAACGCGCTGATCCCGCTGGCCACGATCGTCGCGTTCGACATCGGCGGCCTGCTGGGCGGTGCCGTCATCACCGAGCGGGTCTTCTCGTTCAAGGGCATGGGACAGACCTTCATCACCGGTCTGACCCTGCAGGACCCGAATCCCATCATGGGAGTCTTCCTCGTCGTCGGGATCACGGCCGTGGTGTTCAACCTGCTGGCCGACCTGGCGTACTCCGCACTCGACCCGCGCGTGAGGGTGAAGTCATGAGCACGACGCAGCAGGACACCGCCCCGGACGACTCGCGCGAGGTCCCGGAGGACCTCAAGGGGCTGAGCCAGGGGGCGCTGGTCCGCAAGCGGTTCCTCGGGCACACCGGCGCCATCGTGTCGCTCGTCGTGCTGACGCTCGTGGTGCTGCTCGCCATCACCTCGGTCGGGCTCGGCCCCTGGCACGGCTGGTGGCAGTACCGCTGGACGCAGACGCCGGTCCTCATGGACGGCGGCCGCCCGACGCTGCAGCTGTTCCCGTTCTCGCTGGGCGAGCACCCGTTCGGCCAGGACAGCGTCGGCCGCGACTACTTCGCCATGACGATGCGCGGGACGCAGATCTCGCTCGCGGTCACCGCGATGGTCGGCCTGATCTCGGCGCTCATCGGCGTCGTGATCGGCGCCTTCTCCGGGTACTTCCGCGGCTGGCTCGAGACGGTCCTCATGCGGTTCACGGACATGGTCATCATCGTCCCGGTCCTGCTCGTCGGCGCGGTCATCGCGTACAACGCGGGCGGCGGCGTGCTGATCCTGGGCGTCCTGCTGGGGCTGACGACGTGGACGGGCATGGCCCGTCTGGTCCGCGGTGACTTCCTCACGCTGCGCGAGCGGGAGTTCGTCGACGCCGCGCGGCTCGCGGGCGCGTCGGACCGGCGCATCATCTTCAAGCACATCCTGCCGAACGCGGTGGGCGTCATCACCGTCAACGCGACGCTGCTGATGTCCTCGGCGATCCTCCTGGAGACGTCGCTGTCCTACCTCGGCTTCGGCATCACGCCGCCGGACACCTCCCTGGGCCGGCTCATCAGCGACAACCAGGCGGCCTTCTCGACCCGGCCGTGGCTCTTCTGGTTCCCCGGCATGTTCATCGTCATCATCTGCCTGTGCATCAACTTCATCGGTGACGGCCTGCGTGACGCGTTCGACCCGCGGCAGCGCAAGAT
Organism: Cellulomonas phragmiteti; assembly: GCF_016862775.1. GTDB lineage: Bacteria > Actinomycetota > Actinomycetes > Actinomycetales > Cellulomonadaceae > Cellulomonas > Cellulomonas phragmiteti. Next base: position 82,598 of record NZ_BONP01000011.1, on the reverse strand, counting down.
CTCGACGCGCCGTGTCCGCGAGACGGTCCCGGCCGCCGGCGCGGTCGTCGCAGGGGCCGCGCCGTACGGCCGGTTCGAGGGCACGGCCGCCCGGCCCGATGGTCCGTCGGACGGGGACGTCGGCCCGTCCGACGGGACCGGCGCATGACGTCGGCGCGTCATGCTCGCGCCGTCGGCTCAGACGAGCTGCGCCGCCACCGCCAGCAGGACGAGCACGCCCAGCGCGGCGAGCGCCCGCACGTCCACCTCGCGGCGCACCGGCGTCTGCTCGGCCTGGCCGAGGTCGAGCAGGCCGTCCTCGGCCAGGTCGTTCCAGCGCCGGCGGACGTACGTCGCGACGGTCGCGGACGACGACCCGGGGACCTCGCCGATCTGCACCGACCCACGACCGTCGGCGGCGCCGGGGCCGACGCCCCGCAGGTCGGCGGCGGTGGCCGACGCGGCGACGTGGCGACCGGGGCCGGGTGCGGCGAACGCCTCGACCCGCCGGTGCGGGGTCACGAACGTGCAGGTGTAGCGCGTGCGGACCTCGATGAGCGCGCCCCACGGGACGTGCGTCGTGGTGAACGGGTTCACGACGAGCACGCCCGTGTCGTCCACGTCGACGCGGGGACGCGCGAACACCACCCACCCCAGGAGCGCGACGGCGGCGCCGGCGGGCAACGCTCGCAGACCCGCCGCCGGCCCGTCGGCCGCGAGCTGCGCGGCCGTCGCGGCGAGCGCCGCGAGCACCGTCGCGCCTGCGAGCAGCGCCGAGCTGCGCGGCCTGTACGTCCACCGTCGTTCCATACGCCCATGATCCCAGGAGCCCCGCGATGACCACGCCCGTTCCGAGCTCGAACGCCGTGCTGGAGGTCCGGGACCTGTCGGTCGACTTCGCGGTCAACCGCCGCTGGGTGCCGGCCGCGATCGGCCTGAGCTACGACGTGCACGCCGGCGAGGTCCTGGCGATCGTCGGCGAGTCCGGCTCCGGCAAGTCCGTGAGCTCCATGGCGATCCTCGACCTGCTGCCGCGCAACGCACGGGTCCGCGGCTCGATCAAGCTGCGCGGCACCGAGCTGCGCGGCCTGTCCGCGTCCCGGATGCGCAAGATCCGCGGCAACGACGTCGCGATGATCTTCCAGGAGCCGATGACGGCGCTGAACCCGGCGTACACCATCGGGTTCCAGATCATCGAGACCCTCCGGCTGCACCGCGAGATGTCCCCGGACGACGCGCGCGAGCGGGCGATCGAGCTGCTGACGATGGTCGAGCTGCCCGATCCGGACAAGGCGTTCCGGTCGTACCCGCACCAGCTGTCGGGCGGGCAGCGGCAGCGCGCGATGATCGCGCAGTCGCTGGCGTGCGACCCGGCGCTGCTCATCGCCGACGAGCCGACCACCGCGCTGGACGTCACGGTCCAGGCGGAGATCCTCGACCTCATGCGCAACCTGCGCGACCGGCTGGACTCCGCGGTCATCCTCATCACCCACGACATGGGGGTGGTGGCCGACCTGGCGGACCGCATCGCGGTCATGCGGCAGGGGCTGATCGTCGAGACCGGCACGTCCGAGGACATCTTCTACCGGCCGCAGCACCCCTACACGCAGGAGCTGCTCGCCGCGGTCCCGCACCTGGGCGGCCCGGAGATCGACCTCACCGCGGCCCTGGCCTCCGCCACGGGCGCCGAGAACCTCGTCCAGAACGTGTCGGCCGCCGACCTCGAGGCCCGCGAGGCCGAGAACGCGCGGCGGCTGGCAGCAGCCGCGGAGCGCGAGCGCCTCCGGCTGGCGAGCGCCGGGGCGCCCGTCCTGGCGCTGGCGGGCGTCGCCATCGAGTACCCCAAGCAGGGCCGCATGCCGGCGTTCCGCGCCGTCCAGGGCGCCGACCTCGTGGTGCACGCCGGGGAGGTCGTCGGCCTGGTCGGGGAGTCGGGATCGGGCAAGACCACGATCGGCCGTGCCGCCGTGGGGCTGCTGCCGACGGTCGAGGGCAGCCTGACCGTCGACGGCCTGGACCTGCGCACGGCGGACCGCGCGCAGATGCGCGCCCTGCGTCGCAAGGTGGGCATGGTCTTCCAGGACCCGTCGTCCTCGCTCAACCCGCGGCTGCCGATCGGCGAGAGCATCGGCGAGCCGCTGTTCCTCGCCGGGGAGGCCAAGGGCGTCGCGCTGCAGCGGCGCATCGAGGAGCTGCTCGACCAGGTCGAGCTGCCGCGCGCGTACCGCAACCGGTACCCGCACGAGCTGTCCGGCGGGCAGAAGCAGCGGGTGGGCATCGCGCGGGCCATCGCGCTGTCGCCGCAGCTGCTCGTCGCCGACGAGCCGACGTCGGCGCTCGACGTGTCGGTCCAGGCCCGCGTCCTGGAGCTGCTGCAGGACCTGCAGCGACGCCTGCAGTTCGCCTGCCTGTTCGTGACGCACGACCTCGCCGTCGTCGACATGCTCGCCGACCGCATCGTGGTGATGCGCCGCGGCGAGATCGTCGAGCAGGGCTCGCGCGACGAGATCCTGCGCCGCCCGCAGCACCCGTACACGCAGCGCCTCATCGCCGCCGTGCCGCTGCCGAACCCGGAGAAGCAGCGCGAGCGCCGGCTGCTGCGCGGGATGCTCGTCGACCACGGCTGACCTGCACCACCGTCCGTACCCGCCGGGTGTGTCCGCAGCCCGGCGGGTACGCGCGTCTTCCGCCGTTTCGTGCGGGTCCGACCGCGCGTCGGGCCGCCGACGACCGGGTGGTCGTGGGAAGGTCCCGTCCGTACGGGGCGGGCGGTGCGGCGGACAGGAGGCGGACGGGTGACCGTGACGACGAGGCGGACATGGGTCGTGACGCGACCCGCGGCGCGCGGGAGCGTGGTCCTGGCGCTGCTGGGTCTGGCGCTGGGTGGGCTGACGGCCTGCTCGTCCGACCCGGTCGACCCGGCCCGGGCCGGTACCGTCGTCGTCTCGGCCGACCTGCCGTTCGCGTCGCTGAACGGTGCCACCGCTGCGGGGCGGGCTCCGGGCAGCGTGCTCGTGCGGGGTCTGGTGCAGTCGGGGTTCACGACGCTGGCCGCGGACGGGACCGTCGTGCCCGACGAGTCCTTCGGCACGGTCGAGAAGGTGTCCGACGCGCCCCTGACGGTCCGCTACACGATCGCCCCGACGGCCCGGTGGTCCGACGGCGTCCCGGTCACCCCCGCCGACCTGCTGCTCGAGTGGGCGGCCCGCAGCGCCCAGCTCGACGAGATCGTCCCGGAGCTCGACGCCGACGGCGTCGTGGCGACCACCCCCGACGACGTCGTCGTGTTCGGTGCCGCGTCGGCCGCGCTCGTGCGGGCCTCCGCGGTCCCGGCCGTCGAGGGGGCCACCGTGACCGTCGTCTACGACAGCCCCGTGGCCGACTGGCAGGTCGCGCTCGACGTCAACCTGCCGGCGCACGTCGTCGGCAGGCTCGCGCTGGACCCCGCGGCGCCCCCGCTGCCGACGGGCACCCCGACCGTCCCGGCCGCCGCGGGCACGCCGGCCGCCGGTGCCACGTCACCGGGCACGGGCGCGGCGACCACCCCCGCCACGGACGCCCCGGGCACGCCGACGCCCACGGCGACGGACGACGCCGACGCGACCGACGACTCCGACGCGGCCGACGCCTCCGACGCGACCGACGACGCCGACGCGACGGACGAGGCGGCCGCCTGGGCCCTGGCGGTCACGACGGCCGTGCAGCAGCAGGACCGTGCCGCGCTCGTGCCGCTCTCCCGCGTCTGGCGGGCCGCCGGGCGCGCGGGCGACGTGACGGCCGACCCGACCCTGACCACGACGACCGGCCCCTACGTCCTCGCGCGGGTCGACGCGTCCGGCGTCGAGGCCGTCCGCAACGCCCACTACGACGGCGCAGCCCCCGCGGCCTACGACCGCGTGCAGGTGCGGACCGACCTGGACCCCCTCGCCCAGGTCGACGCGCTGGCGGCCGACGAGGTCGACGTCGCCGCGCCGCTGAGCACCACGGACGTGCTCGCCGCGGCGGAGCGCCTCGAGGCGGTCGCCCTGCGCACCGACGGCGACGCCGTGCTGCAGCTGGTCGTCCAGGAGTCCGCCGGCGGCGTCTTCGACCCCGCGGCGCACGCGGCGGCAGCCGACCCCGCGGCGACGGCGACGGACCTGCGGCGCGCGTTCCTCGCGAGCGTGCCGCGCGACCGCGTCGTGGCCGGTGCCGTGCAGCCGTTGTGGGCCCGGGCGGACGTCTCCGACGTCGTCGCCGCGCAGGTCGGGCCGACCGGCCCCGCCGCCGCGCCGGGGGAGCAGGCCGAGCCCGGGGCGCCGGTGACGGACGACCCGCTCACGGTGCGCGTCCTGACGAACACCGCCGACCCGGTGCGCGCCACGGCGCTCGAGCTGCTGACGGCGGCCGCGGCGGAGGCGGGCTTCGACGTCGTGCCCGTCGACGCGGACGACCCGTCCCAGACCCTGCGGACGCGGCCCGAGGACTGGGACGCGGCCCTCGTGCCCGTCGCGCAGGAGGACCTGCCGGTCGCGGCGTTCGTCGCCCGCTGGCGCTCGGGCGGTGCGACCAACGTCACGGGCCACTCCGACGCCGCGCTCGACGCGGTGCTCGACGCCCTCGCCGCGCAGGCCGACCCGCAGGGGGCCGCCGAGTCCCTCGCCGCGGCGTCCGACGCCCTGCTCGCCGGGGGAGCCGCGCTGCCCGTCGTGCGCACGCCGGCCCTGACGCTCGCGGCTGTGCGGGACCGCGAGCAGGACCCCGGCCTGCCGGTGGTGACCGACGTGCCCGTGCTGTCCGCGTCGCTCGCCGACCTCACGTCGTGGTGGGACTGGGCGCGGACGGCGGACGGCTGACCGTCACGCCGCCGCCGTCGGGGCCTCCGGGCGACCGTCCTGGGGAGGGCCGGTAGGATGGGGGCGCGCCGTCGTCGGCGCATCCCCCTCAACCTCCTGAGATGAGTACCTGTATGCCCGCCACCGGCACCAGCACCGGCGTGCGCTCCGACCTGCGCAACGTCGCCATCGTCGCGCACGTCGACCACGGCAAGACCACCCTCGTGGACAAGATGCTCTGGCAGTCGGGCGCGTTCGGCGCGCACGACCACGTGGACGAGCGCGCGATGGACTCGGGTGACCTGGAGCGCGAGAAGGGCATCACGATCCTCGCGAAGAACACCGCGATCCGGTACTCCGGGCCGGCGGCCGCGGCGGTCGGCGAGCCCGACGGCATCACCATCAACGTCATCGACACCCCGGGCCACGCCGACTTCGGTGGCGAGGTCGAGCGCGGGCTGTCGATGGTCGACGGCGTCGTCCTGCTCGTGGACGCCTCCGAGGGGCCGCTGCCCCAGACGCGGTTCGTCCTGCGCAAGGCGCTCGAGGCCAAGCTCCCCGTGATCCTCGTGGTCAACAAGGTGGACCGCCCCGACGCGCGCATCGAGGAGGTCGTCCACGAGGCGACGGACCTGCTGCTGGGTCTCGCGTCGGACCTGCACGAGGACGTGCCGGACCTGGACCTCGACGCGATCCTCGACGTGCCGGTGGTGTACGCGGCTGCGAAGGCCGGCCGGGCCTCGCTCACGCAGCCCGCCGACGGCGGCCTGCCGGACAGCGCGGACCTCGAGCCGCTGTTCGCGACGATCCTCGAGAAGATCCCGGCGCCGACGTACGACCCGCAGGCGCCGCTGCAGGCGCACGTCACGAACCTCGACGCCTCCCCGTTCCTCGGGCGTCTCGCGCTGCTGCGCATCCACAACGGGACCCTGCGCAAGGGGCAGACCGTGGCGTGGGCGCGCCACGACGGCACCCTGCAGAACGTCCGCATCACCGAGCTGCTCGAGACGAAGGCGCTCGACCGGGTGCCGACCGACGAGGCCGGGCCGGGTGACATCGTCGCCGTCGCCGGCATCGAGGACATCACGATCGGCGAGACGCTCACGGACCCCGACGACCCGCGGCCCCTGCCGCTCATCACGGTCGACGACCCGGCGATCTCGATGACCATCGGCATCAACACGAGCCCGCTGGCCGGCAAGGGCGGCAAGGGCCACAAGGTCACCGCGCGCCAGGTCAAGGACCGCCTCGACCGCGAGCTCATCGGCAACGTGTCGCTGCGCGTCCTGCCCACCGAGCGCCCGGACGCGTGGGAGGTGCAGGGCCGTGGCGAGCTGGCCCTGGCCATCCTCGTCGAGCAGATGCGCCGCGAGGGCTTCGAGCTCACCGTCGGCAAGCCGCAGGTCGTCACCAGGCTGGTCGACGGCAAGGTCCACGAGCCGACGGAGCGCATGACGATCGACGTGCCCGAGGAGTACCTGGGCGCGGTCACGCAGCTGCTCGCGCAGCGCAAGGGCCGCATGCAGACGATGAGCAACCACGGCACCGGGTGGGTGCGCATGGAGTTCGTCGTGCCCGCGCGCGGTCTCATCGGGTTCCGTACCCGGTTCCTCACCGACACGCGCGGCACCGGCATCGCGTCGTCCATCGCCGAGGGCTTCGAGCCGTGGGCGGGCCCGATCGACACCCGTGTCAACGGCTCGCTCGTGGCGGACCGCTCGGGGGTCGCGACGCCGTTCGCCATGCTCAACCTGCAGGAGCGCGGCGCGTTCTTCGTCGAGCCGACGTCCGAGGTCTACGAGGGCATGGTCGTGGGGGAGAACTCGCGCAACGAGGACATGGACGTCAACATCACCAAGGAGAAGAAGCTCAACAACATCCGCTCCTCCACGGCGGAGTCGTTCGAGAACCTGGTGCCGCCGCGCAAGCTGACGCTCGAGGAGTCGCTCGAGTTCGCCCGCGAGGACGAGTGCGTCGAGGTCACCCCCGAGGTCGTGCGCATCCGCAAGGTCGTCCTCGACCAGACCGAGCGGGCCCGCCAGACGGCGCGCAACAAGCGTTCCTGACGGCCGACCGCAGGACGACGACGTGACGACGCCCGAGGTGCAGTCCGACGACCCCGCCGAGCGCGCGACGGTGCCGGCGGCGCCGTCGCGGGTGGCGTGGCGGGTGTTCGCCCCCGCAGCGGTCCTCATCGTGCTGCTCGCAGGGCTGGCCGTCGCGTTCCCGGCGCGGGCGGAGCGGACCGTCGAGCTCCTGCAGGCGGACGTGATCGGGGCGTTCGGCTGGTACTACGTCCTCATCGTCGCCGGGTTCGTGGTCTTCGCCCTGTGGATGGGCCTGAGCCGCTTCGGCGACATCATGCTGGGCCCGGACGACGCCCGCCCCGCCTTCTCGCTCGGCTCGTGGTTCTCCATGCTGTTCGCCGCGGGCATGGGCATCGGCCTGGTCTTCTGGGGCGTCGCGGAGCCGCTCAACCACTTCGCGCAGCCGCGGCCGAGCGCGAGCGGGACACCCGCGCAGCTCGCCGAGACCGCGATGGTCCAGACGTACATGCACTGGGGGGTGCACGCCTGGTCGGTGTACGTCGTGGTCGGCCTGGCGCTCGCGTACGCCGTGCACCGCCGGGGCCGGCCGGTGTCGATGCGCTGGGCGATCGAGCCCCTCGTCGGTGAGCGTCGTGCCGCCGGCGCCCTGGGGGACGTCGTCGACGTCGTCGCGGTCGTCGGCACGGTGTTCGGCCTGGCGACGTCGCTGGGCCTGGGCGTGCTGCAGATCTCCGGCGGGCTGGACCACCTGGGCGTCGTCCCGGCGTCGACGGGCCTGCAGGTCGGCCTCGTCATCGGGATCACGGCCGTCGCGACCGTCTCCGTCGTCTCGGGGCTCGACCGCGGCCTGAAGTGGCTGTCGAACGTCAACGTCGGCCTCGCGGGGACCCTGATGGCCTGCGTGCTCGTCCTGGGTCCCACCCTCTTCCTGCTCCGGGAGTTCGTGCAGTCGATCGGCGTGTACCTGTCGCGGATCGTGCCGCTGTCGTTCAACGTCAGCGCCTTCACCGGCGTCGAGGGTGAGGCGTGGCAGGCCGCGTGGACCACGTTCTACTGGGGCTGGTGGATCTCGTGGGCGCCCTTCGTCGGGGTGTTCATCGCGCGCATCTCGCGCGGTCGCACGGTCCGGGAGTTCGTCGTCGGGGTGCTCGGCGTGCCCGTGCTGGCCACGTTCCTCTGGTTCTCCGTGCTGGGTGGCACCGCCCTGCACACCGAGCTGTGGGGCGGTGGCGGGCTCGTCGGGCCCGACGGCGCGGTGGACACCACCAACGCGCTGTTCGACATGCTCGCCTCGCTGCCCGGGGGTGTGGTCCTGGCCGCCGGCGCGGTGCTGCTCATCGGCCTCTTCTTCGTGACCAGCGCCGACTCGGGCTCGTTCGTGGTCGCGATGCTCACGACCGGCGGCCACCCCTCGCCGCGGACCTGGATCCGCGTCGCCTGGGCGGGTGTCACGGCGCTGCTCGCCGCGGCGCTGCTCGTCGCGGGCGGTCTGGTGACCCTGCAGACCGCGGCGATCCTCACGGCGCTGCCGTTCTCGGTCGTCATGCTCGCCATGGTCGCCTCGACGGTCCGCGCGTTCCGGGCGGAGCACCACGCGACCCTCGTCGCCGAGCGGCTGGCCCAGCGTGAGCTGCTCGCCCAGGCGATCGGGGAAGGGGTGGCGGCGGAGCGCGAGCGCGTCGCCCGGGCGCTCGACGTGCGGCGCGCCGGGCGCGGGGGACCGCGGGACGCCGACCCCGCGGCCGCCGCGCGACCCGTGGACGGCGACGCGTGACCGGCGGCCTGCTGGCGGTGCACGCGCACCCCGACGACGAGTCCCTGGCGACCGGTGCGCTCCTCGCGACGTGGGCGGCGTCGGGCAGGCCCGTCACCGTCGTGACCGCGACCCGCGGTGAGCGCGGCGAGGTCATCGGGGCCCGGTGGAAGCACCTCGAGGGCGACGGCGGCGCCCTCGCCGAGCACCGTGAGGGCGAGCTCGCGGCCGCGCTGCGAGCGCTCGGCGTGCACGACCACGGGTTCCTCGACGAGGCCGTCGCGGTGGACGCGAGGTACGAGGACTCCGGCATGGCGTGGCTCGGCACGGGCCGCGCGGGAGCCGCCGACGACGTCCCGCCCGACGCGTTCGCGTTCGCCCCCCTGGAGGCGGCCGCCGACGCGCTGGCCCGCGTGCTGCGGTCACGCCGGCCTCAGGTCGTCGTCACGTACGAGCCCGGAGGCGGGTACGGGCACCCGGACCACGTGCGCGCGCACGAGGTCACGTCGCTCGCGCTCGAGCTCGCCGCCCGCGAGGACGACGTCCACTCCCCGGCGCACACCGTCCCGGTCGTGCTCTGGTCGGTGGTCGGACGGTCGGCTCTGCGACGCGCGCACGTCGCGCTCGGCGGCGACGCCGTGCTCGCGGCCCTGGGCCGGTCGATCGCCGACCTGACGCTGCCGGACCCGGCCGCCGAGCCGCCGACGATGGCGGTGCTCGACGACGAGGTGGACGTGCTGGTCGAGGTCGGTCCCGTCCGGGACCGTGTGCTCGCGGCGCTGCGGGCGCACGCGACGCAGGTCCAGGCGGTCCGCGCCGTCGAGGGCGAGGACGCGCTGGTCGGGTGCTACGCCCTGAGCAACGACGTGCTGGCGGCCGTCCCGGCGGCGGAGGCCTACCGCTACGGGCTCGGCAGCCTGCGCGCCGAGGACGCCGGGGTCGCGTGGCCCGCCGGTGTGCACCCGGTAGCCTGAGCGCCGTGCAGCTGCCCCCCGCCGCGACCGTCTGGCGTGTGCTCGCCTCGACCGGACTGGGCGTCGTGGCCGGCACGCTGGGCACCGTGATGCACCGGGCGGTGCGCCCCTGGGGGCTGCTCGTCTGCCTGCTGCTCGTGCTCGTCGTCGTGCTGACGGCGCGTGCCTGGGTCGGGTGGTCCGGCTACCTCGCGGGCGTCGTCGGCACGCTCGTCGCGGTCCAGGTGCTCGCGGGCAGCGGGCCGGGAGGCGACGTGCTGGTCCCCGGCAGCGACCTGTGGGGCTGGGGCTGGGCCATCGGCGTGGTCCTGGCGCTCGGGGCCGTCGCGCTCGTCCCGCGGCGCTGGGTCGAGGACGACGCGCCGTCGACGTCGTGAGCCCGGCGTCGTGAGCCCCGACGGCGTGACCCCCGACGCGTTCCGGGCGATCGTCTCCCGGCTCGCCGCCGGGGTGGTCGTGGTGAGCGCCGTCCGCCGCGGGGTGGCGCACGCCGCGACGGTCAGCTCGGTCGCCTCGGTGTCGCTCGACCCGCCGCTGCTGCTGTTCTGCGTGCACGTCGACGCCCGCCTGCGCGACGTGCTCGACGACGTCGACGTGTGGGCGGTGTCGGTGCTGGCGGACGACCAGGGCGACGTCGCGGACTGGCTGGCGTCGCCGGGGCGGCCGGCGGTCGGCCAGCTCGAGCGCGTCCCGCACCGCGTCGGTCCCGTGTCCGGCGCGGCGTGGGTCGACGGCGCCGTCGCCTGGTTCGACTGCCGGACGGAGGTCGTGCACCGCGCCGGCGACCACGACGTGGTGGTGGGACGGGTGCAGGTCGCGGCGGAGGGGGCAGCCGACGGTGGTGCGCTCGTGCACCTGCGGGGGCGGCTGCGAGGCGTCCGGTAGCGCCTGGTGTGCGCGTGGTGCGACGACGAGGTGCGGACCGGGTGAGGAATGGTCTGCACGGGCCCACCTGCCCCGCCGTCGTGAGCAGCCACCGTAGAATCACCGCGCGCGCGTCGTGCGCGCGCACGACCATCACGGGGGATCGATGACGCACGGGACCGACCGCGACACGCCGACCGAGGGCGCTGCCGACCGTGATGCCTCCGCAGCGCCCGGGCGGACGGCCGCGGACGACGACCGCGTCGACGTGCCGCGTCCGCACGACGCCCCCGACGGTTCCCCCACCCCTGGCGCGGCGACCGCGGACGAGCCCTCCGCCGACCAGCCCGGTGCCGACGGCCCCGATGACGCGGCCGCCGACCGGGAGCCGGCCCCGGTGCCCGACGCGGCACCGCGCCCCGTCGTGACGCGGGTCCCGTCCGGCACGCGCCCGTTGGCCCCGCCGACGGCCGAGCCGCTCGCCGCGTGGCCCTCGTGGGACGACGTCGCCGTGACGGCGCCGCCGGCGTCGGACGCGGAGGTGGCGCAGGCCCCGACGCCCGAGCAGGACGGACCGGCTGCCTCCGCGCCGGCGCCCGCCGACCGGGCTGACGAGGCGGCCGTCCGGCAGGAGGCTCCTGACGGCCCCGCACCCGCCGCACCCGGCGACGACGACCGGGGGGCGCCGGCGCCCCTGCCGCCGCTCGACCTCGGCGGGCTGTCGGCGCTGGCGTTCACCGCCCTCAACGCGGCCTCGGTGGGCGTCCCGGCGCACGCCCTGCCGCAGAGCCCGCTGCCGACGTCCGAGCCGGACGACGGCGCCGGGACGTCGTCCGCCGGCACGCCGTCGGCGGAGCAGGCGGACGCCGACCCGCAGGACGCCGACTCCCCGGACACCGACTCCCCGGAGACCGACGGCCAGGACGTCGACGGCCAGGACACTGACGGCCGGGGCGCCGACGGCCGGGACGCCGACCGCCAGGACGCCGACCGGGCCGCGGCGCGCGCCCCGGGCGAGGACACCGCCGCGGCGACGGCCGTCGCCCCGGGAGCGGCGCCCTCCTCGCCGCGAGCGGACGACACCGCGGTCCTGGCGCCCGCGGCCGCCGCTGTCACGTCGCCCGTCTCGCCGCGCGCGGACGAGACGGCGGTCCTGGCCCCGACGGCCGCCGCTCCTGCGGCCGAGGACGTCGAGACCCGGGCCGCGCCCGTGGTGGCGCCCGCGTCGTGGCCGAGCACGGCCCGCGGCGGCGACGGACCGCGCCCGACGCCGGGCGGCCCCGTCGACCGCACACCCCTCGCCGAGCGCGAGCCCTCCCCGCTCGACCAGTTCGAGCCCGAGGACGGGCGGTCGCACTGGCCCCGGGCGCTCGCGATCACCGGTGGCGCGGTCGCGCTGCTCGCCGCGCTCTACGTCGGGTCGTCCTACGCCTTGGCCGACCAGGTGCCGCGCGGCGCCACCGTCGCGGGCGTCGAGATCGGCTCGATGTCCTCCGACGAGGCGGAGCAGGCGCTCGTGGACGGTCTCGGGGACCGTGCCACGGCGGCGGTGCCGGTCGCGGCGCAGGACGTGCAGGCGGACCTCGACCCGGCAGCCGCGGGCTTGGTCCTCGACGCGGAGGCCACCGTCGCCCGCCTCACGGGGGTCGACCTGACGCAGCCCGTGCGGCTGTGGCGCCACGTCACCGGCGTCGGGGAGCAGCCTCCCGTCACGCGGGTCGACGAGGAGGCGCTCGACGACGCGCTCACGCAGCTCTCCGGCTCCCTGACCCTGCCACCGGTCGACGGGACGGTCGTGTTCGCCGACGGTGCCGCGTTCGCGACCGACGCCGTCGACGGCTGGGAGCTCGACACCGAGGGTGCCGTCGCGGTCCTCGCCGAGGGGTGGCTCACGGCGCCGCGTCCGGTCGAGCTGCCGACCAGCGCGGTGGCGCCCGCCGTGTCCCAGGACGAGGCGGACCGTGCGCTGGCGGAGCTCGCGCAGCCCCTGGCGTCCGCCCCCGTCACCGTGCAGGTCGGCGAGCGCCAGGCCGTGCTCGACGTGCCGACCCTCACCGCCGGCGCGGCCGTCGTCCCGGTCGAGGGCACGCTCACGCTGCAGCTCGACGGCGCGGCCCTGTCCGAGGCGGTGCTGGGCCAGGTGCCCGACCTGCTGACGACCGCGTCCGACGCGCGCTTCGAGTTCCAGGGGGGTGCCCCGGTCATCGTCCCCGGCACGCCCGGGACGACCCTCGACCCGGCGGCGCTGGCGACGTCGGTCGCCCAGGCCGCCACGACCGGGACCGACCGCGTCGCGCCCGTCGAGCTGGTCCAGTCGGACCCCGCGCAGACGACCGCCGCGCTCGAGGCGCTCGGCGTCACCGAGGTCGTGTCCGAGTTCTCGACGCCGCTGACGAGCGAGCCGCGACGCACGTCGAACATCGCGACGGGTCTGGCGAACATCACCGGCACGCTGGTGCGACCGGGGGAGACGTTCAGCCTCACGGAGGCGCTGGGCCCGATCGACGCTGCGCACGGCTTCGTGCAGGCCGGCGCGATCGTCAACGGCGAGCACAAGGACGCCTGGGGCGGTGGGCTGTCGCAGGTGTCGACGACCACGTACAACGCCGCGTACTTCGCCGGCTTCGAGGACGTGGAGCACACGCCGCACAGCGAGTGGTTCCAGCGGTACCCCGAGGGGCGCGAGGCGACCATCTTCACGGGCGTCATCGACATGAAGTGGAAGAACAACACCCCGTACGGCGCGCTCGTGCAGGGCTACGTCGCGGACGGCGCGGCGCACGTGCGGATCTGGAGCACCAAGCACTTCACGGTCGAGACGACGAAGAGCGGACGCTCGGGGGTGCAGGCGCCGACCACCGTGTACTCGCAGTCGCCGACGTGCGAGGCGCAGAGCATGGGCAACCCCGGCTTCACGGTCACGAACACCCGGCGGGTCTACCTGGCGGGCGAGCTCGTGGACACCGAGTCGCACACGTGGAAGTACAAGCCGCAGAACCGGGTGATCTGCGGGACCGCCCCCGCACCGGGGACGCCGGCAGCGCCCTGACGTCAGTCGGCCCCCCGCCGCGGTCCGCGCCGCGGCGGGGCGGGCGGGACGGTCTTGGCGCGCACGACGTCCCGCGCGGGCACGTGCACGTCCCCGCGCCGGGTCCGCACGGTCAGACCGTCGTCGTCGACGTGCACGACGTCCCCGAGGACGTCGGTGAACGGCGGCTCGCCGCCGCGCAGCGTTCCGGCGACGGCCCCGGCCGGCAGGTCGTCGCGGCGACGGCGCACGACGACCCGCGTGCCCGGCGCCCAGCCGCGCCACGTGTCGGGGCTCACGCGGAGCACCTCGTGTCGGAGGTTGGACGGCGGGGCGTGACAGGTCGCACGTGGGGGATACTAGGTCGACCGCTGCACCCGTGGAGGAGCCCCGTGACGTATGTGATCGCCGAACCCTGCGTGGACGTCAAGGACAAGGCGTGCATCGAGGAGTGTCCGGTCGACTGCATCTACGAGGGCAAGCGGTCGCTGTACATCCACCCCGACGAGTGCGTGGACTGCGGCGCCTGCGAGCCGGTGTGCCCCGTCGAGGCGATCTACTACGAGGACGACGTCCCCGAGCAGTGGGCCCCGTTCTACGAGGCCAACGTCCACTTCTTCGACGAGATCGGCTCGCCCGGCGGCGCCGCGAAGATGGGCGAGATCGCGCACGACCACCCGATCATCGCCACGCTCCCGCTGCGCGTCCACGGCGAGTGAGCGCCGCGCGCCGGGCCGTGGGGGACTCGTGGGTCTGCTGACCGGCGCGCTGCCGGACTTCCCCTGGGACTCGCTGGCACCCGTCGCCGCGCGCGCCCGTGCGCACCCGGGCGGTCTGGTCGACCTGTCCGTGGGGACACCGGTCGACCCGACCCCCCAGGTCGTGCGCGCGGCGCTCGCGGCCGCGGCCGACGCCCCGGGGTACCCGACGACGCACGGCACGCCCGCGCTGCGCGAGGCCGTCGTGGCGTGGTTCGCGCGGCGCCGCGGCGTGCCGGGACTCGACCCCGCGGCGGTGCTGCCGACCCTGGGCTCGAAGGAGCTCGTCGCGTTCCTCCCCTCGCTGCTGGGGCTGGGAGCCGGCGACGCCGTGCTGCACCCGGCGACCGGGTACCCCACGTACGACGTGGGGGCGCGCCTCGCGGGTGCGACGCCGGTGCCGGCCGACGACCCGGCGCGGCTGCTGGCGCAGCGGGACGACGTGCGCCTCGTCTGGCTGAACTCCCCGGGCAACCCCGACGGCACGGTGCTGGGGGTCGACCGGCTCCGGGGCGTGGTGGCGGCGGCGCGGGCGGCGGGCGCGCGCACGGGTCGCCCCGTGGTCGTGGCGTCGGACGAGTGCTACGCGGAGCTGGCCTGGGACGAGCCGTGGGCGACCGAGGGCGTCCCGAGCGTGCTGGACCCGCGGGTCACCGGCGGCGACCCCACGGGCCTGCTGGCCGTGTACTCGCTGTCGAAGCAGTCCAACCTCGCGGGGTACCGGGCGGCGTTCGTCGCGGGCGACCCGGCGCTCGTGGCGGGGCTGCTGGAGACGCGCAAGCACGCCGGCATGATCGTGCCGGCGCCCGTGCAGGCGGCGATGACGGTCGCGCTCGGGGACGACGCGCACGTCGCGGAGCAGCGTGAGCGCTACCGCCGACGCCGGGCCGCGCTGCGCGCGGGGCTCGAGGACGCGGGCTACGTGGTCGACGGGTCGCAGGCCGGGCTGTACCTGTGGGTGCGGCCGGACGGGCCGGTCCAGGACGCGTGGACGACCGTGCACGACCTGGCGGGTCTGGGGCTGCTGGTCGCGCCCGGGGCGTTCTACGGCGCGGCCGCGGCCGGCCACGTGCGGGTCGCGCTGACCGCCTCCGACGAGCACGTCGCGGAGGCCGCCGCGCGGCTGTCGGGCGCGTAGCCCGCGACCGTCGGTCCCGTGCCGTGGCCCCACGGCGCCGGACGACGTACATTGACCGCACCGTCTGTGAGGAACCTCACATCCGGGCCAAGGGTCTGTCGCACATTGGTCAAGACACCGCTATCGCAGGTACCGTCACGTGGGCCGACGGGGGCATCACCGCGCGTCGGTCACCCCACCGGACCGCACGGCAACCCGCCCGGGCCGGCTGGACCCGCTCGTCGGCGCAGGAAGGAACACCCATGTCGGACGTCGTCACCGCACCGGTGCAGGCCCCCGTCCAGCTCGTGGTCGACGGGCAGGTGCGAGACCTGCCCGTGGTGCCCGCCACCGACGGCAACGACGGCATCGTCGTGTCGTCCCTGCTGCGTGACACCGGCATGGTGACCGTCGACCCGGGCTTCATGAACACCGCGTCCTGCGAGTCGCAGATCACCTACATCGACGGTGACGCCGGCATCCTGCGGTACCGCGGCTACCCCATCGAGCAGCTGGCGGAGCACTCGTCGTTCCTCGAGGTCGCCTACCTGCTCATCAACGGCGAGCTGCCCAGCCCGCAGGCGCTCTCGGCCTTCGAGGAGCGCGTGAACCGGCACACGCTGGTCCACGAGGACTTCCGCACCTTCATGGGGACGTTCCCGCGCAACGCGCACCCGATGGCCGTCATGGCCTCGGCGCTCAACGCGCTGTCCACGTTCTACCCGGAGTCCCTCGACCCGTTCGACCCCGAGACGGTCGAGCTCGCGACGGTGCTGATCCTCGCGAAGACGCGCACGATCACCTCGTACGTCCACCGCGCCTCCAAGGGTGAGCCGCTGCTGTACCCGGACTACTCGCGCGGCTACGTCGAGGACTTCCTGCGGATGACGTTCGCGGTGCCGTACCAGCAGTGGGACCCGGACCCGGTCGTCGTGAACGCGCTCGACAAGCTGCTCATCCTGCACGCGGACCACGAGCAGAACTGCTCGACGTCGACGGTCCGGGTCGTCGGTTCGAGCCAGGCCAACATCTACGCCTCGGTCTCCGCCGGCATCAACGCCCTCTCCGGCCCGCTGCACGGCGGCGCCAACGAGGCCGTGCTGACGATGCTCGACCAGATCAAGGCCAACGGCGGCGACGCGACGGAGTTCATGCGCCGCGTGAAGAACAAGGAGGACGGCGTCCGCCTCATGGGCTTCGGCCACCGGGTCTACAAGAACTACGACCCGCGCGCCGCCATCGTGAAGCAGAGCGCCCACGAGGTGCTCGAGGCGCTCGGCGGCGCCGACGAGCTGCTCGACATCGCGATGGGCCTCGAGGAGATCGCGCTGTCCGACGACTACTTCATCTCGCGCAAGCTGTACCCGAACGTCGACTTCTACACGGGCCTCATCTACAAGGCCATGGGCTTCTCGGAGCGCATGTTCACGCCGCTGTTCGCCCTGGGGCGCATGCCGGGCTGGATCGCCCAGTGGCGCGAGATGATGAACGACCCGCAGACCAAGATCGGTCGCCCGCGGCAGGTGTACACGGGAGCCACCGAGCGCGCGTACGTCCCGGTCGAGCGCCGCTGACGAGCGGGGCCGCCCCGACCGCACGTCGCCGCCCTGCACGGCGCGCCGGGCTCAGCCCGGCACCGTGAGGCGCACCTGCCCGGCCGGCAGCGGTGCCGCGCCCGACGGCTGCCACGTCGGCTCGGCGCGCGACCACGTGGTGTCCCCGACCGTCACCGTCTCCACGCCCACGTCCCGGGCGACCGCGACCGCCCAGTGCGCGAGCGACCAGCCGGCACGTGCCGGGTCGTCGATCGGCAGCGCGGACCCCGTGAGGTCGATCGCCGACGGCGTCCCCTCGGCGCCGGCGGTGACGGCGGCCGGCAGGTCCCCGAGGTCGCGGGCGACGCGCGCGAGCACCGGGTCGGTGCCGCCCGGTTGCTCGACGGGGCGCAGCGTGCACCGCAGCGCCGCCGGCGAGTGGCCCGTCAGGGCCGACGCCCACGCGCGTGCTCGGACCTCGTGCTGCGCGTACGCGTCCGGGAACCCGCTGCGCTGCACGGCCTGCGCCGCCTCGGTCACCGCCATGTCCTGGTAGCCGTCGACCTTCTCGAGGCCCTCGAAGAACTTGGTGGTCGAGTAGACGGGGTCCATGATCTCCTCGACCGTGCCCCAGCCCTGCGACGGGCGCTGCTGGTACAGGCCGACCGAGTCGCGGTCGCCGTAGTCGATGTTGACGAGCCGGGACTCCTGCAGGGCCGTCGCGATGCCGATGGTCACGGCCCGCGCGGGCAGGCCGCGCCGGGTCGCCACCGCGGACGCGAGGGCCGCGTTCTGCGCCTGGTCCGGGCTCAGCCCCCAGTCGGTCCCGTCCAGGTGCGCGACGCACCCCTCGGCGACCGGCGCGACGGGCCGGGCGTTGCGCAGCAGGGCGACGACGGCGCCCACCGCGACGGCCACGAGGACCACGGCGAGGGCAGCGGTGGCGAGAGCGGGCAGGCACCCGCCACGACGACGGCGTCGGGCCATCGCGTCAGTTGGCGTGCAGCGCGGAGTTGAGCTGCACACCGGCTCCGGAGCGGGCGACGGCCTCGACCTCACCGGTGCGCGAGTTGCGCCGGAACAGCACGTTGTCCGCGCCGGCCAGCGCACGGGCCTTGAGGACCCGCGCCCCGTCCTCGTCCACGGCGCCGTCGACGTCGAACCCGACGAGCCTGACCTTGGTCCCGGCGGTCACGTACAGGCCGGCCTCGACCACGCAGTCGTCACCGAGCGGGATGCCCAGCCCGGAGTTGGCGCCGAGCAGCGAGCGACGTCCGATCGAGACGACCTCCCGCCCCCCGCCGGACAGCGTGCCCATGATCGAGGCTCCGCCACCCACGTCCGACCCGTCGCCCACGACGACTCCCGCGGAGATCCGGCCCTCGACCATCGAGGTGCCCAGGGTGCCGGCGTTGAAGTTGACGAAGCCCTCGTGCATCACGGTGGTCCCCGCCGCCAGGTGGGCCCCGAGGCGTACCCGGTCGGCGTCGGCGACCCGCACCCCCGACGGCAGGACGTAGTCCACCATCCGCGGGAACTTGTCGATGCCGTAGACGGTCACGGGCGTGCCCGTCGCCGCGCGCAGCCGCAGGCGCGTCGTCTCGAAGTCCTCGACGGCGCACGGTCCGCGGTCCGTCCACACGACGTTGGGCAGCACGGCGAAGATCCCGTCGAGGTTCTGCCCGTGGGGCGCGACGAGGCGGTGGGAGAGCAGGTGCAGGCGCAGGTAGGCGTCGGCCGTCCCGGCGGGCGGGTCCGCGAGGTCGACCACGGTCGCGACGAGGGTCACGCGGACACCGCGTGCGGCGTCCGCACGCTCGCACGCCGCGAGGTCCTCCGGGGCGTGCAGCCGCACCGAGGCGGGGTCCGCGACGTCCAGCGTCGCGGGCGGCGCCCCGAGGGCGGGTGCCGGGTACCAGACGTCGAGGGTGGTGCCGGACTCGGTGACGGTGGCCAGGCCGAGGCCCCAGGCCGTGCGGTCGGTCATGGCGGACAAGCCTACGGTGCGGACGCGGCCACCCGGTCGGGCGGCGGCGCGCGTAGGGTCGCGCACGTGGCTGCCGACGACCTCCTCGACCTGTCCGCCGACGTCGTGACGCTGACGCGTCAGCTGTGCGACGTGCCGTCCGTCAGCGGCGACGAGACGCGGCTGGCCGACGCCGTCGAGGCCGCCCTGCGCGCGCACGCGCACCTGGAGGTGCTGCGCGACGGCGACACCGTGGTGGCGCGCACGCACCTGGGCCGGGCGCGGCGCGTCGTGGTGGCGGGCCACCTGGACACGGTTCCGGTGGCGGACAACCTGCCGACGCGTCTCGAGGACGACGTGCTGTGGGGCCGGGGGACCGTCGACATGAAGGCCGGCGTCGCCGTGGCGCTGCACCTGGCGGCGGCGCTCGACGCCCCCGTGCACGACGTGACGTGGGTCTTCTACGACCACGAGGAGGTCGACGCCGCCCTCAGCGGGCTGGGCCGGGTCGTCACGCACCACCCCGACTGGCTGGCGGGCGACTTCGCGGTGCTGGGGGAGCCGAGCGACGGCGGGATCGAGGGCGGCTGCAACGGCACCCTGCGCGCGGAGGTCCGGCTGACGGGTGTCGCGGCCCACTCGGCGCGCGCGTGGGTCGGCGTCAACGCCGTGCACGCGGCCGGTGAGGTGCTGCGCCGGCTCGCGGCGTACGAGCCCGCGACCGTGGAGGTGGACGGCCTGGCCTACCGCGAGGGCCTCAACGCCGTGCTCATCTCGGGGGGCGTCGCGACCAACGTCATCCCGGACTCCTGCGTCGTCACGGTGAACTACCGGTTCGCCCCGTCGCGCACGGTCGAGGAGGCCACGGCCCACGTCCGCGAGCTCCTCGACGGGTACCACGTGGTGGTCACCGACTCCGCGGCGGGTGCGCGCCCGGGCCTCGACGCCGAGGCGGCGCAGGACTTCGCCGCCGCCGTGCTGGCCGTCACCGGCGGGCGCCCGGCGCCCAAGTACGGGTGGACGGACGTCGCGCGGTTCAGCGCGCTCGGGGTGCCGGCCGTGAACTTCGGCCCCGGCGACCCGCTGCTGGCGCACAAGGACGACGAGCGCGTGCCCGTCGCGCAGATCGAGCTGTGCCACCGCGCGCTGCGGGCCTGGCTGACCGGTGCGCAGCCGGAGGACCTGCCGCTCGGCCTGTCCTGAGGTCGGCGCATAGGCTCGGACGATGACCCACGACGACTCGTCGGCACCGACGCCGGAGTACCGCCGCGGCCCGGTCCTGCTGCGCCGCGACCAGATCCCCGCCACCACGTCCGACCAGCGCCTGCTCTCGCGCGCCGAGGGGGCCTCGTGGCTGCACGACGACCCCTGGCGCGTCATGCGGATCCAGAGCGAGTTCGTCGAGGGGTTCGGTGCGCTGGCCGAGGTGGGCCCCGCCGTCAGCGTCTTCGGATCGGCGCGCACCGCACCGGACGACCCGTACTACGCGATGGCGCAGGACGTCGCCCGGGGGCTGGTCGAGGCGGGGTACGCGGTCATCACCGGGGGCGGGCCCGGGATCATGGAGGCCGCCAACCGCGGGGCCGCCGAGGCCGACGGGCTCTCGGTGGGGCTGGGCATCGAGCTGCCGTTCGAGCAGGGCATGAACCGGTGGGTCGACCTCGGCGTCAACTTCCGGTACTTCTTCGCCCGCAAGACGATGTTCGTCAAGTACTCCGAGGGCTTCGTGGTGCTGCCCGGGGGGTTCGGCACGTTCGACGAGCTGTTCGAGGCGCTCACCCTGGTCCAGACGCACAAGGTCACCGGGTTCCCGATCGTGCTCCTCGGGGCGGACTACTGGTCGGGGCTGCTCACGTGGCTGCGCGACACGGTCCACGCGCACGGGATGATCGCCGCCGCCGACGTCGAGCTGCTGCAGGTCGCGGCGGACGCCGACGAGGCCGTGGACATCGTCGTGCGGCGGGGTGCCGAGCTGCGCGCCCAGGAGCAGGCGGCGGTGCGTGCGGCGGCGCGCGACCAGCGCGCGGCGGCGGACCCGCACGCCGACGACGCCCTGGCGGACGGCGGGTGGTGACGAGCGGCCCGCTGCCCGGCGTCCCCGCCGGCGCGGCACCGCTGCGTCTGCGGGGGCGCACGTTCGGCGTCGACCACCCGGTCGTCATGGCGGTCGTCAACCGCACCCCCGACTCGTTCTACGCCGCCGCACGCCACGGTGACGACACGGTCGACGCCGCGGTCGACCGCGCGGTCGAGGAGGGCGCCGACGTGCTGGACGTCGGCGGTGTGCGCGCCGGCCGCGGGCCGGCCGTCGACGAGGCCGAGGAGATCGCGCGCGTCCTGCCGGTCGTCCGGCGGGTGCGCGCCCGGCACCCGGACCTGCTGGTGAGCGTGGACACGTGGCGGGCGGGCGTCGCACGGGCGGTCGCGGACGCCGGAGCGGACCTGCTCAACGACACGTGGGCCGGGCACGACCCGGGACTCGTCGAGGTCGCCGCGGACCGCGGCCTGGGCGTGGTGTGCTCGCACACCGGTGGCGCGACCCCGCGCAGCGACCCGTTCCGCGTGACCTACCCGGCACCCGAGGGCGTCGACCCGCTCGACGGCGTGGTCGCCGACGTCGTCGCGACGCTCACGGCCGCGGCCGCGCGGGCCGTCGACCTGGGCGTCGACCCCGCGTCCGTGCTCGTCGACGCGACCCTGGACTTCGGCAAGACGACGTGGCACTCGCTGCACCTGCTGCGACGGACCCCGCAGATCGTGCAGATCGGGCACCCTGTGCTCATGGCGATCTCGCGCAAGGACCTCGTCGGGGAGACCCTGGACCTGCCGCCGGAGGAGCGGCTGGAGGGCACGCTGGCCGCGACGGCGGTGGCGGCCTGGCTGGGGGCCCGGGTGTTCCGCGTCCACGACGTCGCGGCGACGCGGCGGGCGCTGGACATGGTGGCGGCCCTGCGCGCCGAGCGGGCGCCGGCCCACGCCCTGCGGGGCATGCTGTGAGCGCCGACGCCCCACGCGCGCGCACCCGGGACGCGGTCGCCGCCCCTGGCGCGCCGGACGCCGGGACGGACGCCGCCGACACCGACGCCGCCGACACCGCCGTCGTGACCGTGTCCTGGTGGGAGCGTGTGCGCGCGTGGCCGTGGTGGGTCCACGTGCTGCTGGTGTGGGGTGCCTCGCGCGTGTTCGTGCTCGTCGCGTTCCTGTGGACGGCGACGGTGCAGGAGGCCAACCTGTGGACCGGCGCGCACCCGTCGTACCAGGAGTTCGTCGGGCTGTTCTACGACGCCGGCTGGTACCGGCAGATCGCGGAGGGCGGGTACCCGGCGGAGCTGCCGCGCGACGACCAGGGCCTGGTCCAGCAGAACCCGTGGGCGTTCTTCCCGCTGTACCCGATGCTCGTGCGGACCGTCATGACGCTCACGGGCGGCACCTGGGTCGTCGTCGCGCCGACCGTGGCGCTGCTGCTCGGCGGCGCCGCGGTGCTCGTCGTCCACGAGGCCGTGCGGCACGGGGCACCGCGGGCGGTGGCGGCGCGACCCGGCCTGCCGCTGGCCACGGTCGCGCTCGTGTGCGCGTTCCCGACGGCGGCGGTGCTGCAGGTCGCGTACACGGAGTCGGCCGCGCTGCTGCTGGTCGCCTCGTCGCTGCTGCTGCTCGTGCGCCGGCGGTACGGGTGGGCGGCCCTCGTGGTCGTCGCCCTCGGGTTCACGCGGGCCGTCGCGCTGCCGATGGCGGCCGTGGTGGTGGTCCACGCGGCCGTGCGGTGGTGGCGGGCGCGCCGCGGCGAGGACACCTTCGGGTGGCGGGACGGCGCGGGCCTGGCGGGCCTGGCGGCCGCGGCGGGGGTGTCCGGGGTCGCGTGGCCGGCGATCTGCGGGTGGGTCACGGGTGTGCCCGACGGCTACCTGCAGACCCAGGAGGCCTGGCGGGGCGTCCGCGAGGTCGTGCCGTTCTCCGGGTGGACGTACGTGCCGCAGTTCTGGTTCGGCGCGTGGGGGACACCGGTCATGGTCGCGGGGTTCGCCCTGACGGCCGCCGTCCTGCTCGTGCCCGCCGCCTGGCGGCTGGGGCCGGAGCTGCACGCGTGGTCGGCGGCGTACGTCGTGTACATCCTGGCCGTCATCGAGCCGGGGTCGAGCCTCGCGCGCTTCCTGCTGCTCGCCTTCCCGCTCGGGGCCGCGACCGCCGGTGCCGTGCTGCGTCCGGCCTGGGCGCGGCGCGCGTGGTTCGCGGCCGTGCTCGTGCTCATGCTCGGGCTCCAGGTGCTCTGGGTCCGGCAGATGTGGCAGTTCAACCCGTCCGGCGACTGGCCGCCGTGACCCGTTCGCGCGGGCGGGACCCGGGCCGGGGCGGCGCGCGGTGAACTAGGATGGTCGCTGGACAACCGGCTGACCAGGAGGTTGTCGGGGCTGCCCGACGACTGTCGGCCGGCAACGTACGAGGCGAAGGAGAGGCCCCGGATGGCCGCGATGAAGCCGAGGACCGGCGACGGACCGCTCGAGGTGACCAAGGAGGGGCGCGGCATCGTCATGCGCGTCCCGCTCGAGGGCGGCGGACGGCTGGTGGTCGAGCTCAACGCGACCGAGGCCGCCGAGCTGGGCGAGGCCCTCACCTCCGTCGTCGGCTGACGACCCGCGGATGAGCCCTCGGACCACCGGCGCGGCGGCCGCCCCCGCGCCGCGCACGCCCCCGACCGTCACGCTGCACGACGCGGGTGTCGGCGACTCCCCGCTGCTGGCGGACGGGTCCGTCGACGCCGTCGCCGTCCAGGTCGCCCCCGGGCGGGCGGGAGACGACGCGCTGCAGCCCCGGTCGGGGACCCCGCAGGCGGCCGCGCGGTACGGCATCGACCTCGCCGAGCTGGCGGAGCGGGCCGGCCTGACCGGGGCGGCCGGCGAGGCGTTCACCGTGCACCTGCCGCTGCCCGTGGGGTCGTCGGTCGAGCTGCCGTGGGCAGGTCTGCCCGCCCGCATCGTGCTCGTGGGTGTGGGGGACGAGAGCACGACGGCCCTGCGACGGGCGGGCGCCGCGCTGGCGCGCGCGACCCGGGGCCTGCGCCGCGTGGCCACGACCGTCGGCGCCCAGACGCACCACGACCCGGCGGGGGCGGCGCAGGCCGCGCGCGCCGTCGTCGAGGGCTACCTGCTCGCGGCCTACCGGGCGCCGCGGATCACGGCGACGCCGGACGAGAAGCCGCCGGCCGAGCTGGTGCTGCTGGGCCGTGACGGGCCGGCCGTCGCCGCGGCGGTCGACGCCGCACGCATCGGCGCGAGCGCCACCTGGCTCGCGCGCGACCTCACGACGACCCCCTCGAACGTCAAGGACCCTGCGTGGATGGCCGACCGGGCCCGTCGGCTCGGCACCGCGGCCGGGCTCGACGTGCAGGTCCTGGGACCGCGCGAGCTCGCCGCGGGAGGTTTCGGCGGCATCCTCGCCGTGGGCGCGGGCTCCGCGTCCCCGCCGCGCCTGGTGCGGCTCACCTACACCCCGGCGGGTGGCGGCGGCCGGCACGTCGTCGTCGTCGGCAAGGGCATCACCTACGACACGGGCGGGCTGTCGATCAAGCCGCGCGAGGCGATGGTGCCGATGAAGACCGACATGGCCGGGTCCGCCGTCGCGCTGGCGACCGTGCTCGCGGCCGCGGAGGCGAAGGTCGCGGACCGGGTCACCGCGGTCCTGCCCCTCGCGGAGAACCACGTCGGCGCCGCCTCGTACCGCCCGGGGGACGTCGTGACGATCCACGGCGGCACGACCGTCGAGATCGCGAACACCGACGCCGAGGGGCGTCTCGTGCTCGCCGACGCCCTCGCGTGGGCCGACGCGACCCTCGACCCCGACGTGCTCGTCGACGTCGCCACCCTCACGGGCGCCGCGAGCCTCGGCCTGGGCCGGCAGCACGCCGCGCTCTACGGGACCGACGACGCGCTCGTCGCGGCCCTGTCCGCCGCGGGCGACCGCACGGGCGAGCTGACGTGGCACATGCCGCTGGTGGCCGACTACGAGGAGGCCGTCCGGTCGTCGGTCGCCGACCTGCGGCACGTGCCCGAGGACCGCAGGATCGGCGGCGGCTCGATCACCGCAGCGCTGTTCCTGCGGCGGTTCGTCGGTCGGCGCGCCTGGGCCCACCTCGACATCGCCGGCCCCGGACGGGCCGCGGCGGACAAGCACGAGGTCACCGAGGGTGCCACGGGCTTCGGTGCGCGCCTGCTGCTGGAGTACCTCACCGCACCGCACTGAGCCGGTGCGCCCCGGCGCGCTCAGCGGCGGACGGCCACCAGCAGACCCTCGCCCGTGGGCAGCAGCGCGGGCACGAGGCGGTCGTCGGAGCGGACGTGCCGGCCGACGTCGCGCACGGTCGTCGTCGCCTCGTCGCGCCGGGCCGGGTCCGCGACCCGGTCGTGCCACAGGGCGTCGTCCACGGCCAGCACACCGCCGCGCCGCAGCAGCCGGACGGCCTGCTCGACGTAGCCCGGGTAGTTCTCGACGTCGGCGTCGACGACGACCATGTCGTAGCCGCCGTCGGTCAGGCGGGGCAGCACGTCCATCGCCCGTCCCGAGATCGCGCGGGTCCGCGTCGAGCGCACGCCCTCCTCGGCGAACGCCTCCTTCGCGGCGCGCTGGTGCTCGAGCTCGTGGTCGATCGTCGTCAGGACGCCGTCCGCGGGCATGCCGCGCAGCAGGTACAGCGACGCGACGCCGGCGCCCGTGCCGACCTCGACCACGGCGCGTGCCTGGGCCACCGCGGCGAGCACGCGCAGCGCCGCGCCCGTGCCCGGCAGGACCGGGGTGCACCCGAGGTGGGAGGCACGCTCGCGCGCCCGCTGCACCACGTCGTCCTCCTCGAGGAACTCCTCGCAGTACACCCAGCTCTGCGCCTTGTCGGTGGAGATGACGGCCTCCTCGTCGCGCGCGCCCCCGGCGGGCGCGCCTGGCCGTCAGCGTAGTCCCGTGCGCCGAGCGCTCCTCGGACGCGCGCCACGTGGCGCCGGGCGCGCCGGGTTTCCGCCCAGGACGAACACGGACGCCGCGCGGCGCCGCGACCTGGGACACTGAGGTCCCGCGAGCCGATCGAGGAGAGAGCCCCGCAGATGAGCGTGCAGCCCGCCGAGTGGCAGGCCCCGTCGTGGGAGCAGATCGTCCGCGAGCACTCCGGTCGGGTCTACCGCCTCGCGTACCGGCTGACGGGCAACCGGCACGACGCCGAGGACCTCACGCAGGAGACGTTCGTCCGCGTGTTCCGGTCGCTGCACACGTACAGCCCGGGCACCTTCGAGGGCTGGCTCCACCGGATCACGACCAACCTCTTCCTCGACCAGGCACGGCGGCGGCAGCGCGTGCGCATCGAGCCGATCGGGGACGACACCGAGCGGTGGTCCTCCACCGACCTGCTCGCCACCCCGGAGCGCGCCTTCGAGGCGGCCAACCTCGACCACGACGTCCAGCGCGCGCTCGACGAGCTGCCGCCGGAGTACCGGGCCGCGGTGGTGCTGTGCGACATCGAGGGACTGTCGTACGAGGAGATCGCCGTGACGCTCGGCATCAAGCTCGGCACCGTGCGCTCGCGCATCCACCGCGCGCGGGCGCGGCTGCGCGTGGCGCTCGAGCACCGCCGTCCGCTCGCACCGCCCGCCACCGACGCCCTCGCACCGGACGCCGCCGAGGTCGCCGGATGATGCACCTCGGCTCGCGCATCAGCGCCCTGGTCGACGGGCAGCTGGACCCCGCCGCCACCGAGCGCGCGCTCGCGCACGTGGCGACCTGCACGACGTGCGCACGCGAGCTCGCCGCGGCCCGGGCGGCGCGGCAGGCGCTCGCCGCGGCCGAGCCCGTGGCGCCCCCCGAGGACCTCACCGCCCGGCTGCTGTCGCTGTCGACGCAGGGAGTCCCGCCCGTGCCGGCGAGCCCGGTCGGCCGTGACCCCTTCGCGGTCGGTGCCGGCGCGGCCCTGCCGTTCGCGGCCACGCACGCGCTGCGGGGCGACGTGGTCGCGCGCCGCCCCCCGGTGCGCCTCGTCGTGGGTTCCATGGCAGGGCTCGGCGCGGTCGCGGCAGGGCTGTTCATGCTGGGCGAGCGGCCGGTCGTCACGCCCTCCACCCACCCGGCGGCCGTGCTGGGTCTGCTCGCGCACACCCCCGGACCCACGGGCGGCGAGGCGGTGCCGGCCGACGACGCGACGATCGCGTGGCTGCGGGGGCAGGGGTGGACGTTCCCCGGCAACCTGCCCGAGGGCTGGCGCGTCGGGTCGATCAGCTGGTCGTCGGACGGCCCGCGGGTGCTCGAGGTGGACGTCACGGGCCCGTCCGGCACGTTCGTCGTCACCGAGCAGCAGGGACGCCTGGACACCGACGCGCTCGCGGGTGCGCC
Source organism: Cellulomonas phragmiteti (assembly GCF_016862775.1). GTDB lineage: Bacteria > Actinomycetota > Actinomycetes > Actinomycetales > Cellulomonadaceae > Cellulomonas > Cellulomonas phragmiteti. Next base: position 55,398 of record NZ_BONP01000011.1, on the reverse strand, counting down.
GGTCCGGGAGGTCGGGGGTCGGCAGGTGCACGTGCTGTCCGTCGAGCCCTGGCAGGTCGCCTGGCAGTCCGGGTCGACGGTCGTGCAGGTGGTCGCCTCGCAGGACCAGGGGGAGATCGACGCGCTCGTCGAGGCCTTCCCCAGCGGGGGGTACGACGACACCGTGGTCGGGCACATCGGTCGTGGGTGGCAGACCGTCTCGGCCGTGTGGGAGCGCCCGTGAGCCACGACGGCGCCGCGCCCGCCGAGCCGACCGAGCCCCCGGCGACCCCGCCGGCTCCCGTGCCCGCACCGCCGCCGGGACCCGCACCCGCCGCGCTGTTCGCCGCTCCGTCGTCGTACCGTCGCACGGGCGCCGACGAGCCTGTTGCCGCGCCCCTGCGCCCCGGCCCGCCCGACGCGGGAGAGCAGCCCCCCGGTCCGTTCGCGCGTCCGGGTGCTCCGGCCCCCGTCGGCGCTCCGGCCCGTCCCGGACCCCCGCCGATGTTCGGTGCGCCGCCGGCGTTCGGTGCGCCACCCGCGTTCGGTGCGCCGCCGGCGTTCGGTGCGCCACCCGCGTTCGGTGCGCCGGGTGGACCGGGCGCTCCGGACGTGAGGCCGGGTCAGCGGGCCGACGGCGACGGGCCCGGCCCCGGCGCACCGCCCCGCCGTCGCCGCTCGCTGTCGGTCGCGTGGGTCGCGCCCCTCGTCGTGCTGGCGCTGGCCGCGGGGTTCCTCGGCGGGCTGGCCGGGGGTCGTGCGCTGCCGGACGACGGCCGCCGCGCCGACGCCGGGCTCCCGACGATCCCCGCCCCGGCCGCCCCGGTGGACCGTGCCCCGGAGTCGGTCGCGGGCATCGCCGCGGCCGTGCTGCCGAGCGTCGTGTCGCTGGAGGTGACGACCGCCGACGGCGGGGGATCGGGATCGGGCTTCGTGCTGCGGCAGGACGGCTACGTGCTCACCAACAACCACGTGGTGGCCGGCGCGTCCGAGGGGTCGCTCGTGGTGCAGTTCGCGGACGGCACCGAGCTGCCCGGGACGGTCGTCGGGGCGACCGGCGACTACGACCTGGCGGTCGTCAAGGTCGACGCGACCGGCCTGCAGCCCCTGGCCCTGGGCGACTCCGACGCCGTCGTCGTCGGTGACCCCGTGGTCGCGATCGGCGCGCCCCTCGGGCTCGTCGGGACCGTGACGACCGGCATCGTCAGCGCGCTCAACCGACCGGTCGTCGCGGGCGACGGGGACTCGACCGACACCGCGTTCATCAACGCCATCCAGACCGACGCGGCCATCAACCCCGGGAACTCGGGTGGACCGCTGGTGAACGCCCAGGGCGAGGTCGTGGGCATCAACTCCGCGATCGCGCAGCTGCCCGGTCGCCTGACGGGGGTCGGCAGCATCGGGCTGGGGTTCGCGATCCCCTCGAACCAGGCGCGCCGCACGGCCGAGCAGCTCATCGAGACGGGCCGTGCGACCTACCCCGTGATCGGCGTCGTCCTGGACCCGGAGTACGTGGGGGAGGGCGTGCGCGTCTACGAGCAGGGCGAGCAGTCCGTCCGGTCGGGCGGTCCCGCGGACCTGGCGGGCATCCGTCGCGGCGACATCATCCTCGCGATCGACGGTCGGCCCGTCACGGCGTCGGAGGAGCTCATCGTCACCATCCGGGCGCGGGAGGTCGGTGACACCGTCGTGCTGCGGGTCCGCACGGGCCAGGACGAGCGCGAGGTCCGCGTCCGGCTCCAGGCGTCCCCGTCGGACTGACCGCCCGGCGGCGGCGCCCGTCGCGGTAGCCTGGGCAGGTGTTCGGGATCAACGGCGGCGAGCTGCTCATCCTGCTGCTCGTCGCCGCCGTGGTCGTGGGGCCGGAGCGGCTGCCCGCCTACGCCGAGCAGCTCGCCGGGTGGGTGCGTCGCCTGCGCGACGTCGCCCGTGACACCAAGGAGCGCGTCGACGCCGAGCTCGGCGACGGCGACGTCGACTGGGCGGCGCTCGACCCGCGGCGCTACGACCCGCGGCGCATCGTGCGTGACGCGCTGCTGGACGACCCGCCACCGCGCGCGCCGTCGCGTCCGTCGGTCCCGCGGCCCGGACGGAGCCGGGCGTCCGCCGCGGAGCCGGCCGCCGCGTTCGCCGGAGCCTCGGCCGCCGCCCCGCCGGACGCGCCCGCCCCGTTCGACGACGAGGCGACCTGAGCCCGCCCGCACCATGCCCTCGCACGACACCCGGCCGACGGCCGACCACCCCAGGAGGCCCGCGCACATGACCCAGGTGCTGTCCACGACGCAGCCCGCCACGCCGTCGACCGCGGGCGGGCGCATCTTCTCGGGCATGCAGCCGACGTCGGACTCGCTCCAGCTCGGCAACTACCTGGGAGCGCTGACCCAGTGGGTCGCGCTGCAGGACACGCACGACGCGATCTACTGCGTCGTCGACCTGCACGCGCTGACGGTGGCACCCGACCCGCGGGTGCTCCGGGAGCGGACGCGGCGGACCGCCGCGCAGTACCTCGCCGCGGGGGTGGACCCGCAGCGCTCGATCCTGTTCGTGCAGTCGCACGTGCCCGAGCACGCCGAGCTCGCCTGGATCCTGTCGTGCCACACCGGTTTCGGTGAGGCGGGGCGGATGACGCAGTTCAAGGACAAGTCCGCCAAGCAGGGCACCGACGGCACGACCGTGGGTCTGTTCACCTACCCCGTGCTGATGGCGTCGGACATCCTGCTGTACGACACCGCGCTGGTGCCCGTCGGCGAGGACCAGCGCCAGCACCTCGAGCTCACGCGTGACCTCGCCCAGCGCCTCAACTCCCGGTTCGGTGCCGGGACCGTGGTCGTCCCCGAGCCGTACATCGTCTCGGCGACCGCCAAGATCTACGACCTGCAGGACCCGACCTCCAAGATGAGCAAGTCCGCCGAGAGCCCCAACGGGCTCATCGAGCTGCTCGACGACCCGAAGGTCGTCGCCAAGCGGATCCGCTCGGCCGTGACCGACGCCGAGCGCGAGATCCGCTTCGACCCCGCGACCAAGCCCGGCGTCTCGAACCTGCTGACCATCCTGTCGGCCCTGTCCGGGCGGACCGTCGCCTCGCTCGAGGTCGACTACGAGGGCAAGGGGTACGGGGACCTGAAGAAGGACCTCGCGGACGTCGTGGTCGACTTCCTCACGCCGTTCCAGGAGCGCGTGCAGCACTACCTGTCGGACCCCTCGGCGCTGGACGACGTGCTCGCGGAGGGCGCCGCCCGGGCGAGGGACCTCGCCACGCCCACGCTGGAGCGTGTCTACGACCGCTGCGGTCTGCTCCCGCGGCGTCGGAACCGCGCGTGAGGCTCCCCCGGGCGGGCGAGGGCGAGACCGTCGTCGGCGTCGCCATCGCGGTCCCCGAGCCCTACTGCGGCGAGCTGCACGAGGCCCGCGCGCGCCTCGGCGACCCGGAGGCGCGCAACATCGTGCCGCACGTGACCCTCATCGGGCCGACGCCCGTCCCGGACGCCGAGCTCGCCGAGCTCGACGAGCACCTCGCACGCACCGTGGCCGGGCACCGCCCGTTCCACGTGCAGCTGCGCGGCACCCACACGTTCCGACCCGTCTCACCGGTCGTCTTCGTCACGCTCGCCGAGGGCGCCGACCAGTGCGCCGCGCTCGAGTCGGGGCTGCGTGCCGGGCCGCTGCAGGTCGAGGCGCAGTTCCCGTACCACCCGCACGTCACCGTCGCGCACGACCTGGACGAGGCGGCGCTGGACGCCGCGCAGTCCGACATGGCCGCGTACGAGGCGGGCTTCGACGTCACGCACGTCCACCGGTTCGTGCACGACGGCACGGCCTGGCGGCCGGCCCGCAGCTTCGAGCTCGGCGGCACCGTCGACGACGCTGCGGATGCCCTGCTGGCGCGTCGCCCGTAGGTTCCCTCCCATGGGACGTCGCACCACCCGGCACGAGCAGACGGTCGTGGCACCACCCGCCGGGGCGGGCGCCGCGCACGCCCACGCGGCCGCGCAGGCGCCCGACCCCGACCCGGGCCCGCGGTGGGCCGCCGGGTTCCCGGGTCTGGTCGAGCGGGCGCGGGCGCTGCTCGCCTGGTGGCAGGGGACCCGTGCGGCGCGCGCCAACGCGCGCTTCGGGCAGGCGGGCGGCGGGCTGCTCACCGGCGGGCTCGCCTACACGGCCCTGTTCTCGGTGTTCGCCGGGCTGGCGCTCGGCTACACGGCGTTCATGGCCGTCCTGGGTGGCAACGAGAGCCTGCGCGAGACCGTCCTGCAGGCGATCGGGGCGTCGCTGCCCGGCCTGGTGGACACGGGCGACGGCGACGGCCTGCTCGAGCCGGACCAGCTCGTGCTGAGCACGGGCCTGGGGCTGGCGGGCGTCGTCGCCCTCGGGGTCCTGCTCGTCACCGCGATCCGGGTCACGGCCGCCCTGCGGACCGCGCTGAGCGCGATGTTCGGCGTGCGCGACCCGGGCAGCCTCGTCCTCGGCAAGCTCCGGGAGCTCGGCACCTTCGTGGGGATCGCGGGCGCGGTGCTGCTGTCCGCGGTGCTGGGCATCGCGGTGACCACCGCCGCCGACTGGCTGCTGGACGTGCTCGGCTGGTCGGCCGGCTCGGGCCTGGTGGTGCGCGCCGTCGGCATCGTCGTCGCGTTCGTCGTGGACGCCGGCGTGTTCGTCATGCTCGTGCGCGTGCTCGCCGGGCTGCGGCCGCCCCGGCGCGACCTGCTGGGCGGCGCCCTGATCGCCGCGGTCGGCCTGGGCGTCGTGCGGCTCCTGGGGACGTCGGTGGTCGCCGGGTCCGTCGGCGGCAACCCCGTGCTGGCGTCGTTCGCCGTGCTGGTCGTGCTGCTGCTGTGGATCAACCTCATCGCGCGCATCGTGCTGCTCGCCGCGGCCTGGACCGCGGACCCGCCCGCGCCCGCCCAGGACCCGTCCTCCGACGTCGCCGCGTGACGCGGCGTCAGCGGGCGCGGGTCAGCTCGGCCAGCAGCAGGGCGGGCAGCCGCTCGACGTAGCCCTCCAGCTGCGCGCGCGTGCGCGCGGGCTCGCCGACCCGCAGGAGGTTGAGCATCCCCTCGTCGCCCGCCTCCTGACCGGCCGCGATGCGGTCCGTCGCGGCCGTCATGCGCGTGACGACGTGGTGCGCGACGTCGAGGGCGGACGGTGCCGACGCCCCGGCACCGCCGTGCGCGTAGCCGTCGACCAGCACCCGGAGCCTGCGGGCACCCTCCGGCGCACCCGGGTCGTCGTAGAACGGCACCCCGCTCCAGGCGAGCATCGCCAGGTCGTCCAGCGGGACACCGGGACCCGCGACGTCCCAGTCGACGACGCCGACGACGTCCTGGGCGTCCGGCCGCGCCACGAGCATGTTGTACATCGTCGCGTCGTGGTGGCAGACGATCTCGCCGGGCGCCAGGTCGCGCTCCTCGAACCGCCACCGCACGCGGCCGGGGCGCAGGTCGCCGACCGCTGCGTGGTAGCGGGCCAGCCAGGCGGCGCCGGAGGCGAGCCGCGCGTCGGTCACCTCGGCGAGGTCGACGACCTCGCCCGGCAGGTACGTCAGGACCTCCCGCCCCTGCGTGTCGACGCCCAGCGGCTCCGGCACGCCGTCGAGCCCTCGCGCGCGCACGTGGCGCAGCAGCGCGTGCACGGCGGGGGTCCAGGGGCCCGTCGGGCGCCGGACCGTGCGGCCGACACGCACCGCGCCGCCGACGTTCCCGCCGGGCAGCCGCACCTCGACGGCGTCCGGGTCCGGCTCGACGTACCGGGGGAGGGCGTCGCCCACGTCAGAAGGCGCGCGTGATCATCGCGCGCTTGACCTCCTGGATGGCCTTGGTCACCTCGATGCCGCGGGGGCACGCCTCGGTGCAGTTGAAGGTCGTGCGGCAGCGCCACACGCCCTCCTTGTCGTTGAGGATCTCGAGGCGCTGCGTGCCGCCCTCGTCCCGGCTGTCGAAGATGAAGCGGTGCGCGTTGACGATCGCGGCGGGACCGAAGTACTGCCCGTCGGTCCAGAACACGGGGCACGACGACGTGCACGCGGCGCACAGGATGCACTTGGTGGTGTCGTCGAACCGCTCGCGCTGCTCCGCCGACTGCAGGCGCTCCTTGGTCGGCTCGGTCCCGGTCGTGATGAGGAACGGCATGATCTCGCGGTAGGACGCAAAGAACGGCTCCATGTCGACGACGAGGTCCTTGACCACGGGCAGGCCCTTGATCGGCTCGACGACGATCGGCTTACCGGGGTCCAGGTCCTTGAGGAGCGTCTTGCACGCCAGCCGGTTGCGCCCGTTGATGCGCATCGCGTCGGACCCGCAGATGCCGTGCGCGCACGACCGGCGGAACGTCAGCGAGCCGTCCTGCTCCCACTTGATCTTGTGCAGGGCGTCGAGGACGCGGTCGGTGCCGTGCACGTCGACCGTGAACTCGTCCCAGCGCGGCTCGGCGACGAACGCCTCGCCGAACGTCGGCATGTCCTCGTCGGCCGGCAGGAACCGCCGGATCTTCAGGGTGACCTGGAAGGACGGCACGGCGCCGACCTCGGGGGCGGGGGCTTCCACGGTGGCGGTCATCAGTACTTGCGCTCCATCGGCTGGTAGCGGGTGACGGTGACGGGCTTGGCGCCGAGGACCACCTGGTAGCCGTCGAACGTCTCGGCCCGTCGGAAGGCCGCGTCGGACCCCGGGACGGCGGCGTCCGCACCGCTCGCGGCGAGCGGACGGCGGTACGCCATGGTGTGCTGCATGAAGCGTGCGTCGTCGCGGTCGGGGAAGTCCTCCCGGAAGTGCCCGCCGCGGGACTCCTCGCGGTTGAGCGCCCCGACGACGACGGTCTCGGCGATGTCGAGCAGGAACCCGAGCTCGACGGCCTCGAGCAGGTCGGTGTTGAACGTGCGCGTCTTGTCCTGGACCGAGACGGCCTCGAAGCGCGTGCGCAGCGCCTTGATGTCGGCCAGGGCCTGCGTGAGCGACTCCGAGGTGCGGAAGACCTGGGCGTTCGCGTCCATCGTCTCCTGCAGGTCCCGACGGATGTCGGCCACGCGCTCGCCGTCGGCGCGCGTGCGGATGCGCTCGAGGTCGGCCTCGACGCTGACGGCCGGGTCCTGCGGCAGCTCGACGAACGGCGCCGCGGCGGCGTAGGCCGCGGCGGACCGGCCGGCGCGCTTGCCGAACACGTTGATGTCGAGCAGCGAGTTGGTGCCCAGGCGGTTGGACCCGTGCACCGAGACGCACGCGACCTCGCCCGCGGCGTACAGCCCCTTGATGACGTCCGTGGCGTTGCGCAGCACCTCACCGTCGATGTTGGTGGGGATGCCTCCCATCGCGTAGTGCGCGGTCGGGTAGACCGGGACGGGCTCGGTGTACGGCTCGATGCCCAGGTAGGTCCGGGCGAACTCGGTGATGTCGGGGAGCTTGGCGTCGATGTGCGCCGGCTCCAGGTGCGTCAGGTCGAGCAGGACGTAGTCCTTGTTCGGCCCGGCGCCACGGCCCTCGCGCACCTCGTTGGCCATCGAGCGGGCGACGATGTCGCGCGGTGCGAGGTCCTTGATGGTGGGGGCGTAGCGCTCCATGAACCGCTCGCCGTCGGCGTTGCGCAGGATCCCGCCCTCGCCGCGGGCGGCCTCGGAGAGCAGGATGCCCAGGCCCGCGAGGCCTGTCGGGTGGAACTGGAAGAACTCCATGTCCTCCAGCGGGATGCCGCGGCGGTAGGCCAGCGCCATGCCGTCACCCGTGAGGGTGTGCGCGTTCGACGTCGTCTTGTAGATCTTGCCGGCACCGCCCGTGGCGAACACGACGGCCTTGGCCTGGAAGACGTGGATCTCGCCCGTGGCCAGCTCGTAGGCGACCACGCCGGAGGCGTTGACCTCCTCGCCCTCGGGCACGTCGCCCGTCGCGAGGTCGTGGTCGACCAGCAGGTCCAGGACGTAGAACTCGTTGAAGAACTCGACGTCGTTCTTGACGCACTGCTGGTAGAGCGTCTGCAGGATCATGTGGCCGGTGCGGTCCGCCGCGTAGCAGGACCGGCGCACGGCCGCCTCACCGTGGTTGCGGGTGTGGCCACCGAAGCGCCGCTGGTCGATCCGGCCCTCGGGGGTGCGGTTGAACGGCAGGCCCATCTTCTCCAGGTCGAGCACCGCGTCGATGGCCTCCTTGGCCATCACCTCGGCGGCGTCCTGGTCGACCAGGTAGTCACCGCCCTTGACGGTGTCGAACGTGTGCCACTCCCAGTTGTCCTCCTCGACGTTGGCCAGGGCGGCGCACATGCCGCCCTGCGCCGCGCCGGTGTGGGAGCGCGTGGGGTAGAGCTTGGAGATGACGGCCGTGCGCACGCGCGTCGAGGACTCGAGCGCCGCGCGCATCCCGGCGCCGCCCGCGCCGACGATGACGACGTCGTACTGGTGGGTCTGCATCGGCTGCGAGGCCTTCCTTGCTGGGGGGACGTCCGGTGGTCAGGCCGTGCAGAACGACGGCAGGAGGTCCGCCGGGCTGTTCGGGGGGCACGGGTCGAACGTGAAGATGACGAGCGTGCCGAGGGTGATCACCAGCACGGAGGCGGTGTACAGCGCGATCTTGAGCACCAGGCGGGTGGTGTCCTTCTCGGCGTAGTCGTTGATGATCGTCCGTACGCCGTTGGTGCCGTGCAGCATGGCCAGCCACAGCATGAGCAGGTCCCAGACCTGCCAGAACGGCGAGGCCCACTTGCCGGCGACGAAGCCGAAGTCGATCGCGCTGATGCCCTCGCCGACCATGAGGTTGACGAACAGGTGCCCGAAGATCAGCACGATCAGGATGACGCCCGACCCGCGCATGAAGACCCAGCCGTACAGCTCGAAGTTGCCGCGCGTCGTGCGTCGCGACGGGCCCGGGCGCGAGGGCCGCGGTGCCTTGGGATCGGCGATGGTGCTCACGAGTGGCCCCCGAAGACGTTCATCAGGTGACGCGGGAGGAAGCCCGCCATCGTCACGACGACCAGAGCGAGCACGACCCAGAGCATGACCCGCTGGTACCGCGGGCCCTTGGCCCAGAAGTCGACCAGGATCAGGCGGATCCCGTTGAAGGCGTGGAAGAGGATCGCCAGCACCAGGCCGGCCTCGCCCAGGCCCATGATCGGGTTCTTGTACGTGCCGATCACGTCGTTGTACGCCTCGGGCGAGACGCGCACGAGCGCGGTGTCGAGCACGTGCACGAGCAGGAAGAAGAAGATCGCGAAACCGGTGATGCGGTGCGCGACCCAGGACCACATGCCTTCGCGCCCGCGGTAGAGCGTTCCGGCCGGCCGCGATGGCGCGGTGGGCGCTGAGGACACGGTGGGGGCCTCCTGAGGCGAGTTCGCGTGCGGACGGCGATGTCCTGGACGTCCCCCTCACTGTAATGACCCGCGGGCCCCGGGGACCGCCCCGAGGTGGGCGCCGGGGCACCCGAGGCCGGTTTGTGACCAAGCCCACAGGTCGCGGCCCCCACCCGGGACCTCGGTCCGAGGCGCGGCGGACGTGGCGTCCTGCCTCGCGGGACGCGTGCGGGGACCTCCCGGGGCGCCGCTACGGTGGACGCATGCCGGACGCGCCGATCGCCGACTTCCACGCCGTCGTCCCTGCCGGGGGCGCGGGCACCCGCCTCTGGCCGCTCTCGCGGGCCGGGCACCCCAAGTTCCTGCTCGACCTCACCGGCAGCGGGCGGACGCTGCTGCAGGGGACGGTCGACCGGCTGCTGCCCCTGACGGGCCCCGGCCGGGTGCTCGTGGTGACCGGAGCGCGGCACGCGGAGGCGGTCGCGCAGCAGCTGCCCGCGCTCGGTCCCGAGCACGTGCTGGCGGAGCCGAGCCCGCGCGACTCCATGGCCGCGATCGGCCTGGCCGCGGCGGTGCTGGCGCAGCGGCACGGCCCCGACGTGGTCCTCGGCTCCTTCGCGGCCGACCACGTCATCACCGGCCTGCCCGAGTTCGGGGAGACGATCCGCGAGGCCGTCGCGGCGGCCCGCACGGGTGAGGTCGTCACGATCGGCATCCGGGCGACCGAGCCCTCGACCGCCTTCGGGTACGTCCGTGGCGGTGCTCCGCTCGGCGCGCCGGGCGCACCGCACGCCCGGCGCGCCGTCGGCTTCACCGAGAAGCCCGACGCCGCGACGGCCGCCGCGTACCTGGCCACGGGGGAGTACAGCTGGAACGCCGGGATGTTCGTCGTGCGGGCCGGGGTGCTCCTCGACCACCTGGCGGCGCAGCTGCCCACGCTGCACGACGGCCTGCGCCGCATCGCCGCGGCCTGGGACACCCCCGAGCGTGACGCGCGCCTGGCGGACACGTGGCCGGGTCTGACGAGGATCGCGATCGACCACGCCATCGCCGAGCCCGTCGCGGCGGCCGGCGGGGTGGCCGTCGTCCCGGGCACGTTCGGGTGGGACGACATCGGGGACTTCGCGTCCCTGGGCACGCTGCTCGAGGGCACCGGCGGCGGGAGCGCGACGCTCGGCGACGCGGACCTCGTGCTGCGCGTCGACGCCGACGGCGCCGTCGTGGTGACCGGTGGCCGCACCGTGAGCGTCGTCGGGCTCCCCGACGCGGTCGTCGTCGACACCGCCGACGCGCTGCTCGTCACGACGCGCGCCCACGCGCAGCAGGTCAAGCAGGCCGTCGACGGGTGGCGCGGGCGCGGGCGGGACGACCTGCTCTGACTCCCGGGCGTCGCGGGCGGACGCCGGGGGAGGTGCGGGGGCGGCGGCGATACCCTCGGGGGATGCCCACCCCTGCCGCCGACCAGCTGTCCGAGCCCGTGAGCGCGCAGGACGTGCCGTCGCTGCGCACGCTCGCGCCGCAGCCGACCGACCCCGGGGCGCGCGCCCTGGCCGACGTCCTCGACGGTCTGCGCGCCGAGCTGGTCGCCTTCCGGCGGGACCTGCACGCCCACCCCGAGCTCGCGCGGACCGAGGAGCGCACCACCCGGGTCGTCGCGGAGCGGCTGCGGGCCGCCGGGCTGACGCCCCACCTGCTCACCGGCTCGGGGCTGTGGTGCGACATCGGCCCCACCGTCGCCACGGCCGGCGCGCGCCGGGTCGCGCTGCGCGCGGACCTGGACGCGTTGCCCGTGCCGGACACGTGCGGGCTGCCGTGGTCGTCCACGCACCGCGGCGTCGCGCACGCGTGCGGTCACGACGTGCACACCACCGCCGTGCTCGGCGCCGGTCTCGCGCTCGCGCGGCTGGCGCAGGACGGTGCGCTGGACGTCGGCGTGCGGCTCGTCTTCCAGCCCGCGGAGGAGGTGCAGCCGGGCGGCTCGATCGACGTCATCAACGAGGGCGGGCTCGACGGCGTGGGGGAGATCTTCTCGGTGCACTGCGACCCCAAGCTCGACGTGGGTCTCGTCGGCACGCGCATCGGGCCGATCACGTCGGCGTCGGACGAGGTCACGGTGACCGTCACCGGCGACGGTGGGCACACCTCGCGCCCGCACCTCACCGGGGACGTGGTGTTCGCGCTGGGCCAGGTCATCACCCAGGTCCCCGCGGTCCTGGGCCGTCGCCTCGACCCGCGCTCGGGGGTCAACCTCACCTGGGGCGCGGTGCGTGCCGGGTCGGCGCACAACGCCATCCCCGTCACGGGCACGGTCATGGGCACGCTGCGGTGCCTGGACGTGCGCGCCTGGGAGCAGGCCTCGGCGGTGTTCGAGCAGGCCGTGGGCGACGTGGTGCGCCCGCTGGGTGTCGAGGTCGAGGTGAAGCACCAGCGCGGCGTGCCGCCGGTCGAGAACCGGGCCGAGAGCACGGGCGTCCTCGAGGAGGCCGCCCGCGACGTCCTCGGCCCGGACGCCGTGCGCCTCACCGAGCAGTCGCTCGGCGGCGAGGACTTCGCGTGGTACCTCACGCGGGTCCCCGGGGCGATGGCACGGCTGGGGACGCGGACGCCCGGCGGGCACACGCACGACATCCACCAGGGCGACCTGCGCGTCGACGAGCGCGCGATCGAGGCGGGGGCGCTCCTGCTGGCCCGGGCCGCGTACCTCGCCGGACGGCGTCCGCGGCCCTGACGTGCCGTCTCGCGCCTCGGTCGACGCGACCGAAGGGCGAAACCAGGTTGCGAATTCATCACGGAACCTGCGTCGATACCCGTCGGTAACAGCCCTGTGACCTGCTGGTGCCTAGGGTCGAGGTGATCAAGCCGACCGGTCCGGGCCGTCGGCGGTGCGACGATGCGCCGCGGACGTGCCGGGACAGCCGGGCGGCGGGACGCCGAGAAGCAGGAGACCTGTCGTGAAGAAGATCATTCGAGTGGCCGCACTGGGTGGGGCGGTCGCCCTCGCGCTCGCGGCGTGTGGCAGTGCGCCCGAGGAGTCGGGCGAGACGCCGACCAGCGGGGGGACGACGGCGGCGGGCGTCGACTTCACCGCGTGCATGGTCTCGGACGAGGGCGGGTTCGACGACGCCTCGTTCAACGAGTCGGGCTACGCCGGCCTCGAGCGGGCCCAGGAGGAGCTCGGCATCGAGATCAAGACGGCCGAGTCGACCGACCCGAGCCAGTACACGCAGAACGTCGACTCGATGGTGCAGCAGGGCTGCAACCTCATCATCGGCGTCGGCTTCGCGCTCGAGGACGCGATCCAGGAGGGCGCCGAGGCGAACCCCGACATCGAGTTCGCGCTCGTCGACTCCGCGTTCTCCGACGAGGACTTCGCGCCCGTCGAGATCGACAACGCCAAGCCGCTGCTGTTCAACACGCAGGAGGCCGCGTACCTGGCCGGCTACCTCGCCGCGGGCATGTCGACCACGTCGGCCGTCGCCACGTTCGGCGGTCAGCCCTTCCCGTCCGTGACGATCTTCATGGACGGCTTCGCCGACGGCGTCGCCGCCTACAACGAGGAGAGCGGCACCTCGGTGCGCCTGCTCGGCTGGGACAAGGACGCCCAGAACGGCTCGATGATCGGCAACTTCTCGGACACCGAGGCGGGCCGCACGACGTCGGAGCAGTTCATCGCCGACGGTGCCGACGTCATCCTCCCGGTCGCGGGCCCCGTCGGCTCCGGTGCGCTCAACGCCGCCGCGCAGTCCGAGGGCACGATGGTCATCTGGGTCGACTCGGACGGCTACCTGCAGCCGCAGAACGAGCAGTACAAGTCGCTGATCCTCACGTCGGTGATGAAGCAGATCGCCACGTCGGTGTTCGACACGATCTCGGCCTCGGTCGACGGCGAGTTCAGCAACGAGCCGTACGTCGGCACCCTCGAGAACGGCGGCGTGGACATCGCGCCGTTCCACGACTTCGAGGACGCCGTCCCCACGGAGCTGGCGACCAAGCTCGAGGAGCTGCGCCAGCAGATCATCAACGGTGACCTGGTCATCGAGTCGCCGTCCGCCAACGCGGTCGGCTGACAGCAGTGACACAGCGGTGGCCCGGGGCGACACGCCCCGGGCCACCGGTGCGCCGGGGGCGGCGCGTGCGCGCGCGCGTCTAGTCTCGGCTCCGACGCCGGGGGCAGCGCCGCCGCCCGGCCCGCCCGGCCGGCGCACGAACGACAGGACGTGGGAAGGCAGGAGACGTGAGGCTCGAGCTGCGGGGCATCACCAAGAGGTTCGGTCCGCTGGTCGCCAACGACGGCATCGACCTGACGTTCGAGCCGGGCGAGATCCACGCGCTGCTCGGTGAGAACGGCGCGGGCAAGTCGACCCTGATGAACGTGCTCTACGGGCTGTACCAGCCGGACGCCGGCCAGGTGGTGGTCGACGGCGCGCCGCGCGTCTTCGCCGGCCCGGGTGACGCGATGTCCGCGGGCATCGGCATGGTGCACCAGCACTTCATGCTCGTGCCGGTCTTCACCGTCGCCGAGAACGTGGTCCTGGGGCACGAGCCGACCCGCCGGGGCGGGCTCATCGACCTCGGCGAGGCCCGGCGCAAGGTCCGCGAGATCTCCGACCGGTTCGGGTTCCACGTCGACCCCGACGCGCGCGTCGAGGACCTGCCGGTGGGCGTGCAGCAGCGCGTCGAGATCATCAAGGCACTCTCGCGCGACGCCGAGGTCCTCATCCTCGACGAGCCGACGGCCGTGCTCACCCCGCAGGAGACCGACGAGCTCATCGGGATCATGCGGCAGCTCAAGGACGCCGGCACCTCCATCGTCTTCATCACGCACAAGCTCCGCGAGGTGCGCGCCGTCGCGGACCGCATCAGCGTGATCCGCCGGGGCAAGGTCGTCGGCACGGCCGACCCGAGCGCCTCCGAGGTCGAGCTCGCCTCCCTCATGGTCGGGCGCTCGGTGTCGCTCGCGGTCGACAAGGCGCCGGCGACCCCCGGCGACCCGACCTTCCAGGTCCGCAACCTCACCGTCCTGGACGCGACCGCGGCCCCCGTGGTCGACGACGTCTCGTTCGACGTGCACCGGGGCGAGATCCTCGCCATCGCCGGGGTGCAGGGCAACGGGCAGACCGAGCTCACCGAGACGATCCTCGGCCTGCGTGCGCCCACGGCGGGCACGCTGACCCTCGACGGCACGGAGCTCGGCGGCCGCACGGTCTCCGAGGTGCTGCGCGCCGGGGTGGGCTTCGTCCCGGAGGACCGCAGCACCGACGGCCTGGTGTCGTCGTTCTCGATCGCCGAGAACCTCGTGCTGGACCTGTACGACACGGAGCCCTACGCGCGGCGCGGGTCGATGTCGCCGACGACGGTCGCGCAGAACGCCGAGCGCCGCGTCGCGGAGTTCGACATCCGCGTCACGTCGACGACCGACCCGGTGAGCACGCTGTCCGGCGGCAACCAGCAGAAGGTGGTGCTCGCGCGCGAGATGTCGCGGCCGCTGCGGCTGCTCGTCGCGTCGCAGCCGACGCGCGGCCTGGACGTGGGATCGATCGAGTTCGTGCACAAGCGGATTGTGGCCGAGCGGGACAACGGCACCCCCGTCGTCATCGTGTCGACCGAGCTGGACGAGGTCCTCGCCCTCGCCGACCGCATCGCCGTGATGTACCGCGGCGCGGTGATCGGCGTCGTCGAGGGCGGCGGCGCCGCGGACCGCGACGTGCTGGGCCTGATGATGGCCGGCATCCCGCTCGAGCAGGCGCGCGCGCAGGCCGCCGAGCACCGCACCGCGCTCGCCACCCTCGACGCCGAGATCGAGGCGGAGCCCGCCCCGGCGGACCCCGTGGCCGCCACCGACCCGCAGGACGCCGCCACCACGCACGAGGAGGACCAGGCGTGAGCACCACCCAGGCACCCCCGGAGCCGGCGCCCGCGGCCCCCGCCCCGCAGCCGGCCGGGCCTCCGCGCCGGCCGTACCTCCAGCAGGTCCTCGACTCGACCACCGCGACGGTCGTCACCGCGGTCTTCCTCGCGCTCCTCCTGGCGGCCGTCCTCGTCGTGGCGGCCGACCCCGCGTCCCAGCGTGCCGCGGTCTACCTGTTCGCCCGCCCGTCGGACTTCGTCGGTGCCGCGTGGAACGCCGTCTTCGAGACCTACTCCGCGCTGTTCCGCGGCGCGGTCTTCGACTACCAGGCCGTGGGCGCGCGCCGTGTCCGGCCGATCACCGAGACGATGGTCGCCTCGGTGCCGCTCATGCTCGCGGGGCTGGGGCTGGGGATCGGCTTCCGGTCCGGGCTGTTCAACATCGGTGCGCAGGGCCAGGTCCTCATGGGCGCGGCCGCGGGTGCGTGGGTCGGCGTGGCGCTCGACCTGCCGATCGTGCTGCACCCCGTGCTGGCGTGCGTCGCGGCCGTGCTGGTCGGCGGGCTGTGGGCCGGCATCGCGGGCTTCCTCAAGGCCCGCACCGGCGCGAGCGAGGTCATCGTCACGATCATGCTCAACTCGGTGGCCCTGTACTTCGTCGGGTACCTGCTGACGACGTCGGTGCTGCGGCAGCCCGGCTCCACCCGGCCGATCTCGGCGCCCGTCGCGGACACCGCGATGATGCCGCAGCTGCTCGGCCCGCAGTTCCGGCTGCACCTGGGGTTCGTCGTCGCCCTGCTCGCCGCCGTCGCCGTCTGGTGGCTCATGGAGCGGTCGACGCTCGGGTTCCGGTTCCGCGCCGTGGGCGCCAACCAGGACGCCGCGCGGACCGCGGGCATCAAGGTCCCGACCGTCTACGTCCTGGTCATGCTCGTCGCCGGCGGGCTCGCCGGGCTGGGCGGGGCCATGCAGATCCTCGGCACGGACCGCACCTTCCAGGGCTCCAGCGCCGGCTCGATCGGGTTCGACGCGATCACCGTCGCGCTGCTGGGCCGCTCCCGACCCCTGGGCACGGTCCTCGCGGCGCTGCTCTTCGGCGCGCTGCGGGCCGGCTCGCCGCTCATGCAGACGTCGGCCGGTACCCCGATCGACCTCGTCCTGGT
The DNA here is from genome assembly GCF_016862775.1 of Cellulomonas phragmiteti. GTDB lineage: Bacteria > Actinomycetota > Actinomycetes > Actinomycetales > Cellulomonadaceae > Cellulomonas > Cellulomonas phragmiteti. Next base: position 39,142 of record NZ_BONP01000011.1, on the reverse strand, counting down.
CATCCAGGCCGTGATCGTGCTCCTCATCGCGGCGCCGCCGCTCGTGCGCGAGCTCTCGCTCGTGCACCGGCTCTCGGCCCTGCTCGGCTACGACCGCAAGGAGGCGACGGCGTGAGCACGACGCACACCCCGGTGGCACCGGCACCCGCCGCGCCGGAGCACCTCAGCACGCCCGTCCAGGCACCCGTCCGCTGGCGCGGGCCCCTGACGTCGGTCGCGCTGGGCGTGTTCAGCCTCGTCGCGTTCGGCCTGGCCACACCCGGCTCGTACGAGACGACGTTCACCCTCGCCACGCGGGGCGACCTGTTCCAGATCGCGCCCGTCACGGTCCCCTCGCGGGTGTCCGCGGTCCTGCTGTCGCTCGTGGTGCTCGCCGCCGCCGCGGTCCAGGTGCAGCGGGCGCGGGCGCGACGCCGCGTGCCGGTGTGGACCCACGTCGTCGTCGGTGCCGCCGTGTTCCTCGCGCTGCTGGTGTGGGTCATGGCCGGGCGCGAGGCGGCGATGCCGTTCACGCTGCTGCTGACCAACGCCCTGGTCCTGGCGGTCCCGCTGGTCCTGGGCGCGCTCGCGGGTCTGCTGTGCGAGCGGTCCGGCATCATCAACATCGCGATCGAGGGGCAGCTGCTCGCCGGCGCGTTCCTCGCGGTCGTCGTCGCCTCGACCACGGGCAACCCGTACGCCGGGCTGCTCGCCGCCCCGTTCGCCGGTGCGCTCGTGGGGCTCGGGCTGGGCCTGTTCGCCATCCGCTACCGGGTCGACCAGATCATCGTCGGCGTCGTGCTCAACGTGCTGGTCATCGGGCTGACGAACTACCTGTTCTCCACGGTCCTGACGAACAACCCGCAGCAGCTGAACTCCCCGCCCCGGCTGCCGAACCTCCCGGTGCCGCTCCTGGCGGACATCCCCGTGCTCGGGCCGGTCCTGTTCGACCACCCCCTGACCGTCTACCTCATGTACGTCGGCGTCGCGGTGCTGCAGATCATGGTGTTCCGCTCCCGCTGGGGCCTGCGGATGCGCGCCGCGGGCGAGCACCCCAAGGCCGCCGACACCGTGGGCATCAACGTCAACCGGACGCGCCTGCGCTCGACGGTCCTCGGGTCCGCGGTCGCGGGCCTCGGTGGCGCGGCGCTGGTGTCCGCGGGTCTGGCCTTCACCAAGGAGCTCACGTCCGGCAAGGGGTACATCGCGCTCGCCGCGATGATCCTGGGCCGGTGGAGCCCGACCGGGGCGCTCGCCGCGTCCCTGTTCTTCGGGCTCGCGGACGCCCTGCGCCGCGTGCTCAACAACACCGGCTCGCCGATCCCCAGCGAGCTGCTCGCGATGCTGCCCTACCTCGCCACGATCTTCGCCGTGGCCGGCCTCGTCGGGCGCGTGCGCCCGCCCGCGGCCGAGGGCGTGCCCTACCCGAAGTGAGCGACATGACCACCACCACCGTCGACTGGGACGGCCTGCGCGCCGCCGCCCGCGACGTCATGACCCGCGCCTACGCGCCGTACTCGCGGTTCCCCGTGGGCGCGGCCGCGCTCGTCGACGACGGCCGCGTGGTCGTCGGCTGCAACGTCGAGAACGCGTCGTACGGCGTGGGGCTGTGCGCGGAGTGCAGCCTCGTCTCCATGCTCCACGTGGGCGGTGGGGGGCGGCTCGTCGCGTTCACGTGCGTCGACGGGCACGGCGACGTGCTCATGCCGTGCGGGCGCTGCCGTCAGCTGCTGTTCGAGCACGGGGGGCCGGGTCTGCTGGTCGAGACGGTGGGCGGGGTCCGCCCGATGAGCGAGGTGCTGCCCGACGCGTTCGGGCCCGCCGACCTCGCCGAGCGCGGGACCGACGCGGAGGAGGCAGGGGCATGAGCGAGCAGTTCGACGCGGTCGACGTCATCGTCGCCAAGCGCGACGGGCACCGGCTGGGCGACGCCCAGATCGACTGGGTCCTGGACGCGTACACGCGGGGCGTCGTCGCCGACGAGCAGATGTCCGCCCTCGCGATGGCGATCCTGCTCAACGGCATGGACCGCGCGGAGATCGCGCGGTGGACGGGCGCGATGATCGCCAGCGGCGAGCGGATGGACTTCTCCGGCCTGTCGCGCCCGACGTCCGACAAGCACTCGACGGGCGGGGTGGGCGACAAGATCACGCTGCCGCTCGCGCCGCTCGTCGCGGTGTTCGGCGTCGCGGTGCCCCAGCTGTCCGGGCGGGGTCTGGGCCACACGGGCGGCACGCTCGACAAGCTCGAGTCGATCCCGGGCTGGCGTGCGGCGCTGAGCAACGACGAGATGATGCGCCAGCTCGAGGACGTGGGCGCGGTCATCTGCGCCGCGGGGTCCGGGCTGGCCCCGGCGGACCGCAAGCTGTACGCGCTGCGCGACGTCACGGGCACGGTCGAGGCGATCCCCCTGATCGCGAGCTCGATCATGAGCAAGAAGATCGCCGAGGGCACGGGGTCGCTCGTCCTCGACGTCAAGGTCGGGTCGGGCGCGTTCATGAAGGACGCCGACCGCGCCGGGGAGCTCGCGCGCACGATGGTCGAGCTCGGCACGGACGCGGGCGTGCACACCGTCGCGCTGCTCACCGACATGTCGACGCCGCTGGGCCTGACGGCCGGCAACGCGCTCGAGGTGCGTGAGTCCGTCGAGGTCCTCGCCGGTGGGGGTCCCGCGGACGTCGTCGAGCTCACCGTCGCGCTGGCGCGCGAGATGCTCGACGCGGCCGGACGCCCCGACGCCGACCCGGCGGCCGCGCTCGCGGACGGCCGGGCGATGGACGTCTGGCGTCGGATGATCGCCGCGCAGGGCGGCGACCCGGACGCGCCGCTGCCGGTCGCGCGCCACCAGGAGCAGGTGCGCGCCGAGCGGGACGGCGTCCTGACGGCCCTCGACGCGTACGCCGTCGGCGTCGCGGCCTGGCGGCTCGGCGCCGGCCGTGCGCGCAAGGAGGACCCGGTGCAGGCCGGCGCGGGCGTCGAGCTGCACGCGCGTCCCGGCGACACGGTCCGGGCGGGACAGCCGCTGCTGACGCTCCACACCGACACGCCCGAGCGGTTCGCGCGGGCGCACGAGGCGCTGACCGGCGGTGTCGTCGTCGACCCGCAGGGGGTCGCGGGCCGGCGGCCCGCGCTCGTGCTGGACCGGGTGGCGGCGGGCTGACCCGTCCCGCACCGGTCGCGGCCCCCGCAGCCGGAGGCCACGATGAGGAACGTCCTGCCGACGACCGACCACCTTCCAGGAGGAGCCATGAGCACCGTCCCCGGACCCGAGTCCTGGCGTGACGCCGGGCTGGCCCCGGTCGACCCCGACGTGCCCCTGCGGCTGACGGACGTGTCGCCGGACGTCCCCGGCGAGCACGACGCCGAGGAGCACGTGCCCGACTTCCCGCGCGCCGACCGCGACGGGCTGGCCGAGGAGGCCGACGTGGTCGAGCAGTCCGTGGAGGTCCCGCTCGACGACGAGGACCCCGACGCGTGACCCCTCCCGACGAACCGGTGGACCTCGACGCGGCGCTGCGCGCGCTGCCGAAGGTCCTGCTGCACGACCACCTCGACGGCGGGCTGCGGCCCGCGACGGTCGTCGAGCTCGCCGCCCAGGTCGGGCACGACCTGCCGACGACCGACCCGCAGGACCTGGGCCGGTGGTTCGTCGAGGCCGCGGGCTCGGGCTCGCTGCCGCGCTACCTCGAGACGTTCGTGCACACGCTCGCGGTCATGCAGTCCGCCGACGGCCTGCGGCGCGTCGCCCGGGAGGCGGTGCTCGACCTCGCGGCCGACGGGGTCGTGTACGCCGAGGAGCGGTACGCGCCCGAGCAGCACCTGCAGGGCGGCCTGACGCTGCAGCAGGTGGTCGACGCCGTGCGCGAGGGGTTCGCCGAGGGCGAGGCGCTCGCGCGCGCGGACGGTCACGACATCCGGGTCGTCCAGGTGCTGTCGGCGATGCGCCAGGCGGACCGGTCGGGTGAGATCGCGCTGCTCGCGCTGGCGAACCGGGACGCCGGGGTCGTGGCGTTCGACATCGCCGGGCCCGAGGACGGGTTCCCGCCCTCGCGGCACGCGGGCGCGTTCCGCGTGCTGCGCGACGCGTGCTTCCCCACGACCGTGCACGCGGGCGAGGCGGCAGGGCTGGACTCGCTGGCGGAGGCGCTGCACGTCGCGGGCGCCGTGCGCCTGGGGCACGGTGTGCGCGTGGCGGACGACGTGCACGCCGTCCCGGGCGGCGGGTGGCGCCTGGGGCTCCTCGCGCACTGGGTGCGCGACCGCCGCGTCCCCCTCGAGGTGTGCCCGTCGTCCAACCTCCAGACGGGCGCGGCGACGTCGGTCGCCGACCACCCGGTGACGTCGCTGCGGCGGGCCGGGTTCGAGGTCACGGTCAACACCGACAACCGCCTGCAGTCGGGGACGTCGCTGTCGCGCGAGCTGGCCCTGCTGGTCCGCGAGGCGGGCTGGACGCTCGACGACGTCGTCGACGTCACGGTCACGGCCGCGCGGCACACGTTCCTGCACGACGACGAGCGCCGCGCGCTGGTCGACCGCATCGTCCGCCCGGCGAGCACGCCGGGCACCGCACGCCCCGGGAGGCACCGCGCATGACCACCGACGACACGACCCAGCCGACCCCGCTCGACGCGGTGGCGCTCGCCCGGCACGTCGACCACACGCTCCTCAAGCCGGAGGCGACGCGCGCGGACGTCGAGGCGCTGGTGGCCGAGGGCGTGCGGCTCGGGGTGTACTCGGTGTGCGTGTCGCCGTCGTTCCTGCCGCTGGAGGTCCCCGTGGGTCTGGACGGCTCGCCGGACCTGCTGGTCGCGACCGTCTGCGGGTTCCCGTCGGGCAAGCACCACAGCGACGTCAAGGCCGCCGAGGCGGCGCGTGCCGTGCGCGACGGCGCCGACGAGGTCGACATGGTGATCGACGTCGGAGCGGCGAAGGAGGGCCGGTTCGAGGACGTCGAGCGCGACGTCGCGGCGGTGCGCGCCGCGGCCCCCGCTCCGACGGTGCTCAAGGTCATCATCGAGTCGGCCGCGCTCACCGACGACGAGATCGTGGCCGTGTGCCGGGCCGCCGAGTCCGCGGGCGCGGACTTCGTCAAGACCTCGACCGGGTTCCACCCCGCCGGTGGCGCGACGGTGCACGCGGTCCGGCTCATGGCCCGCACGGTCGGGGGCCGGCTGGGCGTCAAGGCCTCGGGCGGCGTGCGGACGGCGGCCGACGCCCTCGCGATGCTCGAGGCCGGTGCGACGCGCCTGGGGCTGTCGGGCACCGCGGCCGTGCTCGCCGGGGTCGCGGCCGACGAGGGCTACTGAGAGGACCCGGATCGGCCCTCCGTGATGAGAGGGGCGTGAGAATTCGGTGTCCGGGCGGGTGAATGCTCGGCGATCCGGACGAATCGGGCGTTGACTTGGGCCGCGAGGTCGGACGATGGTGGACGGTCGTCCGGTTCGACTCGCAACGTGGCCGACGACCCAGGTAGGTCACGAGCAGGTGCACCCGGTCCGACGACCCGACGGCGTGCGCACCCGCGGGGAGGAGACGCACGCGGCATGGGCCGGATCAGGCGCGGCACCCTCGTCGTGGCGCTCGTCGTCGCGTTCGCCCTCGGTGCGGTCCTCGCCTCGGCGCTCGGGCCCCGGGCGGGCGACTCCCCGGACCTCGTCGTGCCCGAGGGCTGGCGCGTCGCGTGGCAGAGCGCGCACGTGCGTGAGGGTGACCACGTGGCGCTCGCCTGGGGCGACCGGCTCGGTCCCGACCCGACGTCCGCGCCCGAGAGCCTGCGGTTCGACCCGGACGTCGTCGTCGCGCAGCTCGAGGCGCTGCACGCGCTCGGCGTCGGGGTCGTGGGCCTCGGCGCTCCGGACGGGCCGCTCGCGTCGCGCAAGCTCCTCGTGGTCGTCGACGGCACCTGGTCCGCGGGGCCCGGCGCGCCCCCGGCGGGAGCGGTGGTGCAGCCCGTCGACGGCGGCCTGTCGACGACGGGGGAAGCCCGCCCGCTCACGCGGGGAGCCGTCGTCGGCGGCGTCGCGATGCTGCACGTCGACCCCACGGTGCTCGCACCGTCCCTCGACCCGGGCGCCGCGGTGGCCGCGTCGGCCACGCCGGAGGTCGCCGCTGCGCCGCCCCGCGACGGTGCTGAGGCCGCGTCGGCCGACGCCGCGACGTCGCCCGCCGCCGGGCTGCAGGTGCCGACCGGGACCCCCTGGGAGCTCGCGCGCGGCGTCGCGGAGGCGCTGCAGCGGCTGACGGAGGCCGCCCACCCCGGGCACGGGCTGACGGACGGGTCGGCGGACACGCTGCGCACGGCCGCCTCGGCCTACCTGGCGACCCTCGCGGTCCCGGACGAGCACGCCGACGTCTCGGACCACGTCCTGGCGCCGCAGCTCGCCTGGGGCAGCCCGCGCCACGGAGCGGCCGGCTGGCTCCTCCTGCAGCACCTGGCCGAGCGGTCCGCGCCGACGCTCCTGCACGACCTGTGGACCCAGTCCCTCGACACCGAGCACGTGCTGGGGGCGTACGCGCGCCTGACGCTGTCCGACCCCTCCGCGCTCAACCGCCGCGTCGCGCAGTACGCGATGCGCGCAGCCGTGGCCGACGTGACCGGGACGGACGCGCCGGGCGCGCTGCTCGCGCAGCTCGACCCGGTCCTCGCGGCGCACCGCACGACCCCCGCCGAGGCGGTGCCGGACGACCCGGGCCACCACCGCGTGACGGGCACGTTCGCCCCGGCCGCGTACGGGTACACCGTGGTGCGCCTGGAACCCGACGGGTCGGGCACCGACGTCCGGGTGCGGGTCCGGGGCCACGCCGAGGCGCTCGCGGGCGCCCACCCGGGCTGGAGCTTCGGGCTCGTCGCCGTCGGACCCGACGGGCCCCGGTACAGCCCGGTCACCGAGGCGGTCGACGGCGAGGTGCGGCTCGCGCTGCGCCCGGGCGAGGACCAGGTGTACCTCGTCGTGACCGCGACGCCCACCGAGGTCGTGCCGTCGGGGGCCACGGGGTTCGCGCAGACCACCCGCTACCCGTACGAGTTCCGCGTCGCGGGCGCCGCCGTGGTCGACCCGGCCGAGGTGGCGCCCGTGGCGGGCGGCCACCGGCACCCCAGCGGCGGCGGCTGGGTCGCGGACACGGCGGACGTCGACCCGGCCGCCCACGTCGCCGCGGGCGCCGTGGTGCGGGGCGACGCCAGCGTCGGTCCGGGCGTGCGCCTCGAGGGCCGGGCCTGGGTGGAGTCCGGTGCCGAGCTGACGGGGAACGTGGTCGTGCGGGACGTCGCGGTCGTCCGCGGCACGGCGCGGTTGTCCGGCCAGGTGCTCGTGGGTGGTGACGCGGTCGTGGGGTTCACGTGCGACGCGGGCGCGTACACGTCGTACCGGGCGGGCGCCGTGTGCGACCCGGCGGCCGTCGACACCGACGTCAACCCGGTGGTCACGCCGTTCGTGGCGGGTGAGACCACCCTGAGCGAGGGCGTGGCGACCGCGGCACCCACGCTCGAGCCGACTCCCGGCGCGACGGCCACACCCACGCCGACGGCCCCCGCGGGCCCGCCGCCGGCGTCGACGACCCCGCCCGCCGCCGCGCCGCCGGCGCCCCCGCCGCCGGCGTCGTCGCCCGGCGTGGCACCCCCGCCGGCGGCCGTCCCCGCGGGCGCCTGCACGGCGACCTACCAGGTGGCCGGCTCGTGGCCCGGGGGGATGCAGGCCCAGATCACGGTCACCGCGACGACCTCCGGCGTGCACGGGTGGATCCTCACGTGGACCCAGCCGCCCGGCCTGGAGATCGCGGACTCGTGGGGAGCGGAGTTCTCGCGCAGCGGCAGCACCATCACCGCCGAGAACCTGTCGTGGAACGGGTCGATCGCGAACGGTGCGAGCGTGACGTTCGGGTTCAACGGCACGGCCGAGGGCGACGCGGCGCTGGCGGTCCCGCAGGTCCGCTGCGCCCGCGCAGGCTGAGGCCGTCAGCCCCCGTCGAGGCCCAGCGCCGCGCGCACGTCGGCCGCCAGCTCGTCCAGGCGCGCACGCGCCGTCGTGTGGGCGGCGTCGACGGCCGCGCGGTCCGCGTCGCGGGCGACCGGCACGATGACCTCGAGGTACGCCTTCACCTTCGGCTCCGTGCCCGACGGGCGCACGACGACCCGCGTCCCGTCCGCCGTCAGCAGCCGCAGGCCGTCCGTGGGCGGCAACCCGCCCCGGTCGTCCTCCGTGCCGGCGGCCAGGTCGACCACCTCGACGACGGGGGAGCCGGCCAGGTGCGTCGGCGGCCGCTCCCGCAGCGCCGCCATGGTCGCGCCGATCCGGCTGAGGTCGGTGAAGCGGGCGCTGACCTGGCCGGTCGCGTGCAGCCCGTGGGCGCGGGCCAGGTCGTCGAGCGCGTCCACCAGGGTGCGCCCCTGCGCAGCGAGCCGCGCCGCCAGGTCGCACACCCGCACCGCCGCGGAGATGCCGTCCTTGTCGCGCACGTGGGCGGGGTCGACGCAGTACCCGAGGGCCTCCTCGTACCCGAAGACGAGCCCGTCGACGCGGGAGAGCCACTTGAACCCGGTGAGGGTCGGGGTGAAGTGCAGCCCGGCGTCGGCGGCGACCGCCGCGAGCAGGCGGGACGACACGATCGAGCTGGCGAGCGTGGGCCGCGTCCCCGCGGTGGAGCGGGCCGCCCGCGCCCGGTGCGCCGCGTCCGCGCCCAGCAGGCCGCCGACCTCGTCACCGGTCAGCATGCGCCAGCCGTCGGCCTGCGGGGTCTGCGGCCCGACGGCCGGGACGTGCGCGCGCGGGTCCAGGACCGCGACGGCGCACCGGTCGGCGTCCGGGTCGACCGCGACCACCAGGTCCGCGCGCAGCGACGAGGCGAGCGCGAGGGCGAGGTCCGTCGCGCCCGGCTCCTCGGGGTTGGGGAACGCGACGGTGGGGAAGTCGGGGTCGGGCTCGGCCTGCTCGGCGACGAGCGTCACGTCCCCGAAGCCCGCGCGGCGCAGGACGTCCTGCGTCAGGGCCCCACCGACCCCGTGCAGCGGGGTGAGCACGACCTTGAGGCGGGACCGGGCGGCCGGGTCGCCGCCGGGCGCGACGGCCGCGGCCCGGCGCGCGTACTCCTCGACGACGTCCTCGCCGAGCACCGTCCAGCCGGAGGCCGCGCGCGGCACCGACGCCGCCGACGGGACGTGCGCGATCTCGGACGCGATCGCCGCGTCCGCCGGCGGCACGATCTGCGCACCCCGTCCGGCGTCCGTCACGATCCGGCCACCGAGGTACACCTTGTAGCCGTTGTCCTGCGGCGGGTTGTGCGACGCGGTGACCATGACCCCCGCGTCGGCGTCGAACCGCAGCACCGCCGACGCGAGCACCGGTGTCGGCAGCGGGCGCGGCAGCAGCAGGACCTCGATGCCGACAGCCGTCATGACCGCGGCCGTGTCGAGCGCGAACCGGTGGGAGTTGTGGCGCGCGTCGTACCCGACGACGACCCGCGGTGCGGGCGACGCACCCTCCAGCTCGCCGAGCAGGAAGTCCGCCAGCCCGGCCGCGGCGCGGATCACGACCGCGCGGTTCATGCGGTGGGGCCCGCCGCCGAGCGCACCGCGCAGGCCCGCCGTGCCGAACTGCAGGAGGCCGGAGAACCGGTCGGCGAGGTCGGCGCGGGCGGCGTCCGCGTCGGTGCGCACCAGGTCCGCGAGCGGCTCGGTCGCCCCCGGCTCCGGGGTCTGCCGCGCCGTCCGCAGCAGCCGGGTCAGCTCGTCCGCCGTCACCGGGTCGGGGTCGTCGGCGATCCAGTCCTCGACCTGGGCGACCAGGCGTTCCCAGTCGTCCGGGGCGGCGTCCGCGGGCTCGGCTGTCTCTGCTGCCGGCGGGGCGTCCCCGCGGAGCACGTCGTCGTGGTCGGTGGTGCTCACGGTTCCAACCTACTGGTGGGGCACCGCCGCGGCAGCGTCGGGCGCGCGCACCTCACAACCGTCGGACGACCTCCGCGAGCAGCGCGCTGATCCGCGGGCCGGCGGCGCGGCCGGCGGCGAGGACCTCGGCGTGGTCGAGCGGCTCGGGGCTGATGCCGGCGGCCAGGTTGGTGACGAGCGAGATGCCCAGCACCTCCAGGCCGGCATGCCGCGCGGCGATCGCCTCGAGCGTCGTCGACATCCCGACGAGGTCGCCTCCGAGGCGCCCGGCCATCGCGACCTCGGCCGGCGTCTCGTAGTGCGGGCCGGGGAACTGCACGTACACGCCCTCGTCCAGCGACGCGTCGACCTCGCGCGCCACGGCACGCAGCCGCTGCGAGTAGAGGTCCGTGAGGTCGACGAACGTCGCTCCCTCGAGCGGCGACGTCGCCGTGAGGTTGAGGTGGTCGCGGACGAGCACGGGCGTGCCCGGCCCCCAGGCGGGGTTCAGGCCGCCGCACCCGTTGGTCAGCACGACCGTCGAGGCCCCGGCCGCCGCCGCCGTCCGCACCCCGTGCACGACGCGCCGCACGCCGCGGCCCTCGTACAGGTGCGTGCGCGACCCGAGCACCAGGGCGTGCCGGTCGGGCCGGTCGCCGTCGCCCGCGATCCGCACCGAGCGCAGCGTGCCGACGTGGCCGGCGACGGCGGGCCGCGAGAAGCCGGGCACCTCGTGGCTGGCCAGCTCCGCGACCGTCTCGCCCAGCAGGTCGGCCGCGCCGCCCCACCCGGACCCCAGCACGAGCGCGACGTCGTGCTTCTCGACGCCCGTGCGGCGCGCGATCACCTCCGCCGCGAGCCGGGCGACGTCGAACGGGTCGGTCGTCGGGTCGTCGAGGTCGGGCACGGCGCCGCCGGTCAGGTCGCGGGCGGGGGAGACGTCACTCATGGGGAACAGGCTAACCACGCCCGCGCCGGGCAGGATGGTGCCGTGACCAGTGAGCAGACCGCCGCGACCCCCGACGAGTCCCACGTGCCGGCACCCACCGCCGCGTCGACCGTGCGCGACGCCCCCGACGCGCCCGCTGCCGGCCGCGTCGTGGTCGTCGGCGGCGGCCCCGGCGGGTACGAGGCGGCGCTGGTCGCCCGGCGGCTGGGCGCGCACGTGACGGTGGTCGAGCGGGCGGGTCTCGGGGGCTCGGCGGTCCTCACCGACGTCGTGCCGTCGAAGACCCTCATCGCGACGGCCGAGTGGATGACCATCGCCGACCGCGCCCCCGAGCTCGGGATCCGGCTCGACGGTCTGGCGGACGGAGCGGCCGCCCCGGAGGGCGGCGCGCCCGCCGCGGCCGCGCTGCGGCACCGCATCGACATGCCTGCCGTCAACGCGCGCGTCAAGGCCCTCGCGGCCGCGCAGTCCGCGGACATCCGCGGTCGCCTCGACCGGGAGGGCGTCGACGTGATCGCGGGCACCGGGCGGCTGGTCGACGCGGAGCACGTGGCGGTGACCGCGGAGGACGGGCGCGAGCACGTCCTGACCGCCGACGTCGTCCTGCTCGCGACCGGCGCGACACCCCGCGTGCTGCCCGAGGGGCGGCCCGACGGCGAGCGCATCCTCACGTGGACGCAGATGTACGACCTCACCGAGCTGCCGGAGCGGCTGATCGTGGTCGGGTCGGGCGTGACGGGCGCCGAGTTCGCCGGTGCCTACACCTCGCTCGGCGCGGACGTGGTGCTGGTGTCCAGCCGGGACCGTGTGCTGCCCGGTGAGGACGCGGACGCCGCCGAGCTCATCGAGCGCGTGTTCACCCAGCGCGGCATGACCGTCATGTCCCGTGCACGGGCGGCGGCCGCGCGCCGCACGGCCGCCGGTGTGGTGGTGACGCTCGAGGACGGCCGCACGGTCGAGGGGTCGCACGTGCTGCTCGCGGTCGGCTCCGTGCCGACCACGCGCGACCTGGGCCTCGAGGCGGCGGGCGTGCGCGTGACGCCGTCGGGGCACATCGAGGTCGACAAGGTCTCGCGGACCAACGTGCGCGGCGTGTACGCGGCCGGCGACTGCACGGGCGTGCTGCCGCTGGCGTCGGTGGCCGCCACCCAGGGGCGCATCGCCATGTCGCACGCGCTGGGGGACGCGGTGCGCCCGCTCGCGCTCCGCGGCATCTCCGCGAACATCTTCACGGCGCCCGAGATCGCGACCGTCGGCCTGTCCGAGACGCGGCTGCAGGCGATGGGCACGCACTACCGGACGAGCATGCTGCCGCTGTCGCGCAACCCGCGCGCGAAGATGCTGGGCGTGCGCGACGGGTTCGTGAAGATCTTCGCGCACTCCGGGACAGGCACCGTCCTGGGCGCCGTCGTGGTGGGCCCCCGGGCGAGCGAGTCGATCTTCCCGCTCACGCTGGCCGTCACGCACCGCCTCACCGCCGACGAGGTCGCCGAGGCGTCGACCGTGTACCCGTCGATGTCGGGGACCATCGGTGAGGTCGCCCGCATGCTGCACCAGCGCGGCGAGGACTGACCGGGCCTGCCGCTGACGCGGTGCGGTCAGTCGTCGAGACGCGTGCGCAGCAGCGGCCAGGCGTCGGCGAAGGCCGTGAGCAGCGGACGGTCGACGACCTCGTCGAGGGCGACCCAGGCGACCGCGATGCTCTCGGCGTCCGTGGCCGCGGGCGTGAACGGCGCGACCGCGTCCGCGATCACGGTCGTGTAGGACCAGTCGGGGTGCTGCAGGAGGTGCTCGCCCCGGACGGCGACGACGTGCGGCTCGACCCCCGCCTCCTCGCGCGCCTCGCGCAGCGCGGCCTGCACGGCGTCCTCGTCGGGCTCCCGGGCGCCGCCCGGCAACCCCCACGTGCCGCCCTGGTCGGACCACGGTGCGCGGTGCTGCAGCACGACGTGCGTCGCGTGTCCCGTCGCGTCCCGCCGCGCCAGCAGCAGACCGGCCGCGCCGTGCAGACCCCAGTGCCGCCGTCCGCAGGCGCAGGCGACCCAGCCGTCCCCGGGGCGCCGCTGCGTCGTGCCAGTCACGGGCGGGACCGGGTCAGCCGACGATCTCGCAGATGGCGCCGCCCGCGCTGACGCTCGACCCGACGCCCGCGGTCAGCGACCGGACGGTGCCGGCCCGGTGGGCGAGCAGCGGCTGCTCCATCTTCATGGCCTCGAGCACGACGACCAGGTCACCCTCGGCGACCTGCGCGCCGTCGGCGACGGCGACCTTGACGATCGTGCCCTGCATCGGGGAGGCCAGCACCGTGCCGTTGGCGCCCCCCGCACGCGCGGCCCGCGGCCGGGCCGTGCGGCGCGGACCCGCGCCCGCGCGGCCGGTCCCCAGGCGCCCGGCGCCCGGCCCGCCGCCGCGTCCCAGGCCGAGCGCGGCCGGCAGGACGACCTCGAGCCGCTTGCCGCCCACCTCGACGACGACCCGCTCGAGCGCCGCGTCGGGCAGCTGCTCCTCGTCGGGTGCCGGTGCGGGCGTGCCGCTGAGCCCGGCCACGGTCGCGGCGAACTCGGTCTCGATCCACCGCGTGTGCACCGAGAACGGCTGCGCGTCGTCGGCGGGGACGAACGCCTCGGCGTCGAGCACGGCCCGGTGGAAGGGCACGACCGTCGGGATGCCGACGACCTCGAGCTCGGCGAGCGCGCGCCGTGCCCGCTCGACCGCCTGGCGCCGGGTCGCGCCCGTGACGATCACCTTGGCGATCATGGAGTCGAACATGCCGGAGACGGAGTCGCCCTCGACGACGCCGGAGTCCACGCGCACGCCCGGTCCCGACGGGAACCGCAGGCGGCTGATGCGGCCCGGTGCGGGCAGGAACCCCGCGGCCGGGTCCTCCCCGTTGATGCGGAACTCGAGGGAGTGCCCGCGGGTGGTGACCTCGGTGTAGCCGAGCGCCTCCCCGGCGGCGATGCGCAGCTGCTCACGCACCAGGTCGATGCCGCTGATCTCCTCGCTCACGGGGTGCTCGACCTGCAGCCGGGTGTTGACCTCGAGGAACGACACCGTGCCGTCCACGCCGACGAGGAACTCGCAGGTCCCGGCGCCGACGTACCCGGCCTCCCGCAGGATCGCCTGCGACGCCGCGACGAGCGTGCGGTTCTGCTCGTCGGTCAGGAACGGCGCCGGCGCCTCCTCGACGAGCTTCTGGTGGCGGCGCTGCAGCGAGCAGTCGCGCGTCGAGACGACGACGACCGTGCCGTGCACGTCGGCCAGGCACTGCGTCTCGACGTGGCGAGGGCGGTCGAGGTAGCGCTCGACGAAGCACTCGCCGCGCCCGAAGGCCGCGACCGCCTCGCGGACGGCCGACTCGTACATCTCGTCGATCTCGTCGGCCTCGCGGGCGACCTTGAGGCCGCGCCCGCCGCCGCCGAAGGCCGCCTTGATGGCGATCGGCAGGCCGTGCTCGGCGGCGAACGCGTGGATCTCCGACACGTCGGCCACGGGCTCGGGGGTGCCGGCCACCAGCGGCGCACCGGCGCGCTGCGCGATGTGCCGGGCGCTGACCTTGTCACCGAGGGCCTCGATCGCCGCCGGGGGCGGGCCCACCCACACCAGGCCGGCGTCGATCACGGCCTGCGCGAACTGGGCGTTCTCCGCGAGGAACCCGTAGCCCGGGTGCACGGCGTCGGCGCCGGAGCGGCGGGCGACGTCGAGGAGCTTGGCGATGTCGAGGTACGTCTCGGCCGCGCGGGCCCCGTCGAGCGCGTACGCCTCGTCCGCGACGTGCACGTGCAGGGCGTCGCGGTCGGTGTCGGAGTACACGGCGACGGAGGCGACACCGGCGTCGCGGCAGGCGCGGGCGATGCGGACGGCGATCTCGCCGCGGTTCGCGACAAGGACCTTGGTCATGAGAGGCACGGCTCACCGTAGCGCGCGAGCGCGGTCCTCCCGGGCCTCGCCGCGGACGGCGGCGCAAGACTGAGGCAACCTTCAACCTGCTCGGGGCGGCTCTTGTAGGAATCCACCACCCGCCCGCGCGTCGGCCGCACCGCGGCCCTGCTCAGCGCCGCCAGAGTGCCGGCACCGTCAGGTCGATGTCCGACAGCAGGTGGCGCAGCAGCGGCAGGCTCACGCCGACCACGTTGTGGTGGTCGCCCTCGATGCGCTCGACGAAGGGGCCGCCCAGGCCGTCGACGGTGAACGCACCGGCCACGGCCAGGGGCTCGCGCGTCGCGACGTACGCGGCGACCTCCTCGTCGGACAGGTCCGCGAAGTGCACGGTCGTCGACGCGGTCGCCCCCAGGGTCGCGCGGGTGCCGCCGTCGGACGGGTCGCGCTCGTCGACCAGCCAGTGCCCGGTGTGCAGCACGGCCGTCCGGCCGCGCATCGCGCGCCAGCGCGCGAGCGCGTCGTCGGCGTCCGCGGGCTTGCCGAGGACCTGCCCGTCGAATTCCAGCATCGAGTCGCAGCCCAGCACGACGACGTCCTCGTCGTCCTCCCAGCCCGCGACGTCGAGGTCGTCGAGGCGACGGGCGACGTCCTCGGCCTTCGCCTGCGCGAGCAGCAGCACCGCGTCCTCCGGCTCGAGGTCCCCGAAGCGCTCGCGCGCGGCGGACAGGACGGCGTCCTCGTCGACCGACGACACCGCGACGAGCGGGGCCAGCCCCGCGGCGTCGAGCGTCGCGCGGCGGGCGGGGGAGGCGGAGGCGAGCAGCAGACGGGTCACGGGCCGACCCTAGCCGCCGCGCGCCCGCGTCTCCGCCCGCGGCCCGGACTCCGGCGCGGGCGGCCGCGGGGACCGGGACGGACGGGACGTCGGCCCTGCCCGGTGCACAGGTCGGCAGGGCAGAATGGCGCGACCGACCGCAGGGGCGAGGAGGCCACGGTGAAGGAGACCACGCAGGACGTGCGCGACGTCGACGGTGTCGACGGTGTCGACGAGCACGACGACGCGCTCGACGACCTGCCCGACGACCTCGTCGACGACGACCCGGACCTGCTGCGCCCCGCGCCGCTGCCCTGGCGACGCCGGACCGCGATCGAGATGATCGTCTCGGGACTGATCGGGCTGTACACCTCGTTCGTGCTCGCGATCGAGGCGATCCCGATCGCCGTGGCCAAGGCGACGGACACGACCGCCGCGCTGAGCTGCGACCTCAACGCGGTCATCTCCTGCAGCACGGTCGGCGGCAGCTGGCAGGCGGACCTCTTCGGGTTCCCCAACGCGTTCCTCGGCATCGCCGCCGAGGCCATCGTCATCACGGTCGCCGTCGCGATGGCCGGAGGAGTGATCTTCCCCCGCTGGTTCATGCTCAGCGCCCAGGCCATCTACACCGCCGGGCTGGTGTTCGCCTGGTGGCTGTTCCAGCAGTCCTTCTTCGTCATCAAGGCGCTGTGCCCGTGGTGCCTGCTCATCACGGTGACGACCACGCTGGTGTGGGTCGGCATCACCCGGATCAACGTCAGGGACGGCCACCTCAAGCTGCCGGGACGCTGGGGCCCGTGGGGCCGGCGGTTCGTCGCGTCGGGCAACGACTGGTTCGTCACCGTCGCCGTGCTCGTGCTGTTCGCCGCGGTCGTCTTCGCGCGGTACGGCTGGACGCTGCTCGTCTAGCTGCTCGTCTAGCTGCTCGTCCAGCTGCTCGTCCCGGCGCCGGCCGGCCCCGACGGGACCGGCCGGCTCGCCGTCAGCCCGCGAGCGCGGTGCGCAGCACGTCGAGCGGCACCGACCCCAGGGCGAGCGCACGCGCGTGGAAGTCCCGCACGTCGAAGACCTGGCCGCGGGAGGTGGCCGCCTCGCGGGCCGCGTCACGCGTCTGCTCCCACAGCCGCTGACCGACCTTGTACGACGGCGCCTGCCCCGGCCAGCCGAGGTAGCGGGTGTACTCGAACCGCACCATCGACTCGGGCATGTTGACGTTGGCCCGCAGGAACTCCCAGCCCGACTGCGGCGTCCACGCGCCGCCGACCTCGGCCGGGGCGGGCAGGCCCAGGTGCATGCCCAGGTCGAACACGACGCGCGCGGCCCGCAGGCGCTGCCCGTCGAGCATGCCGAGGCGGTCGCCCGGGTCGTCGAGGAACCCCAGGTCCGCCATGAGGCGCTCGGCGTACAGGGCCCAGCCCTCACCGTGGCCCGACGTCCACGCGGCCAGCCGGCGCCACGAGTTGAGCGTCGCGCGCTCGAACACGGCCTGCGCGATCTGCAGGTGGTGCCCCGGGACGCCCTCGTGGTAGACGGTCGTGCGCTCGCGCCACGTCGAGAACGACGTGACGTCGTGGGGGACGGACCACCACATGCGCCCCGGTCGGCTGAAGTCGTCGTTCGGGCCCGTGTAGTAGATGACGCCCGTGTGCGACGGCGCGATCCGGCACTCGAGGGTCCGCACCGGCGCCGGGATGTCGAAGTGCGTGCCGTCGAGAGCGTCGATGGCGGCGTCGGACGTCGCCTGCATCCACGCCTGCAGCGCGTCGGTGCCGTGCAGCTGCCGGGCCGGGTCGGCGTCCAGCAGCGCCACCGCGTCCTGGACGCTCGCCCCCGGCCCCGCGACCTGCGCCGCGACGGCCGTCTGCTCGGCCTGGACGCGCGCGAGCTCCTCGAGCCCCCACGCGTACGTCTCGTCGAGGTCGAGGGCGGCGCCCACGTGGTGCCGCGACCACAGCGCGTAGCGCTCGCGGCCCACCGCGTCCTCCTGCGGCGCGTGCGGGGCCAGCTCGTCGGCCAGCACCCGGGCGAGGTCCGCGTACGCCTCGCGGGCGGCAGTCGCGGCACGGTCCAGGTCCGCCCGCAGGGGGTGGCCCTCGCCCAGCACGCGACGCGCGTCGTCACCCTGTACCAGACGCGTGAAGGCCGACTGCTGCGGGTCGGCGACCTCGCGCGCCTGCCCGATCACGGCCTCGACCTGCCGGACCGCGGCGACGTCACCGCGCGCGGCGGCGGTCCGCAGCGACGCGACGTACGACGCGACGGCCGCGGGCACGGCGGCGAGGCGCGCCGCGACGTCGTCCCACGCCTGCTCGGTGTCGGTGGCCATGAGGTCGAAGATCTCCACGACCTGCTGCGAGGGGGACGCCAGGTTGTTCAGCAGGCGCTCGTTCTCCCCGGCGGCGTGCAGGTCCAGCTCGGTCCCCAGCGCGTACCGCATCGCGGCGCCCGTGACCTCGTCGACGTCGTCGGCGGGCGCGAGACCCTCGAGCGCCAGCAGCGCCGACCGGGCGGCAGCGGCGCGCTCGGCCGCGGCGTCCGGCGAGAAGTCCGTCATCTCCCGCTCGTGCCCCGGGACACCGAGGTACGTCGCACCGAGGGGGTTCAGCCGGGCCAGCGTGGCCACGTAGGTGTCGGCGACGGCGTCGACGGGGCTGACAGGACGGGGGGAGGTGGCAGGAGACGTCACCGCAGCACCCTATGCGTCAGGCGCGCAGGCTCCACCGCCACGCGTCCGGACCGCGGGACGGGACGTGCGCCCCGCGCAACCGTCCCGGTGCGACCCACCGGGCGCGTGCCGCGCGCGCGGGCGCGTCGGTGTCCTCGTCCTGCGGGGTCCGCCCCGCCGCCGCCGCGACCAGCCCGGCGACCAGCGCCGCGAGCTCGTCGTCGTCGGGTGCACCCCGGACGACCTGCACGTGCGCGTCCCGGCGCCCGCCGGCGCCCGCGTCCTCGTGCCCGGCGCTCACCGCTCGTCCTCGTCGTCCTCGTCGTCCTCGAGGAGGACCGGTGCCCCGCGCCCCGCGCCCCACTCGCCGACGACGTACCCGCGCTCGGTGAGGGCGTGGGCGATCTGCGCACCGCCGTCGTCGACGAGGTCGATGACCGCGTCGAGCGTCAGGTCGCTGAGCGTCGGCGGCAGCTCCACGACGAACCCGAGGTGGAACGTGTCGTGGGCGCCCGGCTCCACGGGCGAGTCCGCGTCGGCGTCGCCGTCGTCCCACGTCATGCCCGTGAGGTCCGCGTGCAGGCCCAGGCGCGCGTGCAGCAGGTCGTACAGCCGGGCGTTGAGGCCGCCGACGCGTGCCTCGAGCGCCAGCACGCGGGGGTCCTCGTCGGCCTCGCGCGCACCGAACTCCGCCCGGACGCCCACCGCCGTCTCGACGTAGGCGTGCAGGGCGGCGCTCAGCTCGTCGACCGTCGCGCGCAGGTCGCCGGCGTCGACGCCGGTCAGCGGCTCGCGGCCGTGCGACGCGGGGTCGTGCTCGTCCGGGTGCTCGTCCTGGCCGTGGTGGCCGTGGTCCTCGTGGCTCATGCGGCGCTCCCGACGTCGGTCACAGCGGGATGTTCCCGTGCTTCTTGGGCGGCAGGCTCGCCCGCTTGCTGCGCAGCAGCCGCAACGCGCGCACCACCTGGCCGCGCGTCGCTGACGGCTCGATGACGTCGTCGACGTACCCGCGGTCGGCGGCGTCCCAGGGGTTGACGATCGCGTCCTCGTACTCGTCGGTGAGCCGCCGGCGCTCGGCGTCGACGTCGCCGCCGGCGTCCGCGACGGACTTCAGCGCGGCCCGCTGCAGGATGTTCACGGCGCCACCGGCGCCCATGACGGCGATCTGCGCGGTCGGCCACGCGAGGTTGACGTCCGCCCCCAGCTGCTTGGAGCCCATGACGATGTACGCGCCGCCGTAGGCCTTGCGCGTGATGATCGTGACGAGCGGGACCGTCGCCTCGGCGTACGCGTAGATGAGCTTGGCGCCGCGGCGGATGATGCCGTTCCACTCCTGGTCCGTGCCGGGCAGGAACCCCGGCACGTCGACGAACGTCAGCACCGGGATCCCGAACGCGTCGCACGTGCGCACGAACCGCGCGGCCTTCTCGGCCGCGTTGATGTCGAGCGTCCCCGCCATCTGCATCGGCTGGTTCGCGACGATGCCGACGGGGTGCCCCTCGACGTGCCCGAACCCGACGACGACGTTCTGCGCGTACAGCGACTGCACCTCGAGGAAGCTGCCGTCGTCGAGGACCGTCTCGAGCACGGTGTGCATGTCGTACGGCTGGTTGTCGGAGTCCGGCACCAGGGTGTCGAGCACCCGGTCGTCGTCGGTCACCTCGAGGTCCGCCTCGTGCGCGTACGCGGGCGGCTCGGCGAGGTTGTTGGTCGGCAGGTACGCCAGGAGCGTGCGGACCCAGTCGATGGCGTCGTCCTCGTCGGAGGCCATGTAGTGCGCGACGCCGGAGCGCGTCGAGTGCGTCGTCGCGCCGCCCAGCTCCTCGAAGCCGACGTCCTCGCCGGTCACCGCGCGGATCACGTCGGGGCCGGTGATGAACATGTTCGACGTGCCGTCGGCCATGACGATGAAGTCGGTCAGCGCGGGGGAGTACACCGCGCCACCGGCCGACGGGCCCAGGATCAGGCTGATCTGCGGGATCACCCCGGACGCGGCCACGTTGCGACGGAAGATCTCCGCGAACTGCGTGAGGCCGGCCACGCCCTCCTGGATGCGCGCGCCGCCGCCGTCGCTGATCCCGACCAGCGGCACGCCCGTGCGCAGCGCGAGGTCCATGACCTTGGTGATCTTCTGGCCGTGCACCTCACCGAGCGACCCGCCGAAGACCGTGAAGTCCTGCGAGTAGACGCACACCGGGCGCCCGTCGACGGTGCCGTGGCCCACGACCACGCCGTCGCCCGCCACCCGCTTCCGGTCGAGCCCGAAGTTCGTCGAGCGGTGCCGCACGAACGCGTCGAGCTCGACGAACGAGCCGGGGTCCAGCAGCGCCTCGATGCGCTCGCGGGCCGTCTTCTTGCCGCGCGCGTGCTGCTTGGCGACGGCGTTCTGCTCGGCCTCGTCGACCGCAGCGGCGCGGCGCGCGCGCAGGTCGTCGAGCAGCCCCGCCGTCGTGCGGGGCGGGGTGGGGGCGGGGTCCGTCGGGACGCTGAGCGCGGTGGGGTCGTCCTGGGTCACCCGACGAGGCTAGTTGTGCACGTCCACCAGCACCGTGCACCCCGCCGACCGTGTTGCCCCGAGGCGCCTGTGGGGACCCGACAAGAACCGCCCCCGCTCCCTTCCCGGGGGGTGCCGGCCGGGCGGGCTGCGCCATGATGGCGGCATGACCGCGCGCCCGCCCCTGGAGGTCGACACGTTGCGCGAGCTGCTGCTCGCCCCCGCGGGACCCCTCGCCCGGCTCGACGTCGTCGACGAGGTCGGGTCCACCAACGACGACGTGGTCGCCGCGCTGAGCACCGACCCGGACGCGTGGCCGCACGCGAGCCTGCTGGTCGCCGAGCACCAGACCGCCGGCCACGGGCGGGCGGGCCGGACCTGGACGACGCCCCCGCGCTCGGCCCTGGCCTGCACCTTCGTCGCACGCCCCCGGTCCGGCCCGGCGACCTACGGGTGGCTGCCCCTGCTCGCGGGGCTGGGCACGGTGCGGGCGCTGCGCGCGACGGCGGGTGTCGCGGCCGTCCTCAAGTGGCCCAACGACGTCCTCGTCGACCTCGGGGCGGCGGCCCCGCGCCTCGACGGGTGGGGGACGACGCGCAAGGTCGCCGGCATCCTGGCCCGGGCCGTCCCGGAGGTCCCCGCTGTCGCCGTGGGCATCGGTGTCAACGTCGACCAGCGAGCCGAGGAGCTGCCGGTGCCGTGGGCGACGTCGCTCGCGCTGGCGGGAGCCCGGTCGGCCGACCGCGGGAACGTGCTCGTCGCGCTCGTCCGTGCGCTCGAGGAGGTGGCGCAGCGGTGGTCGGAGCACGACGGGGACGCCGCTGCTGCGGGGCTCGTCGACGAGGTGGCCTCGGTGTGCTCCACCCTCGGGCAGCACGTGCGCGTCGAGCTGCCGAGCGGCACCGACCTCGTCGGGACCGCGACGGGTCTCGCCGACGACGGGGCCCTCCTCGTCCGGGCGGGCGACGGCACGGTGCACCACGTGCTCGCCGGTGACGTCGCGCACGTGCGCGTCACCGGTGCCACAGGGCCGTGAACTAGGCTGCCCTCGTGCCGGGAGGTCGGGGACAGGACAGCGGGCCGGCGGGCGTCGACCCGGCGCCGACGTCCCCACCGGAGCACCTCGCCGGCCCCCCCACGGGCACGACGGACGAGCTCGACGAGCTGCTGCTCGGCGGGCCGCGGGCCCTCAGCGCGCGGGACCTGGCGCGTCGGACCGGGATCGCGCTCGACACGGTGCGCGACTACTGGCGCACCCTGGGCCTGCCGAGCCACGGCGACGACGAGGTCATGTTCACGGAGCGCGACGCGCAGGCGCTCACCCTGGCGCAGGAGCTGGTCCTGGAGCACGGGCTCGCACTGAGCACGGTGGTCACCGTGGTCCGCTCCCTCGGGCACACGTCGGACCGGCTCGCGCTGTGGCAGGTCGAGGCCCTCGTCGAGGACATGGCGACGCGCTACGGCCTCGACGACACCTCGGCGCGCCTGCTCGTGCTCGACCGGCTGCGGGACCTCGCCCCGCTGCTGGAGCAGCAGCTCCTGCACTCCTACCGGCGCCAGCTCGCGGCGGTCGCGGACCGCTACGCGGCGGAGTTCGGGCACCTGCGGGACGTCACCGTCGACGGCAGCCGGCTGCCGCTCGCCCGCGCCGTGGGGTTCGCCGACATGGTCTCGTTCACGCGCCGCACGGCCGGGCTGGGGTCGACCGACCTGTCGCTGTTCGTCCAGCGCTTCGAGACGGCGGCGCGCGACGTCGTCGTCAGCGCCGGGGGTCGTGTGGTCAAGACCATCGGCGACGCGGTGCTGTTCATCGCCGACTCGCCCGGGGCGGGCGCGGCGGTCGCGATCGGCCTCGCCGACGCGTTCGGGGTGTCGCTGGACGTCGAGGCGGCCCGCGGCGCCGGGGGCCTGGCCGAGGGGGCCCGCGGGGTGACGCCCGTGCGGGTGGGCCTGGTGTGGGGGCGGGTGCTGTCGCGGTTCGGCGACGTCTTCGGGCCCAGCGTCAACCTCGCCGCCCGGCTCACGGACGTCGCCGATCCCAGCACCGTGCTCGTCGACGCTGTCACGGCGCAGGTCCTGGGCGGCGACCCGCGGTTCCGCCTCACGCAGCAGTCGCCGCGCGAGCTGGCGGGTGTCGGCGAGGTCGTCCCGTACCGCCTGGAGTCCGCCCCCGTCTGACGGTGGACGCGCTCCGCCGCAGTGCCGCCAGGACGTCAGCGTCAGGTGCGCAGGTCGTCGCCGGTCGGGTCGAGGAGGTCGGGGGTGTTGTGGGCCACGGTGTTGACCTGGGTCGACACAGGGGTCGCGACGAGCGGCGGCGGTGCGGCCGCCAGGAGCTCGCGGGCGTCGTCGGCGCCGACCGCCGGGTCGAGCCACGCGGACCACAGGTCGGGCGGCAGGATCAGCGGCTGGCGGTCGTGGATCGAGGCCATGGCCTCGGTCGCGGCACGGGTCACGACGGTGACGGTGACGAGCCACCGGTCGGGGTCGTCGTCGGGCCGGGTCCGGTCCCGCCAGAACTCGTACAGGCCGGCGAGCGCCGCCACACCACCGTCGGCGGGGTGGATCCAGAAGGGCTGCTTCGGGGCGCGACGGCTGCGGGGAGCCCCGGCCGGGGCCTCGGGCCCGGCCTGCCACTCGTAGTAGCCGTCGGCGGGCAGGAGGGCGCGACGCGTGGCGAACGGCCGGGCGAACGCGGGCTTGTCCGCGACCGTCTCGACCCGCGCGTTGATCATCCGGCTGCCGACCGACGGGTCCTTCGCCCACGACGGGACCAGGCCCCAGCGCGCGACGCGCAGCTGGCGGGTGATCTCGCCCGTCGCGCGGTCGGCACGCTCGACGACCGTCCGCACACCGTCGGTGGGAGCGACGTTCCAGGACGGTGGCAGCAGCCGCACGTCGTCCGCCACGGTCGCCACCGCGAACTCGTCGGCGATCGCCTGGTCCTCCCGGAAGGAGGCGTACCTGCCGCACATGCGGGCCAGCCTCCCACCCGCCACCGACACCCGCACGCGTGGGCAGGCTCACGGTCGAATCGATTCGTGCTCGGGTGCGGCCGGTGCGACGATGGAAGGACCATGCGCCTGACCCGTCCCAGCACCACCACGTCGCAGCCCGTCGCCGGCGCGCCCCCTGCCACCGCCGCGCCGGCCGGTGCCGCCCCGGCGGACGACGCCCCCCGGTACCGCCCCGACGCCAAGCACATCCTGCTGCTCGGCACGATGGCCGCCCTGCCGGCGGTCTCCACCGATATCTACCTGCCCTCGCTGCCGGACGTCGCCCGTGACCTCGGCACGTCCGCCGCGGCCGCCCAGCTGACGATGACGGGCATGCTCATCGGCGGCGCCGTCGGGCAGCTGGTCATCGGGCCGCTGTCGGACCGGTTCGGGCGCCGCACCCCCGTGCTCGTCGGGGTCGCGCTGCACGTGGTGATCTCGCTGCTGTGCGCGATCGCGCCGGCGATCGTCCCGCTCGTGGCGCTGCGCGTCGCGCAGGGGTTCTTCAACGCGTCGGCCACCGTCGTCGCGATGGCGCTCATCCGCGACCGGTTCACCGGGTCGGACGCCTCCCGCCTGATGTCCCGGCTCATGCTCGTCATCGGCGTCGCCCCGCTGTTCGCGCCGTCGCTCGGCGGGCTGATCGCCGGGCAGTGGGGGTGGCGCGCGGTGTTCGTGGTGCTGGCGATGTTCGGCGTCGCGCTGTGGGTCGTGGTCCTGCTGCGCATGCCCGAGACCCTGCCGCCCGAGCGTCGGCGCCCGGGCGGCGTCCGGACCGCCCTGTCGGGGTACGCGCACCTGCTGCGCGACCGGCACTTCGTCGCGCTCGCGGTGCTGCCCGGCCTGACGATGGCGGTCCTCATGACCTACGTCGTGGCCTCGCCGTTCGTGCTGCAGGTCGGGTACGGCCTGACGAGCCACCAGTTCGCCCTGCTGTTCGCGGTCAACGGCGTCGGCCTCGTGCTCGGGGCCCAGGTCAACGCCGCGATCGTGCGGCGCGTGGCGCCGATCCGGATCCTGCGCGTGGCGATGGTCGCCACGGTCGTGCTCACGGGGGTGCTGCTCGCGCTCGCGCTGACCGGTGCCGGCGGGCTGTGGGCGCTGCTCGTCGTGCTGTGGCTCGTGCTCGCGCTCGTGAACTTCGCGCCGCCCAACGCCACTGCGATCGCGCTCGGTCGCCACGGCGCCATGGCGGGCACCGCGGCCGCGTTCATCGGCTCGCTGCAGGCCGGCACGGGCGGCGTCGTGGCCAACCTGTCCGGCGTGCTGGGCGGTGGCGCCGTCGCGATGGCGGCGGTGATGCTCGGTGCCGCCGTCGTGGGCCTGGCGGTCCTCGCGCTGGCCACGCCGGCCTTCCGTCGCGGTGGGGCCTGGCAGCTCAGCTGACGGGCGGGTCGAACGCGGCCCGGAGCCGGTCCACCGCCTCCTCGAGGACGTCCTGCCGCTTGACGAACGTGAAGCGGACCCAGGTGCGCAGGGCGTCGTGGGTCGGCGACCCCGCGCGCGTGAACGCGCTCACCGGCACGGCCACGACGCCCGCGCGCCCCGGCAAGTCGCGGCAGAACGCCGCCCCGTCGACGGCCCCGAGCGGTGCGGCGTCGGCGAGGACGAAGTACGTGCCGTCCGGCCGGACCACGTCGAACCCCGCGTCGCGCAGCCCCGCGCACAGCAGGTCGCGCCGCCGGGCCAGCGACCGGACGAGCCCGTCGACCCAGGCCAGCGCGGCGGGGTCCGTGAGCGCATGCGCGACCGCCGGCTGGAACGGCGCGCCCGAGGTGTAGGTGAGGAACTGCTTGACCGTCCGCACGGCGCCCACGAGCTCGGCCGGCCCGCTGACCCACCCGATCTTCCAGCCCGTGAACGAGAACGTCTTGCCGCTGGAGGAGATCGTCAGCGTCCGCTCCGCCATGCCCGGCAGCGTGGCGATCGGCACGTGCTCGACGTCGAACACCAGGTGCTCGTACACCTCGTCGGTGACGACGAGCAGGTCGTGCGCCACGGCGACCCGCGCGACGGCGGCGAGCTCGTCCCGGTCGAGCACGGCACCGGTGGGGTTGTGCGGCGAGTTCAGCAGCAGCAGCCGCGTGCGCGGGGTCACCGCCCGCTCGAGCGCGGCGACGTCGAGGCGGAAGCCGTCGGCCGTCGGACGCAGCGGGGCGGTCGTGCGGGTCGCCCCCGCCATCGCCACGACGGCCGCGTACGAGTCGTAGGAGGGCTCCAGCATGAGCACCTCGTCGCCCGAGCCGGTGAGCGCCAGCACGGCCGCGGCGAGCGCCTCCGTCGCGCCCGTCGTCACCAGCACCTGCGTGTCGACGTCGAGCTCGATGCCGTACCGCGTGCGCTGGTGGGCGGCGATCGCGGCCCGCAGCGGCGCGGTCCCGGGGCCCGGCGGGTACTGGTTGTGCCCGTGGAGGATCGCGTCGGCGGCGGCACGCGCGACGGTCGCCGGGCCGTCGACGTCGGGGAAGCCCTGGCCGAGGTTGAGGGCGCCCGTGCGGGTGGCGAGCGCCGACATCTCCGCGAAGATCGTCGGGCGGGCGCTGCCGTCCGCGTCGAGCAGCCCCGTCGCTGCTGCCACCTGCTGCCACCTGCTCGTCACGCGGCGAGCATAGGCCGACGGGTCAGAGCAGGCCGGCAGCGGCGAGGAGGCCGCTCACGACCAGCAGCACGAGCGACGTCCACGCCGCGACGACCCACCACTCGGCGCGGTGGCGTCGCACCTCTCGGGTGTGCGTGCGGACGGTCATGCCTTCAAGATCGGCAAGGACGGGCCCACGGACAACGTTCGGCCGGGCACGTCGCGGATTTCACCCGCGACGTCGCCCGCGGTCCGACCACGGGTGGCCCGTCCGGCGTCGCCGTGAGGTCACTGCGTCGCGGCCCGCAGGTCCTCCCCGAGCGTGGCGAGCTGCGCCCCGAGGCTCTGCAGCGCGCCGCCGGCCTCGGCGCCCGCACCGGCCGTGACGGCGTCGAGCTCGGCGCGCGCGGCGTCGACCTTCGCCTGGGCCTCGGCCAGCGCCTGCGCGGAGGCCTCGGCGCCCTCGGCCCTCGCCTGCTGCAGCGCGACCTGCGCCTCGTCGACCGCGGCCTGCGCGGACGTCACGGCGGCGTCGGCCTGGCCGCGCGCCTGGTCGCCGAGACCGGCGGCCTCGGCGCGTGCCGCCTCGACGCCGGCGCGTGCCTCGTCGGCGTGGGACTGCGCGTCGCCGAGCGCCTGCTGGATCCGGTCACCCGCCGCGGTGATCTCGTCGGCGGCGCCCTGCGCGGCGTTCGACAGCCCGTCGGCGGCCTGCTGCACGTCGTCGTCCGTGCAGGCGGCGAGGCCGAGGACGAGCGCACCGGCGGCGAGCGCGTGGACGGCGCGACGTCCGGGGGAGGACGTCAGGGTGCGGGACAGCGGACGACGAGCGGGTGTGCCGGACGCGGACACGAGGACCCTCCTGGGTGGGTTGGCCGGGCCGGGGGTGGCCGGGGCGCCCAGTTTGCCCCGACATGGCCGGTCGCGCTCGTCGTGCGTCGCCGACGGCCGGTGCCGCGGTCCGCGGACGGCGACGCCCCCGCCCGGCAGTGCCGGGGCGGGGGCGTCGGAGCGGTGACGGGGGTGCCGCGCGCGTGGGGCGCGCGGCGGACCGTCGGGGAGTCGGTCAGGCCCCCGCCCGCTCGCGGCGGTTCCGGACGTCCTCCAGCGACGTGCCGTAGTAGGCCGCGGTCATGATGTCCTTCATGTCGTCGATCATCGGCATGCGCGGGTTCGCCGGGGCGCACTGGTCCTCGTAGGCACCCATCGCGACCTCGTCGAGCCGGCTCATGAACTCCTGCTCGTCGACGCCCTGCGCCGCGAAGGACTGCGGGATGCCGACCTTGGCGCGCAGCGCCTCGATCGCCAGGGCGTAGGACTCGACGCCCTCGTCGGGGGTCGAGGCCGGCAGGCCGAGCATCGCGGCGATCTGCTGGAACCGCTCGGGAGCGACGTAGGACTCGTACTTCGGCCAGCTCGTGAGCTTGGTCGGGACCGTGCCGTTGTACCGGATCACGTGGGGCAGCAGCGTGGCGTTGGTCCGGCCGTGCACCAGGTGGTAGGTCGAGCCCACCACGTGGGCCATGGCATGCACGATGCCGAGGAACGCGTTGCCGAACGCCATGCCGGCGATCGTGCCGGCGTTGTGCATCTTCTCCCGCGCGTCCTGGGTGATCGGGTCGGTGGGGTCGCCGTTCACCGACTGCGCGAGGTTGTCGAAGATGAGGCGGATCGCCTGCAGGGCCATGCCGTCGGTGAAGTCGTTCGCGTACACCGCGACGAAGGCCTCGGTCGCGTGGGTGAGCGCGTCGAACCCGGAGTCGGCCGCCAGCGAGCGCGGCATCTTGTGCGTGAGGACCGGGTCGATGATCGCGACCGTGGGCGTCAGCGCGTAGTCCGCGAGCGGGTACTTCTTGCCCGCCTCGACGTCGCTGATGACCGCGAACGGCGTGACCTCGGCGCCGGTGCCCGACGTCGTGGGGATGCAGACGAGCTTGGCCAGGTCGCCCAGCGCGGGGAACTTGAACGCGCGCTTGCGCACGTCGAAGAACTTCTGCTTGAGGTCGGAGAACACGATCTCCGGGTGCTCGTACAGCAGCCACATGACCTTCGCGGCGTCCATCGGGGAGCCGCCGCCCAGCGCGATGATCGTGTCGGGACGGAAGTGCCGCATCTGCGCCGCGCCCGACTGGACGGTCGTGACGGACGGCTCCGGCTCGACCTGGTCGATGATCTGGACCGCGACGTTGTTGCCGCGCCGGCGCAGGACGTCGAGGACCTTGTCGACGAACCCGAGGGTCGTCATGGTCGCGTCCGTGACGATGGTGACGCGCTCGACGTCCGGCATCTCCGCGAGGTAGCGGATCGCGTTGGGCTCGAAGTACGTCTTGGCGGGGACCTTGAACCACTGCAAGTTGTTGTTCCTCCGGCCCACGCGCTTGACGTTGATGAGGTTGACGGCCGACACGTTGTTCGACACCGAGTTGTGGCCGTAGGAGCCGCAGCCGAGCGTGAGCGACGGGATGAAGGCGTTGTAGATGTCACCGATGCCGCCGAGCGACGACGGCGCGTTGCAGATGACGCGGATCGCCTTGACGCGCTTGCCGAACTCGACCGTGAGGGCCTCGTCCTGCGTGTGGATCGCGGCGGAGTGGCCCAGGCCGTCGAACTCGACCATCTGCTCGGCGAGGGAGATGCCCTCCTCGGTGGTCGAGGCGCGCAGCACGGCCAGGACCGGGCACAGCTTCTCGCGGGTCAGCGGCTCGGCGGGGCCGACGCCCGAGACCTCGGCGAGGATGATCGACGTGTCCGCGGGCACCGTGAAGCCTGCCTGCTCCGCGATCCACACCGGCGACTTGCCGACGACGGCGGGGTTGAGCTTGGCGCCGCCGCAGTTCTCGCCGCCTGCCTCCACGCCGAAGATGAACTGCTCGAGCTTCGCCTTCTCGGCCGGGGTGGTGCGGTACGCGTGCAGCCGGGAGAACTCCGACATGGCGGCGTCGTAGATCTCGTCGTCGAGGATCGCGGCCTGCTCCGAGGCGCAGATCACGCCGTTGTCGAAGGCCTTGCTCAGGACGATGTCGTTGATCGCCCGCGCCAGCTTGGCGGACTTCTCGACGTACGCGGGGACGTTGCCGGCACCGACGCCCAGGGCGGGCTTGCCGCACGAGTACGCGGCCTTGACCATGGCGTTGCCGCCGGTGGCGAGGATGGTCGCGACGCCGGGGTGGTTCATGAGCGCACCGGTCGCCGCGAGCGACGGGACCTCGACCCACTGGATGCAGTGCTCGGGAGCGCCGGCGGCGATCGCCGCGTCCCGCACGATCCGGGCGGCCGCGACCGAGCACTGCTGCGCGTTCGGGTGGAACGCGAAGATGATCGGGTTGCGGGTCTTCAGCGAGATCAGGGACTTGAAGATCGCGGTCGACGTCGGGTTGGTCACCGGCGTGATCCCGGCGATGACGCCCACGGGCTCGGCGATCTCCGTGATGCCGTTGAGGTCGTCGACGTTGATGACGCCGACCGTCTTGAGGTTCGCCATCGAGTTGGTGACGTGCTCGCACGCGAAGATGTTCTTCACGGCCTTGTCCTCGAAGACGCCGCGGCCGGTCTCCTCGACCGCGAGCTTGGCGAGCTGGCCGTGCTGGTCGAGCGCCGCGACGGCGCCCTTCTTGACGAAGCGGTCGACGTCCTCCTGCGTCATCGACTCGAACTCGGCGAGCGCCTTGGTGGCGTTCGCGACGAGCTGGTCGATCGCCTGCGCGACCACGTCGACCTCGGTCACGCCGAGGGCGGCGCCGTCCGGCTGGGCGGCGGTGGTGGTGGTGACCGAGGACGCCTCGGCCGGCGCGTCGGCAGGTGCCTTGGCGCGAGTGCTCTTCTTGGTGGTCTCGGACACCTTCGACTCCCCGGATAGTGGTGAGAGGGGGACGGACGCTGGAGTGTCCGTCGCTGGTGTCGACGCTAGGTTCGGGGGGTCCGGGAAAGGTGGGATGAAAGTCCCCGCGACGTCCCGGGGCGCTCCGGGCCGGGCTGTCGCGGGGCCGCACCGGGACCTGGGTCCCGGTGGGCGGGCCCACGCCCCGGTCGGTCGCGACGACCATCCCGTGTGCCGGGCCGTGCCGAGGTCGGGGCCGGGAACGCCGCGAGCCGCCCCGCCGGTGTCGGCGGGACGGCTCGTGGTGGTGGTGCGCCCGAAAGGATTCGAACCTTCGACCTTCTGCTCCGGAGGCAGACGCTCTATCCGCTGAGCTACGGGCGCGCGGCGATCACCGACCTTACCAGCCCGACCGGCGCCGTTCCGACCCGTTCCGGGTGCCGCGGCTCACCCGTCCTCGAGCAGCCCCGAGAGGTACCCGCTGGTCTCGGCGGCCGCCCGGTCGGGGTCGCCCGCGACGATGGCCTCGACGAGCGAGTCGTGCGCGTCGTGGGCGTGCACGTCGGTGACGAAGTTGAAGCGGATGTTGTCCCCGATGGCCTCGAGCAGGTTGTCGTACAGCGAGCGGAGCACGGGGTTGGACGCGGCGCGCACGATCGACCGGTGCAGCTCGAGGTCGGTGGCCACCATGACCTCGAGGTCGCCGCTCTCGTAGGCGCGGGCGCGGGCGTCGCGCTTGGCGAGCAGGTCGGACGCGTCGGTCGCGGTGCGACGGCGCGCGGCGAGGCGGGCCGCCTCCATCTCCAGCGCGCGGCGCACGGAGACGACGTCGCGCTGGCGGGCGTCGGCGATCTGCCGGCCCATGGTCACCGCGAGCTCGGACGACGACAGCACGTAGGTCCCCGACCCCTGGCGGCGCTCCAGCAGCCCGGCGTGCACGAGCGACTGGACGGCCTCCCGCACGGTGTTGCGGCCGACGCCCAGCAGCTCGACCAGCGAGGGCTCGGGCGGGATCCGCGACCCGACGGGCCACTCACCGGAGCTGATGCGCGACCGCAGCGCCTGGACGGCGGTGTCGATCAGTCCGGTGCGTCGCACCATCGGGGGTGGCCTCCTCGTCGTCGTCGGGTGCGCGCGGTGCGTCGACGGACGGCCGCGCTGCCCTCGCACGAGTCAACACGTCGGACGACCCGACGACCAGCCCCGCGCCCTCGGGGGGTCGCGTGTCGCCCGGTCAGCGTGGCAGTGCCACCGCCGTGACGAGCAGGCCGTGCCCCGTCGTCCACCGGCCGTGCAGGACGTCGACCAGCCCGGGGCGGTCGAGGTGCGCGCTGAACGTGCCCTCGCCGAGGCTCACGCGCACGTCCTCGAACCCGAGCCAGGTGCGCACGAGGGGCGACCACACCTTGTAGACCGACTCCTTGGCCGAGAACAGGACGCGGTCCGGGCACAGCGCCGGGTCGACGCGGGCCAGGGCGCGGCGCTCGTCGTCGGACATCACGAGCGCGGCGACGCCGTCCGGCAGCGGCGCGAGCGGCTCGGCGTCGATCCCCACGCCGAGCCAGGCCTCGGCGCGGGCCACGGCGGCCGCCCGGTACCCGTCGCAGTGCGTGAGGGCCCCGACGACGCCCGCGGGCCACACGGGGGAGCGGTCGGGGGAGCTGGGGACCGCGGGCCGCCCCGCGCCCAGCGCCTCGAGCGCGTCGCGCGCGCACGCGCGGACCGCCGCGTACTCGGCGCGGCGGGCGGGCACCGCCCGCGCGACGGCGGCCGCCTCCTCGCCGAGCAGGGGCCCGGCA
The DNA here is from genome assembly GCF_016862775.1 of Cellulomonas phragmiteti. Classification (GTDB taxonomy): domain Bacteria; phylum Actinomycetota; class Actinomycetes; order Actinomycetales; family Cellulomonadaceae; genus Cellulomonas; species Cellulomonas phragmiteti. Next base: position 7,310 of record NZ_BONP01000011.1, on the reverse strand, counting down.
GCGGCCGGCCCGAACGCCTCCACCGCGACGACGCCGGACGGCAGCACCTGAGCGAGCACGGCCCCAGTGTGACCTGCGCCCGGACGCCGCGACGCCGCCGGCCACGGCGTGGGTGGGGCGTGGCCGTCCCCTACCCTGGGAGGGTGACTCCCGACCAGCTCGCCGACGCCCTGCGCGGCGCTCTCGTGCACGCCGTCGACGACGGCACGTTCGCCCTCGACCCGGCTGCGATCCCGGCCCGTGTGCACATCGAGCGACCCCGGCAGCGCGAGCACGGCGACTGGTCGACGAACGTCGCGCTGCAGCTGGCGAAGAAGGCCGGCGTCAACCCGCGCGCGTTCGCCGAGGAGCTCGCGCGCCGCCTGGGGGACGTGCCGGGCATCGCGGCGGTCGAGATCGCCGGGCCGGGGTTCCTCAACATCCGCCTGGACGCGGCGGCGGCCGGTGAGCTCGCGCGCGGGATCGTCGAGCAGGGGGCCGGGTACGGCACCAACGAGACGTTCGCGGGGGTCCGGGTCAACCTGGAGTTCGTCTCCGCCAACCCGACCGGCCCGCTGCACATCGGCGGGGTGCGCTGGGCGGCCGTCGGCGACGCGCTCGCCCGGGTCCTGACGGCCTCGGGCGCCGACGTCACGCGCGAGTACTACTTCAACGACCACGGTGCGCAGATCGACCGGTTCGCGCGCTCGCTGGTGGCGCGGGCCCGCGGCCAGGAGCCGCCGGAGGACGGGTACGGCGGCCAGTACATCGCCGACATCGCCGACCAGGTCATCGCCGACGCGCTCGCGGCCGGCGAGCCGGACCCGCGGACCCTGCCGGACGACGCGGCGCGCGAGGCGTTCCGCGTGCGCGGCGTCGACCTGATGTTCGCCGAGATCAAGCAGTCGCTGCAGGACTTCGGCGTGGTCTTCGACGTGTACTTCCACGAGGACTCGCTGCACGAGTCCGGTGCCGTGGACCGCGCGGTCGCGCGGCTGCGCGAGTCCGGCCACATGTTCGAGGCGGACGGCGCGCTGTGGCTGCGCACCACGGACTTCGGCGACGACAAGGACCGTGTCGTCATCAAGTCCGACGGGCAGGCGGCCTACATCGCCGGCGACATCGCCTACTACCTCGACAAGCGCGAGCGCGGGTTCGACCGCGTCGTCATCATGCTCGGCTCGGACCACCACGGGTACGTCGGGCGCATGATGGCCGTGTGCGCGGCGTTCGGCGACACGCCGCACGTGAACCTCGAGCTCTTCATCGGGCAGCTCGTCAACCTCGTCAAGGACGGGGGCCCGGTCCGCATGTCGAAGCGCGCGGGCACGGTCCTGACGATCGACGACCTGGTCGACGCCGTGGGGGTGGACGCGGCCCGCTACGCGCTGTCGCGCTCGTCGGCGGACCAGCAGATCGACCTCGACCTCGACCTGCTCGCGCGGGCGACCAACGAGAACCCCGTCTTCTACGTGCAGTACGCGCACGCCCGGACGGCGGCGGTGGCGCGCAACGCCGCGGAGGCGGGCGTGCGGCGCGAGGACGGGTTCGACGGCTCGCTCCTCGACCACGAGTCCGAGGGCGTGCTGCTGGGCCTGCTCGCGGATTTCCCGCGGGTGGTCGCGCAGGCGGCCGACCTGCGCGAGCCGCACCGCGTCGCGCGCTACGCCGAGGACGTCGCCGGGGCGTACCACAAGTGGTACGACCAGAAGCGGCGCGTCGTGCCGTGGGGCGAGGAGGAGGTCACCGACGCGCACCGCACGCGCCTGTGGCTCAACGACGCGACGCGGCAGGTGCTGGCGAACGCGCTCGGCATGCTCGGGGTGAGCGCGCCGGAGCGGATGTGAGCGCCGGGCCGCTCGGCGTGCCCTGGTCGTCCGGCGCCGTCCGCGGTGCGGACGGCGCCGTCCGGGTCGCCGAGGTCGACGTGCGTGACCTCGCGGCCGCGCACGGGACGCCTGCGTACGTCGTCGACGAGGCCGACCTGCGGTCCCGCGCGCGCGCCTACCGCACCGCCTTCGAGTCGGCGTGCGCGCAGGTCGGCACGGGTGTCGACGTCTACTACGCGGGCAAGGCGCTGCTGACGCGCGCGGTCGCGCGCTGGGTGCACGAGGAGGGCCTGCGGGTCGACACCGCGAGCGGCGGGGAGCTCGCGGTCGCGCTCGCGGCCGGAGTCCCCGGCGCGGACGTCGGGCTGCACGGCAACAACAAGTCCGACGACGAGCTGCGCGCGGCCCTCGACGCGGGCGTCGGTCGCGTCATCGTGGACTCGCTCGTCGAGATCGACCGGCTCGCGGCCCTGGTCCGCGCGCACCGGGGGCCGGACGGGGCGCCGGCGCCGGTCATGGTCCGCGTGACCACGGGGGTGCACGCCGGCGGGCACGAGTTCATCTCGACCGCGCACGAGGACCAGAAGTTCGGCCTGTCGCTCGCGGCCGGGCCCGACGGCGGTGACAGCCCGGCGCTCGCCGCGCTGCTGCGCGCGCTGGAGCACCCGGAGCTGCACGTGCTCGGCATCCACTCCCACATCGGCTCCCAGATCCTCGACCCCTCGGGGTTCGCGGTCGCGGCGCAGCGCGTCCTCGCGCTGCGGGCCGCGCTGCGCGACCGCACGGGCGTCCTGGTCGACGAGGTCGACCTCGGGGGCGGCTACGGCATCGCCTACCTGCCGGGCGAGGTCCCCCTGGACCCCGACCGCATCGCGAAGGAGGTGGCGCAGGCCGTGGCCGACGCCGCCCGGGAGCTCGGCACGCCGCTGCCGCGCCTGTCGATCGAGCCGGGCCGGGCGATCGTCGGGCCCGCAGGTCTGACGCTGTACACGGTCGGCACGGTCAAGCCCGTGCGTCTCGACGACGGTCGCGTGCGCACGTACGTGTCGGTCGACGGCGGCATGAGCGACAACATCCGCCCCGCGCTGTACGGCGCGCAGTACCACGCGGAGGTCGTCTCGCGGGTGTCGGACGCGGCGCCCGTGCTCGCCCGCGTCGTCGGCAAGCACTGCGAGAGCGGGGACGTCGTCGTCCACGAGGTGCAGCTGCCCGGCGACGTGCGCGCGGGTGACCTGCTCGCGGTGGCCGCGACCGGCGCGTACGGCCGGTCGATGGCCTCGAACTACAACCTGCTGACACGTCCGCCCGTGGTCGCGGTGACGGCGGGGGAGTCGCGCGTGCTGGTGCGCCGCGAGACCGTGGACGACCTGCTGGCGCTGGACGTCGCGGCCGTCTGAGCGCCGGGTCTCACCGGCTCGGTGGGTCGCGTGCTCGCCGAGCAGGACGTGTGTCCTACTCCACTCACGCAGCGTCTTGGTAGGTAAGGCTAACCTAGGTTAGGTTCTCGTCCGGCGGCGCTCTCGCGCCGCGTCCCCCGGACGAAGGCGGTGAGTGGCGTGCGCGCACGCGCGACCCGGGCCCTGCGCGTGACCGTCACCGCGCTGCTCGTGGCGGCCACGGCCGCCTGCGGCACGGTGCACGACGCGACCGCCGGCGCCCCGGACGGCGGCCGGCGGCTCGCCGACGTGACTCCCGTCGCCGACCCGCGCGCGGTCACCGGCCCCAGCACCGCGGTCGTCGCCGACTCCGCCGTGCGGCCCGTCGTCGCGGACCCCGCGCCCGCGCTGCCGGTCACCGTCACCGACCTGCAGGGGACCCAGGTCACCGTCACCGACGTCGACCGCATCCTCGCGCTCGACGTGCACGGCACGCTGGCCCGCACCGTGTTCGAGCTGGGGCTCGGCGACCGGGTCGTGGGCCGCGACGTGTCCTCGGGGTTCGCCGAGATCGCCGACCTCCCTCTGGTCACCGCCGGCGGGCACGACCTGTCCGGCGAGGCGATCCTCGCGCTGGGCCCCACGGTCCTGCTCACCGACACCTCGCTCGGACCGTGGGACGTGGTGCTGCAGGTCCGCGAGGCCGGCATCCCCGTCGTGGTCGTCGACCCCCACCGCGACGTGCAGGGTGTCGGGGCCCTCGTGCGCGAGGTCGCAGCGGCCCTCGGCGTGCCGGACGCGGGCGAGCTCCTCGCGCAGCGCGCACAGGCCGAGATCGACGACCGGGTGGCCCGGATCGCGGCCGTGGCACCCGCGGACCCGGCCGACCGGCTGCGCGTCGCGTTCCTCTACGCGCGCGGGCAGGCCGGCGTGTACTACCTGTTCGGCGAGGGGTCCGGGGCTGACGCCCTCATCGAGGCCGTCGGCGCGGTCGACGTCGCCCGGGAGATCGGCTGGCAGGGCATGCGACCGGTCACCGACGAGGGGCTCGTGGCCGCGGCGCCCGACGTCGTCCTCATGATGAGCGACGGGCTCGCGTCGGTCGGCGGGGTCGACGGCCTGCTCGAGCGGCTCCCGGCCGTGGCGAGCACGCCCGCCGGGCAGCGTCGTCGCGTCGTCGACATGGCGGACTCGCAGGTCCTGAGCTTCGGTCCGACGACCGCGGACGTCCTCGACGCGCTCGCGGTCGCCCTGTACGCACCGGACGCGTCGTGACGACGGACCGGGCGCCCGCGCCGCCCGCGCGGGCGTGGCGGCGCAGCGTGCTCGTCGTCGTCCTCGTCGTCGCGCTCGTCGTCCTCACGCTGGTCGCGGCCGGCACGGGACAGCTGCACGTGCCGCCCGACGAGGTGCTCGGGTCCGTCCTGCACCGTCTGGGCCTGGACGTCGGCCCGCTGCCCGCGCACCCCCTGGGCGAGCAGGCGCTGTGGACGATCCGGTTCCCGCGGGTCCTCATGGCCGTCCTCGTCGGGGCGGCCCTCGCGACGGGCGGCGCGGTGCTGCAGGGCGTGTTCGGCAACCCGCTGGCCGACCCCGGGATCGTCGGCGTCTCGTCCGGGGCGGCCGTCGGGGCGTGCCTCGTCATCGTCGCCGGCTGGACGTTCGCCGGGCCGTGGACGAGCGCGCTGCTGGCGTTCGTCGGCGGGCTCGCCGCGACGCTGCTCGTCTACCTGACGGCCCGCGCGGGCGGTCGCACCGAGGTGGTCACGCTCGTGCTCACCGGCGTCGCGGTCAACGCCGTCGGCGGCGCCGCGGTCGCGTTCCTCACCTTCCTGGGTGACACCCAGGCGCGCGAGCAGATCGTGTTCTGGCAGCTCGGCAGCCTCAACGGGACCCGCTGGGTGTACGTCGCCGTCGTGGCGCCCCTCGTCCTGGTCGGCGTGGCCGCCGCCGTCGTCATGAGCCACCGCCTGGACCTGCTGGCCCTCGGTGAACGACCGGCCAGGCACCTCGGCGTCGACGTCGAGCGGCTGCGCCTGGGTGCCGTCGTCGTGGTCGCGGTCCTCACGGCCGCGGCGGTCGCGTTCTGCGGGGTCATCGGGTTCGTCGGGCTGGTCGTGCCGCACCTCGTGCGCATGGTCGTCGGCCCCGCGCACGCCGTGCTGGTGCCCGCCTCGGCGCTCGGCGGCGCGGTGCTGCTCGTGGGTGCCGACCTGGTCGCCCGCACCGCCGTGCCGTACGCCGACCTGCCGATCGGCATGCTCACCGCGCTGGTCGGCGGGCCGTTCTTCTTCTGGCTCATCCGCCGCACCCGCCGGTCCGCGGGCGGGTGGGCGTGAGCGTGCTGCGCGCCGAGGGCGCGCGCGTGGCGTACGGCCCGCACGTCGTGCTCGACGGCGTGGACCTCGCGGTCGACGCCGGCGAGGTCGTGGCGCTGGTCGGCCCCAACGGCGCGGGCAAGTCGACGCTGCTGGCGGTGCTCGGCGGGGACCCGCGCCCCGACGCGGGCCGGGTCCTGCTCGACGGCACCGACCTGCGCGACCACGGCCTGGGCCACCTGGCGCGACGTCGCGCGGTGATGCTGCAGGAGACGCACCTGTCGTTCCCGTTCCGGGTCGAGCAGGTCGTGCACATGGGGCGCCACCCGTGGCGTGGCACCGCGGACGAGCAGCACGACGACGCCGTGGTCGCGGCCGCGATGGCCGATGCGGAGGTGGGCCACCTGGCGCAGCGCACCGTGCCGACCCTGTCCGGCGGCGAGAGGGCCCGCACGTCGTTCGCCCGCACGCTCGCGCAACGGGCGCCGGTGCTGCTGCTCGACGAGCCGACAGCCGCGCTCGACGTCCGCCACCAGGAGGCGCTCCTGGCGCGGGTGCGTCGCGCCGCCGACCAGGGCGCGGCGGTCGTCGTCGTCCTGCACGACCTCACGCTCGCGGCCGCCTGGGCCGACCGCGTCGTCGTGCTCGCCGCCGGCCGGGTGCGCGCCGACGGCACCCCGGCCGACGTCCTGACGAGCGCGCTGCTGACCTCCGTCTACGAGCACCCGGTCGACGTGTGGCACCGCCCGCCCCGGGTGCCGGGTGCCCCACCCGAGATCGTCGTCCTGCCCGTGCGGGCCCCGTCCCCGCCGGTCGTCCCCGAGGAGACCCCATGACCCGCACCCTGCTCCCACGGCTGGCCGTGCTCGCCGCGGCCGCCGTGCTCGTCGCCCCCGCCGCACCCGCGGCGGCCGCCGCGCCGACGGCGGGTGTCACCGTGGACCGCGTCGACGGCCTGCCCGCGGACGCCCCGACGACGCTGCAGGTCGGCGGCAGCGGGTTCCAGGTCGTGCGCGGCGGGTTCGGCGGCGTGTACGTGCTGTTCGGCTGGGTGGACGACCCGGCGGGCGGCGCGTGGCGTCCCAGCGCCGGCGGCGTGACCGGTACCCACCTGCGCTACGCCGTCGACGAGGCCGCGCGCGACAACGCCGGGTACCAGGTGTTCGTCGCCTTCCCCGGCGCCGCGACGGCCGTCGAGGCCAACGGCGGCGAGCTCGGCGACGACGGCACGTTCAGCACCACGCTGACCGTCCCCGGCGCCCGGTTCGTCGCCGTCGACGCGCAGGGCGGGACGAGCGAGGTCGACTGCACCCAGGTCACCTGCGGTGTCGTCACCATCGGGGCGCACGGCGTGGCGAACGCCACCAACGAGACCTTCACACCCGTGACGTTCGCCGCACCCGGGGCGCAGGACGCGGCGGCGGCGGCACCCCGGGTGGCGGCCGCGACGGCCGAACCCTCCCCGTCCGCCGCGTCCACGCAGGCCGCCGCGACGGCGCCGGTGGCCGGCAGCACCGGGGGCCGCCCGTGGCTGCCCGTCGCGATCGGTGCCGGCGCCCTCGCGCTGCTCACCGCCGTCGGCGCGTCCGTGCGACGCACCCGGCGACGGCCCACCGCGACATGACCCCCGACCCCGCCGGCCACGGCCGGCCACGCACCGACCCGCACACAGGTTCCCGAGGAAGGAAGACGATGTTCCGAGGCAGGACGACGCGCGCGGCGCGCGCGATCACGGGGGCGCTGACCGCGCTCGTCATGGGCACGGGGGCGCTGGCCGCCGCCGTGCCCGCCGCCGCCGAGGACGGGCC
>NZ_BONP01000010.1 GCF_016862775.1 Cellulomonas phragmiteti | reverse complement strand
CGACCCCGCCGGCTCCGCCCGCCGCGACCCCGCCGGTCACGCCCGCCGCGCCCCCGCCGGTCACGCCCGCCGCGCCCCCGCCGGTCACGCCCGCCGCGCCCACGGCGCGGACGGTGACGCCGCCCGCGCCCATCGCGGTCCCCCACGACCGGGCGGGCGCTCCGCGCGCCGTACAGGTGCCGGCCGGCGCCACGACGCCGCGGGCGCCCCGCTCCGGGGCGCCGCCCGCGCGGCCGACCGACCCCGACCCGCCGCACACCCCACCGCGGGGCACGGGGTCGTCCGCCGACCGTCCCGCCCCCACGGGCAGGTCCACGTGGACCCCGCCGACGTCGAGCCCTCGCACCGGGTCGGCGGCGCCCCCGGCGCCCGGGTCGACCGCGGGCCCGGCCGCCGTGCCCGTCGTGCTGGGCCCGTCCGCGCCGCGCACGGCCCGGCCGGGCGTGCGCAGCGCACCCCCGCGGACGATCGGGGTCCGCGTGGCCGCCGGCCCCGCCCGGATCGACCCGCAGCGCCCCGCCGGGCCGGACGTCGCGGCACCGGCGCGTGCGTCGAGCTTCGAGGCGCTGCAGCCGACGGCCGCCGGTGCCGAGCCGCCGGGCGGGACCGCGCCACCGGCAGGCCCGGCGCGCCCCGCACGGGCCACCGGCGAGGTGCCGGTGTTCGAGGAGGCCGTCCGCTGCCCGTCGTGCCGCCGGGCGCTGCCCGTCTCGCGCCGGTTCTGCCGGTGCGGCGCGACGCTCACGGCACCCACGGACCTGCTCGACGACGACCCACCCGAACCCACCCCCTGGTACCGGCGGGCGGCCGGGTCGGGCGCGTCGTTCCGGCGCCGCCTGCGTGCCGCCAACCACGGGGTGCGCGTGCAGTTCGACCGGGGGCGCGCCGCCCAGGTGCACGTCGCCCGGGCGACGGCCGCGCTCGCCGCCGTGGGTCTCGCGGGCGTCGTCGTGCTGCCGCAGGCCTCCGACGTGCGGGACCGCGCGTCCGCGGTGGTGCAGCAGGCCGACCCGCGCGGCTACACGCGCCTCACGGGCGTCACGGCGACGACGGACCCGCCACCGGCGGCCGACCCCGCGGCCCTGCCGGCGCCGGACGCGCCCGTCGACCCCGCGCCCCTCGACCCCGCGACCGTCGACCCCGCCGACCCGGCGGCCGACCCCGCGGCCGCGCCCCCCGAGGACGTCGTCTTCGGTCCCCAGAACGCGGTGGACGGCGCCACCGGCCGGGCCTGGTCCGTGCCGTGGACGCCGCCCGTGGACGCCGGCCCGCCGTGCCAGCGTCCCGGCGGCGCGCCGGCGCTCGTGCTGACCCTGCCCGCCCCGACGGACGTCGACCGCGTCGGCGTGGTCGCCGGGCTGCCGGAGTCGGCACCGGACCGCGCCCGCCAGGCGGTGCCGGCCCTCGTGGACGTCACGTGGCTGCCCTCCGGCCGGTGCACCACGCTCGAGCTCACCGACGCCACGCACCTGCAGACGCGCGACGTCGCGGACGTGCGCGGTGCGACCTCCGCGCGCGTCGTCGTGGTCGACGTGCACCTGCCGCAGGACCCGGCGGCGGACCTGCGGGTCGCGGTGGCCGAGGTCGTGCTCATGGCGCACGGGAGCCTGGGGGCGGGCTGAGCGCCCGTCAGGAGCGGGCGACGGTGATGAGCAGCATCGTCACCAGGAACCCGGTGACGAGGTTGACCCACAGGAACGCCCGCCAGCCCGCGTTGGCCCGCTCGCAGTCGTCGTCGGTCACGTGGCGGAACCGCCAGGTGCTCAGGGCGTACGGCAGCGGCAGCAGCGCGGCGAGCACGCCGGGCCACGGCAGCGCGAGCAGCACCGCCGCGGTCACGACGTACGTGGCGGTGGCCGCGAGGACCGTCGTGCGCGCCCCGAGCACGGTGGCGATCGACGCCAGGCCCCCGGCGCGGTCCGCACGCACGTCCTGCACCGCGCCGAACGCGTGCGAGGCCATGCCCCACAGCAGGAACGCGACGAGCACCGGCCAGGTGGTGCGCGCACCGAGGTCCGCGCCGGCCAGCACGAGCGCGTAGAGCAGGGGACCGACGAAGTGCACGGCGGACGAGAAGGAGTCCAGGACCGGACGCTCCTTGAGCCGCAGCCGCGGCGCGGAGTAGGCGATGACGTCCGCCAGGACGAGCAGCAGGACGACCCCCGCGAGCGGTGACCCGAGCGCCAGCAGCCACACGACGAACGGCACGGTCGTCACGACGCACGCCACGAGGATCCGGCGGTGCACGGTGCGCGCCCGCGACGGGTCGACGAGCCCACCCTCGATCCCGCCCTTGCGGGGGTTGGCGAGGTCCGACGCGTAGTCGAACACGTCGTTCACGCCGTACATCAGCAGGTTGTAGGGGACGAGGAAGAACAGCGTCCCGACGACGAGCCGGACGTCGACGCGTCCGTCGGTCGCCATGAGCCAGCCCGCGGCGAAGGGGTAGGCGGTGTTGACCCAGGAGAACGGCCGGGAGGCCGCGAGGACCTCGCGCATCAGCGCTCCGCCGGGGGCGCGCCGACGGTCGCCGAGCCGTCCGGGCGGGACGAGGTCCGCCGCGACCGACCGAGCACCGTCCACAGCACGGGCACGAAAACGGCCGCGGCGATCGCGTACGCGAAGTCCTCGAGCGGGGCACCCCAGACGTGCACGCCGAGGATCTTGTCGGGGTCGAACACGTACAGGCCGGCACCGATCATGAGGGTGTCGAACACGGCGGTGAGCACGCACAGGTGCACCGTCGCCCACAGCAGCGGCCAGCCCCGCAGCCGGCGCAGCACGGGCCAGGACACGGCCGTGAGCCCGGCGAGCACGCCGACGTTGAGGACGATGTTCGTCACGACGCACCCCGCCCGGCGGCACGTTGCTGGGCCGACACGTCGAACCACCGCCAGGCCAGCAGGCCCACGTAGCAGAGCAGCGCGAGGAAGAACGCCTCCTCGACAGGCAGCTCGGGGGCGAGCAGCAGGCCGGTCATGTGCGGGGAGTCCCCACGCGCGAAGATGCCGAGCAGCAGCCCGGCGACGTCCCACAGCAGGAACCCGACGACGCCCAGCCCGACCGTCCACGCCGCGCGGCGCCGGTCGTGCCAGAACGCGAGGCGGAACCGGCGGTCGAGCATCGCGAGCCCACCGAGGGAGAGCAGCAGCGCACCGAGGTACATCAACCCGGTCATGCACGCCCTGCCGTGAGGTCCGACCACAGCCCGCGCGGGCGGGCGGCCGCGAGGTAGCCGGGCCGCAGCGGGGTCGGCAGCGGCCGCGAGGACGTCTCGCCCAGCAGCCGCTTGGCCACGAGCTCGGCACCGATGAGCACCATCGGCAGCCCGACGCCGGGGACCGTGCCGCCGCCGACGTGCAGCAGGTTGGGCACCCGGTGCGAGGCGACGCCCGGGCGGAACATCGCGGACTGCCGCAGGGTGTGCTCCATGCCGAGCGCCGTGCCGCGCCACGCGGACAGGTCGCGCGCGAAGTCGGCGGGGCCGACGACCCGGCGCACCACCACCCGCGAGCGCAGGTCGGGCACACCGGCCCACGCGCCCACCTGGTCGAGGTACCGGTCGGCGTGCGCGTCGAGCTCACCGGGCCGGGTCCCGATCGCGGGGTCCGCCGGGTACGGCACGAGGACGAAGAGGTTCTCGTGCCCCGGGGGTGCCGCGGTCGGGTCGGTCGCGGTGGTCCGCGAGACGTACAGGGAGGCGACGTCCGGCACGCGCAGCCCGTCGGCGGGGGTCGCCCGGCCGGGTCCGAGGATCGCCTCGAAGTTGCCGGGCCAGTCCTGCGTGAAGAACAGCGAGTGGTGCTCCAGCTCGGGCAGCTCGCCGCGCACGCCGGCCATGACGAGCAGGGCCGAGATGCCCGGGCCGCGCCGCTCCCAGACGGACTCGGGCAGGTCCGCGTGCCCCGCGCCCAGCAGTGCGGTCTCGGTGTGGTGCCGGTCGGCCCCGGACACGACGACGTCGGCGGGCACGACGGAGCCGTCGGCGAGCCGGACGCCGCGGGCCACGCCGCGCCGGCGCGGGTGACGCCGGCTGCGGGGCGCGTCGTCGACCTCGATCGCGACGACGTCGGCGCCGGTGCGCACGACGACGCCCTCCTCGCGCGCGGCCGTGGCGAGCGCCTCGACGAGCGTGTACATGCCCCCGGCGGGGTAGTACACGCCGTCGCCGAGGTCCAGGTGGCTCATCAGCGAGTACAGGGCGGGCACGCGGTACGGGGACGACCCGAGGAACACCGCGTGGTAGCCGAGCACCTGCCGCAGCACGGGGTGCTCGACGGTGGCGGCGATGCGCTGGGCCAGCGTCTGCGTGAGCAGCCCGGCCAGGGTGCCCGAGCGGCGCAGCACGTCGGCCGACAGCGCCCGGTCGGGCCGCTCGAACGTCGTGTAGAGGAAGTGGTCGAGCGCCGTCCGGTAGGACTCGCCCGCGTCGGCGACGTAGCGCCGGATCGCGGCGCCGGCGCCCGGCTCGAGGGCGTCGAACGTCGCGGCGTTGACGAGCGGGTCGGCGACCACGTCGAACGGCTCGACACCGGACGCGGGCTCGGGGAAGAGCCGGTAGGCGGGGTCGAGGCGCTGCAGGTCCACGTGGTCGCCCACGCGGCGCCCGAGCAGCGCGAACGCGTGCTCGACGACCTCGGGCATGAACCACCACGACGGCCCGGTGTCGAACCGGAAGCCGTCGACCTCCCACGTGCCGGTCCGGCCACCGAGCTGCTCGTGCCGCTCGAGCAGCGTGACGTGCGCTCCCCCGCGGGCGAGCAGCGCGGCGGCCGTCAGCCCGCCGACGCCGCCGCCGATGACGACGACGCGCACAGGGGCGCTCACGGGGCCACCGCCCGCACGCGACGCCGGGCCTGGACGTCCCGCACGCGGTCGCCCGCCTCGTCGGCCAGCACGCCGGCCACCGCCCGGGCGACGACGACGGCCTTGCGGGGCCCGGGGACGCGCACCCGGCGCGACCGCAGCGTCTCCACCGGCGTCGCGGCGAGGTCGGCGAGCAGCCGGTCGTAGAGCGCCGTGGTCGCGGCGACGGCGCACCGGGCGCGGGTCGGCAGCAGCGGCAGCGCGGCCCGGGCGCGGTCCAGGTCCCCGGCGATCTCCTCGAGGACGGAGCGCACGTCGGCGCGGGTGAGGTGCTCCGGGTCGACGCCGGGCAGGTACGCGCGGCCCAGCTCGCCGCTGTCGGCGGCCAGGTCGCGCAGGAAGTTGATCTTCTGGAACGCGGCACCGAGCGCGCGGGCGCCGGCGACGGCCCGCGGGTCGGGGTCGACGGGTGGGTCGCCGGGTCGTCGTTCCGCGTCGAGGAAGGCCCGCAGGCACATCACGCCGACGACCTCGGCGGACCCGTACACGTACCGCTCGTAGCTCTCCCGGTCGTGCGTGGTCACGGTGAGGTCGGCCCGCATCGAGGCGAAGAACGGGTCGATCTCCGCGTGGCCGATCCCGGTGCGGCGCGCGGTGCGCGCGAACGCGTGCACGACGACGTTGGTCGAGTAGCCGGTGCGCAGCGCGCGCGCCACCTGCTCCTCGAGCTCGTCGAGCTCGGCACCGGCGTCGGGGCCCCGGTAGGTGTCGACGACCTCGTCGGCCAGGCGCACGAGCGCGTAGACGGCCTGGATGTCGGCGCGGGTGCGTGCGCCGAGCAGGCGCGTGCCGAGCCCGAAAGACGTGGAGTACGCGCGCAGGACCAGCGCGCTGGCGCGCATCGCGGTCGCGTCGTACAGGACCTGACCGGTGGTGGCCGTGCGCATGTCGTGCGTCCTCATCTCGGTGGTGCCGGTCCGTCAGCGTGCTCGGCCGGCGAGGTCGTCGACGACGCCCACGAGGTACGTCGCCAGCGGCTCCGGCAGCGTCGTGGCGAGCGTACGCGCGTTGTCCGCGCTGCGGCGCGCCGACGCCCGCAGGTCCTCGACCGCGCCCGTGGCGTGCAGCACCTCGACGACGGCGCGGGCGCCGGCCTCGTCGAGGTCGTCCCGCCCGACGTGCCGGGCGAGCAGCTCCGCCTGGCGGGGGTCGGCGCGCTGCCAGGCCGTGCGCAGCAGCTCGGTGCGCTTGCCCTCGCGCAGGTCCGACAGGACGCTCTTGCCGGTCAGCGCCGGGTCGCCGACGGCCCCCAGCTCGTCGTCGACCAGCTGGTACGCGACACCGAGCGCGGTGCCCACGCCGGCGAGCACGGCGCGCACCTCGACGGGGGCACCCGCCAGGACGGCCCCGGACTCCAGCGGAACGCGGAAGGAGTAGACGGCCGTCTTGAGCTCGGCGACGAGCACGGCGTCGACGTCGCCGGGGGCCGCGAGCGACCCCCGCACGTCGAGCAGCTCGCCGCTGACGGTGGTGGCGACACCGTCGGCGACCAGGCGCACGAGCTCGCCGAGGGCGGTGGCCGGCACGTGCCCGGCGGCCAGCAGCCCGAAGGCCTGGGCCAGCGCGGCGTCACCGGCGAGGAGCGCCGCGGCGCCGACCTGCCCGTCGTGCGCGCCCGTCGGGACGCCCTGGGCGGCGAGCCGTGCCCGGGTGCGGCCGGCGACGTTGGGGCGCCCGCGGCGGACCTCGTCGTGGTCGAGCACGTCGTCGTGCACGACCATCGCGGTGTGCAGCAGCTCGTGGGCGGCGGCCACGTGGGCGGCCGCGGTGACGTCGCTGCCGCCGAGGCCGAGGTACGCGGCGGCGACCAGCCGGGGGCGCAGCAGCTTGCCGCCGATGACGGTGCCGAGGTCCTGCCAGAGGTCGGCGCACGCGGGGTCGAACAGGGCGGCCCGGCGGCGCTGCTCGTCGACGAGCGCGGCCAGCAGACTCGCCGCGGCGTCCGTGACGTGCTCGACCCCGTGGGCGAGTGCGGCCCCGGGCGCGGCGGCGGGCGGCGGAGGGGTGCTGCGCTGTCCGGCGGACTGCCGGCGCTCGTCGACCTGACTCACGTCGCCCCCTCGGTGGCTCGAAGATGCTCAGCGTACTGAGGATCGCCGCCCAGGCCACCGGTGGGCGGCCCGCCATGTCGCGCGACCCCCATCTACGTGTCGGATGATGTTTGAATCTGTCGTCTTCTGTTCGATCAGGTGGGTATGCTGGCTCCATGACGTGGCTCGTGACGGGTGGGGCGGGGTACATCGGCGCGCACGTGGTGCGCGCCTTCCAGGACGCGGTCCGCGCGACCGGGGACGAGCGGCTGCGGCCCGTGGTCCTCGACGACCTGTCGAGCGGTCACGCCGACTTCGTGCCCGAGGACGTGCCGCTCGTGCGCGCCTCGGTCGTCGACGCGGACGCCGTGGCGCACGCGCTGGCGGAGCACGCCGTGACGGGCGTCGTCCACCTGGCGGGCTACAAGTACGCCGGCGTCTCGGTGCAGCGGCCGCTGCACACCTACGAGCAGAACGTGACCGGCACCGCGCGCCTGCTCGAGGCGATGGCCGGCGCGGGCGTCGACCGCATCGTGTTCTCGTCCTCGGCCGCCGTCTACGGCACCCCCGACGTCGACGTCGTCACGGAGGCCACCGCGACGGCCCCCGAGTCCCCCTACGGCGAGTCCAAGCTCATCGGCGAGTGGCTGCTGCGCGACCAGGGCGTCGCGACGGGTCTGGCGCACACGTCCCTGCGCTACTTCAACGTCGTCGGCTCCGGCTCGCCCGACCTCTACGACTCGAGCCCCCACAACCTGTTCCCCCTGGTCCTCGACGCCCTGACGACCGGCCGCACCCCGCGCATCAACGGCGCCGACTACCCGACGCCCGACGGCACCTGCGTCCGCGACTACGTGCACGTCGCCGACCTCGCCGTGTCCCACGTCGCCGCCGCCCGCGCCCTGGCGGACGGCCGACCGCTCGAGCGCGTGTACAACCTCGGCTCGGGCGACGGCATGTCGGTGGCGCAGATCATGACGACGGTCGCGCAGGTCACGGGGATCGACTTCACGCCCGAGGTCGGCCCGCGCCGCCCCGGCGACCCGGCCCGCATCGTCGCGTCGGGCGAGGCCGCTGCCCGCGACCTGGACTGGGCGATGCGCCACACCCCCGAGCAGATGGTCGCCAGCGCCTGGGACGCCCACCGCCGGACCACCTGACGCGACGGAGCCGGCACAGCCTGCCCGTCGGCTGCGCGTGAGGGCCGGGACCGCGCGAGCGACCCCGAGCCCTCGTCCTGAGCCCGGCGCGTCAGCGCGCGGCGGGCTCCAGGGCCTGCAGCCGCGGCAGCTCGGCGGCGAACCGCTCGAGCTCGCGCTCGTCGCCCGCGTAGACGCCCGACGGGCGGGGCCAGTGCAGCACGACGTCGCCGAACCCGAGGGCGGCGGCGCGCTCGACCCCCTCGGCCGCGTGCTCCGCCGAGACCAGCGAGAACCGCGGCGCACCGTCGAGGCTCAGCCACCGCCCCACGCGCCCGCTGCCGTCGACCTCGTCGAACGCGTCCACCATGCGCGCGAGCCCGTCCCACCACGCGTCCTGCGCGGCCGCCGCGTCGACGCCGTCGCCGACTCCGGTGCCGGGCCCGTAGGTGGCCCAGCCCTGGCCGTGCCGGGCGGCCAGGGCCATGGCTCGGGGGCCGTTGGCGGCCACGACGAACGGGGTCCGGGGCCGCGCGAGCGTCCCGGGCACCATGCGGGCCGCGTGCGCCTCGTAGAACTCCCCGGCGTGGTCGGTGACGGGGTGGGTGAGCAGCGTGTCGAGGACGTCCAGGAACTCGGCGAACCGGCGGGTGCGCTCACCGCGGGTGGGCGCCGGGCCCAGGACGCCGGCGTCCCAGCCCTCGCCCCCGGCCCCGACGCCGAGCACGAAGCGGCCGCCGGACACGTCGTCCAGGCCCATGACGTCCTTGGCGAACGGCACGGGGTGGCGGAAGTTGGGCGAGGCGACCCAGGTGCCCAGCCCGATGCGGTCGGTGACGGCCGCCGCTGCGGCGAGCAGCGGGACGGTCGCGAACCACGGCTCGTCGGCCAGGTCGCGCCAGGCGAGGTGGTCGTAGGTCCAGGCGTGGTCGAACCCCAGCTCCTCGGCCCGGCGCCAGCGGGCCCGCGCGCTCGACCAGCGTTCCTGCGGCAGCAGCACCACCCCGACCCGGACCATGGGACGCGACGCTACCCGCGCGCGCCCCGCAGGGACCACCAGTCATCCCATGGGGCCCAGCCTTGACACCGGGCAGTGACAGGAGACGCCCGGCCCCGTACCCTCGGCGCCATGGACCTGGAGGTCCGGCACCTGCGCACGCTGACCACGGTCGCCTCCCTCGGCAGCATCACCAAGGCGGCGGCCGCGCTCGGCATCGCGCAGCCGGCACTGAGCGCGCAGCTGTCCCGCATCGACCGGACCCTCGGCGGCCCGGCGTTCGTCCGGGACCACCGCGGCGTGCGCCCGACGCCGCTCGGGCTGCTCGTGCTGGACCGCGCGCGCACCCTGCTGCCGGCGATGGACGCCCTGGTGCAGGACGCCCGGCGGCTCGCGTGCGACGACGCGGCACCGACGCTGCGGCTGGCGACCACGGGCACCGCCCTGGCCGCCACGCTCGTCCACCGGCTCTCCCACCCGGGCGCTGCGCCTGCGACGCTGCGCTGCGTCCCCGACACGGCGCGCGCGGCGGCCGAGCTCGCCGCGGGGGCCCACGACGCGGTCCTGGCCGGCATGTGCGGGGACGCGCTGCCCCCGGCGGCGCCGGGCGCGCAGTGGCGCCTCGTCGGCACCGACGCCGTCCACGTGGTCGTCCGTGCCGACCACCCGTGCGGGGACGACGTCGAGCTGGCGGAGCTCGCGGACGAGCGGTGGGTCAAGGCGGCGGGCGACAGCTGCTTCGGCGAGTGCTTCCTGCGCGCGTGCTCGCGGGCAGGGTTCGCCCCGCCGGCGCCGAGCGAGTGCGACCGCACCGCCGGGCTCGAGCTGGTGCGCGCAGGGGCCGCGGTCGCGCTGGCCCAGCCGTACGGGGCGCTGCCGGACGGGCTGCGCGCGGTCGCGCTGCGGGGCGCGCCGCTGACGTGGTCGACCTGGTTGGCGATGCGCGCCGACGCCCCCGACGAGCTGCGGACGCGCCTGGTGGCCGCGGCGCGCGACGCCCGGCGGGAGCAGCTCGCGGCGGCCGACGGGTGCCGGCTGCGCGCCCGCGGTGCGGACCGCGCGGTGCGCCCCGCCATATGACCCCGCGGTATGACCCCGCGGTATGACCCAGAAGCGATCTGGCTTCTGACTCCAGTCAGAGTCTATCGTGACCGCACGGTCATCATCGAACGAGAGGCCCCACCATGACAACCTCCGTCTCCACCCGCCGCCGCCTGGCAGCGGTCGGCGCCACCGCGCTCGCCCTGCTGCTCGCCCCCCTGACCACCGGCGGCGCCGCGGCCGCCACGCCCGCCGCCGACCTGCCCGCCGGCATGGTCGACGCGCTCGAGCGCGACCTGGGGGTCCCCCGGGCCGAGGCCGCGCAGCGGATGACCTTCCAGGCCGACGCCGCCGCCAAGGTCCGCACGCTCACGCAGGCGCTGGGCTCGACGTACGCCGGCGCGTGGGTCGACCCGGCCGCCGGCACCGTGCACGTCGCGACGACCGCCCCGTCGAAGGTCCGCGGCCCCATGGCCGCGGGCGTCACGGCCGTCGCCGTCGACCGCTCGCTGGCGCAGCTGGAGTCCCTCGGCGCCACCCTCGACGCCGCCGCGCCGCCGTCCGACGTCGCCACCTGGTATGTCGACGTGACGACCAACAAGCTGGTCGTCGAGGCGGTCGGCGGCACCGGTGCCGCCGCCGCGCTCGTCGCCGCGGCCGGCCTGCCCGCGGACGCCGTCACGCTCGCCGTCGCACCCGAGGCCCCGCGCACCTTCATCGACGTCATCGGGGGCAACGCGTACTACATCAACGCGCGGTCACGCTGCTCGGTCGGCTTCGCCGTCCAGGGCGGGTTCGTCACCGCGGGTCACTGCGGGGCCGTCGGCGCGCCGACCACCTCCCCCACGGGCACCTTCCGCGGCTCCTCGTTCCCGGGCAACGACTACGCGTGGGTGCAGGTCGCCTCGGGCAACACCCCCCTGGGCCTCGTCAACAACTACTCCGGCGGCACCGTGCGCGTCACCGGCTCGCAGCAGGCCGCCGTCGGCGCGTACGTCTGCCGCTCCGGCAGCACGACCGGCTGGCGCTGCGGCACCGTCCAGGCCTACAACACGAGCGTGCGGTACTCCCAGGGCACGGTCAGCGGCCTGATCCGCACGACCGTCTGCGCCGAGCCGGGCGACTCCGGCGGCTCGCTGGTCGCCGGCACGCAGGCTCAGGGCGTCACGTCGGGCGGCTCGGGCAACTGCCGCACCGGTGGCACCACGTACTTCCAGCCGGTCAACGAGATCCTGCAGGCCTACGGCCTGCGCCTCATCACCGGCTGACCCACCCGCGGCGGGCCCTCCCCTGTCCGTCGCGTCCTGCCCCGGGTCGCGCCACCCGCGACCCGGGGCGCACGCGCCCGTCCCGTCCGACGGGCCGCGGGACGGCGGGTGGCGCGCCCCAGGGGGCGGCGCGCCACCCGCCGTCGGCGTGCCGGGCCCCGTGACGTCAGGGGTCTAGCCCCACCCGAGCGCGTGCAGGCGGTCGTCGTCGATGCCGAAGTGGTGGGCGATCTCGTGGACCACGGTGATCGCGACCTCCTCGACCACCTCGTCGCGGTCCGCGCAGATCGCGAGCGTCGGCAGCCGGTAGACGAAGATGCGGTCCGGCAGCGAGCCCGCCGCCCAGAACTCCCCGCGCTCGGTCAACGGGGTCCCCTCGTACAGCCCGAGCAGCTCCGGCTCGTCGGCGGGCGCCTCGTCCTCGACGAGCACGACGACGTTGTCCATCATCGCCGCCAGCTCCTCGGGGATCTCGTCGAGCGCGTCGCGCACCGCGTCCTCGAACTCCTCGCGCGTCATGTCCACCACGGCACCATCCTGCCCTCCACGGGTGCTGCTGACCTGCGCATCCGGTCCCGCTTTGGCGTTCGGGCCCCCAGCCCGTATGCTCATCACCGGTCTTCCGACGCCTCGACGTCAGGGGCGGACAACCCGCCCTCATCGTCTAGCGGCCTAGGACCCCGCCCTTTCACGGCGGTAGCACGGGTTCGAATCCCGTTGGGGGTACGAGCAGTACAGCAGGAAGCTTCACGGTGGCTCCGGCCACCACGAGGCCCCGTAGCGCAGTTGGTTAGCGCGCCGCCCTGTCACGGCGGAGGTCGCGGGTTCAAGTCCCGTCGGGGTCGCTGCGAGGATCGGCCGAGAGGCCGCTCGTCTCGCTGCGAGGCTCTGTAGCTCAGTTGGTAGAGCGTTCGACTGAAAATCGAAAGGTCACCGGATCGACGCCGGTCGGAGCCACCTCAGACGGCCCCGCGGGACGCCCGCCGGGGCCGTCGCCATGTCCGGCCACCGTCGGCCGGCCCGCGGTCGTGACGACCGCTCTGACCCTCGACGCACGCCGCCTCGCCGCGCGCCCCCGCGCCGCCGACCGGGGACGTCTCACCCGGTCGCCCGTCCGACTCGGGCCCATCGTCCCGGCCGTGGCGCACACCTGCGTGCCTACGGTGGGTGCACACCTCCCACCGAACGAGGACACCGCCGTGACCACGACGACCGACCGCCCCCGCCCCCGCATCCTCGACCGCCTCACCGACCCGCTCGCCGGACGCGCACGGGACCGGATCGAGCGAGCGGAGGACAAGGTGCGCGCAGCGGTCCAGCACGAGCTCGACGCCGTCGGCGCCAGCCTGCGCACGCGCGCCGTCCGCATCCGGCCCTCGGCGATCGCGTTCGCGGGTGCGGCTCTGCTCACCATGATCGGCATCACCCTGTTCGCGCTCGCAGCGGTGGTGGCGCTCGCCGAGGCCGTGCCGCTGGCGCTGGCCGCGCTCCTGGTCGGCGCGGGACTCGTGCTGCTCGCCGCCGGGGCCGCCGCCTGGGGCCGCGCGATGCTCCCGACGGGCAACCCGGTCATTCCCGTGCCGTCGAGCACGCACCCGGCCGAGGAGCTCGTGCACCCCTGGGTCGACTGACCCCGACGGGCGCTTCGGCAGCCCCGCCCGCGTCGCGTCACGTCGCGCGCTCGCGGCCGGACCTGCAGACTGAGGGTCAGGCAGCAACCGTCCCTGCAGGTGAGGAAGGTCGTCGAATGGTCACGCACTCCGGTTGGGCGAGCGACACGCGCTCCGACGCGCCCGAGGACCCACGGTCCCTCGGGCGCCTGGTCAGCGACCTGAGCGAGCAGGCCGTCCGCCTCGTGCGGGCGGAGGTCGACCTCGCGAAGGCCGAGATGACGGCGAAGGCCAAGCAGATGGGCGTCGGCGCCGGCCTGCTGGTCGGAGCGGCGGTGCTCGGGCTGTACACGCTGACCGCGCTCCTCGCGACGGCCGTCCTCGGCCTCGCGACCGTCCTGCCCGCCTGGCTGGCCGCGCTCATCGTCTCGCTGGTCCTGGCCGCCGTGACGGCGGTGCTCGCCCTGCTGGGGGTCAAGCGCTTCCAGAAGGGCACCCCGCCGGTCCCCGAGCGCGCGATCCAGAACTTGCAGGAGGACGTGGACGCCGTGAAGAAGGGGATGCACACGTGAGCGAGAAGGACACGACGACGACCCCGCAGATCGCCGCGCTCGAGGCCGAGGTGGCACTGGCCCGCGAGCAGCTGGCCATGACGGTGGACTCCCTGGTGGACCAGGTCGACCCGCGGCGCCAGGCCGACCGTCTGGCGCAGAAGGGCCGCCGGCTCGTCTTCGACGCCACGGACCCCGCCTCCCTCCCGGAGGACCGCACGCGCGCCCGCAAGGTGCTCGTCATCGCCGGAGCGGTCGCCGCCCTCGTCGTCGTCGCCGTGGTGCGGCGGGCGACGCGGGGCTGACGCAGGCTCCACGCACGACGACGGCCACCGTCGAGACCGCCCGGTCGTCCGGGTCGGTCCCACGGTGGCCGTCGTCGTCGGTGCCGTGAGGCCGTCCAGCGCCCACGTCCGTGGACCTCCGCAGCCGTGTCGTCGGCGTCTCGCGCACTCCCCCGCGGTGCGCGCAACACGTCCGGCCGACCAGCGCCGGGGGTGGACGTCAGGACTGGGTCGTCGTCCTCGGCTGCGGGACGCCGTCGAGCAGCTCCCGGACCTCCGACTCGCGGTAACGGCGGTGACCGCCGAGGGTGCGGATCGAGGACAGCTTGCCGGACTTGGCCCAGCGGGTGACCGTCTTCGGGTCGACCCGGAACAGGGTCGCCACCTCCGACGGCGTCAGCAGGGACTCTGCATGTGACGAGTGTGTGGTGGACACTGCGTACCTCCTTTGTTCTGCGGCCCGGTCCTGCCGGTCCGGGTCACGGTGCGCCGCGGGGCACGCGGCGTGCGGCGTGGCTGACACACACCGGGAACTCCAGGACGCTCCGCGTCTCCGCCGACACCTGCCCCTGGCGTCGCAACCGTCACCACGCCGTTGGGGTGTCCCCGACGCCCTCAGCGTAAACCCGTGCGAATCCGGACACATCCCCGGAGGAATCCGACCGGCCGTCGCCTGATCGGGTGACTCCGAGGCCCGTGGAGTTTCGTCCTTCCGGCCGATAGTGCGCGCGCAGACGGCTGACCAGCGCGGATGTCGGCGATCGACCCGCTTCGACGCACTGACGTGCGCGGACGCGCCGGATCTGGGCAATCGTCCGGTCCCCGCCGAGCGGCCGAGGCGTGATCGACCTCTCAGATTTCACCCGGCCGTCCCGCGCCGGACGACGCTCCTGCCGCCTCCTGGACCTCCGGCAAGTCACGGGACCGCCACCAGGGCGTCATGTCGGGGCCGCACACGTGGCGTACGTGTCCTACCCCACCCGGCGCAGGTGGTCGGAATGGATCACGACCATGTACCGTTGCGACACGAACAGACTCAACAGCACCCGGGGCCGCACGTGTGAGCACGGAGCCGCCCCGCTTCCACGTCAGAGGGGGTCGATGCCATGGGGCGCGGCCGTCAGAAGGCAAAGCAGACGAAGGTCGCCCGGGAGCTGAAGTACTTCAGCCCGGACACGAACTACCGAGCTCTCGAGCAGGAGCTCACGTCTCGCAGCCGCAACGATGTCGTCACGGACAGCCGCCGCAGCGCGGTGAGCACGGACGACGACGACCCGCCCGGCTGGGGCTGGCCAGGCGACGACGACCGGTGACGGCGCGAGGCGCCGCACCCTGAGCATTCCCGCGGCCGCGCCGCCGCGGGAGATCTGCACCCTCACGCACGTGCCCTGACCCGGGCGGAGCCCTCCGGGTCAGGGCACGGTGGCGTCCGCCCGACGCGTCGTCGCGCCCGGCGGTCGCCGATCAGCTCACCCGGTACGCCCCGTGCAGCCGCACGGCGCCGCCCTGGACGCCCTTGGTCCCGGCGACGACCCCGGGCGCCGTGGCGTCCTCGTCGCGGGCCTCGCGGACCTCGCCCAGCACCCACGCCGGCATCCCGTGGTCGCGCGCCGCACGCTGCACGTCGTCCGCGACGTCGGCGGCCACGACCGCGACCATGCCCACCCCGAGGTTGAGCGTCCCCTCGAGGTCGCTCCACGGCACCGCGCCCAGCCCCTGGACGAGGGAGAACACCGGCGGCAGGACCCACGACGCACGGTCGACGTCCGCGACCAGGCCCGGGGGCAGGACCCGCGCGACGTTCGCCGCCAGCCCACCGCCCGTGACGTGGCTGAACACGTGGACCCGGTCGGGGCCGAGCAGCTCGACGAGCGCCAGGCAGTCGGCCGCGTAGACGCGGGTCGGCTCCAGCAGCTCGGCGCCCAGGGTCCGGCCGAGCTCGTCCACGTGCCGGTCCAGGCCCCAGCCGGCGACCTGCACGACGCGCCGCACCAGGGAGTACCCGTTGGAGTGCAGCCCCGAGGAGCCCAGCGCCACCAGGACGTCACCCGCACGCACGCGGTCGGGACCCAGCAGCTCGTCCGCCTCGACGACACCCGTGGCCGCCCCCGCGACGTCGTACTCGTCGGGGCCCAGCAGGCCCGGGTGCTCCGCGGTCTCCCCGCCCACGAGCGCCGTGCCGGCCACGGCGCACGCCGCCGCGATCCCCCGGACGACGTCCGCGATGCGCTCAGGCACGACCCGGCCGCACGCGATGTAGTCGGTCATGAACAGCGGCCGCGCGCCGACCACGACGATGTCGTCGACGACCATCCCGACGAGGTCGAACCCGATGGTGTCGTGCACGTCCATCGCCTGCGCGATGGCGACCTTGGTGCCGACGCCGTCGGTCGACGTCGCCAGCAGCGGGCGGCGGTAGCGCGTGAGGACCGACGCGTCGTACAGGCCGGCGAACCCGCCGACGCCGCCGAGCACCTGCGGCCCGTGCGTCGCGCGCACGGCGTCCTTCATCAGCTCGACCGCCCGGTCACCGGCCTCGGTGTCGACCCCGGCGGACGCGTAGGTCACCGGCTGCGTGGCGCTCACGGGTGGTCCAGCGCGGTCGCGCCACCGGTCGCGGGGACGATGCTCAGCAGACCGTCCTCCGGCTGTCCGAGCGGCAGCTCGCTCTGCTCGAGCAGGTGCTTGCCCAGCTGCTCCGACGGCGGCAGCTCGATCGGGTAGTGCCCGCTGAAGCAGGCGGTGCACAGCTGCGACGCAGGCTGCTCGGTGGCGGCGATCATGCCCTCCTCGGACAGGTAGCCCAGCGAGTCCGCGCCCAGCGACCGGGCGATCTCCTCGACCCCCAGGCCGTTGGCGATGAGCTCGGCACGGGACGCGAAGTCGATGCCGTAGAAGCAGGGCCACTTGACCGGCGGCGCGGTGATGCGGATGTGGACCTCCGCCGCTCCGGACTCGCGCAGCATGCGCACGAGGGCGCGCTGCGTGTTGCCGCGCACGATCGTGTCGTCGACGACCACGAGGCGCTTGCCGCGGATCACGTCCTTGAGCGGGTTGAGCTTGAGGCGGATCCCGAGCTGGCGCAGGGTCTGCGACGGCTGGATGAAGGTGCGGCCCACGTAGGCGTTCTTCGTCAGCCCCTGGCCGAACGGGATCCCCGACTTGGCCGCGTAGCCCACGGCCGCCGGCGTGCCGGACTCCGGCACCGGGATCACCAGGTCGGCCTCGACCGGGTGCTCGACGGCCAGGCGGCGGCCCATCGCGACGCGCGCCGCGTGCACCGAGCGACCGTTGATGGTCGTGTCCGGGCGCGCCAGGTACACGTACTCGAAGACGCAGCCCGCGCGGTCGATGGGCGCGAAACGGGTCGAGCGCAGCCCGTCGGAGTCGATCGCGATGAACTCGCCCGGCTCGACCTCGCGCACGTACGAGGCCCCGACGATGTCCAGCGCCGACGTCTCGGACGCGACCACCCAGCCGCGCTCGAGCCGACCGAGCACCAGGGGGCGCACCCCCTGCGGGTCGCGCGCCGCGTACAGCGTGCGCTCGTCCATGAAGACCAGGCAGAACGCACCGCGCAGCCGCGGCAGCACCTCGAGCGCCGTCGCCTCGAGCGTGTGGTCGGGGTCGCCGGCGAGCAGCGCCGTGATCAGCGCCGTGTCGGTCGTGTTGCCGCGCGCGAGCTCGCCGCGGCGCTGGCTGCCGTACCGCTCGGCGACGAGGTCGACCAGCTCGGCGGAGTTGGTGAGGTTGCCGTTGTGGCCGAGCGCGACGGTACCCGCCGCGGTCGGACCCAGCGTCGGCTGCGCGTTCTCCCACGTCGAGCCGCCGGTCGTGGAGTACCGCGCGTGACCGATCGCGATGTGCCCCTGCAGCGCGTTCAGCGCCGTCTCGTCGAAGACCTGGGACACCAGCCCCATGTCCTTGTAGACGAGCAGCTGCGAGCCGTTCGACGTCGCGATGCCCGCGGACTCCTGCCCGCGGTGCTGCAACGCGTAGAGACCGAAGTAGGTGAGCTTCGCCACCTCTTCACCGGGTGCCCAGACGCCGAAGACGCCGCAGGCATCCTGCGGGCCTTTCTCGCCGGGTAGAAGGTCGTGGTTGAGACGTCCGTCTGCGCGGGGGGCCACGGCACCATGGTGGCACACCGGTGCGCGAGCCCGCGCACCACGTCCACGCGTCAGGTGCCGGCCGGGCCGTCCTGCGGGGCGGGCCGACGACGCCGCGTGCTGCGCCGGTCGGCGACCAGCGCCACCGCGCCGCCTGCGAAGACGCCCAGGGTGCCCAGCGCCACGGCCAGCACCCACCGGACGCCGTTCTGCCCGCCGAGGAACGGCAGGACGCCGCCGTCGTCGCCGGTCACGCCGCTGCTCCCGGACGTGGCGAGCACCACGACCAGGCCGACGACCATGCCCACCAGCGCACCCGCGACCATGAAGGCGCCGTAGCGGGGTGCCCTGCGCACCGCCGCCGGCACCGCGACACGCGCCAGCTCGGCCTCGTCGGGCGTCGCCGCCGCCACCCCGGGGTCGGCGGCGGGCCCTCCGTCGGGACGGGGGTCGTCGGCGGGGCGGGGGTCGTCGGGCACCCCCCGATCCTAGGTCAGCGGGGTCGCGCCGCCTGCAGCGGGAGCAGGTGCGACAGGTCCGCCCGCTCGCCGGACGCGTGCACGCGACCCGACGCCACCGCCGCGTCCCAGGTCACGTCGCCGGCCGCGAGCGCGAGCCACGTGGCCGGGTCCGTCTCGACGACGTTGGGCGGCGTCCCGCGCGTGTGCCGGGGCCCCGCGACGGCCTGCACCGCCCCGTCGGGTGGCACGCGCACCTCGACGGAGTTGCCCGGCGCGACGTCGGCGAGCTCCTCGAGCGTGAACCTGACGGCGGTGCGGCGCACGGGCGTCGCTGCGCCCTGCGGGTCGGCGCGCCACGCCTGCAGCGCGGCCCGTCCGTCGGCGGGGTCGGTACGGCGACGCGGTGGCACGTCCCCATCCTCCCCCACCCACGGTGCCGACGTCCGGCCGCGCGCCGCGCGCCCGTCGACACCGTCCCGACGGCCCCGCTAGGGTCACCCCGTGACCCCGACCCGCGCCCACCTCGCCTGGTCGTGGCTGCCCTGACGCAGCCGTAGGTCACCGACCCCCGAGCTGCTCACGCGGCTCGGCGGGTCCAGGTCAGGTCCCCGCACGGTCGTGCGGGCGGCTCCTCACCGAAGGAGCACCGATGCCCACCGACCTCGACGTACGCACCGCGCGCGACCTCGCCCGCCCCGACGTCGTCACCCTCGAGGACGTGCTGGCGGGCGACCCGACGACCTACCGCGTCCTCACCGGGGACCGCCCCACGGGCGCCCTGCACGTGGGGCACCTGTTCGGCACGCTCGCGACGCGGGTCGCGCTGCAGCGGCACGGCGTCGAGACGATCGTCGTGCTGGCCGACTACCAGGTGATCACCGACCGCGACGATCCCGGCGACCTGCCGGGCGCGGTCCGCGAGGTCGTCCTCGACTACCTCGCGGCGGGCCTCGACCCGGACGCCACGACGATCTTCACGCACTCCGCGGTACCGGCGGTGCACCAGCTGATGCTGCCGTTCCTGTCGCTGGTCCCGGTGGCCGAGCTGGACCGCAACCCGACGGTCAAGGCCGAGCAGGCCGCGTCAGGGCGCGCGCTGTCGGGGCTGCTGCTGACGTACCCGGTGCACCAGGCCGCGGACGTCCTGTCGGTGCACGGCACGCTGGTGCCCGTCGGGCGCGACCAGCTCCCCCACCTCGAGCTGACCCGCACCGTCGCGCGCCGGTTCAACCGGCGGTACGGGCACGTCTTCGACGAGCCGAGCGCGCTGCTGTCGGACGCGCCGCTCGTCCTGGGCACCGACGGGGCCAAGATGAGCAAGAGCCGGGGCAACGCGATCGAGCTGCGGGCGGACGCCGACGCGACCGCCGCGGCCCTGCGCGCGGCACGCACGGACGCCGAGCGGACCATCACGTACGAGCCGGAGCGACGGCCGGAGGTCGCGAACCTGCTGCTGCTGGGTGCGCTCGCGTCGGGGCGGACACCGCAGGACCTGGCGGAGGAGGTCGGCGACGGCGGCGCGGGGGCGCTCAAGCGGTACGTCACGGACGCGCTGGTCGCGCACCTGGCGCCGTTGCGCGCGCGCCGGGCGCAGCTGGCACGCGACCGGCACGTCGTGACCGAGGTGCTGGCACGCGGCGCCGAGCGGGCGACCGCGATCGCGGACGCCACGCTCGCGACGGTCCGCGTCGCCATGCGCCAGACCGCCTGAGCACACCGCAGGACGCGAGAGGGCGATCCCGCCTGTGCCGGATCGCCCTCTCGCGTCGGGGGTGGGGTCAGACGACGCCGAGCGCCAGCATCGCGTCGGCGACCTTGGTGAACCCCGCGATGTTGGCACCGAGGACGTAGTTGCCCGGGTCGCCGTACTCCTCGGCGGTCTCCGCGCAGCTGTCGTGGATGCGCGCCATGATCCCGGCGAGGCGCTCCTCGGTGTGCTCGAACGACCAGGCGTCGCGGCTGGCGTTCTGCTGCATCTCCAGCGCCGACGTGGCGACGCCGCCGGCGTTGGCGGCCTTGCCCGGCGCGTACAGGACGCCCGCGGACTGCAGCAGCGCGACGGCCTCGGGGGTCGTCGGCATGTTCGCCCCCTCCGCGACGGCGAGCAGGCCGGACTCGACGAGCCGCTTGACGTCGGTCTCGTCCAGCTCGTTCTGCGTGGCGCACGGGAGCGCGACCTGGGCGTCCACCTGCCACACCCGGGCGGACGGCACGTAGTGGGCGCCGCTGCGCCGCGCCGCGTACTGCTCGACGGGCAGCCGCTCGACGTCCCGCACCTGGCGCAGGACCTCCAGGTCGATGCCCGCCTCGTCGACGACGTACCCGAGGGAGTCCGAGCACGCGACGACGTGGCCGCCGAGCGCCTGCGCCTTCTCGATCGCGTGGATCGCGACGTTGCCGGACCCGGACACCACGACGCGCATGCCGTCCAGGCCCAGGCCGCGCGTGGCGAGCATGCGCTCGGCGAACAGCACGGTGCCGTAGCCCGTGGCCTCGGTGCGCACGAGCGAGCCGCCCCACGTCACGCCCTTGCCGGTGATGACGCCGGACTCGTAGCGGTTGGTGATGCGCTTGTACTGCCCGAACAGCCAGCCGATCTCACGGCCGCCGACGCCGATGTCACCGGCCGGCACGTCGGTGTACTCGCCGATGTGCCGGTACAGCTCGGTCATGAAGGACTGGCAGAAGCGCATGACCTCGCCGGCGGAGCGACCTCGCGGGTCGAAGTCCGAGCCGCCCTTGGCCCCGCCGATGGGCATGCCGGTCAGCGAGTTCTTGAAGACCTGCTCGAATCCCAGGAACTTGACGATCCCCAGGTACACCGACGGGTGGAACCGCAGGCCGCCCTTGAACGGGCCGAGCGCCGAGTTGAACTCGACGCGGAACCCCCGGTTGATGCGCACCTGGCCCGCGTCGTCGACCCACGGCACTCGGAAGATGATCTGCCGCTCGGGCTCGCACAGCCGCTCGAGCACCGCGGCGTCGACGTACTGGGGGTTGCGTTCCAGGACGGGTCCCAGGCTCTCGAACACCTCGGTCACGGCCTGGTGGAACTCGCGTTCACCGGGATTGCGCGCGAGGACCTGCTCGAGGACGCGCTCCAGCTGTACCTGCATGGGTCGGCTCCGCTCTGCTCAGCGAGGACGGGAAACCGGTCGAGCCTAGGCCCGCCCTGCGGCGCCCGTGCACGGCGTCCGGCTCGTGGGCCCGTCGCCCCGGACCGCCACCACGTGCGACGAGGCCGTGGGCACCCCGCCCGGGGTGCCCACGGCCTCGTCGTCCTTGCGCTGCGCGTCGTCAGCGCTGCCGCGTCACCACGCGGCGTTGCGTGCCAGCTCCAGCGCCATCGCCTGCCACCAGGCTCCCGCCTGCGGGCCGCCGTTGCAGGTGCCGTCCGACTCGCCGGGCAGCTTGATCCACAGCAGCGCGTCGAGCCCGCTGCCGTCGTTCACGAGGGTGGGACGCTCACCGAGCGCGCGACCGCTCGGGTTGCACCACTGCGAGCCGCTGGGGCCGTTGCCGTTGCGCGACGTGTCGATGACGAAGGTCTTCCCGCCCGTCAGACGGGAGATCTCCTGGCCGTAGGCCCTGCTCTCGGCCGTCGTGCGGTAGTTCGACACGTTGAGCGCGAAGCCCACGGCGTCGGTGAACCCGATGCGGTTGAGGCGGTTGGCGGCCTCGGAGGCCGACAGCCAGGCGGAGTGCCCGGCGTCGATGTAGACGCGGGCGCCCTGCGCGGTCAGCGCCCTGGCGGCGTACTGCAGGAAGCCGACGCGGTCGCCCTGGCCGTCGCAGTCGCCCAGCTGCGCGAGGGCGTCGGGCTCGAGGACGACCCAGGGGTTGCCCTGGATGCCGGCGGCGACCGTGTCGATCCACTGCGCGTACTCGGACTCGCCGACACCGCCGCCGGAGTACGAGCCGCAGTCACGGCCCGGGATCGCGTAGACCACCAGCAGGGCGGTCGCGCCCGACGCCTGCGCGGCACCGGTGATGTCGCGGACCTCCTGCTGGGCGTGCTGCGCGTCGTTCCAGTTGCCCACCCAGTAGGCCTGCGGCGTCAGCGCGATCTTCTCGAGCAGCGCCTTGTCGGTGCCCGAGGCGGCCTGCCAGGCGCGGTACGCCTGGTTGGTGGTGTCGACGTGGAAGGCACCGGTGCCCGGCGTCGGGCCGGGTGTGGGCTCCGGCGTCGGCTCGGGGGTGGGCTCCACGGTCGGCTCCGGCGTGGGCTCCACGGTCGGCTCCGGCGTGGGCTCCACGGTCGGCTCGGGCGTCGGCTCCACGGTCGGCTCCGGCGTGGGCTCCACCGTCGGCTCCGGCGTGGGACCGCCGACCTCACCGGTGCACGCGGTGCCGTTGAGCGTGAACGACGTCGGGACGCCGTTGCTGCCGCTCCAGGACCCGTTGAAGCCCACCTGGACGCTCGCGCCCGTGCCCACCGCGCCGTTCCACGGCGCGTTGGTGACCGTGACGTTCGAGCCGGACGTCGTGACGACGCCGTTCCACAGCTGCTGGATGCCCTGGCCGCTGGGGAACGCCCAGCGCAGGTCCCAGGACGACAGGGGGTCACCGAGGTTGGTGACGGTCACGGCGGCTCCGAAGCCGCCGGGCCACTGGCTGGTCACGGCGTAGTCGACGCGGCAGCCGGGCGCGGCCTGCGCCACGCTCGACGTCAGCGCGGTGACACCTGCGGCCACGACCGCGCCTGCGGCGACGGCCGCGACGACCTTGCGCCGGGTGGCGGACGCCACCGTTGTGCGGGACGACATGGACTCTCCTCGGGTCGGGGTCGGTCGGGTCGGTCGGGGGCGCGTCAGGGCGACAGGCACCGGCCGACGCGCCCGGGGAGGCGTCCTCGTCGACGCCGTCCCCGAACGACCCTTCGATCACACCTGGTGCCGGTGCCCGGTGGCGAGCGCTCAGCCAATCCCTAATCGATTCGTCACGGAACGGCCGAGGCCGCGGGCGCGCCCCCGTCCGGGCGTTCCCGCGGCCTCGTCGGGCGCGCGCGTCGGTGCGTCGCGCCCCCGCTCCGGCCGGTGGCGCCGTCACCGACGCGTCACCGACCGGGGCGGTGGGTCACCACCGGGCGTTGCGGGCCAGCTCCAGTGCCATGGCCTGCCACCAGGCGCCGGCCGTCGGGCCGCCGTTGCAGGTGCCGTCCGACTCGCCGGGGCGCTTGACCCACAGCAGCGCGTCCAGACCGCTGCCGTCGTTGACCCGGGTCGGCCGGTCGCCGAGGGCGCGCCCGCTGGGGTTGCACCACTCGCTGCCCGTCGCGCCGTTGCCGTTGCGGGACGTGTCGATGACGAACCGCTTGCCGCCGGTGAGGCGCGAGACCTCCTGGCCGTACGCCTTCGCCTCGGCCGTCGTCCGGTAGTTCGACACGTTGAGCGCGAAGCCGACCGCGTCGCTGAACCCGACCCGGTTGAGGCGGTTGGCGGCCTCGGAGGCCGACAGCCACGCCGAGTTGCCCGCGTCGATGTAGACCCGCGCACCCCGGGCGGTCAGCGCCTTCGCGGCGTACTGGAGGAAGCCGACGCGGTCCCCCTGGCCGTTGCAGTCGCCGAGCTGGGCGAGCGCGTCGGGCTCGAGGATCACCCAGGGGTTGCCCTGGATGCCGGCGGCCACGGTGTCGATCCAGCGCGCGTACTCGGACGTCGAGACGCCGCCGCCGGAGTACGAGCCGCAGTCACGGCCCGGGATCGCGTAGACGACGATCTGGGCCGTCTTGCCGGCGGCGCGCGCGCGGCCGGTGTAGTCCCGCACCTGCTCCTGCGTGGCCTGGGCGGTCGCCCAGTCACCGATCCACAGCGCCTGCGGCGTCTGCGCGATCTTGGCGAGCAGCACCTTGTCGTTGCCGGACGCGGCCTGCCACGCGGCGTACGCGGCGGTCTGCGGGTCGACGTAGAAGTCGCCGCTGGTCACCGGCGGCGTCGTGGGCTGGGTCGTCGGCTGCGTGGTGGGCTGCGACGTCGGCTGCGTGGTGGGCTGCGTCGTGGGCTGGGTGGTCGGCTGAGTCGTCGGCTGCGTCACCGCACCGGTGCAGGTGGTGCCGTTGAGCGTGAACGACGTCGGGACGCCGTTCGCCCCGCTCCACGAGCCGTTGAAGCCCAGCTGCGCGCTGGCGTTGGTGCCCAGGCTGCCGTTCCAGGCCACGTTGCGCACCGAGACCTGCGCGCCGGACTGCGAGACCGTGCCGTTCCACAGCTGCTGGATCGACTGGCCGTTCGGGAAGGTCCAGCGCAGGTCCCAGGACGACAGGGGGTCGCCGAGGTTGGTGACGGTGACGTTGGCACCGAAGCCGCCGGACCACTGGCTGCTGACGGCGTAGTCGACGCGGCACCCGGGGGCGGCGTTCGCCGCCGTGGCCAGTGCGGTGAGTCCGGTGGCGGCCACGGCGGTCGCCGCGAGGGCGGCGACGATCGTGCGCCGGGCGGCTGGTGCCGCCATCGTGCGGGGGGACATGGGTACTCCTCGGATCGGTCGGCTGCTGCGCGTCGCGCGACGGACCCCGCCGCCGGAGCTCGGGGGACGTGTCGGCGGCGACGCCGTCTCGGACGACTCGCTGATCACATCCGACCGTGGCGCCCGCTGGCGAGCGGACGCCGGGCCCTAATCGATTCGTATCGTTCCGAGCCGGTGTCGAACCGCTTACGGGAGCACCCTCACGGCGCCTGGTGGCGCACCTGCCGGTGACGGTCGCGCATCACGCGCCGCCACCGCGCCCGCTCCTCGGCCGCCAGGCGGGCGTCCGACCGCCGTGCCGCGTACGCGGCCTCCCGCGCGAGCTTGCGCCAGCTCGCCAGGCGGCGCTCGGGCAGCTCGCCGCTCTCGACCGCCTCCCGCACGGCGCACCCGGGCTCGGCGACGTGCGCGCAGTCGGCGAACCGGCAGCGCGCCGCGAGGTCCGTGACGTCGGCGAACGTCGTGTCCAGCGCGTCGGGTGCGGCGACCAGCCCCACGCCGCGCACGCCCGGGGTGTCGACGAGCACCGCGCCGCCGGCGAGGGGCACCAGCTCACGGTGCGTCGTGGTGTGCCGTCCCCGCCCGTCGGCCCGTCGCCCGCCCGTCGCCATGACGTCCCGACCCGCGAGGGCGTTGACGAGGCTCGACTTGCCGGCACCCGACGGGCCGACCGCCACGAGCGCGACCCCCGGCGCGAGCAGGGCCCGCACCGGGTCCAGCCCCGTGCCGTCCACGACGCTCACCGCGTGCACGTCGACACCGATCGCGACCTGCGCGACCTCCGCCGCCATGCCGTCGGGGTCCGGCACCAGGTCGGCCTTGGTGAGGACCACGACGGGCCGGGCCCCGGACCGCCACGCGAGCGTCAGCAGGCGCTCGACCCGCCCGAGGTCCGGGTCGGGGTCCAGGTGCTCGACGACCAGGACGACGTCGACGTTCGCCGCGACCACCTGCTCGAGCGACGTGCGTCCCGCCGAGTCCCGGACGACGGCGGTGCGCCGGGCGTGCAGGGCCGTCACGTGCGCCGGGTCGCCGGGACGCACGTCGACGACGTCCCCCACGGTGGCCGGCACGCGCGTGCCGTCCGGCAGCGGCAGCAGCCCGTCGCGCGGCAGCTCCGCGCGCACGGCGTCCGCGCCGAGGTCGTCGTCGGGCACGACGTGCAGCGCGCCGCGGTCCGCGCGCACGACGCGGGCGCGCAGGAGCGCCCCGGCGTCGGGGTGCGGTGCGTCGGACGTGGTCACCCGGCGACGGTAGGACGGCCCCCGCACCCGCGGCGACGGGATTTCCGGTGCCGTCCCCGGTGGCACCGGAGGCGTCAGCCGCCCACGTACTCCGGGCCGCCGACGACGCCGAACGCCTCCTCGAGCGAGCCGATGCCCTCGGCGTGCAGGTGCGCGGTGAGCTCGCGCCCGACCCACCGCAGGTGCCAGCCCTCGGGGGCGTACCCCGTGACGGCGGTGTTGGCCTCGGTGTACCGCACGACGAACCCGAACTCCCAGGCGTGCTCGGCGAGCCACACCCCCTCGGTGGTCCGGGTGAAGCAGGTCTGCAGGTTGCAGCCCGGCTCCGAGCCGGAGTCGAGGTCGACCGCGAGACCCGTCTGGTGCTCCGAGAACCCGGGGCGGGCGGAGTACCGCTCGGCGTGCGCGAACCCGCGACGCGCCTCGATCGCGGCGCGGCCCGCCGCCTGCTCCGCGTACGACCGGAACCCGCTGCGCACGACCAGCCGCGCACCCGCGGCCCCCGCCGCGTCGACCATCGCCCGCAGGTCCGGCTCGACGGCGGCCCGCACCCGGACCCCGTCCACGTCGACCAGGTCGGTCGGCTCGTACTCCTCGGCCACGGGGTGCTGCTTGTTGACGATCACCCACGGGCTCGCCGGGTCGCTCGTCGAGTGCTGCTGCAGGTCGAACGTCGGCTCGGGGGTGGCACGCGGGGCGATCGTCGGTGCCGAGATCGCCTCGTCCCAGGGCACCGACTCCGTCAGCCCCCGGAACTGGGACGCCTCGCTGCCCGACAGCATGCCCCACAGGCCCGTGGCCGCCCCGCCCACGGCGACGACCGCGACGAGCGCCAGGACGGCGACGACGACGCTGCGCCACGGACGGGGTCTCATAGCCGCGATCGTAGGGCGAATCAGGACGAACCGGTCAGCCGGCGACGAAGGTCACCCGTCGGTGTGCCACGGACACCTCGTCCAGCCGAACGTCGACCGTCCCCCCGAGCGGCAGCCCGCCCGCCGCGGACGTCACGGGTGCCACGACCGCCGGGTCCCGCAGCTGCAGCGCGCCGCGCACCCGCCCGTCGCGCGGCTCGTCGGCGTCGACGACCACGCCCGTGAACCTCTCGCCGACCCGAGGCGCGAGCACGACGGCCTCGACCAGGTCGAGGGCGCCGCGGTCGAACGCCGCCACGCGGCGCCCCGTGCGCGTCATGGTCGCCGGCAGGTCGGGCAGCGCGTCGTGCACCCAGCCGGGCACGGCACGTCCCGCGACGGCCGCGAGGCAGACCTCGGTGCCGTACCGGTCGACGAGCCGGCGCAGCGGCGCGGTGACGTGCGCGTACGGCGCACGGATCGCCGCGTGCTCGGCGTCGTCACCCGCGGGGGCCGGCGCGTCGGCGGCGCCGAACGCGCGGTAGCCCGCTCCGCGGAAGAGGGTGGTCGCCTCGCGCAGGAACGCCGCGTGGGTGCCCCGCCGGGAGTCGAGCCGCGCGAGGAGGTCGGGGTACGGCAGGTCGTCGGGCCAGTCGATCCCCAGGGCCGCGGCCGTGCGCCGCAGCCGCGCGACGTCCCGACGGTCGGCCGGCGGCAGCGTGCGGACCACGCCCGCACCCGCGTCGAGCATCAGCCGTGCGGCGACGATGCCCGTGAGCAGCGAGATCTGCGCGTTCCAGCCCTCGACGGGCAGCGTGGCCCGGAACCGCAGGTCGTACGTGCCGTCGTCGGCCCGCACGACCTCCTGCTCGGGGACGTCGAGGGACGCCCCGCCGCGCGCCCGCTCCCGCGCGTCCCGCAGCCGGCCGACCTCGGCCAGGCCGCGCAGCAGGTCGTCGGCCGTGCCCGCGTCCAGCGCGTCCTGCACCTGGGCGTAGGACAGCTGGGCCCGGCTGCGCACCAGTGCCCGCTCGACGTGCACGTCGAGCGGCTCGCCGTCCGCGTCGAGGTCGATCTGCCACAGCACGGCGGGTCGCACCTGGTCGGGGAGCAGGCTGGCCGCGCCCTCGGAGAGCACGGTCGGGTGCAGCGGGACGCGACCGTCGGGGCTGTAGCAGGTCAGGCCGCGGCGGTGGGTCTCGGCGTCGAGCGCCCCGCCGGGGACGACGAACGCGGCGACGTCGGCGATCGCGTACCGCACGCGCCACCCGGTGCCGCGGCGCTCGACGTGCACGGCCTGGTCGAGGTCGGTCGACCCGACGGGGTCGACCGTCACCAGCGGCACGTCGGTGCGGTCCGCGCGACGCCCGGGCGCGTGCGGCGCGTCGGCGGGACGCCGGGCGGCGGCGTCCGCCTCCGCGAGCGCGTCCGCCGGGTAGTCCACGGGCAGCTCGACCTCGGCGCGCAGCGCGTCGAGCCCGTCCGCCACCGAGGCGGCCGTGGCGTCGTCGGAGGAGCCGGGGAGACGGACGGGGCGACCGGGCACGGGACGACTGTAGGCGTCCCGTGCGCGCGCGACCTGCCCGGGGACGCTCCCGACGACCCGGACCCGCGACGCCGCCGTCAGGCGAACAGGCGCGGCAGCGTCGCCTCCCACACCTCGCGCGCCTCGGTCAGGGGCAGCGTGAACAGCCCGCGCACCTCGACCGCGGCGGCGTGCGCGTGGTCGGTGTCGTCGGCGGGCGTGCCCGCGCCGGGCGTGCAGGTCTCGGCCGTCTCCCCCAGGCGCAGCGCCGGGACGCCGCGCGCGGTGCACAGGTCGATCAGCCGGACCTCCTCCGAGCGCGGGACGGCCACGATCGCGCGGGCCTGCGACTCGGAGAACAGGGCCTCGAACGGGGTCAGCCCGTCGCGCTCGCACAGCGCGTCGAGCGAGACCTGCACCCCGACGCCGTACCGCAGGGACGACTCGACGAGCGCGAGCGCGAGCCCACCCTCGGACAGGTCGTGCGCGGCGTCGACGAGCTCGTCGCGCGCGGCGGCGACCAGCACCTGCGCGAGGCGGCGCTCGGCGTCGAGGTCCACGCGCGGCGGCACGCCGCCGAGGTGGCCGTGCGCGACCTCGGCCCACGCGGAGCCGTCGAGCTCGGCACGCGTCGTGCCGAGCAGGTACACGGCCTGCCCGGGCGCGGTCCAGCCCGAGGGCACGGCGTCCGCCACGTCGTCGAGCACGCCGAGCACGCCGACGACGGGCGTCGGGTGGATCGCCGAGTCGATCTGGCCGGGCTCCCCCGTGCCGTTGTAGAGCGACACGTTGCCGCCGGTCACGGGCACCTCGAGCGTCTGGCACGCGTCCGCCAGGCCCCGGATCGCCTCGACGAGCTGCCACATAGTGTCGGGGTGCTCGGGGCTGCCGAAGTTGAGGCAGTCCGTCACGGCCATCGGCCGGGCGCCGACGGTGGCGACGTTGCGGTAGGCCTCCGCGAGCGCGAGCTGCGCACCCGTGTACGGGTCGAGCTTGGTGTAGCGGCCGTTGGCGTCGGTCGCCAGGGCCACGCCCAGGCCCGTCGTCTCGTCGACGCGCACGACGCCCGAGTCGTCGGGCTGCGCGAGCGCGGTGTTGCCCTGCACGAACCGGTCGTACTGGTCCGTGACCCACGCGGGCGAGGCGAGGTTGGGCGAGGCGAGCAGCGCCAGCAGCGTCGCGCGCAGCTCGTCGGCGCCCGCCGGGCGCGCGTACCGCTGCGCACCCTGCGGGGTGCTGACGGAGTCCGCGACGAGGGCGTCCTGCCACGCGGGCCGCGCGTAGGGGCGGTCGTAGACGGGGCCCTCGTGCGCGACGGTCTTCGGGTCGACGTCCACGATCCGCTGGCCGAAGTGGTCGATCGTCAGGCGACCGGTGCCGGTGACCTCACCGATCACGGCCGTCTCGACGTCCCACTTGCGGGTGATCGCGAGGAACTCGTCGAGCTTGGCGGGGCTGACGACCGCCATCATCCGCTCCTGCGACTCCGACATGAGGATCTCGCCGGCCGTCAGCGACGGGTCGCGCAGCAGCACGTTCTCGAGGTCGACGTGCATGCCGCCGTCGCCGTTGGACGCCAGTTCGCTCGTCGCGCAGGAGATGCCGGCGGCGCCCAGGTCCTGGATGCCCTCGACGACGCGGGCCGCGTACAGCTCGAGGCAGCACTCGATGAGCACCTTCTCCATGAACGGGTCGCCGACCTGCACGCTCGGGCGCTTGGACGGCTTGGTGTCGTCGAACGTCTCCGACGCCAGGATCGACGCGCCACCGATGCCGTCGCCGCCGGTGCGCGCGCCGAACAGCACGACCTTGTTGCCGACGCCCGAGGCGTTGGCAAGGTGGATGTCCTCGTGCCGCAGCACCCCCAGGCACAGCGCGTTGACCAGGGGGTTGCCCTGGTAGCAGGAGTCGAACACGAGCTCGCCGCCGATGTTCGGCAGGCCCAGGCTGTTGCCGTAGCCACCGACGCCCGCCACCACGCCGTGCACGACGCGCGCGGTGTCCGGGTGCTCCGGGGCGCCGAACCGCAGCTGGTCCATGACGGCCACGGGCCGCGCGCCCATCGAGATGATGTCGCGCACGATGCCGCCGACGCCCGTCGCGGCCCCCTGGTACGGCTCGACGTACGACGGGTGGTTGTGCGACTCGACCTTGAACGTCACCGCCCAGCCGTCTCCGATGTCCACGACGCCGGCGTTCTCGCCGATGCCGACCAGCAGGTGCTCGCGCATCGCGGGGGTCGTCTTGTCGCCGAACTGCCGCAGGTGCGTC
This sequence comes from Cellulomonas phragmiteti, assembly GCF_016862775.1. Classification (GTDB taxonomy): domain Bacteria; phylum Actinomycetota; class Actinomycetes; order Actinomycetales; family Cellulomonadaceae; genus Cellulomonas; species Cellulomonas phragmiteti. The sequence continues at coordinate 118,583 of NZ_BONP01000010.1, read as the reverse complement.
TTCGACGACTTGTAGGAGCAGTGCTCGGACCACATGACCGAGTACATGGCGAGCTCGGCCGCGGTGGGGCGGCGGTCGAGGATGTCGCGGATCCGCTGGTACTCGTCCGGCTTGAGGCCGAGCTCGGCGTACGGCTGGTCCAGCTCGGGCGTGGCCGCGGCGTGCTCGACGGTGTCGGACGTGTGCGGGGCGGACGGGACGTCGGGGCGCGCAGGTGCGGTGGTCATCGGTTCCCTCGATGGAGGCCGGGTCCTCTCCGGGCGGCTCGCCCGCGCGGGTCCCGCGCCGCAGGTCGGCAGACGCAGGTCAGCGTACCGGCGCGGGCCGGTCGCCCGGATCCGGCGTCCACGGTGACGGGGCGCCGAGCGCCTCCCGCACCCCCTCGCCTTCTCGCGGTCCCGGGGGCGACCCGGCCTACCGGGGGAAGATCTGCAGGAGGTCGCTCACGAGCGCGGTCGACTCCTCGGGGTGACGCAGGGGGCCGTCCGCGTGCACCTCGTACCGGTTGCGGCGCCCCACCCTGCTGCGGCTGAGGTAGCCGGCGCCCTCCAGGTCCCGCAGGATGCTGCGCGCGGCGCGCTCGGTGATGCCGACCCGCTGGCTCAGCTCGCTGAGCAGGATGCCGGGCTCCCGGGCCACCAGCACCAGGACGTGACCGTGGTTGCTGAGGAAGGTCCACGCACGCTCGCTCCCGACCACCCGCAGCACCCTAGCGCGGCGTGACACGGCTCACCCTCACGGCGGTACTGTACTACCGGTATTCTCCTACCGATGTTGCGGGGGGTCGGCCCTCGCACCACGGTCGAGACGCCTTTTGGGAGACCCGGTGGACCTCAGCATGGTCGGCAACCTCACGGACCCGGCGATCCTGTTCTTCTTCGTCGGCCTGCTGGTCGGGGCGGTCCGGTCGAACCTGGAGATCCCCGCCCCGGTCGCCAAGTTCCTCTCGCTCTACCTGCTCATGGCGATCGGCTTCAAGGGCGGGCAGGCCCTCGGCCAGACCGGCGTCACGGACGCCGCCGTCCGCGTGGTCGCGATCGGGGTCGTCCTGGCCCTGGCGATCCCCGCCCTCGGGTTCGTCGTGCTGCGCCGACGCATCGACCACTTCGACGCCGCGGCCATCGCCGCCACGTACGGGTCGGTCAGTGCGGTGACCTTCATCGCCGGGACCCAGTTCCTCACCGCGCGCGGCGACGCCCCCGGCGGGTACCTCACCGTGGCGCTGGTCCTCATGGAGTCGCCCGCCATCATCATGGCCGTGCTGCTGGCCACCTGGGCCCGCGCCCGGCGCCACGTCACCGAGCAGGCGACGGTCCTGGCCGGCGTCCACGGCCCGCCCCAGCCGCCCACCGCGTCCGGGGTGACGGCGGGCCACCCGGTGCCGACACCCCCGATGTCGATGAGGGCGATCCTGCACGAGGCGTTCACCGACGGCGCCCACCTGGTGCTCATCGGGTCGCTCGTGGTCGGTGCCGCGTCAGGGCCGACGGGCGGCCGGGCGATGGCGCCGTTCGTGGACGGGGTGTTCACGGGCCTGCTCGCGTTCTTCCTGCTCGAGATGGGGCTGCTCGTGGCACGTCAGCTCCGGGAGGCCCGCGACGTCGGCCCGTTCCTCGTCGGGTTCGCCATCGGGATGCCGCTCGTCGGCGCGACGCTCGCCCTGGCGCTCGGCACCGTCGCCGGCCTCTCGGTCGGCGACCTCGCCCTGCTCGCGGTGCTCGCGGCGAGCGGGTCCTACATCGTCGTCCCCGCCGTCGTGCGCTACGCCATCCCCGAGGCGCGGCCGTCGCGGTACTTCACCATGGCGCTCGCCGTGACGTTCCCCTTCAACATCGTGATCGGCATCCCCCTCTACCACGCGGCCGCCCGGGCCCTGGTCGGCTGACGAAGGAGCGACCATGCAGCACGTGAAGCGCCTGGACCTGGTGGTGGGGTCCCGCGTCGCCACGCGGTTCCTCGAGGCGCTGGACACCCTCGGCCTGCCGCACCGCACCGTCATCCCGGGCGTCCACGGGTACGGCCAGCACGGCCCGCGCGGCAGCGACCCCTTCGCCACCTTCGACAACACCTACCTGCTCGTGGCCGTCCCGCCCGACCGGGTGGACGAGGTCGTGGCGGCGCTGCAGCCGCTCCTGCAGGAGGTCGGCGGGATGTGCCTCGTCTCGGACGCCCGGTGGGTCTGACCGACGTCGCCCGGGGAGGGGGCGAACTCTCATGCCCCTCTCACCCGTTTTGCACCTTGTGCCCGCTAACCTGCGATCTGCCAGGTCAGCGGCTCAGCCCTGACCGGCCGTCACCGTCCGCTCCCCCGAGGTCGAGGTCAGATGTCCGCGCGCCGCACCACCGTGCTCAGCACCACCACCGCCACGGTCGTCACCGCGCTGACGCTCGTCGGCGCGGCCACGGCCGCGAGCGCGGGGTCGGACGCACCGACGCCCTACCGGGTCACCGGGACGGGGCTCGAGCTGCCTGCGGGTGCGGCGTTCCAGGTGCACGGGCACGTCAACGTCGTCTTCACGTCCGCACTGGGCGGCGGGGCGCGCAACATCCACATCGAGGGCCCGGGCACGCGGTTCGGGGACCTGGCCGGCACGTCGACGCTCACGTGGGACCGTGCCGGGCTGCCGCCGGACGCATGCATCACCTGGGTGCAGGTCGGCGGGTACGACGAGCACCACGGCGAGGGCGGCCAGGCACCGGTCTGCCGCACGTCCACCCCGCCCGCCGTCCCGTCGGTGCCCGCGCCGACGACCCCGCCGACCGCTCCGCCGGCACCGCCGGCGCAGGCCGCCCCGCCCGCCGCGCCCCCGGTCGCGCCGCCCGCCGGCGACGCCGCGGCACCCGCACCCGCCGCGCCGTCGCCGCCCACCGGGACCGACGCGGCGCCGACCCCCGCCACCGAGGTCGCGGCGGCACCGTCCCCGGTCGCACCGAGCCCTGCCCCGAGCCCCGCGTCGACCGAGCGCGCCGAGGTCCTGTCCGCCGGCGGACCGACCCCCGCGCCGTCGCCGACGACCCTCGCCGCCACTGCGGAGCGGTCCGAGGTGCTCGCCGCGACCGGTGCCCGCACGGGCGGACTGCTGGGCGGTGCGGCCCTCGCCGTGACCGTCGGCACCGCGCTCGTCCTGTGGCGGCGCCACCGCACCACCCACCCCTGACCACCCGCCGCCCGGTGGACGGCCGGGCGGAAGGGAGCGTGAAGCGTTGTTGCCGCATCCCGGCAGCAACGCTTCACGCTTTCCAGGACCAGGACCAGGACCAGGACCAGGACCAGGACCAGGACCGGACTCAGACGTCCGCGTCCGTCGGGTTGCAGCGGGTCGTCAGGAGCGTCGTCGTCGACACCTCGGGCCGCCACGGCTCGAGGTTCCACGACGCCTTGTCCGGAGCGCCCAGCACGTGGCACCACAGCTGCGCCTGCATGGACCCGGAGGCGGCCTCGGGCTCGGCGGCGCGCAGCTGGGAGGCGAGCGCCTCCTGCGCGGCGAGGCTGCCGCCCCGCACCCAGCCGGCCGGGACCACCATGAGCGAGCGACCGCCCTCCGCCTCACCCCACGTCACCGACTCCAGCGCGGCGGTCCCGACGACGAACGACACCGACCCCGTCGCCGACTCGAGCGCGACCACGTCACCCTCCGGGCGCCAGGCACCCCGGCTGCCGTCGTCGCCGGCCGGTGCCGCGAGCGCGGCGACGACGGTGCCGGCCTCGTCGTGCAGGGTGAGGGACCCGTCGGCCTGCGCCTCGGGGCGCCCGCCCCGCGGGGGTGCGACCCACGCCAGGGTGCCGGCGGCGCCCGTCACGGTCAGGGTCGCGGCACCGTCCGCCCCGTCCGTCCGCGACCACGCGGCGCCGGGTGCCGGCAGCAGCGCCCCGGCGTCGACCCCCCGCGCCGAGTCGGCGAGCGGGCCGCCGGAGTCGCGGACGACGCCGCTCCCCGGCTCGGCCGCCGGAGCCGGGGCGACGGCCGCGGGTGGCGTCGTGGGACCGGCCGGTGACGTGCGGTCGGTCGTCACGTCACCCGGCACGCCGCACGCCGCAGCGAGCAGCACGGCGCCCGCGACCACCCCACCCCGACCTACAGCCCGTAGCACCACGCCGCGACCGTAGCGCCCCGGAGGTGCCGGCGGGGATGGACAGGACCTTTGCGCGGTGGGAGATTGGCCGGACCGACGAGAGGACGCACCGTGCCGGACCCGCAGCCCCGCCCGGAGGCAGACGCGCCCGCCGTCGACTTCCGCCGCCTTCCCGAGCCGATCGCGCTCGAGGACACCGTCGCGGTCCACGACGTCCGGCCGGTGCCGGACCCGGACGGCGGGCGCGACCCGAACCACGAGTGGATGATCCGGCACGCCTGAGGGGCGGGTCGGTCACTCCGCCCCGAGGGCGTGACCCGCGGAGGCCCGCGCCGACGACGGGTCGACGCCCGACGACGACGCACGTGCCAACGGTCGGACGACCGTGTCCTCGCCGTACCCGACGACTTCGCTCACCGGCCCGTACAACGTCCGGACGAGGTCGTCGCGCACGACGGCCCGCACGGGACCGTCCTCGATCAGCCGGCCCTCGCGGCCCAGGACGAGCGCCCGGTCGCAGAACCACACGACGTGGTTCGGGTCGTGGGTGCAGATCAGGGCGGTCCGCCCCTCGGCGGTCAGGCTCCGCACCGTCTGCCAGAGCAGCAGCTGGTTGCCGAAGTCGAGGCTGGCCGTCGGCTCGTCGAGCAGCAGCAGCGGGGTGTCCTGCGCGAGCGCGCGGGCCAGCAGGACAAGCTGGCGCTGCCCACCGCTCAGGGTGGTGTAGCTGCGGTCGGCCAGGTCGGCGACCCCGATGCGCTCCATGGCGACCTCGGCTGCCTCCTCGTCCTGCCGGCTGGGGCCGAAGACGCCACCGAGGTGGGGCGTGCGGCCCATGAGCACCATCTCCCGCACCAGGTAGGGGAACGGCGGGCGGTGCTCCTGCGGCACGTAGGCGACCAGCCGCGCCAACCGGGACGTGCCGAGGCGCGCGGTGTCCTGGCCGGCGATGCTCACGTCACCGCGCCGGGCGAGGTGACCGAGGATGCACTTGAACAGGGTCGACTTGCCGGTGCCGTTGGGACCGAAGAGCGCGCACAGCTCCCCCGGGACGAGGCCGAAGCTCACCCCGTCGAGCACGGGCGTGCTGCCGTAGGCGAAGGACACGTCGCGGACGTCCAGCATCAGCCCCTCCCGGAGAAGTAGTCGAGGCGCGTGCGCAGCAGGTAGATGAGGTACGGGGCGCCGAGGATCGACGTGATGATCCCGATCGGCACCTCGCCGGTGGTGATCGTCCGCGCGATGGTGTCGCACACGATGACGAACATCGCCCCGAGCATCGCGGACAGCGGCAGCAGGTACCGGTGGTCGGGCCCGATGATGAGGCGCGCGGCGTGCGGGACCATCAGGCCGACCCAGGCGATGATCCCGGACACGGAGACGGCGATCGCCGTGATGGCCGTCGCGAGCACGATGAGGACGCGCTTCGTCCGCTCCGCGCGGATCCCGAGCGACGACGCCTCCTCGTCCCCGAGCGTCAAGACGTTGAGCTTCCACCCGTACGTCCAGACGATCGCGCAACCGACGAGGACGATCGGCAGGACCACCGCGACGTCCGACCAGGTCGAGCGGTGCAGCCCGCCCATGATCCAGAACACCAGCCGGCGCAGTTGCTCCTCGGTGCCCAGGTACTGGAAGAGCGAGAAGCCCGCCATGAACACCGAGCCGATCACCACCCCCGCCAGCACGATCGTGACGGTCGGCGTCTGGCCGCGGACGCGCGAGAGCCCGTAGGTGGCCAGGACCGCGACCATGCCGAACACGAACGCGAGGACCTGCACGGAGAGCGCGAACGCGGTCAGCACGGCCAGCCCGGCGCCGAACGCGGCACCGGACGACACCCCGAGCACGTACGGCTCGACGAGCGGGTTGCGGAAGACCCCCTGGTAGACCGCACCGCTGGTCGCCAGGGCGGCTCCGACCGCGATCGCGATGAGGATGCGGGTGAGCCGGATGTCCCACACGACCGTGTCGTGCACGCTCGCGCCACCCTCGCGCAGGCCCAGGCGGGCGGAGAGCACGGACAGGACGTCCGCCACGGGCACCGCGTACGCGCCGGTCGTGACCGAGAACAGGCCGGCGGCGACGAGCGCCACGCCCGCCAGGACCAGCACCGCGACCTTGCGACGGGACCGGCGGCGCGGCAGGGCCGGGCGCACGAGGCGCCCGGTCCCCCGCCCGGCCACGTCGGCGGATGGCATGGTCACCGGTTCGCCAGCTCCCCGAGGTAGTGCTGGGCGTCGATCGCCGTCCGTGCGTCGCCGGCGGCCAACCCGTAGACGTCCTCGTAGAAGGACTGCTCGGCGGCGACCAGGTCGATGTCGGCGAACCGCTCCGGGTAGACCGCGGCGGCCATCTTGAGCAGCCCGATCGGCGTCTCGACGGTCGCTCGCCACTCGTCGTACCCGACCGAGGCCACCCTCCGCTCGGCGATGGCGCGCATGCGCTGCAGGTTCGCCCAGTTCAGCCCCACGCTCTCACCGGCGTAGATCCGCTCGGGGTCGAGATAACCGTCGTGCCCGAGCACCAGCAGGACGTCCGGGTCCAGGGCGAGCATCTGCTCCTCGGCGACCGTGATGAACGTTCCCGGCCCGGCGATGTTGTTCGCGTTCAGGATCTCGGTGAGGAAGTACGACTGGATGCTCTTCTCCCCCATGACGTTGTCGACCGTCGCGAACATCAGTACGTCGGCCCTGTCCTCCGGGGCGATGTCGGCCGTCCGCTCCCGGATGACGTCGAGCTCGCTCTCGAGCCGCTCGACGAGCGCCGTGGCCTCGTCCTGCTTGTCGAACACCTCGCCGACGATCTCGACGTACTCCCACGCTGTCGCGATGTCAGGCTCGGCGAAGTTCGACGGTGACACGAACACGATCACGGGGATGCCGAGGGCCTCGATCTTCTCGATCTCGTCGGCGTGCATCGTGCGGTTCTCCTCGCTGGCGACCCACGCCTCGAGGAACACGACGTCGGCGTCGAGCGCCGCGATCTGCTCGTAGTCGACCCCGCTCCACGCGGAACCCACGTCGACCGCGTCCTGGAGCGCCGGGACGAGCTCGTTGCGGAACGACTGCTTCTTGGTGGCCGTGTCCACGGCGACGATCCGGTCCTCGATGCCGAAGATCATCATCGACTTGGCGACCAGCCCTTCCCACTCCATGACGACGGCCCGGTCGACGACCTCGGGGACGACGACCTCGCGGTCCCAGTGGTCGACGATGACGCGGGTGCCACCGGGCTCGTCCGCGGCGGCCGGCGCGGGGCCGGACTGCGCGCAGGCGGCGAGGGCGGTCACGGCGGCGCAGGCGAGCGCGAGGGGCGCGAGCCGGCGGGCGGTCGTGCGTGAGCGGTTCACAGGAGGTCGTCCTCTCATGGCCCCGGAGGGCGGGTGCGGGTGCCGGGCGGGCCGGCATCGGGGATGGGGTGCTGCTCAGCGGACGGCGACGAGCACCGCGCTCGGGCCGTCCCGCCAGACCACCCCGCAACGGCTGAAGCCGCCGGCGAGCAGCAGGCGGTTGTGGACGCCGACGGGCACGACGTGCTCGCCGGCGACCGCCGGCTGCGGGACGCGTTGCGCCCGTAGAGCGTGCAGGCGGGGATCGCGCGCGACGGCCTCCCACCAGCCCGACCAGTCGAGGGCGTCCGGGGCCGGCGTGGCGAGTACCGACGTCCTGCGCCGAGCCACAGCCCGCCCGAGCACGTCCAGCACGACGTCGTCGGCCGGCAGGTGGTCCGCGTTGACCAGGACCCCTCCCGGACGCAGGCGCACGGCGAGGTCGGCGTACACCGTGCCGAGCGCATCGGGCGGCAGATAGTGCAGGGCGGTCGAGGACACGACGGCGTCGAGCCGGGCAGGCAGCACGTCCGTCCACCCCGGCGCGCCGACGACGGCCTCGACCAGCTCCACGTCCGGCGAGGCGGCACGACCGAGGGCCAGCAGCAGCGGGTCGGCGTCGACCCCGAGCGTGCGCGCCCGCGGGACCCGGCGCGCCACCCGCACCGTGAGCGAGCCCGGGCCGCAGCCCAGGTCGACCACGACGGGCGTCGGCTCGGATCGCGTGACGGCGGCGACGACCTCGCAGACGACCGCGAAGCGCTCGTCGCGTGCGACCGCGTACCGCTCCTGCTGCCGGTCCCACGACTCGACCCACTCGGCCGCGACGGCGGCGTCCAGCACCCCGGTCACGGCGCACCCACCCCGGGGTCCATCGTGGCTGCGGGTACCGACGGCCGGCCGCGACCCGAGGGCGGCGTGCGCTCGAGCACTCCCGGACGGCACCCGGGTGCAACGCGGCGGTGTCTCATGGTCTCATGATAACGATTCTTGTTTGCGTTCACTAGGACTTTCGCCCGCTCCGCCCTTGCGTTCGCCCGTCGACCGCCGCCTTGCTGGTGCTGCGGGCATGCAGGGCTGCACGCGTGACGGCCTGCGCTTCGACGTGCGCGGCCGCGGCGTGGACGCGGCCCCCGCCACGGGACACGGTCCTCGGGCGGTGCGCGTCCCGACGACGTACGTCTCGGCACGCCGCGACCCGTTCCTCGCGCCCGCGTCGGTCGCCGCGACGGTCCGGCGCGTCGATTCACCGTTCACGCGGGTCGACCTCGATGCGGACCACTGGCTGCCGGAACACTGCCCCGCCGACATGGCCGTCCTCGGTCAGGTGCGCGGGTGAGGCCCGGGCCCCTGCGGGGGCCGGTCGCCGTCGCGGCCACTGCGCGCCGTCCGCAGGGAGCCGTGGAGCCCGGGAACGCGAAGGCTGACGGCCCGCCTCACTCCGGGGGGAGCGTCAGCGGCGGGTTCGACCACCAGGAGGTCGCCCGGCTGACAGCCGAGCGCGTCGCGGACGGCCGTCAGCGTGCTGTACCGCACCACCCTCGCCCGCCCGTTCTTCAGCACACTGAGGTCTGCCACCGTGACACCCGTGGCCTGCGCGAGCTGGACGAGGGTCATGCCGACCCGTACTCCCGTCACCTCCGGTGGTGCTTCTCCGGGATCGGCGCGTCGCCGCTGGCCCGCTGCGCGCGGTAGTACGCGCGCGCCTCGTCCTGCCGCGCCCGCTCCTGCCCCGACGCGATCGGCGCCCGCAGGTGCTCCGGGCCGTAGCCGAACGCGTCGACCAGGTCCTGCGCGTGCGGCCGCAGCCGCGCCAGCAGCCGCTCGATGTACGACGTCACGGTGCGCGCGCGCCCGGCGGACAGGCGCCCGTTCACCAGGTACCACGCGAGGTTCCGCTCGACGAGCGTGAGGCCGAACAGGTCGCGCACCCACGTCAGCACCTGACGCGTGCCCGGGTCCTCGATGCGCTCCACGGCCCGCGTGAACGCCTCCCACTGGACGCGCTCGGCGTGCGCGCGCGCCGTCTCGATGAGCTCGTGCTGGTGGGCGTTGAACAGCTCCGCGGCGCGCTCGGGGCTCATCTTGCGGGCCGGTGCCAAGGCCTGGGCGACCTGCGCGACCATCGTCTCCACGCGGTCGGTCAGCAGGTCGCGCTGGGTGTCGGTGTCGCGCAGCTGCCCCACGGACCGGCGTGCGTCGCCCCGGTCGCCGAGCGTCTGCACGGCGCGCACGAGCGGCGTGCGGTGCAGCGCGGCGTCGGTGACGCGGTCGACGACGAACCGGGCCAGGTCGCCGCGGTCGGCCTGCAGCGCCGTGAGCGACGTCGCGTAGTCGCCGAGCAGCCGCTTGGCGACGAGCTGGTAGAGCACCGTGTTGTCGCCCTCGAACGTCACGTAGACGTCGAGGTCCGCGTGCAGGCCCGTCAGCCGGTTCTCGGCCATGAAGCCCGCACCGCCGCACGCCTCGCGGCACGCCTGCAGCGTCGCCAGCGCGTTCCACGTCGACGTCGGCTTCAGCGCGGCCGCGAGCGTCTCGAGGTCCTCGCGGTTCTCCGGGGTGTCGCCGCGCCCCGAGAACACCTCGTCGAACGCGGCGAGCAGCTCCTCGTGCGCGAAAGACGTGGCGTACGCGTCGGCGAGCAGGGGCAGCAGCCGGCGCTGGTGCTGGCCGTAGTCGAGCAGCACGACCTCCTCGCCGCTGCCGCCGGCGAACTGGCGGCGCTGGTTGGCGTAGGTCACGGCGATGGCCAGCGCGATCTTGCTGGCGTTGGCCGCCGCGCCGTCGAGCGAGACGCGACCCTGCACGAGCGTGCCGAGCATCGTGAAGAACCGGCGACCGGGGCTCGCGATGGGCGAGGAGTACGTGCCGTCGGGGGCGACGTCGCCGTACCGGTTGAGCAGGTTCGTGCGCGGCACGCGGACGTGCGTGAAGTGCAGGCGCCCGTTGTCGATCCCGTTGAGCCCGCCCTTGACCCCGTCGTCCTCGCCGCCGATGCCGGGCAGGAACTCGTGCGTCGCGGGGTCGCGCAGCGGCACGTAGAAGGCGTGCACGCCGTGGTTGACCCGCGCCTGGCCGGGGGCGGCGGTGATGAGCTGCGCGAACACGACGGCGGCGGTGCCGTGGACGGCCGCATTGCCCAGGTAGTCCTTCCACGCCGCGCGGAACGGGGTGTGCAGGACGAACTCCTGCGCCTCGGGGTCGTACTCCGCGGTGGTCCCGATCGAGGCGACGTCCGAGCCGTGGCCCGCCTCGGTCATCGCGAACGCCCCCGGGACGCGCAGGTGCATCGCGTCGGGCAGGAGCGTCTCGTGGTGGTGCTCGGTGCCCAGGTGCAGGATCGCGGACGCGAACAGCCCCCACTGCACGCCCGCCTTGATCTGCAGCGACGGGTCGGCGGCGACCAGCTCCTCGAACCGCGCGAGGGACCCGCCGTGGTCGTCGGCGCCGCCGAGGTGCGCGGGGAAGGCGCGCAGCACGTCGTGCTCGGCCTCGAGGCGCCGCAGCTGGCCGAGCACGCGCTCGCGGTGCTCGGCCATGGACTGGCCCTCGATCTTCTGGAACTCGGGGTCGGCGGTGATGGCACGCGCCTCGCGCCGCAGCTGCGCGTACGTGCCCAGCAGCGTCTCCTCCAGGGCGGCGACGTCGACGCGGGGGGCCCTGTCGCGGGACGTGGCACCGGTGGTGGGGCGTTCGGTCGTCGTCGTCATCGCTGCTCCCTGGGGGTGGGGGCGGCCTCGTCGCCGCCGGTGGGGTGCGGGTCCGCCGGGTGGGCGGGTGCGGTGGTCGGGGTGGTGGTGCGGGGGTGCTCGCGGGCGAGCAGACCGACGGGGCCGGCCCACAGCCAGGCCGCGACCTGCGCGGTCAGCGCCTCGCGGTCGGGCGTGCCGGGCTCGCCGCGGTGCGCCAGCCACCACTCGCCGGCGCCGCGGACGAACCCGACGGCGCCCGCGGCCCAGGACTCGGCGAGCGCCGCGGCCGTCGGGTCGAGGGCGCCGTCGTCCGCGCCGGGGCGGCGGGCGACGCGGCTGCCGTCACGGTCCTCGGTGAGGCCGCGCGCGAACGGCGCGGCGACGAGCGCGGTGACGGAGTCGAGGAAGTGGCCGAGCGGGCCGCCGGACTCCACCGAGCCGTCGCGGGTCACGAACGCGTAGACGTGCGGCGAGGACTCGATCATCTCCAGGTACACGGCGACCATCGCGCGCAGGCCCTCGCGCGGGGTGGGAGCGACGCGCAGGACACCCTCCAGGGCGCCCTGGATCTGCGCCACCACCATCTCGGCGACCGCGATCTGCAGCCCGGTCTTGTCGCTGAAGTAGCGGTAGACGATCGACTTGGAGGTCCCCGCGGCCGCCGCGATCTCCTCCATCGAGACGTCGGGCCCGCCGTGGTGGACGGTACGCCGGGCGACGCGGACGAGCTCCGCGCGGCGCGCCTCGCGGTGGTCGGCCCAGCGGGTGGATCGGCCGTCGACCGGTGCGTCCTCGCCCGGCGCGGGCAGGGCCCCCGTCGCGAGGGGCGGGGCGGCGGGCGCGAGGCGCCGGACGACGGTCCGGTCCGGTCCGTCGTCGCTCGCGCGGTGCGGGGAGGTCGTCGTCGACGTTCCCGGAGTGACGGGGCTCACGCAACCGAAGGTATCAGGTACTGTGGGTTGCGGACACCAGTTCGGGACGAACGTCCCTCCTCCGAGGGGTGGTCGTCCGGTAGAGCCCGTCATCGACGCCGATGCGAGAGGGAGCGCCACATGGCCACCCGCACCCCCAGCACGTCCCCGACCCCCCGCGCCGCGTACGTCCTGGGGGGCAACCGGATCCCCTTCGCCCGCGCCGGCGGGAAGTACGCGCAGGCGTCCAACCAGGACATGCTCACGGCCGCCCTCGACGGGCTCGTCGCCCGGTACGGCCTGCAGGGCGAGTCCATCGGCGAGGTCGCCGCGGGCGCCGTCCTCAAGCACAGCCGCGACTTCAACCTCACGCGCGAGGCCGTGCTCGGCTCGGCCCTGGCCCCCACGACGCCGGCGTACGACGTGCAGCAGGCCTGCGCGACGGGCTTGGAGACCGTGGTCTCGCTGTCCAACAAGATCCGCCTCGGCCAGCTCGAGTCCGCGATCGCCGGCGGCGTCGACACCACGTCCGACGCCCCGATCGCCGTCAGCGAGAAGCTGCGCCGCGTGCTGCTCGACGTCTCGCACGCGAAGACCCCGCAGCAGCGCCTCCAGGCACTGGCCCGCCTCCGCCCGAAGGACCTGGCCCCCGCCACGCCGCGCACGTCCGAGCCCCGCACGCACCTGTCGATGGGCGAGCACCAGGCCCTGACGACGGCCCAGTGGGAGATCACGCGCGAGGCCCAGGACGAGGTCGCGCTGCGCAGCCACCAGCGCCTGGCAGCCGCGTACGACGACGGGTTCTTCGACGACCTCGTCACTCCCTACCGCGGGCTGACGCGCGACGCGAACCTGCGCGCCGACACCTCGCTGGAGAAGCTCGCGAAGCTCAAGCCGACCTTCGGCCTCGGCCTGGACGCCCCCGCGACCATGACCGCCGGCAACTCCACGCCGCTCACCGACGGCGCGTCGACCGTGCTGCTGGGTTCCGCCGACTGGGCGGCCGCGCACGACCTCACCCCGCTCGCCGCGGTCGTCGACGCCGAGGCCGGCGCCGTCGACTTCGTGCACGGCGTCGACGGCCTGCTCATGGCACCGGTCTTCGCGGTGCCGCGCCTGCTGGCCCGCCACGGCCTGCGCCTGGAGGACCTCGAGTACGTCGAGATCCACGAGGCGTTCGCCTCGACCGTGCTCACCACGCTCGCCGCGTGGGGGTCCGAGGAGTTCGGCCGCGAGCGCCTGGGACTGGACGGCGCATTCGGCACCGTCGACCCCGCACGCCTCAACGTGCACGGGTCGTCGCTGGCCGCCGGGCACCCGTTCGCCGCCACCGGCGGACGCATCGTGGCGACCATCGCCAAGGAGCTGCACGCCCGGCGCGCCTCCCAGGTCGCGGCCGGCGACGACTCCCCCGTCCGCGCGCTGGTCTCGGTCTGCGCCGCCGGGGGCCTGGGCCTCACCGCCCTCCTCGAAGCCGCCTGACCAGCGGCTGGATCACCCCCTCACCGCGAGAGAGCGATCCAGCCGCCCCCCTCCCCCGCGAGAGGACGATCCAGCCCCCCTCTCCCCCGCGAGAGGACGATCCAGCCGCCCTCTCCCCCGCGAGAGAGCGATCCAGCCCCGCACCCGACGACGCAGGAGTCGTGATGACCGACCGCTACCTCGAGCTCGTCAACAGCGGGCTCACCCAGAAGCTCGCGCAGCAGCTCGGCCTGCCCCGCCCCGCCGTCCTGCGGCGCCACCGCCCCGGGCGCCCCCTGCTCGACGGCCCGGCGCTCGTGCTCGGCACCGGCCCCGACGCCGACCTCGTCGCCCGCCTGCTGTCCTCGCCCGCCGGGGGCGCCCCGACGACCGGCGAGACCCCTGCCGTCCTCGACGGCTGGGACGTCGAGGTGCACCGGCACGCCACGCCGGACGTGCGCTACGCCGCCGTCGTCCTCGTCCTGACGGGCGTCGAGCACCCCGACGACCTGACGGCCCCGGTGCTCGCCGCGGCGTCGACCCTCAAGCGCCTGCGCCCGGGCGGCCGCGTCGTGACGCTGTCGCACCCCGCGCTCGACTCCGACGCCCCGGCGGTCGCCGCGGCACGGCAGGGCGTCGACGGGTTCCTGCGGTCCCTGGCCAAGGAGCTGCGCCAGGGCGCCACGGGCAACGGGGTCGTCGTCGCGCCGGGCGTGCCCGTCAGCGCACCGAGCGTCGTCGCGGCGCTGCGGTTCTTCCTGTCGGCGCGCTCGGCGTTCGTCGACGGCCAGCTGCTCGAGGTGGACTCCGCCGCCGGCGAGCTGCCGACCGACTGGGAGAAGCCGCTGGCCGGCAAGGTCGCGGTCGTCACGGGCGCCGCCCGCGGCATCGGCGCCGCGATCGCCGACGTCCTGGCACGCGACGGCGCGAGCGTCGTGGCCGTCGACGTGCCCGCCGCCGGCGAGCAGCTCGCGCAGGTGGCCAACCGGGTGCGCGGCACCGCGCTGCAGCTGGACGTGACGGCGCCGGACGCCGGCGACCGCATCATCGCGCACGCCAAGGCGCGCCACGGCCGGCTCGACGTGGTGGTCCACAACGCCGGCATCACGCGGGACAAGCTGCTGGCCAACATGAGCGACGACAGGTGGGCGTCCGTGCTGGCCGTCAACATCGCCGCCCAGCTGCGCATCAACGAGGCCCTGCTGACGTCCGGCGACTTCGCCGACGAGCCGCGCATCGTGTCGCTCGCCTCGACGTCGGGCATCGCGGGCAACCGCGGCCAGACCAACTACGCGGCGTCCAAGGGCGGCGTCATCGGCATGGTCCGCGCGACCGCGCCGCTGCTCGCGCCGTTCGGCGGCACCGCCAACGCCGTGGCGCCCGGGTTCATCGAGACCGAGATGACCGCGCGGATCCCCGCGGTCACGCGGCAGGTCGCGCGTCGCCTGAACTCGTTGCAGCAGGGCGGACAGCCCGTGGACGTCGCCGAGGCGATCGCGTTCCTCGCGTCGCCGGCGGCCGGCGGGATCCTCGGCCGGACCCTGCGGGTCTGCGGGCAGAACATGGTGGGCCGGTGACGTCGCCGGCGACGCAGGTCGCGCTGCCGCGCGTGCCGGGTCTGGGTGGCCTGTACGGGCGCGGGGCGTGGGCGGCGGCGCGGCTCGCGGCCGCGCGCGGCACGCGGACCCCGTCCCCCGCCCTGCCTGACGTCACGTACGTCGTCGACGACGTCCGCGCCGAGCCGGACCACCTGACCACCTACCAGCACCTGCTGCACGAGCCGGCGACGGACGCCCTGCCCGCGGGGTACGTGCACGTCCTCGGGTTCCCCGTGGCGATGGCGCTGATGGTCCGGCCGGACTTCCCGCTGCCGCTGCTCGGCATGGTCCACGTGGCCAACCGGGTCGAGCAGCGGCAGGCCCTGACGCTCGGCGACCGGCTCTCGGTGCGCGCGTGGGCCCGGGACCTGCGCCCGCACCGCTCGGGGACGCAGGTCGACCTGGTCACCGAGGTGAGCACCGCGGGGGCGGTCGCGTGGCTGGGCGTCTCGACGTACCTCGCCAAGGGCGTGCGCCTGCCGGACGCGCCCCGCGACGACGCGGAGCGTCCCGCGTTCACCCCGCCCGTGCGGACGGGTCGCTGGGAGCTGCCCGCGGACGTCGGCCGGCGCTACGCGGCCGTCTCCGGTGACCGCAACCCCATCCACCTGTCCCCGGTGACGGCGCGCGCGCTGGGGTTCCCGCGTGCCATCGCCCACGGCATGTACACGGCTTCGCGCGCGCTCGCCGACGTCGGCGCGGCGCGGGGCGACGCGTTCACGTGGGCGGTGGAGTTCGCGGCGCCCGTGCTGCTGCCCGCGACGCCCGACGTCCGCGTGGTGCCCGAGGCCGACGGCTTCGCGTTCACGGCGTGGCACCCGCGCTCGGGCCGCCTCCACCTCGCCGGCACGGTCACCCCGCTCCACCCCTGACCCCCACCCCCCCGCGCCGAGAGAGCAATCCAGCCCTCCGCGCGCGAGCGAGCACCCGCCCCATCCGCGCGCGCGAGAAAGCAATCCAGCCCACCCGCGGCGCGGGCAATCCAGTGGACGGTCGGATGGCACTCTCGCCACCGCAGGTGGGCTGGATTGCACTCTCACCACCTCAGGGGTTGCTGGAATGCGCTCTCGCCACCCCAGGGGGTTGCTGGATCGCACTCTCACCACCCCAGAGGGCTGGAATGCGCTCTCACCACCCCAGGGGGTTGCTGGATTGCACTCTCACCACCCCAGAGGGCTGGAATGCGCTCTCGCCACCCCAGGGGGTTGCTGGATTGCCCTCTCACCCCCCAAGGGGTTGCTGGAATGCGCTCTCACCACCCCAGGGGCTGGATCGCACTCTCACCACCCCCGGGGGCTGGAATGCGCTCTCGCCACCCCACGGGTGTCGGGGGGTGGTGGCAGGCTCGGGGGGTGCTCAGCGGTGACGCCTACGACCTCGAACCCGACGCCGACCTCGACGGGTTGGCCTTCCGTGGTCTGGACCTGACGCAGCGTGACGCGTCGCGCGCGCGGTTCCTCGACTGCACGCTCGACGACTGCGACCTGGAGGGCGTCGTGCTCGACGGCGCGCGCGTCCTCGACACGTCGTGGACGGGCGTGCGGGCCGGGGCGTTGCGGGCCCCGTCGTCCACGTGGCGCGACGCGACCATGACGGACCTGCGCATCGGGGCGTTCACCGCGTTCGCCTCGACGTGGACCCGGGTGACGGTGACCGGCGGCAAGATCGACTACCTCGACCTGCGCGAGTCCACGGTGGAGGAGCTGCGGCTCGAGAACGTCACGCTCGGCGACCTCGACCTCAGCCACGCGCGCGTGCAGCGCCTCGTGGTCGTCGACTGCGACGTGCGCCGGCTGGACACGACCGCGGCGCGGCTCGCCGACTGCGACCTGCGCGGTGCCCGGCTGCGCGTCCTCGAGGGCGTCGGCGGGCTCGGCGGCGCCAAGGTCACCCGGGACCAGCTCCTGGATCTCGCGCCGCTGCTCGCGCACCACGTGGGGCTGGTCGTCGACGACTGACCCCGCTCACCACCCCGCGACGCTCACCACCCCGCGAGGGCGACGACCTCCGCGGCGATCTCGGCCGGCGACCGCCCGTCGGTGCTCACCCGGTGCACACCCTCGCCCGCCGCGACCTCGAGCCGCGCGGCGGCCGCGTCCGAGCGGGTCACGTGCGCGTCGTACGACGCCCCGTGCTCGCGCCGCCCCAGGCGGTCGCGCGCGGTGGCGTCCGACGCCGTGAGCAGCACCGACGTCACGTGCGGCCGGTCGCCGACGGCGTCGGCCAGCGCGTGCGCCTCCAGCACGGACACCGTGTTGGTGTAGACCAGCCGCCGGTGACCCAGCGCCCGGTAGCGCCGCCACACGTCCGCGAGGTTCGCGGCCGCGACGCCGTGCTCCCACGGGGCGGGGTGCGCGAGGTCGAGCGCGTCGCCCTCGACGACGGCGTGCGGCACGTCCCGCGCGACGAGCAGGTCGTGGACCGCAGCCGCGACGGTCGACTTGCCGACGCCCGAGCGGCCGCCGATCAGCAGCACCGACGTGCGCTCGTCGGCGGCGCCCTGCCCGGCGAGCCGGGCCTCCAGCCGCGCCCGGGCGTGCGGCCACTCGTCGGCGAGGACCGAGAAGTACAGCGAGTCCTGCCGGGTGCCGTCGGCGGCGACGCGGTGCCCGCGCAGGCGCCCCTCGGGACGCGCCCCGAGCTTGGTGACGGCCGCGACGGACCGGGCGTTGCGGGCCTCGATGCGGTAGGCGACGCGCGCCACGCCCCACGCCTCGAACGCGTGGGACATCAGCAGCAGCTTGCACGCGGGGTTGACGTGGGTGCCCCACACCCGGGGGTCGTAGAAGGTGTGCCCGATCTCCAGGCGGCCCATCGCCAGGTCGACGTCGTAGAAGGACGTGGACCCGACGACCTCGCCGTCGACGAGCACGGCGAACCCGTACCGCCCGGGCGTCGACGACGCGGCGGCGACGACGGCGCGCACGTCCTCGACGCCCCGCGGCGTCGGGGAGGTCATGCCGGCCCACACCCGGTCGTCGACGAACCCGGCCAGCGCCTCGGCGTGCTCGTCCGTGAGCGGGACGAGCCGGACACCATGACCCTCGAGCATCAGATCGTGCAGCACGCGCCCATGGTCGCCGGTCCCCGCCCCCGCACGCCCCCGCGTCTCACGCGGCGGGTCCGGTCAGTCGTCGAGCGCCGGTCCGCAGGCGGCGGCCGCCGTCGCGGCCAGGTGGTCCAGGCCGCGCACCTCGATGAGCGGGCGGGTGTCGTCGACGACCGACCAGCAGCCGTCGACGACCTCGTACTCGGCCTGGGCGCCGCGGCGCAGCAGCGCGGCGAGCGCGTCGACGAGCCGGTCCACGTGCTCGGCCGTCGTGCCGACCCCGACGGACGCCCGGACGGCGCCGTGCGACGCCCCGAGGTGGGCGAGCAGCGGGTGGGCGCAGAAGCGGCCGTCACGCACCCCGATCCCGTGCTCGGCGGACAGGTACGCGGCGACCAGGCCCGGGTTGAGGTCCCCGACCGTGAACGTCACGACCCCGACCGGGTCCGCGGAGTCGGGCCAGATCCGCGCGACCCGCACGCCGTCGAGCGCCTCGAGCCCGGCGACGAGGCGCGTGCGCAGCGCCTGCTCGTGCTCCTCCAGCGCTCCCGCGGGCAGCGACGCGAGGGTGTCGCAGGCCTGCGCGAGCGCGATCGCGCCCAGCACGTTGGGCGACCCGGCCTCGTGCCGGGCCGGGGCGGGCTGCCAGACGGTCCGGTCGGTCCGCACGTCGCGCACCGCACCTCCCCCTGCGAGGTACGGCGTGCCCGTGTCGAGCCAGTCCCGGCGGCCCACGAGGGCCCCGGCCCCGAACGGCGCGTACGTCTTGTGCCCGGAGAAGGCGACGTAGTCGACGTCGGTGGAGGCGAGGGAGAACCCGCGGTGCGGCACGAGCTGGGCACCGTCCACGGCCACGCGCGTGCCCGCCGCGTGCGCGATCTCGACGACGCGGTCGAGCGGCAGCGCCTCGCCCGTGACGTTCGACGCGCCGGTGAGCGTGAGCAGCGCGTAGGGGCGCCGGGCGAGCTCGGCACGCAGCGCGTCGAGCGTCGCGGCGACGGTCGGCTCGAGCGGCAGGATCGTGGCGATGCGCCCCGTGCCGGCGTGCGCGCCGCCGCTGCGCTGGACCCACGGCAGCAGGTTCGCGTGGTGCTCGACGTCCAGGACCAGGACGGCCCCGCCAGGAGGCACGACGCCCGCGAGGAGGTTGAGGGAGTCCGTGGTGTTGCGGGTGATGACCGTGACGTCGTCGGGACGTGCCCCGACGAACCGTGCGATCGCGTCGCGCGACGCCTCGTAGAGCGCGGTGGACACCTGCGAGAGGTAGCCGGCGCCGCGGTGCACGGACGCGTAGAGGGGCAGCACCTCGGTGAGGCGGGCCGTGACGGCCTCGAGGGCGGGCGCGCTCGCCGCGCAGTCCAGGTTGGCGTACGTGCGGCTGGTGCCGTCGACGAGCGGCACGGTGGTCGACGCGCCCACGACGGGCAGCAGCGGCGCCTCGCCCGGGCGCGGCAGCGGGGCCGAGGTCGCGGTGCCCGTGACCTCGTCGGCACACGAGAACAGCTCGGTGATCGTGGTCATGGTGCTCCTCCGGGAACGGTCCGGGGACCCGTGAGGTCCCGCGCTTGCCGGCACCGAACGGTGCACGGCCTGGTCGTCACCCGGGGCACCCCACCGCGGAGGAGGGTTGCCGGCCAGCGAGCCGGGGCTTGACGCTGGCGCTCATGACCTGCGACGAGGATCGGGCGCGCGCCGCGTGCGTGTCAACGTGGCGGCTCATCATGCGAGACGCGGCGTCTCGCGCGACGGACTCCGGAGGGCTCGGGCGCGGACGTCGTCAGGCGACGTGCGGACGCCGCAGGTCGTGGAGCATGACGACGCTGCGGTAGGTCTTGCCCGGCCACTGCACGGTGTCCGCGTCGACGAACCCCCACCGGCGGTACATCTGCCGCAGGGCCGCCGCGGGCTCGGCGGTGTCGAGCCCCACGGACCGCATGCCGTGGGCGAGCGACCAGTCCCGCACCGTTCCCCAGAGCACCTTGGCCAGTCCCCGCCCCCGCGCGTCGGGGTGCACGGCGAGCTGGTTGAGCCACACGCGGTCCGGCTCCAGGGCCAGGCTGGTCAGCGCCCGGATGCCGCGCCCCGGCGGGCTGGTCGCCGTGATGGTCCCCAGCAGCTGCCCCGCCGGGCCGGTGAGCACCCACGACGCCCCGACCCCCAGGGTCCGGCTCGCGGTGGTGACCTCGTCCTGGGACGCGCCGGTGAAGTTCAGCCCGTCGGCCGCGAGGTCGGCGTACGCGTCGTGCAGCAGCAGCGTCAGCGCGGGCACGTCGGTGGCGGTCACGGGTCGCAGCACGAGGTCCTCGAGGGCATCCATCGACGACCAGCCTGGCACGCGGCCGGGTGCGACCGCACGGGCGCGGCCGATCTGAGACGGCCCGGACACCGGCGCCGGTCGTGGCGTAGCATCCTCGGCGACCATCCAGAGCGGCCGAGAGATCTGGCTCGACGACGCCGCAGCAACCCGCACGGGAGACCGTGGCCGAGGGTGCTACCGCCAGAGACGATGGGAGGACCATGAGCGTGCAGCCGCGCCCCGCCCCCGGGTACGCCGGGGACATCACGCCGACCCAGGCGTGGGACCTGCTGACCGAGCGCGACGACGCCGTGCTCGTCGACGTGCGCACCGACGCCGAGTGGCGCTACGTGGGCGTGCCGGACCTGCGCCGGCTCGGCCGTCAGGCGGCCCTCGTCGAGTGGGTCTCCTACCCCTCCGGGCAGCCCAACGCGCGGTTCGTCGAGCAGCTCGCCGCGACGGGCGTCACCCCGGGCGACGGTCGCCCCGTCGTCTTCCTGTGCCGCTCCGGACAGCGCTCGATCGGCGCCGCGCAGGCCGCGACCGCGGCCGGGTACGGCCCGGCGTACAACGTCCTCGACGGGTTCGAGGGCGCGACGGGCCCCGACGGCCACCGCGGTCACACGGGCTGGCGCGCCGACGGGCTGCCCTGGGTCCAGCCGTGAGCACGCCCGCGCCCGGCCCGGGCGACTGGGACGACCACCGGCTCGACCGCGCGGCCCTGCGACCCGACACCCTCGCGGTCCGCGGCGGCCTGGTGCGCAGCGGGTTCGGCGAGATGTCCGAGGCGGTGTACCTCACCCAGGGCTACACGTACGCGTCGGCCGCGCAGGCCGAGGCCGGGTTTGCCGGCGACGTCGACCGGTTCCTGTACTCGCGCTACGGCAACCCGACGGTCACGACGTTCGAGGAGCGGCTGCGCCTGCTCGAGGGCGCCGAGGCCTGCTACGCCACCGCGACGGGCATGTCCGCGGTCTTCACGGCGCTCGCGGCCCTCGTGCGCTCCGGCTCGCGCGTCGTCGCGGCGCGCGCGCTGTTCGGGTCCACGGTGGTGATCCTCGACGAGATCCTCGCCAAGTGGGGCGTCCGGACCGACTACGTCGACGGCCACGTGCCGGCGCAGTGGGAGCAGGCGCTCGCGACGCCCGCGGACGTCGTCTTCTTCGAGACGCCGTCCAACCCCATGCAGGACCTCGTCGACATCGCCGCGGTCAGCCGCCTCGCGCACGCCGCGGGCGCGACGGTCGTCGTCGACAACGTGTTCGCCACCCCGGTCTTCTCCCGCCCGCTCGAGCACGGCGCGGACGTCGTCGTGTACTCGGCGACCAAGCACATCGACGGGCAGGGCCGCGTGCTCGGCGGGGCGATCCTCGGCTCGTCGGACTACGTGCGCGGCCCCGTGCAGACCATGCTGCGCCACACCGGCCCGTCGCTGTCCCCGTTCAACGCGTGGGTCCTGCTCAAGGGCCTGGAGACGCTGAGCGTGCGGGTCCGCCACCAGGCGGCGTCCGCGCTCAGCCTGGCCCGGTGGCTGCAGGACCAGCCGGGCGTCGCGCAGGTGCGCTACCCCTACCTCGAGTCCCACCCGCAGCACGACCTCGCGCGCACCCAGCAGACCGGCGGCGGCACCGTCGTGACGTTCGACCTCGCGGTGCCGGGCGACGCGGGCCCGGGGGCCGCCAAGCAGGCCGCGTTCACGGTCCTCGACGCGCTGCGCGTCGTCGACATCTCCAACAACCTCGGCGACGCGAAGTCCATCGTCACGCACCCCGCGACGACGACGCACCGCAGGCTCGGCCTCGCCGGCCGGGCGGCCGTGGGGATCGGGGAGGCCACGGTCCGGCTCTCGGTCGGGCTCGAGGACGTCGAGGACCTGCGCGAGGACCTCGCGCAGGCGCTGGCGGCGCTGGACTCCTGACGCGGCGGGTCAGCCCGCCGGGACCAGGCCGACCGCGACCGCGGAGTCCGACGCGGCGACGACGCCCAGCTCGAGCGGCCCGCCGGGCACCTGGAACGGGTCGCTGTCCGCCATGGTCGTGCCGCCCTGGAACACCGGGGTGCACGGCGCCTGGTACTGCGTCAGGTCGCTGCCCGCCGCGCTGACGGTGATGGTCAGCGGCGCGCCGTCGGACGACGTGCAGGCCACCCGCAGCGTGTACGACCCGGCCGCGGCCTCGGCGACCTGCCCGGCCTCGGTCGCGCCCGCGGCGATCGTCGCGGCCAGCGCGGCCGGCCCACCGCCCGACGCCTCGAGAGCGCCGGTCTGGTCCTCGAGGGCCGGCAGCTCGGTGGAACCCCTGCCCTCCCCGGTGATGGGCGGGAGGGACAGGTTGTCCTCCGGCGCGTCCGCGTCCGCGTCGGGCGTCGTCGCCGCGTCGTCGGAGCACGCGGCGAGCGCGAGCAGGAGGAAGGGGGCCGCTGCGAGGCGTCGTCGGATCCGCATGGCCGGGACGGTAGCGCAGCGACCTGTGACCGCGTCACCCCCGTCCACCACAAGGGCGAACCGGGACGATCCGGGCACCGCCCTCACAGGTCGACGGACGCGTTCTCCCCGCCGTCGTACGCCTGCCCGGTGACCTTGGCCTTCACCAGGCTGATGACGGTCGCCAGCCGGCCGCCGGGGCTGTCCCAGTACTCGGCGCTCTGCGCCCGCAGCCGGATCAGCGCCAGGTCGGGGGTCGACGGCCCGTCCGGGAACCACGCCTCCGCGACGGGGCTCCACAGCTCGTCGATCTTCGCCCGGTCCCGCACGACCTCGGCCGTCCCGGCCAGCGACAGCCAGGACGACGACCCGGCGAAGGCGGCGTTGGCGGCGCTGCCCGCGCCGATCTCGGCGACCTTGTGGCTCGTGAGCGACGTGAAGAACCACAGGTCGCCGTCGAACTCGACGTCCTGGACGCCCATCGGGCGGCTCACCAGCGCACCGTCCGCGTCCACGGTCGTCAGCATCGCCACGTGGTGGTCGGCCAGCAGCTCGCGCACCTTGGCGACGGCCTCGGCGTGCGTCGGCTCGTCCTGCTCCTGCCACGTCGTGCTCGTCATGGTCGCTCCGTCCGTCGTCGTGGGCGGGTCACCCGCCCCGGCCACCCTAGGGACGGCCGGCGCCACCCGCACCCGGGCGGGCGCGCTCAGGCCACGACGGCCGACGCGTGCCGACGGGACTCCCCGACGAGCGCGAGAGCGACCGCGTCGACCCCGGTGCGCGCCGCGAGGGCGGCGGCGTCGGACGACAGCCGGTCGAGGGGCGCGACGAGCCACGTCGCCGACGGCGACCACGTCAGCGCCGCGAACGCCTCGGCGTAGGCGATCGCGGTGCGGCGCCGGGCGACGTCCGCGTCGTCGGCCGCGACGACCGCCTCGACCTCGAGGACGAGCCGGACGTCACGGCGGTCCCGCCCGACGGCCGCGACCTCGTCCTCCAGGACGCTGACCAGTGCGCGCACGGCCGCCTCGGTCGGCAGGGCGGCGGAGTGGACGACCCGCACGACGTCGGCGCGGGCGGCGGCGAGCGCGAGCGTCGTGGGGTCGAGGGCGTCCGCGTCGAGGAGGAACTCGACCGTGCCGGGCCGCGGGCGGCCGGCGACCTCGACGCGCGGCGCACCGCC
This sequence comes from Cellulomonas phragmiteti, assembly GCF_016862775.1. Classification (GTDB taxonomy): domain Bacteria; phylum Actinomycetota; class Actinomycetes; order Actinomycetales; family Cellulomonadaceae; genus Cellulomonas; species Cellulomonas phragmiteti. The sequence goes on along the minus strand of NZ_BONP01000010.1, from coordinate 94,566 downwards.
GGGGGCGGACGTGGGACGGGGGTGGGAGGTCACGCGGGCGGGCGTGAGGACGTGCTGGGCCACGGGGTGTGTCCTCGGGTCGATCGGGGTGCGCAGCGAGGGCGGAGCCGCAGGCGCGCGGGGTCACTGGATCAGCGACAACACACCCGGGTCGAGGACATGGGCGACACCGTACCCGCCCGACCCGGCCGAGGACCAGCCCCCGGTGTCACGCCCCGAGGAGCTCGCGCAGCGTCCAGGCGTTGCGGACCGCGTTGCCGCCGCCGTCGTTGTTGAAGTACGCGACGACGTCGTGCCCGGTGCCGTCCCACTCGCGGATCCGGTCGGCCCACCACCGCAGGTCGTCGTCGGAGTACGAGCCGGCGTACAGGTGCTGGTGGTCGGGGCCGTGCAGCCGCACGTACACCAGGCGCGACGTCGCCCGCAGCACGCACGGCAGGCCCGCGCCCGACACCACGCAGGACGCCGCACCGTGCCGCGCGAGCAGGTCGAGCACCGCGTCGGTCTGCCACGACGGGTGCCGCAGCTCGACGGCGACCTGCACCCAGTCCGGCAGCGTCCCCAGGAACCAGTCGAGCCGGGCGTCGTCACGCTCCTGGTCCGGCCGCAGCTGCACCAGCAGCGCCTCGCGCCGGTCCCCCAGCTCGTGCCACGAGCGCGCGATGCGCTCGGCCCACACCTCCGGCCCGTACAGCCGCTTCGCGTGCGTCAGCCCGCGCGGCGCCTTCACCGACATCGTGAAGCCGTCGGGCAGGCGGCGACGCCACGACGCGAACGCCGCCTCCCGCGGCCAGCGGTAGAAGCTCGCGTTGAGCTCGACGGTGTCGAACGCCTCGACGTACCGGGCCAGCCGGTCCCGCGCGGGCAGGCCCGGCCGGTACAGCACACCGTCCCAGTGGTCGTAGGACCACCCCGACGTGCCGATGCGGATCGTCACCCCCGTACGGTCTCGCGGACGGCGGCGGTGCGCACCAGGACGGCGTCAGTCGCAGGGCACCGCGGACGGGCCGGTGTCGTGGGCGTACCACCACCGGGGGTCATGGTCGTCCAGCGCCGCGGCGAGGCAGAAGTCGTCCGCCGTGGCGCTGACGACGGTGACGTCGACGACGCCGTCGGGGGCGTACCCGTAGGCCTCCAGCAACTCGGCGTCCGTCGTGTACGTGAGCTCGTCCACCCAGGCGCGCTCCTGCGCTCCCGCCGCGAGGCGCAGGGCCGTCTCCACCGAGCGGGCCCGCTCCTGCCGGTACACGGGGATCGCGAGCGCCGCGAGCCCCCCGTTGACGACCACGACCAGCACGCAGAGGAGCACGATCAGCCAGCCCCGGCGCGGACGGGCCGCCGCGGTCGCCGGGGCGTCGCCCGTCGGCCACCACCGCGTGCCGTCCCACCACCAGGCGCCGTCGGGGCTGCGCGGCGCCGTCGGGTGCGGTCGCGGCGTGCTCGGCAGCGGGCCGGTCGGCCGCGGTGCACGCTGCGGTCTCGGGTTCATGAGGCGCTCCTCGTCGCGCACCGCGGGACGCGGCGTCGAGGAGGCATCGGCACGAGCGGCGCACGGCCTGAGGGCGAGCACGGAAGGACCGCTCAGCCCGGGCCCGTGAATTCCCCCGGCCCGTCCGTCGCGCGCACGGCGGAGCGTCAGGTCACAGGTCGCGCGCGAACCACAGGGACACGGGCAGCTCCACCCACGCGCCGGCGGGCGGCTCGACGGCCCGGTAGCCGAGGCGGCGGTACAGGGCGATCGCCTCGGGCTGGCGGATGCCGGTGTCCAGCACGACGCGGCGGGCGCCGTGGGTGCGGGCGTCCCCCTCGACGAGCGCGACGAGCCGCCGGGCCAGCCCGAGCCCGCGGGCGGACGGGGCGACGTAGAGCCGCTTGAGCTCGGCGTCGTCGGCGCGCCACCCGGTGGCCCGCCGGTGCGTGGCGCAGGCGACGGGTGCGCCCGCGCGCCGCACGAGGAACGTGGTGACGGCGTCGCGGCCGTGGGCGGCGTCCAGGCGCTCGAACCCGTCGGGCGCGGTGAACGCGTGCTCCGGGTAGAGGGGGGCGAGCTCGGTGACCATGTCGCGGCGCAGCGCGGACGCGTCCGGGTGGTCCCACGGGACGGCCTCGACGACGACGTCCGGCGCCGCGGCCGCGCGTGCCGCGCCGGCGGGCCCGACGACAGGGCTGCCGGCGGCTGCGCGCAGGTCCTTGGCGAAGCAGCGGGAGTCGGTCACGCCGACCCACTCGCCGTAGTTCTCGACGGGCCCGTACCCGGCCGCCAGGTACAGCCCGATCGCCTCCGGCTGGAGCACCCCGGTCTCCAGGACGAGCCGGTCGAGGCCGTGCTCGGCGGCGGCGTGCTCGAGCTCGGACAGCACCTGGCGGGACAGGCCACGACCACGGGCGTCCGGGCGCACGAACATGCGCTTGAGCTCGCCGGTGCCCGCCCCGAGCGTGGCGGACACGTCCCGCAGCGCACCGCACGCCACCGCGTCGTCGCCGAGCCGCAGCACCACCGTGGCGACGATCCCGTCGCCGGTGAGGGCGTGGCCCGTGTCGTCGTCGCCGTAGCGGGCGCGCAGCTCGACCTGCTGCGCGACGCGCAGCGCGGCCGCGGCTGGGTCGTCCCAGGCCACGCGCTCGACGCGCGGCTGCGGCCGCTCCGTCACCCGGGTCAGCCGACGAGGGCGTGCAGGACCGACGTGAAGAACCGCAGCCCGTCGGTCCCGGAGCGCGGACCGGCGGCGCCGTCGGGGCCGAACCCGGACTCGACCGCGTGCTCGGGGTGCGGCATGAGCCCCACGACGTTGCCCGCGGCGTTGCTCACGCCTGCGATGCCCCGGCGCGACCCGTTGGGGTTGGTCCCCTCGTAGCGGAACACGACGCGGCCCTCGCCCTCGAGCTCGTCGAGGGTGCGCTCGTCGGCGACGTACTGGCCGTCCTGGTTCTTCAGCGGGATCGTGATCCGCTCGCCGGCCGTGTACGCGTTGGTCCACGCGGTGCCGGCGTTCTCCACGACGAGGACCTGCTCGCGGCACACGAAGTGCAGGTGGTCGTTCTTGATCATCGACCCCGGCAGCAGGTGCGCCTCGGTGAGGACCTGGAAGCCGTTGCAGATCCCCAGCACGGGCAGCCCTTTGCCCGCGGCGTCGACGACCTCGCCCATGACGGGCGCGAACCGGCTGATCGCCCCGGCCCGCAGATAGTCGCCGTAGGAGAACCCGCCGGGCAGCACGACGGCGTCGACGCCCTGGAGGTCCGCGTCCGCGTGCCACAGCGCGACGGGCTCGCCGCCGGCCAGGCGCACGGCGCGTGCGGCGTCCCGGTCGTCGAGCGTCCCGGGGAACGTGACGACGCCGATCCGACCCATCAGGCCAGACCCTGCGACGCGACGGTCGCGGCGGCGTCGGCCTCGATGTCGGCGACGCGCACGACGTCCTCGATCACCGGGTTCGACAGCACCTGCTCGGCGGCGGCCGCGGCGGCCTCGAGGACCTCGGGCGTCACCGGCCCGTCCACCTCGAGCTCGAACCGCTTGCCCTGACGGACGGCGGTGAACTGGCCGAACCCGAGGCGCGGCAGCGCGTTGGCGACGGCCTTGCCCTGCGGGTCGAGGATCTCGGGCTTCGGCATGACGTCGACGACGACTCGTCCCACGGGTGCTCCCAGGTGTGCGCGACGGGGTTTCGCAGCAGATCCTACGGCGCGCCGCGACGCACCCCGCCGCCGTCCCACTCCCCGGGCCGCGCCCGCACCGCGGGCGGGCTCACAGGGCCGCGTGGGTCCAGGCGCCGGCGACGAGCGTGGCGGCGACCCGGGTGGACCGCACGGCACCCGGCGTGCCCGCGAGCGCGAGCGGGTCGTCGTCGAGCACCGCCAGGTCCGCCGGATCCCCGACGCGCAGTCCCAGCGGGCGCCCGTCGACGGACGAGGCGAGGGCCGTGACCGCGTCGACCGCCTGCTCGGGGTGCCACGGCAGGCGCTCGTCGCCGGTGCGCCACACGGCGGCGTCCAGCGCGAGCCACGGGTCCAGCGGCGCGACGGGCGCGTCGGACCCGAGGGCCAGCGGGACGCCCGCGGCGTGCAGGTCGGCCAGCGGGAAGGCGCGGTCCGTGCGGCCGGCCCAGTGCCGGTCGGCGACGTCGCGGTCGTCCGGCAGGTGGGCGGGCTGCACGCTGGCCGTCAGCCCCAGCTGCGCGAACCGCGCGACGTCGGCCACCGCGAGCAGCTGGGCGTGCTCGACCGAGCCGTGCGCACCGGTCGTCGCGAACGCGTCGAGGACCAGCGCGTTGGCCGCGTCGCCGATGGCGTGGACGGCGCAGCGCAGCCCGTGCGCGTGCGCGTGCCGCAGCAGCGGCACCAGCTCGTCCGCGGGCACGTTGAGCACGCCGTGCGCGAGGGCCCCCTCGACGCCCGGGTAGGGCGCGTGGCACCAGGCGGTGCGGGTGTTGAGCGAGCCGTCGACGATGACCTTGAGCGGCCCCTGCGTGACGCGCGGGCCCGCGACGCGGTCACCGCTGTGCAGGTCGTCGTGCACGACGCGCTCGAGGTACGCGGGCCACACGCCGGCGCGCACGCGCACGACCGGGTCACCCGTGGTCACCCGGCGGCGCCACACGGCCACGTTGTCGGCGATCTCCAGGTCGACGACGCCGACGACGCCCCGCGCGGCGGCGGCCCGCAGCGCGTCGGCCACGAGGGCGTCCTGCACGTCGTCGGGCACGTGGTCCAGCGCCCCCATGAGCGGCATCCACTCGGTCTCGCGCAGCACGCCCGTCGGGTGGTGCGCGACCCCGAACAGCCGCAGGCCCGCGGTCGACACCCACGCGCAGTGCAGGTCGCCGGAGACCAGCACCACCGGCACCTCGCCGGCGACCGCGTCGAGGACCGCCGCGGACGGCGCGTCGGGCCACGTGCCGTCCCGGAACCCGATGCCGACGAGCGGCCGGCCGGCGGGCGGCGGGTCGGTCCGCAGCCGCGCGGCCACGAGCGCGGCTGCCTGCGCGGCCGACGTCGCCCCGGACACGTCGAGCCGCCCGCGCGCGAGCGCCCACTGGGTGAGGTGGGTGTGCTGGTCCCACAGGCCGGGCACGACGAGCCGGCCGTCGAGGTCGACGACGTCGCCGTCCGGGGCGCCGTGCGCGCGGGGGCCGGAGGACGACGGCGCGACAGCGGCGAGCCGCCCGTCGCGCAGCACCAGGTCGACGGGGGCGTCCCGCCCGAGCAGGCGCGCGCGGTGCAGGACGAGGGGACGGGGGACGTCCACCGGGCCTCCGGAGGTGGGACGGGACGAGAACGTCTCGGGACACTACGCCGCCGGGCGCCGGGCCACCCGCGCACGCCGCGGTGCGTCGGTACGGTGGGTCACGTCCGGCAGTCCGCTCGTGGGCAGGGGTGGCACATGGGGTACGACCCGACGTTCCTGGGGCCGCAGGTCCCGCTGCCGGTGGCGGCGCAGGCGGTGCGCGAGCTGCCGGCCACGCACTTCACGGTCCTGCTGGACCCGGTGCGCCGGCTGGCGGCCGCCACCGCGGTCAACGTCGACGGCCGCTCGCTGCGCGACGTGCCGCGGGACGACGCCTGGTACCTCGACCCGCGCGTGCCCGCCGCCGATCAGACGGGCCCCGAGCTCTACGCGCGCAACGACCTCGACCGCGGGCACCTCGTGCGTCGGCGCGACCCGGTGTGGGGCGCACCGGGCGTCGCGGCCCAGGCCAACCGCGAGACGTTCGCCTACCCCAACGCGGCGCCGCAGGCGTCCGGCTTCAACCAGAGCCGCGCGCTGTGGCTGGGTCTCGAGGACCACGTGCTCGAGCACGCCCGCGTGCACCGCCTGCGCCTGTCGGTGCTGACGGGCCCTGTGCTCGCGGGCGACGACCCGCTCTATCGGGACGTCCTGCTGCCGCGCCGGTTCTGGAAGGTCGCCGCGTGGGCGCTCGACGCCGACCGGCTGGCCGCTGCGGCCTTCGTGCTCGACCAGACACCGCTGCTGCCCGCGACCGAGCTCGCGGCGCGCACCCACGCGGCAGCGGCCGCCGACGAGCCCCCGCCCCTGGGGCCGTTCCGCACGTTCCAGGTGCCGGTCGCGGACGTCGCCGAGCTCACGGGCCTCGACCTGGGGCCGCTGGCGGGGGCCGACGTCCTGGCCGTGACGGCGCCGCAGGCGATCGCGTGGCGCGAGCTGCACGCGCTGCCGGAGGTCGACCTCGGCACGTGACGCACGCCGGTACCCCGAGGCGCGCCGGGTCACAGGTCGGGCGTGCGCCCCGTGAGTCGCTCGAACGCCTCGATGTAGCGGGCCCGGGTGCGCTCGACCACGTCGGCCGGCAGCGGGGGCGGGGGCGTGTCGGACGCGCGGTCCCAGCCCGACGCCGACGACGTGAGCCAGTCACGGACGAACTGCTTGTCGAAGCTCGGCTGCGCGCGGCCGGGCTCCCAGCCGTCGACGGGCCAGAAGCGCGAGGAGTCGGGGGTGAGCACCTCGTCGCCCAGCGTCACCGCACCCGTCACGGGGTCGGTGCCGAACTCCAGCTTGGTGTCCGCGAGGATCACGCCACGCTCGCGCGCGACGCGCTCGGCCCGCGCGTACACGGCGAGCGTGAGGTCGCGCAGCGTCTCGGCCGTCTCGGGGCCGACGGTGTCGACGACCACGGAGAACCGCACGTTCTCGTCGTGCTCGCCCAGCTCGGCCTTGGTCGCGGGCGTGAAGACCGGCTCCGGCAGGCGCGACCCGTCGACGAGCCCGGCAGGCAGCGCGATGCCCGTGACCTCGCCGTTCTGGCGGTACTCCGCGAGACCGGACCCGGTGAGGTAGCCGCGGGCGACGCACTCGACCGGGAACATGTCGAGGCGCCGGCACACCATCGCGCGGCCCGCGACGGCGCCGGGCACGTCGGTCGACACGACGTGGTTCGGGACGAGGTCGGCGAGCTGCTCGAACCACCACAGGCTGAGCTGCGTGAGCACCACGCCCTTGCCGGGGACGCCCGGGGACAGCACGTGGTCGTACGCGGACACGCGGTCCGAGGCCACGACCAGGACGACGTCACCGTGCCGCTCCCGCAGCGCCACGCCCGCGGCGGACGCGTCCGGCTCATACAGGTCCCGGACCTTGCCGGAGTAGACGTGCCGCCAGCCGGGCAGCGTGAGGGCGGCGTCGCTCACGCCTGCACCTCGGTGCCCTCGCTGACGGCCAGCGCGATGTCCGTGCGGTGGTGGGAGCCGGCGAGGTTGACCTGGTCGACCGCGACGTAGGCCGCCCGCCGGGCCGCGGCGAGGGTCTCCCCCACGCCGACGACCGACAGGACCCGGCCGCCGTCGGACACGAGCAGCGGGTCGTTGAGCGGGTTCTCCGGGTCGTCCTCGGTGGTGCGCACCGCCGTGCCGGCGTGCAGCACGTGGACGCCGGGCACGGTGCCGGCGGCGTCGAGACCGGTGATCGGGTCGCCGGTGCGGACCTGGCCCGGGTAGCCGTGCGAGGCGACGACCACCGTGACGGCCGCGTCGGCGCGCCAGTGCAGCGGCTCGACCTGCGCGAGCCGGCCCTGCGCCGCGGCCAGCAGCACCCCCGCGAGCGGGGACGCGAGCCGCGCCAGCACGACCTGCGTCTCGGGGTCGCCGAACCGCGCGTTGAACTCCACGACCCGCACGCCGCGGCTCGTCAGCGCCAGGCCGCAGTAGAGGACCCCGATGAAGGGCGTGCCGCGACGGGCCATCTCGGCCACGGTCGGCCGCGCGACGGTCTCGACGACCTCGTCGACCAGCCCCTCGGGCGCCCACGGCAGCGGCGAGTACGCGCCCATGCCGCCGGTGTTGGCCCCCTGGTCGCCGTCGAGCGCCCGCTTGAAGTCCTGCGCGGGCACGAGCGGGACGACGTCGGTGCCGTCGCACAGCACGAACAGCGAGACCTCCGGGCCGTCGAGGTACTCCTCGACGACGACGCGGCCGCCCTCCTTGGCCAGGCACGCGCCCGCGTGCGCGAGCGCCGCGTCGCGGTCGTCGGTGACGACGACGCCCTTGCCCGCGGCGAGGCCGTCCTCCTTGACGACGTGCGGCGCGCCGAACTCATCGAGCGCGGCGGCGACCTCGTCGAGCGTGGTCGCGACGCGCGCGGCGGCCGTCGGCACCCCGGCAGCCGCCATGACCTCCTTGGCGAACGCCTTGGACCCCTCGAGCCGGGCGGCCTGCGCAGACGGCCCGAAGACGGGGATGCCGGCCGCCCGCACGGCGTCGGCGACACCGGCGACGAGCGGCGCCTCGGGACCGACGACGACCAGGCCGACGCCGAGCGACCGCGCGAGGTCAGCGACCGCCGCACCGTCGAGCGGGTCGACCGCGTGCAGCGTCGCGCGCTGCGCGATCCCCGGGTTGCCCGGGGCCGCGTGCACGCGGGTCACCGCCGGGTCGAGGGACAGCGTGCGGGCCAGGGCGTGCTCACGGGCACCGGTGCCGACGACGAGGATCTCCACGGCGCCCGACCCTACCGGCCGCGGCGGGCGCGGGCGTCCGGCGTCAGCGCGCCGCGGTGTCGGGCAGCGGGAGGACGTCCAGGTAGACGCGGACGCGTCGGCGCCCGTCGATGCCCGCCGCGCCGCTGCGCGCACCGAGGTCGTCGACGACGGCGGTGAGCCGCTCGATGAGCTCGGACGTCTCGTCCTCCGTGAGGTCGAGGGTGATGTTGGAGGCCATCTGCGCGCTCCAGTCGCCGTGGCGCTCCTCCAGCGCGGCGGCCCAGGCCGTCAGGGTCTGCGCGCGCTCCGCGATGACCGCCTGCAGCACGGCGCGTACCGCCGTCGCGGACGTGGGGTCCTCGAGCATGTCCAGCCGGTCCATGCGGAAGCCGACGGCGCGCCACCACCGTTCGCGTCCGCGCGAGCGGTCGGGGTCGTCCTCGACGAACCCGTGCTTCTCGAGCTGGCGCAGGTGGTAGCTGGTCTGGCCGCTCGACTCGCCGAGGCGCTGGCCGAGCATCGTGGCGGTGGCCGGGCCCTCGTTGCGCAGGGCGGAGTACATGGCCATGCGCAGCGGGTGGGCGAACGCCTTGAGCGCCTCGGGCTCGACGGCGCGCGTGTCCGCGGTCGGGGTCTTGTCATCCGTCATTCGCAGAGATACCTTTGCAGAGTTCTCTTTGCAGAGTTCCTCTGCAAAGCTCTCTCCCACCCTAACCCGACGTGAGGTCCCCATGGCCGCGCCCTCGGCACCGCCTGTCCCCCGCCCCGCGGCCCCCCGCCTCGGGCGCCGCTTCACCGCACTGCTCGCCGCCGCCGGGGCCGCGAACCTCGGCGACGGCGTGATCGCCGTCGGCGTGCCGCTCGTCGCCCTCGGCCTGACCCGCTCGCCCGAGCAGATCGCGCTGCTCTCGGCCGCGACGTGGCTGCCGTGGCTGCTGCTCGGCATCACCGCCGGCGTCCTCGTCGACCGCAGCGACCGCCGCCGCGTCCAGATGGTCGGCCTCGGGGCGCGTGCGCTCCTGCTGGCCGCAGGCGCCTGGCTGGCCGTCACCGGCGCCCTGACCCTGCCCGTGCTCGTCGGGCTCGTGCTCGCGTACGGCGTCACCGAGGTCGTCGTCGACCTGGGGTCGACCGCGATGATCCCCGACCTGGTCCCCCGCGAGCGCCTGCCCGCCGCCAACGGGCGCGTCGTGGCCGTCCAGCAGGTCGCCAACGCGTTCCTGGGCGCGCCCCTCGCCGGCGCGCTGCTCACGCTGGGCACCGGCTGGGTGCTCGGTGTGCCGGCCGCCCTGGCCGTCGCCGCGGTCGCGGTGCTGTGGCGCGGCGTCCCCGGGCGCTACCGGCACGCCCGGACCGACGCACCCTCACCCGGGCCCGACCCGACCTCCGGCGCCGGCGACGCGCCGGCGCCGGGCGCACCGCGGGCGTGGGCCGACGTGCGCGAGGGGCTGCGCTTCATCACCCGGCACCCCGTGCTGCGCCCGGTCGTCCTCACGGCCGCCGTGCTCAACATGGCCAGTGCCGCCTACTTCGCGGTCTTCGTGCTCTGGGTCGTCGGCCCCGGCTCCCGCGTCGGCATGACCGAGCAGACCTACCCGCTGCTCATGCTCGGCCTCGCCGCCGGGGCGGTGGCCGGCTCCGTGGCCGGCGAGGCCCTGGCCCGCCGGATCGGCGAGGTGCGGCTCATGGTCGGCTGCTGGGCCGTCTCGTTCTCGCTCCTCGTCGTCCCCGTGCTGGTGCCGCGGGTCCCGGCGCTGGTCGTCGTCCTCGTGCCGCTCGGTGCGCTCAGCACCGTCGGCAACGTCATCAGCGAGACCGTCCGCCAGCGACTCGTCCCGGCCCGCCTGCTGGGCCGCGTCGGCGGGGCGTCGCGCACGCTGGCCTACGGCCTCATGCCGCTGGGCGCCGTCACCGCCGGCGTGCTCGCGGGGCGCCACGGGCTGGCGCCGGTGCTCCTCGGGGCCGCGGCCCTGAGCGTGGCGGCCGTGGCCGCCGTCGGGACGGTGCTGCGGCAGCGCGACGTCGATGCCCACGAGCTGCCGCAGGAGTCCCCGGCCGCCTGACGCGGACGGACCCGCCCCCGACCGGGGGCGGGTCCGCACGACCGGGCCAGCAGTCCGCGATCAGACCAGGAGCTCGTGGCGGATGATCGTGGCCTCGCGGCCCGGACCGACGCCGACCGAGGAGATCCGCGTCCCGGACACGTCCTCCAGGTACTGCAGGTAGCGCTGCGCGGCCTTCGGCAGGTCGTCGAAGTCGCGGGCACCGGAGATGTCCTCGCTCCACCCGTCCAGGTACTCGTACACCGGACGCGCGTGGTGGAAGTCGCTCTGGTCGATCGGCATGTCCTCGACCCGCCGGCCGTCGACGTCGTACGCCACGCACACCGGGACCCGCTCCCGGCCCGTCAGCACGTCGAGCTTGGTGACGACGAGGTCCGTCAGGCCGTTGACCAGCGAGGCGTAGCGCACCACTACCGCGTCGTACCAGCCGGTGCGGCGCGGGCGGCCGGTCGTGGTGCCGAACTCCCCGCCCGTCTGCCGCAGCCACTCACCGTCCGCGTCGAGCAGCTCCGTCGGGAACGGGCCCTCACCGACGCGCGTCGTGTACGCCTTGGCGACCGCGACCACGCGGTCGATGCGCGTCGGCCCGACCCCGGAGCCGGTGCAGGCCCCGCCGGCGGTGCACGCGGACGACGTCACGAACGGGTACGTGCCGTGGTCGACGTCGAGCATCGTCGCCTGCCCGGCCTCGAACACCAGCGTGCGGCCCTCGTCCAGCGCGCGGTTGAGGTACTGCGGGGTGTCGGCGACGAAGGGGCGCAGCCGCTCCGCGTGGCGCAGCAAATCGTCGAGCGTCTCCTCCACCGTGATCGCACGCCGGTTGTAGACCTTGACCAGCAGGTGGTTCTTCTGGTCGAGGGCGCCCTCGACCTTCTGCCGCAGGATCCCCTCGTCGAACAGGTCCTGGACGCGGATCCCGATGCGGTTGATCTTGTCGGCGTACGTGGGGCCGATGCCGCGGCCCGTCGTGCCGATCTTGCGCTTGCCCAGGAAGCGCTCGGCCACCTTGTCCATCGTCCGGTTGTACGGCGCGATGACGTGGGCCGCCGACGACACCAGCAGCCGCGACGTGTCGACGCCGCGCGCCTCGAGCGCGTCGATCTCCTCGAACAGCACCTCGGTGTCGATGACGACACCGTTGGCGATCACCGGGACGACACCGGGCGTGAGGATCCCCGACGGCAGCAGGTGCAGGGCGTACTTCTCGCCCTCGATGACGACCGTGTGCCCCGCGTTGTTGCCGCCGTTGAACTTCACGACGACGTCCGTGCGGTCACCGAGCTGGTCGGTCGCCTTCCCCTTGCCCTCGTCGCCCCACTGCGCACCGAGCACCACGACGGCCGGCATGACGATCACCACTCCCAGGCTGCCTGCGGTGCGGCTCCGCCCGCAGACGGGCGCGAGCGGGCTCGCGGCGCGGGGGACCCGAGGACGCGCGGCAGTGACGCGTACCACCCGGAAGGGTACCGGAGCGCCGCCCGGGACCCCGCGGGCCGTCCACCGCGCGCGCCCGACGGCGTCGCCGCCCGGCACGTCAGCGCAGCGCGGCCACCTCGTCCGCCGACGTCCCGCAGTCCCGCAGGAACTGCCGGCACCGCTCGGCCTCCGCCGTCTCCCCGATCGCCTCGGCCGCCGTGGCCAGGGCCAGCAGCGCCCGCAGGAACCCCTGGTTCGGCTCGTGCGCGGCGGGCACCGGGCCACGACCCCGCCAGCCCGCACCGCGCAGGGCGTCCAGCCCGCGGTGGTAGCCCGTCCGCGCGTACGCGTACGCCGCGACCGGGTCCTCGGACCGCTCGGCGAGCAGCGCCCACACCAGCGACGCGGCGGGCGCCGCCGGGACGGCGTCCCGCGGGTCCGCGCCACCGGCGAGGGCGGCGCGCGCGGCCGCGTCGGGGCCGTCGGCGGGCAGCAGCGTCGGGGCGGGGCCGTCGAGCAGGTTCTCGTGGGTCATGGCGCCAGTCTCGCACCGCGGTGCCCGCGGGTCGTCCGGCGGAGGGGTGGCGTGACCCGACCAGCGGTCGCCCGCCCTGGACACCGCCGTTACAGTCGAACGGCCGACCAGCACCCTCCCCACGGCCCCCTCCCCCCGGTCGGCACGGAGCACAGGACAGCCATGATCGAGATCTCGACGTCGTCCACCACCACGACGCTCCTCGTCGCAGGTGACCTCGACCTCGCCGAGCGTGAGCAGTTCCCCGAGGTGACCGCGCGCGTCGTCGGCCTGCGGCGTCAGCTGCTCGTCATCGACATGTGCCGGGTGACCTTCATGGACTCCACCGGCGCCGCGTTCCTCATCTCGCTGGCCGACTCCGGCCGGCGCCGCGGCGGCGCGACCGTGCTGCGCGGCGCCGACGACCGCGACCTGTTCGTCCTGGAGATCTGCGGGGCGCTCGAGCTGTTCCGCATCGACGCGGACCACCGCTGCGAGCTCGAGGCCGAGGCGTCGAGCACCCCCGAGGGCGCACCCACCCCCGCCTGACGACGGACCTGCCGACGCCTACGCCTGCTGCGCCGACGCGGGTAGCGCCCCGGGGCGCACCTTGGCCCACACGACCTTGCCGCCGCGCGACTGCCGCCAGCCCCAGTCCGCCAGCCGCTCGACGATCTGCATCCCGAACCCCCCGACCCGACCGGGGTGCCCGTCGGTCGTCACGGGCGGCGTGGGGTTGTCGTCCTCGACCTCGATGCGCAGCCCGTCACCCGTGTCGTACAGCTGCAGCGCGACGTGGCCCCAGCCGTGCAGCACGGCGTTGGCGACCAGCTCGGAGACGATGAGCTCGGCGTTCGACGCGTCCCCGAGGTCCCAGGCCTCGCACGTGCGCAGCACCGCGTGCCGCGCACGGCCGATCGACGCGGGCTCGCTCGGCAGCGCCCACCGCCGCCGCCGCGGGCTGACGGCGCCGGCCAGGTGGTCGTCGGGCCCGGGCACCCGCAGCACGACGACCGCCACGTCGTCCTCGGGGTGGTCGGCGAGCCGCGAGAGCAGGTCCTCCCCGATGCCCGCGGCGTCCCGGGCCGTGATGCCCGCCGCGACGGTCTCGAGGACGGTCAGGCCGTCGCGCAGGCTGCGGTCGCGACGCTCGACGAGACCGTCGGTGTAGTAGACGACGACGTCCCCGGGCACCAGCGTGACCTCGTCCGTGGCCCGCCCGCCGGAGCCGAAACCCACCAGCCGGCCGCCCGTGCCCCGCAGCTGGCGGGCGTGCCCGTCGCGCACCAGCAGCAGCGGGAGGTGGCCGGCCCGGGAGTACTGCAGCGTCCACCCGCCGGCCCCGTCGCGTCGCAGCGTGGAGTAGACCATGCTCGCGGCGCGCGGGATCCGCATGCCACCGAAGAGCTGGTCCACGCGGTCCAGCACGGGCCCGGGCGTGGTGATGTCGAACGCGTACGACCGGACCACCGAGCGCAGCTGGCCCATCGTGGCCGCGGCCTCCACGTCGTGCCCCACCACGTCGCCGATGACGACGCTGACCGTCTCCGGGTCGATCTGCAGGACGTCGTACCAGTCGCCGCCCACCTGCGCATCGTCCGCGCTGGGCGAGTAGTACGTCCACACGTCCAGGCCGTCGACCTCGGCCTGCTCCGGCAGCATCGCGCGCTGCAGCGTCTCCGCCAGCCGGTGCTCGCGGTCGTAGAGCCGCACGTTGTCCACGGACAGTCCCACGCGGCGCGCGACGAGCTCGACCACCGTCCGCTCGGACGGCCCGAGGGCGGCGACGCCCCCGCCGCCGTGGGGCCGCACCACGAGCAGACCGACCGCGCGGCGACGCCCCGGGACGGCCTGCACGACGAGCCGACGGTCCCCGGTGCCGGCGTCCGTCCCCGGCCCCAGCCGGTGGGCCAGCCACTGCATGTACGTGCCGTCGGGGTGCTCCGCGTCCAGGTCGAGCTCGACGACGCCCTCGCGCGTCCCCGCCAGCAGGTGCCCCACGGCGTCGCGCGGGCAGTGCGACACCACCCGGCCCGCGGGGCCGTGGTGCCGCTCGCGCACGCCGTGCGCGGGCGCGAGGCCGTCGGCCGCCCACAGCCCGTGGTCGAACAGGAAGAAGTGCGCACGCTCCACGACGTGGGACTCGAGCAGGTCGGCGATCTCCCGCAGGCCCTGCGGCTCGTCGACGTCGACCAGCAGGTCCGAGACGCGGGCGACGAGCGACAGGCTGCGCCGCTCGCGGCGCTCCTCGGCGACGAGCGCCGCCTGCTCCGCGGACGCCGTGAGCTCGGCGGTGAGGTCCTGCACGGCGGCGACGAACGTCCCGACCGGCACCCCCGGCCCGGGGGGCACGGGGGACACGTGCACCACGCACCGCACGTCGGTCCCGTCCGCGCGGCGCAGCACGACGGGGTGGGTCGCCGGACCGCGCGCGGCCACCCGCACGGCGTCGGGGTCCGAGGGGCGGACGCGGGGGTCCGTCAGCACGTCGACGCCGACGACGTCCTCGGGTGCGTGCCCGACGGCCCGCGCGAGCGCGTCGTTGACCCAGGTGACGCGGATCACATCCAGGCGCCGGTGCAGCAGCGCCATCGGGACGTGCGTCGCGGCCAGGGCCGCGGCCAGGGCCGCGGACGGCGTCCCGGACAGCGGGTCGGTGCCGTGCTGCGACCCGGCGGGCGTAGGCTCGGGGATCGGTTCGGCGGTGTGGGAGTTGACCACCACCACCTCCGATCGTCTAGCGTGCCGAACGGACGGACGGCTCGACCACCCCGGCGAGCCCCGCCAGCGCCCGGAAGGAGCATCGTGCGAGACGTTAACAGTCCTTCCACCGACCAGGACGCCGCCACGTCGGACGCGACGGAGGCCACGACCGTCGGGGAGCCCGGCGCCGTGCAGGTCATCGTGGGGACCGACCGCACCCGCATCGTGCTCTCGGGAGAGGTCGACGCCGACCTCGGTCCCGAGCTGCAGGAGGCCACCGCGGAGGCCGAGCAGCGCGGTCTGCCCATCGAGGTGGACGCGCACCACGTGACGTTCATGGACTCGTCGGGTGTCGCGTTCCTCGCCCGGCTGTCGATCCGCAGCGAGCACCGCGTGCGTCTGCTGCGGGTGCCCCCCACCGTGCGCTTCCTCCTCGAGGTCACGCGGATCGGCGAGCTGCTCGACGTCGTCGACGACGGGGACGAGGACGCCGCCCCGTTCGAGCCGGTCGACACGGCGGGCTGACCGCCAGGCGAACCGGCTCCCGGTCCCGCACCGGGCGGCCCGTGACGGCCGACGGCCCCGGCCCCCTCGCGGGGGACCGGGGCCGTCGCACGTCGGTGCGGGGACTCAGGCGAGCCGGGTGCCCGCCGAGCGCAGCTGCTGGCACGCCTCGACGATGCGCGCGGCCATGCCCGCCTCGGCGAGCTTGCCCCAGGCGCGCGGGTCGTACGCCTTCTTGTTGCCGACCTCGCCGTCGACCTTCAGCACGCCGTCGTAGTTGGTGAACATGTGCGTGACGACGGGACGCGTGAACGCGTACTGCGTGTCGGTGTCGATGTTCATCTTGATGACGCCGTTGTCGACCGCCTCGGCGATCTCCTCGGCCGTCGAGCCGGACCCGCCGTGGAAGACGAGGTCGAACGGCGACTCCTTGCCGATCTTCAGGCCGACCTCGCGCTGGATGTCCGCGAGGATCGACGGGCGCAGCTTGACCGCGCCCGGCTTGTACACGCCGTGCACGTTGCCGAACGTCAGGGCCGTCAGGTAGCGGCCCTTCTCGCCCGCACCGAGGGCCTCGACGGTCTTCAGACCGTCCTCCGCCGTCGTGTAGAGCTTCTCGTTGATCTCGGCCTCGTGGCCGTCCTCCTCGCCACCGACGACGCCGACCTCGATCTCGAGGATCGTGCGGGCGGCGCGCGACATCTCGAGCAGCTCCGCGGCGATGACGAGGTTCTCGTCGAGCGGGATGTCCGAGCCGTCGAACATGTGCGACTGGAACGTCGGGTTCTCGCCGCGCTTGACCTGCTCGGCCTCGAGCTCGAGCAGCGGGCGGACCCACGAGTCGAGGTTCTTCTTGACGCAGTGGTCGGTGTGCAGGGCGATCGTCACGCCGTAGTGCGTGGCGACCTCGGTCGCGTACGCCGCGAGCGCGAGCGTGCCGCTGACGCGGTTCTTGATCGTCGAGCCGGACGCGTACTCAGCGCCGCCGACGGAGACCTGGATGATGCCGTCCGACTCGGCCTCCGCGAAGCCCTGGATGGCGGCGGTGACGGTCTGGGACGACGTGATGTTCACGGCAGGGTAGGCGAACTTGCCGGCCTTCGCCCGGTCGATCATCTCGGCGTAGACCTCGGGGGTGGCGATGGGCATCGCAGAATCTCCTGATGGCTCGGGGAGCGGTACGACACGAGTCTGCCACCACCCGGCCCGTGGCGTTCCGGGACGTCCACCGGGACCGTCAGGCGTGCTGCAGGACCCACGTGTGCAGGGCGATCGCGGCGGCCGCGCCTGCGTTGAGCGAGCGCGTGCTGCCGTGCTGCGTGATGTGCAGGACGACGTCGCACACCGCCTGCGCCGCCTGCGTCAGGCCCGTCGACTCCTGCCCGAGCAGGAGCACGCACGCACGGGGCAGCGGGTGGCCCTCGATCGGCACGGAGCCGGGCACGTTGTCGATCCCGACCATCGGCAGGCGAGTGCCGCCCGGGCCGGCGCCGGCGGCCCACGTCGCCAGCGCCGCGGCGTCGGGGTGGTGGTGCACGTGCAGGTAGCGATCGGTGACCATCGCACCCCGGCGGTTCCAGCGACGGCGGCCCACGACGTGCACGCCCGCGCTGTTGAACGCGTTGGCCGTGCGCACGACCGACCCGATGTTGAGGTCGTGCGACCAGTTCTCGATCGCGACGTGGAACGGGTGCCGCCGCGTGTCGAGGTCGGCCACGATCGCCTCGACCGTCCAGTACCGGTAGGCGTCCACGACGTTGCGCCGGTCGCCGTGCGCGAGCAGCTCGGGGTCGTACCGGGGGTCGTCGGGCCACGCGGCGGGGCCGCCCGGCCACGGCCCGACGCCGACCTCGTCGCCGTCGGTGGCGCCGCTCACGCCTCCGGCTCGGGGGCGGCGGCCGCGTCGAGCTCGCGCCGGATGCGTCGCCGCTCCCAGACGACGAGCGTCGCGACGACCGCGGCACCGGCGACGGCCAGCAGCACCGGCACGCCGACGTCGCCCGACGGGGCCAGCAGGCCGCGCTCGCCGTCCTGCCACGGCCACAGCGCCCGCAGCGAGCCGACCATGAGCCCGGCGAGCACCGCCATCGTCGCCTGGCGGCGCTCGCGCAGCAGCCACTGCAGCAGCTTGACGAAGGACCCGAGCCCGACGACCGCCCCGAGCGCGAAGGCCCCGACGAACGCCAGGTCGAGGTTCTCCACGGCCGCCTGCACGGGCACGTACAGGCCGAGGACGACGAGCAGCGCGGAGCCGGACACGCCGGGCAGGACGAGGGCGTTGATCGCCACGGCCGCGCCGAGGAACACGTACCAGAGCGAGGGGTCCGCGACCTCGACGGGCGCCAGGCCCGTCAGTCCGAACGCGACGACGACGCCCAGGGCCAGCAGCACCACGTCGCGGACCCGCAGCCGCCCGGGCAGCATGCCCAGCGGCACGGCCACGGACGCGAGGATCATGCCGAAGAACACGGCCCGCGTCGGCACCGGGTGGCTCTCCAGCAGCGGCGCGAGCGTGCGCAGCGAGACGAGCAGCACCACGACCATCCCGCCGAGCACCGGCACCAGCAGGCGCCAGTCCACCTGCCGCAGGGCGGCAAGCGCGTCACCGACGCCCCGCCGCCGCACGACCCCCGTGACCAGCGCCCGGACCGCGTGCACGAGGTGCCCGGCGGCGGTCACCAGCTCGTCGTACAGGCCCACCACCAGGGCGATCGTGCCGCCCGAGATGCCGGGCACCGACTCGGCCGCACCGATGAGACCACCGCGGACCGCGTCCAGGGGTGCGCGGCGCCACGAGCGCCGGGGAGGCGCGGTGGCGGGGGGTGCGGCGGTGTCGCGGGTGGCGTCTCGGGTCACCCGGGAAGCGTAGCCACCCCCGGCTACCCTGAGGACGTGACCGAACGGAAGATCGCCTCGTGGCTGTCCGACATGGACGGCGTCCTCGTGCACGAGGGCACCGCGCTGCCCGGCGCGGTGGAGTTCATCGACGCCTTGAAGGCCGCGGACCGGCCCTTCCTCATCCTCACCAACAACTCGATCTTCACGCCGCGCGACCTGCGCGCACGGCTCGCCGCGACGGGTCTCGACGTGCCCGAGGCGGCGATCTGGACGTCGGCGCTGGCCACGGCGCAGTTCCTCACCGACCAGATGCCCGGCGGCTCCGCCTACGTCATCGGCGAGGCCGGCCTGACCACCGCGCTGTACGAGGCCGGCTACACGCTGACGGCGGCACGCCCCGACTTCGTCGTGCTGGGCGAGACGCGCACGTACTCGTTCGAGGCGATCACCCAGGCCGTCCGGCTCATCCAGGGCGGGGCCCGGTTCATCGCCACCAACCCGGACGTCACCGGGCCCACCGCCGAGGGCGACCTGCCCGCGACGGGTGCCGTGGCGGCGATGATCTCCGCCGCCACGGGTCGCGAACCGTACTTCGTGGGCAAGCCCAACCCCATGATGATCCGCTCGGCGCTCAACCGGATCGACGCGCACTCCGAGACGACCGTGATGGTCGGCGACCGCATGGACACCGACGTCGTCGCCGGCATCGAGGCCGGCCTGCGGACCTACCTCGTGCTCACGGGCTCGACGCGCGCGGAGGACGTCCACCGGTTCCCGTTCCGCCCGACCGCGGTCCTGGACTCCGTGCAGGACCTCATCGAGCTCATCTGAGCGACGCGGCGGCGCCGCTCGGCGCGTCGTCGCCGTCCAGCGAGCCGCCGGGGCCGTTCGTCCCGACCACGGGTCCCCCGCAGGGACGACCCTGGGGCATGCGCAACAGCGAGCTCGCCCAGGTGCTGCGCGCGGCCAACCCCTGGTGGTCGCGTCGCCGCCGCGCGTCCTGGGTGCTCGACGACGCCGACCTCGCCACGCGCGCCCGCCACGAGTGGGCGCCCGCCACGAGCGCCGCACGCGCCGAGCTGTCCACGCTCGCGCAGCGCCCCCTGCCCCGCACCCTCACCCTCGTGGTCGGGCTGCGCGGTGTCGGCAAGACCACCGCCGTCAAGGACGTCGTGGCCCACCTCGTGTCGGACCCCGCGACCGACCCCCGGCGCGTCGTGCTCGTGCCCGCGCAGCGCGAGGACGCGACGGGCGCCATCACCTGCCTCGCGCCGGCCGACCTGGCGACGACGGTGCGCACGCCCACCCGGACGGGCGCGCCCGCCTGCGACGGCCCGCGGGTGCTCGTCGTCGACGAGGTCGGGGCGGTCGACGGCTGGCCGCGCGTGCTCGCCGACGCCTGCCGGCGCGGCGACCAGGTCGTCGCCACCACGTCCGTCCTCGACCCGGCCGACGTGGCCGCGCTCGAGGCCGCGGCGCCGGCCGGGACCGTGACGGTCCGCCACCTGCACCCGTCGAGCATGTCCGAGCTGCTGCTGGCGCGCCCCGGGGCGGGGACGGGCGACGTGCGCGCGGCGTACCTGCGCCACGGCGGCCTTCCCCGGGCCGTCGGCGAGCACCGCGACCTGGGCGACGTGAGCGCGGAGTTCGTCGCCCGGATCGCGTCCGGGCTGCACCTCGACGTGTGCCGGGGCGAGGAGCGCTGCCCGCTCGACGTGCTGCTCGACGCGGTGTGCGCGACGGCCGACAGGTTCGTCGAGCCCGAGCCGCTGGCACGCAGGCTCGACCTCAGCACGTCCGAGGTCGCCCTGCTGCTCGAGCGCCTGGAGCAGGCCCAGGTCCTCGACCCGCGCCGCGGCCTGGTCGACCCGCTCCTGCACCGGCTGCCCGCCCTCGTCGCCCCCGGGCGTCACACGCCGCCGTCCGACGAGCACATCGCGACGTTCTCCCACTGAGCGCCCGGTGCGCCCGGCGTCCGGGCCGGGCGTCGGGCGGCTGCGTCAGAAGCCGACGGCGGGCGCCTGCCGGACCTGCGGATCGTCGACCTCGAAGTACTCGGCGCGGGTGAACCCGAACATGCTCGCGACGAGGTTGGGCGGGAACGTCTCGACCTTGGTGTTGAGCTCGCGGACGTTCGCGTTGTAGAAGCGCCGGCCCGCCGCGATGCGGTCCTCCGTGTTCGCCAGCTCGGCCTGCAGCTGCTGGAAGTTCTCGCTCGCGCGCAGCACTGGGTAGTTCTCCGCGACGGCGAGGAGCCGGCCCAGCGCGGAGTTCAGCGCGCTCTCCTGCACCGCCTGCTCGGCGGGCCCGGCGCCCGGCCCGGCGGCCGCCGCGCGGGCCCGCGTGACCTCGTCGAAGACGCCGCGCTCGTGGGCGGCGTAGCCCTTGACGGTCTCCACCAGGTTGGGGATGAGGTCGTGCCGGCGGTGCAGCTCGACGTCGATCTGCCGCCACGACTCCTGCACGAGGTTCCGCAGCCGGACGAACCCGTTGTACTGCGCCACCCCCCACAGCAGGACGAGGACGACGACGGCGATCACGACGACGAGGGCGAGGGTGCCACCGGTCACGAGGACTCCTAGGGTCGGTACTGCCGCGATCCTACCGAGCAGCCGGGTCGTAGCCGTGGTCCAGCCAGACGTGCCGCGGGACGCCGCGCACCACGGCCGCCAGGACGCCCAGGCGGGGCGCGATGCTCGCCGTGCTGGTCGGGCCGGACGCCCACGACAGCAGCCACGTGCCCTCGATGCGCCAGCTCGTGCCCAGCGCGTCGGGCCGCAGCAGGCGCTCCAGCAGGCGCGGGTGCAGGATCGCGTGCCCCGTGCGCGCGTCGCGGGCGTCGACGCGGTAGGCCGCGTTGAACGCCGCGGACTCGAGCTGCAGGTCCCGTGCACCGAAGGCCTTGGCGACCCGGGCCCCGAAGCCCTCGGGGGTCACCTCGAGGACGGGCAGGTAGGCCGGCAGCGCGATCGCGACGACGTGCGCACGGTGCTCGCGCCGCTCCTTGCCGCTGCCCGTGGTCCACCCGTAGGTGAACGACACGGCGGTGCGGCCCTCGTAGGTGCCGGTGAGGACCTCCGTCACGGTGCGGCTGTGCCCCTGCCCGTACGGCGTGCCCGTCTGCAGGGTCGCCAGCCCGAGCCCGGGGTCGCGCGGCGTGTACGTCCACCCCGAGGCGTGCGCCCACGCCGCGAGGTGCTCGCGGCGGCGACGCTCCAGCCACCAGCCGCCGACCGCGACCAGCACCACGACGAGCACCATCAGCACGACGATCCCGCCCGAGGGGTGGCCCGCCCCCGACGAGGCCGCGGCAACCGTCAGGCCGAGCAGCCCGAGCACGACGACCGCGCCGACCTGCACCCCTCGTCGCACGACGGCCCCGGCTCAGGCCAGGCCGAGGTCGGTCAGGTCGAGGAGGTGGTGGTAGGACACGCCGAGCGCCTCGATCGCCTCGCGCGCGCCCGTGCCGCGGTCCACGATCGTCGCGACGGCCACGACCTCGCCGCCCGCCTCCCGCACCGCCTGCACGGCGGCGATCGGCGAGCCGCCCGTGGTCGAGGTGTCCTCGACCACGACGACCCGACGGCCGGCCACGTCGGGGCCCTCGATGCGGCGCTGCATGCCGTGGGTCTTGGCCTCCTTGCGCACGACGAACGCGTCGAGGTCCTGCCCGCGCGAGGCCGCGGCGTGCAGCAGCGCCGCCGCGACGGGGTCGGCCCCCAGGGTGAGCCCGCCGACCGCGTCGATCTCGGCCGTGCCGAGCCCGGCCTCCTCGAGCATGTCGAGCATCAGGTGCCCGATGAGCGGCGCCGCCCGGTGGTGCAGGGTCGCGCGGCGCAGGTCGACGTAGTACTCGGCCTGCCGACCGGACGACAGCGTGACCGTGCCGTGCACGACGGCGAGGTCACGGACGAGGGCGACGAGCTGGTCGCGGGGCGTTGCGGCGGGGGCGTCGGTCACGGCCCGAGGGTACCGGCCGCGTCCGCCGCCGGGGCTGCTGCGGTCAGCCGGTGACACGCACCTCGACGCGCCGGTTGAGCGCACGGCCCGCGGGGTCGTCACTCCCGCCGGCGCGCTCCTCGGCGACGGGCCGGGAGCTGCCGTGCCCGGTGACGGTCAGGGCGAGGTCGGGGCGTGCGGCGCTCAGCGCGTCGGCGACGGCCTGCGCGCGGGCCTGCGAGAGCGGGACGTTGACGCCGTCGCCGCCGAGGCCGTCGGTGTGCCCGTCGACCGTCACGGCGGCGCCCTGCGGCAGCGTGGCCGCGATCGCGCCGACCGCCTCGCGCGCGCCGGGGGCGAGCTCGGCGCTGTCGAACCCGAAGAGCAGGTCCGACGTCAGCGTCGTCACGCCGTCGGCCTCGCGCGCCAGCTCGCGCACGGACTTCTCGCGGACGAGCGCCAGCGGCGCGCCGATGAGCTGCAGCGGGCCCCCGGTCAGCCGCAGCGTGGCGCGCTCGACCATGTCCGGCGTCACCGGGGTGGCGGCGAGCTCGGCCCACGGCGGCTCGTCGCCGGGCGCGGCGGCCGGGGCGACGGGCCACGCCGCCGCACCCAGCACGAGCGGCAGCGCCGCCGCGAGCGCGACGACCCGGTGCGCCGGCCCCGGCACCGGCGGCCTCACGAGCCCTGGCGCGCGGTGACCCCGGAGAACACCGGCAGCCCGTCGGCGATGAGCACGTCGAGCGTGCCCCCGGCGTTGTCCGGGGCGGGGAGCGCGGCCCAGCCCTCGAGCGTCGTGTGGTTCCGCAGGCTCGTGGTGAGGTGGTTGAGCGGGGAGGCGAGCATCGTCGCGCCGCAGAGCTGGCGGTCGGCGCCGTCGCCGTTCCAGTCGCCCTTGGTGCACAGCGGCATGAACGCCTGCAGGTGCGTGGTGTCCGTGACCAGCGGCGCCGGGTCGATGCCCAGGTCGAACAGGCTCATCTCCTCGTCGTCGCCGCGCTCTGGCGCGTCCCAGCGCAGCGCCCACCGCACCGTGAGCACGCCCTCGTCGACGCGGACGTCGCGCAGGGTCAGGGTGATCTCGCCGCCGGCGACCTCGGACCCCGCGGGGGTGTCGACCGTCTGCTCGGCCATCACGCGGGTGGCGACGTCGTCGACGGGCGCGGCCTGCTCCGTCGCGTCGCCGGGCGCGGCCGCGCCGCTCGTCGTCGTGCCGGGGGTCGGGTCGTCCGTGCCGCCGGTGCAGGCCGACGTCAGCGCGACCACCGCGACGGCCACCAGGGCGACCGCGGCACGGCGCAGGGCAAGACGGGCGGGCAGACGCATGCGGGGTCCTCCGGGACGGTCGGGGTCGGTCCCGACGCTACCGTGCGGGGACGAACCGGACGCACCGGACGCACGCCCGGGGTCGGAGGTCGTCGGCTCAGGCGTCGGTGGCCGGTGCGTCCTCGAGCGGACGCCGGTACCCGCCGAAGGCCCGGACGGCGGACCGCGGCGCGACGCGCAGCAGCGCCGAGACGGCCTTGTAGCGCAGGCTCGGGGTCGACAGGACGGCACCGCGCCGGACGTCCGCCAGGGCGGCGGCGACCACGTCCTCCGCGTCGAGCCAGGCCGCGGCCGGGTAGTGGCCCGTGTCGATGCGCCCGCGCTCGTGGAACTCCGTGTGGGTGAACCCCGGCGCCACGACCGTGGCGGTGACACCGGTGCCCTTCAGCTCGCGCGCGAGCGCCTCTGTGAACACCCGCACCCACGCCTTGTGCGCCGCGTACGTGCCCGTCGCGGTCAGCCCGGCCACGGACCCGACGTTGAGGATCGCGCCCCGCCCGCGCGCCGTCATCGCGCCGGCCGCGGCGTGCGAGAGCACCATGACGGTGCGGACCATGAGCTCGAGCGCGCGCTCCTCGGCCGCCACGTCGCCGTCGACGAACCCCTGGTTGAGCCCGAGACCGGCGTTGTTGACGAGCAGCCCGACGGGCCGCTCGTCGCTGCGCAGACGGTCGGCGACGCGCGCCACGTCGGCGTGGTCGGTGAGGTCGGCGGGCAGCACCTCCGCCCGGACGCCCGCGGCCGCCTCGAGCTGCCCCGCGAGCCGGGTGAGCCGGCCCTCGTCGCGCGCCACGAGGACGACGTCGTGCCGCGCCGTGGCGAGCTGCCAGGCGAACTCCAGACCCAGGCCGGCGCTCGCGCCGGTGACCAGTGCGGTACCCATGCGGCTCACCCTACGGACAGCGGCCGCGCCGCGCCCGCGCGTTCCGGGCACGTGCCGTCCCCCTCGTGCGGGTCGACGCACCCACCCGTAGCGTGGAGCGTCCACGCCGACACGGAGGTGAGCACCGTGAGCACGGAGCCCGAGATGGTCCCCGCACCCCTGGCCCTGGTCACGGGCGCATCGAGCGGCATCGGGCTGGAGATCGCCCTGCGCCTGGCGGAGACGGGCCACGACCTCGTCGTCACGGCCGAGGACGACGGGCTCGCGCTCGCGGCCGACGGTCTGCGGCAGCACGGCCGGGCGGTGCGGGCGGTGCGCGCCGACCTGCGACGGCCGGAGGACGTGGAGGCGCTGGTGGTCGACGTGGTCGGCACCGGACGCCCCCTGGACCTGCTGGTGCTCAACGCCGGCACGGGGGCGGGCGGGCCGTTCCTCGAGGTCCCGCTCGAGGACCACCTGGCCACGATCGAGGTCGACGTGGTCGCGCCCGTCCGCCTGGCGCACGCGCTCCTGCCGGCGATGGTGGCGCGCGGCGCGGGACGGGTGCTGGTGACGTCGTCGGTCGCGGCGCTCATGCCGGGTCCGTACTACTCCACGTACGCGGCGGCGAAGGCGTTCGACCTGTCCTTCGCCGAGGCCCTGCGGTACGAGCTGCGGGACACCGGGGTCACCGTGACGGCGCTGCTGCCCGGCCCCACGGACACCGACTTCTTCGAGCGGGCCGGCATGCAGGACACGCGGGTGGCGCACAGCCGCAAGGACGACCCGGCGGACGTCGCCCGGCAGGCCGTCGACGGGCTGCTGAAGGGCGACGAGAAGGTCGTCGTGCGCTCGGTGCTCGCCCGGGGCCAGGCGGCGGCCGGTGCGCTGCTCAGCGACGGCGCGGGTGCCGCGCTGCAGGCCCGCGCCACCGAGCCGACGGGGTCCGGCGGGCCCGACGAGGGCTGAGCGGGGGCCGGTCCGTCCACAGGACCGACCGCGGCGGCTCGCGCCGTCGCCCGCGGCTCGTAGGGTGGGCGCGTGCAGCCGGACCCCGCCGTTCCGCAGGCCCGCCGACCACGGTCGACGGGCCACCTCGACGACGCACCGCAGCCGGACGTCGCGTCGTGGGACGACGCCCCCGCCGAGCCGTGGTGGGACGAGGCGCCGCCCCCGCCGGACGACGCTCCCCCCGCCGACGCGTGGGCCGAGGACCCGTGGGGACCGCCGGACGCGGGCGGACGCACGAGCGCGCGCCGGCCCGACGCGCCCCGCAGCACCGCGGTGGGGACGCCCGCGCCCTCGCACGGCACCCCGGCCAACGTGCTGCACCGCGTGTGGGGCTACGACGCGTTCCGCGGCGACCAGGCGGCGATCGTCGACACCGTGGTCGCCGGCGGCGACGCGGTCGTCCTCATGCCGACCGGCGGCGGCAAGTCCCTGTGCTACCAGGTGCCCGCGCTGGTCCGCGAGGGCACCGGTGTGGTGGTGTCGCCGCTGATCGCGCTCATGCAGGACCAGGTGGACGCGCTGTCCGCCCTGGGCGTGCGCGCGGGGTTCCTCAACTCCACGCAGGAGCGGGGCCAGCGCCGCGCGGTCGAGGACGCGTTCCTCGCCGGCGAGCTCGACCTGCTCTACCTCGCGCCGGAGCGTCTGCGGGTGCCCGAGACCCTGGACCTGCTGGACCGCGGGCACGTCGCGCTGTTCGCGATCGACGAGGCCCACTGCGTGTCGCAGTGGGGTCACGACTTCCGCCCCGACTACCTGGCCCTGTCGCTGCTGCACGAGCGCTGGCCGGGCGTGCCGCGCATCGCGCTGACGGCCACGGCGACGCACGCGACGCACCGGGAGATCGGCGAGCGGCTGCAGCTCACGGACGCCGCGCAGTTCGTCGCGAGCTTCGACCGCCCGAACATCCGGTACCGGATCGTGCCGAAGGACAACCCGCGCGCGCAGCTGCTGCACCTGCTGCGCACCGAGCACGCGGGCGACGCCGGCATCGTGTACTGCCTGTCACGCGCGTCGGTCGAGCAGACGGCCGAGGCGCTGCGCAAGGAGGGAATCGACGCGCTGCCGTACCACGCGGGGCTCGACCGGCGGGTCCGCGCCGCCAACCAGTCCCGGTTCCTGCGCGACGACGGCGTCGTGATGGTCGCGACCATCGCGTTCGGCATGGGCATCGACAAGCCCGACGTGCGGTTCGTCGCGCACCTGGACCTGCCGAAGTCCGTCGAGGGCTACTACCAGGAGACGGGACGCGCCGGACGGGACGGGCTGCCGTCGACGGCGTGGCTCGCGTACGGCCTGGCCGACGTGGTGCAGCAGCGCCGCATGATCGACACCTCCGAGGGCGACGCCGCGCACAAGCGGCGGCTCACGCAGCACCTCGACGCGATGCTCGCGCTGTGCGAGACCGTCGACTGCCGGCGCACCCAGCTGCTCGCGTACTTCGGCCAGGAGTCGGGCGGGCCGTGCGGCAACTGCGACACGTGCCTCGAGCCGCCGCAGTCGTGGGACGGCACGGTGCCGGCGCAGAAGCTGCTGTCGACCGTGGTGCGGCTCGACCAGCGCGGGCAGCGCTACGGCGTGGGGCACCTGGTGGACATCCTGCGGGGCAAGGCGACGCCGCGCGTGCAGCAGCTGGGCCACGACCAGCTGTCGACGTTCGGGATCGGGCAGGACCTCTCGGACGGCGAGTGGCGCGGCGTCGTCCGCCAGCTCCTCGCGGCCGAGCTGCTGGCCGTCGACTCCGAGGGCTACGGAACGATCCGCCTGCTGCCCGCGTCGGCCGACGTGCTGCGCGGCGCGCGCGAGGTGCGGCTGCGCCGGGAGCCCGAGCGCACGGGCCGCGCGACGCGCGAGCGGCGGGGGGCGGGGCGCACGCCGGCGGCCGCCGCCGACCTCAGCGGGGACGACGCCGCGCTGTTCGAGGCGCTGCGCGCCTGGCGGGCGGGCGCCGCCAAGGAGCAGGGCGTGCCCGCGTACGTCGTCTTCCACGACGCGACGCTGCGCGAGATCGCGACGCGCCGGCCGACGTCACGGGCGGAGCTGGGCACGATCAGCGGCGTCGGCGCGGCCAAGCTCGACCGCTACGCCGACGGGGTGCTGGCGACGTTGGCGGGCGACGGGGACTGACGTCCGGCACGGCGCCCGGCGGCCCGGCCGGCGCTGCTCGACGCAGGCGCTCAGTCCACCGGCCCCGTGGACGACCGGACCACCAGGTGCGTCGGCAGCAGCACGGGGTCGGCGGCGCCACGGGCGACCACGGCGGGCTCGTCGTCGGGATCGCCGCCGAGGTCGTCCTCGTCGCCCGGGCGGTCGCCCTCGAGGCGCGCGAGGAGCAGGTCGGCGGCCATGCGACCGGCGCGCTCGACGGGTGACTCGACGGTCGTCAGCGCGGGACGCACCAGGTCGGCGCCGAAGATGTCGTCGCACCCGATGACGCTCATCCCCCCGGGCACGGGGACGTCCCGCGCGTCGAGGCGCTCGAGGACCCCGAACGCGAGCAGGTCGTTGAACGTGATCACGGCGGTGGCCCCCGCCTCCAGGGCCGCGTCGGCGGCCTGCGCGCCGGACGAGCGCACGGGCGCGTACGGACCGAGCACGACGAGCTCGACGCCGAGCCGGGCGGCCGCGGGCTCGAGCGCCTCGCGGCGCCGGCGGTCGGACCACGACGTCACGGGTCCCGAGGCGTAGACGACGCGGGTGTGCCCCAGCCCGGCCAGGTGCTCGAGGGCCTGCACCATGCCGCCGGCGGTGTCGAGCAGCACGCCGGGCGTGCCGGGGATGGTCCGGTTGACCACGACGAGGGCGAGGTCCGCGGCCGCACCGGCGATCTGCTCGTCGGACAGCCGCGAGGCGGCGAGGACGGCGCCGTCGACCTGCCCGCGCAGCTTGCGCAGCGTGTCGAGCTCGACCTCGGCGGACTCCTCGGTGTCCGCGAGCACCTGCACGTACCCGGACTCGCGCAGGCGGGCCCCCGTGCCGCGCACGAGGCCGAAGAAGAACGGGTTGGTGACGTCGGGGAGCACGAGCGCGACGGTCGCGGTGCGGCCCGAGAGCAGCGCACGGGCCGAGGCGCTGGGGATGTACCCGAGCTCCTTGGCGACCGCCACGACGCGGTCGGCCGTGTCGGCGTTGACGCGACCGGGCCGCGTGAGCGCCCGCGACGCGGTCGACACGGCCACCCCTGCCGCTGCTGCGACGTCGCGCAGCGTGGGCTGTCGCCTGACGGCCATGCACCCTCCCGGTCGGCTCGTCACGACCCGACGCGACGGTGCGTCGGACCGATCTTGCTGGCAAACGATTGCCAGCCTAGCGTGTCCCTGCCTAGTCTCACCAGTGCCCCTCGCGACGTCGCGACCGGGCGGAAGGAGCATGTCACGATGTCCGGCACTGCGATCCGCACGGCCGAGGTACTGGTCTCCAGTCCTGGCCGCAACTTCGTCACGCTCCGCGTCGTCACCGAGGACGGCGTCGAGGGCCTGGGCGACGCCACCCTCAACGGGCGCGAGCTCTCCGTCGCCAGCTACCTCACCGACCACGTCGTCCCCCTCCTCATCGGCAGGGACGCGCACAAGATCGAGGACACCTGGCAGTTCCTCTACCGCAGCGCGTACTGGCGCCGCGGACCCGTGACCATGGCCGCGATCGCCGCCGTCGACGTCGCGCTGTGGGACATCAAGGCCAAGCTCGCCGGCATGCCGCTCTACCAGCTGCTCGGGGGCGCGTCCCGGAACGGGATCATGGCGTACGGGCACGCGTCGGGGCGCGACCTGCCCGAGCTCTTCGACTCGATCCGCCAGCACCTCGACGAGGGCTTCCGCTCCATCCGCGTCCAGACGTCCGTGCCCGGCGTCGACGCCGTCTACGGGGTCGCCGCGCAGCCGTCGTCGTCGGGGCGGTACGACTACGAGCCCGCCCAGCGCGCACCCCTGCCGGCCGAGGAGGACTGGGACACCCGCGCGTACCTGCGGCACATCCCCCGGGTCTTCGAGGCCGTGCGCAACGAGTTCGGCCCCGAGCTGCCGCTGCTGCACGACGGCCACCACCGCATGACGCCCATCCAGGCCGCGCGCCTCGGCAAGGACCTCGAGCCGTACGACCTGTTCTGGCTCGAGGACTGCACGCCCGCCGAGAACCAGGACGCGCTGCGCCTGGTCCGGCAGCACACCGTCACGCCGCTGGCGATCGGCGAGGTGTTCAACACCGTGTGGGACTACCAGACGCTCATCCGCGAGCAGCTCATCGACTACGTCCGCTCGGCCGTCACCCACACCGGCGGGATCACGGCGCTGCGCCGGATCCTCGACTTCGCGGCGCAGTACCAGATCAAGTCCGGCATCCACGGGCCCACCGACATCTCGCCCGTCGGCATGGCCGCCGCGCTGCACCTGGACCTCGCCATCCACAACTTCGGCATCCAGGAGTACATGACGCACTCGGCGACCACCGACGAGGTGTTCCGCACGTCGTTCACGTTCGCCGACGGCTACCTGCACCCCGGCGACCAGCCGGGCCTGGGCGTCACGTACGACGACGACGCGGCGTCCCGGCACCCGTACCAGGCGGCGTACCTGCCGTTCAACCGACTCAAGGACGGCACGGTGCACGACTGGTGAGCGACACGACGCAGACTCCCCCCGTCCACCCCGCGTGGCTGCCCGACGCGGCGTTCGCGCCGCTCGGGTCGCGCCGCGTGCTCGTCGTGACGGGACCCGACGCCGGTCCTGTCGGCGCGACCGTCGTCGACGAGGTCCGGCGCGCGGTCACCACGCACGGCGGCACCCTCACCGTCGCCGACCTCGCGTCGGCCGACGACCACGACCTGGTGCTCCGCGTGGCACCCGACGGCCCGGACACCGGGTTCACCCGACTGCGGACCGGTGGTGTCACCGTCGTCGTCGCCGGCGACGCCACCGGTCTGCTGCACGGCCTGCACGACGTGGTCCGCGCGGGCGAGGCGGCGTTCGGCGCCGACCACCCGCCGGTCGTCTCCCGGCCCCTCGCGCCCGTGCGGATGCTCGACCACTGGGACAACATCGACGTCCACCCCGTGATGGGGCAGGTCGAGCGCGGGTACGCCGGCGGGTCGATCTTCTACGCCGACGGACGCGTGCGCGAGGACCTGTCGCGCGTCGCCGCCTACGCGCGGATGCTCGGGTCGGTCGGGATCAACGCGGTCGCGATCAACAACGTCAACGTGCACGCCACCGAGGCGCGGCTGCTCACCGACGGCCTCGCGGACGTGGCGCGCGTCGCCGACGTCTTCCGGCCCCACGGCGTGCGCACGTACCTGTCGGTGTCGTTCGGGTCGCCGATGCGCCTGGGCGGGCTCGCGACCAACGACCCGCTGGACCCCGACGTGCAGGCGTGGTGGGCCGCGACGGCCGACCGCGTGTGGGCGACGATCCCCGACTTCGGCGGGTTCGTCGTCAAGGCCGACTCCGAGGGGCAGCCGGGGCCGTTCGCGTACGGCCGCGACCACGCCGACGGCGCCAACCTGCTGGCCCGTGCCGTCGCCCCGCACGGTGGCACGGTGTTCTGGCGCGCGTTCGTCTACAACCACGAGCAGGACTGGCGCGACCGGCGCACCGACCGCGCCCGGGCCGCGTACGACCACTTCGCGCCGCTCGACGGCCGGTTCGACGACAACGTCGTGCTGCAGGTGAAGTACGGGCCGCTGGACTTCCAGGTGCGCGAGCCGGTCTCGCCCGTCATCGCGGCGGTGCCGCGCACGCGCGTCGCGGTGGAGCTGCAGGTCACGCAGGAGTACACCGGCCACCAGAAGCACGTGTGCTACCTGGGCCCGCTGTGGTCGGACGTGCTGGGCTTCCCGCTCGCGGAGAACGCGACGCGCACGGTCGCGTCGATCGCCTCGGGCGCGCCCGGTCCGGGGACGCCCGAGGACGCCGACCTGCGCGCCGGTGGCATCACGGCCGTGTCCAACGTCGGCGACGACGAGTTCTGGACCGGCCACCCGCTCGCGCAGGCCAACCTGTACGCGTACGGGCGCCTCGCGTGGGACCCGGCGGCGGACCCGGTCGCGCTGCTCGACGAGTGGATCGGCCTGACCTTCCCCGGGGCGGACCCGCGCGTGCGCGAGACGCTGCACGGGCTCATGGACCGCTCGTGGCTCACGTACGAGGCGTACACCGCCCCGCTGGGCGTGTGCTTCATGGTCGACCCGCTGCGGGGCCACTACGGGCCCAACGTCGACGGGTACGAGTACTCCAAGTGGGGCACGTACCACTTCGCCGACCGGGACGGCATCGGCGTCGACCGGACCGTCGCCACGGGCACGGGGTACACCGGCCAGTACCCGGCGCCGTGGCGCGACGTGTACGAGGACCTGGCGACGTGCCCGGACGAGCTGCTGCTGTTCTTCCACCACGTGCCGTACGGCCACGTGCTGCACAGCGGCACGACGGTGATCCAGCACGTCTACGACACGCGGGCCGACGCGGTCGAGCTGGTCGAGTCGTGGGTGCCGCGCTGGGAGGCCCTGCGCGGGCTCGTCGACGACCGCCTGCACGCGCGCGTCGCCGAGCGCCTGACGGAGCAGGTGCGCTCCGCCACCGAGTGGCGCGACCAGGTCCGCACGTACTTCTTCCGCAAGTCCGGCGTCCCGGACGCCAGCGGCCGCCCGATCTACTGAGCGTGAGGGGTTGCCGTCGCCTGGCGACGGCAACCCCTCACGCTCGCGCCGTCAGCGGCGCGCGGTGAGCGCGGGCTCGGGCGCGGCGCGCGCCGTGCGGCGCAGCGCCCACGTGCTGAGCACCGACGTGACCAGCAGCGCACCACCCACCACGCCGAACGCCCCGACGAGCGGCAGGACGCCGCTGAGCAGGCCGAACGCCGCGGGGTTGGCGAGCTGGGCGCCGCGGTTGGCCGTCGAGCGCAGCCCGGACGCCAGCCCCCGGCGGTCCGCGGGCGTGTGGTCCGCCATGAGCGCGAGCGTCAGCGGCTGCGCGAACCCGAGCGCGAACCCGTTGACCGCGGCCAGCGCGCACAGCAGCCACGGCTGCGGCGGCACGAACGCGACGGCGACGACCGACACCGACGACACGACGAGCACCAGCCCGACCGTCGTCGACTCGCGCAGCCGTGCCATCGCGACGGGGAAGAACGGGCGCGACACGAACGCAGCGGCCGCCGCGACCGACAGCAGCAGGCCCACCTGCCACTGCGGCACGCCCGCCTGCCCCAGCACGAGCGGGTGGTACGCCGTGCGGATGTCGAGCACGACGAGCGCCGTGAAGCTCACGGCGAGCGTCGTCGCGACGGCCGGCACGCGCATCATCGCGCCGGCGTCCCGGAACGAGCGCAGGACGGGCACGGGCACCGCCGGGCGTACCGGTCGCTGGACGCGGACGGCCAGGCCCAGGCCGACGAGCACGAGCGAGAGCGCCGTGTAGAGCGCGAAGCTCGCGGCGTAGCCGCCCACCTCGGCGACCCCCGTCCCGAGTGCCGGCCCGATCGCCTGCCCCGCGGCGAGGAAGAGCGAGAACGTCGCGAGCCGTGCGTTGCGCGACCGCGGCGGCTCGTCGGCCGCCTGCGGCAGCGTCGCGACGGTCTGCAGGCTCACCCAGACCGCGAGCGTCCCCACCCCGATCACGGCCTGGCTCGCCACGACCCCGGCCAGGCCGAGCGGCAGGAGCAGCACCCCGCCGCCGACCGCCATGGTCGCGCCACCGCCCACGAGCAGCGAGCGCACGCCCCACCGGTCGGTCAGCGCCCCGAGCGGGATCGCCAGGAGGGTCGGCAGGATCGCGAAGGACGCGAGCGCGAGGCTGGCCTGCTGCTCGCTGCCGCCGTCCGCCAGCACGTAGGGGCCGATCAGCGGTCGCAGCATGGTGTGCGCCGCCCAGTACGTCACGCCCAGCACCGCGAGCAGCACGGTGGCCGACCGGCCGGCGCGCGGGGGGCGCGCCGGCCGGTCGGTGCTCACGCGGCCCGGGAGAGCGTCGACCACGTCGCGCCGATCTCCTCGCTCGTGGCGACGACGCCGAAGTACTTCTCGACGTTCGCGACCGTGGCCGCGTGCGCGTCCTCCTCGAAGCTCGCCGCACAGTCCTCGACGAGCGTCACGCGGTACTCCGCGAACAGCCCGTCGCGCAGGGTCGACTCGACGCAGACGTTGGTCGAGACACCCGTGAGGAGCAGCGAGTCGATGCCCGCGCTGCGCAGCACGACGTCGAGGTTGGTGCCCGCGAACGCCGAGTACCGGTGCTTGATCACCACGGGCTCGCCGGGCTGTGGCGCGACGCGGTAGAACTCGGCGCCCCACGTGCCGGTCGCGCACGTCGCGACGGGCGTCGGGCCGCCCTCGACCGGGTCGCCGCGGCGCGCGAGCCACGCCGGCGAGTTGGTCGTCTCGTCGTGCGTCGTCTGGATGAACACGACGAGCACGCCGGCCGCGCGGGCCGCGTCGAGGAACGCCTCGAGCCGCGGCACCATCGCGACCGCGCCGGTCACGTCGCTGCCGCGCTGCGCGCAGGCGCCGGCCGGGTCGCAGAAGTCGTTCTGGACGTCGACCACCACGACGGCGGCGGTGCCCGGGGCGAAGCGCGGGGTGGGGTAGGTCATGGGACGGTCCTTCCGGTGGGGGTGCGGGTCAGTCCTGGACGAAGCGGGTGTCGGCGATCACGTCGAACGTCTGGGGCGTCGCGGAGTCGTCGAGGATCTCGCCGCTGCGGGCGACCTCCAGCGCGGTCTCGACGGCCTCCTCGGTCAGGACGCTGCCGCCCCACAGGCCGTCCGCGTACGCGCGGTCGAGGGTCGCGGTGAGGACCGCGGGCTCCATGGTCGGGAACTGTGCGGCGGCCAGCTTCTCGGCGTACTCCCGGTCCTCCTCGATGCGCTGCTGGCCCTTGGCCAGGGCGTCGACGAAGGCCTGGACGAGCTCGGGGTCCTCCTCGACGGTCGCGCGCGGCACGACGATCGAGGAGTACGCGTACGGGCCGAGCAGCTGCAGCGGGTTGATGATCGGCTCGCCCCACAGGCCCTGCTGGATGCCGAGGCCCAGCTGGGGCTCCGCGACGACCGCGACCTGGGCCTGCCCCGCCTGCACGGCGGACGGGATGGCGCTCGAGTCCTCGATCTCGAGGAGCGTCACGTCGGTCGCAGGGTCCAGCCCCTCGGTGATCAGGACGTGCCGCAGGATCGCGTTGGGCGTCCCGCCGTAGCGGCCGCCCGCGATCGTCTTGCCCGCGAGGTACTCCCCCATGTCGGCGCCCGGCTCGGGCTCGTGGCCGGTCGCGGCGACGACGTACACGTTGCCGCGGTTGACGACGTTGGCGACGGCCACGAGGTCGGCGCCCTTGACGTTGGCGACGGCGCCCGACTCGGGACCGCCGATGAACCCGAAGACCTCGCCCGCGAGGGTCGCGTTGACGTGCCCGCCGCCGGTGAGGGTCGTGACCTCGACGTCGAGCCCGGCGTCCGCGAAGTAGCCGAGGTCCTGCGCCGCGTACAGCGGGAGGTAGCCGACGCCGTGCACGGGCTCGGCGAGGGTCAGGGACGTGAGGTCGTCGCCGGCGGCCGCGGCGGTGGTGGTGCCGGAGCCGGGGCTGCACGCCGCGAGGGCGAGGGCCAGGGCGGCGGCGGCGGGGACGAGGGCAGCACGGGCGAGGGTCTTCACGGACGTTCCTCCGGGGGTGGGGTGACGCGGGGGTGGTGGGGGGGCTGCGCGGGGGACGCTCGGCGGGTGGCCGCGCGGGTGGCTCGGCGGGCGGCTCAGCGGGTGTGGGCGAGGCCCTTGAGCAGGCGGCGCTCGAGCCAGGAGACGACGACGTAGAGCAGCATCGACAGGATCGCGAGCGTGAAGACGCCGACCCAGATCAGCGCGATGTCGTACGTCGAGCCGGCGTAGTGGATCATCCGACCGAGACCGGCGTTGGAGCCGATGTACTCCCCGACGATCGCGCCGGTGAGCGCGAGCCCGATCCCGACCCGCAGGCTCGAGGCGATCCACGGCAGGGTCGAGGGGACGACGACCTTGCGGAACACCTGCCAGCGCGACGCGCCGAGCGAGTACAGCAGGGTCGTGAGGTCCTGGTCGACCGACCGGACGGCCGCGTACGTGTTGAGCGTCTGGATGACGATGACGAGCGCGGTCGCCATCGCGACCTTCGACCCCATGCCCAGGCCGAGCACGAGGACGACGATGGGCGCCAGCGCGAGCTTGGGCATGGCCTCGAACGCGATGACCAGCGGCTCGGCGACCAGCGCGTAGCGCCGGGACCACCAGAACGACAGCCCGAGCGCGACACCGCCGGTGACGCCGATGACGAAGCCGAGGACGGTCGACGTGAAGGTGAACCGGACGTCGGCGAGGATCCCGCCCTGCGTGAACGCGACGACGGCGGTGTCCCAGATGCGCGAGGGCTGGCTCCAGAAGAACGGGTCGATCCAGCCGGCCCGCACGCCGGTCTCCCAGCCCGCGAGCACCGCGACGACCACGCCGACGCGCAGCAGGTTGACGCTCCAGGAGCTGGGCTCGGCCGTGCCGCGGCGGCGCCGGACGACCGGCAGCATGCTCGCGCGCAGGCGCCCGAGCTCCCGCAGGGAGTCCTGCGCGGCGCCGGCCGGCGTCGGCCCGGTGCTGACGACGGGGGCGTCGGCCGTGGCGGTCATCGGGTCTCCTGCACGTCGTGGGTCCGGTGGGCGCCGTTGAGCAGCTCGCGGGCGTCGGCCTTGAGGCGGACGAACTCGGCGCTCGTGACGACCGACGGCTTGCGGGGTCGGTCGAGCGGGACGTCGAAGCTCGCGACGATCCGGCCGGGGCGGGCCGACATCACCACGACGCGGTCCGACAGGTAGATCGCCTCGTCGATGTCGTGCGTGACGAACAGGACGGTCTTCTGGAAGTCGTCCCACAGGTCCAGGAGCCACTCCTGCATCTGCTCGCGCGTCTGCGCGTCGAGCGCGCCGAAGGGCTCGTCGAGCAGGATGACGTCGCGGTTGAACAGGATCGTGCGCAGCAGCGCGACGCGCTGGCGCATGCCACCCGACAGCTGGGCCGGGTAGCGACCCTCGAACCCTCCCAGTCCGTAGGTGCTCAGCAGCGGTCGCGCGATGGCCTGGGCGGCCTTGCGCCGCACGCCCCCGATCTCCAGGCCGAGGACCACGTTCTCCAGGACCGTGCGCCACGGCAGGAGCAGGTCCTTCTGCAGCATGTAGCCGACGAGGCCCTGCTGGCCGGAGCGGTCGACCCCGTCGATGAGGATCCGCCCCTCGGTCGGGGTGTCGAGCCCGGCGATGAGGTTGAACAGCGTGCTCTTGCCGCAGCCGCTCGGGCCGATGAGCGAGATGAACTCGCCGGGCCGCACCGTGAGGTCGGCGTCGACGAGCGCGTCGACCGTGCCGCCCTCGGGGCTGGGGAACCTGCGGTGCACGTGCTCGACGACGAGCTGCGGCTCGCTCGTCGTGCCGGTGCCCGCCCCGCTCGGGGCCGGTGCCAGGGTGGTGGTCACGTGAGCTCCTTCGTCGTCGGTTCTATAATCTATAGATGTTCTACGCCGGGCTCGTTTCGGTGGAACGCGCCGTGTGTAAAGGCGCTGTAACGGAGGTCGACCATGGCACTGCCGACGACGCGGGCCCGACCCCCGGGGCCCGCCCGCGAGCGCGCGGCACGTGCGAGCATGTCCGCCGTGAGCCCCAGCGACGTGACCCGCGCCGACGCCCCCGTCACGGCCCACGTCTGGGTCCGCGAGCGCATCCGCGAGGCGATCTTCTCGGGCGTCTACGCACCCGGAGCGCGGCTCGTGCAGGGCGAGATCGCCGACCGGTTCGGCACGAGCGTCACCCCCGTGCGCGAGGCCATGCGGGACCTCGCCAACGACGGGCTCATCGAGGTCCACCCGCAGCGCGCCGCGACGGTGCGGGACGTCGACCTCGACGAGGCCGTCGAGATCAACGAGATGCGCCTGCTGCTCGAGCCCCTCGCGGCCCGTCGCGCCGCCGAGCGCATCACGGAACCGGAGCTCGCGGCGCTGCGGCGCGCCGAGCACGAGATGGAGGCGGCGCCGGACCACGCGACGTGGCTCGAGCTGAACCGCCGCTTCCACCTCGAGGTCATCGCGTACGCCCGCTCACCGCGGCTCGGCGAGGTGCTGCGCAACCTGCGGCAGATCAGCAGCTTCTACCTCGCGGCCCTCGTGCGCGCGCAGGGCGGCGACCGCGAGAAGAGCGCGCGCGAGCACCGCGAGCTGCTCGACGCGTTCGCGCAGCACGACGGGGACCGCGCCGCCGAGGTCATGACGCGCCACCTGGCCGACGCACACTTGCTGCGCGAGCGGCTGGGGCCCGCCGACTGAGCGTCGACGCCCCGCGGACCGTCGCCCGACGGCACGATCCGCTGATCGTGAGGGGTTGCCGTCGCCTGGCGACGGCAGCCCCTCACGCTCGTGCGCTCAGCGACCCGTGCCGTCGACCGCGTGCTCGTCGATGGCCGCGAGCTCGTCGTCCGTGAGCGGCGGTGCCGTCAGGGCGGCGACGTTGTCCTCGAGCTGGGCCACCGAGCTCGCGCCGACGAGCGCCGACGTCACGCGGTCGTCGCGCAGCACCCACGACAGCGCGAGCTGCGCGAGGCTCTGCCCGCGGTCCTCGGCGATCGCGTTCAGTGCGCGGGCCCGCGCCAGGTACGTCGGCGACAGCGAGCGGTCCGACAGGAACGGGCTCGCACCCGCCGCGCGCGACCCGGCCGGAGCCTCCCCGCCGAGGTACCTCCCGGTGAGCAGGCCCTGCGCGAGCGGCGAGAACACGATCATGCCGACGCCCAGGTCGCCCACGGCGTCCAGCAGCGACTCGCGCTGGCCCTCCCCCATTTGCTCGACGTGCCGGTTGAACATCGAGTAGCTCGGCTGGTGGATGAGCAGCCGCACGCCCATCTCCGCGAGGACCGCGTGCGCCTCGCGGGTCTGCGACGGCGAGTAGTTGGAGACCCCGACGTACAGCGCCTTGCCGCTGCGCACCGCCTGCGCCAGCGCACCCATGGTCTCCTCGATCGGTGTCGAGGGGTCCGGACGGTGGTGGTAGAAGATGTCCACGTAGTCCAGGCCCGTGCGCCGCAGCGACGCGTCGAGCGACGCCAGCAGGTACTTGCGCGAACCGCCGTCCTGGTACGGGCCGGACCACATGTCGTAGCCCGCCTTGGTCGAGATGACGAGCTCGTCGCGGTACGGGCGCAGGTCCGCCGCGAGGTGCCGGCCGAAGTTCTCCTCGGCCGCGCCCGGCCGCGGGCCGTAGTTGTTCGCGAGGTCGAGGTGCGTGATGCCCAGGTCGAACGCGCGCCGCAGGATGTCACGCTGCGTGCCGAACGGCGTCTCGTCGCCGAAGTTGTGCCAGAGCCCCAGGGACAGGGCCGGCAGGTCCAGGCCCGAGCGGCCCGTGCGGCGGTAGGACATGGTCGCGTACCGGTCGTCGGCGGCACGGTACGGGTCGAGGCTGGGCATCGTCACTCCTCGCGGGTGGGGGAGCCACCAGGCTAACGACGCACGACGGCATCACCGGGAGCCGCGGCACTCGGCCCGTGTGACGAGGTCGGGCGCGGGCGGCACGCGGCGCTCACGCCGGGTTCGCGAGGTCCACCACCCGGTCCACCCACTCGACGAGGATCGGGTCGTGAGAGGCGAGCAGCACCGCGCACCCCCGGCTGCGCGCCTCGTCGAGGACCGCCACGACGCGCCGCGCGGCGTCCTCGTCGAGGCTGGCGGTCGGCTCGTCGAGGACGAGCAGACGTGGTGCCGTCACGAGGGCGCGGGCCAGCGCGGCGCGCTGCCGCTCCCCCACCGACACCTGCGCCGGACGGCGTCCCACGTGGTCGGTCAACCCGAGCGCGTGGACCAGGTCGCGTGCCCGCAGCGCGACCGCGTCAGCCGTGGTCCGGTCGGACGGGAGCACGACGTTCTCCAACAACGTGAGCTCCTCGAGCATCGCCGACTCCTGGTCCAGATAGCCCAGGTTCGTGGCGCGCCACCGGTCACGCTCGCGCGGACCGAGGCCGGCGACGTCCTCCCCGGACCACCGCACCGTCCCGGAGGCCGGCCGGTCGAGACCGGCAGCCACGCGCAGCACGGACGACTTCCCCGAGCCGCTGCGCCCCACGAGGCACGCCGCACCTCCCGTGGGGACGTCGACGTCGAGACCGTCCACGAGCGGCGCCCTCCGTCCCGGCGCGACCACGGTGAGGCCCGAGAGGCGCAGAACCGGTGGGGGTACCTCGGCCACGTTCGTCATTGCACTCCTCGGGTCGTGCCCAGGATCACGGACACCGGCGTCCGTGTCGGTGGTGACCGCGACCGTGCTCCACTCGACCACGACCGGCACGACGTCGGTCGGCAGCCCACTACCGGCCCACGTGCGGGCGACAGCCCGGGGACACGTCGCGCCGTCGCCGTCACCGACCTCGTGCGCGTTCCGCGCAGACTCGGCCGTGTCGAGCACGGGCATGCGTACTCCTCGTCGTCGGGTCGCTCCAGGCCACGTCGTGGAAAGAGCATGCTTCAAGCATGCTATCTTCATGCTCGTGGCAACCCTGCAGGTGAAGAACCTCCCGGACGCCCTGCACGCGCAGCTGGCGGAGCGCGCGCGGCAGGCGGGGACGACAATGTCGGACTACGTGACGCGCCTCCTCGAGCGTGATCTCGGCCGGCCCACGGTCGACGAGTGGCTCGCCGCCCACCCGCTGCCCGCTTCGGGCCCGCAGATCGACGTGCGCGCCGTGCTCGACGACGTGCGCGCCGAGTACGCCCCGGACGTCGTCGCCCCTGCCCCGTGAGGGTCGTGCTGGACGCGAGCGTCGCGGTGCACGTCGTCACCCACGGGGCGCTCGCGGGTGCGGCGCGGCGTCGGCTGTCCGGGACGACGCCCGTGGCCCCGGCGCTCATCGACACCGAGGTCATGTCGGCGCTGGCGCGGCTCGAACGCGGCGGCGCCCTGACGACCGCAGCCGCCGACGCTGCGCTCGACGCCTGGGACGAGTTCCCCTGCGACCGGCTCGACACGACCCGGCTGGTGCGACACGTGTGGGGCCTTCGTGGTCGCGTCCGCATCGCCGACGCGCAGTACGTCGCGCTCGCCGCCGCGCTCGACGCACCCCTCCTCACCGCGGACCGTCGGCTCGTCGGCGCGCACGTCCGCGGGGTCAGCGTGCTGCTCGTCCGGTGAGGACGCCCACGCGTCAGCGCGTCAGCGCGCGCAGCACCTCGTCCGCCTGGTCGTCACGGCCCGCGGCGCGCAGCACGTCGACGAGCGCGGAGGCCGCGTCGCTGCGGGGCTGCGGCTGACGCGCCACCGTGAACCCCTCGACAGCGGACTCCAGGTGCCAGATCGCGTCGTCGGTCGCGCCCAGCGCGGCGTGCAGCCGACCCGCGAGCCAGAACGCGTGCGCGGCGTCGCCGACTGCGTCGACGCCGGCGTAGCCTTCGGCGGCCCTCGAGGCCCGACGGGCGGCGTCGGCCGCGTGGGCCCCACCCATGGAGGCGAGGACGCGCGCGGCCGTGTCGTGCAGGTCGGCGCGGGCGCGTCGACGTGCGTGGGACAGCCGCTCGTCGAGGTCGGCGCCGGCCGGGTCGGCACCGGTGTCGGCCGCGTCGGGACCGTCTCCCGCAGGCGGGTCCGCGAGCCCGCCGAGCAGCGCGTCCACGACGTCCACGACGTCCGCCCCCGTGCCGGTCGTCACCGCGACGGGCGCCCACGCGACCACCACGGGGACGATGTGCGGGACGGGGACACCGCCGGCGCGCATCCGGGCCACCGCGCCCGGGTAGGTCGCGGCCGCGCCGTCGTCGTCGCCCGCCTCCTGCGCGCACCGCGCGGCCTCGGCCAGCGCGAAGCCCGCGTCGGCGAGCAGGCCCGAGGACTCGGCCTGCGCGGCCGCCTCGAGCCAGGCGGCGGCTGCCGCGACCAGGTCGCCCGCGGTGGCGAGCCGCTCGGCCCGGTCGGCCGCCGTCTCGTCGTCCGGCCCGGCCCCGGACGACGGTGCCGCCGGCGGCACCTGACCGACGTCCCCGCCGGCGACGGGAGCACCGGCACCGCCCGCGGGGATGACGTCCAGCTCGAGGCGCACCCCGGCGGGCCGCGCCAGCCGCGCCTGCGCGAGGCGCCGTGCGTAGCGGTCCGTGCCGTTGCGGGCGTCGAACGCCTGCGCGAGCTCGGCGGCCTGCGCGTCGGCCCAGGCCCGCAGGCCGGCGACGTCGCTCACGGGCACGCCGTCCAGGTCCACCTGGGCGTCCGCGTGCTCGGGCAGCAGGGCGGCGGTCCCGGCGACCACGTCCACGAGGAACCAGAACCGGTCGTCGGGGGTGTCGGCGCGCAGCATCAGGTGCGCGTCGGAGGCGAGCGCCCGCAGCGCCCGCGTGGGCTGGCCACCGCGGGCCAGGAGCACGAACCGCAGCCCGCGGGCGCCGGCCATGTCCGACTGCGCGTCGGCCAGCGCCGCGACCGCGCGGCGGTGCGTCGCGACCGCCGCGTCGGCGCGGCCCGCGTCGAGGTGCAGCACGGCGAGGTTCGCGAGCATGTCCGCCGGCTCGGTCGCGCACGTCGCCCCGGTCTCCAGGGTCTGCTGGATCAGGCGGACGGCTCCGTCGACGTCACCCCGCTGGGCGAGGTACGAGGCCCGGTCGCCCGGGTCGCACACCTCGCACTGCGAGTAGTCGTCGCGGGGGGTGCGCACCCACTCCTCGAACAGTGCGTCCGTGTCGGGTGCGCCCCGCCGGCGCGCCCACGAGAACCGCTCGTAGGCCACGGCGTCGCGGCCCAGGCCCGCGACCGCGTAGCGCCGCTCCATGTCGTCCAGGGTCGCGTCGATCTGGGCCGCGGGGACGTCGGGGAAGTCCGCCAGGTGCCCGACCATCCACTTGAAGGACCAGAACAGGCCCTGCACGTCCATGTCGTCGAGGTGCTCGGGGTGCTGGTCGTACCAGCGGACCGCCTGGGTGAACGGCAGGTACGCCCGCTGCACCTCGCCGGACCACACGAGCGACTCGACCAGCACCAGCAGGGCGAACGCACGGGCCCGGTCGGGGCCCTCGGCCTCGACGAGCCGCACCTGCTGCTCCGCCGCCTGCGTGCGCGCCACCCCGTAGGGCAGGGCCCGCACGCGCGAGATCTCACGGTTCGCCTCGTCGAGCGAGCGGGTCACACGTCCTCCTGGGTCTCGTCGGGCACGCGCGACCCGCCGGGCGCGAGCCCGGCCTCGAGCAGCACACCCATGGCGTCGTTCATCAGCTCGGCCTCGCGCACGCGCAGCGGCTCACCGGCCAGCAGCACGGCCGTGACGTACAGCGACCGCACGCCCGCGGCGAGCACCGGGGCGTCGGGCGCGGCCGCGAGCAGGCGCCGCACCGTCGGGTTGTCGTCGTTGAGCACGAGCCGGCGGGCGGGCTCGTCGGTCCCGCCCGCGAACCCCGCGAGGACCCCGCCCCACAGGTCGTCGGCCTCGGCGACCGTCCGCCGCACGTCGCTCGCGTGCCGCCC
This sequence comes from Cellulomonas phragmiteti, assembly GCF_016862775.1. Classification (GTDB taxonomy): domain Bacteria; phylum Actinomycetota; class Actinomycetes; order Actinomycetales; family Cellulomonadaceae; genus Cellulomonas; species Cellulomonas phragmiteti. The sequence continues at coordinate 51,489 of NZ_BONP01000010.1, read as the reverse complement.
GTCGCGGTCCTCGAGGAGCACGGCGGGCACCTGCTCGGGGGCGAAGCGACGGACGACGAGGTCGCAGTCGAGCGGGCGGACCACGGCCCGCGCGGCCTGCACCTGGTCGAGCACCGCGAGCTCCCGGTGCGGCTCGAGCGGCTCGAGGACCTGCGCGACGTCCCGCGCCGCCAGCTCCCGCACCCGCCAGCCCGGGCGGCGCGCGAGCCGCTCGAGCAGGTCGGCGTCGTAGACGTACCCGGCGTTGACGACCGTCATCCCCTGCGCCCGGGCGACGGGCGCGACCCGGCGGTAGTCCTCGACGCGGGTGGTGTGCAGCACCTCGCCGTGCGCGTCCCGGACCGCCGCGAGCGTCTGCATCCCGTCGGTGGTCTCGAAGGGCAGCACCTGCGCGACGAGGTCGAGCACCTCGTCGTCCGCGACGGCCAGCGAACGCAGCGCGAGGTGGTGGGTCGAGACGACCTGACGGCTGCGCACCGACGACGATGTGAGCGTGCCGACGGCCCACGCGCGCACCTGCGCGGCCAGCGCCTCCTGGGCGGCCAGCAGGGTGTCGTCCGTGTAGAGCTGCTCGCGGGACGCGGTGGGGCGCAGCACGCTCGTGTCGACGACGCACCGCACGAAGAACGCCCAGTCGGGCAGCAGGTCCTCGACCTGGGTGCCGAGCAGCATGCGCTTGAGGTAGACCCGGTGCCGCGACCCGGCACCCGGCGGCACCGCCGTGGGCAGCACGTACGCGACGCCCGACAACCCCGCCAGCGGCACCTCGAGGTCGATGTGCGCGAGCGGCGTGAAGCCCAGCGTCCGCTCGCAGTAGGCGGTCAGGGCCGCGGTGCGCGCCCCCTCGTCGGGGTACGACGCCCGCCACGGCAGCACCGGCTCGCTGACGCGCCGCCACGCGACGTCCGCGGCGCCGGGCAGCGGGACCTCCACCGCGACGTCGACGGGCAGCAGCGACCCGAAGTCCTGGGCGAGCGCCACCACGGTCTCCGCCGCGAGCCAGTGCTCCATGTCCCGGCGGGCCCGCAGGCGCACCGTGCTGCCGGGCTCGACGGGGGTGCCGACCGGCAGGACCTCGAGGTCGTACCGGCCGTCGGCGTACCCGACCCAGCGCACGGGCGGCGCCTGCGGGTCGACCGCGGACCGCGAGACCAGCTCGATCTCGTCGGCCACCATGAACGCCGAGAGCAGCCCGATGCCGAACTGCCCGAGGAACTCCTCGCGCCCCAGGCCCAGGTCCAGGTCGCGCTTGGACGACCGGCCGACCGTGGCGAGCAGCTCCTCGGCCTGCGCGGGCGTGAGCCCGACGCCGGTGTCGGTCACCTCGAGGGTGCCGTCGGCACCCGGACGCAGCCGCACGGTGGCGGGTGCGTCCGGGTCGACGGCGCGGCGGGCGGTGATCGCGTCGACGCCGTTCTGCAGCAGCTCACGCACGTAGACGCGCGGCCCCGAGTACAGGTGCCGGGCCAGCAGGTCGACGACGCCGCGCAGGTCGACCTGGAAGGCCCGGCCCGACCCGCCGGTCTCCTCGCTCACGTTCAGTCCTGCTCCTGCTCCGCCTTCGCGGCGGCGGCCTGCTCCGGGTACGCCTCGTCGAGGTGCTCGAAGAGCTGCAGACCGGTGGAGATGCCGCACGCGAGCTGCAGGTCGACCTGCTCGTCGGCCACGCCGTGCTCGTAGTCGACGGTGTGCTCGGCGTACACGCCCACGACGTCGTCCTCCGCGCGCACGTACCCCTTGGGCCACAGGTGCGACGCGTTCCACTCGTTGACGATCTCCAGGACCGCCGGGAGCTGGTCGACGCCGACCTTGCGGTTCCAGCGGCCGCGCACCTGCAGGTACTCCTCGTGCTGGCCCATGAGGAAGAAGTAGAAGAGGTGACCGTCCCAGTACCCGCCGACGTCGCCGTCGTCGTCGATGCCGTACCGCATGTCGCGGCTGTCGAGCGCGGCGGTGACGCGGTCGCGGCTGAGCGGGCCGAGCGCCGGCGGTGCCGGCGTCGTCGGTCCGGACGTGTCCTTGGTGAAGAAGCCCATGATCTCCCCGGTCGGGTGCGTGTCGCGGGCCCTGGCGGCCCGGCGCCCCGCTGGCACCGTGCTCGACCCGCCCGCAGAGCCTAGCCACCGCGTCCGACATGTCCGTTCCGCCATGCGGGCGAACTTCCGCAGCGCGGGCGTCAGGCGGACGCGCGCCACACCACCTCGGTGTCGAGCAGGGTCCCGCCGGGCCGGGTCTCGGCCCCCTGCACCTGCGCCAGCACCATCTCGGCGGCGCGCCGGCCCATGAGGCGCGCGGGCTGGCGCACCGTCGACAGGGCGGGCACGCAGCGCAGCGCCCAGGCGCTGTCGTCGAAGCCGACCACGCCGACGTCGTCGGGCACCGCGCGCCCGGCCTGCCGCAGCGCCTCCAGCACCCCCGCGGCGACGGCGTCCGACGCCGCGACGATGCCGTCGATGCCGGGCTCGCGGCGCAGCAGCTCGCGCGCGCCCTCGAGGCCGCTGGCGTACGAGTACAGGGGGTGGTCGACGACGAGCCGCGGGTCGAAGCGCTCGCCGAGCGCGTCGCGGAACCCCGCGAGGCGGTCGGCACCCGAGTCCCGGTCGAGCGCGCTGGCGACCATCGCGACGGTGCGCCGCCCGGTGTCGAGCAGCCGCCGTGTCACGGCGCAGGCCGCCGAGCGGTTGTCGATGCCGACGTACGGGATCGCCGGGTGGCCGGGCGGGTGCCCGATGAACACGGCGGGCAGGCCGAGCCGCTCGACCGCGCCCGCGATCGTGTCGTGCTGGCGCGCGGACACCAGGACGGCCCCGTCGACGAACCCGCCGCGCAGGTAGTCGGCGACGCGCTGGCTGTCGCGCTCGGAGTCGAGCACGAGCACGACGAGCTGGAAGTCCGCCTCGGAGACGACCTCGTTGGCGCCCAGCAGGATCGCCCCGATGTTCGGGTCGTCGAGGAACAGCTCGTGCGGCTCGTGGACCACGAACCCGACGGCCCGCGAGCGCTGCGTCACGAGGTTGCGGGCCGCCGTGTTCTGCACGTACCCGACCTTGGCGATGGCCCGCTCGATCGCCTCGCGCGCCTCCGAGGAGACGTACGACGTGCCGTTGAGCAGGCGGGACACGGTGCCGCGCGAGACACCGGCCTCGGCGGCGACGTCGTGGATCGTGGCACGTCGCCGGCCCGGAGGAGTCATGGGGTGAATCTAGCCGCGTCGTCCGCGTCCACGGCCTCGACGGCGAGCAGCAGCGCGTTCTGCGGGGCCAGGAGCGGTGCGGCGAGCCCGACGTCGAGCAGCACGCGGCCCGGCAGCGTGGTCCCGCCGGCCGCGAGCCACGGCGGCGGCGCGGCCTGGATCTGCAGCGGTGACGCCCCGACCGTCCGGACGCGGTACGCCTGCTGCGGGTCGAGGCCGGCGAGGCGGACCGGTGCGGGCAGCGCCGCCTCGGCCGACGCGAGCGCGACCACCGCGAACAGCGCCTCCCGCTGGTCGTGCGCGACGACGCCGTGCACGAGGACGGCCGGGTCGGCGCCGTCCACCCGGACCACGCGCCCGGTGTGCAGGAGCCCGCGCCGCGCCACGTGGTCGGCGACCCAGGCGCGCACCTCGACGATCTCGTCGGCGCTCGCGCGCGTGAGGTCCCACTCGATGCCGGCGCTGCCGAGCAGCGCCGTCGCGCACCGGAAGGCGGTGCTCGCGACCCGGCCCGTGGTGTGCGCCCGCGGTGCACCGAGGTGCCCCCCGAGGTACTCGGGCGGCACGAGCACCCCCGTCCAGCGCTGGATCGTCTGGCGCTCGAGCGGGTCGTTGGTGTCGGACGTCCACACGCGGTCGACCCGCGGGAGGATCCCGAGGTCGATGCGCGCCCCGCCGGAGGCGCACGACTCGATCTCGAGCGCGGGGAAGCGGGCGCGCAGCTCGTCCAGCAGCCGGTACAGCGCGGTCGTCTGGCGGTGCGCGGAGCCGTGCAGCAGGTCCCGGTTGTGGTCCCACTTGAGGGACGCGACCGGGTACTCCTCGAGCAGCGCGACGAGCGCGTCCCGGACGTGCGCGTACGCGTCCGGGTGGCCGAGGTCCAGCGTCCACTGGTCGCGCCACGTCGGCAGGCGGCCCCCGCCGACGACCCACTCGGGGTGGGCGCGCGCGAGGTCGGAGTCGGGGCTGACCATCTCGGGCTCGACCCACAGGCCGAGGTCCATGCCGCGGGCGTGGACGCGCTCGACCAGCGGGTGCAGGCCCGCCGGCCACGCGTCGGCGTCGACGGTCCAGTCCCCGAGGGCCCGGGTCGCGTCGGTGCGCCCGGTGAACCAGCCGTCGTCGAGCACGAACCGCTCGACGCCGACCTCGGCCGCGACGTCGACGAGCCGGTCGAGCGTCGCGCGGTCGTGGTCGAAGTAGACGGCCTCCCAGGTGTTGAGCACGACGCGGCGCGGCCGCCGCCCCGTCGCCCACGACCGCACCCACGGGTGGAAGCGGTCGGACAGCCCGTCCAGCCCGGTGCCGGACCACGCGGCGACGAGCCACGGCGCCGTGTACCGCTCGCCCGGCGCCAGCCGGACCTCGCCGGGCGCGAGCAGCTCGCCGCCGCCCAGCACGGCGCGCCCGAGCGCCTGCCGCTCGGCCCACTGCCGCTTGTCGCCGCTCCAGGCCACGTGCGTCGCCCAGACCTCCCCGGTGCCGAACCCGAAGCCGGGGGTGCCGGCGACGACGAGGAACGGGTCGTCGTGCCCCGGCCGCCCGTGCCGGGTCTCGCGCGTCCAGGCGCCGTGGCCCAGCACCGTGCGCTGGGGGCGCCGCTCGTGCGCCCACAGGCCCGTGAAGTCGAGCACCTCGCGGGCGCGGTCCGGGACGGGCAGCGTGGCGTCCAGCGCACCGAGGACGAACGTGTCGTCGCCGCGGTTCTCGGCGGCGTGCCGGACCCGCAGCACCCCGTGCTCCGTCAGCTCGAGGTCGGTGGTGACCCGCACCGGGCCGGCGTCGGCCGTCAGCCGCACGGCACGCTCCCCCACCCGGTCGGCGCCGACGGGCACGAGCGGTGCCGCCGGGGCGCCGGTGCCCGACCAGAACCCCTCGACGCCCGGCCGGCCCGTCCAGCCCTGCTCCCGGGTCGGCAGCACCGACAGGCGCAGGGGCGTGTCGACCGCGCTCGGGGGGACGGCCGGCACGAGGGCGGCCGCGAGCGCGGCGAGGGCGTCGTCGTCGAGGGGGCCGAGGTCGCGCCCCCAGTGCAGGACGGCGGGGAGGCCCCCGCCGTCCTGCACCGGGACGTCGAGCACGAGGCTCGAGCCCGCGGCCCGCAGGTGCAGGATCACACGGTCACCCGGCGACCGGGATGGACTGCGACCTCAGCGTCGAGACGGTCGACTCCTGCGCGGCCTCCAGCGCCTCCAGCAGGGTGCCCCGCCCGGAGACCGCACCCTTGAAGCCGTCGGAGACGTCCGCGTAGACCTGCGTCATGGTCGGCCCCCACGTGAAGCCGGCCGGGACCTGGGTCGACGCCTCGGCGAACACGTCGTAGATCGCCTGCCCGCCGTAGAACTCGACGCCGTCGGCGAGGGCCGGCAGGTCGGCGCCGGCGGTCGTCGCCGGGTAGAGGTTCGCGCCCTGGTTGAGCAGCGTGAGCGCCTCGTCGGACGTGTTGAGCCACAGCGCGAACTTCGCCGCCTCGTACGGGTGCTCCGTGCCGCGGAACACGGCGGTCGAGGACCCTCCCCAGTTGCCGGCGACCGCGTCGCCCGCCTCCCACTGGGGCATGGGCGCGACGGCCCACGCTCCGGCCGTGTCGGGGGCGCCGCTGGCGATCGAGTTGGCCCCCCAGACGGCGGACACCCAGGTCCACGCGGCACCGGTGTTGTACGCGTTGTCCCACTCGCTCGTCCACGGCGGGACGCTCGAGACGAGGTCCCGGTCCACCAGGTCCTGCCAGTACTCGGCCACCTGCGTGGACTCGGGGCCGGCGAGGTCGACGCTCCACTCCTCGCCGTCGTTGGCGAACCACGTGCCCCCGGCCTGCCAGACGAGCCCGGCGAACTGGTTGACGTCGCTCTGCGAGAAGTTGGTGATGTACCCGCCGGCGGCCCTGACCTGCTCGGCGGCCGCCGCGTACTCGGCCCACGTCGTGGGCACGGGGATGCCGTTCGCCTCGAACAGGTCCTGGCGGTAGAAGAGCGCCATCGGGCCGGCGTCCTGCGGGACCGCGTACGCGTGCCCCTCCTCGCCGAAGCTCACCTGGTCCCAGGTCCAGTCGACGAAGAGGTCCTGCGCGGCCATGACCTCCTCGCACGCCCCCAGGTCCGTCAGGCCGTCCTGCACGCGGAAGTTCGGCAGCGCGTCGTACTCGATCTGGCCGAGGTCGGGCGCGTTGCCGGCCCTGAGCTGGTTGAAGAAGTTCTGGTACGTGCCGCCGTTGCCGTTGGGCCCGGTCTGCACGGTCACCTGGATGTCGGGGTTGGCCGCGTTCCAGACGTCGACGACCTCCTCGATGCCGGGGATCCAGGTCGTGAAGGTGAGCTCGACGGCCCCTCCGGACGGCTCGCAGGCACCCGCGGCGTCGCCGCCGGGTGCAGCGCTGTCGGGTGACGACGAGCACCCGGCGACCAGCAGGGCGAGCGCCGTGAGGGTGCCGACGCCGGCGGCGGCAGTGGTGACACGCATGGTGGTCCTTCTCTCTGGGGGGACTGCTCGGCGGGGGGACGCCGGGCGTGGAGGGGTCGGTCGTCGGGGGGTCACTTCACCGCGCCCGCACCCAGTCCGTTGCGCCAGAAGCGCTGCAGGAGCAGGAAGGTGACGATGAGCGGGACGATCGACAGGAGCGCCCCGACGAGCACGTAGCCGCGCAGCTCGGGGATCTGGTTCACCTGGGTGTTCCAGGAGTACAGGCCCAGCGTCACGGGGAACACGGCCTCGTCGCGGAGCATGATGAGCGGGAGGAAGAAGTTGTTCCAGATCGCGACGAACTGGAAGAGGAACACCGTCACGAGCGCCGGGAACATCAGCCGGACGGACACCGTGAAGAACGTGCGGACCTCGCTCGACCCGTCGAGGCGCGCGGCCTCGAGCAGCTCGTCGGGCACGCTCGCGGCGGCGAAGATGCGGGTCAGGTACACGCCGAACGGGCTCACCAGGCTGGGCAGGAACACGGCCCAGAACGTGTTGGTGAGGTTCACCTGGCTGAAGATGAGGAACAGCGGCAGCGCCAGGGCGGTGGCCGGCACGAGGACGCCGCCGAGGACCACGTTGAACACGGCCTCGCGGCCGAGGAACCGGTACTTGGCGAGCGCGTAGCCGCACATCGCGGCGAGCAGGGTGGCGAGGAACGCGCCGCCGGCGGTGTAGGCGACGGAGTTGCCCATCCACCGCACGAAGATGCCGCCGTCGTAGCGCAGCAGCGCGGAGACGTTCTCGACGAGGTTCATGTCGGCGAACCACAGCGGGTTCGTGCTGGTGAACTGCCCACGGTCCTTGGTGGCCGAGACCAGCAGCCACCAGATCGGCACGAGGAAGTACAGCGTGAACACGCCCATGACGAGCATCGCGGCGGCCCGCGAGAGGGGGCTCTCCCGCACCCCGCCGGCGGTCCGGGTCGAGGCGGGAGCGGGGCGGGTGCGGGTGGCGGCGCTCACTGGACGCCCTTCTTCTGGGTCAGCTTGAGGAACGTGAACGAGAGCACGAACGTGGCGACCGCGAGCACGACGGAGAACGCCGCCGCCAGGTGGAAGTTCGGCACCGACGACGTCGAGTAGACGGTGAGGTTGGGCGTGAACGTGCTGGTCACGGCCGAGCTGAAGGACCGGAACACCTGGGGCTCGGCCAGCAGCTGCAGCGTCCCGATGATCGAGAACACCGTGGTGAGCACGATCGCCGGCATCACGAGCGGGATCTTCACGGACCACGCGATGCGCACCTGCCCCGCGCCGTCGAGCCGTGCGGCCTCGTGCACCTCGGTCGGGATCGCGAGCAGCGAGGAGTAGATGATGAGCATGTTGTAGCCGACGTAGACCCAGGTCACGACGTTGGCGATGGCCCACAGGACGACGTCGGCCGAGAGCAGGTCGACGCGCGAGGTGACGGCGGCGAACGGCGACAGCCGGGGCGAGTACAGGAAGCCCCACATGATCGCCGCGACCACGCCCGGCACCGCGTACGGCACGAAGAACGCGAGCCGGAAGAACCGCTTGCCGCGCAGCAGCGGGGAGTCCAGCAGCAGCGCGAACACCAGCGCGAGCGCGAGCATGACCGGCACCTGCACGACCCCGAAGAGCAGCACGCGCCCGACCGACGCCCAGAACGGCCCGTTCTGGACCACCTGCGCGTACTGGGTGAGCCCGCCGAACACCTCGCGAGCCGGGCCGAACGTGCCCTCGCGCTCGACGACGAGCAGCGACTGCCACACCGCGTACCCGACGGGCAGGGCGTAGAACAGCGCGAAGAGCGTGCCGAACGGCAGGACGAAGAACGCGATGGCCCGCTTGTGCGGCACGGGGACGCGCCGTCGCCGTGCGCCGAACGTCGGCGCGGGGGGTGGGGTCGCGGTGCGCGTCATGGCGTGTCCTCCCGGACGACCCGCACGGTGCCGGCGGGGACGTGGACGTGGCCGGCGGCCCGCCGGTCGGTGACGAGCTCGTGCCCCGTGACGGGGTGCTCGTGGTCCTGCTGCGAGTGGTTGACGACGAAGAGGTAGCTGCGGCCGTCCCCGGCGCGGCGCACGACCTCGACCGAGCCGTCGCCCTCGGGACCCGTCGGGGTCACGCCGGCGTCGCGCACCACCGTGCGCACGAGGTCCCGCAGGTCGGGGGCGTCGAGCGCGGTCGCGACGTACCACGCCGCCCCGGCGCCGCGGTCGACGCGGGTGACGGCGGGGATCCCGGCCAGCGGCCCGTCGGCGTAGGACGCGACGACGGACGCGTCGGTGGTCCGCAGGCGCTCGGTCCACAGCGAGGCGTGCGCGCCGGAGTCGAGGGCCACGCGCGTGCCGGGCAGCAGCGGGACGATCTCCTCGGACGTCACGCCCAGCAGGTCGCGGAACGCGCCGGGGTACCCGCCGAGCCGCACGCGGTCGTCCTGGTCGACGATGCCGGAGTTGAAGGTGACCAGCACGTGCCCGCCCGCCTCCGCGTGGGCCGCGACGGCGGCCGCCTGCGCGTCGGTGACCATGTGCAGCGCGGGCACGACCACCAGCCGGTAGCCGGACAGGTCGGCGTCGGGGCCGACCACGTCGACGGTGACGCCCAGCTGGTGCAGCGCGCGGTGGGCGGCGTGCACCTGGTCGAGGTACCGCACGGCCTGGGACGGGCGCGCCTCGCCGTCGGCGGCCCACCACGACTCCCAGCTGAACACCAGGGCCGTGTCGGCGACGACGCGCGTGCCCGCGACCTCGTCGAGCCGGTCGAGGGTGGCGCCGAGCGCGACGACCTCGCGCCAGACCTCGGTGTCGGTGCCGGCATGCGGCACCAGTGCTGAGTGGAACTTCTCCGAGCCCTGGGCCGAGGCGCGCCACTGGAAGAAGCAGACGGCGTCGGCGCCGCGGGCGACGTGCGTCAGGGAGTTGCGGGTCATCTGGCCCGGCTCCTTGGCCAGGTTGACGGGCTGCCAGTTGACGGCGCTCGTCGACTGCTCCATGAGCAGCCACGGCGCTCCCCCGGCCAGGCCGCGGGTCAGGTCGGCGGCGAACACCAGCTCGGAGCGCGGGTCGTCCAGGCGGTGGTCGAGGTAGTGGTCGTTGGCGACGACGTCGACGTGCGGGGCCCAGGACCAGTAGTCGAGGTTGCGGATGTGCGCGGTGACCATGAAGTTGGTGGTCACCGGCGCCTCGGAGTGCCGGCGCAGGACCGCGGCCTCGGCGCGGTGGTGCTCGAGCAGCGCGTCGGAGCTGAAGCGGTGGAAGTCGACGGCCTGGGTGGGGTTGCCGAGCGAGAGGTTGGCCCGCGGCGGCAGCACCTGGTCCCAGTCCGTGTAGCGCTGGCTCCAGAACGCCGTGCCCCACGCGGCGTTGAGCGCGTCGACCGTGCCGTAGCGGCGCTCGAGCCAGACGCGGAAGGCCGCGGCGGACTCGTCGCAGTAGCACAGCGCGTTGTGGCAGCCGAGCTCGTTGGACACGTGCCACAGCGCGAGGCCCGGGTGCCGGCCGTAGCGCTGCGCGACCTGCTCGACGAGCGCGAGGGCGCGGCGCCGGAACTCGGCCGAGCTGGGGCACCAGGCCTGGCGCCCGCCCGGCCAGCGGGTGGTGCCGTCCGCCACGACGGGCAGGATCTCGGGGTGCAGCGTGGTCAGCCACGGCGGCGGCGACGACGTGCCGGTGCCCAGGTTGACGCGGATGCCGTGGGCGTGGAGCAGGTCGACGACCTCGTCGAGACCGGACCAGTCGTACGCGCCCGGCGCCGGCTCGACGTGCGACCAGCCGAAGATGTTGACGGCCACCAGGTCGACCCCGGCCTCACGCATGAGCGCGACGTCCTCGCGCCAGACGTCGCGGTCCCACTGCTCGGGGTTGTAGTCGCACCCGTACGCGATGCCGCGCGTGGTGGCGTCCCCGGTGCGGAGATCGGTGGTCGGCGGTGTCATGAGCTCCCTGCCCGTCGGGTTCGCCGGGAGCCGTCGCGCCGTGTGTGTGCACGTGCACACACTGCGCCACGCGATCTCGCCGTCGAGATTGTGTGAACGTGCACACATTAAGCAGCGCGTCGAAACCGTGTCAACACCACCGCCGGATGAAGGTGCGACGAAGGTCCCGTGCCCCGACGACCTCGCGCTGGTCGCGGCGGGTCAGGCGGTGAAGCGCGCGGTCGCGTCGTCCACCACGGGCTGGGTGGTCGTGACGACGGCGAAGGCGAGCAGGCCGGACGCCAGGACCAGCGCCCAGTCGGACACCACCAGCACGATCCCGGCGCTGAGCACCAGCAACGAGAACGCCCCGAGCGTGACCAGCGGCTTCGCAGCCAGGTAGTACGTGGCGAGGCGCGCCACGTCACGCGTGCGCAGGCTCAGGCGCGAGGACAGCGCGAGCGCGACCACCGCCCACAGCATGATGGCCACCGCGATGACGACGAGCACGACGCCGTACCCCGAGGGGACGGCCGCCGCGTCGAGGTACGCGAGCGAGAACCCGATGACGGCGAGCGCCAGCACCATCGGCGTCCACCAGCGCAGCACGTCGAACGCGTTGAGCCGGTACCCGCGCCAGAAGTGGCTCACGGCCTGCAGGTCGGGCTCCGCGACGTAGCGCCGCCACGCGAACATCGCGGCCGCCAGCGCGGGACCCATCGGCAGGGCCAGCAGCGCCGTCAGCCACAGGTTGGAGGCGTCGTCGCTGAGGAACGGCACGAGGATGAGCGGCAGGCCCCCGGTCAGCACCGTGAAGCCGCAGATCACCATGACCCACTGCACCAGCGTGGCGCCGCGGGACAGCGGGCCGTCCCCCACCTCGTCCAGGTCACCGGGGCGGGACACCGTCACGCCCTCCCGCGCTCGTGCCGCGCCACGAGCCGGTCGTCCTGCGCGCCGAGGATCCGCCGGTCGTCGAGGCCCTCGTGGTGCGTCGGCGTCACGGGCGTGATCTCGACGAACGTCACCTCGTGCCTCCCCAGGTCCAGGTCGAGGTCGACGCGGCCGTCGGCGGCGCGCAGCACGTCGTGCTGCACCGCCGGCCGCGCGCACGCGCGCAGCAGGTCCAGCTCGCGCGACGTCGGCGACATGGGCCGCCCGAGCTCGCGCCACGCGGCGAACGCGTTGCCGTCGTGCTCGTTGACGCGCTCGCGCAGCACGAACGCGGCGTCGCCGCGCACGGGCAGCGACAGCTCGACCCGGTGCCCGTCAGCGTCGCCCCCGTCGGTGCCCCCGACCGGCTGCCACGCCAGCACCGTGACCCGACCGTCGGGGTCGGCGCACACCAGGTGGTCCTCGCCGCGGGCGAGCACGTCACGGCCCATCCGGGCCATGAACGCGTAGAGGTGGTAGGTCGGCTTGGCGACCTGCCGGTGGGTCAGCATGCCGAACCCGCCGTGGAAGAAGGAGGTCGGGACGTTCGCCTCCTCGAAGACGTCGCAGAACGTCCAGTAGGAGAACGAGTCGACGACGTCGCCGCCACCGGCGAGCACCGGGGCCAGGAACGCGGCGTTGTACGCCGTGTCGTGGACCGGGTTGTCGGGGCGGTAGGAGGTGTTGAACTCCGTGATGTGCACGGGCAGGCCGGCCAGGCGCGTGCCGGCCAGGTACCGGCGCGGCGCGTCGAACTGCTCGAGCAGGTCCTGCGGCGGCATCTGGGTCTGGTACGTGCCGAACGGGATCTGCTGCACGGGCCCGGAAGAGTACGCGTGCCGGGTGACGAAGTCGATCGGCACGTCGCGGCTGGTCACGAAGTCCGAGAACGGCGCCCACCACTCGTCGTCGGACCCCCCGCAGATCGCGGGCCCGCCGACCTGCAGCTCGGCGTCGACGTCCTTGATCGCGCGGGCCGTCTCCTCGAACAGGCGGAAGTACGCGGGCTGGTCGGCGTCCTTCCAGAACCCCGCGAGGTTGGGCTCGTTCCACACCTCGATGGGCCAGCGCCGCACCTCGTCGATGCCGTACCGGTCGATCTGGTGCCGCAGGAGCGCCTGCACCAGCGCGACCCACTCGCCGTGGTCGCGGGGCGGGGTGACGTTGCCCTTCCACCAGAACACGGTCTGGTCGCCCGACGCGAGCTGCGAGGGCATGAAGCCCAGCTCGATGAACGGCCGGATGCCCACGTCGAGGAAGAAGTCGTGCACCTGGTCGACGTACGTGAACGAGTACCGCGTGTGCGTGCGACCGTCGACCTCGTCGGTGCGCAGCAGCCCCATGTCGTCCGACAGCAGCCCGTGCCCGCGGATGTGCCGGAACCCGATGTCGCGCTGCACCTGCGCGAGCGAGTCGCGGTAGTCGGCGCGCAGCGCCAGGTTCATGCGGCCGGTGCCGACGCACGCGCGCCAGGCGTCGGGCAGCGGTCCGGTGGGCTGGGTGGGGACGACGGTACGCACTGCGGCTCCTGATGGACGGACGGACGGGCGACGGTGCGCGCCCGGGAACGGGAAGGCCCGGCCACCTCGCCGACGGACGACGTGGGGCCGGGCCTGATCCTGTCAGCCGTTGGCCTCGGCGTAGCGCTGCTGCGCGCCGTTCACGACGTCGAGGTACTGCTGCATGTTCTTGCCCTCGAGCTCGGACACGTAGGCGTCCCACTCGGACAGCGGGCGCTGGCCCAGGATGAACGCCGCCGTGTTCTGGTAGACGTGGTCCCGCAGGGCCGTCTGCCACAGCGAGACCTGCTCGCGCTCGAGCTCGTCCAGCGGCGCCGGGGGCGCGACCGGGGCGAGCTCCTTGTCGCTCATCGACTCGACGAACTCCACGACCTCGGGGCGCAGCATCGAGCGGTCGAGCTCGTCGGACGAGCCGTGCTCGAGCATCCACACGCCGTTGTGGTAGCCGTAGTCGACGTTGAGGGCCTTGGGCGCACCCGGGTTCAGGCCGTTCTGGTCGATGTCGTCGGCGAGGACGCGCGTGTCGCCGTCCCGCGTGAAGGTCTCACCCTCGACGCCCCACTTGGCGAACTCGAGGCCCTCGTCGGAGTAGTACAGCCAGTCGATGAACTGCAGCATCGCCAGGAAGTCGTCCTCCTCGGCGGCCGACGACGCGAGCATGAGGCCGCTGACGAGACGCGAGCCGGCGAGGATGTCGCCCGCGGGGCCGGCGGGCACCCGGATCATGACGACCTCACCGTCCGTGCCGACCTCGGTCATCGCCGTGCGGACCTTGAGGATCTCCTGGTCGTTGGTGAGCTGGGCGAACGTCTGGCCCGAGGCGAGCTTCTGCTGGGCCTGGTCGTCGTCCTGCGTGAGGCTCTCCGGGTCCATGAGGCCGTCCGCGACGAGCCCGTGGTAGTACTCGAGCAGCTCGCGGTACTCGTCCATGGCGCCGGTGTACACGAACTCCTCGGCGTCCTCGTCCCACCAGGTGCCCTCGCCGTAGCCCCACCCGGCGGCGGTGCCGAAGTTGGACGCGGCCACGTTGAGCGAGGCCTCGAGCGGGCCGTTGGCCGACCAGCGGTCGGACAGCGGGTAGAGGTCGGGGTAGGCCGCCTTGACCGTCGCCAGGTCCGCGGCGAAGTCCTCGAACGTCTCCGGCTCGAGGCTCAGGCCGAGCTGCTCCCAGATGTCCTTGCGCACGGCGTACGAGTACGACGGCCGCACCGACTCCCGCAGACCCGGCAGGAGGTAGTACTTTCCGTCCTCCTGGCGCATGCGGTCGATGTCGGCCTCGAGGCCCCACCTCTCGACCTTGTCGAGGAAGTTCGGCATGTGCTCGACGTAGTCGCTGACGGGCAGGATCGCCCCGCCGGCGACGAAGGCCGACTCCTGACCGGGGTACGTCACGGAGATGATGTCCGGGGCGTTGCCCGCGCCGATCGCGATCGACTGCGCCTGCTGCCAGTCGGACAGCGGTGCCGTCTGGATGTCGAAGGTGACCTTCTGGTTCTCCTCGAGCTTGGTGAGGATGTCCCAGTCGTCCTTGATCGGGTAGTTCGGGTGGTCGCGGTACATCAGGCCGAAGCTCACGGGCTCGGTCGCCACGAACGTCGTGCCGACGCCGTAGTCCTCCATGGCACCGACCTGGCCCAGCTCGCCGGCCTCCGGGGCGTCGCCCCCGTCGCTGGAACCGCCCGAGCAGGCCGCCAGGGCCAGCGCAAGGCTCGCGGCGGTCACGGCGGTCGCGAGGGGCCGCCTCTTCGTGGTCCTCATGATTCTCCTTCTGGTCGAACGTCGTCGTCCTGCATCCGGGGAGGTGCACCGCCGTCCACGAGGGGCCGCGGGGGCTGGGGCGTCACTGCTTGACCGAGCCGAGCATCACGCCCGACACGAAGTACCTCTGCACGAACGGGTAGAGGCACACGATGGGCAGGACGGTGAGCAGCATCGTCACCGCCTTCACGTTGGCCGCGATCTGCGTCGCCTCGGCCGAGCCGGCGGCCCCGTCGACGCTGGTGGCACCCGCGATGAGGTTCCGCAGGTAGACGGTCACCGGGTACAGCTCGCGGTGGTCCATGTAGAGGAACGCGGCGAACCACGAGTTCCAGAACGAGACCGAGTAGAAGAGCACCATCGTCGCGATGACGGCCTTGCTCAGCGGGAGCACGATGCGCCAGAGCTTGCCGTACGTGCTCAGGCCGTCGATCTCCGCGGCCTCCTCGAGCTCGGTGGAGAAGTTCTCGAAGAACGACTTCATGACGAGCAGGTTGAACACGCTGATGGCGTTGGGCAGCGCGATCGCCCACACCGAGTTGCGCAGCCCGAGCTCGTTGACGAGCACGTAGTTGGGGATGAGGCCGCCGTTGAAGAACATCGTGAACACGGCGATGCCGATGAAGACCTTGCGTCCCTTGAGGTGGTACTTGGAGATCGCGTAGGCGAAGGTCGTCGTCAGCACCATCGCGACGAGCGTCGCCACGACCGTGTAGTAGACCGTGTTCTGATAGTTGCGCCAGAACATCGAGTCGCCCATGACCAGGTTGAACGTCGTGACGTTGAAGCCCTTGGGCCACAGGTTGACCTGGCCGGCGTTGATGAACGCCTCGGAGCTGAAGGCCTGCGCCACGAGGTTGACGAAGGGGTACAGCGTCACGCCCGCGATGATCACCAGCAGCGTCGCGTTGACCACGCGGAACACCCGGTAGCCGGGGGTGTCCTTGACGGTGCGGGTGGCGTGGACGGTCGGCTTCGACAGCTGCTCGTCGAGGTGCGTGACGTTCTCGGCGGTCACCACAGGGAGGCTCCGACCACTCGGCGCGAGATCGCGTTGGCGGACAGGACGAGGGTCAGGCCGATGATCGCCTCGAACAGGCCGATGGCCGTCGCGTAGGAGAACTGGCTGGACCCGATGCCGACGCGGTACAGGTACGTCGCGATGACGTCCGCGGTCGGGTACAGCAGGGGGTTGTACAGGAGCAGGATCTTCTCGAACCCGACCGCCATGAAGGACCCGATGTTGAGGATCAGCAGGACGACCATGGTCGGCCGGATGCCCGGCAGGGTCACGTGCCAGGTCTGGCGCCAGCGGTTGGCGCCGTCGATACGCGCGGCCTCGTACAGCTGCGGGTCGATGGTCGACAGCGCGGCCAGGTAGAGGATCGTGCCCCAGCCGACGGTCTGCCAGATCTCCGAGGAGATGTAGACGGTGCGGAACCACTCCGGCAGCTGCATGAACCCGATCGGCGCCCCGCCGACCGCCGTGATGATCTGGTTCACCGTGCCGCGCATCGCGGTGAGCTGGAAGACCAGGCCCGCAACGATGACGATGGACATGAAGTGCGGCAGGTACGAGATCGTCTGGATGATCCGCTTGAAGCGCTGCGAGCGCAGCTCGTTGAGCATGAGCGCGAGCACGATGGGCAGCGGGAAGATGATGACCAGGCTCAGGATGCCGAGCACCAGCGTGTTCTGGAAGACGTTCCAGAACGTCGGGTCGTTGATGAACATCCGCACGTAGTGCAGACCGACCCACTCCTCGCCGAAGATCGACCCGCCGGGGCGGAAGCGGCGGAACGCGATGACGTTCCCCGCCATCGGCACGTAGCGGAAGACCGCGAAGAACAGCAGCGGCAGGACCAGCAGGGAGTACAGCTGCCAGTCGCGACGCAGCGCACGCCGCCACGTCATGTGGCCGTCGCGGCGCTTGCGGGCCGCTCGACCTCCCGGACCCTGCGGCGCGTCGACGGCGCCGCGTGCGGCGACGGCAGGCACGGGGTCGTGGGCGAGCGCGGCCTGGGGCGCGCCCCCGCCGACGGTCACACCGTCCGTGGACATCCGGTCACCACCCTTCGGAGCTGAGGAGCACCCCGGCGGTGCTCAGGTGGTGACGGTCGTGGCCGTGCGGCGGCGGACCGGGTGGCACCGGGTGCACGTCCTGCTGCTGCGCCTGCATCGATCTCCACGCCCTCGTGGCCGATATGTGTCGACGGTCCGTTCCGTCGAGGTGACGGCCGCCACGTTAGGCAAACGTTTGCGGTGAGTCAACCCGCGTGACCGAACCGAGACCGGACGACCGTCCGACGCGCCTCCCGGACACCTGTCCGACCGGGCGGGCGAGCAGACGGGGGCGCGGGTGCTACCGTCGGTGTCGAAACTTGCGAGCCCGTCCCGGGCGCGCTGCCGGGCACCCCGGCCGCGCGGCGGGCCCCGGTCAGAGGAGGCCCCGTGGCCACGCCCCCCGACAGCCCGCGGACGGTGACGATCGCCGAGATCGCGGCGCTCGCCGGCGTCTCGGTCCCCACCGTCTCGAAGGTGCTGAACGGCCGGGCCGACGTCGCCGCGGGCACGCGCGCACGGGTCGAGGCGATCCTCGAGGAGCACAGCTACCGCCGCCGTCGCGGGCGCGGCTCGGGCGACCCGAACCTCATCGACCTGGTGTTCCACCACATCGACAACGCGTGGGCCCAGGAGGTCATCAAGGGCGTCGAGGACGCCGCCGCGGCACACCGCGTCGGCGTCGTCCTGTCCGAGCTCGGGGGCGCCCACCGCCCCCAGCAGGAGCTCATCGACGACATCCTCGCCCGCCGGCCGCTCGGCGTCCTGCTGGTGCTGTCGAGCCTGGACGCGACGCAGCGGCACCAGCTCGAGTCGCGGTCCATCCCGTTCGTCGTCGTCGACACGTGGGGCGAGCCGCCCGCCGGGGTGCCCACGGTCGGGTCCAACAACTGGAACGGCGGCCTCATCGCCACCCGGCACCTGCTGTCGCTGGGGCACCGGCGCATCGCCGTCATCGCCGGCCCGGCCGACGTGCTGTGCTCCCGCGCCCGCGTCGACGGCTACCGCAGCGCGCTGGAGGAGGCGGGGATCCGCCCCGACCCGTCGCTCGTGCGCTGGGGCGACTTCCACGTCGACGGCGGGTACAACCACGGGCTGGAGCTGCTGTCGCGCCCGGACCGTCCCACCGCCATCTTCGCCGGCTCGGACTACCAGAGCCTGGGAGTCATGCGCGCGGTGCGCGAGCTCGGCCTGTCGATCCCCGAGGACGTCTCGGTCGTCGGGTACGACGACATCCCGCTCGCGCAGTGGCTGGGCCCGTCCCTGACGACCGTGCGGCAGCCGCTGCGGGAGATGGCGGGCACCGCCACGGAGATGGTGCTCAGCCTCGCCGCCGGCCAGCAGCCCCCCAACCTGCGGATCGACCTCGCGACCGAGCTGGTCGTCCGCGAGTCGACGGCGCCGGCACCGGCCGGGACCGTCTAGCCCGCGCGGGCCGCCACCAGGCGCCGCACCCCGGTGCGGGCCAGCAGCAGCACGACGACGAGCAGCGTCACCGAGAAGAAGCCCCCGAGGCTGACCCGGGGGCCGACGACCAGGTCGACGGCCTCCAGCACGACGAACTTGCTCCCGACCAGCACGAGCCACAGCAGCAGCGCACCGACGACCCTGCCCGCCGGACCGTCGGCCTGCCGGAACCGTCGCTTGGCACGATCCTTCGCGACGACCACCACCTCGAGCACGACCTTGAGCAGCACGGCGGTCAGCAGCGTCAGGGTGAAGCTCTCGCTGAGCACCTGCGGCAGGTGCTCGACGACCAGGTTGAGCACCACCACGTAGACGAGGACGTCGACGACGGCCGCCGCCACGACCGGGCGCGGCGGCGGCTCGTGCCCGGTCGTCACCACGCCGGCCCCCGTCGCCGTCACGCGGGACCGGCCGAGAGCCGGGCCCGGCGCCGCCGTGCACCGGCGCGCCCGGACCACGTCGCCGTCCACGACCACGGGCACCCGCACACCCTGTCCATCATGGTCGCCCACGCCGCGCCGGGGGCGCCCGCAGCCCCCCGCGGCACCTGCCCGAAGGGGCAGTCCCCGGGAGGCGCCCGCGCCCGCGTCCGGGGCTAGATTCGGATCGACCCGCCGTCACCCGCAGCACGCCGTGCACGGCCCGCGACCGGTGCGGCCCCACGACAGGAGCACCCCGTGTCCGAGCTGATCATCATCGGGTACGCCGACCACGACACGGCCAGGGCCGCGTACGAGGAGGTGCAGTCCGCGCAGCGGGACTTCGTCGTCCAGCTCACGGGCCTGGCCCTGGTCTCGGTGGACGACGACGGCAAGCAGCACGTCGAGACCCCCGCGCGGATCGTCGGCGCGTCTGCCGCGTCCGGCGCGCTGTGGGGCGCGATCTTCGGCCTGCTGTTCCTCGTCCCCGGCGTGGGGCTGGTCCTCGGAGGGGTGCTCGGCGCCCTCACGGGCAGGCTCGGGCAGTCGGGCATCGACAGCGCCTTCCGCGAGCGGGTGACCGGGCTGCTCACCCCCGGCCGCGCGGCGCTGGTGATCATGGCCAGCAAGCTCACGGAGGACAAGTTCTTCGCCGCGCTCGCGCCCCACGGCGGCGAGGTCCTGCAGACGTCGCTGTCGCAGGCCGAGGAGGAGGAGCTCGCCAGCGAGCTCGGCGGGTCCTGAGACCGGGGCCGGCTGCCGGCGCACCGCTCAGCCGCGCGGCACCGGCTCGACGAGACCCGGGCACCCCGGGCGCACGGCCACCTGACGCCGCGCGTCGGCCCCGCGCTCCCGGACGTCGACGACGACCGGGCGGTCCGACTCCAGGACCGCGCGCACGACGCGCCCGTCGCGCCACACCAGGTCCGCCAGTCGCAGGCCGCCGCGCAGGCGCAGCCCCCGCACGCGCCCCGCGGGCCACGCGGTGGGCAGCGCGGGCAGCAGGTGCACCTCGCGCACGCCGTCCGGACCGCGGTGGTGCGCCTGCACGAGCGCCTCGGCGACCCCGGCCGTGAAGCCCAGGTTCCCGTCGATCTGGAACGGCGGGTGCGCGCACAGCAGCGAGCGGTACACCCCGCCGCGCTGCGGGCCGGGCTCGGCGGGACCCGCGTCGACGGGGTGCAGGAACGCCCTGACCAGCGCGTCGACGCCCTCGGGGTCCCGCAGGCGGGCACGCAGCGCGAGGCGCCACGCGAGCGACCACCCCGTGGAGTCGGGGCCGCGCGCGTCCAGCGTGCGGGCGGCCGCGGCCGCGAGCGCCGGGGAGGTGTCGGGGTCGATCGACGTGCCGGGGAACACCCGGTAGAGGTGCGACTGGTGGCGGTGCTCCGGCTCGGCGTCGGGCACGTCCGTGCGCCACTCCGCGAGGCGCCCGTCGGGCGCGACCCGCTCGGTCGGCAGGCGCTCGAGCGCGCCGTCGACGGCGGCGCGCAGGTGCTCGTCGTGGTCCCCCGCCGCCGGGGCGAGGCGGCGCACGTGCTCCAGCAGGTCGCGGACGATCGCGAGGTCGGACGTCGTCGACACCGCGACCGACGCGGGTCGCCCGTCGGGCAGCAGGTAGAGGTTCTCCGGGCTGGTGGCGGGCGACGTCCCGAGGCTGCCGTCGGGCAGCTCGACGAGCAGGTCGAGCACCGCCAGGGCCGCGCCGCGCACCACGGGCCAGTGCCGGCGCAGCGCGTCGACGTCCCCGGTCCAGTCGTGGTGGTCCACGACGTGCCGGGCCAGCCACGCGCCGCCCAGCGGCCAGCTCGACCAGCTCGCGGAGTCGTGGCCGCGGCCCGTGGGCCCCGTGAAGCACCAGGGGTCGCTGTTGTGGTGGGCGACCCAGCCGCGCACGCCGTAGAGCGTGCGCGCGGTGCTCCCGCCGGCCACCGCGAGCCGGTCGAGCCACCCCAGCAGCGGCTCGTGGCACTCCGCGAGGTCGCCGACGAGCGTGGGCCAGTAGTTCATCTCGGTGTTGATGTTGATCGTGTAGTTGGAGCTCCACGGTGGCCGCACCCGGTCGTTCCAGATGCCCTGCAGGTTCAGCGGCAGCGTGCCGGGACGCGAGCCCGCGACCGTCAGGTAGCGGCCGTGCTGGAACGCCAGGACGGCCAGGTGCGGGTCCGGCTCGCCCGCGGCGTGGCGGACCAGGCGGGCGTCGAGCGGCAGGTCCGGGGCGGGCGCACCGAGGTCGAGGTCGACGCGCCCCAGGAGCGCCGCGTGGTCGGCGACGTGCCGGGCGGCCAGGCCGTCGACCCCGGCGACCGCGCGCCGGCAGCCGGCGAGCGCGTCGGCGACGACGCGGTCCCGGTCGCCGTGCAGCGCACCGGCGGCGACGTCGTGGTCGGTCGCGGACGTCAGGACGACGCGCAGCCGCCGCGCGCCCCGGACGCGGACCGCGCCGTCGACGACCTGCACGGACGCCCCGGCACCGTCCGCGAGCACCGCGAGCGCGACGGCCGCATGCACCGCACGACCCCCGTAGCGCACGGGCTCCGGGTCGGCGACCCAGTCGGGCAGCACGTGGGACGGCAGGTCGAGCGTCGCGACCACGACCGCCGGGCCGTCGCCGGGCGCACCCGCGCGCGCCGGTGGCGCGGCCCACGGGTGGGGCGAGGTGAGCCGCACCCACGCCTCGCCGCCGTCACCGTCAGGTTCACGGGCGTCGAGCGTCCGCTCGAGCAGCAGCGCCTGGTCCGGGTGGCTCACCAGCACGTCCTGGCGCCACCCGGCACCGCCGGCGGACCGCCACGTCGTCGTGGCGACGCCCCGGCCCAGGTCGAGGGTGCGGCGGTAGCCCGCGTCCCCGGCGGCCCCGGGCTGCTCGACGAGCACGTCGACGAGCGGCTGGTAGGCCTGGACCCAGCCGCTCTGCAGGCGGGCGAGCTCGGCCTCGGCCGCGAGCGGGTCGTCGGCGGCCAGCAGCGCCCGCGCGCGCCGCACGACGCCCGGGGCACCGTCGTCCCCGAGCGGCCCGACGGGCTCGACCGGGCCCGTGAGCGGCGCGCCCGACCAGCAGGTGTCGTCGTTGACCTGCAGCCGCTCGTGCGCGGTCCCACCGTGCACCATCGCGCCCAGCCGCCCGTTGCCCACCGGGAACGCGTCGGTCCAGGTGCGCGCCGGCTCGTCGAGGCGCAGCAGCAGCGGTGCGCCGGGCTCCGGGTCGCGCCCGTGCGCCCCGTCGCCACCGGTCCGGTCCACGTCGTCGTCCACCACGACCCCTACCCCACCACACCGCCGGCCGGGCGCGGTGGCAGGATCGTCCGGTGCACGTCGCCTTCTTCGAACCGCGGATCCCCGGCAACACCGGCGCCGCCATCCGCATGTGCGCGGGCACCGGCGCGACCCTGCACCTCGTCGAGCCCCTCGGGTTCGAGATGTCCGAGGCGCGGCTGCGTCGCGCCGGCCTGGACTACCACGACCTCGCGCACGTGGTCGTGCACCCCCACCTCGAGGCACTGCTGGGCGCGCTGCCCACCTCGCGCGTCCTCGCGTTCACGACGCAGGCCACCCGCTGGTACACCGACGTGGACTGGCGCGACGACGACGTCCTGCTGTTCGGCCCCGAGCCCACCGGCCTGCCGCCCGAGGTCGTGGCGCACCCGCGCGTGAGCGACCGGCTGCGGATCCCGATGCTGCCCGGGCGCCGGTCGATGAACCTGTCGAACGCCGCGTCGGTCGCGACGTACGAGGCGTGGCACGCGCTCGGGTTCCCCGGCGGGGTCTGAGCCGCCAGGACGCCGGGGCCGCGCGCTGGGAGCATCGGCTCATGTTCACCACCCGGCCGGTGCTCACCGGCACGTTCGGCATGGTCGCCTCGACGCACTGGCTCGCGAGCGCGGTCGGCATGCGCACGCTCGAGGCCGGCGGGAACGCGTTCGACGCGGCCGCGGCGGCCGGGTTCACGCTGTCGGTCGTCGAGCCGCACCTCAACGGGCCCGGCGGCGACGCCCCGGTCATCGGGCACCGCGCCGCGGACGGGCGCACGTTCGTCGTCTGCGGGCAGGGCGTGGTCCCGGCGCTGGCGACGACGGACGCGTTCCGCGACCTCGGCGTCGACGAGGTCCCGGGCACCGGGCACCTGGCCGCGGTCGTCCCCGGGGCGTTCGGCGCGTGGCTGGACCTGCTGGCGCGGTACGGCACGCTGCCGCTGGCCGACGTGCTCGGCCCCGCGCTCGGGTACGCGCGCGACGGCCACCCCCTGGCGCCGGCGGCCGCGCGCACGATCGCGACGGTGGCGGACATGTTCCGCGCGCACTGGCCGACGAGCGCGCAGGTGTACCTGCCCGGCGGCGCGGTCCCCGCGGCGGGCGACCGGTTCCGCAACCCGGACCTCGCGCGCACGTTCGAGCGCCTGCTGGCCGCGGCGTCGGCCGCGGGGCCGGACCGGGAGGCGCAGCTCGAGGGGGCGCGGCGCGCGTTCTACGAGGGGTTCGTGGCGCAGGCCGTCGACACGTTCGTCGCCGGGACGCCCGTGCTCGACGCGACGGGCCGCGCGCACACCGGGTTCCTGCGCGGGGACGACCTCGCCGCGTGGCGGGCCACGGAGGAGCCGACCGTGGCGGTGCCGTTCGCGGGCGTCGAGGTGCACAAGACGGGGGCGTGGGGGCAGGGCCCGGTGCTGCTGCAGCAGCTGCGGCTGCTGGAGCAGCTGGGCGTCGAGGACCTCGTGCGCGACGCCGCGGACCACGACGCGGCGGCCGCGGAGCTCGTCCACGTCGTCGTCGAGGTCGCCAAGCTCGCGTTCGCGGACCGCGACGCCTGGTACGGCGACAGCGGGGACGTGCCGCTCGACGCGCTGCTGTCGGTCGGGTACGCGGCCGAGAGGGCGCGTCTGGTCGGGGACGTCGCCGACGACGGGTTCCGCCCGGGCGCGCCGCAGGGACGGGCGCCGCGGCTCGCCCGGGCGCTGGTCGCGGCACGGGCGGCCGCCGACGCGGGACACGGCGACGCGGGACGCGGCGCCCCGGGCGCGGGGCTGGGTGAGCCGACCGTGTCCCCGATCGGCCTGAGCCCGGGCGACACGTGCCACGTCGACGTGGTGGACCGCTGGGGCAACCAGGTGTCCGCGACGCCGTCGGGCGGGTGGCTGCAGTCCAGCCCGGTGGTCCCCGGGCTGGGGTTCGCGCTGCCGACGCGCGCGCAGATGTGCTGGGTGCAGGACGGGCTGCCCGCGAGCCTGGTCCCGGGCCGCCGGCCCCGGACGACGCTGAGCCCCGGCCTGGTGCTGGGGGCCGGGCACGGGTTCGCGTTCGGCACGCCGGGCGGCGACCAGCAGGACCAGTGGACGGTGCCGTTCCTGCTGCGCCACCTCGTCGGCGGGCTCGACCTGCAGGCGGCGATCGACGCGCCGGCGTGGCACACGTCGCACGTGCACCAGTCGTTCCACCCGCGCACGCACACGCCGCGCGGCCTGGTGGCCGAGTCGCGGCTGGGGCCGGCCGTGCTGGCGGCGCTCGCGGGTCGCGGTCACGCCGTCGTGGACGCCGGCCCCTGGGCCCTCGGCCGGTTGAGCGCCGCCGGCGTTGGGCCGAACGGGTGGTTGTGCGCGGCGGCCAACGCGCGGGGGCAGCAGGGGTACGCCGTCGGGCGATGACTGACCCCTGACATCCTGTGACCCCCGGGTGTACCCGCTGTGACCTGCGGGGTCACAGCGGGCCCGCGCGACCGTGACTCTCCGGTGAACGCAGGACATCTGGACGAAACAGACATCCGATGTCTGGTTCTGTCACGGGCGTCTTCATGAGGGTTCTATGAGGGAATGACCGCCAGGACGATTCAGACATCGGATCACCGCTACCTTCGGTCACATGCCCTACGACGTCGTGGATGCGCATCTGCAGGTGTGGGACCCGGAGTCGGTCCATTACCCGTGGATGTCGCAGGACCCCTCCCTCCTGCACCGCACCTACCGAGTCCGTGACGTCGGCGGCGCACTGGACGAGCACCACGTGGACGGCGTGGTGCTCGTCCAGTCCGCCGACAACCGCGCGGACAGCGAGCACCTGCTCTTCCAGGCGCTGTGCTCGCCCCACGTGCTCGGCGTGGTGGCCTGGGTGCCGCTGGACACCCCGGACGAGGCCGCGGTCCAGCTCGACCACTGGCGCGTCGAGCCGATCGTCGGCGTGAGCCACCACGTCGACCGCGAGACCGACTCCCGGTGGCTGCTCCGCGACGGCGTCGACGAGGGCCTCACGCTGCTCACCGAGCGCCGCCTGGTGCTCGACCTGCCCGCCACGACCCCCGAGCTGCTCCGGCACGTCGCGACCGTCGCGGACCGGCACCCCAAGCTGACGGTCGTCGTCGACCACCTCGGCTCCCCGCCGCTCGCCGCGCTGCGCGCCGGCGACACCACCACCTGGCGGGCGTGGACCGACGCGCTCGACGCGGCCGCCGAGGCCCCCAACGTCGTCGCGAAGCTCGCGGGCCTCGGACGCGCCGCCGGTCCCGGCTGGACCGTGGACGACGTGCGCCCTGCCGTCGACCACGCGCTGGCGACCTTCGGCCCCGACCGCCTGATGGCCGGCAGCGACTGGCCGACGTCCCTCGACGCGCACGGGTCCTGGCACGAGGTCTGGGGCGGGCTGCGCGCGACCCTGGACGGCCTGGACGAGGTCGCCGTCGCCCGCGTCATGGGGCGCACCGCGGTCGAGACCTACGGCATCCCGCCGCTCGTCCCCGAGCGCTGACACCCGCCACGCCCCAGCCCGACCGCAGCCGCGGACGACGACGGAGACGAGCACGTGTCACGCACCCAGGACGTCGTCGAGGACGTCCAGCGCCTCATCCTCGACGGCGGGCTGCGCCCGGGCGACCGGCTGCCGGCCGAGAAGGAGCTGGCGTCCGAGCTCGGCGTCTCGCGCGGCTCCCTGCGCGAGGGCGTGCGCGCCCTCGTCGTCCTCGGCATCCTCGAGGCCCGGCACGGCGACGGCACGTACGTGACGGACCTGGACCCCTCGACGCTGCTCACCCCCGTCGCGTTCCTCGCGGACCTGCCCGGCGACCACTCCTCGCTGCACGCCGTGCGCGCGACGCTGGAGACCGAGGCCGCCGGGCTCGCGGCCCTGCACCTGGCCGACGGACACGTCGCGCGCGCCCGCGCCGCCCTGGACGACATGGCCCGGGCGCTCGTCGAGCCCCGCACCGACCCGGCGCGCCTCGCCGCCGCCGACCTCGCGTTCCACCGCGCGGTCGCGGACGCCTCGGGCAACGCGGTGCTCGCGGCGCTGCTCGACGCGCTCGCCGGCAAGCACGCGCGCCGCCGCGTGTGGGACGACATGCGCGAGCTCGCGGGCGACCGCACCTTCGAGGAGCACGACGCGATCCTCGCGGCGATCACCGCACGCGACCCCGACCGCGCGCGGCTGCGGATGGCCATGCACATGGTCGGCGTCGAGGACCTCCTGGCGACCACCAGCACCGACGGCCCCAGCCCGCGCCGCCGCAACCTCGCCGAGACCGCGCCCGCCCGCTGAGCACCGCCCGCCGGGACGTCAGCCCGTCCGCGCGTCGTCCGGCAGACCGCACGCCGCCAGGACGTACGCGTGCAGCGCGCCGCGCAGCGCGTCGGACGCCGCGACGTGGAACAGCGGCTGCTCGGCGCCGTCGACCACGGCCTGCACGCCCAGCACCGTGCCGCGCTTGTCCTCCGCGATCGCGTGCAGGTCGCACCGCGCGGGCACGGTCGGCAGCACGAGCCGGCCGTCCGGCGGCAGCGCGGCCGAGCCCACGTCGACGGCCCACTGGCCGGTGCCGCCCCACGGCCGCAGCAGCGTCGTGGCCCGCACCGACACCAGCCGCACGTGCGGCCCGCCGGGCACGGCCTCGAGGACCAGCGTCACGTCCGCGACGGGCACCCCGTCGACCTCCCGCACGGCCAGGTCGTCCGCGAGCGCGACCCGCAGGCCGGCACCGACCGCGGCGGCGGCGCAGTCCTCGCCGTGGATGCGCCGCAGGTCGTCGGTCTCGTCGGTCGGGGTGACGACCACGGTGCCGCCGGCCCCGTCCGCCGTCGACACGTCGAGCTCGACGCGGGCCCGCGGGTCCACGTCCGTCCCGCCCGCGCACACCGCCGCCCCCAGCGGCACGCGCAGCCGCCGCATGCGCCCGGCCGGGACCTCCCGCCCCGCCGCGGACACCCCGGCGACGACGTCGCTGGTCAGGCGCGCCCGGGTCACGGTCACGTCCACGGGGCCGGTGTTGCGCACCTGGAGCTCGACGACCCGCGCCACGCGGTCGGTGCGCGCCTGGGCCACCTCGACCTCGAGCACGACGGACGACGGCAGCGGGCCCGGCGTCATCACGGCCGGCGGCACGGGCCCGGCGCCGCCGTCGCCGCAGCCCGCCAGCACGAGCACGGCCGTGACCAGCGCGATCGCCCGGCGCCCGGCGGCCCTGCGCCCGTACCCGAGCCCTGCTGCTGCCATGCCCGAGGGTCGCACGCCGCCACCCGCCGGCGGGAGGCCCCCTGCCCGTCAGCCGTCGACGAGCGCCGCCGCGAGGAAGTCGATCGACTCCCCGACCGCCGGCAGCGCCGGGACGGGCGGGATGTCGAGGTGGCCGTGCAGCATGCCGGCCGCGACCATCACCCGCGTGGGGACGCCCGCGTCCTGCAGCTGCAGCACGAACACCTCCCCCGAGGGCCGCAGGTCGTCGACCTCGCTGAGCACCACGGACGTCGGAGGCAGCCCTGCGACGTCGCCGTTGCCCGCCATCGCCTCGGCGGGGAACCCGGACAGGCGGCCCAGGTACGTGCGCGTCAGGGACAGCATCGCGTCCGGCAGGAACCGGATGCCGCGCGGCAGGCGCCGCAGGTCGTCGACCTGCTCGTCGGGCAGCGCGGGCGACGGGAAGTGCATGCCGGGGTAGGCCAGCAGCAGGGCGTCGGGGGCGCGCGTGCCCCGGTCCCGGACCCGGACGGCCACGCCGCCGGTGAGGGCGGCCCCCGCGGACGCCCCGCCGATGCCGATGCGGTCCAGCCCGAGGGACGGGGCGGCGTCGACGCACCACGTCCACGCCGCGTGCACGTCGTCGAGCGGGATCGGGTAGCCCGCGCCGGGCGTCGCCAGGCGGTACCCGACGGACGCCACGACGATCCCGTGCCGGGCCGCGAGCTCCGCGGACACCACGTGCGCCTCCGCCATGTCGAGGTCGCCGTAGGCGAACCCGCCGCCGTGGGCCCACACCAGCCCCGCCCCCGACTCCGGCCGGCGCGCCGGACGGTACAGCCGGACGGCGACGGGTCCGTGCGGGCCGTCGACGGCGAGGTCCTCGACGTGGACGTCCGGGAGCCGGTACCCGGCGGTCAGCGGTGCGAGCCCGGCGGCCCACGAGTCCCAGTCCGTCACGGTCGGCAGCAGGTCGGCGAGCAGCGGGTGGATCGGCATGGTCGCCGATGCTTGCACACGCTGCCGCCGGAGCCGTGGGACGACATGCCCGCCGGGCCGGCGCACCCGGCGTCAGCGGTCGACGCGGGCGCCTCCCCCGCCGGCGAGCCGCAGGACCTCGGCACGCGTGGCGGTGGTCGTGTCGCCGGGGGTCGTCATGGCCAGCGCGCCGTGCGCGGCCCCGTACTCGACCGCGGTGGCCAGCGGCTGCCCGTCGAGCAGGCCGTAGGCGAGGCCGGACGCGAACGAGTCGCCGCCGCCGACGCGGTCGAGGATCTCCAGGCCGGGGCGGTGGGTGGCCTGGACCAGGCCGGACGCGCGGGACCACGCGAGGGCGCCCCAGTCGTTGACCGACGCGGAGCGGACCGTGCGCATCGTCGTCGCGATGACCTGGAAGTTCGGGTAGGCGGCGGCGACGCGCTCGATCATGGCGGCGAACGTGCCGACCTCGAGGTCGGTGAGGTGCTCGTCGACGCCCTCGACCTCGAAGCCCAGCGAGGCCGTGAAGTCCTCCTCGTTGCCGATCATGACGTCGACGTGCGGGGCGATCGCCCGGTTGACCTCCTGCGCGCGCGCCTGCCCGCCGGTCGCCTTCCAGAGGGAGGGCCGGTAGTTGAGGTCGTACGAGACGACGGCGCCGTGCCGGCGGGCGACGGTGACGGCCTCGAGCACGGTCGCGGCGGCGGTGTCCGAGAGCGCGGCGAAGATGCCGCCCGTGTGGAACCACCGCACGCCCAGCTCGCCGAACAGGTGCTCCCAGTCGACGTCGCCGGGCGCGAGCTGCGACGCGGCGGTGTGCCCGCGGTCGGACACCCCGATCGCCCCGCGCACCCCGAAGCCGCGCTCGGTGAAGTTCAGGCCGTTGCGGACCTCGCGCCCGATGCCGTCGTACGGCACCCAGCGCACGAACGACGTGTCGAGCCCGCCCTGCAGCATGAGGTCCTCGACGAGCAGGCCGATCTCGTTGTCGGCCAGCGCGGTGACGATCGCGGCCCGCAGCCCGAAGGCGCGTCGCAGGCCGCGGGCGACGTTGTACTCGCCGCCGCCCTCCCACGCGCGGAACTGCCGGGCGGTGCGGATGCGTCCCTCCCCCGGGTCGAGCCGCAGCATGACCTCGCCGAGGGCGACCGCGTCGTAGCGGCACTCGGTGGCGGGGCGGATCACCAGGTCGGGCATCGCGGGCTCCTCGGGACGGGGCTGGATCGCACTCTCACGGGCTGCGGGGGTGGCGGGCCCGGGGGCCTAGGGGGCGGGGGCCTAGGGGGCGGGGGCCTAGGGGGCGGGCCTGGGCTGCGGGGGGTGTCAGGGGCGCAGGGACGTGGCGAGGGTGACGGCGTCGGCGACGAGGGTGCGTACCGCCGCGGTGCCGCCCGCGCGCACCAGGTCGCGCGGGACCATCCACGACCCCCCGACGGCGGCGACCGCCGGCAGGGCGAGGTAGTCGGCGAGGTCCGCCGGACCGATCCCACCCGTCGGGACGAAGCGCACGCCACCGAACGGGGCCGCGAGCGCGGCGACGGCCGCCGCCCCGCCCGACGCCCCGGCGGGGAAGAACTTGACGGTCGTGACGCCGAGCTCGAGGGCGGCCTGCACCTCGGTCGCGGTGACCGCACCGGGCAGCGCGAGGACGCCGTGCTCGGCGCAGCGCTCCACGACGGCGCGCGAGGTGCCCGGCGAGACGACGTAGTCGGCGCCGGCCGCGACGGCCTGGTCGACCTGCGCGGCCGTCAGCACGGTGCCGGCGCCCACCAGGACGTCCCCGCGGGCGCGCAGGACGCGGATCGCGTCGGCCGCAGCGGGGGTGCGGAACGTGACCTCGGCGACGGGCAGCCCGCCCGCGACGAGCGCGGCACCGAGCGCGTCGGCGTCCTGGGCGTCGTCGATGACCACGACGGGCACGAGCCGGTGGGCGGCGAGCCGGTCGAGCACGCTCGTCGCGCCGGTGGGGTGGTCGGTCACGGCCGGACCTCCTGGCGGACGGGGGCGGGCGCCTGCTGCGCGGCGCGGGCGTCCGGCCGGGCGTACGCGCGGCGGGGCAGCCCGTAGGCCAGGTCGACGGCCGTCTCGAGCGCCTCGTCGAGGTCCAGCCGGTGCTCGACCACGAGGCGCGCGAGGAAGCCCGCGTCGACCCGTCGCGACAGCTCGTGCCGCGCCGGGATCGAGAAGAACGCCCGCGTGTCGTCGACGAACCCCGTGGTGTTCGCGAACCCCGCGGTGTCGGTCACCGCCTCGCGGAAGCGCCGCATGCCGTCCGGGGTGTCGAGGAACCACCACGGCGCGCCCAGGCGCACGGCGGGGTAGACGCCGGCCAGCGGCGCGAGCTCACGGCTGAAGGTGTCCTCGTCGAGCGTGAACAGCACCAGCCGCAGGCCGGGGTGGTGACCGAACGCCGCCAGGAGCGGGCGCAGCGCGTGCACGTACTCGGTCACGACGGGGATGTCGTAGCCCACGTCGTGCCCCCGCGAGGCCGCCACGTGCGGGTCGTGGTCGCGCAGCGCGCCCGGGTGCAGCTGCATGACCAGGCCGTCCTGCGTGGACATGCGCGCCATCTCGAACAGCATGTGCGCCGAGAACGCGCGGGCCGCGGCGGGCTCGACGTCGCCGCGCAGCGCCGCGGCGAAGACGGCGGTCGCGTCGGCCTCGCTCAGCGGCGTGGTGTCGGCGAGCACGTGGCCGTGGTCCGTCGCGCGGGCACCGGCCGTGACGAACGCCCACCGGCGCGCCTCCAGGGCCTGCACGAAGTCCCGGTAGGAGCCGATCTCCACACCGGCGCGCTCGCCCAGGAGCGCCACGTCCCGCGCCCACCCGGGGCGGTCGACGTGGAGCACGGCGTCGGGCCGGAACGTGGGCACGACGCGCTCGCCCCAGCCCCGCCCGGCCAGGTCCGCGTGGTCGGCCAGGTCGGCCGACGCCGGGTCCGTCGTGGCGATGATCTCGATGCCGAAGCGGTCCAGCAGCGCGAGGGGGCGGAAGCCCGGCTCGGCCAGGCGCGCGGCGATCGTGTCGTACGCCGCGTCCGCGGTGGCCGCGGACAGCCGCTGCGTCACGCCGAACACCTCGACGAGCACGTGCTCCATCCAGAAGCGGGTCGGCGTCCCGCGGAACAGGTGCCAGTGCGCCGCGAACGTCCGCCAGATGGCGCGCGGGTCGCTCTCCACCGCGCCCCCGTCGCGCCGCGGGACGCCGAGCGCGTCGTGCGGGACGCCCTGCGAGACGAGCATCCGGACCAGGTAGTGGTCGGGGACGACGAGCAGCGAGGCCGGGTCGCCGAAGGGCTCGTCGCGGGCGAGCAGGCCCGCGTCGACGTGGCCGTGCATCGACACGATCGGCAGGTCCCGCGTCGCCTCGAGGATCTGCCGGGCGACCGGGCGCGTCACGGGGTCGGCGGGCAGGGCACGGTCGGGGTGCAGCGCCCAGCGGGGAGCAGCGGCTGCGGGGTCGGGCATGGGAGTCCTCCAGCGCCGGGCCGCGGCGGCGCTGCGGTGCGCCCCCGCAGTGCGGACGACCGACGTCGCCCACCACGGTGAATACGTTTGCAGGGCGACCCTGCCACCCGGGCCGCAG
Organism: Cellulomonas phragmiteti; assembly: GCF_016862775.1. GTDB lineage: Bacteria > Actinomycetota > Actinomycetes > Actinomycetales > Cellulomonadaceae > Cellulomonas > Cellulomonas phragmiteti. Next base: position 19,802 of record NZ_BONP01000010.1, on the reverse strand, counting down.
GGATGCAAGGCCGCCCGGGGACGCTTGCGCCGCACGCCGGCAGCGTGCTGAAATCGCTTTCATCGCATGCTCGCGACGGGCTCGTCGGACTCCCGACCGGGCGGCGGGCCGGCACCGACGCCACCGCGCCGGCACCCCGAGGCGAGGAGCACCGATGGCCGTCACGCTGCGCGACGTCGCCCGTGCCGCCGGCGTGTCCGCCGCCACCGCGTCGCGCGCCCTGTCCGCACCCGACCTCGTCGCCCCCGAGCGCCGCGAGCTCGTCCGGCGCGTGGCGCGCGAGCTCGGCTACCGGCCCAACCGCGCGGCGCGCGAGCTCATCACCGGCCGCAGCGGCCACCTCTGCCTCGTCGTGCCGGACCTCGGCAACCCGTTCTTCTCGGCCGTCGCCAAGGCCGTGCAGGCCCGCGCCCGCGCCACCGGGCACGCGGTCGTCGTCGCCGACGCCGAGGAGGACCCGGTGCTCGAGGCGGAGCTCGTCGCGCAGCTCGGCGGGCAGGCCGACGGCGTCCTGCTGTGCTCGCCCCGCATGTCCGGCGACGACCTCGCGGCCGTGGCCGCCGACGGGCGCCCCGTGCTGCTGGTCAACCGTGAGGGCGCCGGGCTGCCGTCGGTCGTCGTCGACAACCGCGACGGGGTGCGGCAGGCCGTGCGGCACCTGCACGCGCTCGGGCACCGGCGCGTCGCGTACGCCGGCGGGCCGAGCGGCTCGTGGTCCGACGCGCGGCGCCGTGACGGCCTGGCTGCCCTCGACCTCGACGTCGAGGTCGTCGACCTGGGCGCCCACGCCCCCGTGTTCGCGGGCGGGGTCGGGGCCGCGGACCTCGCCGTCGCCAGCGGCGCGACCGCCGTGCTCACCCACAACGACCTCATGGCGCTCGGGATGCTCGACCGGCTGCGCACGCGCGGCGTCCGGGTGCCCGCGGACCTGTCCGTCGTCGGCTTCGACGACGCCCCCGTCGCCACGCTCGTGACGCCGTCGCTGACGACGGTCGCGATGCCGCTGGCACGGCTCGGGCGCACCGCCGTCGACCTCCTCCTGGCCCCCCGGGGCGGCGAGGTCCCCCACAGCGTCCTGCCCGTCGAGCTCGTGGTGCGCGGCACCACCGCGCCGCCCCCCGAGACCTCGGAGCCACGATGACCCTGCCCCGCCTGTCCGCCGCCACGTGGGCGCAGCGTGCCGCGCGCGGTCTGCCCGCCGAGGTCCGCGGGCCCGCGGTCGACCCGGCCGCCCTGACGATCGGGCAGGTGCACCTCGGCATCGGCGCCTTCCACCGCGCCCACCAGGCCGTGTGCACCGAGGACGCCGCCGCGGCGGCCGGCGACACCGGGTGGGGGCTGCTCGGCGTGACGCAGCGCAGCCCGCGCGTGGTCGAGCAGCTGGGGCCGCAGGACGGCCTGTACGGCGTGCTGACGACGGGCGCGGAGGCCTCGTCGCTGCGCGTCGTCGGCTCGGTGCGGGACGTCGCGTTCCCCGGGCGCGACACCGCGCGCGTGCTCGACGTGCTCGCCGCGCCCACCACGCACGTCGTGACCCTCACCGTGACCGAGAAGGGGTACCGCCGCACCCCCGGCGGCGGGCTCGACACCACCGCCGCGGACGTGGCGGCCGACCTCGGCGCCGCGACCACCGAGCTCACCCGCGACGACGGCACCGCCGCCCGCACGCCCATCGGCATGCTCGTGCGCGGGCTCGTGCGCCGGCACCGGACGTCGCGCGAGCCGCTGACGGTCGTGTGCTGCGACAACCTCACCGACAACGGCGCGGTGCTGGCCGGCCTCGTGCAGGACGCCCTCGCGGCGGTGCCGGGGTCCGACGGCGTCGCGGCCTGGGTCGCGGCGTGCGTGCGGTTCCCGTCGACGATGGTCGACCGCATCGTGCCCGCCACGACCGACGCGCACCGCGCCGAGGCTGCCGCGCTGCTGGGCCTGCACGACGACGGGCTGGTCGTCGGCGAGCCGTTCCTCCAGTGGGTGGTCGAGGACTCCTTCGCCGGCCCGCGGCCGGCGTGGGAGCGCGCGGGCGCGACGTTCACCGACGACGTCGCGCCGTTCGAGCGCGCCAAGCTGCGCGTGCTCAACGCGACGCACTCGACGCTGGCGTACCACGGCGCGCTGCGCGGGTACGCGACGATCGCGCAGGCCGTCGCCGACCCGGACCTCGAGGCGCTGGCCCGTGCGCTCGTCGACGAGGACGTGCTGCCCACGCTCGTGGCGCCGGACGGCATGGAGCTTCCCGCGTACCGCGACGAGGTGCTCCACCGCTTCGCCAACCCGCGCACCGGGCACACGACCGTGCAGGTCGCGGCGGACGGGTCGCAGAAGCTGCCCGTGCGGCTGCTGGGCACGGTCGCGGACCGGCTCGCGGCCGGTGTGGTGCCGCTCGCGGCGGCGCGCGCGCTGGCGGGGTGGGTCGCGTACGTGCGGGCGGCGGCCGCGGGCGAGCTGGTCGTGGCCGGGCGCACCGTGGCGCTGGACGACCCGCTGGCCGACCGCCTGGCGGAGGCGGTCGCCGGCGCCGACGCGGTCGACCGGCTGTTCGCGATGCGTGACGTCGTCCCGGAGCCCGTCGCGTCGTCGACGGGGTTCCGGGACGAGGTGGCCTCCGCGCTGCGCGACCTGGCCCCGGAGCCCGCCGCACGCTGACGCCCGGGGCCGGGGTGACGCACCACACAGCCCGTTCACAGGTCTTCATCCCCAGGTCGCCGCAAAACGGTCCCGCGGGGACCCCCCGTGCTGGTTCACTGCTCGCCGTGAACCTGCGCACCCGCCGCCTCCTCGCCGCCCCCGCCCTGGCCGTCACCCTCGCGGTGACCCTCGCCGGCTGCGGCTCCCTCCTCGACTCCGTCCTCGGTGACACCCCCGAGCCCGCGCAGCGCGACGAGCCGGGCGGTGAGATCACCGCGTCGGCCGAGGCGGACGTGTTCTCGCTGCAGGTTGGCGACTGCCTCAACTACCTCGAGACGTCGGAGGACGCGTCGGAGTTCTCCTCCCTGCCGACCGTCCCCTGCAGCGAGCTGCACGACGCGGAGATCTACGCCGAGACGACCCTCACCGAGGAGCAGTACCAGGCCGACCTGGCGCTCGCGGAGTCCGGCGACACCGAGACCCCGACGCACGCCGACCAGTTCTGCTACGACGGCTTCGCGACCTTCGTCGGCATGAGCTACGAGGAGTCCGCGCTCGACTACTCCTACCTGGCCCCCACCGAGGAGGGCTGGGCGCAGGGCGACGACGTCGTGCAGTGCCTCGTCGTGCACCTCGACGGCGGCGTCACCGGGACGATGCGCGACTCCGGCCTCTGATCCCGGGCGGCACCCCGAGCCGCTCCAGCAGCACCTCCCGCGCGTCGGCCGTGCCCGGCTCGACGGCGGCCGCCAGCCGGCCGCCGTCGAGCACGCGGACCTCGTCCGCCAGCGCGAGCGCCTCGTCGACGTCGTGCGTCACCAGCACCGTCGCGACGGGGCGAGCCGCCCGCACGTCGCGCAGCAGCGCGTGCGCCGCGAGCCGCGTCAGCGCGTCCAGCGCGCCGAACGGCTCGTCGAGCAGCAGCACCCGCGGCCGGCGCACCAGCGCACGGGCCAGCGCGACGCGCTGCGCCTCTCCCCCGGACAGGGTCAGCGGCCAGGCGTCGGCATGGTCGACCAGCCCGACCTCGGCGAGCGCCTCGACCGCGCGCGGGCGGTCGGACCTGCGGGGGTGCGGGCCGGGACCGAGCAGCACGTTGCGCCAGACGGGCTCCCACGGCAGCAGGCGCGGCTCCTGGAACACGACGCCCGCCGGCCCCGCGACGTCGAGCACGTCCGCGGACGCGTGCGGGTCGAGACCCGCGAGCGCGCGCAGCAGGGTGGACTTGCCCCCGCCGCTGCGCCCGACGACGGCGACGCACGCCCCGGCGGCGACATCGAGGTCGAGGCCGCCGAGGACCTCACGGGTCCCGAACGCGCGGCGCAGGCCGCGCACGCGCACGCTCACCCGGCGGGCCGCGTCCGGGCGGCGGGCGTGGCCGCGGGCAGCGTCATGACGTCGACGGCCGCACCCGACACGTCGACCGGCGCCGGGACCATCCCCTCGGCCGCGTACAGGTCGGCGACCCGCGCGAGCTCGGCGGCGAACGTCGCGTCGGCGGGCCCGACCGTGGGCGGCGCCAGCTCGCCCAGGGCCGCCGCGACCGCGTCGCTCGCACCCGCGTCGCGGTAGGCCGCGACCCGTCGGCCCGGGTCGGCCGCCAGCGCCTCGGCCTCGGCAACCAGCGCGGCGTACAGCGCGGCGACGGCCGCCGGGTGCCGCTCGAGCACGTCGCGGGTCGTCACGTGCACGGTCCGGTTGTCCGACGCGAGGTCACGGGCCAGCGCGAGCGTCCGCACGCCGGGCAGCGCCTGCGCGCCGACGAGGTACTGGTCCCACGTCGCCCACGCGTCGACCTGCCCGGCGGCGAACGCGCTCGCGGCGTCCGGCGGGCCCAGGTACTCGATGCGGACGTCCGCCGGGGTCAGGCCCGCGCGGCGCAGCGCGAGCCGCAGCAGGTACTCCCCCGTCCCGCCCTTGTTCACCGCGACGGACCGCCCGGCGAGGTCGGCGAGGTCGCCCGCGACGGCACCGTGCGCGACGATGCCCTGGGTGTCGCCGGCGTCGTGCTCGACGGCCACGACGACGAGGTCCGGGTCGCCCGCGAGCGCGGCGACGACCGCGGTGGTCGAGCCGCTGACGACGTCGACGTGCCCGGCGGCCAGGGCCTCGGCGGCGGGCGCGAACGCGGGGAAGGGCGCGGACACGTCGAGGGTCGCACCGGCGGCGGCGACGTGCTCCGCCGCCAGGCCGTCGTCGACGGCGAGGGTCAGCAGGTTCTGCGTCGACAGCGGCCCCACGCGCAGGGTCACGCCCGGCGCGTCGGCCGTGCCGGGAGCGTCGGCCGGGCCGGACGACGCGCTCCCGCCGGCGGCGCACCCCGCGAGCGCGACGACGACGGCACCGACGACCCCCGCGCGCCGCCGCAGGCGGCTCGCACGGGCGGACCGTGCGGGGTTGCCGTCGTCCGGCGACGGCAACCCCGCACGATCGGCGGGATCGACGCGGGGGGCGCGGGGGGTGCGGGGAGTGCGGGGGGTGCGGGGGGTGGGGGTCATGCGGGCTCCTTCGGGAGGCAGGGGTGGGCGGGCGGGGTGCGCCAGCGCAGGGCGTGCTGCTCGGTGGCGCGGATAAGGGCGTCGGTGAGCAGGCCGAGGACGGCGTACAGGGCGACGCACAGCAGGACGACGTCGGTGCGCGCCCACGTGCGGGCGTCGGCCAGCAGGGCGCCGACGCCGCGGTCGGTCGCGACCTGCTCCGCGACGATCACGGCGACCCAGCCCGTGCCGAGCGCGAGGCGCACGCCGGCCAGCACGGAGGGAAGCGCGCCGGGCAGCACGACGCGCCGCAGTGTCGCGCCGCGTCCGAGGTGCTGCGCGACGGCGAGCTCCCGCAGGCGCGGGTCGACTCCCTGCACGCCCTGCACGGTGGCGACGTACACGGGCACGACGGTCGCGATGACGACGAGCAGCACCTTGGGCGTCTCGCCGAGCCCGCACCACACGACCAGCAGCGGGGTCAGCGCCGTGAACGGCACGGCGCGCACCGCCTGGACGGGCCGGTCGACGACGTCGTGCCCGGTGCGCGTCAGCCCGGCCAGCAGCCCCAGCGCGAGGCCGAGACCGGTGCCGAGGAGCGCACCGACCGCGAGCCGCCCCACGCTCACCGCCAGCGCGGGCAGCAGCGTCCCGGCGGTGACGAGCTCGGCGCCGGCCCGCGCCACGGCGGCCGGGCCGGGCAGCACCTGCGGCGCGACGGCACCGGCGGACGTGGCCACGGTCCACGCGACGACGACGAGCCCGAGGCTCCACCACCCCCGCCACCCGTCGCGCCACCCGTCGCGCCGCCCGCGCGACCGCCCGGCGGTGCCCGCGACGGCGGCCACCGGGTCCGCCCCGGCCGGCGCGCGCCGCGTCACCCCGTGCGTCGCCGTCACGGGACCGGCACCGGCGCGTCGTCGGGGGCACCGAGCACGCCCAGGCCCGTGAGCACGTCCTGCTCGACCCGGCGCGTCGCCGGACCGAGCCCGGCGGGGTGCCGCGGGTGCGGCTCGTCGACGCGGTACCGCGCGGCGATCTGCGCAGGCTGCCCGGACAGGCGCACGACCTCGTCGGCGAGGGTCACGGCCTCGCGCACGTCGTGCGTCACCATGACGACCGTCCACCGGTGCGCCGCCCACGTCGCCGCGAGCCAGCGCTGCAGGTGCAGACGCGTCAGCGCGTCGAGCGCACCGAACGGCTCGTCGAGCAGCAGCAGCTCCCGCCCCTGCGCGACCGTGCGGGCCAGCGCGGCGCGCTGCCGCAGCCCGCCGGACAGCTCCGACGGGCGGGCGTCGACGTGGCCGGCGAGCCCGAACTCGTCGAGCAGGTCCCGGACCCGGGCGCGGGCCTCGCGGCGGCGCACGCCCTGCACCTGCAGGCCCAGCGCGACGTTGTCGAGCACGGTGCGCCACTCGAGCAGCAGGTCGTCCTGCGCCATCCACGCGGCGTGCCCGGTGGTGCCGGTGACGTCGCGCCCGTCGAGCAGCACCGCCCCACGGTCCGGACGGCGCAGCCCCGCCACGACGCCCAGCAGCGTGCTCTTGCCGCACCCGGACGGCCCGACGACGCACGTGAACGCGCCGCGCGGCACCGCGAGGTCGGCACCCGCGAGCACGGACCTCGGCCCGCCGGGCGCGGGCAGGGCCAGGTGCATGTCGCGGACCTCCAGCAGCGCGTCACCCATGACGCACCTGCCGCGGCCGGGCCCAGGGGACGACGACCCGCTCGGCCAGGCACGTCAGCGCGTAGAGCGTGAGCGTCAGCGCCGCGCACACCCCGACGGCGGCCAGGACGAGGTCCGTGCGGAACGCGGCGCGCTGCATCGTCATGTACGTCCCCAGGCCGTGCACGGCGCCGGCGTACTCCGCGACGACGGCCCCGACCACCGCGTACGTCACACCGATGCGCAGCGCGGTGAAGAACCGGGGCATCGCGGCGGGCAGCCGCACGTACGCGAACTCCTGCCAGCGGCTCGCCCCCATGGTCGCCAGCAGCGCCGACGCCCCCGGCCCGGCCGCGGCGAACCCCTCGACGAGCCCGAGCGCGACCGGGAAGAACGTCACGAGCGTCACCACGAGCACCTTGGGCGCCAGGCCGAACCCGAACCACAGCACCAGCAGCGGCGCGACGACGAGCACGGGGACGGTCTGCGACGCGACGAGCAGCGGCACCACGCCCGCCCGCAGGCGCGGCAGCCGGTCGAGCGTGACCGCCAGCACGCCGGCGACCGCCACGGACACCGAGAACCCGACGAGGGTCACGGTGAGCGTCGCGCCCGCGTGGGCCGCGAGCACCTCCCGGTGCGCCCACGCCTGCTGCGCGACGCGCGCGGGGGACGGCAGCAGCCGGGGGGCGATCCCGCCGACCGCGACGACCACCTGCCACAGCACCAGCAGAGCGGCGGCCCCCGCGACGACGGGCAGCGCCCGCCCCGGACCCCGCGTCACCGCGTCCCGCCGGTGCCCGGGTCGGTGTGGAACGTCGCCCAGTCGGGGCGCTCCGTCACGGGGTCGCCGTCCGGGCCGGTCAGCAGACCCCTCTCGAACAGGAAGTCGGCGTAGCCGGCGAAGCGCGCCGCGTCGATCCCGCCCACCGTGCCGTCGTCGGCCCGCAGGTACTCCGCGGCGAGCAGCCGCTGGCTCTCGCGCACCATCGCGGCGTCCGCGAAGGCGTCCGGGTGCGCGTCGAGGAGCAGCTGCGCGGCCTCGTCGGGGTGGTCGGCCGCGTACGCGTACCCGCGGCGCAGCGCGTCGACGAAGGCCGCGGCGACGTCCGGCTGCTCCTCGACCCACGAGCGTCGCGCGTCGACGAGGACCGCGTACGCGTCGGGGAAGCCGTGGTCCGTGTACCGGAAGTACCGCAGGGGTGTGCCGGCGTGCTCGGCCTCGAGCCCCTCCCACGCCACGAACGGGATGGTGAAGTCGGCCTCGCCGGCGTACAGCGCGGCGTAGGCGCTGGTCCCCAGGGTCACGGACGTGAAGTCGCCCGTCCCGCCGTCGGCCCGGATGACCTCCTGCAGGAGCGGCACCTCGGCGACGCCGCCGAACCCCGCGTAGACGCGGCCGTCGAGGTCGCGCGGGCGGGTGATCGTCGGGTCGTCGGCGCGCACCCCGATGGCCGTCGCCCAGTGCTGCAGCGGCGCCATCACGGCGACCACGTCGGCGCCGGCGGCCTGCGCGAGGACCGACGCGTCGTGGAAGCTGATGCCGGCCTCGGCGGCGCCGGCGTCGATCAGCGCGTCGGGCTGCGCCTCGGTGTACGGCAGGACCTGCACGTCGATCCCAGCGTCGTCGAACCAGCCCTTCGCGAGCGCGACCTCCAGGCCCGTGTGGTTGGTGTTGGGGGTCCAGTCGAGCGCGAACCGGACGACGGGCCGCTCGTCCGCCGCAGCGGTGCCGGGGCCGTCGGCGCAGGCCGCGAGGGCGAGGGTGGTGAGCAGGACGGCCGCGAGGGCCGGGCGGGTGCGGGGCACGGGATCTCCTGGGGTGGGGCGCCGGGTGGCGGGCGCGGGGTGGCGGGCGCGGGGTTGCGGGCGCGCGGTGGCGGCCCGGGGTCCGGGCGCGCGTCGGCAGCACACCGGCGCACCGGACCGCCCGGAGGCGTGCGGGTGCACCGGGCGCGGCGGGCGACCGGGAGGTGGGCGGGGTCGGCGTCGAGGACGCGCCGCGACGGGCGGGTCCTGCGGCGCGGCGACGTCAGGTGGGCAGGGGCCCCCGGCGTCGGTGCGGGTGGGCGTGCAGCGGCAGACGCATGGGAGACATGCGCGACATCCCTTCGCTAGAGCGACCTAGATCAGGTTCGACGGGTGTGATCTCAGCCGCGGATGCGGCACCCCGTGTCACGACGCCGCCGACCCTAGCGCGACCGCACGGCGCGCCCCGGCCCGTCCGCACTGTGGTCCGCCGCCGCTCGCACGACGACCCCCGACCGGGTGCCCGGTCGGGGGTCGTCGTGGTCCTGCGTGGTCCTGCGTGGTACCGCGTGGTACTGCGGGGTAATGCGGGGTGTCAGCCGAGCGGGCCGTACAGCGCGGGCGACGTGCGGGCCCGCGTGGTCTGCTCGAAGTCGTACGCGAGGCCCAGCAGCGTGCCCTCGTCGAACGCGCGGCCGACGAGCTCGAGGTTGACCCCGGCGCCCGTGATCGTCGCGTCCTCGGCGGTCGCCTGACCCATCGGCACGGTGACGGCCGGCAGGCCCGAGTTGGGGCTCAGCCGCATGTTGGTGCTGTGCGTGCCGTAGGGCGTGCCGCTGGGGTAGGCCAGCGCGTCGAGGTCGAGGTCGTCGAGCAGCTGCGTGACCAGGGTGCGCCCGGTCGCCAGCGCCCGCGTGTGCGAGCCCTCGGGGCCGGCCCACGCCTCGTACTGCGCGTCGGTGACGGCCGCCCGCTGCACGTAGACGCTGCGGCGCGACGTCACGTAGTGGCCGCCGGCGAGGATGTCCTCGATGGTGCGCGCCTGCACCTGCGGGGCCAGGTGCCGCTCGACGTACGCGGCCAGGTCCCGGCGGAACTCGTTGGTGCTCCCGCTCGGCTCGGCCAGCACGGCCTCGAACGCCGGGGACGACGACACCTCGACGAGCGTGGCACCGCGGGCCTCGAGCGCGGCACGGGTCTGCGCCCACAGCCGCACGGTGGTGCGGTTGGTGCCGATCATCGAGGGCACGTACCCGATGCGGGCGCCGTCCAGCGCGTCGGCGTCGAGCGACGCCGTGTACGACTCGGGGACCTGCCCGGCCTGGGTGGACGTCACCGGGTCCGCCTCGTCGACGCCCACGACGGCGTCGAGCGCGACCGCCGCGTCGAGCACCGAGCGGGTCATCGGCCCGCCGGTGTCCTGGCTGAGCGCGAGCGGGATGATCCCGTCGCGGCTCGCGAGGCCGACGGTGGGCCGCACGCCCACGAGCTGGTTGTACGACGACGGCACCCGGATCGAGCCTCCGGTGTCGGTCCCGAACCCGATGCCCGCGAGGTTCGCGGCGATCGCGGCACCCGTGCCGCCGCTGGACCCGCCCGCGCTGCGCGACGTGGCGTAGGGGCTGGCGATCCGCACGGTCGCGCCGACGGGCAGGCCCGCCGAGTACTCCGAGACGAACCCGTACGCGAACTCGTCGAGCCCCGCCTTGGCGAGGACGACCGCGCCGGCCTCCCGCAGGCCCGCCACCATCGTCGCGTCGGTGGTGGTCCGGTTGTCCTGCCAGCAGCCGCACCCGCCGGTCGTGGGCATGTCGACGGTGTCGTAGTTGTCCTTCACGGCCACGGGCACGCCCAGCAGCGGGCTCGTCATGCCGTGCGCGGCCCGCTCGGCGTCCGCCGCGGCCGCGGCGGCGAGCGCGACGTCGCTCACCGCGATGATCGAGCTCAGCGGGCGACCGCCGGCCGCGGTGTCGACGAGCGCGTCGTCGTAGGCCGCGATGCGGTCGAGGTAGGCCTGGGTGAGCGCGACGGACGTCGTGACACCCGCGTTCATGGCGGCCTGCATGTCCAGGACGCTCGCCTCGACCAGCTCGAAGGGCCCGTCGTCGTAGACCATGCGCTGGGAGACCGCCACGAGGTCCGCCAGGGTCAGCGTGCCGTCGCCGTCCACGTCCGCGACGGCGACCTGCGACCACCCGGCCGAGCCGGACGTGGCCCCGAGGTGCGCGGCGACGACGTCGAGGTCGGAGTTGGTGACCTGACGGTCGCCCGTGAGGTCGAGCTCGGTGAGGTACGGCGTGAGGAACGCGGCGCCCGCCGCCGCGGGGGCGGTGCGTGCCAGGGCGGTCGGGGTGGCCGTCGCGGGCGTCGCGACGGCTCCGGCGAGGGCGAGGGCGCCCGTCACCGTGACGGCGGTGACGCTGCGGCGCAGCTGCGGTCGGTCCACGGGTCGGCTCCTGCGGGTCGGGGTGGTCGGGGCGGCGCCTGCGCGGCTCATCGGGTCGCCGCCGTCCGGCGACGCACGAGGAACGCGCCGAGCGCCACCGCGCCGAGGGCCACGGCGAGCAGCGCGCCGACCTGGGCGCCGGTCGCGCTGAGCGCACCGGTCCCCGGGGCAGCGGCGCCGGCCGTCGGCGAGGGCGTCGGGGCAGGAGCGGCCGTCGCGCCGCCCGAGGGCGTCGCGGTCGGGTCCGGCGACGTCGTGGGGGCCGCGGTGGGCGTGGCGGTCGGCGCGGGTGTGGTCGGCGCGGGTGTGGTCGGCGCGGGTATGGTGGGCGTGGGCGTCGGGGCGGGCGTGACCACGACGGCCACGGACGTCACGTCCGCGGCGGCGTCCGTGACCCCGTCGGCACCGACGAGCGTCAGCCCGGACAGCGTGACGGTCGCGGTCCCGCCGGCGAGCGCGCGCAGGCGCACCGTGGTGGGGGCGACGTCGCCGTCGAGGCCGGGCGACGTGCCGAGGCGGCTGTGCCGCACCGTGACGGACCCGGAGCCGGCGACGACGTCGTCGAACCCGCCGTCCGGCGTGGACGTGACGGCCTCGAAGGCGAGCAGCGCGGGGTCGAACGTCAGGGTGGCCTCGTACGCGTAGAGGTCGACGACCGCGCGCAGGTCCAGCCGGACGTCCACGGTCGCCCCGGCGGCGACGGGGCCCGCGGGCGCCCCGAGCGCGACCTCGCCCACGGACGGTGCGGCGGCGGCGGGTGCCGCGGTCAGGAGGGTGAGGCCGAGGACGGCGGCGACGACGTGCAGGGCACGTCGTGGCAGTCCCGACCCGGGGGTGCGGTCGCGCATGGGGCGGTGGTTCCTTCCGGGCGGACGGCACGCACCGGCGGACCGGTGCGACCGAGACAGGCGCCCCCTGCGCCCGAGCAGGTTCGCAGCGCGACGTTTCGCGGCCGTTGCCCGCGGGTTGCCGCCGACGCCGCACGGACGACGCCCAGGTCACCGTCGCGTGTCGCGACCGGACATCCCGGACGGACCACCCACGGGCCCACCCCGGCGAGGCCGTGACGGCGGGGTGGGCCGACGCCGCGACGCGGTCTCCCGCCGCCGCCGGGTCAGTCGTCGGCGGCTCAGTCGTCCGCGGCCTCGGCGAGGCGGGCGATCGCAGCCAGGCGCTCGTCCCAGCGGGCGCCGACGGCGTCGAGCGTCCGGGCCAGCAGCCCGAGCCGCGCCCCGACAGCCCGGTACCGCACCTCGCGGCCGACCCGCACGGGCTCGACCAGACCGACCTCGGCCAGCACGGCGAGGTGCTTGGCGATCGCCTGGCGGCTCACCGGCAGCCGGTCCGCGAGCGCCGACGCGGACGCCTCGCCGCGCCCGACCTCGGTGAGCACCTGCCACCGGGTCGCGTCGCCCAGGGCGGCGCACACCGCGACCACCTGCGCCGTCCCGGTCGTCGACGTCACACCGCCACCCCGCCGGCGACCAGCTCGACGAGCTCGTCGAGCTCGGCGGTCCAGCCGCCGCGGTGGTCCTCCAGCTCGCGCAGCCGGTCGTCGCCCAGCTGCTCGAACCCGGTCTCGACGACGGTGAGCGCCGTCCCGGCCCCGTCGGGCTCGAGCGTGAACGTCACGGTGAGGTCGGTGCCGTCGCGCAGCTCACCGCCGCAGCCCGGCCAGGCGAACGCGAAGCGGCGTGGCGGGTCGTACGCCTCGATCCGCAGCGGGACGTCGTCGTGGCCGTCCCACCCCAGCGTGCCGGTGCCGCCGACGCGCAGGTCGGGCAGCGAGGCGCGCTGCCCGAACCACTGCGCGACGAGGTCGTCCCGGGTGAGGACCTCGAACACGCGGGCGGGGCTCGCCGCGACGTGGACGGTGCGGGTCACGCTCGAGGTGGCGTCGACGACGACGGCGGAGCTCTGGTGGTGGCTCATGTCGATCTCCCTTGGTGCAACTCTGTTGTTGCAGATGAGCCTGGCACGCGACGGCGTTCTGCGCAACCCTCCGGTTGCTCCGGCTGCGCGGTCAGGCGTCGCGCCGCCGCGGACGCGCGCGCACGTGCATCCGCTCGCCCTGGGGGCCGTAGAGCGCGAGCACCTCGGCCGGGGCGTCGGAGACGTTGCCCAGCCAGTGCGGGACGCGCGTGTCGAACTCCGCCGCCTCGCCGCCGACGAGGTCGAGGGTGCGCCCGCCGAGCACCAGCCGCAGGGTGCCGCTCAGGACGTAGAGCCACTCGTACCCGTCGTGGACCCGCGGCTCGCCGACCTCGGCGGGGGTGCGCGGCGGGTAGACCATCCGGAACGCGCGCGGCCCCTCGCCACGTCGGCTCAGTGGCACGTACGTGACACCGTGCCGGACGGTCGGGTGCGCCGGGACGCGCGGGTCGTCGCCCACCGGGACGTCGACCAGCTCGTCGATCGTCACCTCGTGGAACCGCGCCAGGGGCAGCAGCAGCTCCAGCGTCGGGCGCCGCAGCCCCGACTCGAGGCGCGAGAGCGTGCTGACGGAGATGCCGGTGGCGTCGCCCACGTCGGCGAGCGTCGCCCCCCGCTGCTCGCGCAGCGCCCGCAGCCGAGGCCCGACCGTGTCGAGCACGGCACCGAGGTCGTCGTCCATGCCTCCATTTGCCATGGCGGCAACCTCCCTTGTCAAGACGGCACGACATCGCGCACGCTCGGACCATGCCGATCACCCCTGTGGACCCCGAGCCCGTCGACGTCCTCGTCCTCGGCGGGGGAGCCGCCGGGCTCGCCGCCGCGATGAGCCTGGGACGCTCGCGCCGCACCGTGCGCGTCCTCGACGCGGGCGAGCCCCGCAACGCCACCTCCCCCCACGCCCACAACCTGCTGACGCGCGACGGGACCCCGCCCGGCGAGCTGCTCTCCACCGGCCGCGCGGAGGTCGCCCGCTACGGCGTGGAGGTCGCCGACGCGCGCGTCGTCGCGGCGCGCGCCGTGGGCGCCGGCGGCACGGACGACGCCCCGCACGAGCCCGCGTTCGAGGTCGACACCGCCGACGGCCGCACCCACCGGGCGCGCCGGCTCGTGCTGGCGACCGGCATGCGCGACGCGCTGCCGGACGTGGCCGGGCTCGCCGACCGCTGGGGACGCGACGCGCTGCACTGCCCCTACTGCCACGGCTGGGAGGTCCGGGACCGGGCGCTCGCCGTGCTCGCGACCGGCCCCCGCGCCGTCCACATGGCGCTGCTGGTCCGCCAGCTCAGCGCCGACGTCACGCTCCTGCTGAACGACGCGCTCGAGCCGGGCACCGAGGAGCACGCCGACCTCGCGGCCCGCGGCGTGCGCGTCGTCGCCGGCCGTGTCGCGCAGGTCCGGACCGCGGACGACGCCCTGACGGGGCTCGTCCTGGCCGACGGCGACGTGGTGCCCTGCGACGCGGTGTTCGTCGGCTCGCGGGCGGTGCTCGACGACGTCGTCGTCGACGGTCTCGGCCTGGCGACCACCCCGCTGGAGTTCCTGGGCGAGGACGTCGGCCGCGCCGTCGCCGTCGACCCGACCGGCGTGACGTCCGTGCCGGGCGTCTGGGCCGCCGGCAACGTCACCGGCCCGCAGCACGCGCTGCCCTCGAGCATCGCCGCCGGGTCCCTCGCCGGGGCCCACGTCAACGCCGCCCTCGTCCTCGCCGACGTCGCCGCCGCGCGCGCCGGCGCCTGAGCACCCCGCAGCAGCCCCTCCCACCCCACCAGGAGACCGACGTGCACGACCACCAGCACCGCACCGACACCGTCCCCGCCGACGCCGAGCTCGACCCGGCCTGGTGGGAGCAGCGGTACCGCGCGCACGACCAGCTGTGGAGCGGGCGGGTCAACGCCTCGCTCGTCGAGCTCGCGTCGCACCTGACCCCCGGCACGGCGCTCGACGCCGGCGCGGGCGAGGGCGGGGACGCGGTGTGGCTCGCCGAGCGCGGCTGGACGGTGACGGCCGTCGACGCCTCGCGGACCGCGCTGGACCGCGGCGCGGCGGAGGCCGCACGCCGGGGCCTGGTCGCGACGTGGGTCGAGGCGGACCTGCGGACGTGGGACCCGCCCGCGCGGTACGACCTGGTCACGTCGCACTACCTGCACGCCGAGAGCGGGCGCGGCTGGGGGTGGCTCGCGGACGCCGTCGCGCCGGGTGGCACGCTGCTCGTCGTCGGCCACGACCTGTCCGACCTCGACGGGCCGGTCCCCCGTCCGCACCTCGCGCGGCTCGGCTACACGCCCGAGCAGATCGCGGCCGACCTCGACCCCGCGCAGTGGGCGTCGATCGAGCCGCGCACCCTGGAGCGCGCGATCGTCCACGACGGCGCGGAGGTCACGGTCCGCGACGCGGTCCTGGTGGCCCGCCGCCGCTGACGCCCGGACCGTGCGGGGGGTGCCGTCGCCTGCCGACGGCACCCCCGCACGTCCGTCGCCGGTCAGGTCGCGGGCAGCACGCGGGCGTCGTGCGGGCCCAGCTCGACCGTCCGCCCCGCGACGTCGAGCGTCACCGGGGCGTCGGTGTGGTTGACGACGACCAGGCGGTCCCCGCGGCGGACGGCCTCGACCCCCACGACCGGCTCCGCGAGCAGCGCGGGCACGCCCGCCTCCGTCAGCAGACGGTCGGCGAGCGCGTCCAGCACCGCGGCCGACGGCTGCGTGCCGACGTACCAGGCGACCCCGTGGCCGTGCTCGCGCCGGGTCACCGCCGCACCCCCGGCGGCGTACCCGTCGGCGAAGGTCGCGACGACCTGCGCGTCGTCCACGACCAGCACGTCCTGCCACAGCGTCGCGTCGCCGACCAGGTCACCTGCCAGGCGCAGCCCGCCCCCGGGCGACCCGCCCGGGCCGGCGGTCGGCGCGAGCTCCTCGACGCGCACGCCCAGCGTGGCCTGCAGCGGGCCGAGGTACCCGCCCAGGTAGATGCGCAGGTCCTCGTCGACGACGGCCGACGCGTACGTGACGACGAGGTGACCGCCCCCGCGGACGTAGGCGTCGAGCGCCTCGAGGTGCTCCCGGCGCGCCACGTGCTGCACCGGCACGACGACGAGGTCGTAGCCGGTGACGTCGGCACCCGCGCGGACGACGTCGACCGTGACCCCGCGGCGCAGGAACGGGGCGTACCAGTCGCAGAACCGCTCGACGTACTCCACGCGGGTGGGCAGCGCCCCCTGCTCGAGCGCCCACCAGGAGTCCCAGTCCATGACGACCGCGACCCGGGCCGGGACCGGCGCGCCCACCAGGTCCGTCAGCCCCGCCAGCTCCTCCCCCAGCGCGACGACGTCCCGGAAGACCCGCGAGTCCGGCCCGGCGTGCGGCACCATCGCGGAGTGGAAGCGCTCGGCGCCCGACGCGGACTGCCGCCACTGGAAGTGCAGGACGCCGTCCGCGCCGCGACCGACGGCCTGCAGGGACTGCGCACGGTGCTGCCCGCGGGGACGCGGCGCGTTGCGGGCGCGCCAGTTGACCGCGCTGGTCGACTGCTCCATGAGCAGCCAGGGCCGCCCCTGGCCGAGCCCGCGCACGAGGTCACGCTCCGCGGCGAGACGCACGTAGGCGCCCGGGTCGGCCGGGTCGGGGTAGGCGTCGTCGCTGACGACGTCGACGTACGGCGCCCACGCCCAGTAGTCCGCACCCTCGAAGAAGCCCATGAAGTTGGTGGTGATCGGCACGTCGGGGCTGTACCGGCGGATGACCTCGACCTCCGCACGGTGCAGCGCGAGCATCGCGTCCGAGCTGAAGCGGTGGAAGTCGAGCACCTGCGTCGGGTTGCGGGTCGCCGGCGCGGCGGACGGCACGCCGACCTCGTCGAACGACCCGTAGCGCTGCGACCAGAACTCCGTGCCCCACGCGCGGTTCAGCTCCTCGACGTCGCCGTACCGGCGCGCGAGCCAGGTGCGGAACGCGGCCGCGCTGTGAGCGTCGTACGAGCGCGACACCTGGCAGCCGTACTCGTTGTTGACGTGCCACATCTCCAGCGCCGGGTGGTCCGCGTAGCGGGACGCGACCTGCTCGACGAGCGCCAGGGCGTGCCGCAGGTAGTCGGGCGACGACGGCGAGTAGTGCTGCCGCGACCCGAAGGCCAGGCGCACGCCGTCCTGCGTGATCGGCAGCGAGTCCGGGTACCGCTGGGAGAACCACGCCGGCGGCGAGGCGGTCGCGGTCGCCAGGACGACGCGGACGCCCCCGGCGTGCAGCCGGGCGAGCACGTCGTCCAGCCACGCGAAGTCGTACTCGCCGGGCCGCGGCTCGAGGCGCGACCACGAGAACACCCCGACCGTGGCCGTCGTGACGCGGGCGGTGCGCATGAGGCGCACGTCCTCGTCCCACACGTCCTGCGGCCACTGCTCGGGGTTGTAGTCGCCGCCGTAGCGGATCGGGGTGTCGCTTCGCACGGTGGGGTCCTCCTGGGGCGCGGCGCACCGCGGGTGGGCGGCGAGCCGTGCCGGCGTCGTCGCCCGACCCCCGCGGCCCGCCGACGCGACGACGTCGGGGCTCAAGGGTTGCGTGTGAACGCTAACAGGGCAGGCCCGCACGTCGGGAGCGGATCATGGGATCCGACCGGCCTGCCCGTACGTTGGGACACGCAGCAGCGCCGGACGGCGCCCACGACGAGACGAGACGAGCACGCATGAGCAGCACCCCCGCAGTCCTCGAGGCCACCGACGTCTGGGCCGGGTACGGCGGACCCCCCGTGCTCGCGGGTGTCGACCTCACGCTGCGCCCCGGCGACGCGATCGGCCTGCTCGGCCGCTCGGGCGTCGGCAAGTCGACGTTCGTCGAGATCCTCGGCGGGGGCATGCGCCCCGGTCAGGGGCACGTCACCCTGGACGGCGTGCCCGTCGGCAAGACCCCCCGCCGGCGGCGCAAGGACGTCAAGGCCCGCCTGCGGACCGTGCACCAGAACGGCATCGCCGGCGTCGACATCCAGCGGACCGTGGAGGAGACGATCCTCGACGCGTTCAAGGAGGCCCGCAAGGCCGGCCGGACCACCGACAACGACGTCGAGGCGGCGCTCGGCGTGGTCGGGCTGCCCATCCGGTTCGTCACGCGGCGCGTCGGGACGCTGTCCGGCGGCGAGCGCCAGCGCATCGCCATCGCCCGCGCCCTGGCCACGCGCCCGGACCTCCTGCTGCTCGACGAGCCGCTGACGGCCGTCGACCAGACGATGCGCGAGGAGATCGCCGACGACATCCGCGCGCTCGTGCGCACCGACGGCATCGGGCTGCTCGTCGCGTCCCACGACGTCCGCCTCCTGGAGCGGCTCACGGACCACGTGCTCGTCCTGGCCGAGGGCACCATCGTCGAGTCAGGGCCGCTGCGCGACCTCCTGCAGCACCCGCAGCACCCGGACACGCAGGCGCTCGCGGAGGCGCTGCCCGACGTGGTCGGCGGCCGGCCCGCCTGACGTCGGCGCGTCAGCGCCGGGAGCGCAGCGCCGCGGCCTCGGGGGCGGGCCGCGCTGAGCGCGTGCCCCGCAGCTCCCGCTCCACCTCGAGCAGCAGCAGGCCCGTGTCGGCCCAGCCCGCGATCGAGGCCGTGACAGCGACGCGCACCGCCGCACCGAGCCCGTCGCACGCGCCGCGCACCCGGTCCCGGACGCTCGCGACGATCTCCTGCGCACGCTCCTCGGACACGGCGGGCAGCAGCATGAGGACCGCGAACGCGTCCCCGTCGAGCCGGGCGACGACCGCCCCGTGGGGCGCGGTGCCCGCCACCCGGCGCGCGAGCTCGCGCAGCAGCGCGTCCCCGGAGTCCAGGCCGTAGGACGCGTTGAGGTCGGCCATGCCCACGACGTCGACGGCGGCCAGCAGCAGCCGCCGCCGCGTGCCGGGCAGCGCCTGCGCCGCCCAGTGCGCGGCCGCCGCGACCAGGTGCGGCCGGCTCAGCAGGCCCGTCAGCGGGTCGCACGTGGCGCGGTGGGCGACCGCGGCGGTCAGGGCGGAGACGAGGTCGGCGGTGCTGACGGCGGACCACGACGGCCCGGGCACCAGCACGTCGTCGTGCCGCACGTCCGCCGGACGCGCCATGGCCACACGGGCGGCGTCGACGACCGTCGTCGACGCGTCCAGCACGAGCGGGGTCCAGTCGGTGACCTGGCCCGCGGGCCGGTGGGTCAGCATGGCGCGCCCGTAGCCGAGCCGCCCGCTCATCGCCTCGGTGAAGCGGTGCCGCGTGAGCAGCCCCACCCGGCCGGGCCCGTCGTCCCGGACCGCGATCGACGTGCAGGCCGACGCACGGAACAGGACCTCGACGTCGGCCATCGCGTCCTCGGCCCCCACGGAGCGCACGGGGACCGCGACGTCGCCCAGCCGCTGCGGGACGACCGCCGGCACCGCGCCGGTGCCGGCCCCTGCGCCCAGGGCCCCGGGGGCGTCGACCGTGGCGGCGAGCTCGCTCATCGGACGTCCCCCGCTGCCCGGGTGGTGCCTGCGGCGGCAGGCGCGACGGGTGGGGTGCGGTGCAGCGGACGGTCGGTCACGGGGGCCATCGTGGCGCCCGCGGCCGGGGCGCGGGCCCGGGCCGGGTGATCCCGGCAGGACGTTCATCGAGGATTCACGGTGCCGTCCCCCGCCCGTCGGGCGGGGCGCGCGACCCGGGCACCGGGCCGCCGGGCAGGGGTCGGACCGGGCGGCCCCCCGCACCGCCCGGCCCTCCCGGGTCCGAGTTCCCGGTCCCGTCGGTCCGGCCGCCACCCACCGGGGGCGACGGCCGGACCGACGTGCGTCCTCGGGCCGGGCAGGCCGGCCCGAGCGGACTAGCGCTGCATCGTCAGCAGGCCGGGCCGGTACGGCAGGCGGCCGTAGTCGCCACCCGAGCTGGGGTCACGACCCTGGTAGAGCAGCCGCAGGTTGCACGGG
>NZ_BONP01000009.1 GCF_016862775.1 Cellulomonas phragmiteti | reverse complement strand
TAGACCCCGTAGTTCTCCGCGTGCACCTTCTTGATCACCGCCGTCGTGTCGGCATCGCGCAAGGGCCTGGCCGACGGCGGGCGCATCTTGGCGGCGTAGTAGGTGGTCGGGGCGACCTGCAGGACCTTGCAGATCGGCTCGACCCCACGGCGGTCCTTGTGCTCGTCGATGTAACCCACGATCACTTCAGTCGGCGGTCGAGTCCCGCCGCGGCGAAATACGCCGACGCCGTTCGCAGGATCTCGTTCGCCCGCCGCAACTCACGGTTCTCCCGCTCCAGCTCCGCGACCCGTCGCGGAGCTGGTCACCCCCGGCCGGTCACCGCCATCGACCTCCGCCTGCGTGACCCAGTTGCGCAATGTCTCGGCGTTGATGCCCAGCTGCTGGGCGACCCGGGCCAACGCTCCCTGGCGCGTCGTCGGGTCACGGCGGGCCTCTACCGCCATCCGGATCGCGCGCTCCCGAAGCTCATCGGGGTACTTCCTCGGTGCTGCCATGACTCTCATCCTTCCCAGGATCGAGAGCCTCCAACAGACCCGTCACGAGACAGCCACCTTCGTGGACCTCAACGAGAGTGCACGCCGCGAGACATGCCGGCGCCCAACCCTCGGGGGACTGCCCCAAACGCACAACCCCTTGTGCCAGGGTTGATCAAGCGGGACCGTCCGCCTCGATGAGCGCAACGAGCTCATGGCGGCTGACCGGCTGGATGCCGAAAGTCAAGGCTGCCGCTCGCACGGCGTTGTCGTCACTGACCACGTGCCATTCGGTCTGCCAGAGCTGGTCCCGGCCATCTTCGGCCGCGAGCGCCGCAGCCACGATGACTGGGTCGGCGCACCCCTTGTTGCGGTACAGGTCGACGAGGGACAAGTCTCCAGGTGCCACCGCGGCCATGACGTCACGCAGCCGCTCAAGCGTCCTGACGTCCGTCGGGAGTTCGAGCCTGGCGATCGCTGACCGGTCCGACAGTCCTCGCACCTCGTACATGACCTCGGCTGGGACGTGGCAGCGGTCACTGACGAAGGCGCTCGCGCGCTGGCTGGCGGTCAGCCGCGTGAGCACGTTTGCATCCAGCAGATACCGGTGTTCGTTCATAGCGCTGCTCGAAGCAAGTCGAGATTGCCAGGGCGCAGCTTGTTCAGGCACACCACGCGGCAGAACTCGCCGGGCGTGATGGCGCCCCGATCGAGTTGCCGGAACATCCGTCGGGTGAACTCTGCGCCGGCGTACCTGCTCACCGCATTGTGCGTAAGCGGCGTGCGCGTGAACGACTTGGCGCGCGCCGCGAACTCCGCGTCAAGCTGGTGCAAGTAGTCTCGGGACTCGTCAGGCGCCAAGACACCTAAGCGACGAGCCCGCATCACGAACGCACTTGGGGTGACGCACAGGCGCGCGGCAGCTTCCTTGGCCGCGTCCAAGGAGTCCGGCTGCATCGCGCGCACGTCGGCGGCCGGCATCAGGACCTCTTCGGCGAGCTCATACTCACGGTCGGCGATGAGGTCACCGGTGTGGTCGTCGTAGCTGACGGGAGCGAAACGGCCGCGTGCTACGAACACGACGAGCAGGACCAAGGTGAAGATCTTCCGACCGACTGGCTCAAAAGGACTGCCCGACTCGCCACTGGTGAGGAAGATGAACGGGACCTTCCTATCTCGTACGCAGAGTCCGGAAAACGAGACGCCAGGCGGAAGCAATTGCGGCATAACGTTCTGCTGGCTTCGAGAAACGAGTATCTGGTTGGCTTCTAGTCGGCCGATAAGGAACTCAAGCGCCCTCTCCTTGGTCCTGTGCGCGCGGAGATCGATCAGCGAGATTCCCAGGAGAGAGCGGATCCTGTCGGCATCGGAGACGACGCTTCCCGTCGATCGGCGCAGGCATCCGATGACCTTGTTTGGCTGGAGTGACTCATCGAGCTCCTTGAGCACAGCCTGCTTCCGGATGAGGTCCTTGACGATGAGTTCGATGTCGCGCAGCCGGACCTTGCTACGCGAGTTCATCGAGAAGGAGTCTTTGCTCCCGCCGGCGAGCAGCTTCTGAGTCTTGTCTTCAAGCTGGGCCGCCACCACTTCGGGCGGTGCGAAGAACAGCGGGTACGGGATCTCCGCATCGCGCGCGAGCTCGGCGAACTCGGTGAATCCGATCGTCGATCTCTCCAGGGCGTGCCGGTACGGGGCGCGCCAGTGCGCGACGGAGGAATCGAACAACGCCGTGAAGATCGCTCGATCCAGGGCGACCGTGCCCCCGTCCACTCGAAGCATGATCGGGTTGCTGTCGTCGTGCCCCGCGCGGCGCATGGCAGCACCATCGCGGGCCAGAACGGTGCCGTCAATGTCCCACGCCCAGTGACGACCATTCATCCTGACCCACGAGGGAGGCTCGGAGCGCGGCACGGCGGCACGCGGCCGCAGCACCACCTGTGCGCGTCGGTGACGGCGCAGGCCGTGCCGGTGGTGACCCACGCGGGCGGCGGCGGGACGGAGCGCCGCCACCCAGGTACGGGCGGCGGCGCTCCATGATCAAGCTGCCGTGCGGCTCCTGTGGCCGGCGCGGCAGATGCCGCACCGCGGGTTGAACTGTCCAGGCTCGTGAACGGCGTCGGGGATCTCGCTGACCCACGTCGGGAAGAGGTGCCCGTGGACGTCGGGGTACAGGAGCGCGATCTCCTCCTCGACGTGGGTCATCTGGATGAACGCCTGGCCGGCGTCGTCCAGGTCGTGGCAGTACCGCTCGGTGTAGAGGCGGGCGAGCATGTCTCTCGTCTCCAGCAGCCTGGCCAGGTGACGCGCGCGCCGCCTTCCGGTGAAAGCGACGACGCGCTCGTCCTCGCGGGGCGGCTCCACAGCGTTGGGGTTCGTCGTGGTGGTCACTGGACCTCCTGGGTTGGGCACGCGAGTCGACGGGTTGCCGACTCGTCGTGCGGAGCACCGGGGTGCTCGAGGTCACCGGTGGGCGCGGGCGCAGGGGACGCAAGGGCTGACGTCCACTCCGTCAGACAAGCCGTTGGTTCTCACCTCCTGTCGGGGACTCGTCTGACGGAGCCGCCCGTTGTCACAAGGCTCATGTCGTCGCGGGGGTCGGTGCCGACTGCGCGCTCGTTCGGGTCCGTTCGGTATCACCTCCCATCGAGGGAACCCGGCGAGAGCTCAGGCCAGCGCCGACCTCATGCATCACTGTGGAGTTCTCAAGGTGCTGTGCGTGGACCGCGGCGGGCACCGTCCCGGGTCGCGGACATCGAGCAACCACCCGCACGACACCACGACGCGGCTGATGCGCAGCTGCGCTCTGTCCACGCCGGACCGCCCAACGCCCTGGTGCCCCTCCTTGCGGCGTTGCCCGGGCCCCGGACGGTGTGTGCCCATGACCACCACCGCATGCGAGTCCAGCCCACTCGAACCCGCTTGCCACGACTCCTCGCGCGCCCCTCAGCGCAGCTCGCTCCTGGCCTACGCACCGGGTGCCGTGTCGGCGGAGGTGTGGAAGGGCGTGCGGGACGACGCCGTCGACCTCGTGCTGGCGGTGACACCCACCAGCGCCGAACGTGCGCGGAAGGACCTGGAGCTCGTCGCCCAGGTGGCCGGTCACCTCGTCCGCAGCGGGGTCGCGGTGTCCCTCGAGGACCTCCTGTCGGACGCGACGCTCGCGAGCTTCGACTCCGCCCAGCGTGCAGCGGGTCGGGCTTCGGGCACGAGGGCGAACCAGCGTGCGCGCTTTCGTCGGCTCCAGGCCGTCCGCGCCGGAGTGCCATGGCGCAAGGAACGCCGGGCAGACGGCGAACGCGTCGCGGGCCTGGTGCAGCCGACGATCGTCAACGAGGTCGCGGTCCTCCTGCACCCTGCGACGGCGGGTGATCGTTCGGGAGCCGAAGCGCTGGCCGCCTCACTCGAGGCTGCCCGTCGACGCCGTCGCGACAGCACCGAAGCCGATGTCCCTGCGTCCGCGTGGAGACGAGCCCGGTCATTCGCCCAGGAGCGAGGGCTGCAGCTGACCAGGCGGCATCTGGCGGCTGCGGCGACGTATGAGGTGCTCAGCACCGCGGCACCCGTGGCGTCGCTGGTGAGGGAGTTCGGGCTGACCCGGCGCGACCTCGACCTCGGTCTCGCCCTGGCCCTGGAGCTCTCGGATCACCTCGGAGCGAAGGACTGCGAGGCGTTGCGCGGCTGAGCGTGCGGGCCACTGCGGCGTCGCCGGCCACCGGCACGGTCCCGCCCTGTCAGCACCCCACGGACAGGAAGGACTCCCGCAGATGCCCACCACGCCCGCCCGACCCCGCCGGGTCTCGAAGGCTGCGGCGCTTCGGCACCGCCAGGCACTCGCCGCTCAGGTGGCGGCCCCACCGGAACTGTCTCAGCACGCCGCACAGATCGTTGCCTGCTTCGACATCAGCCGGTACGGCTCGACGTCCCAGCCGGTGCGCCCGTTCCTCGTCGAGGCGCTTCGCCGCAGCAACGTGACCGGTGCCGAGAGCATCCGCAAGCACTGCCGGCACCTCACCGCTCTGGCCGTGTTCGCCGACGCGCAGGGTCTGCCGCTGACGGTCGAGGCCGTCCTGACGACCGACACCATCGACCACTACGTCCGCGTCGGCATGCGCGGCGAGACCTCGGACAACCGGGCAGAGCGCCGCCGTCGGCTGCTGTGGGTCGCACGCTCCGCCAACCCGGGCCCGAACGTCCCGACCAAGCTGACACCCATCGGTTACTCGGCGGTCAAGGCGCCGTACACGCCGTTCGAGCGCGGCACGATCCTGCGCGCTGCTCGCACCCAGCCGAGCGCACGCACCGGCGAGCAGCTCGGCGCCGTCGTGGGACTCGGGTTCGGAGCCGGAGCGGACTCCGTCGACCTGCGCGAGCTGTGGGTCAGGGACATCACCGACCACGGTGCGACCGGTCTGACCGTCCAGTTCCACGGCCCCCGGCCGCGACTCGTCGTCGTCCGCCGTGTCGCGGAGGACCTGCTGCGAGAGGCGATCGCTGATCGCGACCCGGACGAGCTCGTCATCGGCCAGGACACCACCCGGCGGAACACCGCCGCACGCATCATCGCGAACGCCGCGCTGTACAAGGTCCCGCACATCGAGCCTGCGCGGATGCGTGCGACGTGGCTGGCCGACCTGATGACGGACCCGGTCCCGCTCGCGGTGATCCTTCGCGCCGCCGGTCTGCAATCCGCCCGCACGTTGGCCGACGTCCTGGCGCACATCGAACCGTGGGCCGAGCACAAGGGCCTGCCGGGCCTCACCACCCGCGACGAGGCAAGCGGCGGTGCCCGATGAGTGCCGCGCTGCACGTGGTCCCCGGCCTGGACCAGAACGACGGCAAGCCACTGCGTGAGATGACCAAGCTCCCCTCCAAGCGTCTGACGCCCGAGGCGATCGCACGCACCGTCTGGGTGATCGACACCAGCGGCGTTGTGGACATGCTCGTGCCTCCCCGAGGCAAGGGGGCCAGGGGCCGCACAGGCATGCTGCGCGAGAACGTCCGTCTACTCCTCCTCGGGCTGAGCCTGTGCACCCGGCTGGGCCACGAGACGACGATCAAGGGCGTGTTCGAGGTCCTCACCGAAACGCTCGACCGGGAGACCCAGTGGGAGCTGGGCGTCCTTCGCCCCTGTGTGACCAAGTCACGCACCGCACACCCGAAGGGCGCGGTGCCCGGGGTCCTGGTGCCCGCGCTCGTCGCCAACGGCAAGCAGCGCAAGCGAGTGTTCCCCAATGGTGTGGAGGAGATCGGCTACGACGACCTGCACAACGCCACCCGCATCCTCCGCAAGGGCTGGGACTACGGGACCGGCTCGGCGCCCGGGCTCGATCCGCACGAGCGCGAACGCCGTCGCCGCTGCATCGGAGACGTCGTCCACGCCCTCATCGAGACCACGAGCATCGAGCGGACGGGGAGCACCTGGGCCATCGACGCCACCGGTCAGTGGGCGTGGGAACGAGGCCGCACGCGCGGCAAGCACGTCCTGGACAAGGCTGCCGCAGGCAAGACCCACGAGGAGATCGACGACATGATCGTCGAAGGCATCGCCACCGACGAGGACGGCGAGACCGCGCCGGCCGACCAGACGAAGAAGGTCTCCCCTGCCGTCCGTGTGGCGATGAGCGACGCCGCCTGGGGGTACAAGACCGCCAAGGACGGGTCCAAGGAGACCGGGTACGGCTTCCACCAGCACACCATCGTGCGCGCCCCGGACCCCAACGTCCCCAGCGACTCCGAGCCGCTGCTCGTCGGCGGGCTCGTCCTCACACCGGCCAACGCCGACGTCGTCGACGCGTCCCTCGAGCTCATCGACCGCATCCGCGCCCACCACCCGGTCAAGCTGCTCCTCGGGGATCTGCTGTACAGCAACCTCAAGGCAGATCGGTGGGCGCAGCCACTGGCCGCGCGCGGCGTCGAGCAGGCACTGCGCCTGCGCAGTGACCAGCACAAGGTCGTCGACATCCAGGGCGCACAGATGCAGCACCACTGGCTGCACTGCCCCAGGGCCCCGATGGACCAGCGCCCCCTTCCCGAGGACAACGCCACCGCCGAGCGGTGGGAGCAGATCCACGACGCCGCAGACGACTTCAAGCGTCGATGGGCGTTCGACCGCAAGGAGTCCGGTCTCGGAGCGAGCACCACGTCGAAGTGGATCTGCCCGGCACGCGCCGGCCACGTCGGCTGCTGGGCCCGACCCGAGACTGTCCAGCCAGCCATCAACCAGCAACTCCCGCTCACGACACCGCCTGACGACTGGCGCGACCGGCCCGCGTGCGTCGGCAGGACGATCGACTTCACACCCGATCTGCGCGACCCCCACCACCAGCGCAAGATCGCCCAGCGCGAGTACGTCGGGACACGGCGCTGGAAGAAGAAGACCGACCGCAGGACGCTGGTCGAAGGCGCATTCGGCATCCTCAAGAACCCGTCACGCCAGCGCCTACGCCGAGGGCAGAACCGACTGCCCGGGCTGGCGATGGCCTCGCTCATCGCGGCCGTCAAGGTCTCCGTCTTCAACGAGGAGCAGCTGCGGATGTGGCACCACGAGACCGGCCGCGGACCGGCCGACCACCCGCTGCTGCAGCTCGACCAGCCGGACTACGGCTTCCGCAACCTCACCAAGGAGGAAGCCGACGCCATCGACCGGGTCCAGCTCCGCAGGCTCGCCGGCGGGAGTACCGAGATGACCGACGACGTCGCCGCGTGACGGAAGAACCGGATGACGGGGGCGGGGAGAGAACTCTCCCCGCCTCCGTCATCGTGTCCGGGGACTCGTCTGCGCGGTTGGGGGGCGCCGGTGCACCGAGCACACTCCTCGGCCCGGCAGCGCGAACACGTCCAGAACGACGACGAGGCCCGCCCCCAGCAGGGGACGGGCCTCATCGCAATCTACGAAGAGTGCCTTCGCATTCTACGAAGACCTCATGGTGGAGGTGGCGGGAATCGAACCCGCGTCCGATGACGTTGAACCAGGGCTTCTCCGGGTGCAGTCCGCAGTAGATTTTCTCGGCCCCCACGATCACGCGGACAAGACGTGGACGGGCCCAGTCGGCTGAGAGTCCCGCCCGCCCCACCGACGAGGACGGACAGCAGTGGCTCCCTAGATGACGCCGGGAACTAGGACGGAAGCAAGCCTAGGCCGACGGACTTCGAAGCCTCGCTCAGGCGGCGAGGGCGAAGTCGGTGCGCTTGGAATCGGCACCTATAAGTTGCACGGAGCGTTGACGAGATAACCGTGCGTCCTCGACCCGCTTCACCTGGATCGACGATCACCGTCGAAACCGATCACCCCCATGGGTGTGTTCACTTGTCAAGCACAGCACCCGTCGCAGCGGGCAGGTCCAGCGTACGCCACGACCTGGTGGCCCGTCGCCCGGATTCCTGCCACGGCGGGCCACCGTGCGGTCTCACCCGACGGGTCCCTGCGCGAGCGTCACCATCGCGCTGCGCGTCGCGCCGGTCGTGCCGTCGACCCAGAGGACCTCCACCTCGTCGCCCGGCCGGTACGACGCGACGGCGGCACCGAGCTCGTCGGGCGACGCCACCGGGACACCCCGGACCGACGTGACCGTGTCACCGGCGGCCAGACCCGCCTGCGCGGCGGGCGTCCCCGCGACGACACCGCCGAGCACGGCCCCCGTCTCCGACCCGACCTGCCCGCCCACGGCGACCTGCACCCCGAGGAACGCCGGGGAGCCGATGACCACCCCGCCCGTGTCGTCCCCGGCCTCGATGTGCTGGACGACCGCGAGCGCGTCCACGATGTCGACCGCGTACGCGACGACGTACGTGCCGCCCGTCGAGGCGGCCGTCGTCATGCCGACCACCTCACCCTCGGCGTCGAGCAGCGCTCCGCCGGAGTCCCCGGGCACGACGTCCGCCTCGAACTCGACGAGCCCGTCCAGCCTCTGGGCGCTGGTGCCGTCCGACGCGGTCATGGACTGCCCGGTCGCGAGGACGGTTCCCGGTGCGGCCACGAGCTCGCCCGCGCCGTCGGCGTTGCCGACCGCGGTCACCTCGTCGCCCGCCACGACCCCGTCGTCGTCGTCGAGCGTGACGGTGTCCAGTCCCGTCGCGTGCGCGAGCTGAAGGAGCGCGACGTCCGCGTCGGCGTCGTACCCGACGACCGACGCGGTGTACGTACGACCGGTCGTGCCGACCGTCACCTCGACGGCGGTGGCCCCCTCGACGACGTGGTGGTTGGTCAGCACGAGGCCGTCCGACGTCAGGACCATGCCGGTGCCCGCGGACGCGGCGCCCTCGTACCCGAGGGTGCTGACGACCATCACCACGCCGGTCTGCTGCTCGGCGGTCGCCGCGAGCGTCTCCTGCGTGCCGGTCGACGCGGCGCCCGGGGCCGTCGTGCCCGGACCCCCCGGGAGCGGCACGGGCACCACGCCGGCGGGCGGGGCGCCGCTCGGACTCCCACCGGTCGTGGCGTCACCGGCCGTCGGCTGCGCCGCCGTGCTGTCCACCTGTCCGGTGCCGTCGGTCGGGGTGGAGGCGGCCGCGAGCGCGGCGTGGGTCAGTCCCCCGCCGGCGGCTGTGTCATGCCGCCCATGCAAGCCGCGACGCCGGGGTGTGCGCTGGGGGTCACCCGTGCGCGACCTGAGAACGTGGTCGCCGACGCCGGGCGGGTGTCGGTGGCGTGCTCCACGATGGGCCCATGGACCTGCCGGTGATGCCGCCCGTCGCGCCGATGCTCGCGAAGTCGGTCAAGGAGATCCCCGACGTGGGGCACGTGGAACCGAAGTGGGACGGGTTCCGCACCATCGTCTTCCGCGACGGTGACGACGTGGAGCTCGGCAGCCGCAACGGCAAGCCCCTGACGCGCTACTTCCCGGAGCTGGTCGAGGCGCTGAGGGCGCACCTGCCCGAGCGGTGCGTCGTCGACGGCGAGATCGTCCTGGTCACCGGCGACCGCCTGGACTTCGACGCGCTCCAGCAGCGCATCCACCCGGCCGCCAGCCGGGTGCGGCTGCTGGCCGAGCAGACACCGGCATCGTTCGTCGCGTTCGACCTGCTCGCCCTCGACGAGGACCTGACGGGCCGCCCGTTCTCCGAGCGCCGGGCGCTGCTCGTCGAGGCGCTCGCCGACGCCCGTCCCCCGGTCCACGTCACGCGCGCCACGTCCGACATGGCCGAGGCGCAGCGCTGGTTCGCGCAGTTCGAGGGCGCCGGGCTCGACGGGGTCGTCGCCAAGCCCCTGGACGCCCCCTACCAGCCGGACAAGCGCGTGATGTTCAAGATCAAGCACGAGCGCACCGCCGACTGCGTGGTCGCCGGCTTCCGCCACCACAAGTCTGGCGACGTCGTCGGGTCGCTGATGCTCGGGCTCTGGGACGACGAGGGCCACCTGCAGCACGTCGGGGTCAGCGCGTCGTTCACGATGGCGCGGCGCCGCACGCTGCTCGACGACCTGGCGCCCTACCGCGACGTCGACCCGGCCGAGCACCCCTGGGGCGCGTGGGCCGATCAGCAGGCGCACGTCGACCGGCGCCTGCCCGGCGCGGTGAGCCGGTGGAACGCCGGCAAGGACCTGTCGTTCGTGCCGCTGCGCCCGGAGCTCGTCGTCGAGGTCGCGTACGACCACATGGAGGGCGACCGGTTCCGGCACACGGCGCAGTTCCGCCGGTGGCGGCCCGACCGCGACCCGCGGTCGTGCACGTACGCGCAGCTCGACGAGCCCGTCGGGTACGACCTCGCGGACGTGCTGAGCTGAGGGTGGTCAGACCGTGACGAGCAGCGCGGTGGTCACCACCAGCGTGGCCAGGACCTCGCCGGCGCCGATCGCGGCGGGCCGCGCGCGCGGCCAGCGCCACGGCACGACGACCGCGCGGGCGACGAGCAGCACGCCGACGGCACCCAGCAGCGGGCCGACGAGGGCAAGCAGCGCCGCCACGAGCACGTGGTACGCCACCGAGGCGCGGCGCACCCGCGGGTCGTCCCGCTCCCGGATGAGGGACTTCACGTAGGGCACGGTGCCGAGGAAGTACGCGGCCAGGACGGCGGTGGCCGTCCAGACGTCGACGGGGCGCGCAGCTGCGGTCCCGAGCGCGGCCGCGACGGGCGTCAGCAGGGCCGCCGCGACGACGGTGACAGCGTCGTTGCCCCACGACCGGTCCGCGCGCCGGCGCGACGCGACGAGACTGGCGGTCAGCAGGAGCGCGAACGCCGGCGCCCACACCAGCAGGCGCGGCGCGACGGCAAGCAGCGCGCCGAGCAGCGCCGCACCCGCGGCCCCGTAGACGACCACCGGCGCCCGGTACCGGGGCCGCCGGCCCGAGCGCAGCCACAGACCGGCCGCGTGGTAGGCGAGGTAGCCCACGAGCCAGGCGTCCACCAGCAGCACGTGCCGCCACGACCAGCCCCCGAGCGCACCGCCGACCAGCGGCGGGACGAGCACCATCGCCCAGGCGCCGTGCTGCCGCGGCACCCACCCGGGTCCGGGACGGCGGCGGCGCGGCGCGGGCGCCGTGGCCGCGCGGGGGGCGCTCATCCCGGCAGCGTAGGAGGCGCGCGGCGGTGCGGACCTGGGCCGGAGGTCCGCGACCACGCGGTCCGCTCGTCAGTCGGCGAGGCCGATGGCGTAGCCGACGAAGAACAGCAGGGCGAACCCCACGACGAGCCCGATGATCACGTACGCCGCCCAGTTGGCGCCGCGCGACCCCGTGCGCGGCTGCCGGTCCGCCGCACCCGACGTCGACGACTCACCGGGCGGGGTGTCGCCCGGCGCGACTCCGCCTCCGGCCTCCAGGCCGGGCGTCGTGGCCGGGTCCGGGTCGGGACTGGTCGGTGCGCTCATGCAGTGCCTCCTGTCGCGTGGTGGGTCCCACCGTGCGCGCCCACGGCCGACCCGGCAACCGCTGGGGCGTGCGTCACCGGGCCTGCAGCCTCAGGAGCTCGGCATCGAGGGCGATCTGCGTGTCCAGCGTCACGTAGCCGCGGTCCTCGAACAGCACGGTCACCCGCTCCGCCTCGACGACGCTGACGGTGCCCGCACCGAACTCCGCGTGCTGCACGGCCTGCCCGGGGCGCACGCCCGGCGCGGCGACGGCCAGCGCCGTGCCCGCGTCGCAGCTGTCGCAACGACCGCACGGGTCGCGGCGCTCCTCCCCCAGCAGCTCGAGCAGCAGCCGGCGACGGCAGTCGGTGGTGTCGGTGTAGGTCCGCACGAGCTCGACGCGGGACGCCTCGAGCCGTGCTCGGCGCTCCCGGGCCTCGTGGACGTCCGCGAGCACCTGGTGCGCGTCGGCACCCTCGACGAGCTCGAGCGACCCCCCGTCGTCGCGCACCGCGCCGACGTGCTGCAGCGTGCCCAGCGCCCGCGCGACGGTCCGGCGCCCCAGGCCGGTCGCCGCGGCGAGCGCGGCCTGGTCGCCCGGGGCCGTGGCCAGCGCCTCCAGGACCCGCAGCAGCGTCGCGGGCCGCGGGCCGCCGCCGGCGCGCTGGTACCGCGCGAGCGCGTGGTCCTCGGCACGGGTCACGACGACGGCGCGTGCGGGCTCCTCGTCGCGACCCGCACGCCCGACCTCCTGGTAGTACTGGTCGAGCGTCGCGGGCGGGCCGGCGTGCACGACGAGGCGGACGTCCGGCCGGTCGATCCCCATGCCGAACGCCGAGGTCGCCACCACGACGTCGTCCTGCCCCGCCAGGAACCGGTCCTGCGTGGCCGCGCGCTCCGCGGCCGGCAGGCCCGCGTGGTACACCGTGGCCGGCCGCACGTCCGCGAGCCGTGCCGCGAGCTGCTCGCAGTGCGCCCGGGTCCGGGCGTACACGATCACCGCGCCGGGCGCGTCGGCCACCAGCTCGCACACCACGGCGTCGCGCTCGTCGGCCGTCGCGGCCGGTCGGGCGCCGAGCCAGATGTTGGGGCGGTCGGCGTCGTGCACCAGGACCCGCGGGTCACGCATCCCCAGCCGCCGCACGATCTCGTCGCGCACGTGCGTCGACGCCGTCGCCGTCAGGGCGAGCAGCCGCGGCGCGCCCAGGCGCCGGGCCGACGCACCGACCAGCAGGTAGTCGGGCCGGAAGTCGTGGCCCCACTCGGCCACGCAGTGCGCCTCGTCGACGACGACCAGGCCGACGTCCGCGCCGGTGAGCTCCTCGACCACGAGGCGGCGCTGCAGCTGCTCCGGGCCCAGCAGCAGCACGTCGAGCCCACCGGCCGCGGCCGCCGCCAGCGCCTCCCGCTGCTCGCGAGCCGTGCGGGCCGAGCTCACCGACGCGACCCGCAGCCCGGCCTCCGCGAGGGCGCGCTCCTGGTCGCGCTGCAGCGCGATGAGCGGCGACACCACCACCGTCAGGCGTGCGGCCACCAGCGTCGCGATCGCGTACACCGCGGTCTTGCCGGCGCCCGTGCGCGCGACGAGCACCGTGTCACGCTCCGCCAGCCCGGCGAGCGCGTCACGCTGCGCCGGCCGCAGCGCGGTGCCCGCCCCCAGCACGCGGCGCACCGCGTCGTCGAGGCGTGCACCCGCGTCCTCGGCCCCACCCGTCGTCGTCGTCCTCGTCGTCACGCCACCGTCCTCCTCGTCGACCCCCGGGGAGGGTCTACCCGCTCGTGGCCCTCGGCGCGCGCCGAACGCCGCCCGACCGGGCCGCCGCGCGCGCGGCGACGGCCGCCCGTACCGTCGGGCAGGACGACGCACGGCTCCGGGACGCGACGGGACGGGGAGACGCATGGCACGCACGCAGCGCCCGCACGACGTGGTCGTCGTCGGGTCGGGGTTCGGTGGTCTCTTCGCGACGCGGGCCCTGGCGCGCGAGCCCGGGGTGCGGGTCACGGTGGTCAGCGGCGTCAACCACCACCTGTTCCAGCCGCTGCTGTACCAGGTGGCGACGGGCATCCTGTCCGCCGGTGAGGTCGCGCCCGCGACGCGCGACGTGCTGCGCCGCCAACGCAACGCCCGCGTGGTGCTGGGGGTCGTCGAGGACGTCGACCTGGAGGCCCGCGAGGTCGTCCACCGCTCCCCCCTCGGTGTGCGCCGCACCCGCTACGACTCGCTGGTGGTCGCGGCCGGCGCGGGGCAGTCCTACTTCGGCAGGGACGAGTTCGGTGAGCACGCGCCGGGGCTCAAGAGCCTCGACGACGCCACGGAGGTGCGCGGCCGGATCCTCGGTGCGTTCGAGCTCGCGGAGATCGCGGACGACGAGGAGGTCGTCGAGCGCCTCCTGACGTTCGTCGTGGTCGGCGCCGGCCCCACGGGCGTCGAGATGGCCGGTCAGGTGGCCGAGCTCGCGCACCGCGTCCTGCCCGGGCAGTTCCGTCGCGTCGACCCCGCCCGCGCCCGCATCCTGCTCGTCGACCCCGTCGAGCACGTGCTGCCCGGCTACCCCGAGACGCTCGCCGCCGCGGCCCGCCGCGAGCTCGAGCGCGTCGGGGTCGAGGTCTGGACGGGGTGGAAGGTCGTCGAGCTCGACGACCGTAGCGTCACCGTCGAGGACGACGCCGGCGGGCGTCGGGTCGTGCCGTCGGTCTGCAAGGTGTGGGCGGCCGGCGTCGCGGGCGCTCCCCTGGGCCGGGTCCTGGCCGAGCGCGCCGGCGCCGAGACCGACCGGAGCGGCCGCGTGCTCGTCGCCCCGGACTGCACCCTGCCCGGGCATCCCGAGGTGTACGTCGTCGGTGACCTCATGCGCCTGGGGGACCTGCCGGGCGTCGCCCAGGTCGCGATCCAGAGCGGTCAGCACGCCGCCGGGCAGATCCGCCGCCGTGTGCGCCGTGAGCCCGCAGGTCAGGAGTTCGTCTACCGGGACAAGGGCAGCATGGCGACCGTGTCCCGGTTCTTCGCCGTCGCGCAGGTCGGCCCGGTGCGCACGGCCGGCGCCGCCGCGTGGCTGCTGTGGCTGGGGGTGCACCTGGTGTACCTGGTCGGCTTCAAGAACAGGCTGACGACCCTGCTGCACTGGGCCGTGGCGTTCGTCGGTCGTGGCCGCGCCGAGCGCGCCTCGACGTGGCAGCAGGTGGTCGCCCGCACCACCCTGCGGCGCACGGGTGAGGCAGCCCTCGGCGCGCGCGCCGACGACCCCGCCTGACGACGCCCCGCCCGGGCGCCGACGCGGTCACCAGCCGCCGCCACCGCCGCCGCCGACGCCCCCGCCGGAGGACCCGCCGCTGAAGCCCGAGCCGCCGGACGTGCCGGGGGTCGGTGCCGAGATCGCCGCGGTCGTGACCGACGCGAAGCGGTCCATGGCCCCGACGAACCCGCCACCCCAGAACCCCGCCGCCCCGGGCGGGTACGCGCCGACGTACCAGGTGGGCGTCGTGACCGGTCCGCCCTGCGCCGCGAGCTCGGCGAACACCCGCGACCAGCGGTCGGCCAACCCGAAGACGATCGCGTACGGCAGGTACCGGCTGAAGACGTCCTGGCCCTCCTCGAACCGGATCTGGTGCGCCTCGGCGGTCGCCAGGTAGCGGCGGAAGCCCAGCGCCTGCGCCAGGACGGCCGTGCCGTCGGCCGTCCTCGCGGGCGCCGCACCGGACAGCACCAGGACCAGCACGCCGACGGCGAAGCACGCGATCCCCACCAGCGCCAGACCCGGCACCACCTGGACCGCCATGCCCCCGATGAACCCGATGCCGCCCAGCACGAGCAGCAGGCCCCCGACGAAGAGCCAGGCGCTGCGGACGCTGCGGGGGTTGGCGCGGAACCACCCGACGCTCGTCACGTGGTCGTAGAGCATGTTCTGGACCTTGGCGAGCGACGACGCGAACGTCTGCTTGACGTCCGACAGCCGGACCGTGTCGCCCTTCTCGAACAGGTCGCTGAGCAGCCACGCCTCGAACGGCAGCAGGCCCTCGGTGCCCGGGCGCAGTCGCACCAGGGTCCAGTCCTTCGCCTTCCTGCGCGGGTTCGAGCGCGGCACCTCCTCGATGCGCAGCCAGCCGCGCACCGCGAGGTCGATGATCGTGGCGGTCACGTCGACCGGGTCGGCCTTCTCGTCGACCAGCGTCCCGATCTCCCCCGGTCGGGCGCCGTCCGGCGGCGTGAACTGCACCGCGACGGGCGCACGGCGGTCCCGCGGGCCCGTGGCCGGCGTCATCCCGTCGGCGGGTCGCAGGCCCGGCGTCAGGCCCAGGTAGGCACGGTCGCGGCCGGTGCTCCGCACCCGGGCGACGGCCAGGCCGCCCCCCAGCAGCGCGACGAGCGCGGCCGCGGCTCCGCCGAGGCTCGCGCCCCGCAGCGGCAGCAGCGGGTCGGGCTTCGCCTGCAGGATCGGCTGCACGCCGGGGAACGTCCCGCCGGGCCAGCCGGTGACCGTCGTCAGCTGGTCGCCCACCGGCACGACGTCCTGGGTGAACGTCGCGGACCGTCCGTCCGTCGACGCGGCGGTGCACGGCGTCGTCGATCCGGCCGGCCCGACGAAGCACGCGGCACCCTGCACCGCGGCGGGCCCGGTGACGGTCACCGACAGGTCCGACAACGGGATCTCCCAGCCCGCGCCGATGACGTTCCAGTACAGCTCGTCCCCGGAGTGCTGGGCGTTGGCCGGGTTGATCCAGCCGTCCACGGTCATCTCGACCCGGTACGTCTGGACCCCGGACACGTCGTCGACGTCCTCGTCGCCGATCCGCAGCACCACCGCGGACGTCTGGTCCTCGCGGTGGACGTCGGCCGGGGCACCCGTCGGGCTGGACGCGCGCACGTCGCGGTACTCGAAGACGCGGTCCTGCTCGTCGTCGTACGACACCCGGGTGGGGAACGTGAGGTACGGGCCGTGGCCCGGGTCGTCGCCGTAGTCGAAGTCCAGCTCGAGGGTGACGGCGACGGTGCCGTCGACGGCCGCGTCCGCGGTCACGTCGTACCGCGTGATCTCCCGCCCGCTGGTCAGGTCCCCCGGGGAGCCCGAGGCGAGGGCGACCGGCGGGGCGAGCAGCACGACGCCGAGCGCGACGAGCACCACGAGCAGCAGCACCGCCAGGCGGCGTACGGCACGCGCGACGGCGGGGTCCGGAGCGGTCCGCGGTCCAGGGGTCACCGGTCGCGCCGCTCCCGGATGGCCCGCTGCGACTCGAGGTTGTCCTGCCGCTCGCGCAGGGCCTGGCGCTTGTCCCACTCTTTCTTGCCGACGGCCAGCGCGATCTCGACCTTGGCGCGGCCGTCGAGGAAGTACAGCGCGAGCGGCACGATCGTGTGCCCCTTCTCGCGGGTGCGAGCCGCGAGCCGCTCGATCTCCTCGCGGTGCAGCAGCAGCTTGCGCTTGCGGCGCGGGGCGTGGTTGGTCCAGGTGCCCTGCGAGTACTCGGGGATGTGCACGCCGTGCAGCCACGCCTCCCCGCCCTCGACCTCGCCCCAGCCGTCGACGAGGGACGCGCGCCCGGCGCGCAGCGCCTTGACCTCGGTGCCCGTCAGCACCAGACCGGCCTCGAGCACGTCCTGGATGAGGTAGTCGTGCCGGGCCTTGCGGTTGGCGGCGACCATCGTGCGGCCGTCGACCTTCGCCTTCGCCACGGCTCGACCCTCCGTCCGTTCGTCATGGTCCGGCGGCGTGCGCCTGCCGGAGGTTCCCGGCGCGACGGGGGTCGCGCCGGGTCGAGCCTACCGGCGCACCGCTCCGGTGCCCCAGGCGAATACGGCCGCCGGCAGCGGGCGGGCGTCGTCAGAGCCCGAGGTAGGAGCGCGGGTTGACCGTGCTGCCGTTGATGTAGACCTCGAAGTGCAGGTGGCACGCGGCGGAGGTCCCGGTGTTGCCGGCGTAGCCGATCAGCTGACCGGCGCCGACCTGCGCCCCGGACCCGACGGTGAACGTCGACATGTGGTTGTAGCTCGACATCAGCGACGCCCCGTTGACCCAGCCGTGGTCGATCATCACCTGGCCCCCGTAGCCGCTGCGGTGCCGGGCCCACTGCACGGTGCCGGCCCGGCCCGCGTACACGGGCTCACCGCACCGGTCGCGCAGGTCGATGCCGGCGTGCAGCCGCCAGTACCCGAGCACCGGGTGCAGCCGGTTGCCGTACTCCGACGTGACGACCATCGGGTTGTGCGCCGTCGGGTTCGCGAACAGGGCGCCGGGGCGCGCACCCCCGGGCTGGGCGCTGCCACCGCTGCTGCCCCCGCCGGTCTGGCCTCCGGTCTGGCCCCCGGTCTGACCCGCGGCCGCCGCAGCCGCGGCGGCCGCCCGGCGCGCGGCCTCCTCCTGCTCGCGCTGGACGCGCTGCTGCTCGACGATCGCCGCGAGCTCGCGCCCCACCTGGGCACGCTCGGCGTCGTTCGCGGCGACCTGCGCCTGCGCCTCGGACCGACGGGACTCGATGTCGGCCCTGCGCTGCTCCTGCTCGGCGACGAGGCGCTCGACCTCGGCCTTGGCGACCTCGGCCTCGGCCTGCGCCTGCCGTGCCTCCTCGAGCTTGGCGTCCGCCGCGACCTTGAGCTCGTCGACCTTCTGGCGCACGGCCGCCTGACGGGCCTGCGCGTTCTTGTTCTTGGCCGCCAGCGCCGTCAGCTCGTCGAGCACCTGCGTCTGGGTGCGCAGCGCCGTCGAGACCAGGCCGTACTTCTCGACGAAGTCCTGCGAGCTCTCCGCGTCGAGCATCACGCTCATGCCGGACACGTCGCGGCCGCCCTTGTAGGCCTCGCGCGCCATCTGTCCGATCGCGGAGCGGATCTCCTGCTCGCGCGCGTCGTCGACGGCGATCTGCTCCGTGATCGCCGACTCCTCGTCACGCGCGGCCTGCAGGCGGGCCGCGAGGATCTCGGCCTCCCGCTGCGCCGCCTGCGCGGCGGCCACGGCCGCGTCGAGCCGCGCCTGGGCGGCGGGGAGCTGGGCCTCGACCTCCGCGAGGCGGGAGAGCGCCGCCGCGAGCTCGCCGCTGAGCTCCTCGATCGCCTCCGACAGGTCGGCGGCCCGCTGGTCGGCCTGCTCCGCCCGCTGCTCGGCTGCCGCACGCCGGTTCGACAGGTCGTCGGCGGTCGCCGACGGCGCGCCGAGGACGACCGCCGGCAGTGCCACCGCCAGCGCGGACAGCACCGCGACGACGGCCTGGAACCGGCGCCGGGCTGCCGGCGGGGGCGACGTCGGGTCGACTCGGGTCATCGTCATACCTTCGTGTATCGGCTCAGCGTGACCAGGGACGAGATCGCCGCGAGGACGAACGCCACGACGACGAGCAGGGGTGCGATGGTCAGGACGTCGGCGGTGGACACGTACGGGATCCACGTCACCGACTGGCCGAGCCAGTCCGTGACGAGGTACTCCACACCCAACCAGAGTCCCCCGATCGCGAGCGCGGCGCCCAGCGTGGCGGCGATCGCCCCCTCGAGCATGAACGGCAGCTGGATGAACAGCGTCGAGGCGCCCACCAGGCGCATGATGCCCGTCTCACGCTTGCGGCTCAGCGCCGAGAGCCGGATCGTCGTGGTGATGAGCAGCACCGCGGCGAGCAGCATGATCGCCGCCAGCCCGCCGGCGGCCCACGTCGCACGGTCGAGCACGAGGAAGAGGTTGTCGAAGAGCCGGCGCTGGTCCTCGACGGACTCCACCCCGGGACGGCCCGAGACGACGTCGGCGACCACCTGGTACTGCTCGGGGTCGGTCAGCTTGATGCGCAGCGAGGCGTTCATGTCCTCCGCCGTGGCCGCGGACGCCCAGAACTGGTCACCGAACTGACGCTGGAACGCCTCGAAGGCCTGCTCCTTGGACTCCGGGTAGATCTCCTGGACGAAGGCGGCCACCTGCGGGGAGTCCAGCGCGGCGAGGATGTCGTCGCGCTGCTCCTGCGTGACCTCGCCCGCGGCGCACGTGGGCGCCGCGGAGTTGGCCGGGCAGAGGAAGACGGAGACCTCGACCTTGTCGTACCAGTCGTCCTTCATCTTGTCGATCTGCGCCTGCAGCAGGGCCGCGGCGCCGAGGAACGTCAGGCACACGAAGGTGACGAGCACGACCGAGATCGTCATCGACAGGTTGCGGCGCAGGCCGATGCCGATCTCGGAGAGGATGAACTGGGCGCGCATGTGCTCGATCCCCTCAGCGGTCCGAGCCGTAGACGCCGCGCGACTGGTCGCGCACCATCTCGCCCGTGCTCAGCTCGATGACGCGCTTGCGCATCTGGTCGACGATCTCGTCGTCGTGCGTGGCCATGACCACGGTGGTGCCGGTGCGGTTGATGCGGTCGAGCAGGCGCATGATCCCCAGGGACGTCGTCGGGTCGAGGTTGCCGGTGGGCTCGTCGGCCAGCAGGATCGACGGCCGGTTGACGAAGGCGCGCGCGATGGCGACGCGCTGCTGCTCACCGCCGGACAGCTCGTGCGGGCGGCGCTTCTCCTTGCCGGCCAGGCCGACCATGTCGAGCACGTCGGGCACGGTCGTGAGGATGTGGTGGCGCGGCTTGCCGATGACCTGCAGCGCGAAGGCGACGTTCTCGAAGACGGACTTGGTGGGCAGCAGGCGGAAGTCCTGGAACACCGCGCCGATCTGCCGGCGCAGGTGCGGGACCTTCCAGCTCGAGAGCGTGCCGAGCTCCTTGCCGGCGACGAACACCTTGCCGGCCGACGCCCGCTCCTCGCGCATCACCAGCCGCAGGAAGGTGGACTTCCCCGAGCCCGAGGCACCGACGAGGAAGACGAACTCACCGCGTTCGACGTCGAGCGACACCCGGTCCAGCGCGGGCCTGGCACCGCGCGCGTAGACCTTCGTCACGTTCTCGAACCGGATCACGACCGACCTCGCCTCGTCCTGTCCCCGGGCGTACCCGAGGTCACCCGCGGGCCGCGGGCCTCATCGAGGGTAGGAACGTCGTCACCCGCACCCGGGCAGGACACGCCGCCCGCTCCCCTGTGAATCGGCGGACGACGGGCGGTGTGTCCGGCTCGTCCCGGTCCGTCCCGGACACCTGTCCGACCCGCGGGTCGGAGCATCGGCGACGTCAGTCGTCGATGCCCTGCTGCGCACGACGCCACCGCACGCCGGCCTCGATGAAGTCGTCGATGTCCCCGTCGAAGACCGCGGACGGGTTGCCGACCTCGTGCTCGGTCCGCAGGTCCTTGACCATCTGGTACGGCTGCAGGACGTAGGAGCGCATCTGGTCCCCCCAGCTGGCCTTGATGTCGCCGGCCATCTCCTTCTTCGCGGCGCGCTCCTCCTCCTGGCGCTGCAGCAGCAGCCGGGACTGCAGGACCCGCAGCGCCGCCGCGCGGTTCTGGATCTGCGACTTCTCGTTCTGCATCGACACGACGATGCCCGTGGGGATGTGGGTCATGCGGACCGCGGAGTCGGTGGTGTTGACGGACTGCCCGCCGGGTCCCGAGGACCGGAAGACGTCGACCTTGATCTCCGACTCGGGGATCTCGACGGAGTCGGTCTGCTCGATCAGCGGGATGACCTCGACGGCCGCGAACGACGTCTGCCGCCGGCCCTGGTTGTCGAACGGCGAGATCCGCACCAGCCGGTGGGTGCCCGCCTCGACGGACAGGTGGCCGAAGGCGTAGGGCGTCTTGACCTCGAACGTCGCGCTCTTGAGCCCGGCCTCCTCGGCGTACGAGGTGTCGAGCACCGTCGTCGGGTAGCCGTGCCGCTCGGCCCAGCGCAGGTACATGCGCAGCAGCATCTCGGCGAAGTCGGCCGCGTCGACGCCCCCGGCACCGGCGCGGATCGTCACGACGGCGTCGCGCTGGTCGTACGGCCCGGCCAGCAGCGTGCGGACCTCGAGCTCCCCGATGTCCTTGCGGATGCTCACGAGCTCGGCCTCCGCCTCGGCCAGCGTGTCCTCGTCGTTCTCCTCGGCCGCCATCTCCACCAGCGTCTCGAGGTCGTCGATGCGCGAGCGCAGCCGGTTGACGCGGTCGAGCTCGGCCTGCGTCGCCGACAGGGCGCTCGTGATCTTCTGGCCGGCGTCGGGGTCGTCCCAGAGGTTCGGCACGGAGGCCTGCTCGGAGAGCAGGGCGATCTTCGCCTCGAGCGCGGTCGGGTCGCTCACCGTCTCGATCGACTCGAGCGTGATGCGCAGCTCGCGGAGCTCAGCGGGGAAGTCGGTGGTGGCCACGGCCGTCCAGGCTACCCGGTCCGCACGCCCCGGCCCTGCGTCAGTCCGGCGTCGCCCGGGACACCAGCACCGGGCACGCGGCGCGGGCCACGAGCCACTGGCTCACGGAGCCCAGGACCAGCCCCGCGAGACCACCGCGTCCCCGGGTGCCGACGACCAGGAGGTCCGCCCGCTCGGCGTGGCGCGCCAGGACGCGCGCGGCAGGCCCCTCCTCCGCCAGCGCCTCGACCTCGACCTGCGGGTAGTGCGCCGCGACCCGCGCCACCCCGGCCTGCAGGACCTGCTCGGCACGCTGCAGCGCGAGCTCGGCCGGGGACACCTCCGGGTGCTCGCGCAGCCAGTCCGCGAGGGACCGACCGTGCGCCGGGACCTGCCAGCACGCGACGGCCCGCAGGTGGGCACCTGCCCCCGCGGCGTAGCGCCCCGCGGCGTCGAGCGCTCCGAGCGCCTGCGGGGACCCGTCGACGCCGACGACGACGAGCCCGGTCGCCGCGTGGTCGAGCTGCGTGCGCGGCGCCACGACGACCGGGCACGGCGCGTGCTGCACCGTCCCCAGGGCGACGGACCCGAGCAGCACCCCGGACAGGCGCGCGGACCCGTGCCGACCCACGACGACGAGCCGCGCGCCCGCGGCCCGGTCGACGAGCGCCTGCGCGGGTGGGCCGTCGTCGAGCACGGCCGTGACCTCGACCTGGGGCTCGGTGTCGCGGGCGAGCTGCGCGCCCTCCTCGGCGACCTCCTGCGCCCCGGCCCGCACGAACGCGGACACGGTCCGCAGCGGCGGTGTGTCGAGCTGCCCCGCAAGGCCCCACACGTGGACCACCTGCAGCGGCAGGCCGAGCCGGCGGGCGGAGCCCGCCGCCCACCCCACGGCCGCGACCGACTCCGGCGACCCGTCATACCCGGCGACCACGTGCCCGTCCATGGCGTCCTCCTCGACGCTCGGCGACGCCTCGATCGTCCCGCCGCGGGACGGTCGCGACAAGCGCACCGCGCCGCTGCCACGATCCGGTGCCGCCCGTCCAGGACGGCCGCGCGCTCACGACGCACGGGCGACGCCGCGGACCTCCAGCTCGATCCCGTCGCTCCACGGCTCCAGCACCCAGGTGATCAGGGGTGGGCGCGTCACCGCCCCCAGCCGGACGACCGCGGTACGCCCGTCGGGCGTGGTGGCCTCGAGCACCCGGACCCCGTCCCAGCGTGCGGCCGGCTCCGGGTGGTCGCGGACGTACTGCTCGACGGCCGCCCGGACGGTCGCGTCCGTCAGGGGCACGCCCGCGCCGCCGCGCTCCTCGGCCGAGCCGAAGTACCGCGCGCTCACCTGGTCGGCGGCCGAGAGCGCCGCCAGGTCCGCCACCGCGAGCAGGCGCTTGCGGTCGAGGTGCACGCCCGTCGCGGCGGTGACGACCAGCACCAGCAGGATCGCGACCACCGCGAACCCCAACGAGAGGATCATCACCTGGCCGTCGTCCCGAGCGGCCCGCGCGGGGAGCCTCACCGTGCCACCCGGTAGGTGTCGACGGGCGCGACACGCTGGGCGCTGACGGGCACCTCGAGCGGCACCACGTCCCCCACGAACGTCGGCACGAACGGCAGCGGGACCCGCACCTGCACCGTCGCGGCGACCTCGGCACCCGGGGTCAGGCACGGGTCCGCCGAGCAGCGCACGTCGAGCGCACGGGCCGGGTCGTCGTCGAAGCCCTGGTCGGCCAGCGCCACGCCCACCGCCGTCACGGCGCGCTGGGTCCCCTGCTGCGCGTCGTCCGCGGCGACGTACACACGCGCGGCCTCGCGTGCCGCGCCCTCGACCGCGAACGTCGCGGCCTGGATGCGGCCGAGCACGAGCACGAGGTAGACGGTCGGCACGAGCAGCACCAGCGAGACGCCGAGGAACTCGACGAGCGCGCTGCCCGCCTCGGCCGGCCCTGTGCGTGCGCGCAGCCGGTCGCGCACCCGTCGGGCGACGCCGCTCACGGCCACTCCACCGGCGCGTGCCCGTCGAGCTCCATGACGCCGCCGGGCCCGAGCAGCCCGACCACGGGCAGCGGCACCCGCACGGTGACCTCGACGAGGGCGAGCCCGGCGGCGTCGACGCGGCGGGCCGTGACGTCCTGCGCGTACCGCTCGGCGAGCGACGACCGCAGGAGGTCGACGGTGCGCTCGACCCCGTCGGCCGGCGTGCGGCCGACCTGGGCGGCGTGCCGCGCGCCC
Organism: Cellulomonas phragmiteti; assembly: GCF_016862775.1. GTDB lineage: Bacteria > Actinomycetota > Actinomycetes > Actinomycetales > Cellulomonadaceae > Cellulomonas > Cellulomonas phragmiteti. The sequence goes on along the minus strand of NZ_BONP01000009.1, from coordinate 148,954 downwards.
TCCGCCGCGGCGTCGACGCAGGTGTTGCGCACGTGCTGGACGATCGCGAGCTGCAGCACGGAGGCGAACAGGACGACGACGAGCCCACCGACGAGCGTGAAGTCGACGATCGCCGACCCCCGGTCGCCGCCGGGGCGCCGCGCCGCGGGCCTCAGCCCCCGGACCGCGGGCTCACCTGCGTGACCGCGTCGACGAACAGCCGCTGCAGCGCCTCCCCCGCGACGAACCACAGCACGGAGACGAGCCCGGCGGTCATCAGCGTGACCAGCACCCACCCGGGCACGTCGCCACGGTCCCGGTCGGCGTCCGCCGCCACCCGCTGCGCGAGCGCGCACCACGTCCGAGTCAAGAACCCCATCGTCGACCTCCGTCGTCGTGCGGGGTGCGCCGGTCGGCGCCCCCGCGTGCGTCGGGGACGGGCTCACAGCCCGACCCGTAGGACCACCGCGCTGGGGAAGACGGCGAACAGGACGGTCACCGGGAGGATGAGGAACACCACCGGGACCATCATGAGCACCTCCTTGCGCCCGCCGGTCTGCATGAGTGCCCGCCGGCCCTCCTCGCGCACGTCCTGCGCCTGGGCGCGCAGCACGTCGGCCAGCGGGGAGCCGCGCTCGACCGCCACCGCGACACCCTCGGCGAACCTCGCCAGGGCGGGGATCCCCGTCCGGTCGGCCAGCGCCTGGAGGGCAGCGGTCAGGGGCGCCCCGGCACGGGCGTCGGCCAGCGTGCGGGCCAGCTCGTCGGCCAGCTCGCCGTGCGTCTGGCGCACGACGCGCTCCAGCGCGCCGGTCGCGCCCTCGCCCGCGCTGACGGCCAGTGCGAGCAGCTCGGTGATCGTGGGCATCTGGGCGAGCAGGCGCGCCTCGCGCCGGGCGACCTGGCGGCCCAGCGCCCAGTCGGGGGCGAGCGCTCCGAGGAAGCCGACGACGAGCACCAGGGCGACCAGCGGGACGAGGGCCCCGCCACGTGTCGCCGCGAGCAGGACCGCCACGAGCAGCCCCAGCGCCAGCCCGACGACCCCGCACACCACCTGCTGCGCGCGGAACTGCTCCACGGTCTCGGACCGTCCCGCGCGCACCAGGCGCTGCCGCAGCTCGCCCGCGGGCGAGCCGATGCGCGCCATCAGCCGGACCCCGTCGGCGAGGAACGGGGCGACGAGCCGCTCGACCGTGCCCCAGGGCCCGCGCACCACCTCGACCCGCAGCAACGAGGACGTGCCCCGGGTCCGCAGGTACGGCCCGACGCGCTGCTCGAGCGTGATCCGGCGGGCCCGCAGCCGCAGCACCACCAGGGCCAGGCCGGACCCACCGAGCAGCCCGATGAGGGCGCCGGTGACCGCGGGGCTCACCGCAGCACCCGCGGGTCGTCGGGGAGGCGGGCGACCCGGATCATGAGCCGGTAGGCCACGACCGTGCTCGCGGCACCCGCGAGCAGCACGAGCGCGCCCGCCGGCGAGTCGTACGCGCGGATGGCCTCCGGACGGGTCGAGAGCATCGCGAGGACCACCCACGGTGCCGCGACCGCGAGCCGGGCCGCGTACACGGTCCAGCTCTGCCGGGCCTCGATCTCGCCGCGCGTGCGCAGGTCGTCACGCAGGAACGAGGACAGCGTGCGCAGCAGGCGCCCCAGGTCGGTGCCGCCGACGTCACGGGTGAGCCGCAGCGCCTCGATGATCCGGTCGGCCACCGGGTCCGCGAGCCGGTCCTTGAGCGCGTCCAGGCTGTCCGTGAAACGGCCCGTGGCCCGGTAGTCCTCGGCGAACGCGCGAAACGGTGCCCGCAGCTCCGTCGGGCCGCGGTCGCCGAGCTGGGCGACCGCCTCGGGCAGCGACAGCCCGGCGCGCACCCCGGAGGCGAGGTGGTCGACCACGTCGGGCCACAGCTCGCGGGTACCGGCGAGCCGCCGGCGGGCACGGCCGCGCACGAGGGTCCACGGCGCCGTCGCGGCGAAGGCCCCGAAGCACAGGCTGACCGCGGGCACCGGGACGACGAGGAAGGACACCGCCGCCACGACGAGCCCGGCGAGCCCGCTGACCGCCACGAGACCCCCCGGGGTCACACCCGTCACCTCGGCCTGCGTCAACGTGTCGTGCACGCGCGCCGCCCAGCCGTCCCGGCGCCCCTCGACGACCACGGGGACGGGCCACCACGCCCACCACACGCACGCGAGCCCGGCCCCGAGCAGGAGCCCCACGACGACGCCCACGCCTCAGGCCTGCCGCAGCATCGCGACGACGTCCACCCCGGCGCGGGCGAACCGCTCGGGGTGCGGGGGGAAGCCGTCGCCCCGCACGAGCACGCCGCCGCGCGTCGTGAACAGGTCGGCCGTCTCGACGACGCCCGCCTCGACCCGGCCGGGCACCGCGACGATCTCGCGTGTGCGACGACGCCCCCGGGCGTCGAGCTCGAGGTGGACGACGAGGTCGACCGACGCGGCCACCGTCGGCACGACGAACCGGTCGGAGATGTTCTCGCCCGCGAGCAGCGGCAGCGTGCACAGCTTCACCAGCGCCTCGCGCGCCGAGCTCGCGTGGATCGTGCACATCGCCGGGACGCCGCTGTTCAGCGCGATGAGCAGGTCCAGCGCCTCGGCCTCGCGCACCTCGCCGACCAGCAGCCGGTCCGGCCGCATGCGCAGCGCCTCCTTGACCAGGCGCCGCAGCGTGATCTCGCCCGTGCCCTCGAGGTTGGCCTGGCGCGTCTGCATCGCGACCCAGTCGCGGACGGCGGGCCGCAGCTCGAAGACCTCCTCGCAGCTGATGACCCGCTCGCGCGGGGGCACCGCACCGGCGAGGGCGTTGAGCATCGTCGTCTTGCCCGCCTGGGTCGCCCCCGAGACCAGCACGTTGAGCCCGACGCGGACCGCGGCCTGCAGGAACGCCGCCGCCTGCGGCGTCAGCGAGCCGAGGCCGACCATGTCCTCCATGCTCGTCGCGCGCACGACGTACTTGCGGATGTTGACCGACCAGTGCCGGCGCGTGACGTCCGGGATCACCGCGTGCAGGCGCTCGCCCCCGGGCAGCGACGCGTCGACGAACGGGCTCGACAGGTCCAGCCGCCGGCCCGAGACCTTGAGCATCTGCTCGACGAGGTCGCGCACCTGCGCCTCGGTGAGGATCGTCGTGGTCAGCTCGGGCTCGCCCCGCCGCGCGACGAAGACCTGGGAGGGCGAGTTGATCCAGATCTCCTCGACCTCGTCGTCGTCGAGGTAGCGCTGCAGCGGCCCCAGCCCGGCGACGGCGTCCACGACGGCCTTGTGCGCGGCGGCCGTGTCGGCGAGCGGGGGGACCGAGCCGATGAGCGAGCGCTCGTCGTAGTCGGCCATCACGGCGTGCACGAGCGCGACGACACCGGCACGGTCCCGGACGGGGTCGACCCCGCGGCGGCGGATGAGCTCGCGGACCTCGCTCTCGAGGATCGCCACGCCGTCCACGTCCACCCCGCTCCCTGTGCGCACCGACGCCCGATGTCGGGTTCGTCCGTTTCCGGGAGTGACGGTAGGGCATCGGCGGGGCGCGTGTGGCGCGTCGTCCACAGGACAGAACGGACGGGTGACACCCGTCACCCGTCGGGCCCTGCCCCGCACCCGCCCCCCGGGCCGCGGGCGTGCGGGAGACTGCGACCATGAGCGCCGACGCCCCGCGACCCCGCGTCACCATCACCTACTGCACGCAGTGCCGGTGGCTCCTGCGGGCCGCGTGGTTCGCTCAGGAGCTGCTCACCACGTTCCACCGCGAGCTCGGGGAGGTCGCGCTGCGCCCGGCCACCGGGGGCGTCTTCACGGTCGAGGTCGACGGGGAGACGGTCTGGGACCGCGCCGAGCGCCGGGGCTTCCCCGAGGTCACCACGCTCAAGCAGCTCGTCCGCGACCGCGTCGCCCCCGGCAAGCCGCTCGGCCACTCGGACGCCACCGCCGCAGCACCCGACTAGGTTGGGAGCGTGAACACGCCCCCACCCACGGGCGACCAGCACGTGCTCCGGCACGACGACCAGGTCGCCGTCATCACGTCCGTCGCCGCCAGCCTGCGCGAGTACCGCGTGGGCGACCGCGACGTGGTCCTGCCGTTCGCGGCCGACACGATCGCCCCGGCCTTCTCCGGAGCCGTGCTCGCGCCGTGGCCCAACCGCCTGCGCGACGCGACCTACCGGTTCCGCGACGTCACCTACGAGGTGCCGCTGACGGAGCACGAGCGCCTCACGGCCCTGCACGGCCTGGTGGCGTACGCGCGGTTCGCACCCGTCGCCGTGGCACCCGACGCCGTGACGCTGCGCCACGACCTCGTGCCGATGCCGGGCTACCCCTGGCCGCTGCGCCTCGACGTGACCTACACGCTCGCGGACGACGGCCTGACGGTCGCGGTCGTGGCGACGAACCTCGGCGCCACCGTGGCGCCCTACGGCGTGGGGTTCCACCCCTGGCTGTCCCCCGGCCCCGGTCCCGTCGACGCGTGCACGCTGCGGCTGGACGCCGCGCGGCGCGTCACGGTGGACGAGCGGCTGCTGCCCACGGGCACCCAGGCGGTCACCGGCAGCTTCGACCTGCGCGCGGGCCGGGCGCTCGCGGGCGTGGCCCTCGACGACGCGTGGGTCGACGTGACCCCGGACGACGACGGCCTGACGTGGGCCGAGCTCACGGGAGCCGACGGCCGCACGGTCGCGGTGTGGGCGGACGCGACGCTGCCGGCGTGGCAGGTGTGCACCGGCGACGGCATCCCCGGCATCGAGCGGCGCGGGGTCGCCGTCGAGCCCATGACGTGCGTCGCCGACGCCTTCCGCACCGGCGACCTGCTGATCGAGCTCGACCCGGCGGCGTCGCACGAGGTCCGCTGGGGCCTGACGCTGCGCTGACTCCGCGACCGGCGGGTCCGCTGCGGCGGGCCCGCCGGTGCGTCAGCCGTAGTACTCGCCGTCGGCCTTGACGCCCTTGGTGTACTCCCAGTGCCACGGCTCGTACGGCCCGGAGCCGCCGCGGACGGCCCAGTTCGGCTGCTCCCACCCGAAGGTGGGGCCGTTGTCGTTGAGCCAGGTCCAGCGGGCGCCCGACGTCTGGATGGAGCAGAAGTCCATCGCCAGGCCCCAGCCGTGGTTGCTCTTGCCCGGCGTGGCGGCGAGGCCGCCCTTCTGCGCCTTGACCGCCTTCTGCTGCGCCAGCGTGCGGTAGCCCGAGCTCAGGCACAGGTCGGTGCCGAACCGCGCGACGTGCGCCTCGTTGAGCTCGGCGAGCGCGACGGCGGCGTCGGCGCGCATCTGCGTGCGCCCGTCCCACAGCGTGCACAGGTCCTTGGTGGCCAGCAGGCCGTTCTCGCCGGCGGCACGCACGGAGCCGTCGCACCCGGGCAGCGCCGACCGCTCGGCGTCGCGCGAGACGTCCGCCAGGGCGCGCACCCGCGACGTGCCGTCGGCGGGCACCAGCGGCGTGGGCGGCAGGTCGGACAGCGGCAGCTGCGTCAGTGCGGCGACCGTCGACGGCAGGTTCGGGTCGGCGGTGACGGGGCCGACGTGGATCTCACCGTCCGCGACGCCCTGCGACACGGGGACGACGACCGTCACGGAGACGAGAGCGGCCAGCACCCCGGCGCGGCCGAGCACCGTGGTGGACCGGCGGCGCGGGGCGGGCTCCACGGCGTCCGGCGTGACGAGGCCGCGTGCGACCCGGGTGTGGGCGACGGGCACGGGGGCGGCGTCGGGGGCAGGCCTCGACGGCCGGGCCCGGCGCGCGCGTGTCGTCGGCTCCGCTCGGTGGGATCCCACGACACCTCCGCTCCACTCGACCCGCTCGTCATCGGTCCCCCCGATGCGGTCACGAAACCATAACGGCACCCGGGCGGGTCTCCAAGACCCGATCACGTCACAGACCGGTAGCGATCTGGACGCTTCGCCCGACACGCCGCGGGACACGCCGCGTGTTCACGCCTCCTCCACACTCCGGACCACAACCACGGAGCCACGACGAGCGTCTGGGTGCGCCCTGCACCTCGGCGACGGTCACCGCAGCTGACCCCGCTGCATCGCGTCGCGGACCTCGCCGACCAGCTCCTCCAGGATGTCCTCGAGGAAGACCACCCCGATGGTGCGACCGTCGTCGTCGACCCGCGCCAGGTGCGACCCGGACCTCTGCATGGCCGCGAGCGCGGTCTCCACCTCGTCCTGCGGCGCCACCACCGCGAGCGAGCGCACGCGCCACGACGGCACGGGCACCGTGCGGGACGCCTCGTCGGCGTAGAGCACGTCCTTGATGTGCAGGTAGCCCGTCGGGCGGCCCTGCGGGTCGACGACGACGAACCGGCTGAACCCCGTGCGGGCCACCAGGTGCTCGATCCCGTCGGGGGTGCTGGTGGCGTCGACCGTCACGAGGTCGTCCACCGGCACCATGACCTCCGCGGCCGTCCGGTCGGAGAACTCGATCGCCCCCGCGAGCAGACCCTGCTCGTCGGCCAGCAGGCCCTCGGCCTGCGACCGCTCGACGATCGACTGGACCTCCTGCGCCGTGAACGCGGACGCGACCTCGTCCTGCGGCTCGACGCGGAACGCCCGCAGGACGTGGTTGGCGAGCCAGTTGAGCGCGACGATGACGGGCCGCACGAGGCGCGCCACCCAGACCAGCGGCGGGCCGAACAGCAGCACCGCACGGTCCGGGCCGGACACGGCGAGGTTCTTGGGCACCATCTCGCCCAGCACCACGTGCAGGTAGACGACGACGAGCAGCGCGACGACGAACGCGATGGGGTGCGTGAGCGCCGCCGGGACGCCCAGGGCGTGCAGCGGCGCCTCGATGAGGTGGGCGATCGCCGGCTCGGCGACCAGGCCGAGGCTCGTCGAGCACACCGTGATGCCGAGCTGCGCAGCCGCGAGCATGAGCGAGACGTGCTCCATCGCCCACAGCACGGTGATCGCGCGGCGGTCGCCCGCCTCCGCGAGCGGCTCCATCGCCGAGCGGCGGGCGGACATGAGCGCGAACTCGGCGCCGACGAAGAACGCGTTGGCGGCGAGCAGCACCACCGCGAGGACCAGGGCGAGGGTGCTGTCCATCACGCCTCACCCCCGTCGTCGGCGGGGACCTCGCTGACGAGCACCCGCTCGACGCGACGCCCGTCCATGCGCTCGACCCGCAGCCGGACCCGGCCCTCGACGACCTCGTCACCCTCGACCGGGACCCGCCCGAGGCGCGCCATGAGCAGCCCGCCGACGGTCTCCCACGGGCCGTCGTCCGGCACGCGCAGCGCCGTCGCCTCGCGCAGCTCGTCGGGCCGGGTCACGCCGGGCAGCACCCACGAGCCGTCGGCCCGCCGGGCGAGCGGCCCGCGCGTGCGGTCGTGCTCGTCGGCCACCTCGCCGACCAGCTCCTCGACGACGTCCTCGAGCGTGACGGCGCCGGCGGTGCCGCCGTACTCGTCGACGACGACGGCCATCTGCAGGCCCTGCGCGCGCAGGTCGACGAGGAGGGGGCCCAGGTGCACGGTCTCGGGCACGCGCGGGGCCGTCACCATCAGCGCCGCCGCGGGGACCTCGCCGCGCCGGTCGTGCGGCACGGCCATGGCCTTGCGCAGGTGGACGAGCCCGACGACGTCGTCCACGGAGTCCCCGATGACCGGGAACCGGGAGTGCCCGGTCTGGCGGGCCAGGGTCATGACGTCGGCCGCGGAGTCGTCCCGACGCACGACGACCAGCCGGGTGCGGTCCGTCATGACGTCGACGGCCGTCAGGGTGGTGAAGTCGATCGAGTTGGTCAGCAGCGTCGCCGTGGCCTGGTCGAGCGTGCCCTGCGCGGCGGAGCGGCGCACCAGGGACGCGAGCTCGGCCGGCGACCGCGCGCCCGACAGCTCCTCGCGCGGCTCGACGCCGACGCGACGCAGCAGGGCGTTGGCGGTGCCGTTGGTCACGGCGATCACGGGCCGCAGCGCCGTCGTGAACCCGACCTGCAGGGGCGAGACGACCCGCGCGGTCCCCAAGGGGCGCGCGATCGCGAAGTTCTTGGGCACGAGCTCCCCGAACAGCATGGAGAAGCCGTTGACCAGGACGAGCGCCAGCACGACGGCGATCACCCCGGCCAGGGTGCCGCGCGCGCCCGCACCCTCGAGCGGCGCGCCCAGCAGGCGCACGACGGCGGGCTGCGTGGTGTACCCGAGCAGCACGGTGGTGACGGTGATCCCGACCTGCGCCCCGGACAGCTGGGTCGACAGGCGGCGCAGGGCGCTCAGCACCGCGCGCCCGCGGGTGTCCTGCGCATCGGCGCGGCGCTCGACGAGGCCGGGGTCGAGCGTGACGAGGGAGAACTCCGCGGCGACGAAGACCGCGGTCCCGGCGGTGAGCAGCACGCCGAGGCCGACGAGCAGCCAGTCGCTCAGCACGGTGCCACCGCGACGCGGGTCCGGGCGCTCGGGGGGCACGACGCAGCGGCGGGGGACGAGGAGGGGGGGCCGGCGTGCTCGCGTCCGACGGGGACGGGGCCCGCGTCGTCGCTCGCGCGAGGGCGGCGGTGACGGGGCGGGACGCGATGCCGGCAGCGACTTGAGCTGCTCATGGTGGCGACATCCTACGGACAGCCGCCCCGGCGTGCCGAGCGGCCGCCGGGCCCGGTCACGGGTCCGTGTGCCACGCTGGCCCCATGGTCACCACCGTGTCGCGCCCGGGCGCCACCACCGTGCTCGTCGTGGAGGACGAGCCGACGATCGCCCAGGCCATCGTGCACCGTCTCACCGCCGAGGGCTGGACCGTCGAGGCCGTCGGCGACGGCCATGCGGGCGTCGCCGCCGCGGCGCGCCTGCAGCCCGACGTCGTCGTGCTCGACGTCATGCTCCCGGGCATCGACGGGCTGGAGGTGTGCCGGCAGATCCAGGCCGAGCGCCCCGTGCCCGTCCTCATGCTCACCGCCCGCGACGACGAGACCGACATGCTCGTGGGTCTCGGCGTCGGCGCCGACGACTACATGACCAAGCCCTTCTCGATGCGTGAGCTCGTCGCGCGGACCAAGGTGCTGCTGCGGCGCACCGAGCGGGCCGCGCGTGCCGCCGAGCTGGCGACCGTGCAGCAGCCCGACCCGCCGCTGGTCGTGGGTGACGTGACGATCGACAGCGCGCAGCGCCGCGTGCAGCGCGCCGGCACCGAGGTGCACCTGACGCCGACGGAGTTCGACCTGCTGCTGACGCTCGCGACGTCGCCGCGGACCGTGCTGACCCGCGAGCGCCTGCTCGCGGACGTCTGGGACTGGGTCGACGCGAGCGGCACCCGGACCGTCGACTCCCACATCAAGGCGCTGCGCCGCAAGCTGGGGCCGGACCTCATCCGGACCGTCCACGGCGTCGGCTACGCGTACGAGCCGGCCGACGACGCCGCGGGCGAGGCGCCCGCCGGCTCGTGACGGCCTCCCCGGAACCGCCCGCCCGGCACGCCCGGGGGGACGCCGAGCGCTGGCGGCTGCCGGACGTGCGGCCGCTGGACCCGCTGCGCAGCATCAAGATGAAGCTCGGCGTGCTGGTCGCCGCGACGGTCACGCTCGCCGCGTTCGTCATCTGGGTCGGCTACGGCCAGGCGCTCGGGCCCAGCCGCACGCTGCCGCTGGCGATCGCGCTGTCCCTCGTCGTCACCCAGGTGCTCGCCCGCGGCATGACCTCGCCGCTGCGGGAGATGACGGAGGCTGCCCGGGCGATGGCAGGCGGGGACTACAGCCGGCGCGTGCGCTCGACGAGCCGGGACGAGGTCGGTCAGCTCGCGGAGGCGTTCAACACCATGGCGGACGACCTCGAGCAGCTCGACACCTTCCGCCGTGAGCTCGTGGCGAACGTGTCGCACGAGCTGCGCACCCCGGTCACCGCCCTGCAGGCCCAGCTCGAGAACATGGTCGACGGCGTCAGCGAGCCGGACCCGGCCACCCTGGCGGTCGCGCTCGCCCAGACGGAGCGGCTCTCGCGCCTCGTGTCGTCGCTGCTCGACCTGTCCCGGGTCGAGGCCGGTGCGATGGCCCTGCGTGTGGAGGACGTCCACCTCGGCGACCTCCTGCGGCAGGCCGCCGACGAGGCGTCCCTGGTCGGGGCGGACAAGCGGCTGCGCTTCCCGGTCGACGTCGAGCCCGCCGACCTGACGGTGCCCGCCGACCCGGAGCGGCTGCACCAGGTGGTCGCGAACCTCCTGCAGAACGCCGCACGGCACTCGCCCCCGGACGACGAGGTGCGCGTCCTGGCACGCACCGACGGCTCGGAGGTGCTGATCGACGTCGTGGACCACGGCCCGGGCATCGCGCAGGACCAGCGTGCGCACGTCTTCGAGCGCTTCGTCCGCGGCAACACCCCCGCCCTGACCGGCCAGGGGTCGACGGGGGGGACGGGGCTCGGGCTGGCGATCGTCCGCTGGGCGGTGGAGCTGCACGGCGGGTCGGTGGTCGTGGCCGACGCCTCGCCCGGCTGCACGATGCGGGTGCGGCTGCCCGCGTCTCGCGCGGCCGTCCCCGGCCCGCGCGTCAGGTCCGGTCGTCGGTGACGCGGCCGGCGGGGTCCGGGCTCCGGGGGTGCGCCCGACCCGGCCTTGAGCCCCGGCGCAGGAGGCCTTGAGGGGTCGTTGACCCCGGGTCGGTGACGGGGTGAAGACGCTGCGCAGATCACGGCCGACGGCCGACCGCAAGGGCCCTGCGACCCCGCCGACCACGTAGTGTTGTCATCAACAAACTGGCGATGGCGCGGGCCGTGCACCGCGCACCGGAAGTGGGCGATCCCAGCGTGACGCAGAACGCGCAGTCAGACTCCACCCGTGCCGACTTCGGCGCGAACGAGTGGCTGGTCGACGAGCTGTACGAGCAGTACCAGAAGGACCGTCACGCGGTGGACCCCGCGTGGTGGGACTTCTTCGAGGGCTACAAGCCCGAGACGACGGGTGCTGCGAGCAACGGCGACGCCGGCGCGGCCGCCCCTCCGGGTGACGCTCCCCCGGCTGCCGCGCCCGCCGGCCCCGCGCCGGCGGCGCCGGCACCCGCGGGCGGGGCGCCGGCTCCGGCGGCCCCACCCGCCGGTGCCCCGCCGACGGCCCCGCAGGAGGTGCCGCCCTCCCCCGTGGCGACCGCCCAGCCCGCCACCGCGCCGTACGCCGAGGTGGCGACCCGGCGCGCCGGGTCGCCCGACATGCCGGCCGTCGACGACGTGCAGAAGCTGCGCGGCCCCGCGGCCCGGGTCGTGACGAACATGGAGGCCTCGCTCGAGGTGCCGACGGCGACGTCGGTGCGCGCCGTGCCGGCCAAGCTCATGGTCGACAACCGCATCGTCATCAACAACCACCTGTCCCGCGGTCGCGGCGGCAAGGTGTCGTTCACCCACCTCATCGGGTTCGCCCTGGTCGAGGCCGTGAGCGAGATGCCGGCGATGAACTCGTCGTACACCCTCGTCGACGGCAAGCCGGGCGTGCTCGCACCGGCCCACGTCAACCTCGGGCTGGCGATCGACCTGGCGAAGCCGGACGGCACGCGCCAGCTGCTGGTGCCGTCGATCAAGAAGGCCGAGACGCTCGACTTCGCGCAGTTCTGGACCGCGTACGAGGACGTCGTACGGCGCGCGCGCAACAACAAGCTGACCGTCGACGACTTCGCCGGCACGACGATCTCGCTGACCAACCCCGGCACCATCGGGACCGTGCACTCCGTCCCCCGCCTCATGCAGGGGCAGGGCACGATCGTCGGCGTCGGCGCCATGGACTACCCGGCCGAGTTCGCCGGGACGTCGGACGAGCAGCTCAACCGGATGGGCGTCTCGAAGGTCCTGACGATCACCTCGACGTACGACCACCGGATCATCCAGGGCGCCCAGTCGGGCGACTTCCTGCGGATCCTGTCGCGCAAGCTGCTCGGTGAGGACGGCTTCTACGACCGCGTCTTCGCGGCCCTGCGCGTGCCGTACGAGCCGGTGCGCTGGGTGCGGGACGCGAACCACGACCCCGACGCCGAGGCGATCAAGCCGGCCCGGATCGCCGAGCTCATCCACGCGTACCGCTCGCGCGGGCACCTCATGGCGGACACCGACCCGCTCGCCTACCGCCAGCGCAAGCACCCGGACCTCGACGTCCAGAACCACGGCCTGACGCTGTGGGACCTGGACCGCACGTTCCCGACCGGCGGGTTCACCGGCCGGACGCGGGCCACGCTGCGCGAGGTGCTCGGCCTGCTGCGCGACTCGTACTGCCGGACCGTCGGCGCCGAGTACATGCACCTGCAGGACCCGCGCCAGCGCCGCTGGCTCCAGGAGCGTCTCGAGTCCGGCTACGCGCGCACGCCGCGCGAGGACCAGCTGCGGATCCTGCGCCGGCTCAACGCCGCGGAGGCGTTCGAGACGTTCCTGCAGACCAAGTTCGTGGGCCAGAAGCGGTTCTCGCTCGAGGGCGGCGAGTCGCTCATCGCGCTCCTCGACGCGATCCTGTCGCGCGCGGCCAACGGCGGCCTGGACGAGGTCGGCATCGGCATGGCGCACCGCGGGCGGCTCAACGTGCTGGCGAACATCGCCGGCAAGTCCTACGGGCAGATCTTCAGCGAGTTCGAGGGCAACCAGGACCCGAAGTCGGTCCAGGGCTCGGGCGACGTGAAGTACCACCTGGGCACCGAGGGCGTCTTCACCGCGGAGTCGGGTGCCACGACCGACGTCTACCTCGCGGCGAACCCGTCGCACCTGGAGGCGGTCGACCCGGTGCTCGAGGGCATCGTGCGGGCCAAGCAGGACCGCATCGACCTCGGTGGCGACGGGTTCTCCGTGCTGCCGATCCTCATCCACGGCGACGCGGCCTTCGCCGGCCAGGGCGTCGTGTTCGAGACGCTCAACCTCGCGCAGCTGCGCGGGTACCGCACCGGCGGCACGATCCACGTGATCGTCAACAACCAGGTCGGGTTCACCACGGGGCCGTCCTCGTCGCGGTCGTCGCAGTACGCGACGGACGTGGCCAAGGGCCTGCAGGTGCCGATCTTCCACGTCAACGGGGACGACCCCGAGGCCGTGGTGCGCGTCGCCGAGCTCGCCTTCGAGTACCGCGAGCAGTTCGACCGCGACGTCATCATCGACATGGTCTGCTACCGCCGCCGCGGTCACAACGAGGGCGACGACCCCTCGATGACCCAGCCGCTGATGTACAACCTCATCGAGGCCAAGCGCTCGGTGCGCAAGATCTACACCGAGACCCTCGTGGCCCGCGGGGACATCACGATCGAGGAGGCCGAGCAGGCCCTGCGCGACTACCAGTCGCAGCTCGAGCGCGTGTTCACCGAGACGCGCGAGGACGGCTGGACGCCGCCGCCGGCGGACGTCGAGACGGTCGCCGGCCTCGAGCGTCCGGAGTCGCAGCAGGAGGACGCCGGCGTCATGGTCGGCTGGAAGACGGCCGTCCCGGCGTCGATCCTGCACCGCATCGGCCAGGCGCACGTCAGCCCGCCCGAGGGCTTCACGGTCCACCCCAAGCTGGCGCAGCTGCTGAGCAAGCGCGAGCACATGAGCCGCGACGGCGGCATCGACTGGGGCTACGGCGAGATCCTCGCGTTCGGCTCGCTGCTGATCGAGGGCACCCCGGTGCGGCTCGCGGGTCAGGACTCGCGGCGCGGCACGTTCGTGCAGCGGCACGCGGTGCTGCACGACCGCGAGACGGGCGCCGAGTGGACGCCGCTGCTGTACCTGTCGGCGGACCAGGCCAAGTTCTGGGTCTACGACTCCTCGCTCTCGGAGTACGCGGCCCTCGGCTTCGAGTACGGCTACTCGGTGGAGCGTCCCGACGCCCTCGTGCTGTGGGAGGCGCAGTTCGGCGACTTCGTCAACGGCGCCCAGACGGTCATCGACGAGTTCATCTCCTCCGCCCAGCAGAAGTGGGCGCAGCGCTCGTCGGTCGTCCTGCTGCTGCCGCACGGCTACGAGGGCCAGGGGCCGGACCACTCCTCCGCGCGGATCGAGCGGTTCCTGCAGCTGGCCGCCGAGGACAACATGACGATCGCGCAGCCGTCCACCCCGGCCTCGCACTTCCACCTGCTGCGCCGCCAGGCGTACGAGCGCCCGCGCCGCCCGCTGGTGGTCTTCACGCCCAAGTCGATGCTGCGCCTGAAGGCGGCGACGTCCGACGTGCAGGACTTCACGTCCGGCACGTTCCGTCCCGTGGTCGGGGACGACCTCGCGGCGGCGAAGGCCGACCAGGTGACGCGGGTGCTGCTGTGCTCCGGCAAGGTCTACTGGGACCTCCTCGCCCACCGCGTGTCCTCCGGCGACCAGCAGACGGCGATCGTGCGGTTCGAGCAGCTCTACCCGCTCGACCGCGACGCGATCGCCGCCGCGCTGGCGCCCTACGGTGACGCCGAGCTGGTCTGGGTGCAGGACGAGCCGCGCAACCAGGGTCCGTGGACGTTCGTGTCGACGCACCTGCCGGAGATCGTCGGCCGCGAGCTGCAGGTCGTCTCGCGGCCCGAGTCCGCGTCGCCGGCGGCCGGGTCCGCCAAGAAGCACGCCGCCGAGCAGAAGGCGCTGATCGACGGCGCGTTCGCGCGCTGAGGTCGCACCGACGGGGTCGGACCGGTCCGCGGCGACGCGGACGGCCCGGCCCCGTCCTGCGCGGCGACCCGGTCGTGCGGGGCGACCCGGTCGCGGTCGTCAGCCCGGCACACCCGCCGGAGCGTCGTGCGTCGGCGCGTCCGACGTGCAGGTGAAGCGCCGCCGGTAGGCCAGCGGCGTGGTCCCCAGCGTCCGCGCGAAGTGGTGCCGCAGCAGCGCGCCGGAGCTGAAGCCGCTGCGCCGGGCGACCTCGTCGACGGGGGCGTCGGTGCGCTCGAGCAGCTCCTGGGCGCGCGCGACACGCTGCCGGGCGAGCCAGGCGGCCGGCGTCGCGCCCGTCTCCGCACGGAACCTGCGGGCGAACGTGCGCTCCGACATCAGCGCACGGGCGGCGAGGGTCGGGACGTCGAGGTCCGCGTCCAGGTGCTCGAGCATCCAGGCGAGCAGCGGCGCGAGCGTGTCCGCCACGGGCGGCAGCGGGGTGTCGACGTACTGCGCCTGGCCGCCGTCGCGCTGCGGCGGGACGACCATGCGGCGGGCGACGCTGGTCGCGGCCGCCGCACCGAGCTCACGGCGCACGAGGTGCAGGCAGGCGTCGATCCCGGCCGCAGTTCCCGCGCCCGTGATGACGCGGTCGTCCTCGACGAACAGGACGTCCGGGTCGACGGACGCGGTGGGGAACCGCGCCGCGAGCGCGGCGGCGTGCAGCCAGTGCGTGGTGCAGCGCCGCCCGTCGAGCAGGCCGGCCTCCCCGAGGGCGAAGGCGCCGCTGCAGATCGACAGGACCCACGCCCCGCGGGCGTGGGCGGTACGCAGCGCGTCCAGCACCGGCTCGGGGACGGGGGCGGCGGGCATGCCGTAGGCGGGGACGACCACGAGGTCGGCGTCGCGCGTCACCTCGAGCCCGTGGTCCACCACCACGGAGAAGCCACCCTTGCTCGGCACCACCGCGCCGGGCTCGGGGCCGCAGACGCGGAAGTCGAACGAGGGACCACCGGTGTCGGCGCGGTCGATGCCGAAGACCTCGCACGCGGTGCCGAGCTCGAAGGCAGCCACGTGCGGCAGGGCGATGACGGCGACGGTCCGGAGCACGAGCCCACCGTGGCACAGGGTTGGCAGAATCTCAACGCACAGCGTCATTTCCGCCGCTGGTGGCGCGATCTCCACGGGCGCAGAGTTTCAGCCATGGACCTCGTCTGGATCATCGCCCTCCTTGCCGCCCTGCCCGCCTCGCTCGTCGCCCTCGTCCGCACCGTGCGGACCGACGGCCTCGGGCACCGCGAGCCCCCGCGGTCCCACCCGTCGGAGCCCGGGACCCGCCCCGGGTGGCCCTTCACCACCCCCTGAGTCCCAGCTCGGGGCGACGTCCCCCCGACGCGCCGCGCCGCGGCACCGTCCCGCACCCGTCGCCTGCGAGAATGTGGCTCAGCACGCGCCGGACCGTCCGGCCGCTGGGCGCCAAGGGCAGGAGTGATCTGCGTGGGTGAGCTCCCCCTCCGCCTCGCGATCGTGGGCGACGAGCTGGCGGCCGGCACCGGCGACCCCAAGGGCCTGGGATGGGTCGGACGCGTCGCGGCACGCACCCCCACCCCTGAGCCGCTGACCGTCCTGACGCTCGCGGTGCCCGGCGAGACGAGCACGGACCTGGGTGCGCGCTGGGACGCCGAGGTGTCCCGCCGCCTGTCCCCCCACGCCGACAACCGGCTCGTCGTGGCGCTGGGGCGCTCCGACATCGCGGCGGGGCTGTCGCTCGCGCGCAGCCGCCTCAACCTCGCCAACGTGCTGGACGTCGCCGACCAGCGCCGCATCCCCGCGTTCGTCGTGGGGCCGCCGCCCGGCGCGCCGCACGAGGACGACCGGCTCCGGGAGCTGTCGGCCGCCCTCGGCGACGTGGCCTCGCGACGCCGCGTCCCGTACGTCGACATGTACTCCCCGCTCGCGACGCACGACCAGTGGCTCGCCGACATGGCGACGTCGCCGCAGCACCTGCCCGGCCAGGCCGGCTACGGCCTCATGGCCTGGCTCGTGCTGCACACCGGCTGGCACACCTGGCTGGGCCTGCCCGACGACGGCGTCTGAGCCGCACCGCGCTCAGCGCACCGTCGAGCGCATCGTCCGCAACGCGGTGTCCAGCACGGTGCGCAGCGTCTCGACCGTGAGCTCGTCGACCCCGGCCCCGGCGTCGGCGCGGCGCAGGTCGGCGCGCACCTCGTCGCCGAACCTGCGGACGATCGCCTCGGCCTCCACCCGGCGCCGGTGCGAGGCCGTGCGCTGCGGGTCGGGCTCCCCCGGCACGGGCGTCGCGGCGTCCCGGGCACGCTGCGCCGCGGACGCGAGGTCCGCGCGCAGGCCGCGCATCGCCGCCTGCACGTCGTGCCGCACCTGGGACGCCTGCTCCCGGACCGTCTCGGCGATCTCGGCCTCGAGGTGCGCCAGGTCTCCGCGACGCGCGTCGAGCTCGGCGCGACCCGCGTCGGTCAGCGTGTACGTGGCCTTGCGACCCTCGTCGGAGCGACGCACCAGCCCCTCCTCCTCGAGCCGGGCGAGGCGTGGGTACACCGTGCCCGCGCTGGGGCGGTACGTGCCGCCGAACCGGTCGCTGAGCGCGGTGATGAGCTCGTACCCGTGCCGCGCGCCGTCCTCCAGGAGCGCGAGCAGGTAGAGCCGCAGCTGCCCGTGGGCGAAGACCTGGGCCATCAGGCGTGCCCGTCGACGACGGCGTCCGTCACGTCGTCCACGGCGTCCGCGACCGCAGCGCGCAGCACGGTGACGTGACCCGTGACGGTGGTCGCGGAGATGAACGCCCCGCCCTCGCCGGCCTCGAGGTCGACCGTGCGGTGACCCGGCCCGGCACCCTTGTGCTCGCGACCGTCGACGACGAGCCGGCCGGAGACGGACTGCGCGCGCACCTGCAGGCCGGCCGCCTCCGGCAGCCGCACCGTCAGGTCACCCGAGACCGTGGCGACCGTCAGCGAGGACGTCCCGGCGCCGACGTCCAGCGAGACGTCGCCCGACACGGAGTTGCCCTGCACGAGGGTGAGGTCACCGGACGCGGCGAACTCGCCGGACACGGTGTTGAACCGCAGGTCGCCGTCGTGCCGGCGCACGACGATCTCACCCGATACGGAGTTGGTGGACAGCCGTCCGCGCACGTCGTCGACCACGACGGACCCGGAGACCGTCGACACCGACGCGTCCTGCCGGAGCCCGGCGACGAGGCCGTCGGCGCTGACCGTCCCGACCTTCGCCAGGACGGCACGCGGGACGGCCACGTGGACGTCGGCCCGGTCCTTGTCCTGGAAGTTGCGGAACTTCTCGACGAAGCCCTCCCAGCCGCCGAGGGTGAAGCTGTACCCGACGCGCAGCTCGCCGTCGGACAGGGTCACCTCCAGCGGGCGACCGTCGACGCGGTGCACCTCGAGCCGGGCGCCGCGAGCGTCGGGGTCGTCGTGCGCGACGACGTCCACCCGCCCCCCGACGAGCCCGACGCGCAGGGCGCGCACGTCCTCGACCTCGATGACCTGCGGGCCGGCGACGACCCAGGATTCCGTCGACATGAGAGCCTCCAACGCGATATGTCGTGTGATGAAGACACGCTATATCGCGAGTTGGGCGGGGGCAAGCCCCGGACGCCGACGGCCGACGACCCGCGCGGGGGTCGCCGGCCGTCGGCGGAGCGGGGGCGGTCAGACGACGATGCCCGCGCCCCGGAGCTCGACCGTCAGGTCGTGCGGGTTGGACGCGACCGCCAGCGCCTCCTCGAACGTCACCACCGCGTCGCGCACGAGCGTGTAGAGGTGCTGGTCGAAGGTCTGCATCTTGTAGAAGTCCCCCTCCTTGATGAGGTCGTTCAGCGGAGGGTTCTCCTGCGGCTCGATGATCGCCTCGGCCGTGCGGCCCGTGTTGACCATCACCTCGATCGCCGCCTGGCGGCCGCTGCCGTCGGCCTTGCGGACCAGCCGCTGCGACACGATCCCGCGCAGCGACTGTGCCAGCGCGATGCGCACCTGCTTCTGCTCGTGCGGCGGGAAGAAGTCGACGATGCGGTTGATGGTCTCGGCCGCGTCGATCGTGTGCAGCGTCGACAGGACGAGGTGCCCCGTCTCCGCGGCGGACAGCGCGGCGCGCACCGTCTCGACGTCACGCATCTCACCCACGAGGATGACGTCCGGGTCCTGCCGCATCGCGGCACGCAGCGCGACCGTGAAGTCGGCGGTGTCCTGGCGCACCTCGCGCTGCGAGACGATCGCCTTCTTGTCGGCGTGCAGGATCTCGATGGGGTCCTCGATGGTGACGATGTTGACCTCACGGTAGGAGTTGATGAGGTCGACCATCGACGCGAGCGTCGTCGTCTTGCCGGACCCCGTCGGGCCCGTCACGAGCACCAGGCCGCGCGGCTCGAGCGCCAGCTCGCCGACGACCTCGGGCAGCCCCAGCTCCCCCAGCGACTGCGCCCCGACCGCGACCCGTCGGAACACCATGCCGAACGTGCCGCGGGCCTGGTAGGCGTTGACCCGGAACCGGCCCACACCCGACAGCGAGTAGGCGAAGTCCGCCTCCTTGGTCTCGCGGAACTTGTCGACCAGGTCGTCGGGCAGGACCTCCTCGAGCATCCGCTCGGTGTCCAGCGGGCGCAGCTCCGGCGCCTGCAGCTTGCGCAGCCGCCCGTCGACCCGCACGCGCGGGGCGGACCCGACCTTGCAGTGCAGGTCGGAGCCCCCGGTGCTGGCCAGGGCGTGCAGGAACGGGATGACGGACTGGGGCTGCTGGCTCACGTCAGGGATATCGGGATCCGGGCCCCCGCACTTGAGCCGACGACCGCGGCGCGGACCGGCGGCGTGATGTGGGACGATGGGACGACATCCCCGGTGCGCGCCGTCTTCGCGCGCGCCGCGACCCGAGGAGAACCAGCGATGAGCAAGCGTGGCCGCAAGCGTCGCTCCCGCAAGGGGAACGCCGCCAACCACGGCAAGCGTCCCAACGCCTGAGCGTTCGACGCCGTGACGTGCCGACGGGCCCGGAGCCTCGCTCCGGGCCCGTCGCCGTCCCCCGGGTCGCCGGCCGCGTCCGGCCCCGGCTCAGCGTTCCCGCTGCTCGGCGCCCGCGTCGGCCACCGTGCGCAGCCGCAGGACCATGAGCTGCTCGTGGATGCGCAGCCGCAGGGTGGGCGGAGCCTCCTCCTGGCAGCAGCGCCGGACCAGCTGCTTGAGGAGCAGCTCGACCTGCTCCTCCTCCAGGCACGGCGCGCACGCGTGCAGGTGCGCCTCCACCCGCGCGTGGTCGAGCTCCCCGAGCTCGGAGTCCACGTACTCCCACAGCCGATCGACGGCCTCGTCGCACCCGCACGGGGCACCCTCGGCCGGGACCCGCGCGCTCCGCGCGTCCTCGACGCCGCTCACCGCGCACCGTCCGGGACCGTCGGAGCCGCACCGGCCAGGCCGCGCTCGCGCGCGTAGTCGGACAGCAGGTCGCGCAGCTGCGAGCGACCCCGGTGCAGGCGGGACATCACCGTCCCGATGGGCGTGCCCATGATCTCGGCGATCTCCTTGTAGGCGAAGCCCTCGACGTCCGCGAGGTACACGGCGATGCGGAAGTCCTCCGGGATCTGCTGGAGGGCGTCCTTCACGTCGGAGTCCGGCAGGTGGTCCAGCGCCTCCGCCTCGGCCGAGCGCAGGCCCCGCGACGTGTGGGACTCCGCGCGCGCGAGCTGCCAGTCCTCGATCTCCTCCGACCGGGACTGCTGCGGCTCGCGCTGCTTCTTGCGGTAGGTGTTGATGTAGGTGTTGGTGAGGATGCGGTACAGCCACGCCTTGAGGTTGGTCCCCGGCCGGTACTGGTGGAACGCCGCGAACGCCTTGGTGAAGGCCTCCTGGACGAGGTCCTCCGCGTCGGCGGGGTTGCGCGTCATGCGCAGCGCAGCGCCGTACAGCTGGTCCAGGTAGACCAGCGCCTCCGCCTCGAACCTGTCGGTGCGGGCGGCGTCGTCCTCGCCCTGCGGGGCACGCATGGTGTCCTCGCCGACCTCGACGCCCTCGGGTAGCTCGCTCATCGGCCACGAGCCTAGTGCTCCGGGGGCCGCACCACCCGGCAGGACCCCGGGCACCCCCCAGGGGGACGCACCGACCTCGGCCCCGGGCACGGGAGGGCTCACGACTGCACAGCTCATGACCGACCCAACACCGCTCGGCGGTCCGGACATTCCCCCGTGTGGACGCGCTGCGGACGACGGACGCCGTTAGCGTGGGACCACCGCCGACCCGCGGTGGATCTCCCAGGAGGAACCCGTGCTGCTGCGTCGCCTCGCCCGTCCCCTGTTCGCCTCGTGGTTCGTCAGCCAGGGGCTCGACGCGCTGCGCCACCCCGGCACCCACGCCCAGGTCGTGCGGGACGGGCTCGACGGTCTGCGCACCCGCGTGCCCGCGTCGGCCCGGTCCTCGGCTCCCGCCCCCGTCGCCGCGCTGCTCGACCACGATCTGAGCGACCGCCAGCTCGCGACCGTGGCGCAGGCGCACGGCGCGGCCGTGCTCGTCGCGGGCAGCATGCTCGCGGCCGGGCGCGCACCGCGGGCGGCAGCCCTCGCGCTGGCCGGGCTGACCGTGCCCCTGGTCCTGGTCAACCTGCCGGTCGGCCGGCGCGGCGGCCTGACCGCGGCGGAGAAGAAGGCGCGGACGGAGCGGCTCGTGCGGGCCCTGTCGTTCGCCGGCGGCGCCGTGCTGGTGGGCGTCGACCTCGAGGGCCGGCCCGGGGTCTCCTGGCGCGTGCAGCACGCCCGCGCCGACCGCGCCGCGCTCAAGGCCGCGCGCGCCGCCGAGGTCTCCAAGCACGTGGACCACTGAGATGACCCCGTCCCGACGCCGCTAGCCTGACCGCATGACGAGCCCGCACCCCGACCTGTGGTCCGCCCCCGTCGCCGTCGCGCCCCTGGACGCCACGGTCGCGGTGCCGGGGTCGAAGTCGCTGAGCAACCGCTACCTCGCGCTCGCCGCCCTCGCCGCGGGCCCGAGCACGCTGCGCTCGCTGCTCGTCTCCCGCGACACGCGGCTCATGGCGTCGGCCCTCGAGACGCTGGGCGTGCAGGTCGACCTCGGCGGTGACGCCGTGCAGGTCACGCCCGCCGCCCTGCGGGGGGACGTGACCGTCGACTGCGGTCTGGCGGGGACGGTCATGCGCTTCCTGCCCGCCGTCGCGGCCCTGGCCGACGGGCCGGTGCGCTTCACGGGGGACGTCGAGGCGCTGGCCCGTCCCATGGGACCGCTGCTGCAGGCCCTGCGCGCGCTCGACGTGCGCGTGGACGACGACGGCGAGCCGGGCCGCCTCCCGTTCACCGTCCACGGCCGCGGGGCCGTGCGCGGCGGCAACGTCGACGTCGACGCGTCGGGCTCCAGCCAGTTCGTCTCCGGGCTGCTGCTCGCGGCGGCGCGGTTCGACCAGGGGCTCACCGTCCGGCACACCGGCCCGACGCTGCCGAGCCTGCCCCACATCGAGATGACCGTCGCGGTCCTGCGCGACGCCGGCGTCGTCGTCGACGACTCGCGCCCCGAGATCTGGCACGTCGAGCCGGGTGCGGTCGCGGGCCGGGACGTGCAGGTCGAGCCGGACCTGTCGAACGCGGCGCCGTTCCTGTGCGCCGCGATGGTCGCGGGCGGCACGGTGCGGGTGCCCGCCTGGCCGGCGTCGACGACGCAGCCGGGCGGCCTGCTGCCGGACATCCTCACGCGCATGGGCGCGACGGTCGCGCTCGACGGTGACGTGCTGAGCGTCAGCGGGACGGGCGAGGTCCACGGCGTCGACCTCGACCTGCGCGCCGCCGGCGAGCTGGCCCCCACGATCGCCGCGCTGGCTGCGCTCGCCGACTCCCCCACCCGCCTGCGCGGCATCGCGCACCTGCGCGGTCACGAGACCGACCGCCTCGCGGCGCTGGCGGCGGAGATCACCCGCCAGGGCGGTCAGTGCGAGCAGACGTCCGACGGCCTGGTCGTCACACCGCGCGCGCTGCGCGGCGGCACCTGGCGCACCTACGCCGACCACCGCATGGCCACGGCCGGTGCGCTCGTCGGCCTGCGGGTCCCCGGTGTGGAGGTCGAGGACGTCGCGACGACGGCGAAGACGCTCCCGGGGTTCGTCGACCTGTGGACCGGCATGCTGGCGTCGGCGGACGCGGGCCACGTCGTGCGCGACGGGCTGACGGCGGGACCGACCGCCTGATGCCCCAGCGGCGCTACGACGAGCGGGACGTGCGCATACGTCCCGGTCGGGGTTCGCGCCCCCGGACCAAGCGACGCCCCGAGCACGCCGACGCCCGCACGGCGATGGTCGTCGCGGTGGACCGCGGTCGCTACACCGTGCTCCTCGACCCCGGCGGCCCCGACGAGACGCGGATCCTCGCCATGAAGGCCCGCGAGCTGGGCCGCGACCGCGTCGTCCCGGGCGACCGCGTCGACGTCGTGGGGGACACGACCGGAGCCGACGGGTCGCTCGCCCGGATCGTGCGCATCGGTGAGCGCCGGACCGTCCTGCGGCGCACCGCGGACGACACCGACCCGGTCGAGCGCATCATCGTCGCCAACGCCGACCGGCTCGTGGTGGTCACCGCGCTGGCCGATCCCGAGCCGCGCACGCGGATGATCGACCGGTGCGTGGCCGCGGCGTACGACGCGGGCATGGAGGTGCTGCTCGCCCTGACCAAGGGCGACCTCGCGGACGCCGGCGAGCTGACCGCGATGTACGCACCGATCGGCGTCGACGTCGTGGTGACCCGGCGCGGCACGGACCCCGCGACGGGTGAGCGCACCATCGAGGGCCTCGACGCGCTGCGCGACGTCCTGACGGGCGCGGTGTCCGTGCTGGTGGGGCACTCGGGCGTCGGCAAGTCGACCCTGGTGAACGCCCTGGTACCCGACGCGCGGCGCGCCGTGGGCGTCGTCAACGACGTCACCGGCCGCGGGCGGCACACCTCGTCGTCGGCGATCGCCCTCGAGGTCCACGGGACGACCGCCCCGACCTGGGTCATCGACACCCCGGGCGTGCGGTCGTTCGGGCTCGCGCACGTCGACCCCGCCCACCTGCTCGGGGCGTTCGCGGACCTCGACGACGTCGCCCGTGAGTGCCCGCGCGGGTGCACGCACCTGGCCGACTCCCCCGACTGCACGCTCGACGAGTGGGTCGCCGCGGCGCCGGACGACGTCACGCGTGCGGCACGGGCTGCGCGGCTCGACTCGTTCCGTCGCCTCCTGGTCAGCCGTCTGGGTGTCGAGGACGACGGAGACGGCGACGGCGCGCGCGGCCGGTGATCGCGCCGGTCCTTCGGTAGGTTGACGCCGCGGGCCGCCCGCCGAGGACGGTGGACGGCAACCGCACCGGTAGTGAGGAGCCCCATGGCCTACGACGACGACCTCCGGCTGGCGCACGTCGTCGCCGACACGGTCGACGCCCTGACGATGTCCCGGTTCAAGGCGCAGGACCTGCAGGTCGAGACCAAGCCGGACCTGACCCCGGTGACCGACGCCGACCGCGCCGCCGAGGACCTGGTGCGCTCACAGCTCGGGCGAGCACGCCCGCGCGACGCCGTGCACGGCGAGGAGCGCTCGGACACGGGGCACGGTCCGCGCCGGTGGGTCGTCGACCCGATCGACGGCACCAAGAACTTCGTCCGCGGGGTCCCGGTGTGGGCGACGCTGCTGGCGCTGATGGACGGCGACGAGGTCGTGCTCGGCGTGGTCAGCGCGCCGGCGCTCGGGCGCCGGTGGTGGGCCGCCAAGGGCACAGGTGCGTTCACCGGCAAGTCGCTCGCCGCGGCGAGCCGGCTGCGCGTGTCCGGCGTCGAGCGTCTGGAGGACGCGTCGCTGTCGTACTCCGACCTGTCGGAGTGGGAGGCGCACGGGCGGCTCGACCCGTTCCTCGACCTGGGCCGCCGGGTGTGGCGCACCCGCGCCTACGGCGACTTCTGGTCGTACGTGCTCGTCGCGGAGGGCGCGGTGGACGTGGCCGCGGAGCCGGAGCTCGAGCTGTACGACATGGCCGCGCTCGTGCCCGTCGTCACCGAGGCGGGCGGCAGGTTCACGTCGCTGGCCGGGGTCGACGGCCCGCACGGCGGCAACGCCGTGGTCACCAACGGCCTGCTGCACGACGAGGTGCTGGCCGTGCTGGGCGGCCGGTGAGCACGCCGGGCGAGGGGCCCGAGCGTCGGCACGCGGAGCACGCGGCGTCGTTCACGCACCACGCCGACGAGTACGACGCCGTCCGCCCCGGCTACCCGCCCGCGGCGGTCGACCTGCTGGTCCCGGCGCGGGCCCACGACGTCCTGGACCTGGCCGCCGGCACCGGCAAGCTCACCGCGTCGCTCGTGGCCCGCGGGCTGCAGGTGGTGGCCGTCGAGCCCGCCGAGGGCATGCGCGAGCAGCTCGCCGCGCGTCTCCCGCAGGTCGAGGTGCACGCGGGCACGGCCGAGCGGATCCCGCTGCCCGACGCGTCCGTGGACGCCGTGACGGTCGCGCAGGCGTGGCACTGGTTCGACGAACCGGCGGCGGCCGCCGAGGTCGCCCGCGTGCTGCGTCCGGGCGGCACCCTCGGGATCGTGTGGAACGACCGCGACGAGGACGTGCCGTGGGTGGCGGCGTACGGCACGCTGCTGCACGAGGCCGCCGGGCCGCAGCTCGCACGCGGCACGCACCCCACGGTCGGTGACGGGTTCACCGACGTGCTGCGCACCGACGTGCGGTGGGAGCACGCCCTGGCTCCCGAGGACCTCGTGCGCCTGGCCGGCACCCGCTCGTACGCGCTGGTCCTGCCGCCCGACGAGCGCGAGGCGCTGCTGGACCGGGTGCGGACGCTGGTCACGACGCACCCGGACCTCGCCGGGCTCGACCGGGTGCCTGTCCCCTACGTCACGCGCGTGTACACGGCACGTCGCCGCTGACCCACCACCGAGTCGACGCGTCGTGGTGCGGGGGCCGAGCGGCTACGTCAGGTCGAGGATGCCGGCGAGGTCGTCGAGCGTGCGGATGACGAGCACGCCGGCCGCCGCGACCTCGGCGTCGGTCACCGGGACGCGGCGCGGCCCCGGGCGGTCCAGCCAGACGCCGACCAGGCCCGCCTCCCGCGCCGCGACCGCGTCGACGTCGAGCTCGTCGCCGACGTACGCCGTGCGCTCCGGTGCGGTGCCCAGGCGTCGGCACGCCTCGAGGAACACGCGCGGGTCGGGCTTGCCGTAGCCGAGGGTGTCGACGCCGACGAGGACCTCGAGGCGCGTGCCCAGGCCCGCGCGGTCCAGCTTGGCCGTCTGGTAGGCGTGCCGCGCGTTCGTCAGCGCGCCGATGCGGATCCCGGCGTCGAGCAGCCGGGCCAGCGCCCGGTCGGCGTCCGCGTGGGCGGTCCACCCCGAGGCGAACGCGTCGTCGAACACCGCGTCCCACGCGTCGTAGGCGGCGTCGTCGAGCACCGGCCCACCGAGCGCCGCGTGCAGCTCGTTGGCGCGCGTCATGCGCTGCTCGCGGAACGTGCGCTCCCCGCGCGTGTACGCGCGGTAGTGCCCGCCGGGGTCGGCGCGCCACAGCGCGAGCGCCGCGTCGACGTCG
The DNA here is from genome assembly GCF_016862775.1 of Cellulomonas phragmiteti. Lineage (GTDB taxonomy): Bacteria > Actinomycetota > Actinomycetes > Actinomycetales > Cellulomonadaceae > Cellulomonas > Cellulomonas phragmiteti. The sequence continues at coordinate 122,890 of NZ_BONP01000009.1, read as the reverse complement.
GCGCCCGGCGCGTACCGGTCGAGGACCGCCGCGAGCGCGACGCGGAACGCCGCGCGCGTGTCGACGAGCGTGTCGTCGATGTCGAACAGGACCCCGTCGACCGCCGTCACAGGGTCGCGCGCAGTGCGGCGATCCGCACCAGGGTCGCGTCCTTGCCGAGGATCTCCATGGACTCGAACAGCGGCGGCGACACACGGCGGCCCGTCAGCGCGACCCGCAGCGGCGTGTACGCGAACCGCGGCTTGATGCCCAGGCCGCCGGCCTCGACGGGCTCGACGAGGGCGGCCGCGAGCGCGGTCTGCGTCGCGTCCGTCGTGAACGCGTCGCCCGGGATGCCGCCCAGCACCTGCGCGGCACGGTCGAGCACGTCGGCCGCCTCGGGGCGCAGGGCACCGCGCGCGTCGTCGGCGACCTCGAGCGCGTCGTCGGCGACGAACAGGAAGCCCAGCATGCCGACCGCCTCGCCGAGCAGCGTCATGCGCTCCTGGACGAGCGGGGCGCCGGCGTCGAGCAGGGCGCGGTGCGCGGGCGAGAGGTCGGCGTAGGAGTCCGCCGGGACCAGGCCCGCCGCGTGCAGGTACGGCACGAGGCGGCCGCGGAAGTCGTCCGGCGCGAGCTGGCGCACGTGCGCGCCGTTGATCGCCTCGGCCTTCTTGAGGTCGAACCGCGCGGGGTTCGGGTTGACGTCGGCGACGTCGAACGCCTCGACCATCTCGGCCATCGTGAACACGTCCCGGTCCGGGGCGATCGACCAGCCGAGCAGCGCGAGGTAGTTGAGCAGGCCCTCGGGCGTGAAGCCGCGGTCGCGGTGCAGGAAGAGGTTGGACTCGGGGTCCCGCTTGGAGAGCTTCTTGTTGCCCTCGCCCATGACGTACGGCAGGTGGCCGAACTGCGGCACCACGCTCGCGACGCCCAGCTCCAGCAGCGCGCGGTACAGGACGACCTGGCGGGGGGTGGAGGACAGCAGGTCCTCGCCGCGCAGCACGTGCGTGATGCCCATGAGCGCGTCGTCGACGGGGTTGACCAGGGTGTACAGCGGCTGGCCGTTGCCGCGGACGATGACGTAGTCGGGCACCGACCCGGCCTTGAAGGTGATCTCGCCGCGCACGACGTCGGTGAACGTCACGTCCTCGTCGGGCATGCGCACGCGGATCACGGCCTCGCGGCCCTCGGCGCGGAAGGCCGCCTTCTGCTCGTCGGTGAGGTCGCGGTCGAACCCGTCGTACCCGAGCTTGGGGTCGCGCCCGGCGGCGCGGTGCCGCGCCTCGACCTCCTCGGGCGTCGAGAACGACTCGTAGGCGTACCCGCCGGCGAGCAGACGGGCCACGACGTCGCGGTACAGGTCCATGCGCTGCGACTGCCGGTACGGCTCGTGCGGGCCACCGACCTCGACGCCCTCGTCCCAGTCCATCCCGAGCCAGCGCAGCGCGTCGAGCAGCTGCTCGTACGACTCCTGGGAGTCGCGGGCCGCGTCGGTGTCCTCGATGCGGAAGACGAACGTGCCGCCGACGTGCCGCGCGTACGCCCAGTTGAACAGCGCGGTGCGGATGAGCCCGACGTGGGGCGTGCCCGTCGGTGACGGGCAGAAACGGACGCGCACGGGGCTGCTGGCGGGCACAGGACACCTCGGGTCTGGCAGGGGGCGGGATCGCCGCCAGCCTACCCAGCACGGAACGTTGCCCCGTGCGCCGTCGTTGGGGGTGACATGGAACGTGGCACCACGCCCGAGCAGGTGGTCGACCCTCCTCCCCCGGGCGCGGCGCTCGCGCACGCCGTCCGCGCGCGCGTCGTCGCCGGGCTGGAGCCGGTCGTGGACGACGACGCCCTGGTCCAGGTCCGCGACGCGCAGCGCGAGCTCGCGCGGTTCCGGATGGGCTACGAGTTCGGCATCGAGGAGATGCTCACCAAGATCCGCATCCTGCGCGGCGAGTTCCGTCAGACGCACGACCACAACCCGATCGAGCACGTGAGCTCGCGCCTGAAGTCGATCGACTCGATCCTGGAGAAGACCGCACGCTACGGCTGCGCCGCCGATCCCGCGACGATCCGCGACCGGGTCCTCGACATCGCCGGCATCCGGATCACCTGCAGCTTCGTCTCCGACGCCTACTGGGTGGCGGACATGCTGTCCTCGCAGCCCGACGTCGAGGTCGTGCGCCGCAAGGACTACATCGCCGAGCCCAAGGCCAACGGCTACCGGTCGCTGCACCTCATCGTGCGGATCCCGGTGTTCCTGTCCGACCGCACCGAGCACGTGCCCGTCGAGGTGCAGATCCGCACGATCGCCATGGACTTCTGGGCGAGCGTCGAGCACAAGCTGTCCTACAAGTACCGCGGCGACGTGCCCGCGCACCTGCGCACCGAGCTGCAGCAGGCCGCCACGACCGCGGCAGAGCTCGACGCCCGCATGAGCCTGCTGCGCGACGAGGTCCGGGACCTGGGCGCCGAGGGCGTCACCGGCACGCCCCCGGGCGCGGACCTGACGCCGGCGTGAGCGGGCAGCCCCGCGGCCGTCAGGCGGCGCCGACGGGCTCGCCGTCCCGCACGCCCGCCGCCCACACGTCACCGGGCACGTCGGCCGGCAGGTGCGGGTTGCCGTGCCCCACGAACCGGTCGTCGGTACCGGCGCGTCGGGTCGCCCCGTAGTCGGCCAGCGCACCCAGCGCCCACCGGGAGAGCAGGACGATCGCGACGAGGTTGACGGTGGCCATCAGCGCCATCGCGATGTCCGCGACCGCCCACACCGTGGTGAGCTCGAGCAGCGAGCCGACACCGACGGACGCCAGCACCAGGGTGCGCAGCGCCGTCAGCGCCCGCCCCCGGATCCCCAGGTAGGTGAGGTTGATCTCCGCGTAGGAGTAGTTGCCGAGCACCGAGCTGAACGCGAACGTGAAGACCAGCACCGTCATCGGGTACGTGGTCCAGGCGCCGAGCTCGTGCGCGACCGCCTGCGACGTCAGCGCGGCGCCCGCGGTGGCGCCCGTCTCGCCCGGCACGTACACGTCGGGCCCGGCCGACAGGACGATGAACGCCGTCGCGGAGCACACCAGCATCGTGTCGACGAACACGCCGAGGGACTGGACCAGCCCCTGCTTGACCGGGTGCGACACCGTGGCCGTCGCTGCGGTGTTGGGCGCCGAGCCCATCCCGGCCTCGTTGGAGAACAGCCCGCGCTTGGTGCCGTTGAGCAGGGCGGCCAGGACGCCCCCCGCTGTCCCGGCCAGCGCGGTGTCCAGGCCGAACGCGCCGCGCACGATCTGGCTGAGCACGTCGGGCAGCGCCCCCAGGTTGAGCACGACGATGACGAGCGCCAGCAGCAGGTACGCCCCGGCCATGAGCGGCAGCACGGCCTCGGCGACCCGGGCCACGCGGCGCACTCCCCCGTACAGCACGGGCGCGGCGACGATCATGAGGACCACGGCGCTCCACGCGACGGGGACCTCGTGGCTGGAGGACAACGTGTCCGCGATGGTGTTGGCCTGCACCATGTTGAAGGCGAACCCGAACGTGAAGACCAGCAGGACCGCGAACACCGCGCCCCACCGGTAGGAGCCGAGTCCGCGCTGGATGTAGTAGGCCGGTCCGCCGCGGTACGAGCCGTCCTCGGCGCGCACCTTGAAGACCTGCGCCAGGGTCGCCTCCACCAGGGCCGTCGCCATGCCGACGGCGGCGACCACCCACATCCAGAAGATCGCGCCCGGTCCGCCCAGCGTCAGGGCGACGGCGACGCCGGCGATGTTGCCCGTGCCGACGCGGGAGGCCAGGCCCACCGTGAACGCCTGGAACGAGGAGATGCCGCCGGCCGCGTCGGACCGTGACGACGCGATCTGCCGCAGCATCGCCGGGAAGAGCCGGACCTGGACGACACCGGTGCGCACCGTGAACCACAGGCCCGCGCCCAGCAGCACGTAGACCAGCCAGTACGAGTACAGCGCGTCCGTGAGCCAGTCGATCCCCACCTGCAGGTCCATGCCGCGCCCCCGTCCGCCGGTCCCGTGCGGCCGAGCGTAGGGGTACGGCCCGGGGTGGGGCCAGGGCTACGGCGTGCGGCGCAGCACGGGGTTGCGCAGGACCCCGATCTCCTCGACCTCGACCTCGACGACGTCGCGGTGCTCCAGGCGTCCCACACCGGCGGGCGTGCCGGTGAGGATGACGTCGCCGGGCAGCAGCGTGAAGACCTCCGAGACGTACGACACGAGGTAGGCGACGTCGAACACCATCTGCGACGTGCGGCCGTCCTGGCGGGTCGCACCGTTGACGCGGGCGGTGACCGCGAGGTCGTCGACGTCGAGGCCCGGGACGATCCACGGCCCGATCGGGCAGGACGAGTCGAAGCCCTTGGCCCGCGTCCACTGGTCGTCGGAGCGCTGGATGTCGCGGGCCGTCACGTCGTTGGCGACCGTGTACCCGAAGACGTGGTGCAGGGCACGCTCCGGGGGCACGTCCTTGGTGACCTTGCCGATGACGACGGCCAGCTCGGCCTCGTGCTCGACGTGCTCGGTCCAGTCGGGCAGCACGATCGGGTCGTCCGGGCCGATCACGGACGTGTTGGGCTTGAGGAACAGCAGCGGCGACGTGGGGACGGCGTTGCCGTGCTCGGCGGCGTGCGCGGCGTAGTTGCGGCCCACGCCGACGACCTTGGACCGCGGGATGACGGGGGCGAGCAGCCGGACGCCGTCGTCGTCGAGCCGGACCCGCTCGCCCGTGGGCTGCACCGGCGTGTAGATCGGGTCGCCGCTGATGACGACGAGCTCCTCGTGGCCGGGCTCGCCCTCGACGAGCGCGTAGCGGGGGTCGGAACCGTTGGTGAACCTGGCGATGCGCACGGGACCAGCCTAGGTCCCTGCGGCGGCGTCAGGCGCGGGCCAGCACCTCGCCGTGCGGCACGAGGAACCAGCCGTCGGGCGACGTGCCCCACTCGCGCCACGCGTCGGCGAGCAGCTCGAGGGCGACCTCGTCGGCGAGCTTGTGGTCCATCGCCTGGACGGCGAAGTCCGAGGTCACGCAGCGGTCGGCCCACAGGCTCGACCACCAGGTGCGGTCCTCGGGGGTCGCGTAGCACCAGACGCCCGCGCCCGGGGCGACGCCCGCGGGGTCGAAGCCGGCCTGCCGCACCCAGGACAGCAGGCGCCGGCCCGCGTCGGCCTCCGCGCCGTTGGCCTGCGTGACCTCGTGGTAGAGCTCCTGCCACTCGTCGAGGCCGGGGTGGGCGGGGTACCACGTCATGCCGGCGTAGTCGGCGTCCCGGACGGCGACGACACCGCCGGGACGGGTGACGCGGCGCATCTCGCGCAGCGCGGCGACGGGGTCCGTGAGGTGCTGCAGCACCTGGTGCGCGTGGACCACGTCGAACGTGTCGTCGTCGAACTCCAGCGCGTACGCGTCGCCGACGGTGAAGCGCACGTTGGTGGCGCCCTTCTCGGCCGCGTGCTCGGAGGCGGCCGCCAGGACCGCCGCCGAGCGGTCGACGCCCATGACCTCGCCCGGGGCGACCCGCGACGCGAGGTCGACGGTGACGGTGCCCGGCCCGCACCCGACGTCGAGCAGCCGCTGGCCCGGCGCGAGGGCGGGCAGCAGGTACCCGGCGGAGTTCTCCGCCGTGCGCCACCGGTGCGAGCGCAGCACGCTCTCGTGGTGGCCGTGCGTGTAGACGTCGTGGGTCCGCGTGGTCACACGGCACTGTAGGCGCGGGGCTCGCCGTCTGACCACCAGCCGGGACGCATGAGGTCACATCCTGAGAAGGGTGTGTCCTGGGACGTCGTCCCAGGCCGAGGACCTAGCATGCCGAGGGTGCGACGCATCGTCGGGGTGGACACCGCCCGTGGGATCGCCGTGCTCGGCATGGTCGTCGCGCACGTGGGCCCGCGGGACGCGGAGCGCGCCTTCCCGCCGGGAGGCTGGTCACAGCTCGCCGACGGGCGGCCCTCCGCCCTGTTCGTGCTGCTGGCCGGTGTCGGGCTGGCGCTGCTGTCGGGCGGCGCCGACCCGGTCGACGGCACCCGCCTGGTCCAGGCCCGGCTGCGGATCCTCGTCCGGGCCGCGCTGCTGGTCGCGGTGGGCACCGCGCTCGTCCTGCTCGGGACGCCCGTCGTGGTGATCCTCGTGGTGTACGCCGCGCTCTTCGCCGCCGCCGTCGTCGCGCTGCGCTGGCCACGGTGGGTGCTGGTCGCCGTGGCCGCCGGCGTCGCGCTCGTCGGGCCCGTCGTGCGTCAGCTGGCCGTCGCGCACCTCCAGGTCGCCGACGAGCGGCCGCTCGACCTGCTCTCCGTCCTCGTCGGGTCCTACTACCCGGCCGTCGTGTGGATCGCGTACGTCCTGGTCGGCCTCGCGGTGGGCCGCAGCGACCTGCGGGCGGCCCGCACGCACGCGGCGCTGGCCGGCTGGGGCGCCGTGCTCGTGGTCGTCGGGCACGGCGGGGCGTGGGCCGCGCGGCTGGTGCTGGGCCGCGTGACCGAGCTGACGACGGCCGAGCCGCACGCGTCGACCTTCTTCGAGGTCGCCGGGAACACCGGCACGTGCCTGCTCGTGCTGGCGGGCTGCCTGGCGCTCGGCGTGCGGTGGCCGCGGGCGCTGGCGCCGGTCTCCGCGACGGGTGCGCTCGCGCTGACGGCCTACTCCGGCCAGCTGCTGGCCATCGCTCTGCTCGGGGACCAGGTCGTGTGGCAGCCGACGGCCGGTGGCCTGGTCGGGTTCCTGCTCGTCACGGTCGCGCTGTGCTGGCTGTGGCACGCGACGCTCGGACGCGGGCCGCTGGAGCTGGTCCTGCACGTGGTGTCGGTGCGCGCCGCGGACGTCGCACCGGACGAGCTGCCCGCACGGCGACCGGCCGGCGGGACGCCCGGCAACGGGCAGGCGCCCGGCCCCGGCTGAGCCCCCGTCAGAGCGGGTCGAGGATGCGCTGCAGGAAGCGCCGTGTGCGCTCCTGGCGCGGGTCGCCCAGCACGTCGTCCGGCCGGCCCTCCTCGACCACGACGCCGTCGTCCATGAACACGACGTGGTCGGCCACCTGCCGGGCGAACCGGATCTCGTGCGTGACGACCACCATCGTCCACCCCTCGGCGGCGAGGTCCCGCATGACGGCGAGCACCTCGCCCACCGTCTCGGGGTCCAGCGCCGAGGTGGGCTCATCGAACAGCAGCAGCCGCGGCCGCAGCGCGAGCGCGCGGGCGATGCCGACGCGCTGCTGCTGACCGCCCGAGAGCTCGTGCGGGTAGGCGTCGGCCTTGTCCGCGAGCCCGACCTTGGCGAGCAGCGCCGTCGCCTCGGCCGTCGCCTGCGCGACCGGTCGGCGCTGTGCGAAGACGGGGCCCTCGGTGACGTTCTGCAGGGCCGTGCGGTGCGGGAACAGCTGGTGGGACTGGAAGACCATCCCGGACGTCGCGCGCAGCCGCTTGAGCTCGCCACGCGTGGGACGACGGGCCAGGTCCAGCTCGACGTCGTCGACGCGCACGGTGCCGGCCTCGGGCACCTCGAGGGAGTTGAGGCAGCGCAGGAGCGTCGTCTTGCCGGACCCGGACGGGCCGATGAGCACGGTCACGCTGCCGCGGTCGACGCTCAGGTCGATGCCGCGCAGCACGTGCAGGTCCCCGAAGGACTTGGTCAGGCCGTGGACCTCGACCAGCGGGCGTCCGGCGTCGGGCGACGTCGCGTCGCCGGTCGTCGCGTCACTCGTCATCGCGTCTCCCACGTCAGTGCGCCACGAACCGGTCGAGCCGGCGCTCGAGCCGCGACTGGCCGGCCGAGAGCACGAGGCAGATGAGCCAGTAGATCACCGCGGCCAGCACGTACAGCGTCATGAACTCGTAGGTGGGCGCCGCGATCTCCTGCGCCTTGCGCAGCAGCTCGGTCACCATGATCGTCGAGGCCAGGGACGTGTCCTTGACCAGCGAGATGAAGGTGTTGGACAGCGGCGGGACCGCGACGCGCAGGGCCTGCGGCAGCACGACGCGCCGCAGCGTGAGCGTGTGGTCGAGCCCGATGGTCGCCGCGGCCTCCCACTGCCCCTTGGGCACCGACAGGATCGCCGCGCGGATCGTCTCGGCCGCGTACCCGCCGACGTTCAGCGAGAAGGCCACGACGGCCGACGGGAACGGGTCGATGACGAGCCCGAGCGACGGCAGCGCGTAGAAGATGATGAACAGCTGCACGAGCAGCGGCGTGCCGCGGATCAGCGAGATGTACGCCCGCGCCAGCCCGGACACGACGCGCCGCCGCGACAGGCGTGCCAGCGCGACGACGAGCGCGAGCACGAGCCCGATGACGAACGAGATCAGCGTCAGCGGGATCGTGCCGCGCACGGCACCGGACAGCAGCGGACCGATCGACGACGCGACGAGGTCCCAGGTGTCGGCCGTCACGCGGCGGCCCGGTCCCCGGCGCTCACTGCGAGACGTCCTCGCCGAACCACTTCTCCGAGAGGGCGGCGAGGCGGCCGTCGGCGCGCAGCGCCGCGAGCGCCTCGTCGATCCGTGCGGTGAGCTCCGAGCCCTTGCGCAGGGCGAAGGCCTGCTCGACGGTGTCCCCGGTCTCGAACGCGATCTTGACCGACGTGTCCCCCGACTGCTGGAGGTAGTCGAGCACCGCGAGGTCGTCGTTGAACGTCACGTCGATGCGCCCCTGCGTGAGCAGTGCGACGGCCTGCGTGAAGCCCTCGACGGCCTCGACCCGCGCGCCGGCCTCGGTGGCGACCTGCGACCAGTTCGACGTCGCGGACTGCGCCGCCGTGAGGCCCTCGACGTCCGCGAGGGAGGTGACCGTGTCGTCGTCCGCCGCGACCACGGCGACACCGGTGGACACGGTGTACGGCTCGGTGAAGTCGTACCGCGCGAGCCGCTCGTCGTTGATCGTCACCTGGTTTGCGACGACGTCGTACCGCTCCGCCTCCAGGCCCGCGAAGATCGAGTCCCACGAGGTCTCGGAGAACTCGACCTCGAGCCCGAGCTCCTCGGCGACCGCGGTGATGACCGCCACGTCGTAGCCCGTCAGGTCGCCCGCGGCGTCGTGGAAGCTGAAGGGCGAGTACGTGCCCTCGGTGCCGACGCGCAGCACGTCGACAGCGGACGTGCTCTCGCCCACGGGCGTCTCGTCGGCGGACGAGCACGCGGCCAGCACACCCACGGCGAGCAGCACGGGGACGGCGAGCAGACGACGGGACGTGCGGAGCATGGGGGTGCCTTTCGGAGCGGTGGTGTCGACGTGTCGACGCCCGGACGGGACCGGAGGGTGGTGCGGGAGGGGCGACGCGAGGGCGTCAGGGTGGCGACCGCCGAGCGGTCACGGTGGGACCGCGGACGGTCCGGGCTGGCGAGGCGGGCCTCAGCGACAGCGACAACGACGACACGCGGCAGCGGGCGCGGTGCGCGGGGCCGTGGTCATGCGGGCGACCCTAGCACCGGCGGAACCCGCCCTCACCGTGGTCCTCGTCACGGCCAGACCAGGCCGTGGGACCAGCGGTCTGCGTCACGCCGGTAGACGAGCCGGACGTGCGCGCGGTCGGGGCTGCCCTGCCAGAACTCCAGGACGTCGGGCACCACGAGCCACGCCTGCCACGACGGCAGCACGAACGCGGGGTCCGCGTCGATGCGGGCGCGTGCGTCGCTCATCGCGGCACGCAGCTCGTCGACCGAGGTCAGCGGCTCCCCCGGCCGCACGCCCGCCGCGGCGGCGCGGGACGCCGGGGAGCGGGCGAGGTAGTCGTCCGCCGACGCCTCGACGCCGAGGTGCCGCGCGGTCCCCTCGACCCGCACCTGCCGCAGGACCGGCTGCCACCAGAACCCCAGCGCCGCCCTCGGGTTCGCCGCCAGGTCGGACGCCTTGGCGCTGCGGGCGTCCGTCGCGAACGCGAACCCGTCCGGTCCGACGTCCTTGAGGACCAGGACGCGCGCCGAGGGGCGCCCGTCGGCGTCGGCGGTGGCCAGCGTCGCGGCGTGCGGCTCGGGCACGCGGTGCTCGACGGCGGTCGCGAACCAGGCCGAGAACAGCTCGAGCGGGTCGTCGGGCGCGGCCTCGGGGTCGAACGCGGGAGCCGTCCCGGACAGGGCAGGCAGGGACCGCAGCAGCTGGCGCACGTCGTCACCCTGCCCCGCCGGTGCCGACCGGGCAACCGGCCGCGACCTACCCTGGGACGGTGCCTACCCCGCCCGCCGCGACCGTGACCGTGACCGTGCTCGACGCGGCCACGTGGTCGGCGCGTGCCGCCGCGCACGCGGAGCACGCCGACCGGCTGACCGCCGGGCACCGGGCGCGCCGGTCGCGGCACGAGCGGCACGCGATCGAGGACTTCCTCTTCGAGTACTACCCGGCGTCGCCCGCGCAGCTGCGACGCTGGCACCCCGGAGCAGGCATAGCGCTGGCGGCCGGCGCCGACGGTCCGGCACCGCACGCCGGGTGGAAGTGGTACGCCACGGCCGACGACGGCACGGTCGGCCTGGACGTCGAGGCGTTCCTCGCCGCCCGTGGCGAGGCGGTGCGGTTCATCGCCGGGCTGCTCGCCGCGACGGCCTCGCGGCCCGCCGCGACCAGCTGCTTCGGGCTGCACGAGTGGGCGATGGTCTACCGCGAGCGCCCCGACGAGCACCGGCACCCGCTCCCCCTGCGGCTCGGCAGCGCCGGCACGGACGCCGTCGTCGAGGCGCACCGCATCCGCTGCACGCACATCGACGCGTTCCGCTTCTTCACCCCCGAGGCCGTCGGCCGCAACACCGTGACGCCGACGCGCGCGACGCAGACCGCGATGGAGCAACCGGGGTGCCTGCACGCGAACATGGACGTGTACAAGTGGGCGCTCAAGCTGGGCCCGCTGGTCCCCGGCGACCTGCTGCTCGACTGCTTCACCCTCGCGCGCGAGATCCGCACCACCGACATGCGCGCGAGCCCCTACGACGTGACGTCGTACGGCCTGGACCCGATCGCGATCGAGACGCCGGACGGCAAGGCCGCGTACGTCCGCCGCCAGCGCGAGTTCGCCGCGCGCAGCACCACGCTCCGCCACCGGCTCCTCGCGGTCATCGGGGCCACCGAGCGACCACCGACCGGGTAGGGCGTTCGACCGGTGCGGGCGGCGCTGCTGAGCGCGCACCTGCGACGCGCGCCGTCAGGCGGGCGGGCCGGTGAGGAGCCGGACGGCGACGACGGGCGGTGTGGGGTCGCCGTCGGCGAGCACGACGACCTCGTGCGACCCGGACGTCACGGCCAGGTCCACGGACCGCAGCCCACCGTCGGCGCTGCCGACGTCCAGGCGCCCCACCTCCTCGCCGCCCCACAGCACCCGGGCGCGCCCCGGCCGGGCCAGGTACGTGATCCGCAGCACCGCGCCACGGCCGTCGGGGTCGGTCAGCCGGTAGGAGAACCTGTCGCGGGTCGCGCGCCAGTGCCGGCCGTCGACGGCGCCCGTCCACGTGTCGGCCCCTGCGTAGTGGTGGTCGGTCTCCGGCTGCTGCTCACCGCACGCGACGGCGTCGACGGTGCGGGCCGCGAGGCCGAGCTGCTCGTCGTCGAGGGCGGCGAGGGCGGCGCGGCGCGCACCGACGTGCGCCGCGTCCGGGACGACCGGGAAGTACAGCGTGTACCGGGCGTCGTGCAGCCCGTGGAAGGGCTCGAGGACGACCGGGGCGTCGGGTGCGCGGTCGAGCACGAACGTGCCGTCGTCGCGCGGCCGCAGCGCCGCCGCGAGGGCGTCGTCCGACCCGACGAGCAGCGGGGCGTCGGCCAGGGGGCGCAGCGGGCCGTGCGCGACGTGGCCCATGCGCGAGTCGTCGGCCCGCAGCCCGACGAGGTCGTCGGTGTCCCCCCGGGCCGCGAGGACCGCCGGGCCCCAGCGCAGCGCGACCCAGCCGTCGTCGCCGGGCAGCCGCTCCACGGCCGGGCCGGCGACGAGGCGCCACGCGAGCGTCTCGCCGCCGCGCCACGTGCGGCGCACGGTGGTGTAGCCGGCACGCTCGGCGACGGGTGGCACCACGACCCCGTCGACGGTGAGGACGACCTCGTCGAGTGCCCACGCAGGGCGGCGCACGTGCACGGCGAGGTCGGTCGGGGCGTCGACGTCCACGGTCAGCGCGACGTCGGTCACGGGGCCGGGCGTCGGGTACGTCGAGGCGAGCCGGACGCGCACGCCGCGCTCGGCCCAGTGCAGGGTCGAGGGCACCGGCAGGTTCACCAGCAGGCCGTCGCCCGCGTGCGCGTACGCGAGCTCCCCGAGGCGCGCGTACGTCTCCAGCGCCGTGCCCACGCAGCACCACATGCACGCGTCCCGCGTCGAGTACACGCGGTAGTGCCCCGGCCGCGCGGGGGTGAAGTACACGAACCCGCCCGCGGGGTGCTGCGCGGACAGCACGTGGTCGACCAGCTGCCGCTCGGCCGCGTCGAGCAGGGTGACGTCGCCGGTGGCCGCGTACAGGCGCCGTTCGACCTCGAGCATGTTGGCGGTGTTGCACGACTCGGGGCCCTCGCGGTGCGTGACGTGCGCCGCGGCGTCGGGCGTGAAGTGCTCGGAGACGGAGTTGCCCCCGAACGCCAGCGTCCGGTGGTCCAGGACGGTCCGCACGAACGCCGCGGCGGCGCCCACCTCACCGATCCCGGGCCAGCCGACGACCTTGGCGACCTGCGTGTTGGCGTGCAGCCCGTCGAGGGCGTCGCGCCCCTCGCGCAGGGGCGCGAGGAGGGTCTCGTCCGCGAAGCGCCGGGCGAGGGCCGCGTACCGCGGGTCGCCGGTGAGGTCCGCGAGGTCGCCGTACGCCTCGCACATCCCGCCGAACTCGGTCCGGAGCATGCGTGCGAACGCGTCGTCGTCGAGACGGTCCGACAGCGCGACACCCCAGTCCCCCAGCCGCACGGCCGCGTCCCGCGCCCGGGCGGCGACGTCCGCCGGTGCGTACCTCGCGGCGTCGATCAGCCCGGCGTACGTCTTGTGGACGTTGTACCAGGGCACCCACGCGCCACCGAGGTCGAACGTGCCGGCCTGCGCACCACCGGCCGCGACGGACTCCCAGAGCGCGACGCCGCCCGGCACTCCCCCGACGTACCCGGTCCCCAGCGCGTCCTGGCAGGTCACGAGCCCGTCGACGAGCGCCCGCGCCAGGTCGGCGGCACGCTCGTCCCCCGTCGCGGCCCACTGCAGCGCCACCGCCGACAGCGCGTGCCCGCCGACGTGCCCGTCCAGGCCGATGGACTCCCAGCTGCCGTACGGCTCGGCGACCGCGGGCAGCCCGGCCTCGCGCCGGAACGGCGCGAGGAGCCTGTCGGGCCGCAGGCCGAGCAGGTACTCCCGGGCGGTGCGCTGCGCCGCGGCGAACGGCCCGTCGGTGAGTCGCACGGCGGCGAGGCCGAAGGGTGCGGCCGCGTCGGGTGCGGCGACAGGCGGGGTGGGGGCGACGGTGCTCACCCCACCACCCTGGCATCCCGCACCGGGTTCCGTCACCTGCCAGAGATCGATTTCCCACCGACGTGCCGGCCACCCGCCGTGGCACCATGCCTCCATGAGCCCGACCGCGCGACCCACGCTGCTCGACGTCGCGCGCGCCGCCGGGGTCTCGCGCGCGACGGCCTCGCGCGCCCTGGCCGGGCTGCCCAGCGTCGACGCCGCGCTCGCGCGGCGCGTCCGCGACGCCGCTGCCGACCTGGACTACCGCACCAACACCGCGGCGCGGGCCCTGCGCAGCGGCGCGACGGGATCGGTCGCGCTGGTCGCCCCCAGCAGCGAGCTCGAGGGGCAGGGCGGGCCGTTCGTGGGGGCGCCGCTGCGCGGTGCGACCGCCGTGCTGTTCGCGCGGTCCGTGCAGCCGGTGCTCCTGCTGGACGACGCGCGCGACCGGGCGCCGCTGCTGCGCCACCTCACCTCCGGGCACGTCGACGCGGCGGTCGTGGTGCTGCAGCGTGAGTCCGAGCCGCTCTTCACCGAGCTCGGCGACCTGCCGCTGCCGGTGGTCTTCGTCGGTCGGCCACGAGCGGCCATGGACGACGCGCTGACCTCGGTGGACAGCGACAACTACGGTGGGGGGCGGCTCGCCGCGCGCGCGCTGCTGGAGGCCGGGCGGCGTCGTGTCGCGACGATCGCCGGCCCGTCGGGCTACGCGCCGGCCGACGAGCGCACGCGCGGCTTCCGCGACGAGCTCGCGGCGTGGGACGTGCACCCCGGCCCGGTGGTGCACGGCTCGTTCTCGATGTCGTCGGGCGCGTCGGCGGCGGCGTCGGTGCTGCGCCGCGACCCCGCGGTCGACGGGCTGTTCGCCGGCTCGGACCTCATGGCGCTCGGCGCGCTGCGCGTGCTCGCGGCCGGCGGGCGGCGGGTCCCGGAGGACGTGTCGGTCGTCGGCTTCGACGACACCGTGGTGGCCGAGACCTGCGACCCCCCGCTGACGTCGGTGCGCCAGCCGCTGCGCGAGCTGGGGGCGCGCGCCGCCGAGCTGGTGCTCGACGTGCTGCGCGACCCGGGGGCGGCCCCGCAGCACGTGCTGCTCCCGACCACGCTGACGACACGCGAGTCCGTCTGACCCCTGGCGATCCGCGCGCGCTCGGGGTAGCGTCCTGAGAGATCGATCTCTCACCGATGCGAGACCCTTCGAGAGGCCCCACGTGAAGCAGGCTCTGGTCGTCCGGGGCGGCTGGGACGGGCACGCGCCCGTCGCCGCGACGGACATGTTCCTCCCCCATCTCGAGGCGTCGGGCTTCACCGTCCGCGTCGTCGACACCCCCGAGGTCTACGCGGAACCCGCGATGGCCGACGTCGACCTGGTCGTGCAGTGCTACACGATGGGCGAGGCCTCCGGGGCCGCCGTCGCGGGCCTGCGTGACGCCGTCCGGGCCGGCACCGGCCTGGTCGGCTGGCACGGCGGCATCGCCGACTCGTTCCGCAACAGCTCCGACTACCTGCAGCTGATCGGCGGGCAGTTCGCCACCCACCCGTCCCAGCACCCCGACGAGTGCCACGGCGACCAGTCCGACAACTACCTGCCCTACACGGTCGACATGCTCCCGGAGGCCGCGGCCCACCCCGTCACCGCCGGGATCGCGTCGTTCGAGCTGACGACCGAGCAGTACTGGGTGCTGACCGACGGCCTGTGCGACGTCCTGGCCACCACGACGCACCCCGCCCCGGAGTGGCACCCGTGGCACCGTGAGCTGACCGTCCCCGCCGTGTGGACGCGGCAGTGGGGCGCCGGGCGCATCTGCGTCGTGACGCCCGGCCACAGCCTGGACGTCCTCGAGCACCCCAGCGTGCGCACGATGATCGAGCGGAGCATGGTGTGGGCGAGCCGCTGAGGGTCGGCGTCGTCGGGTGCGGCGTCATCTCGAACGCCTACCTGACGACCGCCGCGGGCACGGACGAGCTCGAGATCGTCGCCGTCGCGGACCTCGACCGCACCCGGGCCGAGGACGCCGGCCGGCGCCACGACGTGCCCGTCCTCGACCTGCCGGACCTGCTGGCGCACGACGGCGTCGAGTGGGTGCTCGACCTCACGACGCCCGGCGCGCACGAGGAGGTCGCGCTGGCCGCGATCGCCCACGGCCGGTCGGTCTACAACGAGAAGCCGCTGTGCGCGACGGTCGCCCAGGCGCGCCGCGTCGTCGACGCCGCCACGGCGGCCGGCGTCTCGGTCGGCGGCGCACCGGACACCGTGCTCGGCACGGGCGTGCAGACGGCCCGCGCGGCCGTCGAGTCCGGTGCGATCGGGCGCCCGGTCGCCGCGACCGCCACGATGGCCTCCGGCGGCCACGAGTCCTGGCACCCGCACCCGGACTTCTACTACGCCCCCGGCGGCGGCCCGCTGCTCGACATGGGCCCGTACTACCTGACGGCCCTCGTCCACCTGCTCGGGCCCGTCACGGCGGTGCAGGGCGTGGCGACCCGGCCACGCGCGCACCGCACGATCGGGCAGGGCCCGCGCGCCGGGGAGCAGGTGCCGGTGGACGTCGCGACGCACGTCACGGCGCTCGTCGAGCACGCGTCGGGCGCGGTCACGACGCTCCTCATGAGCTTCGACGCCCCCGCGTCCCTCGCCCGCCCGCTGGAGATCCACGGCGAGCAGGGCTCGCTGCTGGTCCCCGACCCCAACCGGTTCGACGGCGACGTGCAGGTGCACGCGCGCGGCGACGAGTGGCGCACGCTGCCCCCGTCGGCCGGGTACGCCGGTGCCGGGCGCGGCGCCGGCCTCGTCGATGCCGCCCGCAGCGCCGACCGCCGCACCACGCGCGCGTCGGCGGACGTCGCGCTGCACGTGCTCGACACGATGGAGACCGTGCTGCGCGCCGCCGACGCGGGCGCCAGGCTGGAGGTCGCGAGCACGTGCGACGTCCCGCCGCTCGTGCCGCTCACCGACCTCGCGTCCCGACCGGAGGCCTGACATGGTCCGTACCCCCGCACAGCGCCTCGGCACCGGGCGTCTCGGCGTCGGCATGATCGGCCACGCGTTCATGGGCCTGGCCCACTCGCACGCGTGGCAGACCGCGCCCCGGTTCTTCGACCTACCGCTGACGCCGGACCTGGCGGTCGTCGCCGGCCGCGACGCGCAGCGCACGGCCACCGCCGCGGACCGCCTGGGGTGGCGCTCCTCGACGACCGACTGGCGCGAGCTGCTCGGCCGCGAGGACGTCGACCTGATCGACATCTGCACCCCGGGCGACACGCACGCCGAGATCGCGATCGCGGCGCTGCAGGCCGGCAAGCACGTGCTGTGCGAGAAGCCGCTGGCCAACTCGGTCGCCGAGGCGCAGGCCATGGTCGCGGCGGCACAGGCCGCCCCCGACCAGGTCGCCATGGTCGGCTACTCCTACCGTCGCGTCCCGGCGATCGCGCTGGCGCGCCGGCTCGTCGCCGAGGGGCGCATCGGGACGGTGCGGCACGCGCGCGGCCTGTACCTGCAGGACTGGCTCTCGGACCCCGCGACCCCGCTGTCATGGCGGCTCGACAAGGCCGTGGCAGGCTCGGGGTCGCTCGGGGACATCGGCGCGCACGTCATCGACCTCGTGCAGCACATCACCGGCGAGCACCTCACGGGGGTCTCGGCGCAGCTCGCGACGTTCGTCGAGGAGCGGCCCGTGGCGTCGTCGTTCGGCGGCCTGTCCGGCGTCGGCGACGCCGGCGGGGCGACGGGCCCGGTGACGGTCGACGACGCCGCGGTGTTCACGTCACGGCTGTCCGGCGGCGGGCTCGCGATCTTCGAGGCGACCCGGTTCGCCCTCGGCCGGCGCAACGCGATCCGCGTCGAGATCAACGGCACTGACGGGTCGCTCGCGTTCGACTTCGAGGACATGAACGTCCTGCACGTCTACGACGCGCACGACCCTGCGGGCCTGCAGGGCTTCCGGCGCGTGTACGTGACCGAGCCCGAGCACCCGTACACCGGCAGCTGGTGGCCCACCGGCCACGGCCTGGGGTACGAGCACGCGTTCACCCACCAGGTGGTCGACCTCGTCGAGGCGATCGCGGCCGGCACGCACCCGGCGCCGACGTTCGCCGACGGCCTGCAGGTGCAGCAGGTGCTCGACGCGGTGGAGCGCTCGGCGGCCGACGACGCGCGGTGGACGCCCGTCGCGACCTGACGCCGGACGACGGCCCGGGCGGGCACCGGCCGGTCAGCGACCGGCGCCCGCCCGCACGTCGTCGACGCCCCGGTTCGCGAGCGCGTCCGCCCGCTCGTTGCCGGGGTCGCCGGCGTGGCCCTTCACCCAGACCCAGGTCACGTGGTGGCGCTGCACCTCGGCGTCGAGCGCCTCCCACAGCTCCTTGTTCTTCACGGGCTTCTTGTCACCCGTGAGCCAGCCCTTGCGCTTCCAGTTCGGGAGCCACTTCGTCAGCCCGTTCATGACGTACGTCGAGTCGACGTGCAGCGTCACGCGGCAGGGCCGCTTGAGAGCACGCAGGCCCTCGATGACGGCCGTGAGCTCCATGCGGTTGTTGGTCGTCGCGGCCTCGCCGCCCCAGAGCTCCTTCTCCTGGTCGCCGAAGCGCATCCAGGCACCCCACCCCCCGACGCCGGGGTTGCCCTTGCAGGCGCCGTCGGTCCACATCTCCACCAGGGCCAGGTCGTCGGTCTCGCTCACGCGCACACGGTACGTGGCGCGCTCACCACGTGAGGACCGGCGCGCGCCCGAACCCGGTGATCGCCGCGTCCTGCGTCACGAGCCGCGCGTTCTCGACGACCGACTGCGCCACGAGCAGCCGGTCGAACGGGTCGCGGTGGGCCCACTCGAGCCGGCCACCGAGCAGGGCGTGCTCCGCGGTCACTGCGAGCTCGGTGGCGCCGATCTCCGCCACCCGGTGCCCCCACCCGTCGACGAGGTCGCCGGCGTCGAGCCTGCCGAGCCGGTGCTTCGTGGCGATCTCGAGCGCCGACACCGCCGAGACGAGCAGGTCGATCTCGGGGTCCGCGAGGCGGTCCTGCACGTCGCGGGGCACGCGGCGCGGTTCGCCGAGCAACCAGAGCAGGACGTGGGTGTCGAGGAGGTACGCACTCACTCCCACGCCGCCAGCTCGTCCTGCGGCAGCGGCTCGAAGAAGGTGTCGGGCACGATGAGGTGCATCGTGCCGAAGACGCGTGGGCTCGTCGTGACCGGGACGAGCCGTACCGCGGGGCGTCCGGCGCGTGCGATCACGACGTCCTCACCACGCTCGGCACGCGCGACGAGGTCGGACAGGTGCGCCTTGGCGTCCTGCACGTTCATGGTCGTCATGCCGCGACGGTAGCCCCTGGACGGCGCGCTGGTCCAGGGGTGCTGGTCCAGGTCAGTCGGACGTCGTCACCTTGTCCCGCACGACGCGCCGCAGCACCTTGCCGACCTGCGAGCGCGGCAGGTCCGCCAGCACGACGAGGCGACGCGGCACCGCGTACCGTGCCAGGCGCGTCTCGCACCACGCCTTCACGGCGGCGAGGTCGACGCCGAGCGCCCCCTCGTCGAGCACGACGGCGGCGACGACGCGCTCCCCCATGTCGCCGGCGGGCTCGCCGACCACGGCGACGTCCCGCACGCCGGGCATGCCGCGCAGGTGGTCCTCGACCTGCGAGGGGTACACCTTGAAGCCGCCGGTGACGATCATCTCCTTCATGCGGTCGACGAGGACGACCATGCCGTCGTCGTCGACGCGCACGACGTCCCCGGTCCGCAGCCAGCCGCCGTCGAGCAGCTGGTGCGCGGTCTCCTCCGGCCGCTTCCAGTACCCCTGGAAGACCTGCGGCCCCGAGATCAGCAGCTCGCCCTGCTCACCCACCGCGACGTCCCGCGTGGGGTCCTCCTGGTCGACGACGCGGATGCGCGTCGAGGGGAACGGCAGGCCGAGCGCGCCGGGCCGGCGGTCCGGGCTCAGGGGGTTGCCGAGGGCGACGGGTGACGTCTCGGTCATGCCGTAGCCCTCGGAGACCAGGCCGCCGGTGACGCGCTCCCAGCGCTCGGCCGTCGCGCGCGGCAGGGCCATGGCGCCGCTGATCGAGTAGCGGAAGGACGTGAGGTCGGCACCCGTCTCCTCGGCCGCCGCCGCCAGCCGGTCGAGCATCGGTGGCACCGCGGGCAGGAAGGTCCCGGGGCGGCGGCGCTGCGCGGCGAGCACGCGCGCCGGGTCGAACGAGGGCAGCACGACGAGCGTCGCCGCGATCCGCACGGAGTACGCGAGGCACAGCGTGAGGCCGAAGGCGTGGAAGAAGGGCAGGACGCCGTAGACGACCTCGGTGCCGGGGGTGGCCTGCGTCCACGTCTGGCCCTGCAGGGCGTTGGCGACGAGGTTGCGGTGGGTCAGCACGGCGGCCTTGGGTGTGCCGGTGGTCCCGCCGGTGTACTGCAGGAGGGCCACGTCCGCGGCCTGCGGGGCGGTGGGTGGCACGAGCGGGGCAGCGGCCGCGAGCAGGCGGTGCCAGTGCGGGACGTCGGCCGGGACGGGCCCGCGCATCGCGGCACGGGTCGCGCGCGCGGCGGGGACCGGCAGCCGCAGCGCCCAGCGGGACGTCCGCGGCAGGTCCGCCGAGAGGTCGACGGCGACGACGTGCCGCAGGTCGGTGCGCTCGCGCCCGGCGAGCACGCGCGGCACGGCCTGCTCCCAGACGAGCGCGACGGTCGCCCCGGAGTCGGCCAGCTGGTGCGCGAGCTCGTCCGCGGTGTACGTCGGGTTGTGCTCGACGACGACGGCACCGAGCCGCAGCGCGGACCAGAACGCGACGACGTGCGCGGTGCAGTTGGGCAGCACGAGGGCGACGCGGTCACCGGCGCGGACGCCCAGGTCGTGCAGCACCCGCGTGCCGCGCTCGACCTGCGCGCCGAGCTCGGCGTGGGTGGTCGCCCGGCCGAGGAAGTCGACGGCGACGCGGTCTGCGTGGTCGCGCACGGCGCGGTCCAGCGTGGCCGTCAGCGGCTCGTCGGGGATCTCGATGTCGCGGGGGACGCCGTGCGGCCAGGCCGCCGGCAGGTCACGGGGCTCGTCGGGTCCGACGGCGGGGTTGTTCACTACTCGAGCGTAACCTACGGGCGCGTAGGTTACGCGGGCGTAGGGTCCCGCCGCGGGACTCCGCGGGCCGGGACGGCGCGCACGCTCACGGGTGACTCGCCTAGGCTGCCGGACGGCCCCCGCCCCAGCGGACGACGACCGACACCAGGAGCCACCGTGAGCCCACCCGGTCCCGTCGACTCGATCGACCTGCAGGAGCAGCGCGCACGGCTGGCCGCGCTCGACGTCCCCGACGTGGTCCACGAGCTGGGCCGCCTCGCGCCCACCGGTCGGGCCGTCGCGTTCCGGCTCCTGGACAAGGGGCGTGCCGTCGAGGTCTTCGAGGACCTCGACCCCGCCCTGCAGGCCGAGCTCGTCGCCTCGCTCCAGGGGGAGGCCGCCTCGATCTTCGGCGCGCTCGACCCCGACGACCGCGCCGCACTGCTCGACGAGGTCCCCGCCGGCGTCGCCCGGCGCCTGCTGGCCGCCCTCGCACCCGACGAGCGGGTCGCGACGGCCTCCCTGCTCGGCTACCCGGAGGGCTCCGCCGGCCGCCGCATGTCGCCCGAGGTGGTGGCCGTGCACGTCGGCACCACGGTGGGCGCGACGATCGACCGGGTGCGCGCGGCCGGCGAGGACGCCGAGACGGTCTACCTCGTCCCGGTCGTCGGCGACGGGCTGCGCGTCGAGGGCGTGGTCTCGCTGCGCCGGCTCGTGCTGTCCGACCCGGCCACGCCCGTCGAGGACGTCATGACCTCGCCCGCCACGACCGTGCACGCCACCGACGACGCCGAGGACGCCGCCAACGTGGTGCGCGACGGCGGGTTCGTCGGCGTGCCCGTCGTCGACGGGGAGGACCGCCTCGTCGGCGTGCTCACGGTCGACGACGCCATGCGCGTCCTGGAGGCCGAGGACGACGAGGACTCCGCCCGCACCGGTGGCACCGAGCCCCTGCGGCGGCCGTACCTGTCCGTCTCGGTGCTCGGACTCGTGCGCTCGCGCGTGGTGTGGCTCCTCATGCTCATCGTCGCGGCGTCGCTCACCGTCGGCGTGCAGTCCTACTTCGAGGACGAGCTCGCCCAGGTCGTCGCGCTCGCGCTGTTCGTGCCCCTGCTCATCGGCACGGGCGGCAACGCCGGATCGCAGGCCGCGACCACCGTGGTGCGCGCGAGCGCGGTCGGCGACGTGCGCACGGGCGACGTCGCGCGCGTCGTCGGACGCGAGATGCTCACCGGCCTGCTGCTGGGCATCACGCTCGCGGTCGTCGGTGTGGGGCCGGCGATCCTGGTCGCCGGGCCGCAGATCGGCGTCGTGCTGGCACTGACCGTGGTGGCCGTCTGCACGCTGGCGACCACCGTAGGGTCGAGCGTGCCGCTGCTCGCCAAGCGCGTCGGGATCGACCCCGCGATCGTGTCGGCCCCCTTCATCTCCACGTTCGTCGACACGACGGGCCTCATCGTGTACTTCTCGATCGCCAAGGCCGTCCTCGGGATCTGAGGACCGGGCGCGGCAGGTGGCAGGATCGGCGGATGCCACCCGAGCACGCCGCCCTGCCGCCGACCGGGGCCCGCATCTTCCGCGAGATCCCCTCAGGGCCCGTGCCCGTGCCGGTCGCCGTCGAGCGGCTGGCCGACGGCGACGCGGTCGATCCCGTGTGGGTCAACGAGGCCGGCGGCACGACCTTCCGCCTCGGCACCTCCCGCTACGTCAAGTGGACGCCGGCCGGTGTCACGCAGGTGGACCTCGCCGCGGAGGCCACCCGGCTGACCTGGGCGTCGGCGTTCACCCGCGTCCCCGAGGTCCTGGACCTGGGCGCCGACGAGGACGGCACGTGGCTGGTCACCGCGGCGATCCGGGCCCGCAGCGCGGTGGTCCCGCCGTGGGTCGACCGGCCGGTCGAGGCGGCGACGGCGATCGGCACCGGGCTGCGGGCCCTGCACGACGCCCTGCCCGTTGGCGAGTGCCCGTTCGACTGGTCGGTGACGTCCCGCGTGGCGACGGCGATGGAGCACCTCGACGCCGGCGACACCCCTGCGTCGTGGTCGCCGGAGCACCGGGACCTCACCGTCGACGAGGCCCGCGCGCGCCTGCGCGACGTGCCGCCGGTGGACCGGCTCGTCGTGTGCCACGCCGACGCGTGCGCCCCGAACACGCTCATCGGGGACGACGGGCGCTGGGCCGCCCACGTCGACCTGGGCCGGCTCGGCGTCGCCGACCGCTGGGCCGACCTGGCGATCGCGGCCTGGAGCACCGTGTGGAACTACGGGCCGGGGTACGAGCACCACGTCTACGACGCCTACGGCGTCGAGCCCGACGCCGACCGGATCGCCTTCTACCGCCTGCTGTGGGACGCGACCTGACCGACCGCCACCCGGCCGACGGCGGCACCGCCACACCGTGAGGGCACGCCGCGACCGTGCGAGGATCGCCCGGTGCCGACCGACGCCACCACCCTGACCGACCGCCTGCCCACCGGTGACGCCGCGCACGACCCCGACGCCCTCTACGAGGTGTTCTCGACCTGGGCCGGCGACCAGGGCCTGACGCTGTACCCGCACCAGGAGGAGGCCCTGCTCGAGCTCCTCACGGGCTCGCACGTGATCCTGTCGACGCCGACGGGGTCGGGCAAGTCGCTCGCGGGCGTGGCCGCGCACGCCGTCGCCCTCGCGCAGGGCCGTCGCTCGTACTACACCGCGCCTATCAAGGCCCTGGTCAGCGAGAAGTTCTTCGCCCTGGTCGACGTCTTCGGGTCCGCCAACGTCGGCATGGTCACCGGCGACTCCGCGATCAACTCCGACGCACCGATCGTGTGCTGCACGTCGGAGATCCTCGCCAACCAGGCGCTGCGCGACGGGCCCGACGCGGACGTCGGCCTGGTCGTCATGGACGAGTTCCACTACTACGCCGACCCGCAGCGCGGCTGGGCGTGGCAGGTGCCCCTGCTCGAGCTGACGCGCACGCAGTTCCTGCTGATGTCCGCCACCCTCGGCGATGTCAGCTTCTTCGTCGAGGACCTGACCCGCCGCTCGGGCCGCGACGTGGCCGTCGTCGCCAACGCCGAGCGGCCCGTGCCCCTGACCTTCTCCTACTCCGTCGAGCCCCTGCACGAGCTGCTCGACGAGCTCGTGACGACCCGCCGCGCCCCCGTCTACGTCGTGCACTTCACGCAGAAGGAGGCCGTCGAGCGGGCCCAGACCCTGATGTCGACCCCGCTGGCGAGCCGCGAGCAGCGCGACGCGATCGCCGCGGAGCTCGGTGGCTTCCGGTTCGGCCCCGGCTTCGGCACGACCCTCTCGCGGCTGCTGCGCCACGGCGTGGGCGTGCACCACGCCGGCATGCTGCCCAAGTACCGGCGCGTCGTCGAGCGGCTCACGCAGCGCGGCCTGCTGCCGGTGGTGTGCGGCACCGACACCCTCGGCGTCGGCATCAACGTGCCGATCCGCACGGTCGTCCTGACGAGCCTGGTGAAGTACGACGGCGTGCGCATGCGGCACCTGTCTGCGCGCGAGTTCCACCAGATCGCCGGCCGCGCCGGGCGCGCCGGGTTCGACACCGTCGGCGAGGTCGTCGTGCAGGCGCCCGACCACGTCGTCGAGAACCGCCGGGCGCTGGCCAAGGCCGGGGACGACCCGCGCAAGCAGAAGAAGATCGTCCGCAAGCAGGCGCCGTCGGGGCACGTCAACTGGACCGACAAGACGTACGAGCGCCTGCGGGACGCGCCGCCCGAGCCGCTGACGTCGAGCTTCCAGGTGTCGCACGCGATGGTCCTGCACGTGCTGCAGCGCGGGCGGGACGGACGCGGCGACCCCGTCGCCGTCATGACGCACCTGCTGACCGACAACCACGAGCCGGACAGCGCCCGCGCGCGGCACGTCCGGCGCGCGGTCGACGTGTACCGCTCGCTGCGTGCGGGCGGCGTCGTCGAGCGCCCGTGGGTCGACGACCCGGCGGCTCCGGGCGGGCGCCGCCGGACCGTGCAGCTGGTCGCGGACCTGCCGTTCAACTTCGCGCTCGACCAGGCGCTGTCCCCGTTCGCGTACGCCGCGCTCGACCTGCTCGACCCGGCCGACCCGGGGTACGCGCACGACGTCGTCTCCGTCATCGAGGCCACGCTCGACGACCCCCGTCAGGTGCTCGCCGCGCAGGAGAACAAGGCGCGCGGCGAGGCCGTGGCCGCGATGAAGTCCGAGGGCCTGGAGTACGACGAGCGCATGGCGCTGCTCGAGGACGTCACGTACCCGCGCCCGCTGGCCGAGCTGCTCGAGGCCACGTTCGCGACGTACCGGCGCACCAACCCCTGGGTGGCCGACCTGGCGCTGTCCCCCAAGTCCGTGGTCCGCGAGATGCACGAGCGAGCGGCGACGTTCGCCGAGTACGTCCGGCTCTACTCGCTGGACCGCACCGAGGGCGTCCTGCTGCGCTACCTCGCCGACGCGTACCGCGCGCTGCGCCGCACGGTGCCCGAGGACCGCCGCACCGAGGAGCTCGAGGAGCTCGTCGCGTGGCTCGGCGACCTGGTGCGGCGCACCGACTCGAGCCTGCTCGACGAGTGGGAGCGCCTCGCCGACCCGGCGGCGGCGCTCGAGGCCGTCGCCGACGCGGAGACCGGGGACGCTCCCCCGCCGCCCGTCACGGCCGACCCGCGGGTGTTCCGCGCGCTCGTGCGCGGCGCGATGTTCCGCCGGGTCGAGCTCGCCGCGCGCGAGCGGTGGGGGGCGCTCGCCGCCCTGGGCGACGTGGACGGCGACGGCGAGGCCTGGACGGCCGACCGCTGGGCCGACGCGATCGAGCCGTACTTCGACGACCACGACGAGATGGGCACGGGCGCCTCCGCGCGCGGCCCGGCGCTGTTCCAGGTGACCCCCGGCACGGCGGCGGTCGCGCACGGCCCCGCCGCGGGCACGTGGCACGTCCGCCAGGTGCTCGACGACCCGGCGGGCGACCACGACTGGCGCATCGACGCCCTCGTCGACCTCGTGGCGTCCGACGAGGCCGGCGAGGTCCGCCTGCGCGTCCTGGACGCCGGCCCTCTCTGACCCGTCGACAGGTGAGGCAGGCCTGCGTCTGCGCAGGTCAGGGCAGCCTTTCCTGCGATGACAGCACCCGGCGGGCAGGCCTACCGTGGAGCCATGACCACGACCACCACGCGACCCGGCGGGCTCGGTGCGCTGCTGCACCGCACGCCCGGACCGGCCGCTGCCGCGTCGAACGCCGGGCTGAACTGGCTGCGCGCGGGCGTCCTCGGGGCGAACGACGGCATCGTGTCCGTCGCGGCGACCGTGGTGGGGGTCGCGGGAGCCGCCGCGTCGACGTCGACGATCGCCCTGGCCGGCGGCGCGGCCCTCGTCGCGGGCGCCCTGTCGATGGCATCGGGCGAGTACGTGTCCGTCAGCAGCCAGCGGGACGCCGAGCGCGTCGCCGCCGCGTCCGGCCGGCCCATCAACGACGTCGACCACGACTTCACCAACCCCTGGCACGCCGCGCTGGCCTCCATGCTGGCGTTCACCGCGGGGGCGCTCATCCCGCTCCTCGTCGTGCTGGCGCCGTGGACCACGGCCGCGCGCGTCCCGGCGACGTTCGGCGCCGTCCTGCTCGCGCTCGTCCTGACCGGGTGGACGTCGTCACGCTTCACCGGGGCGTCGCACGCCCGCTCGGTGCTCCGCAACGTGCTCGGCGGATCGCTCGCGATGGCCGTGACCTACGGGGTCGGCGTCCTGGTGGGCACCGCGCTCTGACGCCCTACCCTGGTCCCGTGGCCAGGAAGGACGCCCGGACCGGCACCGGCACCCCCGCGCTCGTCGCGCTCGCCGAGGCCGGGGTCCCGCACACGGCCCGGACGTACGAGCACGACCCGGCGAGCGACCTCGGCTACGGCCTGGAGGCCGCCCACCTGCTCGGCGTCCCCCCGGAGCAGGTCTTCAAGACCCTCGTCGCCGACGTCGACGGCGTGCTCACCGTCGCCGTCGTCCCCGTGACCGGGCGCCTGGACCTCAAGGCCCTCGCGGCAGCCGTCGGGGGCAAGCGCGGCACGATGGCGGAGCCGCACGCGGCGCAGCGGGCGACCGGCTACGTCCTCGGCGGCATCTCGCCCCTGGGGCAGCGCACCGCGTTGCGCACCGTCGTCGACGAGACGGTGTGGTTGTTCGACACCGTGCTCGTCTCCGGCGGCCGGCGCGGCCTGGACGTCGAGCTCTCCCCCGACGACCTCGTGCGGCTCACCGACGCCGTCGTCGCGGACGTGGCCCGCGACTGACGCTGCGCGACGCCGGGCGTCAGCGGCCGCAGGCGTCAGCGCCCGTAGGCCGCGAACGCGCGGTCCGTCGGCACGATCTCCTTGCCCAGCGGCACCAGGGACACCGGGATGAGCTTGAGGTTCGCGATGCCCAGCGGGATGCCGATGATCGACACGAAGAGCGGGATCGCCGTCGTCACGTGCCCGATCGCGAGCCAGATGCCGGCGACGAGCACCCAGATCACGTTGCCGATGGTCGACATGGCGCCGGCCGTCGGCTTCTCGACGACGGTGCGCCCGAACGGCCAGAGCACGTAGCTCGCGATCCGGAACGACGCGATGCCGAACGGGATCGTGACGATCAGCGCGCAGCAGACGATGCCCGCGAGCACGTAGCCCAGCGCGAGCCAGGCGCCGGCGAGCACGAGCCAGATGACGTTCAGCAGGGTCTTCACGCGACGACTCTGCCACCCCGCCCCGCCCGCCGGCATCCGGGATCCCCCCGATCCGTCCCCCACCCGGCCGACGCTCAGTTCAGCGACGCGTCCTCCGGGGCCGTCGACAGCAGGGCGAGGTCCCCCGGCTGGCGGCGCAGGACGCGCCGCCACAACCCACGGGGGTCGGAGCTGAACACGTCGCCCGGCTCGAGGTCGACGACGAACCAGCCGCCCGCGTCGACCTCGTCGTCGAGCTGGCCGGCCGACCACCCCGCGTACCCGATGAACACACGTAGCGCGCGCACCGCGTCGACCACCAGGGCGGGCGGGGCGTCGAGGTCGACGACGCCGAGCCGGCCGGTCAGCGGACGCACGCCGGGCGGGGCGTCCGCGTCAGGGAGGTCGGCGAGCGCCAGCGCGGTGTCGCGCGCCACGGGCCCGCCCTGGAACAGCCGCCCCGGCGTGCTCAGGTGGGCCTGCCACTGCGGCAGGACGTGCCGGGCGTCGACCTCCAGCGGCCGGTCGAGGACGACGCCGAGCGCGCCCGCCGCGGTGTGCTCCAGGACCAGCACGACGGCACGCCGGAAGCTGCGGTCGCGCAGCCCTGGCGTCGCGACGAGCAGCCGTCCCGTGCAGTCCTCCACCCCGCCAGCATGCGACCGTCCCACCCCGGTCCGCCACACGGGGGCCGGGTGTGGCGGCCGTTTCGCCCGCACCCCGCGGGTGCGGGCGACCGCGGCCACCGGCCGGTACCGTCAGGCCTCGTGAGCAGCGAGGACGTGACGCGCCGCCTGGCGCAGGTGCACGAGCGGGTCGCGGCGGCGTGCACCGCGACGGGGCGGCGCACCGACGAGGTCCGGGTGCTGCTCGCGTCGAAGACGATGGACGTCGCGACCGTCCGCGCCGCGCTGCTCGCCGACGCGGGAGCCCGCGCCGCCGGCTCGGGCACGGCACCGGTCCTGCTGGGCGAGAACCGCGTCCAGGAGCTCGTCGCGAAGGCACCGGCCCTCGTCGACCTCGGGCCGACGTGGCACGTCATCGGGCCGCTGCAGTCGAACAAGGTCAACGCGGCGCTGCGGTGGGCGTCGGCGGTGCAGTCCGTCGCCGACGACGCCCTCGCGCAGCGACTCTCCGACCGGGTCCGCGAGCGCGACGTGCCCCTCGACGTCTGGGTCCAGGTCAACGTGTCGGGCGAGCCGACCAAGCACGGCGCGTCCCCCGACGTCGCCGCCGACCTCGGGGTGCGGGTCGCGGCGCTGCCCGGCCTGCGGCTCGTCGGGTTCATGACGGTGGGCGCCCGCAGCGACGACACCGCCGTCGTGCGCGCCGGGTTCGCGCGCCTGCGGGACGTCCGCGACGAGGTCGTGGGCAGCGGCGCCCCCGGCACGGCGGATGCCCGGGGCCTGTCCATGGGGATGAGCGGGGACCTCGAGGCGGCAGTGGCCGAGGGCGCCACGGTGGTGCGCCTGGGCACGGCCGTGTTCGGTGAGCGGCCACCCCAGGAGGGCCCGCACCGGTGAGCCCGGCCGCGTCCCTGCCCGCGGGTTGCGAGGATGGGGGCATGGAGACCGAGCAGCGCGCACCGGACGGGCGCTTCCCGCGGTGGGTGTACGGCGTGGGCAGCGAGCCCGACGCGCGGTTCTCGCTCGCCAACGAGCGCACGTTCCTCGCGTGGGCGCGCACCGGCCTGGCGCTGCTCGCGGCCGGCGTCGCGCTCGAGGCGCTCGACCTGCCCGTCGAGCCGGGCCTGCGGCTCGCGGCCGCCGTCGTCCTCATCGCCCTGGGGACGCTCGCACCGGCCGCGGCGTGGTGGGGGTGGTCCCGCGCGGAGCGTGCGATGCGCCTGAGCCGACCGCTGCCGGCGCCCGTCGGGTTCGGCCTGCTGGTCGGCGGCGTGGGCGTCGCCGGCGTCCTGGTCCTGCTCGGCCTGCTGCGCGCGTGAGCGGCCCGGCGCACCCGTCCCTCGCGGCCGAGCGCACGGCCCTGGCGTGGCGTCGCACCGCGCTCGGGCTCGTCGCGGGCTCGGCCGCCGCCGGGCGGCTCCTGGCCGAGACGTGGGGGTCCGCCGCGTGGGGCGTGAGCGTCGTGGGGACGCTCCTGGCCGTGGTCCTGCTGCGCGCTGCACGCCGCCGCCGGCTCGGTGTGCACGGTCGGCGGCGGTGGGCGCTCACCTCCGCCGAGGCCCTCACCGTGGGACGCGACCCGGGGGGCCGCCTCGTCACCGCGTGCGCCGGGGCGTCGGTCCTCCTGGGCCTCGCGGCGCTCGCCGTGGTGCTGACCTGGCCGGTCTGAGACCCGGGGTCACGGGACGCGCGCGGTCCACGCCGGGTCGCTGAAGCGGGTCGCCACGAGCTCGCGGGCCCGCTCGACCTCGGCGGGCCGCAGCTCGTCGTCGACGGTCCGGTACCGGGACCGGAAGTGCGCGACGAACGCGTCGACGACCTCGGCGCGCGGCAGGTGGGTCTGCGAGCGCACGGGGTCGACGCGCTTGTTGGCCGAGCGGGTGCCCTTGTCGGACAGCTTCTCGCGGCCGATCCGCAGCACCTGCAGCATCTTGTCGGCGTCGATGTCGTACGCCATGGTCACGTGGTGCAGCACGGCACCGCCGGCCAGGCGCTTCTGCGCGGACCCGGCGAGCTTGCCCGCCGCGGAGGAGATGTCGTTCAGCCCGCTCGTCGTCGCGGTGACCCCGACGTCCGCGAGCGCGCCGAGCACCCACGCGTTGAGGAACGCGTACGAGTCCTCGAACGACATCCCGTCGACCAGCGACCCCGGCACGACCAGGGAGAACGTGATGCAGTTGCCGGCCTCCATGAACATCGCCCCGCCACCGGAGATCCGCCGCACCACCGTCACGCCGTGCTGCTCGGCGGCCTCGAGGTCGACCTCGTTGCGCAGCGACTGGAACGACCCGATGACGACGGCGGGCTCCTCCCACTCCCAGAACCGCAGCGTGGGACCGCGGCGGCCCGCGTCGAGCTCCTCGGTGAGCACCTGGTCGAGGGCGACGTGCATCGCCGGCGTCATCGGGGCCGACCGCAGCAGCGCGAACTCGTGGTCCGCCCACGCCGTGGACAGGCCGAGGGCGCGCCGGACCGCGAGGGCGACGGCGCGCACGTCGAACCCGACCATGGCGACCGGCCCGGGCAGGCGCCCCTGGTCGAGCGCGAGCCGCAGGGCGTCGTCGAGCACGTGGACCAGCTGGGCGACACCGGCGTCCCGGGGCACGCCGTCGAGCGCGCCGGACAGCACGTCGAGCGCCTCGTCCGGCTCGAGGAAGAAGTCCCCCGACAGGCTCACGTCGCTCAGCAGACCGTCGCGGACCTCCAGGTCGACGACCACGAGCTTGCCACCGGGGACCTTGTACTCACCGTGCACCCGACCACCCTAGGCCGCGTCCGCTCATCCGAGCCCCCGCACGGCGGCCAGCGCGCGACGCTCGACCATCTGGCTGAGGTCGGCGGGAGGGCCCAGGAGCACCCGCGCCTCGGCCCGGTCCTCCGCGGCGAGCGCGGTGGCGGTCCACGTGAGGATCGCGTTGCCCACGAGCACGTGACCGGTGGTCTGCTGGAACGTGTCCCCCTCGACCTGCGCGGTGACGTCGTGGACGATCGCCGGGAACACCCCCTGCCCCTCCAGCGCCGGCTCCGCGGTCCAGCGCGCACCGTCCGCGCCGGGCACCACCTGGGCGTACTGCGGGCACTCGTCGACGGTCGTCACCAGCGCGCGGAAGGCGGCGCGGGCGGCGGCGGCGTCGAGCAGCAGCACGACGTCCTGCTCGAAGGTGAGCTCGTCGTTCTGCCAGGAGGTCGCGTCGTGGTGGGCGGGCGGCGCGGAGACGATCGTGACCGCCGCGGTGCACGACGCCGGTTCGATGCCGGCCCCCTCCGGCAGCCCCCAGGGGCGTGTGCCGGGCTCGAGCCCGCGCGTCACCCCGCCGGACGCACCGGGGACCGCGCCCTCCAGGTCCGCGACGGTGGCGAAGAGGGTGGCCGCGGTCGTGGGGTCGAACACGGCGTCGGCACCCGGCGGCGGCACGGGGCTCGGCGTCGGGCTGGGTGAGGGCGTGACGCTGGGCGAGGGGGTGGGCGTCGGGGTCGCGGTGACCTCGGGTGTCGGCACGGGCGCCGGCTCGTCGGCCTGCCACGGCCGCCACACGAGGACGGCCACCAGCGCGAGGACGATCAGGAGGACCAGCCACCACCGCCCGCGCGCGGGCTCGGGCGCCCGCTGCGACGAGAAGTCGTCCTGCGTGGGCGCGTCGCCGGGCGTCCTCGGGACGTCGGAGGGATCGGGGGCGGTGCCGGCCACGCAGGCTCCTTCCGTGTGCTCGGGCCTCGGTGCCATCCCCGAGGCTAGGCCGTGCGCGCGCCCCCTGCGCGACGACCCGCGGGCGGGTCGGGCTCAGCGGGGCGGGACCCCGTGATGACGCAGCCCCCAGATCGCCGAGTCGGTGAGAGCCTCCCACGACGCCTCGATGAGGTTGGGCCCCACGCCGACGGTGCTCCACGACGTCTGGCCGTCGGTGCTCTCGATGAGCACGCGGGTCACCGCGTCGGTCCCCTGCATCTGGTCGAGGATCCGGACCTTGAAGTCGATGAGCTCGAAGGCCTCGAGCTCGGGGTACACGCGCGAGAGCGCGGCGCGCAGCGCGTGGTCGAGCGCGTTGACGGGCCCGTTGCCCTCACCGGTGCTGACGATGCGCTCGCCGCCGGCGTGCAGCTTGACGGTCGCCTCCGCCGTCGCGGGCGTCCCGCGGCCCCCGTTGCGCTCGACGATCGTGCGCCACGACTCGACGCGGAAGTACGCCGGGCGCGACCCGTCGAGCTCCTCGACGAGCAGCAGCTCGAACGACGCGTCGGCCGCCTCGTACGTGTAGCCGTTGGCCTCGGCGTCCTTGACGCGGTGCGTGACGCGCGACAGGACGTCCGGGTGCGCGGCGAGGTCGATGCCCAGCTGGCGGCCCTTGAGCTCGATCGAGGCCCGGCCCGCCATGTCGGAGACCAGCATGCGCATGTCGTTGCCGACGAGCTGCGGGTCGGTGTGCTGGTACAGGTCGGGGTCGACCTTGATCGCCGACGCGTGGATCCCGGCCTTGTGGGCGAAGGCGCTCGCACCGACGTACGGCTGGCGGGCGAAGGGCGAGATGTTGGTGATCTCGCTGATGGCGTGCGCGATCCGCGTGAGCTCGGCCATGCCACCCGGTGCGTCGTCGGAGCGGGCGAGGACACGCCGGCCCAGCTTGAGCTCGAGGTTCGCGACGACGGACAGCAGGTCGGCGTTGCCGGTGCGCTCGCCGTACCCGTTGACCGTGCCCTGCACGTGCGTGCAGCCGGCCTCGACCGCCGCCAGCGTGTTGGCCACCGCGCAGCCCGAGTCGTTGTGGGCGTGCATGCCGAGGGGGGCGTCGGGCCCGGCGACCTCACGCACCTCCTGGACGACCTCCCGCACCCAGTCGGGGAGCATGCCGCCGTTGGTGTCGCACAGCGCGACGACCTCGGCGCCCGCCTCGAACGCGGTGACCGTCGCGCGACGCGCGAAGTCCGCGTCGTACCGGTACCCGTCGAAGAAGTGCTCGGCGTCGACGAACACGCGCCGTCCCTCCCGGCGCAGGAACGCGACCGTGTCCGCGATCATCGCCAGGCCCTCGTCGGGGGTGGTGCGCAGCGCGCGCTCGACGTGCCGCACGTCGAACTTGGCGACGAGCGTGACGACGGGAGCCTCCGCGTCGAGCAGGGCGCGCACCTGCGGGTCGTCGCTCGCACGCACCCCCACCTTGCGGGTCGCGCCGAACGCCGCCAGCTCGGCGTGGCGCAGGTCCAGCTCCTTGGCCGCCCGCTTGAAGAACTCCGTGTCCTTCGGGACGGCGCCGGGCCAGCCGCCCTCGATGAATCCCACGCCCAGCTCGTCGAGCATCGGGGCGATCGTCAGCTTGTCGGCGACCGACAGGTTGATGCCCTCCTGCTGGGCGCCGTCGCGCAGGGTGGTGTCGTAGACGTGGAACAGCGACGACGCGACCGCGGTGGTCGACGTGGGTGCCGTGGGCTCGGTCACGGAAGGCTCCTCGGGGCGGTGCGGGCGTGCGTCGGCGGGGCGGCAGCGGATGCGTCCGGCGGGGGTGGTGCCGGTGCCTCGTCGACGTGTCCTGCGGGCGGGGGTGGTGCCCTCGGACGTCTGGACCAACAAAAAGACCCCCCGGGGGTACGGGAGGTCTGCGCGTCGGCTGGTCGGCCGACGCGCTACACGATGATGAGCGTGAAGCGGGTCACACCGCGATGGTGGCACACCGACGGCCCCGAGGACGGCGCGTCCATCATGCGGACGAGTGGTTCGGGCGGGCCAGGACCCCGCAGACCGGGACCAACCGGTGCCGATCGGTCACCCGGTCGCTACCGTGTGCTGCGACGTCACGCCTCAGCGCGCCCCGACGTCCCGTGCGAGACAGGAGCCGACGATGTCGATCCCCACCTCCGGCCGGCCGCAGGACGAGCCGACCCGCAGGTACGAGACGGTCCCCCCGGCCGCCCCGGTCCCCCCACCGGCACCGGTGCCCGCCGCGGTGCCCGCGGCACCTCGGCGCGAGACCCGCCTCACCGTCGAGACGGGCAGGTTCTGGGCGGGTGCCGCGGCCACGGCGCTCGTGGCGGCGCTCGTGGGCGTGGTCGGCGTCATCGTCCTCGAGCAGATCCTCCGGATCGACCTGGTCTTCCGGGACCCGTTCGGCGTCGGGTCCGCGATGGCCTCCTACATCCTCGGCGGGATCCTCGTCGCGGTGGCCGCCGGTGCCCTGCTGCAGCTGCTGGTCCTGACGACTCCGCGACCGCGGGCCTTCTTCGGCTGGATCCTCGCCCTGGCCACGGTGGTGGCGACGCTCCTGCCGCTGACGTGGACGGCGCAGGCCGGGTCGGCCATCGCGTCGGGCGTCGTCAACCTGCTCATCGGCGTCGCGGTGTGGTCGCTGCTGACGGGCGTGCTCGGCTGGACGGTGCGGCGCGTCGCGGTGTGACGACGCACGACGCGCAGGGGTGCGCACCCGCGCGGGTGCGCACCCCTGCTGCTGCGTCGGCCGTCAGACGAGCCGGTGCATCCACCCGTGCGGGTCGCTCGCACGCCCGTACTGGATGTCCGTCAGCTGGGCCCGGATGCGCGTCGTGACGGGCCCGGCCGTCCCGTCGCCCACGACGAGGTCGAAGTCGTCGCTCGCGAGCCGTCCGATGGGCGTCATGACGGCGGCCGTCCCGCACGCGAACACCTCGGTGACGCTGCCGTCCGCGAGTCCCGCCCGCAGCTCGTCCAGCAGCACGGGCCGCTCCGAGACCTCGTGCCCGGCCTGGGCGAGCAGCGTGAGGATGGACGAGCGCGTCACGCCCTCGAGGATGGTGCCCGACACGGCGGGCGTCACCACCGAGCCGTCGGCGTTGACCACGACGATGTTCATGCCGCCGAGCTCCTCGAGCTGCGTGCCCGTCCGGTCGTCGAGGAAGCACACCTGCTCGAAGCCCTGCGCCGCGGCCTCCTGCTGCGGGAGCAGGCTCGCGGCGTAGTTGCCGCCGCACTTGGCGGCGCCCGTGCCTCCGGCGCCGGCGCGGTGGTACTCCCGCGACACCCAGATCGACACCGGCTTGACCCCGCCGGGGAAGTACGGGCCGACGGGCGAGGCGATGACGAGGAACTCCGCCTCGCGCGAGGCGCGCACCCCGAGGAACCGCTCCGAGGCGTACATGAACGGCCGCAGGTACAGGCTGGTCTCGTCGCCCGTCGGCACCCACGCGCTGTCGATGCCGACGAGCGCCGTGATGGCCCCGAGGAAGTCGGCCTCGGGGAGCTCGGGCAGCGCGAGCCTGCGGGCCGACCGCGCGAAGCGTGCCGCGTTGGCCTCCGGACGGAACGACCACACGGAGCCGTCGGGGTGCCGGTACGCCTTGAGGCCCTCGAAGATCTCCTGCGCGTAGTGCAGCACGGCGGTCGCGGGGTCGAGCTGCAGCGGGCCGTACTTCTCGACGCGCCGGTCGGTCCACCCGTCGGCGTGCGTCCAGGACACGCGCGCCATGTGGTCCGTGAAGACGACGCCGAACTGCGGCGCGGCCAGGGCGGCCTCGCGCTCGGCGACCGGCGCGGGGGTGTCGCTGGGGTGGATCTGGAAGGTCTCGGACGAAGGGGTCGTCACGGTGCTCATCGGGGGGCCTTTCACCAGGGTCGACGTCGACGGTACCGGTGCGGACGGCCGGGTGGACAGGTGCAGGCAGGAGCCTGCGGACCGACGGACGCGTCGTGCGCGCCGCTGCCGGCGGAGGGCCCCCGAGGGGGTCAGCCGGCGACGCGGGCGGCGAGGTCCTTGCCCACCTCGGCCGTCGACCGTACTCGCTCGGCGGCGCCGCGCTCGGCGAGGTCGGCTGCGACCGCCGCCTCGACCGTGCGCGCCGCGCCGGGCAGGCCGACGTGGTCGAGCAGCATCGCGACCGACAGCACCGTGGCGGTGGGGTCGGCCTTGCCCTGACCCGCGATGTCGGGCGCGGAGCCGTGCACCGGCTCGAACATGCTCGGCGCCGTGCGGTCGGGGTTGATGTTCGCGGAGGCCGCCAGGCCGATGCCGCCGGTGATGGCCGCCGCCAGGTCCGTGAGGATGTCACCGAAGAGGTTGTCCGTCACGATCACGTCGAAGCGCGACGGGTTCGTCACCAGGAAGATCGTGGCCGCGTCGACGTGCAGGTAGTCCACCGTCACGTCGGGGAACTCGGCGTTGACGGCCTCCACCGTGCGGCGCCACAGGTGCCCGGCGTGCACGAGCACGTTGTGCTTGTGCACCAGCGTGAGCTGGCGGCGGGGGCGGGCCGCGGCGCGGGCGAACGCGTCGCGCACGACCCGCTCGACACCGAAGGCGGTGTTCACGCTGACCTCGTTGGCCACCTCGTGCGGCGTGCCGACGCGGATGGCGCCGCCGTTGCCGACGTACGGACCCTCGGTCCCCTCACGGACGACGACGAAGTCGACCTCACCGGGGGCGGCGAGCGGGCCCGTCACGCCGGGGTACAGCCGGCTGGGCCGCAGGTTGACGTAGTGGTCGAGCGCGAAGCGCAGCTTGAGCAGCAGCCCGCGCTCCAGGACGCCCGAGGGCACCCCGGGGTCCCCGATCGCCCCGAGGAGGATCGCGTCGTGCGTGCGGATGGCCGCGAGGTCGTCGTCGGTGAGCGTCTCGCCCGTCGCGTGCCAGCGGCGCGCCCCCAGGTCGAAGTCGGTGGTCCGCACCGTCGTGCCGGTGCCGCGCAGCGCCTGCTCGAGCACCAGGAGCCCCTGCTCGACGACCTCCGTCCCGATGCCGTCGCCGGCCACGACGGCCAGGTTCAGGTGGGAGGACGGGGTCGTGTCAGCCATGGGGGCAGCGTAGCCCCGTGTCCACGCCTCGAAATCAACGTCTCACACTGCGGTCAGTTGACCGCGGGTGCCGGTCCCTCCACGGGGTACACGAGCTCGAAGCGCTCCGTCACGACGTCCATCGTCGAGGAGAACCCCTCGTCGCCCAGCACCCGGCGCCAGTACACCTCGTGCTCCCGCCGCCACGACGCGAGCGAGAGGTCGTCCTCCCCCTCCGCCGCCGCGTGCCCCGCGTCGACCTGGTCGAACGGGACCACCGCGACCTCGGTCGTGCGCAGCAGCGCGCGGGGGTCCCCCGTCGAGTCCAGCACGATGGAGACGTCGCCGACCCGCGGCAGCGGCTCCCCCGTCGCCGTGAACTCCGCGAGCGCCGTCGACGTGCCCGTCTTGCGGCCGGCCAGGACCAGCGCCAGCAGCTCGTCGGCCAGCCGGGCGTCGTCCCCGAAGGACCACGCCGGGGGCGCGACCGCCCCGGTCACGGACTCGCCCAGGACGGCGTCGAGCTTGCCCCACCCCAGGTGCCCGCGCGCCGCGTCCCAGAAGTCGGCGATGCGCGTGTCCTGCGTACCGGCCTCGGCACGTGCCGTCGGCTGCTCGGTCATGGTCACCCCTCGTCGTCGTCCGGACGTCCACCCCGCCGCGGGCCGCGACCGTGGAGGACCGCGCCCGTCCGGGGCTGCGCGGCGATCCTCCCCCGAACCCCGCTCCGCCGCACCCCGGTCCCCCCCAGGACCGCGCGAGAGAGCGATCCGGCCGGGGCCGGATCGCTCTCTCGCGTGCGGGTGGTGCGGGTCAGCGCGCCGCCGAGCCCTCCTGGTAGTCGGTGTCCGACGGCTTCACCCAGGCGAAGAGCTTGCGCAGCTCGCGGCCCACGGGCTCGATCGGGTGGTTCTGGCCCTTGGCGCGCAGCTCCGTGAACTCCGGGGCGCCGGCGTCCTGGTCGGCGATGAAGCGCTCCGCGAAGGCACCGTTCTGGATGTCCGCGAGCACGGCCTGCATGTTCGCCTTGACGTCGGGGGTGATGACGCGGGGGCCGGAGACGTAGTCGCCGTACTCCGCCGTGTCGGAGACCGACCAGCGCTGCTTGGTGATGCCGCCCTCCCAGATGAGGTCGACGATGAGCTTGAGCTCGTGCAGCACCTCGAAGTACGCGACCTCGGGCTGGTAGCCCGCCTCGGTCAGCGTCTCGAAGCCGTACTGGATGAGCTGCGAGACGCCACCGCACAGGACGGCCTGCTCACCGAACAGGTCGGTCTCGGTCTCCTCGGTGAACGTCGTCTTGATGCCCGCCGCCCGCAGGCCGCCGATGCCCTTGGCGTACGAGAGCGCGAGCTCCCACGCCTTGCCCGACGCGTCCTGCTCGACCGCGACGATGACCGGCACGCCGCGCCCGTCGACGTACTCGCGACGCACGAGGTGGCCCGGGCCCTTGGGGGCGACCATGAGGACGTCGTGGCCCGCGGCCGGCTTGATGTAGCCGAAGCGGATGTTGAAGCCGTGACCGAAGACGAGCGCGGCGCCGTCCTTGAGGTTCGGCTCGATCTCGTCGCGGTAGACGATCCGCTGGACCTGGTCCGGCGCCAGGATGACCACGACGTCGGCACCGGCGACGGCCTCGGCCACGGTCGCGACCTTGAGGCCCTCGTTCTCGGCCTTGGCCCGCGAGGACGAGCCCTCGCGCAGGCCGACGGTGACATCGACGCCGGAGTCGCGCAGGTTGAGCGCGTGCGCGTGCCCCTGGCTGCCGTAGCCGATGACGGCGACCTTCTGGGACTGGATGACCGACAGGTCGGCGTCGTCGTCGTAGAACAGCTCAGCCACGGTGGATCTCCTCGGAAGTGGTGTCTTCGGTCGTGCGTACGGGGGTGGTGCGGGGGTGGGGCAGGTCAGGCGGACCGGCTCACGCGCTCGAGCGCGCGGTCGGTGATGGACCGCGAGCCGCGGCCGATGGCGACGGTGCCGGACTGCACGATCTCACGGATGCCGAAGGGCTCCAGGGCCGTGAGCAGCGCGTCGAGCTTGCCCGGACCGCCCGTCGCCTCGATGACGACGGTGTCGGGCACGACGTCCACGACGTGCGCGCGGAACAGCTGGACGACCTCGAGCACGTGGGTGCGCTGGGCGACGTCCGCCTTGACCTTGACGAGCAGCAGCTCGCGCTGCACCGACGCGGCATCCTCGAGCTCGACGATCTTGATGACGTTGACCAGCTTGTTGAGCTGCTTGGTCACCTGCTCCAGCGGGAGCGCGTCGACGTCGACGACGACCGTGATGCGGCTGATCTCCTCGTGCTCGGTCGGGCCGACCGCGAGGGAGTGGATGTTGAACGAGCGCCGCGCGAACAGACCGGCGACGCGCGTGAGCACGCCGGGCTTGTTCTCGACGAGGACGGACAGGGTGTGGCGGGTCATGGCTCGGCTTCCTTCCTCAGTCCTCGCGGTCCCACGCGGGGCTGATGCCGCGCGCGTACTGGATGGCGTCGTTGCTGACGCCGGCGGCCACCATCGGCCACACCATCGCGTCGCGCGACACCGTGAAGTCGACCACCACGGGCCGGTCGTCGATCTCCATCGCCCGCTTGATGGTGGCGTCCACGTCCGCCTTGGTCTCGCACCGCAGGCCCACCGCGCCGTACGCGTCGGCGAGCTTGACGAAGTCGGGGACGCGCGCGGTCCCGTGCCCCGTGTGCAGGTCCGTGTTGGAGTAGCGCGACTCGTAGAACAGGGTCTGCCACTGGCGGACCATGCCGAGCGAGCTGTTGTTGATGACGGCGACCTTGATCGGGATCTCGTTGATCGTGCAGGTGGCGAGCTCCTGGTTGGTCATCTGGAAGCAGCCGTCACCGTCGATGGCCCACACCGTGCGCTCGGGGTCCCCGACCTTGGCGCCCATCGCGGCGGGCACCGAGAAGCCCATGGTGCCCAGCCCGCCGGAGTTCACCCAGGCGCCGGGGCGCTCGTACTTGATGAACTGCGCCGCCCACATCTGGTGCTGGCCGACGCCCGAGACGAAGATCGACTCCGGGCCGGAGATCTCCCCGATGCGCGAGATGACGTGCTGCGGGGCCAGGTGGCCGTCCGACGGCTCGTCGAACCCCAGCGGGAAGGTCTCGCGCCAGGCGTCGAGCTGCCGCCACCACGCCTCGAGGTCGGGCTTGCCGTGCTGGCCGTGCTCGCGCTCCAGCTCGGGCAGCAGGTCGGCGATGACCTCGCGCAGGTCGCCGACGATCGGCACGTCGGCGCGCTTGTTCTTGCCGATCTCCGCCGGGTCGATGTCGGCGTGCACGACGGTCGCGTGCGGGGCGAACGAGGACAGCAGGCCCGTCACGCGGTCGTCGAAGCGTGCGCCGAGGGCCACGACGAGGTCGGCCTTCTGCAGCGCCGCGACGGCTGCCACGGTGCCGTGCATGCCGGGCATGCCGAGGTTCTGCGGGTGGGAGTCGGGCAGCGCCCCCCGGGCCATGAGGGTGGTGACCACGGGCGCGCCGGACGCGTCGGTGAGCCGGCGCAGCAGGTCGGACGCCCCGGACCGGACGACCCCGCCGCCGACGTACAGCACGGGTCGGCGCGAGGTGGCGATGAGGCG
Source organism: Cellulomonas phragmiteti (assembly GCF_016862775.1). Lineage (GTDB taxonomy): Bacteria > Actinomycetota > Actinomycetes > Actinomycetales > Cellulomonadaceae > Cellulomonas > Cellulomonas phragmiteti. Next base: position 82,860 of record NZ_BONP01000009.1, on the reverse strand, counting down.
TGCGGCCTCGCGGATCTGCTTGGCGTGCGGCTTGGTCACCGGGTGGTAGCCGGGCAGCGCGATGTCCTGCGGCCAGGCGAACGTCGTCCGCGCCTGCATCGCGGACTTCGCGATGTCGACCAGGACCGGGCCGGGGCGGCCCGTGGACGCGATGTGGAACGCCTCCGCGATCGTGCGCGGGATGTCGTCCGGGTCCGTCACGAGGTAGTTGTGCTTGGTGACGGGCAGGGTGATGCCGACGATGTCGGCCTCCTGGAACGCGTCCGTGCCGATCATCGACGCGCCGACCTGGCCGGTGATCGCGACCATCGGCACCGAGTCCATGTTGGCGTCGGCGATGGCCGTCACGAGGTTGGTCGCACCCGGACCCGACGTCGCCATGGTCACGCCGACCTTGCCCGACGCGTACGCGTAGCCCGCCGCCGCGTGACCGCCGCCCTGCTCGTGCCGCACGAGGATGTGCCGCACGCGCGAGGAGTCCATGAGGGGGTCGTACGTGGGCAGGATCGCGCCGCCCGGGATCCCGAAGACGACCTCGACGCCCGCCTCCTCCAGCGACCGGACGATCGACTGCGCGCCGGTGACCTGCTCGGGCCCGACGCGTCGCTGCGCCTCGGCGGGCTCCTCAGCGGGACGGGGCAGCCCGTCGGCGGTCGGGCGCACGGGGCGCACGACCGTGCGCGGGGGTGCGGGATGGGGACCCTGGACCATCGTCGTCTCCTGCGGGTCGAGTGCGGGTGGTGGTCGTCCGGTGCGGAGGGCCGCGCCGGGCGGACGCCGGGCACGAAAAAGCCCCTCGACCCGGGCACCGGGCTGGACGAGGGGCGAGCGCGCGCGACGAGCGACCTGTGCGGGTGGCGTCAGCCGGCGCGCTCAGGAAGTACTACGAGGATCATCTGCACGTCGGCCACCCTACGCCTGTGCCCGGGCGATGTCACTTCCCCCCTCGGCCGTCTCACATGTCGGTTCACGTGTCCAGCAGATGGAAGAGGCGCCTCAGGTCACGGCGCCGTCGGCCCCACCCGAGACGAGCACCAGGACGCACAGCGCCGCCACGGCCATCGCCAGCGTGAACGGCAGCCGGCTCCGTGCCCGGACGACGCCGGCCACCCCTCCGGTGGCCGCGAGCACCACGGCCAGGACGCCCACGGCGAGCGGCGCCGCCCCGGGCTCGCCCGGGGGTCCCACCACCGCGACGACGACGGCGACCGCCAGGACGGCGGGCGCCAGCACGCCGGTGCGCCGGCGCCCCAGCCGGTGCGGGAGCCCGCGCACGCCCGTGGCGGCATCGTCCTCCAGGTCGGGCAGGACGTTGGCGAGGTGGGCACCCACGCCGAGCAGCGCACCCACGGCCACGAGCCAGCCGGCCGGCAGCGCGGACCCCGGCAGCGCCAGCACCACGAACGCCGGGAACAGCCCGAAGGCGACCGCGTACGGCACCCACGACGCCACCGTGGCCTTGAGACCGAGGTTGTAGGCCCACCCCATGGCGACGGCCGTGCCGTGCGCGAGGACGGCGGCCGGGCCTGCCGGCAGGGACAGCAGGACGCTCATCACCAGCGCGACCAGCGCCGCCGTCCGCAGCGTGGCGGGGGTGACGCCTCCGCTCACCACGGGCTTGTCCGCGCGCCCGACGGCGCGGTCGCGCGCGGCGTCCAGCCAGTCGTTCGACCACCCGATCGACAGCTGACCCGCCAGGACGACCCCCAGCACCAGCAGCACGGTGGGCGGCGGCGCACCCACGCCGACCGCGAGCGCGGTGCACAGCCCCGTCACCACCACCGTCGGCCCGAGGTGCGAGGCGCGCGCGAGCGCGGCCACCCGGGCCGGCGCGGTCGCGGTGGCAGGGCCGCCGCGCGGCGTGGTCGGTCCGGAGGGGTCGGGCACGAGGCGACCGTAGCCTCCCCGCGCCGTCCGGGGGACCGCGTGGCACGATTCCGGCATGTCACGCGTCCTGGCCGTCGCCCCCGTGTTCCCGGGGCTGCCGTACGACCAGAGCGCCATCACCGAGGTCGTGGTCCCCCTCGTCGCGGGCGACGACGAGCGGGCCGCGACGATGCTGCGCCGCCTGCACCGCAACAGCGGGGTGACCACCCGGCACCTCGCGCTCGCGCCCGAGGAGTACGCGGGGGTCCGGGACTTCGGGCGGGCGAACGACCTGCACCTGACGATCGGCACCGACCTCGCCGCCCGCGCCGCACGTGAGGCGCTCACGCGGGCGGGCACCGACCCGCAGGAGGTCGACCTCGTCCTGTTCACGTCGGTCACCGGGATCGGCGCGCCGTCGGTCGACGCCGCGCTCGTCGAGCGTCTCGGGCTGCGCAGCGACGTCAAGCGGCTGCCCTCCTTCGGCCTCGGCTGCGCGGGGGGCGCCGCGGGCCTGGCCCGCGTGCACGACTACCTCACGGGCCACCCGCACGACACGGCGCTGCTCGTCTGCCTCGAGCTGTGCTCGCTGACGCTGCAGCACGGCGACGTCGACCCGGCCGCCATGGTCGCCAGCGGGCTCTTCGGCGACGGTGCCGCGGTCGCGGTGCTCGTCGGCGACGCGCACCCCGCCGCCGCGGGTGCGACGGGCCCCCAGGTGGTGGCCACCCGCAGCAGGCTGTACCCGGGGACCGCGGGCGACCTGGGGTGGCAGGTCGGCGCGTCCGGGTTCCGCATCGTGCTGTCCGCCCGGCTGCCCGACGTCGTGCGCGCCGAGCTCCCCGCCGACGTCGAGGGGCTCCTCGCCGCGCACGGCCTGAAGACCGGTGACGTGGGCCGGTGGGTCGTGCACGCCGGCGGACCGCGGATCCTCGACGCGGTCGAGGAGTCGCTGGCCCTGCCGGCCGGGTCGCTCGACGCGAGCCGGGCGTCGCTGGCCGCGGTGGGCAACCTGTCCTCGGCGTCCGTCCTCGACGTGCTCGACCGCACGCAGCGCGCCGGGGTGCCCGCCGGCTCGCCGGGGGTGCTGCTGGCGTTCGGCCCCGGGGTCAGCGCGGAGATGGTGCTCCTGCACTGGCCCACGGCAGGCTGAGGCCATGATCCCCCTCTACCTGACCGTCGTCGGACTCACCGCCGTCGAGCGCCTCGCCGAGCTCGTCGTCTCCGCCCGCAACGCCCGCTGGTCGTTCGAGCGCGGCGGCGTCGAGAGCGGACGCGGCCACTTCCCCGCCATGGTGCTCCTGCACACCGCGCTGCTCGTGGCGTGCGTCGTCGAGGTGCTGGTCGCCGACCGCCCCTTCCTGCCGTGGCTCGGGTGGCCGGCGCTCGCGCTCGTCGTGGCCAGCCAGGCGCTGCGCTGGTGGTGCATCGGGACGCTCGGACCGCGCTGGAACACCCGGGTCGTCGTCGTGCCCGGGCTGCCCCTCGTGGACCGCGGGCCCTACCGCTGGTTCCGCCACCCGAACTACGTCGCGGTCGTCGTGGAGGGCATCGCGCTGCCGCTCGTCCACACCGCCTGGGTCACCGCGCTCGTCTTCACGGTCCTCAACGCCGTGCTGCTGCTGCGCTTCCGCATCCCCGCCGAGGAGCGCGCCCTGCAGACCGCGTCCGGGCGGGCGTAGGCCGCGCGCCGTGCCGGACACCGACGTGCTGGTCGTCGGGGGCGGGCCCGTGGGGCTCGCCGCCGCGATCGAGGCGCGGCGGCGCGGTCACGAGGTCGTGGTCCTCGAGCCGCGGGCCGGGACGATCGACAAGGCGTGCGGCGAGGGCCTCATGCCCGGGGCGCTGCGGCTGCTGCGCGGGTGGGACGTCGACCCCGTCGGGCAGCCGATCACCGGCATCAGCTACCGCTCCCCCGGCGGGTACGTCGACCACCGCTTCCGCGGCGCACCCGGGCGCGGCGTGCGCCGGACCGTCCTGCACGACGCGCTGCGGGAGCGGGCCGCCGCCCTGGGCGCGGTCACGGTCGCGGGGCGCGCCGACGACGTGCGCAGGACGCCGACCGGCGTCGAGGTCGCCGGCATCACCGCGCGTCACCTGCTCGCGTGCGACGGGCTGCACTCGACGGTCCGACGCGTCCTGGGGCTCGACCGACCCTCTCCCGTGCGTGCGCGCCGCGGGCCCGACCGGCGCCGCTACGGCCTGCGCCGGCACCACGCGCTGGCCCCGTGGACCGACCTCGTCGAGGTCCACTGGTCACCCGTCGCGGAGGTCTACGTGACACCCGTCGCGCCCGACCTCGTCGGCATCGCGCTGCTCGGACCCCGGGGGGTCACGCTGGACGACGCGCTCGCGGCGCTCCCCGAGCTCGCCGCCCGGCTCGAGGGCACGACCGCAGGTCCCGTCCGGGGGGCGGGCCCGCTGCGCCAGGTCAGCACGCGGCGTGCGCTCGGGCCGGTCCGGCTCGTCGGCGACGCCTCGGGGTACGTCGACGCCCTCACCGGCGAGGGCCTGCGCGTCGGCCTCGCCCAGGCCGTGGCCGCCGTCGCCACGCTCGACGACCCGGCGGCCTACGAGCGCGCGTGGTGGGCCGCGACCCGCGACTACCGCCTCCTCACGTCGGCCCTCGTGGCGTGGGCGGGCTCCCCGCTGCGGCCGGCGCTGGTCCCCGTGGCTCGTCGGTCCCCCGCCCTGTTCGCGGCCGCGGTCGAGCGACTCGCCGGGTGAGCCCGGGCCGCAGGGCCGGCAGGGGGTGCGCGCCGTACGGTGGGGAGGACGCACCGCGACGACGACGAGGACGGTGGACCGTGGGCACGACGGCACGCAGGGCGCGCACGACGACCACGGGAGTGGTGCTCGCGCTCCTCCTCGCCGCGTGCGGCGGCGCCGGCGGTGCCCCGCAGGAGTCGGCGACGACGCCCACCCCCGCGCCGACCGCGACCGCGTCGCCCACCCCGACGGCCGCGGACTCGCCGTCACCCACGGCGCCGGCGGCGGCCGAGCCCACCGACGACCTCGGTGCCTTCAGCGCACCGGGCACCGAGCCGACCTCCGAGGGCGACGGCCTGTTCTACGTCGTGACCGACGTGCGCACCGGTGAGCACGACGGGTACGACCGCGTCGTCTACGAGCTCACGGGCGGCGAGGGCACGCCCGGCTACCGCGTGGGCTACGTCGACCAGGCGGTCGAGGACCCGAGCGGTGCGGTGCGCCCGGTCGACGGCGACGCGATCCTGCAGGTCGTCCTCATCGGCACGACCTACCCGATGGAGGGCGGCCCGCAGGAGTTCTCCCAGGACCTGCGCCCCGACGGCGGCGACGTCGAGCACGTCGTGCGTCCGCTGACGTTCGAGGGCATGAGCCAGTCCTTCATCGGCGTCGACGACGGGCCGCGCGGCTTCCGGGTCCTCGTGCTGGCCGACCCGGTGCGCGTCGTCGTCGACGTCGAGCGCGACTGACCTCCCGCCGACGTCGCCGCGTCACCCCTGCGGGGGCGCGGGGTCCATGTCGAAGCCGGGGAGCCCGTCGATGCTCGTGCGGTTCTTCATCCGTCGGTACGCGGCGCGGCCGTCGGGGCCCTTGCGGGCCATGAACGCCGGCAGCAGGTCCCGCTCACCCCGGTGCTCCATGAGCGGGACGCCGTACCCGCACGAGCTCGAGACGCGCTGGACGTCGACCACCACGACGGCGCGGGCGCCGCGCGCCTCGTCCACGCCGCCGTCGAAGCGCGTGAGCAGGTCCTCGAACCCGTCGTCGTACAGCGTGACGAACCGCCCGCGGCCGTGCAGGCGCACGATGTCGGGCGGTCCGTCGAACGCGCAGAACATCAGGGTGATGCGGCCGTTCTGGCGCAGGTGGGCGATGGTCTCCGAGCCCGAGGCCGTGAGGTCCACGTACGCGACCGTGTGCTCGTCGAGGACCGCGAACGTGCCGCCGACACCCTTGGGCGAGACGTTCACGTGCCCGTCGGGACCGGTCGGCGCTGTCGCGACGAAGAACACGTGCTGCGCCAGCAACCAGGTGCGCATGCGCTCGTCGATGTGCTCGTGGACCTTGCCCATGCGGGCACTATGCCGTGCGTCGCAGCACCACGGCCTCCCAGCCCGCGAGCCGGACACGACCGGCCGCCGGCACCGCCGGCTCCGGCAGGTTGCCCAGCACGACGTCCGCGCCGTCCCACGACGGGTCGACGTCGACCTCCTGGCGCTCCGCCGTGAAGTTGCCCAGGACGAGGAGCGCGTCGCCCGCGAGCTCGCGCGTGAACGCGTACACGTGCGGGTGGTCCGCCAGCAGCATCGTGAAGTCACCGAGCCGCACGGTCGCGTCCTCGTGCCGCAGCTCGATCAGCCGGCGGTAGTGGTGGAAGACCGAGGCGGGGTCGGCGCGCTCCGCCTCGGCGTTGACGTCCCGGTGGTTCGGGTTCACCGGCAGCCACGGCTCGCCCGCGGTGAACCCGGCGTGCGGTGAGGCGTCCCACTGCACCGGGGTGCGCGCGTTGTCGCGGCTCATGGCCGCCAGCCCGGCCAGGATGCGGTCGTCGTCGACGTGGCCCAGGGCGCGCGCCTCCTCGGCGTACCGCAGAGCCTCGATGTCGCGGTAGTCGTCGAACGAGGTGAAGTGCGCGTTCGTCATCCCGAGCTCCTCGCCCTGGTAGACGTACGGCGTGCCGCGGTGCAGGTGCAGGACGGTCGCGAGCATCGTGGCGGACTCGCGGCGGTGCTCGCCGTCGTCGCCGAACCGCGACACGATGCGCGGCTGGTCGTGGTTGTCCCAGTAGAGGGAGTTCCAGCCCGTGCCGGCGAGGCCGGCCTGCCAGCGACCGAGCACGGCCTTGAGGTCCCGCAGGTCGAGCGGCACCGGGTCGTACTTGCCGCCCGGCCCGTGGTCGAGGCCGACGTGCTCGAAGGTGAACACCATGTCGAGCTCCCGGCGCCCCGGGTCGGTGAACAGCACCGCGTCGTCCACCGTCGCCCCCGGGGTCTCCCCCACCAGCAGCAGGCCGTCACGGCGCCCGTCGAAGACCTCGTGGTGCATCTCCTGGAGGAACTCGTGCAGCCGCGGGCCGTTGACGTACTGCCCCGACCCGTCGCCCAGCGCGCCGCTGGTCACCGGACCGTCGACGAGGTGCCCGTCGTCGTCGACGACCTTGGAGATCAGGTTGATGACGTCCATGCGGAACCCGTCGACCCCCCGGTCGAGCCACCAGCGCATCATCGCGTAGACGGCCTGCCGGACCTGCGGGTTCTCCCAGTTGAGGTCCGGCTGCTTGCGGCTGAACAGGTGCAGGTAGTACTCGCCGGTGGCCTCGTCGAGCTGCCAGGCGGGGCCGGAGAAGAACGACGCCCAGTTGGTCGGCTCGGCGCCCGGCGCACCGGCCGTCATGCCCGCGCGCGCCGGCCGCCACCAGTACCAGTCGCGCTTCGGGGAGTCCACGGACGACCGTGACTCCACGAACCACGGGTGCTCGTCGCTCGTGTGGTTGACGACGAGGTCCATGACCACCTTGATGCCGCGCTCGTGCAGCGCGGCCACGACCTCGTCGAGGTCCTCCAGGGTGCCGAACAGCGGGTCGACGTCCTGGTAGTCGGAGATGTCGTACCCGTTGTCGTCCTGCGGGCTGCGGTACACCGGGGAGAACCACACGACGTCCACGCCGAGCTCGGCGAGGTGGTCCACGCGCTGCAGGACCCCGCGCAGGTCGCCGACGCCGTCGCCGTCGGAGTCCTGGAAGGACCGCGGGTAGATCTGGTAGACCACGGCGCCGGTCCACCAGGGGGCGTCGTCGACGGTGAACGTCATGGGGAGCAGGTCCTTTCCTCGGGGACCGTCCGACGCTCGCACGCGCGCCGGGACGTCGCACGTCGGGCGCCCCGCGCGTCGCACCCCCGACGCGCCGGAACCTTCCACCCCGCCCGCCCTCGACGCGCCCGACGCTCCTCGGTCACGCTCGGGGTGTCACCCGACACCCACCACGACGAGCACCACGCACGAGGGGCCACCATGACCGACGCGTTGCACGGCGCCGACACCACCGCCCTGCGCCGGCAGGCCGCCGCGCTGCACGAGGCCGCGGGCGAGCTCACCGCGTGCGCCCGGCGCACCGGTGAGGCGCTCGAGACCCTGCGGTGGCACGGCCAGGACGCCGTGCGGGCCCGCGACGAGTGGGCGACCCTGCACGCACGGGTGCTGCTGGTCTGCGCCCAGCGCATGCAGGAGGCCGCGCTGCGGCTGCTCGACGAGGCGGACGGTCAGGAGGCCGCGAGCGCCGCGGGGACGGGTGCGGGCGCCGCCCCGGGCCCGGTGAGCGGCACCGCGTCGTCGACGGACGGGCTGCGCGCGGCGATCGACCGTGCGCACGACGTCGTCGGCCAGGCGCTGGGACACCTGGGCCACGTCACCACCGTCACGGACGTCGGCGCGGTGGCGGCCGCGGCCGCGAGGTGGGGCAACATCACCACCGCGACGCCGTACCGCGTGCTGGACCAGGCGTTCGGCATCATGCAGGACGCCCAGATCGGGCCTGCCGTGGGAGGCGTGCTGCAGGGAGCGGCGGCGGTCGGCGTCGTGTCGGACGCGTACGGCGCCTACCGCGCCTACGGTGAGGGCGACCTGCACGGCATGGTCGACAACGGCGTCTCCGCGGTGCTCGGGGCCGGGGGGTTCGTGCCCGGCCTGGGGCTGGGCAGCGCCGCCCTGGGCGTCTCGTGGAGCGCGGGCACCTGGGCGGGCACCGAGATCAACGAGGCCATGCAGGGCACCGACTTCCACGCACGGTTCACCGAGCGCATGCAGCCGGCGTTCGAGCTCGGCGGAGCCGCCGGCGTGCTCAACACCCCGGGTGCCCTGCTGGTCACCGCCGGCGAGGAGGTCGGGATCCAGGCGCAGTCGCTGTGGCGCGCGCTCACCGGACCGGGCGACGGCACGCTGGACCCGCGCCGCTAGTCTCGGGCCGGGGACGCCGGACGCGTCCGACGAGGGGTGGGACCGAGGAGCGATGGACGACGACGAGCTGTGGGCGCCCGCACCGGCGCGGACGACCCGGCCCGAGGTCGACCTCGGCCTGCCCGGCTACACGGACGTGCGCGAGGTCGCGCGCGGCGGGGACTCGGTGGTGTACCGGGCCCGGCAGGCGGCGCTGCACCGCGACGTCGCGATCAAGGTGCTCCTCGAGACCGACCCGGCGACGACCGCCCGGTTCGCGCGCGAGCTGGAGATCACGGTGCGCCTCGGGCGCCAGCACCCGCACGTCGTGTCGGTCCTCGACACGGCCACCACGGCCCAGGGACACCCGTGCCTCGTCATGGACTTCCACGACCTCGGGTCGCTGCACGACCGGCTGCGCAGCCACGGTCCGCTGCCGGTCGCCGAGGTCGTCGCGGCGGGCACGGCCGTCGCCGACGCGCTGCGGTTCGCGCACGCGCACGGCGTCCTGCACCGCGACGTCAAGCCCCAGAACGTCCTGCTGCTGCCCACGTCGTACGTGCTGACCGACTTCGGCATCGCGCGCATGGCCGACGCCGGGCACACGGCCTCCCTCGAGCGGTTCAGCTACCGGCACGCGTCCCCGCAGGTGCTCGACGGGCTGGAGCCCGACGTGACCGACGACGTCTGGTCCCTGGGGTCGACGCTGTTCACCCTGCTCGACGGACGCGCCCCCTTCGCCGCCCCGGACCCGGCCGACGACACGGCGCTGGGGTACCTGCGCCGGGTCCGCACCGGTGAGCGGCGCCACGTGCGTCGCACGGACGTGCCCGAGGCCCTGCTCACGCTCGTCGACCGCTGCCTGGCCCCGGCGCGCGCGGACCGGTACGCGACCGCCGAGGACGTGCACGCCGGCCTGCTCGCGCTGCCCACCGAGACCCGCTCGTGGTCCCCCGAGGCCCCCGCGCCCGACCCCGCCCCGGACACGCCGGTGCGGGGCACGCCGGTGGTCGCGGCGGGCGTCGCGTCGGCCGCGTCCGAGGCCGCACCCGCGGCACCGTCCGCAGCTCCATCCGCGGCGCTGCCGCGCGTCGAGCTGCCGCCCGTGCAGCCCGAGGACGACCACGCCCTCGCCCCGTCGGCGCTCTCGCTCCTGCTGGACGCGCCGTCGCCGGCACCCGTCGACGACGAGGTCACCGGCCTGCACCCGGCCGCGCTCCCCGCGCCGGGCGAACCCGACGACGACCCGGCCGACCCTCCCGCACGCGGCCGACGCCCCGCGTGGGTGCCGGTGGCGGCGTTCATGGGCGGCGCCGTCCTCATCGGCAGCGCCGTGGGCGTCGCCGTCACGCTGTGGGGCCCGGCGGCGCGGGTCGCGGAGCCCACCGCGGCGCCGACGCCCGATCCCACGGTGGTCGTCGTGCCGGAGCACGAGGGCCCGCTGCCCGAGCCGACCGGCCCCGTGCAGGCCGAGGTGTCCGACCCGACGATCACCCCGACCGACGTCGTGACGGTCGACCGCGGCACCAGCCTGCAGGTGAGCTGGACCGACCCCAGCGGGGGCACCGCGACCTTCGTCGTGGTCGACCCCTACCCGGCCGACCCGGCACGGGCCGCGCTCCTGCAGGCCGGCGCGGGCGTCACGGAGCTCACGCTCGAGGGCGTGGACCCCGCAGCACCGCGCGTGTGCGTCCGGGTGCTCGCGATCGACGTCGACGACCCCGACCGGCGCGGCCTGTCCGAGGAGAGCTGCGTCCAGCGCTGAGCGCCGTCAGCGGCGACGCAGGGGTGCCGGATCCGCCCACCAGGTGAGCCGCCGCCGCCGCGGCGCGCCCGCGCGCAGGCCCCGCTCGACCTCGACGGCCGTGCGCCACGCGTCCGGGGCCGCCGGGCGTGGCGCTCCTCCGAAGGCGACGGCCTGCGCCGCGGTGGCCAGCGACCCGGCCGGCACGCCGCTCAGGGCGGCCATGCGCGACGCGAGGGTGTCCGCGGTGGCGGCCGGGGCCGCCGGTCCCTCGCGCAGCAGCAGCGCGTCGGACGCGTGCTGCCACGCCCCCAGGACGCCTGCCCTCCGCAGCCGACGCCGCCGCAGCGCGCGCGCCGCGGCCAGCGCGGCGAGCACCGCCACCAGCGCCAGGCCCAGCACGGCCCCGACGGCCAGCGCGACGGTGGCCCCGCTGACGGCCGACGCGGGCTCGGACGGCTCGTCGGTGGCCGGGTCGGCGGGCGGCACGTCCTCGTCGGGCTCGTCGAGGGGCACCTCGTCCTGCACCTCGGTCCCCGCGTCCTGCTCGCGGGTGCCCTCGTCGACACCCGCGGCCGTCACCGCGTCGGGTGCCGGGTCGAACCGCACCCACCCGCTGCCCGCGAGGTACACCTCGGCCCACGCGCGCACGTCCGCGCCGCGCACGTCCCGCGGGACGTCGTCGTCCTGCGCGGCACCGCCGGGCACCGCGAAGCCCAGGACGACCCGTGACGGCAGGCCGACCGCGCGGGCCAGCACGGCGAACGCGCCCGCGAACTGCTCACTGGTCCCCACCTGGCCGCCGGCGGCACGGTCGGCGAACAGGAACTCCCGCAACCGGGCGTACGACGTCCCGCTCACCGCGTCCACGGCGAGCTCGCGGTCGCCACGGACGGTGTCCGCGAGCACGGTCGCCTGGTCCAGTCGCGTGCGTGCGTCGACCACGACCCCCTGCGCGTAGCTGCGCAGGTCACCGGGAAACCCGTCGAGGCGCAGGTACCGCCCCACCTCGGGGCCGCCGGGCACGCCCGCCCGCGCCACGGCGTCCGCCTGCGGCCGGTCGACCGCGCCGCGCACCCGGTAGGTCAGGCCGGCGGGCAGGCGGCCGTCCGGCGTCGGGGGTGCCGCGAGCACCCCGGCGTCGACGTCCACGAGCGCACCCGGGGCCGACGTGGCGACCACGTCACCCACGGAGGGCAGCCAGGAGCCGGGCGAGCCCGCCGGGCCCGCGAGGTCGACCAGCTCGATCTCCACGTCGACCTCGCCACGCACCCGGCCGGGGCCGAGCGACGGCTCGACGACCGTGCCCAGCGCGCGCAGGTCGAGGTCCGCGTACCAGCCGGCCCCGTCGAAGTCCGGCAGCGCCACCCACGTGAGGTAGCCGGGGTGGGTGCCGCTCACGCGCAGCACGGTCGCGTCGCCGTCGGTCTGCCAGCGCGACAGCTCCGCGAGCGGGTGCACGGCGTCGGCCGGCAGCCGGGGCGGCGTCACGTGCTCGCGCGGCTCGAAGGCCGGACCCGACACCGCACCCGCGGCGGCCGCACCGCCCGCGGCCACGAGCGCCACCACGACGAGGCCCGCCACGCCGCCGGCCCGCCAGCGTGCGCGCGGGGCGCGCGCCGCCTGCCCGAGCTGCGGAGCCTGCCGGTGCCGCTCCACGGCGTCGCCGTCGAGGAGCGACCAGCCCGCGGCCGCGAGCGCGACCAGCGCGACGCCGACGGGGCCGCGGTCGGCGGCACCCGCCGTCAGCAGCAGGCCCGTCGCGTACAGCACGAGCGCGCCGACCAGCGGCGCGACCCGTGCCGGAGCACGCCGTCCCATCGCCAGCGCGACGGCGAGCGCGACGACGGCGACGAGCGCCACGACCGGCACCGCGAGCGCGGGTGCCGCGGGGCGCGGCGCGGTGAGCAGGCGCGCGGCCGCGTCCGCGAGCGGACCGAGGACCTGCGCGGCGCCGGTGGTGCGCCAGGCGGCCTGGTCGACGTCGGGGACGCCGCCGGCGTCGGCGCGGGCGAGCGACGTCGCGACGAGGAGCACGAGCGTGACCCCCGCCGCACCCGTGGCCCATGCGGGCACGGCCAGGCGCCGCGCGAGCACGACGACGACGAACGGCAGCACGACGGCGGCGGCGACCGGTGCGAGCACGACGGGCGACGTGAACGACGCCGCGAGCGGCAGGCACGCGACGAGCAGCAGGGCGACCGCCCACGCGGTCGGTGCTGCACCGGGCCCGCGGCGGCTCACGGCGCCACCGCCAGGTCCCAGCCCCGCAGCAGGTCCTCGGCCCGCGGGCCGCGCACCACCGTGGCGGTCGCCGCCGCGCCGAGCGCCCGGCGCGGCGCGGGGTCGACCACGAGCAGCGCGGCGGTGTCCGCCCCGCGGGCGGCCAGGAGCAGCGGGGGCACGGGCGCGCCCGCCCCCGTGACGACGGCGAGCACGTCGACCACCGGACCGCCGCCCGGCGGGACCGCGACCGCGTCCGTCAGGGGACGGTCGCCCGCGGCGACGAGGGTGAGCCGGTCGACGGCGTACGCGGCGGCTCGCAGCGGCTCCCCGCTGCCCGGGACACCGGCCGGGACGTCCACGTCGAGCGACCCCGACACGCTCACGCAGCGCACGGGGACACCGACCGCGGCGCACGCGTGCACGAGCGACGCCGCCACGTCGACGGCCTCCTCGAACCCGTCACCCGCCGCCCCGGCGACGTAGGCGTCCGCCCGGTCGTCGAGCAGGACGGTCAGGTGCGGCTCGGCGGGGTCGGCGTCCTCGCGCACCATGGGGGTGCCGTGCCGCGCGGTGCTCGCCCAGTGCACGCGCCGCAGGTCGTCGCCGGGCACGTACTCGCGCAGGCCCACGAGGTCCGTGCCACCGTGCTCCACGCGCTCCTGCGCCCCGACGTGGCCCCGGCGGCGGCCGGTCGGGGGGCCCGCGGCGGCCAGGACCCGCGGCGTGACCTGCAGCGTCGACGACCCGCCACGGCGCTCGCGCGAGCGCACGAGGTCCGCCAGCGCACGTCGCTCGAGGACGAACGGGCCGACGGGCAGCAGGCCGCGGCGGTCCGTGGGGACGGGCACCTCGACCACCCCGCTGCCCCGCGGCGCGAGGCGGGTGGGCGGCAGCGCGACGTCCCGGCCGGCGACGTGGTCCGTGCCCGCGACGAGCAGCGGCAGCCAGGGCGAGGCGTTGCGCAGGTCCACGTGCGCGGCCGCGGCGCCCAGCCGCGGCGTGCGCCCGGGCACCAGCCGGTGGGTCACGTCCAGCGGGACGGGCACCAGCAGGGACACGACGGCCACGACGACGAGCCCGACCGCGGCGACGCCGACGGCGACGAGGCCCGGGTAGCGCGCGAGCAGGCCGAGGCCGAGCGCGAGCACACCGAGCACCGCGAGCGCGGTCCCCCGGGGTGTGGGCCGCAGACGACGGGACACGTGCGGGCCTCAGACGGCCGCAGGGCGCGGGACGTCGACGGAGTCGACCGCCGCCGCGACGACGTCGGCGGCCGTGACGCCCTCCAGCAGCGCCTCCCGCGTGAGGATGAGCCGGTGCTCGAGCACGGCGTGCGCGAGCGCCTGCACGTCGCTGGGCACCACGTAGTGCCGGCCCTGGGCGGCGGCCTGCACCTGCCCCGCGCCCACGAGCGCCCGCAGCGCACGCGTGCTCGCACCCAGGCGCGTGCGCGCGTCGGTGCGCGTGGCCTCGCCCAGCGCCCGCACGTAGCGCAGCAGGGGGTCGGCGACGTGCACGGCCCGCAGCCCACGCGCCAGCCGGGCGACGTCCGCGGGGCTGGTCACGGTCGGCACGGCCGCGACGTCGCCCGCGGACGACTCCGGGTGCAGCACCGCGAGCTCGTGCTCCAGGTCCGGGTAGCCCAGGCGCACCCGCAGCAGGAAGCGGTCGAGCTGCGCCTCGGGGAGCCGGTACGTGCCGTCGAGGTCCACGGGGTTCTGGGTGGCGACGACGAGGAACGGGTCGGGCACGGCGTGCGTGGTCCCGTCGGCCGTGACGGTGCCCTCGGCCATGACCTCGAGCATCGCGGACTGCGTCTTGGCGGCGGCACGGTTGATCTCGTCCGCGAGCAGGACGTGGGCGAACACCGGGCCGGGCCGGAACCGCACAGATCCGGTGTCCGGGTCGAGCACGGACGTGCCCGTGACGTCGGCCGGCAGCAGGTCCGGCGTGAACTGGATGCGTCGCGAGGTGCCGCCCAGCGCGGCCGCCAGGGCGCGCGCGAGCGTGGTCTTGCCGGTGCCGGGCACGTCCTCGAGCAGCACGTGCCCGCCGGCGAACATCGCGGCGACCACGAGCTCCACCACGGGTCGCTTGCCGTGCACGGCGTGCTCGACCGCGTCGACCACCCGCCCGTGCAGCACGCGGAACTCGGCGACGGTGGTCGCGGCGTCGTCGGTCATGCTGCGGGCTCCTCGGGTGCGGTCGGGGACGGGACGGTCGGGGTGGCGGTGGCTGCGCCCTCGGTGGAGCGGCGCCGCGCGGCGTGCAGCGCGCCGGCCGCGAGCAGCAGCCCGACCCCGGTGGCGGCCAGGGGCGGCCGCTCCGGTCCGTGCGGCAGCCGCGGCACCCACGGGATCGGCACGACGACCACGTCGCGGTCGCCGGGCAGGCTGACGGGGTCGGTGCAGATCCGGGTCATCAGGTCGCAGTAGGCGAACTCGTTGCGGTTCGGCATGCGCTCGCTCACGGCCGCCGAGGTCACGCTGCGGCCGCCGACGTTCTCGGCGCGGACGCTGACGGTGACGGTGGTGCCGCCGTGGAACGAGCCGAGGTAGACCTCGGTCGCCGAGCACGCGATCGGCTGCGTCGTCGTCCTGTCGGCGGACACGACCAGCGTGCAGCCGCCGGCGTGCTCGGCCCACCAGGACGGCGGCGCCAGCTGGGCGACGGCGGGGATCTCCTGGTCGTTCAGCCCCGGGGAGCGGTACGTCACCCACGAGACGACGCTCTCGCCCTCGGCGGGCGGGCGGACGTACGCACCGACCTGGTACCCGTAGCTGGCGCCCGGCCCCTCGCCCACGCCGTTGCGTGCCGTCACGGTGACCGTGAGGGTGCCGCCCTGGGCGCACAGGGGCGTGCCGGCGCAGCTGAACTCGACGAGCTGGGACTGCGCACCCGTCGTGAACCGGCCGCTGACCCCGCCGCCGGAGTACGCGACGACGTACTCCGACACGGGCGACCCGTTGTCGGGGGCCGCGCCCCAGCGCATCGACAGGTAGTGCCGCTCGCCTGCGGTCGTGATGTCGAAGGCCTCGAGCGCGGTCACGGCGCCCGGGACGCCGGCGACCGTCACCGCCGCGGACGGCTGCGACGCGGCGGACGTCGCCCCGAGGACCGCCTGGACGACGAACCGGACGCCCGCGCCCGGGGGCACGTCGCGCAGCACGAGGGACGTCGCGGTCCCGTCGGTCGTCGTCGTCGACCCGCCCACGGGCCCGACGAGGTAGGAGTCCGCCCCGCTGCTCGGCGCCGTCCAGGAGACGGTGACCGTGCCGTCCGGGTGCGCGGCGGCCGTCACGCCGGTCGGCGCGGACGCGACCGGCAGCGGCCCGACGCAGCTGCCCGTGCGGACCGACGGGCTCGACGCCGGTGCCGACGCCACGCCGCCGTCGACGGCCTCGACCGTGAACGTCAGGCGGGTGTTGCAGTCGACGCCGCGGACGACCGCGGACGTCGTGCCACCGCCCACCTCCACGGGGGCCAGGCCGGCGACCGACGCCCGGACGACGTACGCGTCGGGGCGCGGGCTCGAGGCGCGCCAGGTCACCGTGACGTCGGTGAGCCCGTCGGTCTGCTGCTCGCCCAGCGCCGCCGCGACCCCGGTGGGTGCCACGGGCGCGGGGGCCGGTGACGCGCTGGGCGTGGGGGTGGTGGTGGGCCGCACGCCCGGGGTCGGCGCGGTCCCGGTCGGCGTCTCACCCGGGGTGCCCGGGGTGACCGGTGCCCCCGGCGTGCCCGGCCGCGGGGCGTCCGTGCGCTCGGGATCGGGCACGGTCGGGTCGACGGTCGGGTCGACGACGGGCGGGGCACCCACGGGCGGGACCGCGACCGGCGGGACGACGGGACCGACGGGCTCGGTCGGGTCGGGCGGGGACCCACCGGACCACGGCGCCTGCGGCGCGCCGGGCGGCGGGACGGGTGCGTCGGGGCGCTGCGGCGGCGGGGGCGCGGCGACCGGCGCCGAGCCGGCGTCGCGCGGGTCGTGGACGGCGGCACCGGCGCGACCGGTGTCGACCACCCGCGTGGTGCCGTCGGACTCGACGACGACCGCGCGGGAGCCGTCCTCGGTGTGCACGACGAGCCGGCCGTCGTCGACCAGCAGGCGCGGGTCGCGCCCGCCGGGGACGGTGACGTCGGGGCGGGCGCGGGTGCCGTCGGGGCGCAGGACGACGACGCGTCCCGCCCCGGTGCACGGCACGTACACCAGCCCGGCGAAGACCGCGGGCCGGCCGGGGCGCTCGCAGCCCAGCGCGCCGACGCCCACGTCGAGGATGCGGTCGCCGGCGAGCATGACGACCGCCGAGCGGCCGGGCACGCCGGCCGGTGCGAGGTCGGTCGGGGCGGTCGCGGCGGGCAGCACCTCCCCCGACAGGTCGGGCACCGCCACGGCCAGGTCGCGGCCGACGCCGACCTGCAGGACCGCACCACCGTCGGGTGCGAAGACCGTGACCCCGCGCTCGTGCGGCAGCAGGCGTGTGCCCGCCCCCGCGCCGCGGACCGGGCGGGGCTGACCGGCCTCGAACCGCTCCTCCTCGGGCAGCCACGTCACCGAGCGCAGCTCGCCGGAGGTGGTGACGACCCACACCGCGCCGCGGGCGTCCACGACGGCGTCGGCGAGGGGCGTCGCCATGCGGTGCGGCGTCCCGAGGTCCTGCAGCGTCAGCGGGTCGACCGCGCGCACGACGCCGGTGGACGGCGTCACGAGGTACACCAGGCCGCCGCCGACGAGCACGCGCGCGGGCTCGTCGGAGCGGCGCTGCCCCCCGGCCATGAGCGTGGCGAGGTCGATGCTCGTCATCGTGCCCGTGCGGCCGTCGGTGACGACCAGCCGGCCGTCGCGCTGGCTGATCGCCAGGTCGCTGCCCGGTCCCGCGACCTGCAGGCGGCGCTCGGCGCGTCCCGTGCCCGGGTTGATCTGCACGACCTGACCGGTCTCGTCGTCGGGCAACCAGGTCACCCCGTCGGACATGGTCACGACGGTGGAGGCCACGCCGGACCCCAGCGCGGCGCCCAGCACGAGCGCGGCACCGGTCACGGCGACGCCGGCCTCCGCGAACCCGCGCTGGCGGTCACCAGGACGGCCCAGCAGGCGGCCGAGGAGGCCGGAGGACGTGGTCGATCGGTTCATCGGACGGACTCCCGGTCGGCTGACGGCGATAGTACCTGGACGACCCGGACCGACCCGGCGCTGACCAGCAGGCCACGGCCGACGCCCGTGGCGGGCTCGTGCGTGTGCATCGGCACGGTGGCACCGACGAGCGACCCGTCGGCCATCTCGGGCCCCAGCAGCACGGCCCGGCGGGCGCGGCGGGCCGCGGCCACGGCGCCGGCGACGTGCTGCCGCGCGCGCGCCTCGTCGGGGTCGGCCGCCAGCACGACCGCGACCCGGCGGGCGGGTGCCTCCTCCACGACACGGGCCAGCAGCTCGACGAGGCGCCGGTCGTCGCCCCCGCGCTCCCACCCGCGCTCCCACTCGTGCACGTCGTCGACGAGCAGCACCCGCCAGGCGTCGTCGGCGGGCGTCGCCCCGGCCAGCAGCTCCTCGAGCAGGGCCGTGGCCGCGGCCGGGTCGCTGACCGCCCTGTCGACGCCGGCGGCGTCCCGGGCGCGCGGCCCCAGCAGGTGCACCGCCTGCGGGGGCTGCGCCGCGCGGCCGACGGCCTGCGCGAGCCCGAGCAGGAACGACGTGCGCCCCGACCCGCCGCGCCCGAGCACCAGCAGCGGCGCGGGCAGCAGCGGCAGCACGACGCCTGCGGCCAGGTCACCGTCGACACCGACGCACACGTCGTCACGCTCGGGGGCGGGGACCAGGTCGACGGGCACGCGGGTGGGCATGGCCGGCACGGTGACGGGCGGCTGGGAGGCGTAGCGGGCCGCCTCGCGCGCCGCGACGTCCCGCAGCAGCGCTCCCTGCCGCGGGGTGCCCGCCCCGCCCACGGTCGCGACCTGCACCTCGGTGCGACCGAGCAGCCCGCGCCCGGGCGGGGTGCGGTCGTCGAGCACGCTCTGCGGCACACCGAGGACCTGGTAGTCGTCGACCGACGTCATGCGCAGCACGAGCCGCTGCCCGAAGGCGCCCGCGAGCGCCGACGGCAGACCGGTGCGCCGCGGGGTCGTGGCGGTCACGTGCACGCCGCAGCGGCGGCCGTCCTGCAGCACGGCGACGAGCTGGTCGACGTGCCCGCGGCGCAGCGGGCCGCCGCCCTCGAGGTGCTCGACGAGCTGCGGCAGGTTGTCGATGAGCACGTGCACGCGCGGCAGCACGACGCCGGTCGCGGCGAGGGCCTCGACGTCGGCGGCGCCGTGCCGGGCCAGCAGCGCGTTGCGGTCGGTGAGGGTGCGGTGCAGCATCCGGACGAGCCGCGTGACGCGCTCGGGCTGCTGCTCGACCACGACGGACCCCACGGACGGCAGCGCCTCCAGCACCGACAGCCCGCCGCCCGCGGAGTCGATGCCGTAGACGAGCGCGGGTGCCAGGTCGTGCGCGAGCGTCGCCGCGACGGCGACCGTGCGCAGCAGCTCGGTCTTGCCGCTGCCCGAGGCCCCGTGCACCAGCAGGTGCCCGGCGCGCGCGTAGTCCACGAGCAGCGGGTGCTGGGTCTGCTCGCCCGGCACGTCCGCCAGACCCACCGGCAGGACACCGGGGGCGGGCACGCACGTGTGGACGTCGTCGGTAGCACCCGGGACGGCCGCCTCGTCGTGCGCGTCGGCACCCAGGAGCAGCACGCCGGGCTCACCGCCGGCCAGCAGGACCTCGTCCGGCAGGGCCGGCAGCCAGGGCCGCTTGGGGGCGGCGAGACCGGAACGGGCGAACGCCTCCCCGACCGTCAGGACGAGGCGCTCGAGGTCCGAGCGCTCGTCGACGCGACCCGTCGCGCCCGTGGGCACGGCGTCGCTGCGCGCGCTGAACGCGCGGACCTGGACCGCCGTCGCCTCGTCGAGAGCCGGCTCGTGCGCACCGACCCACGCGACCTGCACGAGCTCGCGCGTGCCGTGCCCGGTGCGCCGCAGCCACGCGCGACCGGGCGTACGGCGGGACAGGGTCGCGGCGTCCGGCGCCTCGATGACGTCGGTCGAGTCGTCCGTCGACGCCATCCGCAGCGCGATCCGCAGGTCGGTGTTCGCCTTGATCTGCGGGGTGACGACGCCCGCGGGACGCTGCGTCGCGAGCAGCAGGTGCATGCCCAGGGAGCGCCCGCGCTGGGCGACGTCCACGACGCCGTCGACGAACTCCGGGACCTCACCGAGCAGGGCCGCGAACTCGTCCACGCAGATGAGCATGCTGGGCGGCGCGACGTCGGGGCGCAGCCGCTCGAGCGCGACGAGGTCCTTCGCGCCGTGCTCGGCGAGCAGGTGCTCGCGCCACGTGAGCTCGGCCCGCAGGGACACCAGGGCGCGCTGCACGAGCGCGGGCGTCAGGTCCGTGATGTACCCGACCGTGTGCGGCAGGTCGGCGCACTCGCGGAACGCGGCCCCACCCTTGTAGTCGACGAGCAGGAACGTGATGCGCGTCGGCGGGTTGTTCGTGGCCAGGGAGCACAGCAGCGTCTGCAGCAGCTCGCTCTTGCCGGAGCCCGTGGTGCCCGCGACCAGACCGTGCGGGCCGTCCTCGCGCAGGTCGATCGTCACGACGCCGTCCGCCCCCGCACCGAGCTGCGCCCGCAGTCCCGACGACGAGGCCCACCGGTCGAGGACCGCCGTCGCGTCGTCCGGGTCGCGCAGGTCCGTGCCCAGGTCCGGCAGCCGGACCGACCCGGGCAGCGCGGAGTCGGGCGGGACGACCGCGGCCTCGTCCCGGAACGCGGTGAGCGTGCGCGCGGTGTGCCACGCCGCCGCCAGGTCGAGCTCGTCGACGACGTCCACGACGTCGTCCCCGCCGCGGTCGCGGCGGCGCACCAGGCCCGCGTCGAGGTCGAGCAGGACGTCGGTCGCCGACGGCACGCGCGCGGCGTCCCGCCCCACCCACAGCAGGTGCACGCCGCGGTCCTGCGCGGCGCCGGCGACGGCCTCGACGGAGCGGCGCGGCACGCCGGCGTCCTCGTCGACCAGGCACACGACGTGCCCGCGCGCGCCGTCGGCGGCGACGAGCGCCTCCAGCAGCGCACCGCCGTCGGCCGCCCCGACCGCCACGGGCGGCAGCCCACCGACCCGGGGCGCGGCGTGCGGCAGCCACCGCAACCACGTCTCCACGTGCGTCGACGCGGCACCCAGGACGGCCGCGAACGTCACGTCCGTCGGGGAGTGCGCCGCGGCGAGCCGCACGAGCAGCGCACGCACGGCGGCGTCGGCGCGGTCGCGGTCGGTGCACACGACCGCCGCCACCCGGTGCCCACCCAGGACGAGCGGCACCGGCTGCCCCGGCAGCGTGCCGCGCGCCGTCAGCTCGCGCACGGCGAGGTCCCGCTGCACGCGGTCCCCGCCGCGGGCGACCGTGCCGGTGACCAGCGCGGGCCGCGGGCCCAGCCCGGACCGCACCTGCAGGAAGTCCTCGTCCTCGCGCTGCCGCGCCCACGTCCCGGGGTCGCGCGACGCGACGCGCTCGCGGACCGTCACCAGGTCGGGCTCGTCCTGCGCGGCGCGCTCGCGCTGCACGCGGGCCGCCTCGTCGAGCTGCGCGACGACGTCGTCGACGTCGCGCCGCCACGCCCGCAGCTGGGCGTCGTGCTCCACCGCCTGCTGCCGGCGCGCCACGACGTGCTGCACGACCATCATCAGGGGGAAGCCGATCATGAAGACCAGGGAGAACGGGCTGCGGTTCATCGCGAACATCGCGCCACCCAGCAGCACGGGCATGAGCATCATCGGCCACGGCATCGGCGTGCGGCGCGGCGCGGACGGCGGCGCGGGCACCTCGAGCTCGGCCGGCACGAGCAGCGCACCGAAGCGCGGCGGGCGCAGCACGCCCGTGTCGCCCGGCAGGGGCGCGGCGTCCCCGGGGTGGACCTCGAGCGTCGTGCGCCCCACCTCGACCCGCTCGCCCCAGCCGACGGGCTGGGCGCGCAGCACCGGGCGGCCGGCGACGCGGGTGCCGTGGGCGGAGCCCTCGTCGCTGACGACGACGCCCCCGGTGAGCAGCACACGCGCGTGGACGCGGGACACCGACGGGTCGGTGAGGCGGACCGTGGCGGCGGACCCGCGCCCGATCGTGAACGCGTCGGACTCCACGTCGACCTCCGTCCCGGCGTCGGGGCCGGCGACGACCCGGACGCGCGCCCGGACGGGTCGCCGGGCACCGGGTCGGTCCAGCCACGCGTCCGGCACCGAGGCGACGGGCAGCACCGCGCCCGTGCGCAGCGGGGCCTGCGCGAGCGGCAGCGTCGCCGGCCACGGCACGCCGTCGGTCGTCGGCGCGAGCAACGCACCGGCGCCCGCACCGAGGTGCGTCGCCAGCGCTCGGGCCAGGTCCGCGACCCGCGCACCGTCGAGCGCGACGACCTCGACGTCCACGGCCCGCAGGCCGCTGTCGCGGGTCGGCTGGATGCTCAGGCGCCACATGGTGGGTGCTCCCGGTGCTCGTGCGGTGTCGGGTGGGCTGGTACGCCGCCCCGCCGGGGCGCGGTCGTCGTCCGTGCGGACGGGCGACCTGCACCCCGGGCGGCGGCGGGGTCAGGAGGAGGCCATCTCCTGGTCGTCGGCCTGCTGCGACAGCGCGGCGGCGTTGGCCTGCAGCGCCTCGACGACCCGCTGCAGGGCCGGCACGTACTGGCCGGACCAGTCCGCGTTGAAGCGCTGCGCGTCCGGGCCGTACCAGGGGGTCGACTGCAGCTGCTGCGTGAGCCGGCTGGTGATCTGCGTGATGCTGTCGGCGTCGACGTTCATGACGCGCACGAGGTCGCGAGCGGCGGCGATGTCCATGCCGAGGACGTTGCTCATGGTGGTTCTCCTTCGGTGCGTGCCCGAGCGCGGTGCCCGGTGCCGGGGTGGTGGCCGTGCCGGTGGCGTCAGGCCGGTGCCGGGTCGGCGGTGCCGAACCGGACGGAGGTGTGCGCGTCCGCGAGGGCGTCGCGCAGGTCGGGAGGCGTCGTGTCCGCCCAGCTCGACACGACGGTCAGGGCGTGCCGGTGGTCGCCGGGCACGGGGGTCGTGCCGAGCAGCACGTCGACGCGCTGGTGGACCGTGCCCGCGGGGTGCGGGCGGTGCAGGTGCGCCGACGTGGCGTGCCCGTCGTCGTCCGTGCCCGGGTCCGTCGCGTCGACCTCGCCGGGGTACGCCGCCAGCACGGCGGCGAGGACCTCGGCGGCGGTGGTGCGGGCGGGCACGAGGTCCGCGGTGACGGTGAGGTTCGGGACGAACCCCGGCCGGTCCCCCGCGGGCCGGGCCACCGCGAGCGCACGGGGCGCCGGTGCGACGTCCCAGCCGTCGGGCAGCGTGAACCGGAAGCGGGGGGCGCCCGGGAGCAGCGGGCCGGGGTGCTCGACGGTCGCCGCGCTCACCGCTCGGCCCGCCGGTCGATCGCGACCTCGACCGCGACGGGGGTGCCCGCGGCGGTCGCGGCGTCCTCGTCGACGTCGGCGCCGTCGCCGCTGCGCAGCGCGCCGAGCGAGGCGGCGCCGAGCGCGGCCAGTCCGAGGGGTGCGGCCGCGAGGGCGACGGGCGTGCCGGCGCCGGTCTCGAGCGCCGCCGTCCCGGCGGCCGCCGCCGCGCGCGCGGCGTCGGCGCCGCCGACGGGTCCGGCACCGATGCCGACGGGTGTCGCCGTGACCGGCGGGTCCCCCGCCACCGCGCGGGCGTCGACGGGCGAGGCTCCCGGGGTGGTCGACCCCGCACCGGGGCCGGCGACCGGCGCGTCCACCGCCGGTGCCCCGATCGCGGCCGACGCCGGTGAGACCCCGCCGGAGCCACCGCCCGACCCGCCGCCCGAGCCGACCCGGCCCGCGACCTCGTCGGCCACGGCCGCGCCGATGCGCTCACCGAACGACCCACCCCCCACGGCGTGGCCCACGGCCCCGCCGACGACCCCGCCGACGATCGCGCCGACCGTCCCCTGCGGGTCACGGACCAGGCCACCGGCGATGCTCCCGGCCGACAGGCCCGTGCTGCCGGCACCCGTCGCGCCGCCCCCGGCGTCGAACCGCGGCGTCGGGGCCGCCGGCGTCGTCACCTGCGCACCCCCACCGCCCGCCCCGTCGACGTGCACGGTGATCGAGCCGATCGAGACCGGCACGACGACCTGCGCACCGGCACCGGCCGCGCCGCCGCCCTGCGGGCCCGGCGCGACGGCCGTCTCCGGGGCGGTCAGCACGGGCGCGTTCACCGTGGACGTGGCCGGCAGCCGCACGGGCGTGAACGCGGTCGCCGGGATGTGCACGGTCGGCGTGTCCGAGCTCGTGTCCTTCTGCGTCTGGGAGATCAGCGCCAGCACCTGCGCGAAGCCCCGCAGGTACTTGGCGACCGTCTTCACCCACGGGATGACCACGGCGCGCAGGTACCGGGCGAACGCGGCGGCCCAGCCCGTCCAGGACATCGCCTCGAGCGCCGTGGCCAGCACCTGGAGCGTCTTCACGACGGTGTCGGCGAACTCGGCCGCGTCGGTCATGGTGCGCACGATCCGGTCGAGCCCGTCGACGTCGGACCCGCGGAACGAGCCGCTGGCCTGGAGCTGGGACATCGGTGCCTCCTGCGGTGGGCCGGGGGTCCGGCGGGTCTGGGTACGTGATCGACGCTAGGAACGTCGGGGGTGCGTGGCCAGCGTCGCGGGGGTGGAAGGTTCCGCCGCGCGGGCGCCGGCCCGCGCGTCAGCGGCTCGCGTCCTCCTGCATCTGGGCGCGCCGGTCGAGCTCGACGGCGTTCTGCCGGATGTTCTCCGCGGCGGCCTGCAGCTCGGGACGCAGCGCGCCGTCCCACTCCCCGAGGAACCGCTGCGCCCCGGCGCCGGACCACTGGACCTGGCTCAGCAGCGAGCCGATCTGCC
The DNA here is from genome assembly GCF_016862775.1 of Cellulomonas phragmiteti. Taxonomy (GTDB): domain Bacteria; phylum Actinomycetota; class Actinomycetes; order Actinomycetales; family Cellulomonadaceae; genus Cellulomonas; species Cellulomonas phragmiteti. Next base: position 58,189 of record NZ_BONP01000009.1, on the reverse strand, counting down.
CGACGATGCCGTCGAGGTCACCCGCCCCGGTCTGCATGGCGCGCGCCTGCTGGCGGCTCTGCTGGGCGTCGATGCCGTAGAACCTGCTCTTGTCGTACATGCCGGGCTCCCTGCCTCGTCGTGGCTGTGCCGCGACCGTAGGCAGGGGCCGTCCCGTCAGGACAGCGCGCGGGGGGTGGAACCTTCCGGGTTGAGGCCCTCGCCGCGGGCGCGCGCGGCCTCCACGACGGCCAGGTCGTCGGCCGTGACGAGCCGCACCTCGGCCGAGCGCCGTCCCACCGCGAACCGCACGTTCTGCACGCGGCCGCCGCCCTGCGCGAACGGGTCGTCCGCCGGGCCGAACGCCATGCGCGCCACGACGCGGATCGCGTCGTCGACCCGCTGCGCGCGCTCCAGGTTCCAGGCGTGGCCGCGCCACTGCAGGACCCGCTCGTAGATCTCGCGGTTCGAGGCGGGCCGCGGGTAGTCGTCGGCTCCGACCAGCCAGGGCTCGGCGAGCGCGAGGGCGACGTACCACTCGCGCGACCACCGCTCGAGGCGCGGCGCGGGCGCCGTCACGGCACCCTCGAGGTCGGGGTCCGGCACCCACGGTCGTGCGTCGTCGGGGACGGCGGGAATCGTCACGTCGACGACGAGCACGAGGTCCGTGAACTGGCCGGGAGCCGTCTGGCGGCCCCGCAGCAGCAGGACGTGGTTCTCGCCCTCGTCGAGCAGCGCCGCCATGCCGTCGGTCAGCGCGACGCGCCGCGCACCGCCGGGTGCGTCGAACAGGCTGGACAGCTGCGCCTCGGTCGACCCGCGCCACCGCAGCCGGACGACCTCCTCACCGACGACGATCTCCCCGACGACGCGGGACACGTGCGGGGCGGCCCGGGGCAGGGTCAGCGCCGTGCTGCGCAGCTGGGCGTCCGCGTCGTCGTCGGGCAGGGCGGGGTGCGGGTCGCGGCCGACCAGCAGCGTCTCCCCGGTGCCGAGGACGACGGTGGGCACGCCCACGCCGCGCAGCGTCACCCGCAGCACGTGGTGCCCGTCGCCGAGGTGCGCTCACGCTGGTCGGTGCTCATGAACGCCCATCCTGGTCGATGCCGGGCGCACACCCCACGGGCGGCGCGAGCGTCGGACAGGTTTCACCCGGCGACGCGCCGCGCCGCCCCCGCGGGTCCCTCAGCCGAGAACGGCACCCTTCGACGCCGACTGCACGAGCTTCTGGTACTTGCCGAGCACACCGCGCGTGTACCGGGGCGGCAGCGGCACCCACCCCTCGCGGCGCGACGCGAGCTCGGCGTCGTCGACCAGCAGGTCCAGGGTCGCGTGGGCGACGTCCAGGCGGATGCGGTCGCCGTCGCGCACGAACGCGATCGGGCCGGCGTCCACGGCCTCAGGTGCGATGTGGCCGACGCACAGTCCCGTCGTCCCGCCCGAGAAGCGTCCGTCGGTCACCAGCAGGACGTCCTTGCCCAGGCCCGCGCCCTTGATCGCCCCGGTGATCGCGAGCATCTCGCGCATCCCCGGGCCGCCCTTGGGCCCCTCGTAGCGGATGACGACGACGTCCCCGGCCTGGATCGTGCCGTCCTCGAGCGCGTCGAGCGCGGCCCGCTCACGCTCGAACACGCGCGCGGTGCCCTCGAAGACGTCCGAGTCGAACCCCGCCGACTTCACGACCGCACCCTCGGGCGCCAGCGACCCGGACAGGATCGAGATGCCCCCGGTGCGGTGGATGGGATTGCTCAGGGCGCGCAGGATCTTGCCGTCCGGGTCGGGCGGGGCGATCTCGGCGAGGTTCTCGGCGACCGTGCGCCCGGTGACCGTCAGGCAGTCGCCGTGCAGGAGCCCGGCGTCGAGCAGGGCCTTCATCACCACGGGGACCCCGCCGACCCGGTCGACGTCGTTCATCACGTAGCGGCCGAACGGCTTGAGGTCCCCCAGGTGCGGGACGCGCGCCGCGACGCGGCTGAAGTCCTCCAGCGTGAGGTCCACCTCGGCCTCGTGCGCGATGGCCAGCAGGTGCAGGACCGCGTTCGTCGACCCACCGAAGGCCATGACGACGGCGATCGCGTTCTCGAAGGCCTCCTTCGTCATGATCTGCCGAGCCGTGATCCCGCGCCGCAGCAGCTCCACCACGGCCTCGCCCGAGCGGTGGGCGTACTGGTCGCGCCGCCGGTCGGCCGACGGCGGGGCCGCGGACCCCGGGACCGACATGCCGATGGCCTCGGCCACCGAGGCCATCGTGTTCGCCGTGTACATGCCGCCGCACGCGCCCTCGCCGGGGCAGATGGCACGCTCGATGCGGTCGACGTCCTCGCGGGACATCAGGCCGCGCGCGCACGCGCCGACGGCCTCGAACGCGTCGATGATCGTCACGTCCTTCTCGGTGCCGTCCGACAGCTTGACCCAGCCCGGCATGATCGAGCCCGCGTAGAGGAAGACCGACGCCAGGTCGAGCCGCGCCGCCGCCATGAGCATGCCCGGCAGCGACTTGTCGCACCCGGCCAGGAGCACCGACCCGTCGAGCCGCTCGGCCATCATCACGGTCTCGACGCTGTCCGCGATGATGTCGCGGCTGACCAGCGAGTAGTGCATGCCCTCGTGGCCCATCGAGATGCCGTCGGACACCGAGATCGTGCCGAACTCCAGCGGGTACCCGCCGGCGGCGTGCACACCGCTCTTGGCGGCCTTGGCCAGCCGGTCGAGCGACAGGTTGCAGGGCGTGATCTCGTTCCACGAGCTCGCGACGCCGATCTGCGGCTTCGCGAAGTCGTCGTCCCCCATCCCGACCGCGCGCAGCATGCCGCGCGACGCGGTCGCCTCCAGCCCGTCGGTGACCTGCCGCGAACGGGGCTTGATGTCGATCTCGGGACCCGGAGCGCCGTGGGTGGTCGTCATGCCGCGACCCTAGTTCGGTGGCACCGTCCGCGCCCACCACCGCGGGGCGCGTCGGCCGGCGCGGCTCAGCGTCGCCGCAGCCGGCTGACGTCGCGCACGGCGCCGCGGTCCGCGCTCGTGGCCATCGCGGCGTACGCCTGCAGCGCGGGCGACACGTACCGGTCGCGGTCGACCGGCTGCCACGGGTGCTCCGACGCCTCCATCTTGGCGCGGCGCTCGGCGATCACGGCGTCCGGGACGTTGAGCCGGATGAGCCGCGTCTCGACGTCGATCTCGATCTCGTCGCCATCCTCGATCAGGCCGATCGTGCCGCCGGCGGCCGCCTCGGGGCTGATGTGGCCCACGGAGATGCCGGACGAGCCGCCGGAGAACCGGCCGTCCGTGATGAGCGCGCACACCTTGCCCAGCCCGCGGCCCTTGATGAACGACGTGGGGTAGAGCATCTCTTGCATGCCGGGGCCGCCCGCGGGGCCCTCGTAGCGGACGACGACCACGTGCCCGGGCTCGACCTCCTTGCGCAGGATCTTGTCGACCGCCTCGTCCTGGGACTCGCAGACCAGCGCCCGCCCGACGAAGTGGAAGACGTCGGGGTCGATGCCGGCGGTCTTGAGGATCGCGCCGTCCTGCGCGAGGTTGCCGCGCAGCACCGCCAGGCCGCCCTCGACCGTGTAGGCGTGGGCGACGTCGCGGATGCAGCCGTTCGCCGCGTCGGTGTCGAGCGACTCCCACACGTTCGACGTCGAGAACGCCTGCGTGGTGCGCACACCGCCGGGCGCCGCGAGGAACAGGTCGAGCGCGCGCTGCGTCGCCTTCCCGCCGCGGACGTCCCAGTCGTCGAGCCAGGCGCGCAGGGTCGGGGTGTGGACGCTGGTCACGTCGTGGTCGAGGAGCCCGCCGCGGTCCAGCTCCCCCAGCAGGGCGGGGATGCCGCCGGCCCGGTGGACGTCCTCCATGTGGAAGTCGGGGTGGTTGGGCGCGACCTTCGACAGGCACGGCACGCGGCGGCTGATCGCGTCGATGTCCTCGAGCGTGAAGTCCAGCTCGGCCTCCTGCGCGGCCGCGAGGATGTGCAGCACCGTGTTGGTGGAGCCGCCCATCGCGACGTCGAGGGTCATGGCGTTGCTGAACGCCGCGCGGGACGCGATCGAGCGCGGTGCGACGCTGTCGTCCCCCTCGTCGTAGTAGCGGCGCGCGAGGTCCACGATCGTGCGACCCGCCTCGAGGAACAGCTCACGGCGCGCCGTGTGGGTGGCGAGCGTCGAGCCGTTGCCGGGCAGCGACAGGCCGAGCGCCTCGGTGAGGCAGTTCATCGAGTTGGCCGTGAACATCCCCGAGCAGGAGCCGCACGTGGGGCACGCGTTCTCCTCCACGCGGCCCAGGGCCTCGTCGGAGACGCTGTCGTCGGCGGCGTAGTTGATCGCGTTGACGAGGTTGAGGGGGGTCCGCGCGACACCGTCGGCGACGACCGCCTTGCCGGCCTCCATGGGCCCGCCGGACACGAAGACCACCGGGATGTTCAGCCGCAGCGCGGCGTTGAGCATGCCCGGGGTGATCTTGTCGCAGTTGGAGATGCACACGATCGCGTCGGCGCAGTGCGCGTTGACCATGTACTCCACGGAGTCGGCGATGAGGTCCCGGCTGGGCAGGGAGTACAGCATGCCGCCGTGACCCATCGCGATGCCGTCGTCGACGGCGATCGTGTTGAACTCCTTGGCGACGCCGCCGGCCTCGCGGATCGCACCGGCGACCAGGTCGCCCATGTCCTTGAGGTGCACGTGCCCGGGGACGAACTGCGTGTAGGAGTTCGCGATCGCGATGATCGGCTTGCCGAAGTCGTCCGCGCCCATCCCGGTCGCACGCCACAGCGCACGGGCTCCGGCCATGTTGCGGCCGTGGGTCGAGGTACGTGAGCGCAGCGGACGGCTCATCGCAGGTGTCTCCTTCTCGCGGGGCACGACGCCGCCTCGCGGTGACGCCCCGACACGCTACGTCGGCGTGGGGCACGGCGTGCCGCACGTCCGACCTGTGATCCGCCGGCGGCAGCTGCTCCTGCCGCCGGCGGACGTCTCAGCGGACCGTGACGCCGGTCCAGCGCGGGTCGTCGAGCGTGACCGGGTAGGTCTCGCCGACGAGCTCGACGCTCGCCTCGACGTCGCGCTGCGCGCACGACGACCCGATCCACACCTCGAGCTCGCCGGGCTCGACGACCCGTCGACCCGAGCGGTCGGTGAACGCCAGCCGCGCCGCGGGGACCGCGAGCTCGACGTCGGCGCTCTGGCCCGGGGCGAGCTCGATGCGGTGGTAGCCCAGCAGCTGGGCGACCGGGCGGGTCACGCTCGCGACGACGTCCTTGCCGTACACCTGCACGACGTCGGCGCCGGCCCGGTCGCCGGTGTTCGTGACCGTGACGGTGACCGTGAGCACGTCGCGCGTCGAGGCGCCCGGCGCGACGCGCAGGTCGGTGTGCGTGAACGACGTGTACGACAGGCCGTGCCCGAAGGGCAGGGTCGGGACCGTGCTGAGGTTCGTGACGTCGCCGTCGCCGCCCAGCGCGGGGTGCAGGTAGGTGTAGGGCTGCGCGCCCGCCGAGCGCGGCATGGAGATCGGCAGCCGGCCGGACGGGTTGACGCGACCGGTGAGGACGCCCGCGACCGCGTTCCCGCCCTCCTCGCCGGGGAAGAACGCCTGGACGGCCGCCGCGCAGCGCCCGAGGGCCCAGTCCACCGCGTAGGGACGACCGGTGAGCATGACGAGCACGACGGGCGTGCCGGTCGCCAGCACGGCCTCGACGAGCTGGCGCTGGACGCCGGGCAGCTCGAGGTCGTCCCGGTCGCAGCCCTCGCCGACGGTGCCGCGACCGAAGAGCGCCGCGTGGTCACCGACCACGAGCACGGCGACGTCGGCGGCGCTCGCCGCGGCCACCGCCGCGTCGAACCCCGAGCGGTCGTCGTCGTCGACCGCGCAGCCGGGCGTCGAGGTGATCTCGCCGCCGGTGTGCTCGGCGCGCAGCGCCTCGAGCACGGTCGGGGTCTCGATGCCGACGGCGGCGTCCGGATGGTGCGCGAGCACGTGGTTGAGGAACGAGTAGCAGCCGAAGAGCGCGGCGGCGCGGTCGGCGTTGGGGCCGATCACCGCGACCCGGGCGTCGGGGGCGAGCGGGAGCGTGCCGTCGTTGCTGAGCAGCACGATCGAGCGCTCGGCGAGCAGCGCGGCCACCTCACGGTGCGCCGGCGAGTCCAGGTCGACCTCCGTGGGGGGTGCGTCCTCGAAGGTCGCGTCGAGCAGCCCGAGCTCCTCCTTCTGGGCCAGGGCCCGCAGGACGGCGCGGTCGACGAGCGACTCGTCGACCGTGCCCGCGCGCACCGCCGCCGCCAGCGGGCCGAGGTACGCGTCCCCGGTCGGCAGCTCGATGTCGACGCCGGCGGCGAGCGCCTGGCCGGCCGCCTCGCCGAGGTCGCCGGCGGTGTGGTGCAGCAGCTGCAGGAACGCGACGCCGAAGTAGTCGGCGACGACGGTGCCGTCGAACCCCCAGCGCTCGCGCAGCAGCCCGGTCAGCAGGTCGGGGTCGGCCGCGACCGGCACGCCGTCGATCTCGTTGTAGGACGACATGACCGACCGCACGGCGCCGTCGAGCACCCCCATCTCGAAGGGCACGAGGAGCACGTCGGCGAGCTCGCGCGCGCCGATGTGCACGGGACCGAAGTTGCGGCCCGACTGCGACGCCGAGTAGCCGACGAAGTGCTTGAGGGTGGCGTGGATGCCGGTCGACTGCAGCCCGCGCACGTAGGACGTGCCGAGCGTGCCGACCAGGTACGGGTCCTCGGAGATGCACTCGTCGACGCGCCCCCACCGGGGGTCGCGGATCACGTCGAGGACCGGGGCCAGGCCCTGGTGGATCCCCAGCGTGCGCATCGACCCGCCGATGAGCTCCCCCATGCGGGTCACGAGGTCGGGGTCGAACGACGAGCCCCAGGCCAACGGTGTCGGGAAGGTGGCGGCGCCCCAGGCCGACAGGCCCGTGAGGCACTCCTCGTGCACGAGGGCCGGGATGCCCAGGCGCGTCTCGTTGACGAACCAGCGCTGCTTGTCCCAGAGCCACGCGGCGCGCTCCGCGGCGTCGACCGGTCGGGTCCCGTAGACGCGCGTGAGGTGACCCAGCCCGTCGCCGATCGAGTCGTCCAGCCCTCGCGGCGCCTCGAACTCGCCCTGGAGCGGCGCGACGGCCTCGCCCTCGCTCTTCTCCCAGAAGCCGACGATCTGTGCGAGCTTCTCCTCGAGCGTCATGCGAGCCATGAGGTCGCGCACCCGCTCCGAGGCGCGGGGTCCTGGGGGCAACTCGAGCTCCGTCACTGCACTGTCTCCTTCGGGTGCGCGACCGCCACGATGCGGGCACGGGCGGTCCGGGGCCCCGCGCAGGTCGTGCGCGCGAGGCCCCCGGACGCGCCAGGGTGGGGAACGCAGGGGGAAGGGCTCAGCCCTTCACGGCCCCCTGCAGGCCGCTGACGATCCGCTTCTGCATCGTCAGGAAGAACACCAGCGCCGGGATGACCGCGAGCGAGGTGAAGGCGAGCACGCCGGCCGTGTCGGCGGAGTGCTCGGTGGAGAAGTCCGCGACGCCGAGCGGCAGCGTCTTGAGCGCGGGGTTGTTGAGGAAGAGCAGCGGGAGCAGGTAGCCGTTCCACGAGCCCACGAAGGCGAGCACGCCGGTCGTCACCATGCCCGGGCCCGACAGCGGGACCAGGATCCGCCAGAAGAAACCGATGCGCGACGCGCCGTCGAGCATCGCCGCCTCCTCGAGCTCGTTGGGCAGCGCCATGAGGAACGGCCGCAGGATGACGATCGTCATCGGCAGCGCGAACGCCGCCTGCGGCAGTGCCACACCCCAGTAGCTGTTGGTCAGGCCGAGCTCACGCACCATGAGGAACAGCGGGATGATCGCCACCGTGAGCGGGAACATCAGGCCCGCCACGAAGACGTTGAACAGCGCCTGGCGCCCCTTGAAGCGGTAGCGCGCGAGCGGGTAGGCGGCCATGACGCCCGCCACCACCACGATCGCCGTCGTGACGCCGGCGATGATGATCGAGTTCAGCGCGTACTGCCAGAAGCTCGACGACGTGAGGACGCCGACGTAGTTGGTGAAGATCCAGGGGTTCGGCAGGCCGACCGGGTTGGCCCCGAGCTGGCCGTTGGAGCGGAACCCGCTGAGCACCGCGTACACCACGGGTGCCAGCGTGACGCCGGCGACCAGGACGGACGCGAGGTAGACCCACGGGCTGACCGAGCGGCGGCTGTGCGAGCCGGACCGCGTGGCCCCACGAGTACCGCGTGAGGGCGGGGCGACGACGGAGGTCATCGGGACACCTTCTTCCGACGCTGCTTCGGCTTGTCGTCACCCGAGTCGCGGTTGAGCACGAAGGCCTGGAAGATCGCGGCCAGCAGGAACGAGATGACGAAGAGGATGATCGCGACCGCGGACGAGTAGCCGTACTGGCTGCGCTCGGTGCCCTGGCGGATGAGGTAGGTCGCCATGGTGACGGTCGCGTTGTCCGGACCGCCCCTGGTGAGGATCCACACCATGTCGAAGAGCTGCAACGACCCGATCATCGACAGGAACATCCAGGTGCGGATGGTCGGACCGAGCAGCGGGATGGTGATCTTGCGCTGCGTCTGCCACCAGCTGGCACCGTCGATCGACGCCGCCTCGTGCAGCTCCTCGGGCACACCCTGGAGGCCGGCGAGCAGCAGGACGATCGCGAGACCGCAGTACTTCCAGGTGAGCACACCCATGACGGTCCACAGCGCGACGCTCGGGTCACCGACCCAGGCCTTGGTGAACCCGCCCAGGCCGATCGTCTCGAGGAACGCGTTGACGCCACCCTGCGGCTGCAGCAGCAGCTTCCAGATGACACCCGCGACGACCTCGGCGAGCACGTAGGGGACGAACACGATGACGCGCATCGCGGTCTGGCCGGGGAACTTGCGGTTCAGCAGCAGGGCGATCAGCAGACCGATCGGCAGCTGGATCGCGATCGAGAGGACCGCGATCGTCATGTTGTTGGTCACGGCACGCTGGAAGATCGTGTCGCCCAGGGCCATGACGTAGTTCTGGAAGCCGACGAAGTTGTCCATCGGCCCGAGGCCGTTCCACCGGAACACGGAGTACCGGGCGGCCTGGATCACCGGGATGACCACGAAGGTGGCGAACAGCAGGAGCGCCGGCGCCACGAAGAAGACGATCTCGAGGCGCTTGCGCCACTCGTTGGACGACGCTCCGCGCCCCCGCGGCCCAGGGGCCACCGACCAGGCCGTGGCCTGGCCGGTGGCACCCGGGTTCACTGCGGTGGCGGCAGCAGCCCTGGTTGCGTGCCCCCCGCGGGGGGTCAGGTCTCCTGCCACGTCGGTCACTTCTCGAGGTCAGCCGCGGACTGGGTGGCGTCGACGACGCCCTGAGGCGTCCCGCTCCCTGCGAACACGGACACGATGGCCTCGTTCATGGCGCCACCGATGTTCTCGCCGAACGCCGTGTCGAAGTACAGCTGGACGTACGGCGCGTCGTTCCGGAAGGACAGCAGCTGGGCCAGCTCGGGCGCTGCGACGAAGGCCGTGGCCGACGGGAGCGTCGGCAGACCCATGTCGAGCTCCGCGAAGCCCTTCTGCACGTCGTTCGACAGCAGGAACTCGATGAAGTCGACGCAGACGTCGGGCGCGTCGTTGGAGCACGCCCACGCGTCGCCGCCACCGAGCTGTGCGGCCGGGTCACCCTGGCCACCCGGGACCTCGGGGAACGGGAACCATGCGGTGTCCTCGCCCAGGCCCTGCTCGTCCTCCGTGAGGCCCTGCATGACGCCGGGCTCCCAGTGACCGGCCAGCTCCATCGCGACCTTGCGGTTCGCGAGGAGACCGGAGGCCGACTCGGGCGTGCCCTGCGCCTCGGTGCCGAGGAAGCCCGTGTTGAAGGGCTCCGTCGCCACGAACTCCGCCAGGCTCTCGCCCGCGCGGACCCAGCAGTCGTCCGTGAACTCGAGCGACTGCGTCGCCGTGTCGATGGTGTCCTGCGAGCACTGGCGCAGCGCGAAGTAGTACCAGTAGTGCGCCGCGGGCCAGCCGGAGCCGGCGCCGACGGAGATCGGCTCGATGCCGACGCCCTTGAGGGCCTCGACGGCCGCGTTGAGCTCGTCCATCGTCGTCGGGGCCTCGGTGATGCCCGCCTGGGCGAACATCGACTTGTTGTACCAGAAGCCCACGACACCCATGGAGAAGGGCAGCGAGTAGACGCGGTCCTCGACGGTCCAGCCGGCCACCGAGCCGCCGAGCGCCGAGATCGTGTCAGCAGCGTCGTCGGTGATGTCCTTGACCAGGCCCGCCTCGACGTGCGCCTTCAGCTCGCCGCCACCGCGCTCCATGAAGATGTCGGGCTGGTCGCCCGTCTGGAACGCCGCGTCGAGCTTGGTGAGCATGTCCTCGTGCTGGAGGGCGCTGACCTCGATCGTCACGCCAGGGTTGTCCGACTCGAACTCGTCGGCCAGCTGGTCGTAGTAGTCCTTGCCGGCGCCGGTGTTCGAGTTGTGCCACCACGTGAGGGTGACGTTCTCGCCGGTGCCGTCGGTGGCCTCGTCGCTGCCGCCGCCGGAGCTGCAAGCGGTCGCGATCATCGCCACCGCTGCACCCAGCGCGACCGCGCGCAGTGCCGCAGTCCTCTTCATCTTTGAATCTCCTCGTCGTCGCTGAGAGGTCGGACGGCGCCTAGGTTGACAGTGGTCCAGGAGCGATGTCAATCGATGTCGATAACGTTATCGACACGATGTCCTATGATCACCGCGTGGACTCGCTCCCCCGCGTCAAGATGGCCGATGTCGCCCGAACCGCCGGGGTCTCCGTCGCCACCGTCTCCAAGGTCGTCAATGGTCGCTACGGCGTGTCGCAGCGCACACTTGAGCGAGTGCAGGAGGTGATCGCGGACCTCGGGTACGAGGCGAGCCTCGGCGCGCGGTCGTTGCGGTCCTACCGGACCAACGTCCTCGGCATCCTCGTCGCGGAGTTCGAGCCGTTCTCCGCCGAGCTCCTCAAGGGCGCCGGCAGCGCCGTGACCGCGACGGGCTACGAGCTCCTCGCGTACTCCGGCGGCGGCGGCTCGGCCGAGGTCGGGTGGGAGCGGCGCTACCTCTCGCGGCTGTCCGGCACGCTCATCGACGGGGCCATCATCGTGACGCCGACGGTCGTCGAGGCACGCCCCGGCGTGCCGGTCGTCGCAGTCGACCCGCACGCCGGGCCGACCGGCCTGCCGACCGTCGACTCGGACAACCTCGCAGGTGCGAGGCTCGCGACGCAGCACCTGCTGGACCTGGGACACCGTCGCATCGCCTTCCTCGGAGGGCGCCCCGACCTGGCGTCCGCGCGCCTGCGCGAGGAGGGCTTCCGCGGCGCCATGTGCGACGCGGGCGTCCCCGTGGACGAGAGCCTCGTGGGCATGGGCGACTACCGCCGCGGCACGTCGCAGGAGCCCGCGCGCATCCTGCTGGACCGCCCCGACCGACCCACGGCCGTGTTCGCCGCGAACGACCTCTCGGCGCTGGGCGTCATCGACGTCGCCCGCGAGCTGGGCCTGGACATCCCGGGCGACCTGTCGGTCATCGGGTTCGACAACGTGCCGGAGTCGGCGCTCAGCACGCCCCCGCTGACGACGGTCGCGCAGCCCCTGCAGGCCATGGGCGCCGCCGCGCTGCAGCTGCTGGTCGACCTGATCGCCGGGACCGCCTCGGCGACGCACCGCCGGCTGCCGACCGAGCTCGTCCCCCGGTCGTCGACGGGGCCTCCGCGGGACCCCTGAGCCGGCCCGAGCACCCCCACCGCCACGTGACCGACCGGCACGATCACACCGTCGCGGCGTGCAGGACGCAACACCACCCCGACGTCGGCGAATGTCAACGGGTTGACACGAAGTCGTGTCAACGGGTTGACTACCTCGGGTGACCCGCCCACCCGACCACCCCCTCGGTGACCGCGTCACCGTCACGCTGCACCACCTGGTCGACGTCCTCGACGAGTACGCCGACCACCTGCTGCGCGCCGAGCACGGCGTGACCCTCAGCCAGTACCTCTTCCTGGCCGTGCTGTCGGACCTCGACCACCCGGACGTCACCACCCTCGCACGGTGCCTGCACGTCACGAAGGCCGCGGTGAGCAAGCGCGTCGGCTCGTTCGTCGCCGCCGGCTGGGTCCGCACGCTCAGCGACCCCGGCCACGCACGGCGGGTCGTGCTCGAGCTGACACCGGACGGCGTCGCGCTGGTCCGGGACGCCGGACGGCAGCTCGAGGAGGCCTTCACGTCGGCGTTCGCGGACGTGCCGCAGGTCGACCTCACGGCGCTGCACCGCGACCTCACGACGGTCCTGGTGACCATGCGCAGCGCGCTCGCGCAGCACGTCCCCGACTCCCCGCTCGTGTGACCCGGAGGTCCTGACGTGCACGTCCTCGTGGTCGTCGGCCACCCCCTGGCCGGCTCCTTCACCCACGCTCTCGCGCAGGCGTACGCCGACGCGGCGAGGGCCGCCGGGGCGCACGTCGAGGTCCTGGACCTCGCGACGACGCCGTTCCCGCACGACCCCGCCGTGCGCGCCGACCTCGCCGCCCACGACGGCACCACCGACCACCTCGACCCGGCGGTCGCCGCCATGGTGGAGCAGGTCAGGGCCGCGGACCACCTCGTCGTCCTGCACCCGCAGTGGTGGGGCACGTACCCCGCCGTCCTCAAGGCGTTCCTCGACCGGGTCATGCTCGCCGGCGTGGCGTTCCGCTACGGGTCCGGACACCTGCCGCGGCGGCTCCTGCAGGGCCGCACGGCCCGCACGTTCATGACGATGGACTCCCCGCGCGCCTGGAACCTGCTGGCCTACCGGGATGCCGCCGGCGCCTCGCTGGGACGCGCCACGCTCGGCTTCTGCGGGTACCGGCTCGTCGGTCGCACGACGTTCCCGGCCGTGCGCTTCTCCTCCCCGCAGCGCCGCGAGAGGTGGCTGGGGCAGGCCGCGCGGCTCGGGCACCGCGACGCCACGGTCCGACGCGCAGCGGTCCCGCGGCCGGGTTAACGTGCGGCGTGCCGACGATCTGCTGGTTCCGCCGCGACCTGCGCCTGGCCGACCACCCCGCGCTGCTCGCCGCCGTGGAGGCGGCGCGCGCCGCGGACGACGACGTGGTGGCCCTGTACGTCCTCGACCCCGCCCTGTGGCGATCGGCCGGGGCGCCCCGGCTCGCCTACCTCGCCGCGTCGCTGCGGGCCCTCGACGAGGCCACGGGCGGGCGGCTCGTCGTACGCCACGGGCCCGCCGACCAGGTCGTTCCCGCCGTCGCCCGGGAGGTCGGCGCCACGCAGGTGCACGTCACCGCGGCGACCGAGCCGTACGGCCGGCGGCGCGACGACGCCGTCGAGGCCGCGCTCGCCGACGCGCTGCCGGGCGTCCCGCTGGTCCGCACGGGGTGCCCGTACGCCGTCGCCCCCGGGCGGCTGCAGACGGGCCAGGGCGGGCCGTACAAGGTCTTCACGCCCTTCCGCACGGCGTGGCTCGACCACGGCTGGCGCGAGCCCGCGCCCCGTCCGCGCGACGTGCCGTGGGCGACGGCGCCGACCGACGGCCTGCCCAACGCTCCGGCGACCGACGTCCGGCTGCCCCGCGCCGGCGAGTCGGCGGCGCGGGACCGCTGGCACGAGTTCCTGCGGGAGGACCTGGCGGGCTACGACGTCGACCGCAACCGCCCCGACCTCGACGTGACGTCGTGGATGTCGGTCCACCTCAAGTACGGCGAGATCCACCCCCGCACCATGCTCGCCGACCTGGCGGAGGCCGGTCGCGGCGCCACCGGCGACCTGGCGACCTCCGTGGCGACCTACCGGTCGGAGCTCGCGTGGCGCGAGTTCCACGCCGACGTGCTGTGGCACGCCCCCTCGGCCGCGCAGCGCTCGCTGCGGCCGGTCGTGCCCGAGGACGCGTGGGCGGACGGGCCGGACGCCGACCGCGCCTTCGCGGCGTGGGCGCAGGGCCGCACCGGCTACCCGCTGGTCGACGCCGGCATGCGCCAGCTGCTCGGGCAGGGGTGGATGCACAACCGGGTCCGCATGGTCGTCGCGTCGTTCCTGGTCAAGGACCTGCACGTGCGGTGGCAGCGCGGCGCCGCGCACTTCATGGAGTGGCTCGTCGACGGCGACGTGCCCCAGAACCAGCTCAACTGGCAGTGGGTGGCGGGCACGGGCCGCGACGCCGCGCCGTACTTCCGGGTGTTCAACCCCGTCACCCAGGGCCGCAAGTTCGACCCCGACGGCGCCTACGTGCGTCGCTGGGTCCCCGAGCTGCGCGACGTCCCGGGCGGCGGGGCGCACGAGCCGTGGAAGCTGCCCGGCGGACCGCCCGCGGGGTACCCCGACCGCATCGTCGACCACGCCCACGAGCGCAAGGTGGCGCTCGAGGACCACGCGCGCCGCCCCACCTGAGCACCGCCCCCCGCACCCGGTGCGGCACCGTGCGCCGGCGGTCGCCGTCAGGTGCGCGCGACCTCGTTGACCGGTGGCTCGCCCGCCAGCAGCGCCGTCAGCTGCCGCCGCACGAGCGCGGCCACCCGCGGCGCCGTCGCGTCCGTGTTGCCCCCCTGGTGGGCCGTGACCAGGACGTTCGGTGCACGCCACAGCGGGTGGTCGGCGGGCAGCGGCTCGGGGTCGGTGACGTCCAGTGCGGCCCGCAGCCTCCCGCGCTCCAGCTCGGCGAGCAGCGCGGGGGTGTCCACGACCTTGCCGCGCGCGACGTTGACGAGCAGCGCGCCGTCCTTCATGCGACCCAGCGCGCGGGCGTCGAGGAGGTGGTGCGACGCCCGGGTCAGCGGGATCGCGAGGACCACCACGTCCGCGTCGGGGAGCAGGTCGAGCAGCTCGTCGACGCCGTGCACGTGCCCGTCCTCGTCGTCGCGCGCGGTGCTGGCCACCCGCACCACGTCGACCTCGAACGGGCGGAACCGCGCCACGATCGCGCGGCCGACGGACCCCTGCCCGACCACCAGCACGCGACGGTCGGCGAGCGACGGCCCGAACGGGTTGTCCCACCGCCCCTCCCCCATCGCGCGCACGGCGCGCGGCAGGTCGCGCTGGACCGCGAGCGTCAGGCCGACCGCCAGCTCGGCCGTCCCCGCGTCGTGGACGCTGCGGCCGTTGCACAGCACGAGACCCGGCGGCAGGTGGGGTCGCGCGTGCTCGTACCCGGCGCTGGGCAGCTGCACGTACCGCAGCCGGGGCAGGTCGTGCAGGACGTCGAAACCCCCGGGCCGCACGAAGTAGTGCGGGACGACGACGAGGTCGACGGCCGCGGCGGTGGCGGGGTCGAGCGGGCCGGACATGTCCCAGCGGACCAGCCGCAGGTCGGTCGGGTGCGCCGCGGCGAGGTCCGCGAGGCGGTGCAGCAGGTCGTCGTCGGGGACGGTGGCGGTCAGCACGGTCGCGTCAGCCACCCGCACGCCCGGCGCGGTACTCGTCCTCGAGCATCGACATCACCACGGCGTCGCACCAGCCGGCACCGTCGCGGTACGCGTCACGGCGGCGACCCTCGGGGCGGAACCCGATGTTCTCGTACAGCGACAGCGCCCGGGAGTTGATGCTGAGCGCCTCGAGCTCGACGCGGTGCAGGCCCAGCCCGTCGAACGCGAAGCCGAGGACGAGCTCGATGGCCTCGGTGCCGTAGCCGCGACCCCGGTAGGCCGGGCGCATCGACAGCCGCAGGCCGGCGCAGCGCACCTCCTCGTCGACGTCCGCCAGGACGATCTCACCGCGGTACTCGTCGTCACCGTTGGTGGTCACCGCGAAGTCGAAGCGGCCCCGGGCGTCCTCCCGGTCCGCGCACCACGCGTCGATCTCCTCGTGCGTGAACGACCGCGTGGTCCCGGTCAGGCGCCTGCCCTCGGGGTCCGTGATCATGTCCCACATCGCCTCGGCGTCGTCGGCCCGGATCGGCCGCAGGACGATCATCTCGCCCTGCAGGGTGGGCTTCTGCATCGCTACCTCCGTCGCGCTCGGCCCCGGTGCCCACGCGCGGGGCACCACCACCGACTGCCCTCCGGCGTGCGACGCATCGTACAAATCCCGTGTGACCGGGACGTTGCGACACGACGCACGCCGGGCGGGTCGGTCCTGGCGCTCAGGCCCGGACGCGCTCCAGGACGAGCTCGCGCACCCGACCCGCGTCGGCCTGGCCGCGGGTCGCCTTCATGACCGCGCCGATGATCGCGCCGACCGGGCCCAGGTTGCCGCCGCGGATCTTCTCGGCGATGTCGGGCTGGGCCGCGAGCGCGGCGTCGATCGCCTCGAGCAGCGGCCCGTCGTCCGAGACGACCCCGAGGCCGCGCGCGACGACGACCTGCTCCGGGTCGCCCTCGCCCGCCAGGACCCCCTCGAGCACCTGGCGCGCGAGCTTGTCGTTGATCCGCCCGGCGTCGACGAGCTGCTGCAGCGCGCCGATCTGCGCGGGCGTGATCGGCAGGTCCGCCAGCTCGACCTCCTGCTGCTTGGCGGTGCGGGCCAGCTCGCCCATCCACCACTTGCGCGCGGCGGCCGGGCTCGCGCCCGCGGCCACGGTGGCCTCGATGAGCTCGACGGCCCCGGCGTTGACGACGTCGCGCATCTCGGCGTCGGCGTAGCCCCAGTCGCCCTGCAGGCGGCGGCGGCGCGCGGCCGGCAGCTCGGGCAGCGCGGCGCGGATCTCCTCGATCCACGCGCGGTCCGGCACGATCGGCACGAGGTCGGGCTCGGGGAAGTAGCGGTAGTCCTCGGCGTCGGACTTCACGCGCCCGGCGGTGGTGATGCCGGTGTCCTCGTGCCAGTGCCGCGTCTCCTGGACGATCGAGCCGCCCGCGTCGAGGATCGCCGCCTGCCGGCTGATCTCGTACCGCACGGAGCGCTCGACCGAGCGGAACGAATTGACGTTCTTCGTCTCCGTGCGGGTCCCCAGCGGCGACTCCGGGGTCGCGCGCAGCGACACGTTGACGTCGGCACGCACGTTGCCACGCTCCATGCGGGCCTCGGAGACGCCGAGCGCCCGGAACATGTCACGCAGCGTCTGCACGTACGCCCGCGCGACCTCGGGGGCCCGCTCGCCGGCACCCGTGATCGGCTTGGTGACGATCTCGACCAGCGGGACCCCGGCCCGGTTGTAGTCGACCATCGAGTACTCGGCACCGTGGATGCGCCCGGTGGCGCCGCCGACGTGGGTGTTCTTGCCGGCGTCCTCCTCCATGTGCGCGCGCTCGACCTCGACGCGGAACACCGTGCCGTCCTCGAGCTCGACGTCGACGAACCCCTCGAACGCGATCGGCTCGTCGTACTGCGACGTCTGGAAGTTCTTCGGCACGTCCGGGTAGAAGTAGTTCTTGCGCGCGAACCGGCAGGACTGCGCGATCGAGCAGTTCAGGGCGAGGCCGATGCGGATCGCGTACTCGACGGCGGTGCCGTTGACCGCCGGCAGCGCGCCGGGCAGGCCCAGGCTCGTCGGCGTGATCTGCGTGTTCGGCTCCTCGCCGAACGACTGCTCGGCGCCGTCGAACATCTTGGTCCGCGTGCCCAGCTCGACGTGCACCTCGATGCCGATGACCGGGTCGAACCGGGCCACCGCGTCGTCGTAGTCGACCAGGTCGACGTGGGTCGTGGTGCTCATCAGGCTGCCCCTCCGGCCAGCTCGGGGGCGCGGCCCAGCAGCGGGCCCTCCCAGCTCGTCTCGAGCAGCGCCTCGAGCGCCGCTCCCACGCGGTACAGCCGGGCGTCCTCGCGCGCCGGCGCGAGGATCTGGAACCCGACGGGCAGGCCGTCGTCGGACAGCCCGGACGGCAGCGACATCCCGGGGACCCCGGCGAGGTTCGCCGGGATCGTCGCGACGTCGTTGAGGTACATCGCCAGCGGGTCGTCGAGCTTCTCACCGAGCTTGAAGGCCGTCGTCGGCGCGGTGGGCGACACGAGCACGTCCGCGGCCTCGAACGCCGCGGCGAAGTCCCGCTGGATGAGCGTGCGGACCTTCTGCGCCGACCCGTAGTAGGCGTCGTAGTAGCCCGCGCTCAGCGCGTACGTGCCGAGGATGATGCGGCGCTTGACCTCGTCCCCGAAGCCCTGGCCGCGCGTCGCGGCCATGACGCGCTCCGCGGTCACCGGGCCCTCGGAGGGCTCGACGCGCAGGCCGAAGCGCATGCCGTCGAACTTCGCCAGGTTGCTCGAGGCCTCGGCCGGCAGGATCAGGTAGTACGCCGCGAGCGCGTAGGTGAAGTGCGGGCAGGACACCTCGACGACCTCGGCCCCCGCGCCGCGCAGCGCGTCGAGGGACTCCTCGAAGCGGGCGAGCACGCCCGGCTGGTAGCCCTCGCCCTGCAGCTCGCGGATGACGCCGACCCGGACGCCCCGCAGGTCCCCCGACGCGCCCTCGCGCGCTGCCGCGACGTAGCCCGTCGCGGGGTCCGGCAGGGAGGTCGAGTCGCGCGGGTCGTGCCCGCCGATCAGCTCGTGCAGCAGCGCCGAGTCCAGCACGGTGCGCGTGCACGGGCCGGCCTGGTCCAGGCTGCTGGCCAGGGCGACGAGCCCGTAGCGCGACACGCTGCCGTACGTCGGCTTGACGCCGACGGTGCCCGTGACGGCCGCGGGCTGGCGGATCGAGCCGCCCGTGTCCGTGCCGATGGCGAGCGGCGCCTCGTAGGCGGCGACGGCCGCGGCCGACCCGCCGCCCGAGCCGCCGGGGATGCGCTCGAGGTCCCACGGGTTGTGCGTGGTGCCGTAGCCCGAGTGCTCGGTGGACGAGCCCATCGCGAACTCGTCCATGTTGGTCTTGCCGAGGATCGGCAGGCCCGCGGCCTTGAGCCGCTCGACGAGCGTCGCGTCGTACGGCGGCACCCACCCCTCGAGGATCCGCGAGCCGGCCGTCGTGGGCAGGCCCCGCGTCACGACGACGTCCTTGACGGCGATCGGCACCCCGGCCAGCGCGTGCAGGTCCTCACCCGCGGCACGGCGCTCGTCGACGTCGGCCGCCGTGGCCAGCGCCTCCTCGTGCGCGACGTGCAGGAAGGCGTGCACGGCGGGCTCGACGGCGGCGATGCGGTCGAGGTGTGCCTGCGTCACCTCGACGCTGGTCACCTCGCGCGAGGTCAGCCGGTCGGCGAGCTCCGCGGCGGTCAGGCGGGTCAGGTCGGTCATGTCACTCCTCCCCGAGGATCTGGGGGACGAGGAACTTGCCCTCGCGGGCCGCCGGCGCCTGCGCCAGCACCTCGTCGCGGTCGAGCGGGGCGACCGGCTCGTCGGCACGGAACACGTTGGACAGCGGCAGGGGGTGGCTCGTCGCGGGGACGTCCGGGGTGGCGACCTCGGAGACGCGGGCGACGGACTCGACGATGACGTCGAGCTCGCCCGCCAGCCGGTCGAGCTCGGCCGGTGTCAGGTCGATCCGGGCGAGCACGGCGACGCGCGCGACCTCGTCGCGGGAGAGGGTGGACATGGTCCGTGAGTCTAGTCGCGGGCGACCCGCCCCTGTCCCCCTGCACGGGCGCCGCGACCGGCCGTCACACCTCGTGCGAGGTCGCCGCGCTGACGAGGGCGAGCAGCGCCTCGGCGTAGGCGTCGGCGGCGTCGTCGGCGGTGAAGACGCGCTCGGGGCGGCCGCTGACCTCGACGAGGACCTGGTAGCGGCCGTCGGTCGACCGGGCGAGGCTGCGGAACGTGCCACCGAGCAGCTCACGCATCTGGTCCTCGCGCGGCAACCACAGGGCGTCCTCCTGACGCACCGAGTCCAGCGCCCACTCGGTGGTGCCGTTGAACCCCAGCACGGTCCCGGTCTCGTACTCGTGCGCCTCGACGACCATCTCGGAGATCGTGAAGACCTCCCCCGCCATGTCCGCGCTGCGGATGACGAACCGGTCACCGGCGCGCGGGTGCCACTGCAGTCCGGCGGCCTCGAGTGCCACCGCGTTGTCCGTCGAGAGCATGGCCCCAGTATCGGGGGCGCACGGGCCGCGCGCCCCCGGGGTCGGCGAGCCCCGTCGGCGCGCGGGTCAGCACCCGCCGGGGGCGCCGGGGACGGGCGGCTCGCGGTACACGTAGCGGTGGGCGGGTGCGAAGCCGAGGGCCGCGTACAGGGTCAGGGCGGCGACGTTGTCGGCCTCGACCTGGAGGAAGGCTCGCCGCGCGCCCCGCCGGGCCGCGACCGCGAGGGCCTCGCGCGTCAGCGCGCGGCCCAGTCCGCGCCGGCGGGCCGCGGGGACCACCTGCAGGCAGGAGAGCGCGACCCAGTCGTCGACGGGTGCGGCGCGGATCACGGCGACGTCGGTGCCGTCGGTGTCCGTCGCGGTGAGGTAGGCGGCGGGGGCGCCGGTGACGATCTGCCGGGACGGCTCCCGGGCGCCGCCCTTGCCGGCGAGCCACAGGTCGAGCCAGGCGTCGTCGGGCTGGTCGGCGACGCGCACGCGCACCCCGCCACCGAGGTCGGCCACCGCGCCCCCACCCGTGGCCCAGCTCGGGTCGACGTCGCGGACCAGGATGTCGGTGACGGTGCCGTGCACGTAGCCGCGGGCATCGAGCTCGGCGGCGAGGCCGGCCGGGTTCCCGGGGTCCCCGAGGCGGAACACGGGCGTGGCGCCGTCCGCGCGGTAGAGGGCCTCGACGCGGTCGACCGCCCCGGGCAGGTCCGCGACGTCGACCAGCGCGATCGTCGACCCGGCACGTCGGGTCACGCCGCCGGACAGCCCGACCCGCCACCCGTCGACGTCGACGACCCGCGGGGGCGGCCACGTGGCGGCCTCGACGAGCGCGCCGGGCGCCTGCGGGGCGCGCCAGACGTGCACGCGCATCGTCAGCTCGTCGGTCCAGTCCCGCTCGGGGCGCGCGGCGAAGCCGAGCCGCGCGTAGACCCGGTGCGCCGCGTGCATCGTGTCGAGCGTCGAGAGCACCACGTCCCGTGCACCGTCCGCGACGGCCTCCCGCAGCGCCGCACCGACGAGCCGGTCGGCGATCCCCCGGCCGCGCGCCTCGGGGTCGACGGCGAGCATCCGCAGCTCCAGCTCCCCCGGCCGCGCGATCTCGGCGTACGGCGAGCCCGGCGCGGCCAGGGTGATCGTGCCGAGCACGCGTGCGTCGCCCGGGGCGGTGCCGGCGCACGGCCCGCTTCCCGGCGCGGCGTCGGTCCCCGCGGCGACGGCGACCAGCACGGTCGCCCGGGCCGCCCGCGCGGCGGCGTCCCGCAGCTCGTCGACGTACCAGTGGTCGGCCGCCACGAGCGCGTCGGCGACGTAGGCACGGGCGGTGAGGTCGCCGACCTGCGGCAGGTCGGCGGCGGTGGCGCGGCGGACCCGCACCGGCGCCGTGCCGACGTCCCCGCTCACCGCGCCTCCGGGGTTCCGTCGTCGGCAGGGTCCGCGTCGGCCGGGTCCGCGTCGGCCGGGTCCGCGTCGGCCGGGTCCGCGTCGGCCGGGTCCGCGGCGTCGGCCGGGTCCTGCGGTGGCCCTACGGCGTCGGGGCCGCCGGCGAGCAGCGTCTCGAAGCCGGCCTCGTCGAGGATCCGCAGCCCGAGCTCGCGCGCCTTGACCTCCTTGGAGCCGGCGTTCTCGCCGACGACGACGAAGTCGGTCTTCTTCGACACCGAGCCGGACGCCTTGCCCCCGCGCACGAGGATCGCCTCCTTGGCTCCGTCGCGGCTGAACCGCTCGAGGCTGCCGGTGACCACGACGGTCACGCCCTCGAGGGTCCGGGGCGTGGACTCGTCGACGGCGTCGGCCATCACCACGCCGGCAGCCGCCCACCGGTCGACGATCTCGCGGTGCCAGGGCTCGGCGAACCAGTCCAGGAGGGACTGGGCGATCGTCGGCCCCACGCCCTCGACCGCGGCGAGCCGCGCGACGGCGTCCGCCGGGTCGAGCCCGGCATCGGCGACGGTCGGGTCGACGACCGCGCGCAGCGCCGCCATCGACCCGAACTCCTGGGCGAGGGCACGCGCGGCCGTCGGCCCGACGTTGCGGATGCTCAGCGCGACGATCGCCCGCCAGAGGTCCTTCGTCTTGGCGAGGTCGAGCTGGTCGAGCAGCGTGCGCGCGGCCTCGGACGGCTCCCAGTCGGGCAGCGCCTGCCCGGCGGCCTCGGCGGCCGCACGCTGCGCCCGGCTGTGCTTGAGCGTCCGACGGAACGGCGTGCGCCGCCGCAGCGACCCGTCCGCGTCCTCCTTGGGGAGCCCGGTCTCGGCGTCCCGCACCACGACCTCCACCTCCGCCAGGGCCGCCAGGCTCGCGGCACGCACCCGGGCGACCTCCTCGGGCGACGCGTCCGGGCCGTAGCCGACGAGGTCGAAGAGGTGGGCCTCGTTGGGCACGGGCGGCGTCTCGGGGACCTCCGGCTGCGTGAGCGCCGCCGCGGTCACCTCCCCGAGGACCTCGATGTCGAACGCGCCCCGCGAGCCGATGTGCTCGAGCCGGCCGCGCACCTGGGCGGGGCACCCCTGGGCGTTGGGGCACCGCAGGTCCACGTCGCCCTCCCGCATGGGGCGCAGCGGAGTGCCGCACTCGGGGCAGTCCGCCGGCATCTGCCACTCGACGCGCGGCACGTCGTCGCCCGGCGCCCGCGGAGCGGGCCCCACGATCTCCGGGATCACGTCACCGGCCTTGCGCAGGACGACCATGTCGCCGATGCGGACGCCCTTGACCTTGACGACGTCCTGGTTGTGCAGCGTCGCCTGCCGGACGGTGCTGCCGGCCACGAGCACCGGGGCCATCACCGCGAACGGCGTCGCACGGCCCGTGCGCCCGATGCCGAGCTCGATCGCCAGCAGGCGGGTGTTGACCTCCTCCGGCGGGTACTTGTAGGCGATCGCCCACCGCGGGGCGCGGCTCGTCGCCCCCAGCCGACGCTGCAGCGCGATGTCGTCGACCTTGACGACGACACCGTCGATCTCGTGCTCGACGTCGTGCCGGTGCTCGCCGAAGTACGCGATCCGCTCCTCGACCTCGTCGAGCCCGTCGACCACGCGGGTGTGGCTCGACGTCGGCACGCCCCAGCCCGCCAGCAGGTCGTACACCTGCGACTGCCGGTCGATCCCGGTGCCGCGCCCCTCACCCCAGGTCAGGGCGCCGATGCCGTGCGCGTACATGCGCAGCGGCCGCGACGCCGTGACGCGCGGGTCCTTCTGCCGCAGCGAGCCGGCGGCGGCGTTGCGGGGGTTGGCGAACGGCGCCCGGCCGGCCTCGACCTGCGCCTCGTTGAGCGCGCGGAACGCCTCGACGGGCAGGAACACCTCGCCCCGGATCTCGATGAGGTCCGGGTGCGTCGCGGGGTCGCCGGCCAGCACGTCCGGGATGCTCGAGATCGTGCGGACGTTCAGCGTCACGTCCTCGCCCGTGCGACCGTCCCCCCGCGTCGCCGCCCGCACCAGGCGGCCCCGCTCGTACAGCAGCGCGATCGCGAGCCCGTCGATCTTCGGCTCGCACAGGTACTCGACCGGCGCCGTGCTCTCGAGGTCGCGGTGCACGCGCTCGGCCCACGCCACGAGGTCCTCCTGGGAGAACGCGTTGTCGAGCGACAGCATGCGCTGCACGTGGTCGACGGGCGTGAAGTCCGTGGAGAACGTGCCGCCGACGCGCTGGGTCGGCGAGTCCGGCGTCCGCAGACCGGGGTGCTCCTGCTCGAGCGCCTCGAGCGCGCGCAGCCGCTCGTCGTACGCCGCGTCCGACGAGCTCGGGGCGTCGCGCACGTAGTAGGCGAACTGGTCGGCACGGACCTGCTCGGCCAGCTGCGTCCACCGGTGCCGGGCCTCGGCCGGCACGTCGCGGTCGTCGGTCGCGGGGGTCGTCTCGCTCACGTGCCCATCATGGCGTGCGGCACCCACACCACCGACCTCAGGCACGTCCCAGCGACGAGGTCCCGAGGCCGGACACCCGCCAGGCGCGCATCCCCGACGGCCCCCAGGCGACCGCGACCACGTCGGCGCCCTCGGCCGCCACCGTGCCCTCGGCCACCGGGACGTCGGTGGGCAGTGCCAGCGTCGTCCAGGTGGCACCGTCGGGCGACCACCACACGACCGGCCCGCTGTCCTCGTCCCCGTCCACGGCACCCCACGCCGCCCACCCGCCGTCGACGGGGACGGGAGCCTCGAACGTCGCGCCCCCCGGGGCACGCAGGACCTCCTCGAACGTCCCAGTGGGCGACACCCGCCAGAGCGTGGCCACGCCTGCGACCTGCCCGTGGACGAGGGTCGTCCCGCCCTGCGTGCGGCAGGCGTCGAACGACGTCTCGCCCGCCGGCTCGAGCCCGTGGTCGACCACGCTCGCCGTGTCGCCCACCAGCCGCCACGCCCGCGGCCGCGTCGTCCCGTCGTGCGCGCCGGACCAGCCGACGAGCAGGGACCCCTCCTGGCAGACCCCCTCGGCGGCGCCCTCGCGGGCGTCGCCCAGGTCGAGGTCCAGCCGGCTCCAGGCAGCGGCGTCGACCGACGTCCAGACCACGGGCCGGTCCACCTCGGTCATGAGGATCGAGGGGGCGTCCGCACCGGCGAGGAGCCAGCGCGCGCCGTCGTGCGCGACGTCCTCGACCCCGGCGCCACCGCTGCCGAGGTCACCGGAGACCTCCCCGCCGTCGGCGGCGAGCGTGGTCACCGTGCGCGTGCCGAGGTCGCCCTCCGGCTGCGCGTGCACGAACAGCCGTCGGCCGTCGGCGTCCCTGCCCTCCTGCCACGCCGCGCCCGCGACAGCAGCGACGGGAAGAGGATCGGCGAGGAGCGCGTCGCCCTCCACCCGCATCGCCGTCGCGCCCCACGCCGTGCGCCACCAGTCGCCGCCGTCCGTGAGGGTCCGTGTCGCGACCTGCCCGCGCGGCGCCCCGCCCGCGCCGTCCGCGATCGTGACGACCGTGCGCGGGGACACCGGTGAGAGCTCGGCCACCGACCACCAGTCGTCGTCGGGCTCGTCCGGCGCGGGCCATCCCCCGACCGCCGTGTACCCGGACCCGCTCACGAAGAGCAGCGGCGTGCCGCCCGCGGCGTACTCGAGCACCCCGGTGACGTCCGGCACCGGGGCGGGGGCCGACTGGAACTGGCCGAACCACGCTCCGCCCGCGACGTCGTCGTCGCCCATCACGACGACGACCTGCCGCCCCCGCTGCTGCCACAGGGGCACGACCCTGCCCGACTCGGAGGGCTTGCCCAGCACCCAGTCCTCGTCCTCGCCGGACAGCCACGCGGAGTCCCCCAGGAGGTCGGCCTCGATCGTCGCCCACGCCGCGCCGTCGACGGTCGTCCAGGCGGCGGGACGCAGCGCCCCGAACGTCTCCGGCCCGAGCGGCGCCGCACCGGTCGCGGTCCACCCGCCGCCGAGCCGCAGCCGGATGCCGTTGACCTGGACCCGGGGCCGGCCGTCCACCAGCACCGGGCTGCCCCAGACGCCGGCACCGTCACGCGTGACGACCATCGGCCGCACGACCCCGTCCGGCCCGGTCTCGCGGTAGACGACGGCCACCACGTCCTGGTCGCCGAACGCGTCCGACGCCGCCATGTCGACGACCGTGCGACGCGTGCCCGCCGCCGCGGGCACCACCTCGACCACGTCGACGTCGTCGCCCGCGACCTGGGCCCACACGACCGCGCCCTGCGCCGACGTGCCCGCGACGTGGGGCACGGCCCCGCCCGACGTCGCCTCCGTCAGCCGGACGGACGACGGTCTCACCCGTGCGGTCCGCCAGGTCAGCGCGTCGTCCGAGACGCGCGCGAACGACTCCGCACGTCGCCCGACGTCCGTCGTCCCCGCCACGACCGCCCGCCCGGCGACGACCGCGAGCCCGACGTCGCGGACCGCACCCGGGACCCGCAGGTCGGTGTCGACCCGGGGCACCCCCTCGGCGACGGCCCACCGCCAGAGCCCGACCCGGGGCACCGTGCCGGGTGTCGCGACCACCGCCGCCGCGAGCGCGTCGAGGTCGCCGCTGCGCGGGGCGAGGTTCCAGTCCCGGGTGTGCTCGCCACCTCCCGCGCGCGGGTCGAGCCCGGGGTCGACCGCGAGCACGGAGATCGTCGGTGGGGACGGTGGGGGCGGTGTGGCGGGGACGGGGGCGGGGACGGCGGGTCCCGTGCAGGCCACCGCGAGCAGGGTCAGGACGGGGAGGACGAGGGTCAGGCGCAGCAGTGCGGCGCGCTGCCGGGTCTTCAGGGACGGACGCATGGCACGACCCTGTCGGTCCGGCAGCCCGCGCGGGGAGGTCGGCAGGGATCTGTGGACGACGAGCCGCCCACAGCCCTGGCCCGGGGTCCGTCACGCGTGCCCGGACGGCCCCCCTACACTCGGGCGCGTGTCCGGACCCGCGGCCCCGCCCGAGCTGCGCGCCCGCGCCCGCGCGAGCGGCAGCAAGGTGGCGCGACGCGTCCTCGACCAGCCGCTGCGGCGGATCGGCGTCGTGGGCGCGATCGTGCTGCTCGCCACGACGGCCGCCTTCGGCGGGCTCGAGGAGCAGACGCAGGACGGACCGGAGGTGCTCGAGGCCGGCACACCGGTCGAGGTGGCGCCGTTCGAGCTGACCGTGCACCGCGTCGTGTGGACCGGTGACCTGCCGGGGCAGCGCCTGTCCGACGACGGCAACCGCTGGGTCGGTGTCGTCGCGACCGTGCGCAACACGAGCGACGCCGGCGTCCTGGGCGTCACGCTGCGCGACGCGCTGACGCTGTCCGGCGTCCAGGGCCTCGTCCAGGCTCCCGTCGACATCGGGGTCACGGCGAGCGCGGTGGTCGTCCTCGAGGACGCGTCCCCGCTCAGCCCCGTGCAGCCGGGGCTGACGTACGAGGCGGCGTTCCTCTTCGAGCAGGACGGGTCGGTCGCGCCCCCCACCAGCGTGGACGTGCAGCTGCAGCAGCACACCTGGCGCGCCGGGAGCCTCGACCCCGAGCTCGTCTGGCGGTTCCCGACGACCGTCCTGGTCGGCACGCTCGACGCGCGCGAGGCGGCCGCCGGCACGCCCGAGCAGGACACGTGAGCGCGACCGACGCCGCCGGCACGCCCGCCGACGCGCCCGGCGAGCAGGCCACCCCCGACCGGCCGGCACCGCGCCGGCGACCTCCACGCCCGCGGACGGTCAGTGCCGGCGCAGCGGTGCTCGCGGCCCTGGCCGTCGGCCACCTCGTCGTCACCGCGTTCCCGGTCAGCGACCGCGTCCAGGCGTCCTTCGTCCGCCCCGGCGGCGTCGGCGAGCTCGTCGAGCTGCGGTACGCGCGCCTCACGGCCGGCGAGCCGACCGGGTCGACGGTCCTCGACACCGACGACGGCACGCTGCTCGCGACGCCCGGCGTCTGGCTCATCGTGCCGGTGACGGTCGAGGCGGTCGGAGAACCGCGCTCGCTCGCCTTCGCGGAGGTGCTGGGTGGCGACGGCCGCACCTACGCGGTGTTCACGGGCGGACGATCGTCGTTCCTGCCGGGGACGGCGCAACCCGGCATCCCCCGGTACGCGACGCTGCGCGTCGAGGTCCCGCCCGACGCCGTGCCGGGCGCGCGCCTGCGTCTGGGGCTGGATCTGAAGGACCAGCGCCGCGACGACGTCGCCGACATCGACCTGGGTCTCACGCAGGCCGACGCGGACGCGTGGGCGGGCGACGACACCCCCGTCGTGGCGCACGCACCGTCCGACACGCCGCCGGAGGACTCGTGAGCACGCCACCGGCACCCCCGGCTCCCACCCCGGCACCGCCGACCCCGCCCGGGCCGCCGCCGGTCGGCTGGTGGCACCGCAACCGCTGGGCGCTGGTCGCCCTGCCCCTCGCGCTGGCGCTCGTGGTCGTGGCCTCCGGCGACCGCGTCCGGTCGCTGTGGTGGGAGCAGGGTCTGCACCGCCCCACGTCGGCGGCCCCCGGCGCGACCGTCACGTTCCACCAGGACCTGCGCGACGGCCTGGGTGGCACCTTCCCCCTCGACGTCGAGGTCCGCCTCGACGGCGTCGGCGACGCGGCGGACCTCCCCGACGGCCTGGAGCTGCCGCCCGGGAGCCGGGCGGTCCAGGTCGACCTCACGCTCGGCGCCGACCCCGACGTCGTGCTGGTCGGGTGCCGGCTGGCCGTGCGGGACACGGCCGGCACGCGGTACGACTACGTCGCGAACGCCTGGGGGGCCTGGCAGGCGACCGTCCCGTGCGTCCCCGAGGACGCCACCGGGCCGTGGCCGTCGCTGGGGGACGTCGACGACGCCCTGAGCGCCCCCGACGGCGGGTCGACGCCCCGGCCCGCCACCTGGTCCGTGTCCCGCGTGGTCGTCGTCCCGGACGGGGTCGACGTCACGGACGTCGTGCTGTGGTGGCAGATGCCGCACCACGTGCGTCTCGAGGTCGAGCGCTAGCCGGACCGCTCCGGGACGTCGTCGACGCCGCGGGCGGCCTGAGGCGTGCGCGCCGCCGCGGCGGCCTGGCCGGCGAGGACGCGGTCCACCCCGGCGGCGAGGAGCGCGATCGTGACCGTCAGCCCGACGGCCGTCGCCACCGCCGAGACCATGGGCGCGAACGCGAGCCACGTGTCGACGTCCTGCGGCCCGCTGATCACCCGCGCGAGCAGCAGGATCCCCTCCTCGAGGCGTGTGGCGACGAGGAACGCGAGGGCGAAGACGAGCATGGGTCCCAGGCCGGCGACGGCGAGCCGGCGCAGCCCGTCGGCGAGCGCCGTGAACCGGGAGCGCACGTCGCCGATCACGGGTGCGGCGGCCTCGGTGGTCCAGCGGCGCACCGGGGCCGGCAGCCGCTGCCACACGGCCGGACCGACGCGCTTGCGCCGGGGCAGCGGGGCGAGCTTGTGCCCGTAGACGACCGCGCCGACCGCGAGCCAGGCGAGCGGGATCACCACGAGGTCGTCGAGGTTGCCCAGGACGCCCGCGACCGTGTCGACCACCGTGTCGACGGGGGCGGCGACCGGCCCCAGGGCCTCGAGCAACCGCACCCACGCGTCGAGCACGACCGCCACCGCGCGGCGGCTCTCGACCCACCGCCAGGCACCGTCGAGCAGCTCGGTCGTGAAGCTGGCGACGACCAGCAGCCAGAACGCCTCGACGTACGCCCCGGCGAACGCCAGCGCGCGGCGGTGGCTGCGCCCCTCCCACCGGCCGAGCAGCCACCGCAGCACGACGGCGACGACGACGACGGCCACGAGCGTCCACCCGGTCGCGAGGTCGACGAACGAGGCGTCGACGCGCTCACCGGTGAGCGAGAACCCCTCCCGGAACTCGCGGTACGCCGCGGTGTTGAGGAACCGGGACCGGTCCTCCGCCAGCAGCCCGTACGACGCGTACAGGGCGAGGAACGGCACGAACACCGACGCCAGGACGTCGACCAGACCGCGCTCGTGGCCGGACGCGGCGTCGTCGGGGCCGCGCGCGCTCCCGATCGCGGCGAGCGCGGGCAGGTCGCGCCGCAGCACGTGCAGCATCGCGACGATGCCCGCGACCATGCTCAGCGGGGCCAGGACGAGCACCGCCCAGCCGAGGGTGTTGCTGACGGTCGCGACGTTGACGGCGGCCCACCCGGCCGCGTACCGCCCCGCCACGGCGAGCAGCGCGAGGACGAGCAGCAGCGGCCAGGTGCGCAGCCACAGGCGCACCCCGACGGCCACGACGGACCCGAGGTCGCGCAGCCAGTCCCGCAGCGCGGCGCGCGGACCGCGGCGCGCGGCGGGGGCACCGCGCGCGGGGTCACCCACGGCGGGGATCACGAGGCGTCGGGGGCCGGCGCGGGGCCGGGTGGACCGCCGCGGCCGGTCGCGGCGGCGCGCCGCGCCGTGCGGGCGGTCACCAGCACCAGGACCGTGCCCGCGATCCCGCCGACCGCGAGCGCCAGCGCACCGACCGTGACGGCCGCGGGGACGGACGCGACGACGACCTCGCGCCGCTCGCCGTCGACGTCCCACACGCACACGGCACGGGCCGGGAGCGCCTCGTACCGGATCTGCACGCCCGACCCGGCCTCGTACGCGGCGAGGCACGGCTCGGTGCCCGCGGCGGACGCCCGCAGGGTCGTCGTGCCGATGCCGAACCACCCGACGGCCAGGACGACGACGCCGACCAGCGCCAGGCCGGAGGTGACGAGCAGCGCGAGCGCGCGCCGCCGCGACGGTGGGCGACGCCGCGTGGGCGGTCCGAGAGGTGCGCCGCTCATCCCTCGGCCCGCTCCGCGACGAGGCCGGCGGCGCGGACGAGCCCGGCGAGCGCACCCCGCGCGAGGTCGGGAGTCGCCCCCTGCGGGGGTGCACCGGCCAGCAGGACGACGTCCCGCAGCCCGGCGGCGTCCAGCCCCAGACCGCGCCACGGGCGCAGCAGGACGTCGGCCTGGCCGACGACGTCGGGGCCGGAGCACTGCGAGGACGCCTGCGGGGGCAGCTCGGCCCACAGCGCCTTGCCCGACTCGACGACGCCCGCGACCTCCTCCCAGCCGCGCTCGCCGATCCCGGCGACCGCGAGCGCCGCGCCGTCCACGGACGACGCGCGGACGGCCGCCAGCGCGGACCACGCGCTGCCACCGTGCACCACGACCGCGGACGCACCGGCCGCCCGTACCGCGTCGGCCAGGGTGTCGAACCCCTCGGCGACGACCGGCCCCGGGACGCGGCGCAGCGGCGCCCGGCCCGAGAACCCCGGCACGGCCCCGGCCAGCACCGGGGCGAGCAGCGGCTCGCGCAGCAGCACCCGCACCTCGGCGCCGGGGACGACGCGGCGCACGTCCGCGACGCGGGCGGCGATCCCGTCCGCGCTCGACGCGACCGCGTCGCGCAGGGCGCCCGGGTCAGACAGCACCTTGTCGCCGCGCGCCAGGTACACCTCGGCGGCGAACGTGAACGGCCCCAGGACCGGGAGCACCAGGCCGCCGGCGTACCCGTGGGCGGCCACCGCGAGGGCGTCGAGGTCCTCGCGCGCGAACGCCCGGGCCCGTTCCAGGTCGCGCCCGGGGCGGTCGGCGAGCTTCCAGCCGTGCGGGCCGAGCTCGGCAGGCAGGTCCGTGAGCAGCGCGACGGCCGTGCCTCTCGCGTCACCCCACGGCCCGCGGGCGGGCAGCTGCACGGCGAACGGCCACCCGTCGACCTCGTCCGGCGTGTCGACGAGGTCGCCGACGACCGTGGTCGCGGCCTCGAGCGCGTCGGTCCCGGGCCAGGGGCCGACGCCGCTGACGGCGGTCACGCGTGCGTCCCGGCCGCGGCGGGGTGCTCGGCGCCGACGAGGTCCCGGGCGGTGCGGGTCGTGGACACCGTCGCCTGCCCGACGACGCGCGTGCCGTCATACAGCACGAGCGACTGCCCGGCGGCCACGCCGCGCAGCCCGGCGCCGGCCACGTCGAGGGTCACGGCACCGGCGTCGGCCGCCACGACGCGCGCCGGCACGTCGGCGCCGTGCGCGCGCACCTGCACCGCGCACGTCGAGCCCACGGGCGGGACGTCCCCGAACCACACGGCCGCGTCGCCTCGCACCTGCGCGACGTCCAGCGCCTCGGCCGGTCCGACGACCACGCGACGCTGCACGGGCTCGACCGCCAGCACGTAGCGGGGCCGTCCGTCGGGTGCGGGGCGGCCCAGCGCGAGGCCGCGCCGCTGCCCGACCGTGTACGCGTAGGCGCCGTCGTGCGTCCCGACGACCTCGCCCGCCTCGTCGACGACGTCGCCCGGCTGCTCGCCCAGCGCGCGGCGCAGGAACCCCTGGGTGTCCCCGTCGGCGACGAAGCAGATGTCGTACGAGTCGGGCTTGGCCGCCACGGAGAGGCCACGAGCGACGGCCTCGGCGCGCACCTGCGCCTTCGACCCCACGTCGCCCAGCGGGAAGACCGCGCGGGCCAGCCGCTGCGGGCCCATGACCGCGAGCACGTACGACTGGTCCTTGGCCGGGTCCGCCGCCCGGTGCAGCTCGCGCGCACCGTCGGGCCCGTCCACGACCCGCGCGTAGTGCCCGGTGCACACGGCGTCGAAGCCGAGCGCGAGGGCCTTGTCGAGGAGCGCCGCGAACTTCACGTGCTCGTTGCACCGCACGCACGGGTTGGGGGTGCGCCCGGCGGCGTACTCGGCGAGGAAGTCCGCGACGACGGTCTGCTCGAACCGCTCGGACATGTCCCACACGTAGTACGGGATGCCGAGCACGTCGGCGGCACGCCGCGCGTCGGACGCGTCCTCGATCGAGCAGCAGCCCCGCGACCCCGTGCGCTCCTGGGCCGGCGTCCGGGACAGCGCCATGTGCACCCCGACCACGTCGTGCCCCGCGTCGACGGCCCGTGCCGCCGCGACCGCGGAGTCGACGCCCCCGGACATCGCCGCGAGCACGCGCATCAGACACCCACCAGCGTCGACAGGCCGGCGGCACGTGCGCGCTCGACCGCCCCCGGCAGCGCCGCGACCGCGGCGTCGACGTCGGCCGCGCTCGAGCCCGCCCCGAAGGAGAAGCGCAGCGCGCCGCGCGCGTCGTCCTCCCCCACGCCCATCGCCAGCAGCACGTGCGACGGGCGCGGCACGCCCGCCTGGCACGCGGAGCCCGTGGAGACCTCGACGCCCGCGGCGTCCAGCAGGTACAGCAGGGAGTCGCCCTCGCAGCCGGCGAACGTGAGGTGGGCGTTGGCGGGCAGTCGACGGGCAGCGTCGGCCGGGCCGCGCAGCGTCGCGCCGGGCACGGTGGCCAGGACCCGGCGCACGAGGTCGTCGCGCAGCGCCCCGACGCGGGCCGCGTGCGCGTCGCGCTCCGCCACAGCGTCCTCCACGGCGACCGCGAACGCCGCGAGCAGCGCAGGGTCGAGCGTCCCGGAGCGCACGCCACGCTCCTGGCCGCCGCCGTGCAGCACCGGGGTCAGCTCCAGGCCGCGGCGGACCAGCAGCGCGCCCGTCGAGCCGGGCCCCCCGACCTTGTGCCCGCTGAGCGTGACGGCGTCGACGCCGCACGCCCCCAGGTCGACGGGCACCTGCCCCACGGCCTGCACGGCGTCGGCGTGCACGGGCACCCCGTGCCGGTGCGCGAGGGCCACCACGTCGTCGAGCGGCTGCAGCGCGCCCACCTCGTTGTTCGCCCACATGACGGAGACCAGCGCGACCGTGTCCGCGTGCGCCTCGAGCTCCTCGCGGAGCGCGTCGACCTCCACGACGCCGTCGCCGTCGACCGGCAGCAGGACGAGCTCGGCGCCGGCGTGCTCCGCGAGCCAGAACGCGGGGTCGAGGACCGCGTGGTGCTCGACCGCCGAGACGACGACCCGGCGGCGCGCGGTGTCGTGCGTGCGCCGGGCCCAGA
Source organism: Cellulomonas phragmiteti (assembly GCF_016862775.1). Classification (GTDB taxonomy): domain Bacteria; phylum Actinomycetota; class Actinomycetes; order Actinomycetales; family Cellulomonadaceae; genus Cellulomonas; species Cellulomonas phragmiteti. The sequence goes on along the minus strand of NZ_BONP01000009.1, from coordinate 25,067 downwards.
ACAGGCCCTTGACCGCGAGGTTGTCGGCCTCGGTGCCGCCCGCCGTCCACACGACCTCGCTGGGTCGGGCGCCGACGGCGGCGGCCAGCCGCTCCCGCGCCTCCTCGACCGTGCGGCGCGCGGCGCGGCCCGCGGTGTGCAGCGACGAGGGGTTGCCGGTGTGCGCGAGCGCCGCCGTCAGCGCGGAGAGCGCCGCGGGGCGCATCGGCGTGGTCGCCGCGTGGTCGAGGTAGACCGCACGGGGGCGGGGAGCACTCACACCCCCAGTCTACGAACGCGTCCACGGGCGGGCGTGCCGGCACGTCCCCCACGCCGGCACGTCCCCCACCAGGTCCCTCCACCTTTCCCCCGCACCGGAGGGCGAAAACTGCGCGGGGCCGCGCGCCGATGCTGGCAGGATGTTCGCGTGAGTGCCGACGACGTCATGGCGCTGCCGCTCGCCTTCGGCGGGCAGCGGCTCGACTGGCGTGACCTGCCGCGGGCGGTGCGCGAGCGCATCGAGTCGCTGGCCGGTGCCCGCGTGACGGCGGAGATGTCGGCCACCAGCGGCTTCTCCCCCGGCTTCTGCGCGGTGCTCGAGCTCACCGACGGCCGCGCGGTCTTCGTCAAGGCCGTGTCCTCCGACCAGAACCCGCACTCGCCGGAGCTGGCCCGCGCCGAGATCCGCGCCGCGCGCGCCCTGCCGCCGCACGTGCCCGCCCCCACGCTGCGCTGGTGGGACGACGACGGTGACTGGGTGCTTCTCGGGTTCGACGCCGTGCACGGCCGCTCCCCCGAGCTGCCCTGGCGCGCCGACGACCTGGCGCTGGTGCTCTCCGCGCTCGACGACCTCGCGCACTGCGCACCCGCACCGGGTCACGACCTGCCGCGCACCGAGGACCTCCTCGCCGACGACTTCACCGGGTGGAGGTCGATGCTGCAGGCGACGCCCGCCCAGCGCGAGGTCGTCGCCGAGCTCGTCGACGAGCCCGGCCGCTGGGCGGTCGACCACCTGGAGGACCTCGCCCGGTGGGAGCAGGACGCCCTGCGCGTCGTGGCCGGTGACACCCTCGTCCACGGCGACCTGCGCGCGGACAACGTGATGATCGAGGACGGCCACCAGCGGGTGTGGCTGATCGACTGGCCGCACGCGAGCGTGGGCGCGCCGTGGATCGACCTGGCGTTCATGCTGCCGAGCGTCGCCCTGCAGGGCGGCGCCGGCGACCCCGCCTGGCTCTTCGCCCGCAGCGCGGCGTCGCAGGGGGTGAGCGTCGACGACCTGCGGGCCGCCCTCGCCGGGCTCGCCGGCTACTTCGCGTGGTCGTCGGGCCAGCCCGCGCCCACGGGCATCCCGAACCTGCGCGCCTTCCAGGCCGCGCAGGCCGGCGCGACGCTGCGCTGGCTCCGCGACCTGAGCTGAGCTGGTCCTCGCCGCCCGGCGGCACGGACCGGCCCGGCCGGAGCGCCGGGGTCAGCCCTGCAGCCGGCGCAGCTCCGCCGCGGCCTGCGGCAGGACGGCGAACAGGTCCCCGACGACCCCGAAGTCCGCGATCTCGAAGATCGGCGCGTCCGGGTCGGAGTTGACCGCCACGATCGTGCCCGAGGCCTGCATGCCGCCGCGGTGGTGCACGGCGCCGGAGACGCCGGCGCCGACGTAGAGCCGCGGCGACACCGTCACCCCCGTCTGGCCGATCTGCGCGTCGTGGCCGATCCAGCCCTCGTCGGTGGCGACGCGGGTCGCTCCCACGGCGCCGCCGAGCACGTCCGCGAGCTCCTCGACGGCCGAGAAGTCGCCCTCGGTGCCGCGTCCGCCCACCACCACGACGTGCGCGGAGCCCAGGTCGGGGCGGCCGGAGCCCGCCAGCTCGGTGCGCTCGACGAGCCGCACCCGGGTCGAGGAGGCACGCACCTCGACGGGCAGGTCCACGACCTGCGGCGACGACGGCGCCGCCGCGTCCTGCGCGACGACGGAGTTGGCCTTGACCGTCACGACGGCGGTCGGTGCGCTCACGGCGCACCGCGTCGTCCACGTGCCGGCCAGCACGGTCTTGTGTGCGACGACGCGCCCGGCCTGCACCTCGAGCCCGTCGACGTCGGTCACGACGCCCGCGCCGGTGCGCACCGCGAGACGCGCCGCGGCCTCCTTGTTCTCGAACGACGAGACGAGCAGCACCAGCGCCGCACCGGACGCCGCGAGCGCGGCCTCCAGCCCGTCGGCCAGCACCGCCGACAGGTGCACGTCGGTGTCGGTGGCGAGGCGGTGGACCGTCGTCACCCCCTGGGCGGCGAGCGCCGGCACCGCCGCGGCGACGTCCTCGTCACCGGCCCACACGCCCTGCACGCCCGCGTCGCCCGCGAGCTCACGGGCGAGCGTCAGCAGCTCGCGGACCGGCGGGCGCAGCGTGCCGTCGGCGGCGTGGTCGAGCAGGACGAGCACGGGGGTGGCGGTCACGGCGGTCCTCCGGGGTGGGGCGAGCAGGCGGTGGCGGGCGGGACCGGCGTCAGACGAGCTTGCGCTCGACGAGCCAGGCGGCCAGGCGGGTGCCGGCGTCGCCGGTGTCGGTGAGCAGGACCCGGTCCTCGCGCGGCGGGCGCGCGGCGGCCTCGAGCACCTCGGTCCGGGCGCCCGCGGCGCCGACGGTGCCGGGGTCGACGCCCAGGTCCGCGAGCGTCAGCGTGGTGACGGGCTTCTTGCGCGCCGCCATGATGCCCTTGAAGTTCGGGTACCGCGGCTCGTTGAGCCCGTCGGTCACCGACACCAGGACGGGCAGGTCCGCGCTGAGCGTCTCCGTCGCGTGGTCGAGCCGGCGCGTGACGGTCACGGTCCCGACGGCCGGGTCCACTGCGAGGGTCGAGGCCAGCGGGAGCGCCGGCAGGTCGAGCGCCTCGGCCAGCGCGGCGGGCAGCAACGACGTCAGCCCGTCGAGGCCCGCCATCCCCGTGAGCACCAGGTCGACCGGCGCGTCGGCACCGAGGTGACGGACGGCCGCCGCCAGGACGGTGGCCGTCCCGATCGCGTCGGACCCCGCGACGGCGTCGTCGAGCACGTGCACGGCCTCGTCGGCGCCCATCTGCAGGCCCTTGCGGACGGCGTCGACCGCGTCGTCCGGCCCGACGGTGAGCACGACCACGTGCCCGTCGTGCTCCTCCGCGAGCGCGAGCGCGGCCTCGACCGCGTTCTCGTCGAGCTCGTTCAGGGTGCCGTCACCGCCGTCGCGCACGACGCGCCCGTCGGGACCGAGCTGCCGGTCGGACTGGATGTCGGGGACGAACTTCACGCAGACGACGATCCTCACCCTGCGAACGTTACCGTCCGGACCCCGGGGGCCCGTGCACCGTGTTCGCCAGGTGGAAACACGCGCGACACGACTCGGACGCGCGTCCTGGCACCATGGCCCTGTGAACGACACCGCGACGACCGGCCCGCTGCGCGGTCCCCTCCGCCTCGGCGTCCACGTCACGGCCACCGGCGTCGACGTGGCCGTGCTCGCGCCGCACGCGACGTCCGTCGACCTGTGCCTGCTCGACGGGCCCGTCGACGCGCCGGTCGAGCGCCGGGTCCCGCTGTCCGGGCCACGGCTCGGGGTGTGGTCGGCGTCCGTCCCGGGCGTCGGTCCGGGCCAGCGCTACGGGCTGCGCGCCGACGGGCTGTGGGAGCCCGCGTACGGGCTGCGCTACAACCCCGCCAAGCTGCTCGTCGACCCGTACGCCCGCGGCCTGGTCGGCGAGCTCGGGTACGGGCCGCAGACCTACGGCCACGTCGTCGGCGACGACCTGACGGGCGACCCGTACGGGCCGCGCGACGACCGGGACTCGGCGGGGCACGTGCCGCACGGCGTGGTCGTCGACACCCGGGCCCTGCCGGGTCCCGACCCGGCGGCCAACCGCCCGTGGACGCCCTGGTCGCGCACCGTCGTCTACGAGGCCCACACCAAGGGCCTGACGCACCTGCACCCCGACGTCCCGCCGGAGCTGCGCGGGACGTACGCGGGCCTGGCGCACCCGGCGGTCGTCGACCACCTGCTCGGCCTGGGCGTCACGGCGGTCGAGCTGCTGCCGGTCCACGCGTTCACCTCCGAGCCGCACCTGGTCGCCAAGGGCCTGACCAACTACTGGGGCTACTCGACGCTCGGGTTCTTCGCGCCGCACGCCGCGTACGCGACGGCCGCGGCACGCGCGGCCGGACCCGCCGCCGTGCTGCAGGAGCTGCGGGCGGCGGTCCACGCGCTGCACGAGGCCGGCCTCGAGGTCCTGCTCGACGTCGTCTACAACCACACCTGCGAGGGCGGCGCGCCCGGTCAGCACGTGTCGTGGCGCGGGCTGGACAACGCCTACTACTACGCGCACGACGGCGCGGTGCCCGCGACGCTCGTCGACGTCACCGGGACGGGCAACGCCCTGGACTTCCGCCGCACCGGCGTCGTCGCGCTGACGCTGGACTCGTTGCGGTACTGGGCGGACGTCGTCGGCGTCGACGGGTTCAGGTTCGACCTCGCGGTGACGCTGGGGCGCGGGACCGACGGGTTCCGGCCGGACCACGCGACCCTCGTCGCCGCCGCGACCGACCCGTCGCTCGCAGGGCTCAAGCTGGTCGCGGAGCCGTGGGACGTCGGACCCGGCGGGTGGCGCACGGGTCAGTTCCCCGCCCCCTTCGCCGAGTGGAACGACCGCTTCCGCAACGCGGTCCGCTCGTTCTGGCTCGCCGACCCCGGGCGCGCCGCCCACGGGCTGCCCGGGCACCGGGTGCGCGACCTGGCGACGCGGCTGGCGGGGTCGGTCGACCTGTTCGGCCACGGCTCCCCGCCCTTCGTGCGCGGGCCGCGCGCGTCGGTCAACTACGTGACGGCGCACGACGGGTTCACGCTGGCCGACCTCGTCGCCTACGAGCACAAGCACAACGCCGGCAACGGGGAGCAGAACCGCGACGGCTCGGACGACAACCGGTCGTGGAACCACGGCGTCGAGGGCCCGGTCCAGCGCGACTCGCCCGCCGCCGACATCGCGCCGCTGCGCCGCCGGTCGGTGCGCAACCTGTTCGCGACGCTCGTGCTGGCGGCGGGCACCCCCATGATCACCGGGGGGGACGAGATGGGCCGGACCCAGCGCGGCAACAACAACGCGTACTGCCGGGACGACGCGACCTCCTGGGTCCGCTGGGACCTGACGCCCTGGCGACGCAACATGCTGGCGACGGCCCGGCACCTGCTGGCGCTGCGGCGCGACCACCCGGCGCTGCGGACCGAGACGTTCTACTCCGGCCGGCCGCGGACACCCGGCGGCCCGCCGGACCTCGGGTGGTACGGAGCGGACGGCGCACCGTTCGACCACGACCGCTGGCACGACACCGCGATCCGCACCTTCCAGATGGTCCGCGCCGCCCCGGCGCCCGACGACGACCAGGTCCTGCTCGTCGTCAACGGCGCGCTCGACGCCGTGGCCGTCCAGCTGGCCGACGGCGAGGGGCCGCCGTGGACCCTGGCGTGGGACTCGGTGTGGGAGCACCCGTCGGAGGTCTCGACGGCCGCGATCTCCGGGGGCCTGCACCAGGCGGTCGGCTCGGTCACCACCGTCGAGCCCCTGAGCATGCGCGTCTACGTGCGCCCCTGACACGCCCCGACGACGGCGGTAGCGTGCGCGCATGAGGCACGCCCACGACGTCGTGGTCGTCGGCGCCGGGCTCGCGGGCCTGGTGACGACCGCCGAGCTGCTGGCCGCGGGCCGGCGCGTGCTGCTGCTCGACGCGGAGCCGCCCGCGAGCCTCGGCGGCCAGGCGTGGTGGTCGTTCGGGGGCCTGTTCCTCGTCGACTCCCCGGAGCAGCGTCGCCTGGGGGTGCGGGACGGGGCCGAGCTGGCCCTCGCCGACTGGTACGGCTCGGCGGCCTTCGCGGACGACGGCTCGGACCGGTGGGGACGCGCGTGGGCCGAGGGGTTCGTCGAGTTCGCCGCGGGCGACCTGCGCCCGTGGCTGCGCCGCCAGGGCGTGCGATGGTTCCCGCTCGTGCAGTGGGCCGAGCGCGGCGGCTACCTCGCGGACGGGCACGGCAACTCCGTCCCACGGTTCCACGTCACGTGGGGCACCGGTCCGGGCCTCCTCGAGCCGTTCGTGCGCTCCCTGCTCGCCGGGCACCGCGACGGCCGCGTCGAGGTGCGGTTCCGGCACCGGGTGACCGCGCTGACGACCACCGACGGGCGTGTCACCGGCGTCCGCGGCGACGTGCTGGCGGCCGACCGGGCCGGGCGCGGGGCCCCGTCGTCCCGCACGGTGGTGCGCCCGTTCGAGGTCGAGGCGCCCGCCGTCGTCGTCGCGACCGGCGGCATCGGCGCCGACCACGACCTGGTCCGGGCCGCGTGGCCGGCGCAGGCGGGCCGCCTGCCGCGGCGGATGCTCTCGGGTGTGCCGGACCACGTCGACGGGTCGGGGATCGCGGCCGCACGCGACGCCGGCGCGCTGGTCGCGCACACCGACCGCATGTGGCACTACCCCGAGGGCGTCGCCAACCACTCCCCCGTCTGGACGGCGCACGGCATCCGCCTCCTGCCCGGGCCGAGCGCGCTGTGGCTCGACGCCGACGGCCACCGCCTGCCCCCGCCGCTGTTCCCGGGATTCGACTCCCTCGGTGCGCTGCGGCACGTCACCGCCCGCGGCGACGACCACTCGTGGTTCGTGCTCGACCGCACGATCCTCGGCACGGAGCTGGCGCTGTCCGGCTCGGAGCAGAACCCCGACCTCACCGGCCGGGACCTGCGCCTGCTCCTGCAGCGCGTGCGTCGCGGCGCCGTCGGCCCCGTCGAGGCGTTCGCCGAGCGGTCCGCCGAGTTCGTCGCGGCCGCGACGCCGGACGGGCTCGCCGCGGGCATGAACGCCCTCACCGGGACCTCGCGCATCGACCCCGACGCGCTCGCCCGCACGATCGCGGCGCGCGACGCGCAGGTGGCCACGGGCCTGGGCAAGGACCTGCAGGTCACCGCGACGGCGACGGCCCGGCGGTACGTCGTCGACCGGGCGGTCCGCGTGGCACCCCCGCACCGCCTGCTCGACCCCGCGCACCGCCCCCTGTACGCGATCCGGCTCTCGGTGCTGACGCGCAAGACCCTCGGTGGCCTGGCCACCGACCTCGAGGGACGCGTGCTGCGGCCGGACGGCGAGGTGCTGCCCGGGCTGTGGGCCGTGGGCGAGGCGTCGGGCTTCGGCGGCGGTGGCGTGCACGGCCACCGTGCGCTCGAGGGCACCTTCCTCGCCGGCTGCCTGCACACGGGTCGCGTCACGGGTCGCGCCCTGGCCGCCGCGGGCTGACGCGCCCGGCGTGCCGGCGGCGCGTCGTCAGGTGGCCGTGGTGACCAGACCCGTCTCCGCGACGGACGTCAGCGCCTCGTGGCGCGGGACGACGCGGACCGTGTACCCGAACGGGCCGGTCGCGGTCAGCTCCACGTCGCCCGCGTAGCCGTACCGGTCGGCCTCGTACGTGTCGTCCAGCCGCAGTGCCGCGACCCCGAACGCGGCGATCTCGTCGTCCGGTCCCACGGGTCCGTGCAGCACCTGGACCTCGACGTCGTCGGGCGTCAGGTCGCCGAGCGCGACCCACGCCCGCACGTGCAGCCGGTCCCCCACCCGCGGAGCGTCGTCCACCCCGCCGGAGTCGACGTGGTCGACGCTCACCTGCGGCCACGCGGCGCGCACCCGCGCCTTCCAGTCGGCGAGCGCGACCGCTCCGGCCTTGTCGTCGGCGGCGAGGGCCGCGCCGGCGGCGGCCGCGGGCACGTAGAGGTGCGCCACGTAGTCGGCGACCATGCGCGTGGCCTGCACCTTGGGCCCCAGCGTCGCGAGGGTGTGGCGCACCATCGCCAGCCAGCGGCGCGGCGTGCCGTCCTCGTCCCGGTCGTAGAACGTGGGGACGACCTGCTGCTCGATCACGTCGTAGAGGGCCGCCGCCTCGGCGGCGTCGCGCGCGTCGGGGTCGTCGACGCCGTCCGCCGTGGGGACCACCCACCCGTTGTCGTCGTCGTGCCACTCGTCCCACCAGCCGTCGAGGACCGACAGGTTCAGACCCCCGTTGAGCGCGACCTTCATGCCGGAGGTGCCGCACGCCTCGAGCGGACGCAGCGGGTTGTTGAGCCACACGTCGCACCCCGGGTACAGCGTCGCGGCCATCCGCATGTCGTAGTCGGGCAGGAACACGATGCGGTGTCGCACGTGGTGCTGGTCCGCGAACGCGACGAGCTCGGACACGAGCCGCTTGCCGGGCTCGTCGGCGGGGTGCGCCTTGCCGGCGACGACGACCTGCACGGGCCGGTCCTCGTCGAGCAGCAGCGCCGCGAACCGCGCGGGGTCGGCCAGCATGAGGGTCAGCCGCTTGTACGTGGGCACCCGCCGGGCGAACCCGATGGTCAGCACGTCGGGCGACAGCGCGTCGTCGACCCACCGCAGGTCGGCGGACGACGCACCGCGCTGGTGCCAGGAGGCCCGGACGCGGCGGCGCACGTCGTCGACGAGCCGGGAGCGCAGCCGCCGGCGCAGCTCCCACAGCTCGGTGTCGCTGATCGCGCCCCCGTCCTCCCAGCCGCTGCCCGTCGCCAGGTCGTGCGGGCTCATCCGCCGGGAGGCGAGCGCCGTCATCTCGGGGGCGACCCACGTCGGCGCGTGCACCCCGTTGGTGATCGACCCGATCGGCACCTCCTGGGGGTCGAAGCCGGGCCACAGGCCGGCGAACATCTCGCGCGAGACCCGGCCGTGCAGCCGCGACACCCCGTTGGCGCGGCCGGCGAGGCGCAGCCCCATGAACGCCATGTTGAACACCAGGGGGTCGCCGCCCTCCTGGTCCTCGGCGCCCAGCGCGAGCACGTCCGCGACCGGCAGGTCCCCGGCGTCGTCGAGCGCCCGCACGTACTGCTCGACGGTCCGGCGCTCGAACCGGTCGATGCCCGCGGGCACCGGCGTGTGCGTCGTGAAGACGGTCGTCGAGCGGACCAGCTCGAGGGCGCCGGCGAACGACGAGCCCGCGGCGACGTGCTCGCGGATCCGCTCGACGCCGAGGAACCCGGCGTGCCCCTCGTTGGTGTGGAAGACGTCGGGTGCGGGCGAGCCGGTGAGCCGCGCGTGGGTGCGCAGGGCACGGACGCCGCCGACACCGAGCAGGAGCTCCTGCTCGAGCCGGTGGTCGCCGGCGCCGCCGTAGAGCCGGTCGGTCACGGCGCGGGCCGCGGCGTCGTTGGCGGGCACGTCGGAGTCGAGCAGCAGCAGCGGCACCCGGCCGACCTGCGCGACCCACACCTGCGCGTGCAGCGTGCGGCCCCCGGGCAGCGCGAGCCCGACGAGGGCCGGGCTGCCGTCCTCCTCGCGCAGCAACGTCAGGGGCAGACCGTCGGGGTCGAGCACGGGGTACGTCTCGGTCTGGCGTCCCGCGCGGTCGAGCCCCTGGCGGAAGTACCCGGCGCGGTACAGCAGGCCCACCCCCACGACCGGCACGCCCAGGTCCGACGCCGCCTTGAGGTGGTCGCCCGCGAGCACCCCGAGACCGCCGGAGTACTGCGGCAGCGCCGCCGCGACGCCGAACTCGGGCGAGAAGTACGCGACGGACGCCGGCAGCGCAGCCGCCGTCTGCCGCTGGTACCAGCGCGGCTGCTCGCGGTAGGCCCGCAGGTCCGACGCCGCGGCGCGCACCCGCGCGACCATCTCGGGATCGGCGGCGAGCCCCTCGAGCCGCTGGGGTCCCAGGGCGCCGAGGAACGCGACGGGGTCGCCGTCGACCTGCTCCCAGACGGCGGCGTCGAGGTCCGCGAACACGGCGCGCGTGCCGGGGTGCCACGACCAGCGGAGGTTGTGCGCGAGGTCGTCGAGATCGGCCAGGGGCGCGGGCAGGACGGTGCGGACCGTGAACCGGCGGATCGCTCTCACGGGCGCAGACTACGCAGAACGGACGGATCGCACAGCCCCCCGGACCCCCCGGACCCGGACGGGTGTCCGGGTCCCGGGCCCGCAGGTACGGCGGCGCCCCGCGGCGCGCCGCCCGACGCGCCGCCAGCGGATGCCGCCACCCCGACCGGCCGGATAGGTTCGGGACCGTGACGACTCCCCGCCGCCCTCGTCGCACGTCCCCGGCCACACCCCCGGGCCGCCCACGTGCCGATGTCCCCGTGCCCGCGCCGGAGCAGCCGCCCGCCACGCCCGGAGCAGCCGCTGCGCCCCCCACGTCCAGAGCCCGCACGGCGTCCGAGCCGCCGACGACGCCCACAGCGCCCGTCGCGGTCCCCACCACGGTGCCGGTGGGACGCATCCCGGTGCTCGACGTGTCGCCCGTCGCCGAGGAGGGCCGCTTCCCTGCGAAGGCGGTCGTCGGCGAGGCCGTGCCGGTGCGCGCGACCGTCATCCGCGAGGGGCACGACGCCCTGGGGGCCACCGCCGTGCTGCTGCGCCCCGACGGCTCGGTCCACGCATCCGTGCGGATGGTCGACGTCGCCCCCGGGCTCGACCGGTTCGAGGCCCGCGTGCAGCCCGACTCCGAGGGTGACTGGTCCTTCCGCGTCGAGGGGTGGTCCGACCCGTACGGCACGTGGGCGCACGACGCCGCGATCAAGGTCGAGGCCGGGATCGACGTCGAGCTCATGCTCACCGAGGGCACGCTCGTGCTCGAGCGTGCCGCGGGGCGCACGGGCGACGACGCGATGTCCGCGCGGGACGCCCGCACGCTGCTCGAGGCGGTCGCCGCGCTGCGGGACACCACGCGCCCGCCCCTCGCGCGCCTCGCGGCGGCGCTGTCGCCGCAGGTCCGCCAGGCCCTCGACCGCGCGCCCCTGCGCGACCTGGTGACCGCGTCCCGCACCTACCCGCTCGTCGTGCACCGCCGCCTGGCGCTGACCGGCTCGTGGTACGAGCTGTTCCCCCGGTCGCACGGGGCGACCTTCGACGAGGCGACGCAGGAGTGGACGTCGGGCACCCTGCGCACGGCCGCGAACCAGCTGCCCCGCATCGCCGCGATGGGCTTCGACGTCGTGTACCTCACGCCGATCCACCCGATCGGCACGACCCACCGCAAGGGCCGCAACAACGCGCTCGCGGCGCTGCCGGGCGACCCGGGCTCGCCGTACGCCATCGGGTCCCCGGACGGCGGGCACGACGCGATCGACCCCTCGCTGGGCACGTTCGAGGACTTCGACGCGTTCGTCGCGCGCGCCCGCTCGCTGGGCATGGAGGTCGCGCTGGACGTCGCGCTGCAGGCCTCGCCCGACCACCCCTGGGTCACGGAGCACCCGGAGTGGTTCACGACGCGGGCGGACGGCACGATCGCGTACGCCGAGAACCCGCCGAAGAAGTACCAGGACATCTACCCGCTGAACTTCGACAACGACCCCGAGGGCATCTACGCCGAGGTGCGCCGCGTCCTGCAGGTGTGGATCGACCACGGCGTGACCGCGTTCCGGGTCGACAACCCGCACACCAAGCCGCTGTCGTTCTGGCAGCGGCTGCTGGCCGACGTGCACGCCGCCCACCCGGACGTGCTCTTCCTCTCGGAGGCGTTCACCCGGCCGGCCATGATGCTGACGCTCGCGAAGATCGGCTTCCACCAGTCGTACACGTACTTCACGTGGCGCAACACCAAGGCGGAGCTCGAGGAGTACCTGGCCCGCGTCGGCGGCGACGAGGCACCCTGGCTGCGCCCGAGCTTCTGGCCGACGACGCACGACATCCTGCCGCCCTACCTGCAGCACGGCGGCGTGGGCGGGTTCGCCGTCCGTGCCGTGCTCGCGGCGACGGGCTCCCCGACCTGGGGCGTGTACTCCGGCTACGAGCTGGTCGAGAGCGTGCCGCGCCCCGGCGTCGAGGAGCAGATCGACAACGAGAAGTACGAGTTCCGTCCCCGCGACTGGGCGAAGGCCGACGACCTGGGGATCGCCCTGCTCATCGGGCGGCTCAACGAGATCCGGCGGGCGCACCCCGCGCTGCAGCAGCTGCGCAACGTGCGGGTCCACCCGACGTCGGACGACGCACTCGTGTGCTTCTCGCGGCACCTGGACGCCGAGCACTCCCCCACGGGGCGGCCCGACACGGTGGTGGTGATCGTCAACATCGACCCGCACGGCGCCCGCGAGGGCACGGTGCAGCTCGACCTGGCGGCGTTCGCCCTGCCCACGGACCGCGGCGTCGTCGCCCACGACGTGCTCTCCGGTGAGACCTACGCCTGGTCCGACGAGGTGTACGTGCGCCTCGACCCGCAGGTCCGCGTCGCGCACGTCGTGCACCTCGAGCACGCCGTCGAGGCACGATGAGGCCGCCCTTCCCGCCCGCCGGGGACGAGTCCGGCGCGGTGGGTGACTCGCGCACGCCGCGCACCCCGGTGCTCGGCACACCGGCCACCGACGCCACGCCGCCCGTGCCGCCGCCCGGGACGGCGCCCCCGGGGTCGTCCCCGTCGCCCGACGCCGTGTCCGGGGCGCCCGTGCCCGTCGCGACGGCACCGGCTGCCGCGGCGCCCGGCGGCGCGGCGCACCGCGAGCCCCCGCCGACGACCGCGGCGATCGCACTACGGGGGCTGCCGGCACGCCGCCAGCCCGAGGTCCCGACGCCGGCCGTCCCGAGCGGCCTCTCCGACGACCCGGAGTGGTACCGCACGGCCGTCTTCTACGAGGTCATGCTGCGCACGTTCGCCGACTCGGCGGGCGGTGGCAGCGGGGACCTGCCGGGTCTGATCCAGCGCCTGGACTACCTGCAGTGGCTCGGGGTCGACTGCCTGTGGCTGCCGCCGTTCTACCCCTCGCCGCTGCGCGACGGTGGCTACGACGTGGCCGACTACACGGCCGTGGCGCCGCAGTACGGCACGCTCGACGACTTCCGCACCCTGGTCACCGAGTGCCACCGCCGCGGCATGCGCATCGTCGTGGACCTCGTGATGAACCACACGAGCGACCAGCACCCGTGGTTCCAGGCGTCCCGCTCGGACCCGGAGGGGCCGTACGGCGACTTCTACGTGTGGAGCGACGACAACACGCGCTACCAGGACGCGCGCATCATCTTCGTCGACACCGAGACGTCCAACTGGACCTTCGACCCCGTGCGGCGCCAGTACTTCTGGCACCGGTTCTTCGGTCACCAGCCCGACCTGAACTTCGAGAACCCGCGGGTGGTCGACGCGATGCTCGACGTGGCGCGCTTCTGGCTGCACCTCGGTGTCGACGGGTTCCGCCTGGACGCGGTGCCGTACCTGTTCGAGGCCGAGGGCACCAACTGCGAGAACCTGCCGGAGACCCACGAGTTCCTGCGCAAGGTGCGGCGCGTGATCGACGAGGAGTTCCCGGGCCGGATCATGCTCGCCGAGGCGAACCAGTGGCCCGAGGACGTCGTGCACTACTTCGGCACGGACGACGAGCCCGAGTGCCACATGTGCTTCCACTTCCCGGTGATGCCGCGGATCTACTACGCGCTGCGCGACCAGCGGGCGACGCAGATCGTCGACATCCTCGCTGACACGCCGCCGATCCCCGCCGGCGGCCAGTGGAGCACCTTCCTGCGCAACCACGACGAGCTGACGCTCGAGATGGTCTCGACGGAGGAACGCGCGTCGATGTACGGCTGGTACGCGCCGGACTCCCGCATGCGCGCGAACGTCGGCATCCGCCGGCGGCTGGCCCCGCTGCTGGACAACTCCCGCAAGGAGATCGAGCTGGCCCACGCCCTGCTGCTGAGCCTGCCGGGCAGCCCGTGCCTGTACTACGGCGACGAGATCGGCATGGGCGACAACATCTGGCTGGCGGACCGCGACGCGGTGCGCACCCCGATGCAGTGGACGCCGGACCGCAACGCCGGCTTCTCGACGGCCGACCCGGGCAAGCTCTACCTCCCGCTCGTGCAGTCGCTCGTCTACCACTACGGCAACGTCAACGTGGAGTCGCAGCTGGCGCAGCCGACGTCGCTGCTGCACTGGGTGCACGGCATGCTCGCGGTGCGCCGGCAGCACCCCGCCCTGGGGCTCGGCACGTTCGAGGTCGTGCCCTGCGACAACGAGTCCGTGCTGGCGTTCCTGCGGCGCACTGACGACGAGACGATCCTCGTCGTCGCGAACCTCGCGGCGACGGCACGCGCGGCGACCGTGACGCTGCCGGGGCGCGCCGGGGCCACGGCCCGCGACGTGTTCGGCGGCTCGCACTTCCCCGACGTCCGGCCCGACGGGACCATGGTGTTCACGCTCGGGTCGCGCGAGTTCTACTGGCTGGAGCTGACGGCACCGTGATCCTCGACGCGCTGGCACCCGACGACGTCGACCACGGGGTGGTCGACCTGCTGGGCACGTGGCTGCCGCAGCGTCGCTGGTACCCGGCGAAGGGCACCGACGCGCGGCTGTCCCCGGTGGGTGCCGTGCACCTGACGCCGGACGTGCGCGTGGTGCTGGTGCACGCCCGGGCGGGCGAGGTCGACGTGGTGCTGCAGGTGCCGGTCGTGCTGGTGGACGGTGACCCGCCCGCCGGCACGGACGTCGCCGCCGTCGTCGGCACGGTCGGTGGGCGCACCGTGCTCGACGCCGCCGGGGACGCGCGGTTCCTCGCGGCGTGGCTCGCGTCCGCCGACGGCCCGGGGGCCGACGTCGACGTGGCCCGGGCGCGCGTCGTGACCGGGGAGCAGTCGAACACCTCGGTGGTGCTGCCCGGCGCGGACGGGGTGCCGGTGGGCATCCTCAAGGTGCTGCGGACGCTCGCGGGCGGCGAGAACCCCGACATCGACGTCCCGCGTCGGCTCGTCGAGGCAGGCTGGGACGGTGTGCCGGCCCCGCTGGCGTGGGCGCAGGCCCGCTGGACGGCACCGGACGGCGAGGCCGCCGTCGGGTACCTCGGCGTGCTGAGCACGTTCGTGCCCGGCGCCCAGGACGGGTTCGAGCTCGCGTGCACGTGGGCCGGCGAGGGTCGCGCGTTCGGGGCACCGGCGGCCGAGCTCGGTGCGACGGTCGCCGGGATGCACGCCGCCCTGGTGCGCGCCTTCGGTACGACACCCGACGCCGAGGGCGGGCCGACGCTGGCGCGGGCCCTGGCCGACCGCCTGGCCTGGGCCACGGCGTCCGTGCCGTCCCTGGCGGGGTACGGCGACGGGGTGCGCGCGCTCGCCGACGAGGTCGCCGCACTGCCGGACACACCCGCGCGGCAGCGGGTGCACGGGGACCTGCACCTCGGTCAGGTGCTGCGGTCGGCGGGCCGGTGGTTCGTCATCGACTTCGAGGGGGAGCCGTTGGCGCCGCTCGCGGCGCGGGTGCTGCCGGACCTGGCGCTGCGGGACGTCGCGGGCCTGCTGCGCTCGTTCGACTACGCGGCGGCCGTCGGGGGGCTCACCGGCGAGGCCGCGCACGCGTGGACGTCCGACGCCCGCGCGGGTCTGCTCGCGGGGTACGGGCTCGCGGACGACCCGTCGAGCACGCTGCTGCTGCGCGCGCTCGAGCTCGACAAGACGCTGTACGAGGCCGTGTACGAGGCCCGTAACCGCCCCGCGTGGGCACCGATCCCCCAGGCGGGCCTGGAGCGCCTGCTCCCCTGACCGGGACGGCGCGTCAGGCCACGCCCGGCCCCGCCGGGACCTCGGTCAGGGTGTCGACGACCATCCGCAGCCCTGCCGCGCGGGGCGCGAGCTCGGCCTGCAGCACGAGGGCGGCGCCCCCGACCGCTGCCGCCTCGGACGCGTGCGACGAGATCGTCACGCGCACGTCGTGCGTCCCGCGGGCGAAGAAGCCGCCCGAGAGCCGCTCCTGCACGACCGGGAGGTAGAGCGAGCCGGCGTGCGCGAACGAGGCGCCGGTGAGCACGAGCAGGTCGAGGTCGAGCACGTTGGCCAGCACCTGCGCGGCGGCCGCCAGGTACCGGGCCGAGTCCCCGAGCAGCCGGACCGGTGCCTCCTCGCCACGTGCCGCGGCCCGCGCGAGGGCGGCGAAGTCCTCGGAGACGCTGCGCCCGGGCAGGGCGATCCCGGCCTCGGCGGCGCGGGCGACCACGGCGCCCGGCCCGGCGAACACCTCGATGCACCCCCGGCTGCCGCACCAGCACTGCGGCCCGTCGACGTCGACGCACACGTGCCCGATCTCGCCCGCGTTCGACGAGCGACCGCGGTACACGGTCCCGTCGACGATGATCCCGGCGCCGATGCCGGTGCCCATGTACAGCGCGGCGCAGACCGCCCCGGTGGGCACGCCCCCGGACCAGTACTCACCGAGGGCGGACGCCGTGGCGTCGTTGTCGAGCAGCACGGGCAGCCCGACGGCGTCCTCGATCGCGTCGGCCAGCGGGAACTCGGCCCAGTGCTGCATGACGGGCGGGGCGAGGGTCATGCCGGTGGCGGTCGCGAGCGGGCCGGGTGAGACCACGCCGACACCGAGCAGGTGCTCCGGATCGACGCCGACCCGCGCGACGGTCGCGGAGATCTCGGCGGCGATCCGGGCGACGACGTCGCGCGGGTCGTCGGCACCCGCGCCGGGGCGTCGCCAGCGGGCGACGACCTGCCCGCCGAGGTTGGCGATGACGTAGGTGATCCCGGCGTGGTCGAGGTGCACGCCGACGGCGTGGCGCGCCGCGGGGTCGAGCTGCAGGAGCATGCGCGGCTTGCCGCCCGTGGACTCCGCCCGCCCGGCCTCCACGACGAGCCCCTCGTCGATGAGGCGACGCACCACGGTCGAGACGGTGGCCGCGGTCAACCCGGTGGCGCGGGTCAGCTCGACGCGACTGATCGTCCCGGCGGCGCGGATGACGTCGAGGATCGCGCTGCGGCTGCTGGTGTGCGCGGCGCCGGGGCCGGGTGTGCCTGCGTTCACTCGTGCTCCCCTCGACCGACGGGCCGGCCGGTGTCAGCCCACCCGCGTCGCGCGCAGCAGCACCAGCCGCTCGGGCGACAGGTACGGGGGACGCACGCCCACCTGCTCCAGCACACGCCCGGTCACCCGGATCCCGTCCGGCCCCCACCACGGCGCAGGCTGCCCGTGCGTCACGCCGTCACCCGGCGCCTGCGGGCGCACATGGTAGGTCGCGTCGGGGTCGAGACCCGGCAGCGGGACGGCGACGGCCGGCATCTGCGCCGAGGACGCGACCGTCGCGATCGCGTACAGCGCGTCCGACCCGTCCTGCGCGACCACGCCGTGCACCTGGACCGCGGGGTCCGCGGAGTCGGCGTGCACGCTCGCGCCGCTGTGCAGCAGACCGCGCACCTCCTTGTACAGCGCGACCCAGGCCGTGAGCTCGGCGCGCTGCGCGTCGTCGGCCTCCCGCAGGTCCCACTCGATGCCGAGGTGGCCGAACAGCGCGGTGCCCGCGCGGAACCCGAGGGAGGCGCTGCGGCCGGTGCTGTGCGCGGTGCCCGAGCCGATGTGGGCGCCGATGAGCTCCAGCGGGATCAGCAGGTTGGTCCACGGCTGGATCGACCGGCGCTCGAGCGCGTCGATGCAGTCCGACGCCCACACCCGGTCCGTCCGCTGCAGGATCTCGAGGTCGATCCGCGCGCCACCCGAGGAGCAGGACTCGATCTCGACGCGCGGGTGGCGCGCCCGCAGGTCGTCGAGCAGCCGGTACACCGCCAGGGTCTGACCGTGCACCCCGGGGACCCCGTCCGGTCCGTGGCCCGCGTCGACCAGGTCACGGTTGTGGTCCCACTTGAGGTACGCGATGTCGTGCTCGGTGAGCAGCGCGTCGAGCCGTCCGAGCACGTAGGCGTACGCCTCCGGCCGCGCCAGGTCGAGCACCTGCTGGTGACGCGCGGGTCGCGGCAGCCGGTCGGGCAGCTGCAGCATCCAGTCCGGGTGCGCACGCGCCAGGTCCGAGTCGGGGTTGACCATCTCGGGCTCGACCCACAGACCGAACTGCAGCCCGAGGCCGGTGACGTGGTCGATCAGCGGGCCCAGCCCGTCGGGCCACACCTCCTTGGACACGAACCAGTCCCCCAGGCCGCTCGTGTCGTCCCGCCGGGACCCGAACCAGCCGTCGTCCAGGACGAAGCGCTCCGCGCCGACGGCCGCAGCCGCGTCGGCGAGCTCGACGAGCCGCTCCAGGTCGTGGTGGAAGTACACGGCCTCCCAGGTGTTGAGGGTGACCGGCCGCGGGCTGCGCGGGTGCTGCGGACGGGCCCGCAGCCAGGCGTGGAAGCGGTCCGCGAGCGCGTCGAGGCCCCGCTCGCCGTACGACCCGTACACCCAGGGGCTGGTGTAGGACTCCCCGGGGGCCAGCCGGACCTCCCCGGGGACGAGCAGCTCACCGCCGCCGAGCAGGCCCGGGTGGTAGTGGCTGCGCTCGGCCAGGCTGCGGTGGTTGCCGGACCAGGCGACGTGCCACCCCCAGGCCTCGCCGCGGCGGTGCGCGAGGTCCTCGGTGCCGGCCACCAGCACGTACGGCGAGTCGAAGCCGGTGCGTCCGCGTCGGCTCTCGCGCAGCCGCGTGCCGTGGGTGAAGGCCGTGCGCATCGGCGAGCGCTCGCGCGCCCAGTGCCCGCCGAAGTCCAGGAGCGTGGTGGCACGTGCCGGGACGGGGAGCGTGAGCGTGAGGCTGCCGACCTCGTACACGTCGTCGCCCGCGTTGGTGAGCGTGGCGCGCTGCCGCACGAGACCCTGGGGCGTCAGCTCGAGCACGAGCTCGAGGCCCAGCCCTGCGGCGGTGTCCGTGGCCGGGACGACGAGCACCGCCCCGCCGTCGTGGGTGCGGGTGAGCGACGGGGCACCGGCCGCGAACGCCGCGGACCACGCCCGCCCGGCGCGGGACCCGGTCAGTCCGGGGGTCCCGAGCCAGCCGTCCGCGTGGGCGGGCAGCACGCAGGGCACGACCTCGCCGTCCACCGGCGACCCCATCGGCGCCGGGCGCGCGGCGTGCCGCAGGTCGGCGAGCGCGGCGTCCTCGAGGGCGCCGAGGTCGGCTCCCCAGTGCAGGACGCGGGGCAGGCCCGCGAGGTCGAGGACGAGGCTGACCCCGGCGGCACGCAGGTGCAGCAGCTCGGGTGGCGTGCCCGGCAGGGGCCCGCCCGATGGGGCGCTCGTCGTGGGGGTCGTCTCGTCGTCGGGACGCTGGTGCACCGCTCACCTCCGTGGGGATCGGGCCTACCCTACGACGTTGACTTACTTCGTTCAGTCGCCTAACAATGTTGCGGCTCCAGGTCACCGTCGACCTGCCGCGCGACGCTGCGCCGCGCCGGGGCCGCGACCCGGGAGCGCCTCACCGATGACCCACGACGTCCTCGCCGAGGGCTGGACCCTCACCGCCGTCGCCTCGACCCTGCCGGCGGACCTCCCCGCCGCGCTGGCCCACCACCTGCGGTCGGGCGTGCCGGCCCACGTCCCCGGCACCACCCACACCGACCTGCTCGCGGCCGGGCTCATCGACGACCCGTACGTCGACCGCCACGAGGAGGAGCTCGCGTGGATGAAGCGCGTCGACTGGGTCTACGAGCGGCCGCTGGCCGCGGCGCCGGCGACCGCCGGTGAACGCGTCGACCTCGTCCTCGAGGGCGTGGACACCGTCGCGACGGTGTCGCTGGGTGCGGCACGGCTGGCCGCGACCGCGAACCAGCACCGCACCTACCGGGTCGACCTGCGCGACCACTTGCGGCCCGGCACGCAGACTCTGCGGGTGGAGATCGCGTCCGCGCTGACGTACGCCGAGGCCGAGGCCGCGCGTCTGGGCCCCCGACCGCGGGCGTACGCGCAGCCCTTCCACATGGTCCGCAAGATGGCCTGCTCGTTCGGGTGGGACTGGGGGCCGGACCTGCAGACGGCGGGACTGTGGCGACCGGTGCGCGTCGAGCGGTGGCGGGTCGCGCGGCTCGCCACGGTCCGACCGCTCGTCACGGTCGAGCCCGACGGGACCGGCGTCGTGCACGTCCACGTGGACGTGGAGAGGTCCGGGCTGCCGGGCGGCGGCGTCCCGCTCGTGGTGACGGCCAGGGTCGCCGGCGCCGAGGCGGTCGCGGAGATCGGCACCGGGTCCACCGGGGCCACGGCGCGCCTCGAGGTGCCGCACGCACCCCTGTGGTGGCCCGTCGGCCACGGCGCGCAACCGCTGCACGACCTGCACGTCGAGCTGCGCGCCGCGGACCCGGCGGCCCCCGCCGGCCCGCGCGGGACCGGCCCCCTGCTGGGCACCTGGTCGCGGCGGATCGGCTTCCGCACCGTCGAGCTCGACACCGCCCCCGACGACCACGGCGCCGCGTTCACCCTGCGCGTCAACGGCCGGTCCGTGTTCGTCCGCGGCGCGAGCTGGATCCCCGACGACCACCTGCTCACCCGCGTCACACGCAGCCGCCTCGCCGGTCGCCTCGACCAGGCGCTCGGCGCACGGCTCAACCTGCTCCGGGTGTGGGGTGGCGGGACCTACGAGTCCGAGGACTTCTACGAGCTGTGCGACGAGCGCGGGCTGCTCGTGTGGCAGGACTTCCTGCTCGCGTGCGCCGCGTACCCGGAGGAGTCGCCGCTGCGCGAGGAGATCGAGGCCGAGGCCCGTGAGCACGTGGCGCGCCTGACACCGCACCCGTCGCTCGTGCTGTGGAACGGCGGCAACGAGAACCTGTGGGGGTTCCGCGACTGGGGCTGGCGGGAGGAGCTCGACGGGCGCACGTGGGGCCACCGGTACGCCACCGAGATCCTGCCGGCCGTGGTCGCCGAGCTCGACCCGACGCGACCCTACGTGGCGAACAGCCCGGCCTCGCCGGGATTCGACCTCGACGAGGTGCACCCGAACGACCTGGACCACGGGTCGCACCACCAGTGGGAGGTGTGGAACCGGGTCGACTACACCGCCTACCGCGACGACGTCCCGCGGTTCTGCTCCGAGTTCGGGTTCCAGGGACCTGCGACGTGGGCGACCCTCCAGCGTGCCGTGCGTGCGCAGGACGGTTCCGTCGCCGGCAAGGAGCACCCGACCTTCCTGCTCCACCAGAAGGCCGAGGACGGCACCGGCAAGCTCGACCGCGGCATGGCGCCCCACCTCGGGGTCCCGACCGACTTCACCGACTGGCTGTGGGCCGCTCAGCTCAACCAGGCCCGTGCCGTCCGGTTCGCCGTGGAGCACTACCGCTCGTGGTGGCCGACCACCGCGGGCGCGATCGTGTGGCAGCTCAACGACTGCTGGCCCGTGACCTCGTGGGCCGCGATCGACGGGGACGGCCGCCCCAAGCCGATGTGGTGGGCGCTGCGCGCAGCCTTCGCCGAGCGGCTGGTGACGATCCAGCCGCGCGACGGCCGGGAGTCGCTGGTCGCCGTCAACGACACCCCGGTGCTGTGGAAGGGCGTCGCCGTCCTCGAGCGCCAGACGCTGGACGGTGTCGTCCTCGCGCGCAGCGAGCTGGCGCTGACGGTCGGGGCCTGGTCGGTCGGCACGTTCCCGGTGCCCCCCGTCGTGCGCACCCCGGACGACCCGACGCGGGAGGTGCTCGTCGTCACCCTCGACCGGCGCCGCGCCGTGCACACCTGGCTCGAGGACGTCGACCTGGCGCTCGACCCCGCTGCGTACGACGCGCGCGTCCACCCCGTGCAGGACGGCTACGACGTCGAGGTGACCGCGCGCTCCCTGGTGCGGGACCTCACCCTGCTGGTCGACCGGCTCGACCCCGACGCGGCCGTCGACGAGGCGCTGGTGACCCTGCCGGCCGGTGCACGGACCACGTTCCGCGTGCGCACGGCCGCCGTGCTCGACCCGAGCGAGCTGGTGGCACCTCCGGTGCTGCGCAGCGCCAACGACGTCGTCGTGCCCGCCCACCGCGTCGGGTCGTGACGGGCCCGCCGTTAGTGCGGCGCCCACCCCTGGGCGCGGTCGCGCCGCAGCTACGCTGACGGCCGTGGGCGCGGACGCGATCGGACTGGTGCTGGCACGTCCGGCGCGGATGCTGGGCCTCGAGCCGTTCTTCATGGAGCTCATCGGTGGGATCGAGGAGACCCTGTCGAGCGACGACCGCTCGCTGCTGCTGCACGTCGTCCCCGACCACGACGCCGAGATCGCCGCCTACCGGCGCTGGGGCCGGGGCCGCCTCGTCGACGCGGTGGTGCTCGTCAACCTCGTCACCGCCGACCCACGGCTGGCGGTCCTCGCCGAGCTGGCCATCCCCACCGTCGTCGTCGGCGGCCCGGAGCGCGCGCTGCCCGGGGTCGCCCACGTCTGGATCGACAACGGCCAGGCGATGCGGGACGCCGTCGGGTACCTCGTCGACCTCGGCCACGCGACCATCGGCAGGGTGTCCGGGCCCGCCGCGCTGGCGCACACCCGCTCACGTACCGAGGCGTTCCTCGCCGAGTGCGCAGGACGCGGTGCGCACGGCGTGGTCGTCGAGGGCGACTACGGCGAGGAGTCCGGCACCCGCGCGACCCGCGCGCTGCTCGGGCGCAACGACCTACCCTCGGCCCTCGTCTTCGACAACGACGTCATGGCGGCCGCCGGGCTGGGCGTGGCCGACGAGCTGGGCCTGACCGTCCCCGACGACGTGTCGCTCCTCGCCTGGGACGACTCGCACCTGTGCCGTCTCGCGCACCCCCCGCTGTCGGCCATGGCGCTGGACGTCCACGCGATGGGCGTGCAGGTCGCCGGCGCCGTGCTCGACCTGCTGGCCACGGGCCGTCCGACCACGTCCACGGCTCCGCTGCCCCGGCTCGTCGCACGGGGCAGCACCGCACGACGGCCACGCTGAGCGCCCACCGCCGTCCGCGGACCCCGCCGGCGCGCGATCACCTGCGGCAACGCGCGAGGGGTGGTTGGGTAGGCACATGACAGCGGCCGCACCGTCCCCCGTGCCCGTCGACCACGACACGCTGCACAGCGTCGCCGAGGGCACCTTCTACGACCCCCATGCCGTCCTCGGCCCGCACGTCGGTGACGGGGCGGTCACGGTCCGCACCCTGCGTCCGCTCGCCGACCGGGTCGTCGTCGTCACACCGGACGGATCGGTCGAGGCGCAGCACGAGGTCGACGGCATCTGGTACGCGCTGCTCCCCGGCACCGAGGTCCCCGACTACCGCGTCGAGGTGACGTACGGCGGCACGACGAGCACCGTCGACGACCCGTACCGGTTCCTGCCGACCGTCCAGGAGCTCGACCGGCACCTCGTCCGGGAGGGACGCCACGAGCAGCTGTGGGAGGTCCTCGGGGCGAACGTGCGCTCGTACCCCGGACGGCTGGGCGAGGTGCGCGGCACCGCGTTCGCCGTGTGGGCGCCCAATGCGCGCGCCGTGCGCGTCGTCGGCGACTTCAACCACTGGCAGGGCGGCACCCACGCCATGCGCTCCCTGGGCGACAGCGGCATCTGGGAGCTGTTCGCGCCGGGCGTCGAGGCGGGCGCGCGCTACAAGTTCGAGATCCTGGGCGCGGACGGGTCGTGGCGTCAGAAGGCCGACCCGCTGGCCAAGGGCACGGAGATCCCCCCGGCCACGGCGTCGGTCGTCGTGGAGACCCGGTACGACTGGTCGGACGACGCCTGGATGGCCGCACGTGCTGCGCGTGACCCGCACGCCGGCCCGATGAGCGTCTACGAGGTCCATCTCGGGTCGTGGCGGCAGGGCCTGTCCTACCGGGACCTGGCGCACCAGCTCACCGAGTACGCGCTCGACCTCGGGTTCACGCACATCGAGCTGCTGCCCGTGGCGGAGCACCCCTTCGGCGGGTCGTGGGGTTACCAGGTCTCGTCGTACTACGCACCAACGTCGCGGTTCGGGCACCCGGACGACTTCCGCTACCTCGTCGACTGCCTGCACCGCGCGGGGATCGGTGTCATCGTCGACTGGGTCCCCGCCCACTTCCCGAAGGACGAGTGGGCGCTCGCGCACTTCGACGGCACGGCCCTGTACGAGCACCCGGACCCCCTGCTCGGCGAGCACCCGGACTGGGGGACGTACGTCTTCAACTTCGGTCGCCCCGAGGTGCGCAACTTCCTCGTCGCCAACGCCACCTACTGGCTCGAGGAGTTCCACGTCGACGGTCTGCGCGTCGACGCCGTCGCGTCGATGCTCTACCTCGACTACTCGCGTCAGCCCGGGCAGTGGCGTCCCAACGCGTACGGCGGCCGGGAGAACCTCGAGGCGATCTCGTTCCTGCAGGAGGCGAACGCCACGGCCTACCGCCGCACGCCCGGCATCATGATGATCGCCGAGGAGTCGACCGCGTGGCCGGGTGTCACGGCGCCCACGTCCGCCCAGGGCCTCGGGTTCGGCCTGAAGTGGAACATGGGCTGGATGAACGACACCCTGCGGTACCTGCACGAGGAGCCCATCAACCGCCGGTACCACCACCACGAGATCACCTTCTCGATGGTCTACGCGTACTCGGAGCACTTCGTCCTGCCGATCAGCCACGACGAGGTGGTCCACGGCAAGGGATCGCTGTACGAGCGCATGCCCGGCGACCACTGGCAGAAGCTCGCCGGCGTACGCGCGCTGCTCGCCTACCAGTGGACCCACCCCGGCAAGCAGCTGCTCTTCATGGGCCAGGAGTTCGCGCAGCAGGGCGAGTGGGCCGAGGCCCGGTCACTCGACTGGCACGCGCTCGACGACCCGGGCCACCGCGGGGTGCTGCAGTCCCTGCGCGACCTGAACGCGGTCTACCGAGCCACACCCGCGCTGTGGGACCTGGACCACACGCCCGACGGCTTCGGCTGGCTGGCGTCCGACGAGGCCGGCCTCAACCTGCTCGCCTACGTCCGTTACGCCGCGGACGGGCCCGCTGCCGTCGTCGTCGTCAACTTCGCCGGCGTTCCCCATGAGGCGTGGCGCCTGCCCCTGCCCCACGGGGGCATTTGGCGCGAGGCGTTCAACTCCGACTCCGAGGCGTACGGCGGCTCCGGTGTCGGCAACCTCGGGGCGATCGTCGCCGAGCCGGTGGCGCACTACGGCCGCGACTGGTCGGCGTCGGTCCGCGTCCCCCCGCTGGGCGCCGTGGTCTTCGTCGCCGAGGGCACGGGCGAAGAGAGCGACGGTACCGAGAGCGACGCCACCGAGGACGCCTGAGCAGGGCTGACGCGCTCAGCCCTGTGGTCCCACAGGCGCCGCCCTGGGACCACTCTCGGCGCCGGCATCTCGCGTGGGCGATCTGCCTGCGCGTTGTCCCGCACACACGCCGTCACTCGAGGTGCTCGGGGAACCCAGGCCCGCGCCCGTCGTGGCCGTGCCCGTCTCGGA
>NZ_BONP01000008.1 GCF_016862775.1 Cellulomonas phragmiteti | reverse complement strand
CCGCGATCGTCGCCGCCAACGGGCTGGACGCCCGCGCGTCCATCCGCGCCGGCCAGCAGCTCACCATCCCCGGGACCGGCACCGGCTCCACGACCGGCACCGTGGCGCCGACCACGCAGCTCGTGGGCAACACCTTCGCGGGCCGCACGTACTCCTCGCAGGTGGTCGCCGCCGCGAACCAGAACAAGGCCACCCTCCTGGCGGCCGGCGTCCCGTCGCGCGCCGACATGCAGGCCAAGGTCGCCGCGACGGCCCGCGCGATGGGCGTCGACCCGGCGCTGGCGCAGGCCATCGCCCACCAGGAGTCCGGGTTCGACCAGACCGCGGTGTCCCCCGCCAACGCGATCGGGACGATGCAGGTCATCCCGTCCTCCGGCGAGTGGGCCTCGCAGCTCGTCGGCCGCCAGCTGAACCTGCTGTCCCCCGACGACAACGTCGTCGCGGGCGTCGCGATCCTGCGTTCGCTCGTGCGGACCTCCCCCGACCTGCCGACGGCCATCGCGTCCTACTACCAGGGTGCCGGTTCGGTGAAGCGCAACGGCATGTACGCCGACACCCGCCGGTACGTCGCGAACGTCCAGACCCTCATGACACGCTTCGGCTGACGCGCCCGGCTCCCCGGAACTGCCGTCCGCCGACCGTAGACTGCCGCGCGTGGGAACCACCGTCACTGATCCGCTCGTCGGCCGCCTGGTCGACGGCCGGTACGAGGTCGTCTCCCGCATCGCGCGCGGCGGCATGGCGACGGTGTACCTGGCCGTCGACCGTCGTCTCGACCGCGAGGTCGCGCTGAAGGTCATGCACCCCCACCTCGCGGAGGGCGCGTCCGGCGGCGCGTTCGTCGCGCGCTTCCGGCGCGAGGCCCGCAGCGCCGCGCGGCTGACGCACCCGGGGCTCGTCGGGGTCTTCGACCAGGGGGTCGACGGCGAGACGAGCTACCTGACGATGGAGTACGTCGACGGGACGAACCTGCGACGGCAGATCGCCGAGCAGGGTGCGCTGCGCGTGGGCGAGGCGCTGCGCGTCACGGAGAGCGTGCTCGACGCGCTCGCCGCGGCCCACCGCACGGGCCTGGTGCACCGCGACGTCAAGCCCGAGAACGTCCTCATCGCCTCCGACGACCGCGTACGCGTCGCGGACTTCGGGCTCGCCCGCGCCGTCACCGAGGTCACCTCGACGACGACGGGCACGGTGCTCGGGACGGTCGCGTACCTCGCCCCCGAGCTCGTCCAGCACGGCGCCAGCGACGCGCGCACCGACGTGTACGCCGTCGGCGTCATGCTGTTCGAGATGCTCACCGGTCGGCAGCCGTTCACCGGCGAGACCGCGATCCAGGTGGCGTTCCAGCACGTCAACTCCGAGATCCCGGCGCCCTCGACGCTCGTCGACTGGCTGCCGTCGGAGGTCGACGAGCTCGTGGGAGCCCTCGCCGCGCACAACCCCGACGACCGCCCCGTCGAGGCGGGCGCGGCGCTGCTGCTCGTCCGTCGGACGCGACTCGCGCTCGACGGCGTCACGCTCGACCGCCGTGCCGACGTCCGCCCGACGGTCGCGCTGCCCGCCGCGACCGACCCGGACGAGACCGACCTCCCGCTCGACCTGCACGCCGACGAGCCCGTCGACGACCCGGCGATGACCGCACGCGTCCCCGTCGGGGACCACGCACGGGGCGGCACCGTCGCGCTGCCGATCGGGCTCGGCGTGGTCGACACCCCCCGGGACGACCCTGCGCCGTCCCGTCGACGTCGCTGGCGCGCGCTCGCCGCGGTCCTCGGCGTCCTGGCCCTGCTCGGGCTCGGGACGTGGTGGTACCTCGAGGTCGGGCCCGGCGCCTACACGAGCGTCCCGGCGGTCGTCGGGGCGACCGAGGCGGACGCCGTCGCCGCGCTCGACGCGGCCGGACTGCAGCACACCCGTGCGGAGGCGTTCGACGACGAGGTGCCCGCCGGCTCCGTCACCGCGACCGACCCCGCACCCGGGGACTCGGTCCGCACCGACGGGACCGTCACGTACACCGTCTCCCTGGGGCCCGACCTGGTCGTCGTCCCCGACGGACTCGTGGGTGCCATGCAGGCGGACGCGAAGACGGCGCTCGAGGCAGCCGACCTCGTGGCCGGCTACGGCGACGAGCAGTACGACGACGAGGCACCCGCCGGCCAGGTCCTCAGCGCCACGCTGCCGGACGGCACCGCGGCCGAGTCGGGAGCGTCGATCCGGCGGGGCGCCACCGTCACCCTCGTGCTGTCCCGCGGGCCGGCCCCCGTCACGGTGACCTCGGTGGTGGGCATCACGGTCGAGGACGCGCAGGCGCAGCTGGGCGCGGACGCGCTGACGGTCGAGGCGACGGAGGCGTTCCACGACACCGTGCCCGCCGGTCGGATCATCGACCAGAACCCGGCCGCGCGCGCGACCGCCCACCGCGGCGACGTCGTGGCGGTGACGGTCTCGAAGGGGCCGGAGACCGTCGCGATGCCGGATCTCACGGGCAAGCAGTTCGACAAGGCGAAGGCTGAGCTGGAGAGCCTCGGCCTGACCGCCAAGCGCGAGAACGTCCTCGGAGGAATCTTCGGCACGGTCCGGACGCAGAGCGTCCCGGCGGGAGAGATGGTCCGCAAGGGCAGCGAGGTCGTCCTGCAGGTCGTCTGACCCGCTCGCGTCGCACACCGGCACGGGGCCCTCGCCGTCCCGACGCGCACACGTCGCCCCGACGCCGACCGTGGTGGTCGGCGTCGGGGCGACGTGTGCGCGTCACCTACGGGCTCAAGCGCGCCGCAGCAGCTCCACGACCTGGAAGGCCATCTCGAGGGACTGCTGGTGGTTCAGGCGCGGGTCGACGAGCGTCTCGTAGCGACGCGCGAGGCCCTCGTCGTCGATCTCCTCGGTCCCCCCGAGCACCTCGGTGACGTCATCGCCGGTGAGCTCGACGTGCAGTCCACCGGGCACCGTCCCCAGGGCACGGTGCACCTCGAAGAAGCCTGCGACCTCGTCCATGACGTCGCTGAACCGGCGCGTCTTGTAGCCGCTGGCGGACGTGATGCCGTTGCCGTGCATCGGGTCGCACACCCACGTGACGGGGCGCCCGTCGGCAGTGACCTTCTCAACGAGCGCCGGCAGCAGGTCGCGGACCTTGCCGGCACCCATGCGGGTCACGAACGTCAGACGGCCCGCCTCGCCCGTCGGGTTCAACCTGTCCATCAGCGCGATCGCGTCGTCGCCCGTCGTGGTCGGTCCGAGCTTGACGCCGAGCGGGTTCTGCACGCGCGAGAAGAAGTCGACGTGCGCCGAGTCGAGCTGGCGCGTGCGCTCCCCGATCCACAGGAAGTGGGCGGAGCAGTCGTACGGCAGTCCCGTGCGCGAGTCGATCCTGGTCAGGGGACGCTCGTAGTCGAGCAGCAGCCCCTCGTGCGCGGAGTAGAAGTCCACCGCGCGCAGCGCGTCGACGTCGGCCCCGCACGCCGACATGAAGCGGATCGCGCGGTCGATCTCGGCGGCGAGCTGCTCGTAGCGCGAGTACGCCGGGTTCGCGGTGAACCCGCGGTTCCACTCGTGCACGCGCAGCAACGAGGCGAAGCCGCCCGTCGTGAACGCGCGGATGAGGTTCAGCGTCGACGCGGACGTGTGGTACGCCTCGAGCAGCCGGTCCGGATCGGGGGTGCGGGCCTCGGGCGTGAACTCGAAGCCGTTGATGATGTCGCCCCGGAACGCGGGCAGCGTGACCCCGTCGCGGGTCTCGACGTCCGACGAGCGCGGCTTGGCGTACTGCCCCGCCATGCGGCCCATCTTCACGACCGGCAGGCTCGCGCCGTACGTGAGGACGACCGCCATCTGCAGGATCGTCTTGATCTTGTTGCGGATGTTGTCGGCCGTCGCCTCGGCGAACGTCTCGGCGCAGTCCCCGCCCTGCAGGACGAAGGCGTCGCCGCGGGACGCGGCCGCGAGCTGCGCACGCAGCGCGTCGGCCTCACCGGCGAACACGAGCGGGGGCAGACCGGCCAGCCGGTCGCGGACGCGGCGCACCTCGGAGGCGTCCGGCCACTGCGGCTGCTGCCCGACCGGCAGCGACTCCCAGACGTCGAGCCCCGCGACGACCCGCGGGTCCGGCTCCACGCTCATGAGTGGCTCGCCGGGACGACGGACTGGCCGATGTCGGCCATGAGCTCACCGAACCAGGGCTGCGACACGTCGAACGCCTTGCCGCCCGCGATCCGCGGGAACTCGATCGCCCGCAGCCGGTCGCCCTGCTCCTCGTCGTGGCCGATCACGCCGGACTCGCCGCGCAGCGCGCACTCGACGGCCAGGTCGGTCATCGACTTGATGAGCCGCAGGTCCTCGGCGTTGGCGGCGGCGGCCCGCGAGTAGTAGCCGGACTTCTGGACCATGACCTTCTCGGCCCCGAGCTTCTCGGCGAACTGCTTGGCGAACCACTGACCCGGGTTGATCGTGTCGAGCTTCACGTGGCCGAACGGGTCGCGCTGGACCGTCTCGCCCGACGCCTCCAGCTGCTCGACGATCTCGTGCATGCCGGCACCCTCGGACAGGAAGATGTTGACGTTGCCCTGCTCGTCCATGACGCCCTTGAGGCGCGCCGCCTCGGCGTCGATGTCGAGCGCGAGCTCGGGCAGGAAGACCGCGTGGATGTCCCAGCGCTCGCGCGACAGGCCGATCTCGGGCACCCACTCCTGCGTGCCGAGCCACCTGCGGTACTCCGCCGCGGCGGCAGCCGTCAGCCACCCGCAGTGGCGCCCCATGACCTCGTGCACGATGAGCATCCGCGGGCCGGACCGGTGCTCCCCGATGATGTTCGCGGCGAACCCGGCGGCCTCCTCGGCCGCGGTCCACGCCCCGAGCGACTGGCGGATCGGCACGACGTCGTTGTCGATCGTCTTGGGCAGACCGACGACCGTCAGCTCGTAGCCGTTCTCGTGCAGGTACGCGGCCAGGTCGGCGGCCGTGGTGTTGGTGTCGTCACCACCGATCGTGTGCAGGACGTCGACGCCGTCGGCCTTGAGCCGCTCGGCCGCGACGTGCAGCGGGTCCTGGCCCTCGGCGACCAGGCCGCGCTTGACGCAGTCCTTGGCGTTGGTGAGCTTGACGCGCGAGTTGCCGATCGGCGAGCCGCCGAACCGGTGCAGCACGCCGGCCTTGGCCCGGACCTCGGGCGTGATCGTCACGCTGTCCCCGCGCAGCAGCCCGTGGTAGCCGTGCTGGTAGGCGATGATCTCGACCTCGGGGGCGATCTCCGTGTAGCGCTCGATGAGCCCGCCGACGGCGGACGACAGGCAGGGAGCGAAACCGCCGGCGGTCAGAAGGGCGACGCGACGGACCGACATGGGACACACCTCTCGTTGGCAGAGCACTGACGGGCGCGGGTGCGGGGACGCACCCGGCCGGCGCCCAGCGTGGGGCTCGCGAGCGGCGCACGACCGGGACCGAGGTCCGGGGCGGGCCGCCGCGCGGGGACGGCGGGCACGCACCCGACGGGCACGCGCACGGGCCCGGCACACGTCCGGGTCCGCCTCATCCTACTGACGGTGGCGCCTCGTCCTGCGGAGGGACCGGAACCTGGACATCGGGCACCGGACGGCCGCCCGGAGCGGCCGGCATGGCGCCCGCGTCCTCGGCACCCGCGCGGTGCCCGGTCGCGATCCGCGCCTTCTGCGTGGCGGCGTAGACGTCGACGTACTCCTGGCCCGACAGGCTCATGATCGCGTACATGATCTCGTCGGTGACCGAGCGCAGGATGAACCTGTCGTTCTCCATGCCGCGGTAGCGCGAGAAGTCCAGGGGCTCCCCGATGACCACGCCGATGCGCATGACCTTGGGGATGCGCCGACCCAGGGGCTGCGCGACGTCCGTCCCGACCATCGCCACGGGCACGACGGGTGCTCCGGACTCCAGCGCGAGGCGCGCGACACCGGTCTTGCCGCGGTACAGCCGTCCGTCCGGACTGCGGGTGCCCTCGGGGTAGATGCCGAACAACCCGCCCTCGGACAGCCGGCGCAGCCCCGTGCGCAGGGCCGCCTCGCCGGCCTTGCCGCCGCCGCGGTCGACGGGGATGGTCCCGACCCCCCGCATGAAGCCCGCGGTCATGCGGCCCTTGAGACCGGCGCCGGTGAAGTACTCCTGCTTGCCGATGAACACGATCTCGCGGTCCAGCACGAGCGGCAGGAAGAAGGAGTCGATGACGGCCAGGTGGTTGCTCGCGAGGATCGCGCCGCCGTCGGCAGGGACGTGTGCGGCGCCGCGCACCCACGGCCGGTAGACCAGCCGCAGCAGGGGCCCGACGACGACCCGCTTCATCAACCAGTAGAACAACGTGTCTCCTCGCTCGACGTCCACCGCACCGCGTCGCGCCGCGGCGCCGGTCGGTCCCGCGGACCTGCCACCGACCTCGACGGGTCGGTACGTCGGGTCCGACTCTAGAGTGCTCCCATGGACGCACGTCCCGACGACGACGCCGAGGGCGGCGAGATCACCGGTGCGCAGCACCCGACCGACCGCCCCGAGCCTCCCGACGACGACCGCCCGGCGCCGCCGCCCGCAGGGGCGACACCGCCGCGCACGGACGACGACGAGGTCTGGGCGTCGATCGTCGCGCGGCTCTCCGACGACGACGGCGGCACCGACCCCGCGGTGCTCCGGTCGCTGTTCGGCGCCCAGGACGGGGCACCTGACCCGGGCGGTGCGCCGGACGACGGGCTCGCGACGGGCGGCCCGGCGCGCCCCGTCGGACGCGACTGGGACGGGACGACCCAGTACGACGCGGCGGAGGACGCGGTCGACGAGCTCGAGCACTTCGTCCCCGCCGACCCCGGGCCGGTCACGAGCGGCGACCCCCTGCTGACGCTGGCGTGGGGCGCGGCCGCGGGCGTGCCCCTGTTCATGCTCGTCGCCGTCACGGTCTGGCGCGACGCCCCGGCCCTGCTCGTGCGGGCCGCGCTGGTCGTGTTCGTCGTCGCCGTGGGCGTGCTCGTGTGGCGGATGCCGCAGCGCCGGGACCCGTCGGACGACGACGGCGCGGTCGTCTGACGACCGCGCCTCACGGCGCCGGGCGCGCGCCCGGTCAGATCCGCGCGAGGTCGGCGGCGCCGACCATGCCGGCGTCGTTGCCCATGTCGGCCACGACGATCGCCGCCTCGGGCCGGTGCCCGCGGCCCGAGAGCTGCTCGCCGAACGCCTTGCGGGCCGGCGCGAGCACCAGGTCGCCCGCGGCGCTGACGCCGCCGCCGATGACGAACAGCTCGGGGTCGAGCAGCGCCGCGACGCTCGCGGCGCCCTCCCCCACCCAGCGGCCCACCTCGGCGAGCAGCTCCACGGCGAGCGGGTCGCCCGCCTGGGCGGCGCCCGTGACGAGCGGTCCCGTGACCGCCTCCGCCCGGCCCCCCGCGAGGGCGAGCAGGCCGGCGGCCTGCTCGGGCCGGGTGACCAGGGCCGCGCGCGCGTCGCGCACGAGCGCCGACCCGGAGACGTACTGCTCCCAGCAGCCCTGGTGGCCGCACCCGCACCAGTGCCCGCCGGGGACGACGCGCATGTGCCCGATCTCGGCGGCTGCGCCCCAGGCGCCGCGCGCGAGACGCCCGCCGGTGACGATCGCTCCGCCGAGCCCGGTGCCCAGCGTCAGCATGACCATGTCCTCGACGTCCCGACCGACCCCGTACCGGAACTCGGCCCAGCCCGCGGCGTTGGCGTCGTTCTCGACGACGATCCGGACGGCGGGGTCGGCGATGAGGGCGGCGACGTTGTCGCGCAGCGGGTACTCGCGCCACGCGATGTTCGGGGCGAACAGCACCCGTGCGCGGTCCGAGGCGACGAACCCGGCGGCGGCCAGGCCCACCTGCCGTACCTCGTAGGAGGCGCTCAGCTCCCGGTACACGTCCGCGATGGCGGCGTCGATGCTCGCCGCGTCGTCGGGGTCGGTGTCCCGCCGTGTCTTCGCGAGGATCGTCCCCGCCTCGTCGACCACGCCCGCCGCGATCTTCGTCCCGCCGATGTCGACCCCGATGGCGTGCATGTCCTGGTCCGCTCCTGCCCTCGCCGCCGCGCGTCCGTCGCGCGGCGGCCACCACGCTAGCGGCAGTCCGCGGGGTGCGGGAGCGCGACCACGGGCGCCGGTGGGGCCCCGCACGTCGTGGGCCCCGCCGACGTGGGCGTGGCCTGCGACTCCACCCGGCGGTCGTCCGCTGACCAGGTACCGACGTCCCGTATCCTCGTGGCACGTTCGCCCCCCTGCCACTGGAGTCAGCATGGACGAGTCCCACAGCCCGCTCCTCATCGAGGTCGACCCGTCGGACAACCTCAACGACCTGCTCGCGTCCCGCGTCCGCAGCACCCCCGACCGGGTGCTCGTCGAGCGCCACGTCGACGGGCAGTGGCTGCCGATGACGGCACGTGAGTACGACGCCGCGATCGTGGCCGCCGCCCGCGGGCTCGTCGCGAAGGGCGTGCAGCCCGGCGACCGGGTCGGCATCATGTCCCGCACCCGCTACGAGTGGTCGCTGCTGGACTGGGCGACCTGGGCCGTCGGTGCCGTGCCGGTGCCGCTGTACGAGACGTCGTCGGCCGAGCAGGTCGCGTGGATCCTCACCGACGCCGACGTGAGCCTGCTGGTCGTCGAGACGGCGGCGCACGCGGCGGTCGTCGCCGAGGTCCGCGACCAGGCGCCGACGCTGCGCGAGGTGATGATCATCGACGACGGCGCCGTGGACGAGCTGGTCGCCGCGGGGACGGGTGTCGACGAGGCGGAGGTGGCACGGCGTCGGGGGCTCGCCGCGCGCGACGACCTCTCGACGATCATCTACACGTCGGGGACGACCGGCCGGCCCAAGGGCGTCGAGCTGACGCACGGCAACTTCGCCGCGCTGACCGTCAACGCCGTCGAGAAGCTCAACGTCGTGGTGGCCAAGCCGGGCTCGCGCACGATGCTGTTCATGCCGCTCGCGCACGTGTTCGCGCGGTTCGTCCACGTGCTGACCGTCCCGGCGGGCGCGACCCTCGGGCACTGGCCGGACCCCAAGACGCTGGTCGAGGGCATCGGCACCTTCCGGCCGACCTTCATCCTGTCCGTGCCCCGCGTCTTCGAGAAGGTCTACAACTCCGCCGAGCAGAAGGCCGCGGCGGGCGGCAAGGGCGCGATCTTCCAGCGCGCCGCCAAGACCTCGATCGTCTACTCGCGGGCCCTGGACACCCCGCGCGGGCCGAGCCCCTGGCTGCGCCTGCAGCACAAGGTCGCCGACGTGCTCGTGCTGTCCAAGCTGCGCAAGGTGCTCGGCGGCCAGGTCGAGTGGGCCATCTCCGGCGGCGCGCCGCTCGGCGAGCGCCTCGGCCACTTCTACCGCGGGGTGGGCCTCAAGGTGCTCGAGGGCTACGGCCTGACCGAGACCACGGCGCCCGCCACGGTGAACCTGCCTGAGCGCACCAAGATCGGGACGGTCGGCCCGGCCCTGCCGGGCACGTCGCTGCGCCTGGCCGCGGACGGCGAGATCGAGATCAAGGGCATCCAGGTGTTCCGCGGGTACCACGGCAACGCCGAGGCCACCGCCGAGGCCCTGGACGACGGCTGGCTCCGGACCGGTGACCTCGGCTCGATCGACGAGGACGGGTTCCTGCGGATCACCGGCCGCAAGAAGGAGATCATCGTCACCGCCGGCGGCAAGAACGTGGCGCCCAGCGTGCTCGAGGACCGGCTGCGCGGTCACCCCCTGGTGAGCCAGGTGGTCGTCGTCGGTGACCAGCGGCCGTTCATCGGCGCGCTGATCACGCTGGACCCGGAGGGCGTGCCCGGGTGGCTCTCGGCGCACGGCAAGCCGGCGATGTCGATCGAGGAGGCCGCGAAGGACCCCGACGTGCTGGCGTCGCTCGACAAGGCCGTCGAGCGCACCAACAAGGCCGTGTCGCGCGCCGAGTCGATCCGGCGCTACCGCATCCTGGACCGCGACCTGACGATCGCCGACGGGTACCTCACGCCCAAGCTCAGCGTGCGCCGCTCGGCCGTCCTGCAGGACTTCGCCGCGGACGTCGACGCGCTGTACGCCGAGGGTGAGCGCTGACCGCAGCACCGGCACGTCCCGCGCCCCCGGCCCACGGTCGGGGGCGCGGTCGCGTCACGGCCCGTCGTCAGCGCCGGCGCAGGCGCGCCACGAGCGTCGCCGACGGCACCGCCCAGGCCCCCGCGGCCTCCACGTCCCGGACCACCTCCTGGTCGGACGTCACCACGACCAGGACGCGCCCGGGCGGCTCGGCACCGACGAGCTGGCGCAGCAGGTCGTCCGCCGTCTCCCCCGCGGTGAACAGCACGCGCACCCCCCGCTGCGCCGTCACGGCCCGCCCGCCCGCCTGCCCGTCGAAGCAGCAGGTGACCTCGGCACCGGTCTGGGCCACCAGCGCGCCCATGCCGTCGACGAGCAGCCGCCGCTGGTCGGCCAGCGTCGTGTGCGGCCAGCCCGTCTTCGACACGTTGTAGCCGTCCACCAGCAGGTGGGCCCGCGGCAGCCGCAGCAGGTCGTCGAGGAGGGCCGGGTCGTCGACCGAGCGTCCCCGCGACGTCGGCCGCTCGTGGGGTGCCGCCCCGACGGGGGCGACCAGGTCGGCCGGCAGCTCGCGGACCGGGGGCAGCGCGAGCTCGGCCCGCAGGCCCGCGGCGGCGTCCACGACCGTGTCGAGGAGCAGCCGGAGGCGTGACTCCGCGAGCCGGTGGCCGGCGCGCGCCTCGTCCCGCGTCGACGCCCGCTCCGCGGCCGCGGCACGGAGGTCCGCCGCGGCCCGTGCGCGCTCGTCCGCCGCGGCGGCCAGGTCGGCGGCCGCGCGGCGGGCGTCCTGCGCCGCGGCGTCGGCGAGCACCCGTGCGTCGCTGCGTGCGCGGTCGGCGTCCGAGCGCAGCCGCCGCAGCTCGCGCTGGAGGGCCGCGAGCTCGTCGCGGGCTGCGCGCTCGGCCTCCCGGGCGACGCCGACCGCGGCACGCAGCCGTTCGAGCTCCCGCTCGAGGGCCGCGAGACGACGCGCCCCGACGTCGTCGGCCGGGGGGACGTCCTGCGGCACCAGGTGCTGCCACGGCAGCCCCTGGAGCCAGGCACCGACGGCGGCGTCGACGCCCGCCGTGCCCGCCGACGGGGCGGCGTCCGCCGAGGAGCCGTCGGTCGGGTCGTGCGCCTGCAGCCAGACCCGGGTGACCCGGGCGCGGAACGCCTCGTCCTCCTGCAGCGCCGCCCACAGCGGTTGCGCGCCGGCGACGGCCCGCCGGCGGGGCGCGAACCGCCGGACGGCGAGCAGCGCCGCCGGGGTCTGGGCGGGCTCGGTGTCGGCCAGCACGTCGGCCGCGAGCCGCACGATCGCCGCGCGCACCTGCGACGGGACGTCGGCGTCCGTGGCGTCCTGCGCCTCCTGCTGCTGACCCGCCATGGCGCCAGCCTAGGACGCGCCCGCGGCGCGGCCGCGCCGCCCTGTCGGACGTCCCCGGTACGGTCCGGGTCATGTCCAGCCCGCGTCGACTGCGTCCGCCCGACGGGGCCCTGCCGGTCGCGGGGTCGACGCCCGTGCAGGTGGCGCTCGACGAGCTCGGGACCCCGCTGCGGGACGTGACCTTCGTGGTCGTCGACCTCGAGACGACCGGCGGGAGCGCGACGGCGGACGCGATCACCGAGATCGGCGCCGTCAAGGTACGCGGTGGGGAGGTCCTCGGGGAGTTCCAGACCCTGGTCGACCCCGGAGGCCCGGTCCCCCCGTTCATCCAGGTCCTCACCGGGATCACGACCTCGATGCTCGTCGGCGCCCCCACCATCGCCCAGGTCCTGCCGAGCTTCCTCGAGTTCGCGCGCGACGCCGTGCTCGTCGCGCACAACGCACCTTTCGACGTGGGCTTCCTGCGCGCCGCCGCCGGTCGCTGCGACCGCGCCTGGCCGGGGTTCCAGGTGGTGGACACGGTGCGGCTCGCGAGACGCGTGGTGCTGCGCGACGAGGCCCCCAACCACAAGCTGTCGACCCTCGCCGCCCTGTTCGGCGCGCAGGAGACGCCCAACCACCGCGCCCTGGCCGACGCGCGGGCGACGGTGGACGTGCTGCACGCGCTGCTCGGCCGGCTCGCCCCGCTCGGGGTGACGCACCTCGAGGACCTCGCGACGGCCACGGACCCCGTGCCCGCCGACGTGCGGCGCCGCCGCAGCCTGGCCGACGACCTGCCCGACGCGCCGGGGGTGTACCTGTTCCGTGGTCCGCGCGAGGAGGTGCTCTACGTCGGTGTGTCGACGACGTCGCTGCGCCGCCGCGTCCGCAGCTACTTCACCTCCGCCGAGAAGCGGGGCCGCATGACGGAGATGGTGCGCCTCGCCGTGCGGGTCGACCCGGTGCCGTGCGCGTCACCGCTCGAGGCCCGGGTCCGCGAGCTCCGCCTCATCGCCGAGCACGCACCGCGCTACAACCGCCGGTCGCGCGCCCCGGAGCGCATGCCCTGGGTCCGCCTGACCGACGAGCCCTTCCCGCGCCTGTCGGTCGTCCGCGACGTGCGGGCGGGCACCGCGCACATCGGCCCGTTCGCGTCGCACGCCCTCGCGCAGCAGGCGGTCGACGCGCTGCACGCCTCGTTCGCCGTCCGGCAGTGCACCGGGCGGCTGCCGGCCCGCCCTGCGCCGGGTGCGCACGCGTGCGTGCTCGCGGAGGTCGGGCGCTGCGGTGCACCCTGCGTCGGGGGCCAGGACGTCGCCGCCTACGGCGCGGTCGCCGGTGCCGTGCGGGACGCGATGACGGGTGACCCGCGCGCGGTGGCCCAGGCGCACGCCGCCCGGATCCGCACGCTCGCGACGCAGGAGCGGTTCGAGGAGGCGGGCACGGTGCGCGACCGGCTCACCGCGTTCGTCCGCGGTGCGGGACGCGCCCAGCGTCACGAGCGCGCCGCCCGGTGCCGCGAGCTCGTCGCGGCGCGGCGGACCGACGAGGGCGGCTGGGAGATCGTGCTGGTCCGGTACGGACGGCTCGCGGGCACCGCGGTGGTGGACCGTCGTACCGACCCGCGGCCCGTCGTCGCGAGCCTGCGCGCCGGCGGAGAGCACGTCGCTGCGCCCGTGGCACCCGCGACCGCTGCCCACCCCGAGGAGACCGACCTGGTGCTGGCGTGGCTGGAGCAGCCCGGGGTCCGGCTCGTCGAGGTCGACGGCGAGTGGTCGTCCCCGGTGCGCTCGGCCCAGGCCGTGCGGGACGCCGCCGCCGCGGTCACGCTCGACCTGGTCGCGCCCCGTGCACCGCTCGTCGACGACGTGCCCGCCTCGGCCTCCGCGGCGGCGCAGCGCACGGCATGATGGCTGCCATGCTCACTGCCATCGTGCTGATCGACTGCGACGCCGCCCGCATCCCCGAGGTCGCTGCCGCGACCGCGGACATCGAGGGCGTCAGCGAGGTCTACTCGGTCACCGGGGAGGTCGACCTCATCGCCCTGGTCCGCGTCCGCGAGCACGAGCGGCTCGCGGACGTCATCGCGGACAAGGTCAGCAAGGTCGAGGGAGTGCTGCGCACGCAGACGTACATCGCGTTCCGTGCGTACTCCCGCCACGACCTCGAGGAGGCGTTCTCGCTCGGTCTCGAGGACTGAGCGCACCGCCGTCAGGCGGCCGCGGCCGCCCGCCAGCGGTCGAGCACGGCCGCGGTCGCGCCGTCGTCGATCGCCCGTTCCGCGTGGCCGGCGCCCGCCACGAGGCGCTCCACGAGCGTGCCCTCGTCGGTGCCCGGCAGCGTGCCGTCGGCCACGAGCGCGGCTGCCGCGTTGAGCACGACGGTGTCGCGCACCGGACCGCGCTCGCCGGCGACGAGCGAACGCACGACGGCGGCGTTCTCCTCGGCCGCCCCACCGCGGAGCTGGTCGATCGTCACCCGGCCGACCCCCGCGGCCTGCCAGTCGACGACCTCCTCGCGCACGGCGCCGTCCCGCACCTCCCAGAACCTGGTGGGACCCGTCGTCGCGATCTCGTCGAGACCGTCGTCCTCACCGCGGAAGACGAGCGCCGAGCGACCCCGCGACGCCAGCACGCCCGCGATCAGGCCGGCCATGCGCGCGTCGGCGACGCCGATGGCACTCGACTGCGGCTGGGCCGGGTTGGTCAGCGGGCCCAGGAAGTTGAAGGCCGTCGCGATGCCCAGGTCGCGTCGGGTCGCCCCGGCGTGCCGCATGGACGGGTGGAAGGCCCCGGCGAAGCAGAACGTGATACCCACCTCGGTCGCGAGGGCCGCGACCCGGTCGAGCGGCAGGTCGAGCCTGATGCCGAGCGCCTCGAGCACGTCGGCCGAGCCCGTCGACGACGAGGCCGCGCGGTTGCCGTGCTTGACGACCGTCAGCCCGGCGCCGGCGACGACCAGGGCCGCCATCGTGGAGATGTTCACCGTGTGCAGCCGGTCGCCGCCGGTGCCGACGATGTCGACCGTGCGTCCGGCGACGTCGAACCGGTGGGCGTGCTCGAGCATCTGGTCGGCGAGCCCGGCGAGCTCGGCCACGGTCTCCCCCTTGGCGCGCAGCGCCACGAGGAACCCGGCGACCTGCGACGGGGACGCCTCGCCGCTCATGATCCGGTCCATCGCCCAGGCCGCGTGCGCGCTGTCGAGGTCCTGGCCCCGGACCAGCGAGGTGAGCAGGTCGGGCCAGGTGACGGCGCCCGTCATCCGCGGGCCGCCGCGGCGTGGACCAGGCCGGACACGGCGGCGTGCAGCACGACCGGGTCCAGGGGCCGGCTGACCACGGCGTCGGCGTTGGACCACGAGGCGAGCCAGGCGTCCTGCGGGCGCCCGGTGAGCACGAGCACGGGCGGGCAGTCGTACACCTCGTCCTTGAGCTGGCGGCACAGCCCCAGGCCGCCGACCTTGTCGGCCTCGCCGTCGAGCACCAGGACGTCCGCGCCCCCGGCGTCCGCCACGGCGATGGCGGCGTCCGCGGTGGCCACCTCGGTCCACTCGATGTCGGGCTCGCCGCGTCCGAGACGCCGCCCGACCGCGAGGCGCACCTGCTCGCGTGCGTCGACGTCGTCGCTGTACAGCAGGATGCGCGGCGCGCGGGCCGCCGGGTTCGCGGTGCTCATGGTGCCTCTCCATCGTCGTCGACGTGCAAGGGGCATCTTGGCACGTCGCCCCGCCGCCGGGGGCGCCGCACCCCGTCGCGACGTCGCGCCGCGGCCACGGCAGGTCACGAGAAAGTGACGATGTGACATATCCCCGGGGGCCGACGTGGGCCGAACGACCCATGCCCGGCGCTCGTCAGCCATAATGGCGGGGTGTCGACCGCAACGGCTGCCTCGCGCCCTGTCTCCCACGTGACCGTGAACCGACCGAACCCTGTGTCGGTCGGGACGATCGTGTGGCTCGCCAGCGAGCTCATGTTCTTCGCCGGGCTGTTCGCCATGTACTTCACGGTGCGGGCGGCGGTCCCCGAGGAGTTCGCGCTCCAGGCCGACAAGCTCAACCTGCAGTTCGCCTTCGCGAACACGACCATCCTGGTGCTGTCGTCGGTGACGTGCCAGATGGGTGTGTGGGCCGCCGAGCGGCTCCAGCCGGTGCGCAGCGGCTCGCTGCTGCAGTTCTGGCGCTGGGGCATGAACGAGTGGATCACGCTGACCTACGTCATGGGCGCGGTCTTCATCGGTGGGCAGATCTTCGAGTACGCCGAGCTGGTCGAGCACGGGCTGACGATCTCCTCGTCGCCGTACGGGTCGGTCTTCTACCTCACGACCGGCTTCCACGGGC
Organism: Cellulomonas phragmiteti; assembly: GCF_016862775.1. Taxonomy (GTDB): domain Bacteria; phylum Actinomycetota; class Actinomycetes; order Actinomycetales; family Cellulomonadaceae; genus Cellulomonas; species Cellulomonas phragmiteti. Next base: position 157,601 of record NZ_BONP01000008.1, on the reverse strand, counting down.
TGCACGTCGTCGGCGGCCTCATCGCGTTCCTCTTCCTGCTGGGCCGCTCCTTCGCGGCCAAGCGGTTCACCCACCACGAGGAGACGACCGCGATCGTCACCTCCTACTACTGGCACTTCGTGGACGTCGTCTGGATCGCGCTGTTCGCGGTCATCTACCTGGTCCGATGACGTCGTCCGGCCCGTCGCGACGGGCCGGCGCACCCCACCCGCACACCCCCGACACGCGAGACGAGGACCGATCCGTGAAGGCACTCGCAGCCCGCAGGCACGACCGGCGTGCGCCGGTCGTGCTGCTCCTGCTGGCGCTGCTGCTCACCGGCGCGCTGTACGCCGTGCTGTCCCCGACGTCCGCCGACGCCGCACCCGCGGCGGCCACGGCGGACCAGGTCGAGACCGGTGAGAAGCTGTTCCAGGCCAACTGCGCGACGTGCCACGGGCCGGACGCCACCGGGCGGGACGACGTCCCCTCGCTCGTCGGCGTCGGCGCCGCGTCGGTCGACTTCCAGGTCGGCACCGGGCGCATGCCGATGCAGATGAACGGGCCGCAGGCACCCGCCAAGCCCGCCCAGTTCGACGAGGAGCAGATCGCCGCGCTCGCCGCGTTCGTGGCCGCCCTCGGCCCCGGTCCCGCGGTGCCGACCGCCGAGCAGGTCGACCCGGCGCTCGGCGACCCCGCGAACGGCATGGCCCTGTTCCGCACCAACTGCGCGATGTGCCACAACGCCATCGGCGCCGGCGGCGCGCTGTCCCAGGGCAAGTGGGCACCGAACCTGTGGGAGGTGACCCCCACGCACGTCTACGAGGCGATGGTCACCGGGCCGCAGTCCATGCCGGTCTTCAACGAGGCGACGCTCACGCCGGACGAGAAGCGCGACATCATCGCGTTCCTCGACCTGCAGGGTGAGGGCGCTCCCGGCGGCCTCGACCTCGGCAGCCTCGGGCCCGTGAGCGAGGGCCTGTGGGCCTGGGTCGTCGGCATGGGGCTCCTCATCGGCGCAGCAGTCTGGATCGGAGCGAGGTCCTCGTGAGCATCACCCCCGTCAACGGTCACGACGACCACGAGCACGGCGACACCGCGGGCTCGGACGTCGCCCTGCGCGAGGGCGAGAACAGCGTCGGCAAGTTCCGCAACCCCGGTTTCGGTCCTCACCGGCCCCGTCGCTCGGACGTCGACCCGGCCGCGAACAAGCGGGCGGAGCGCCAGGTCGTCGTGCTGTTCGCGATCTCGATCCTGGGCACGATCGGCTTCGTCGTCGCGTACTTCGCGCTGCCGCCGGGCGAGACGCTGGCCTCGATGCGCACGTCGAACCTCGCGCTCGGCCTGGGCCTGGCGTTCTCCCTGCTGGGCATCGGCCTCGCCGCCGTCCACTGGGCGAAGTCGCTGATGAACGACCACGAGAAGGCCGAGGACCGGCACGCGCAGCGCACCAGCGACGCGGGGCGGGCCGAGGCCCTGCAGGTGCTGAAGGACGGCGCCGACGACTCGGCGATCGGGCGGCGCGGCGTGCTCAAGGGCGCCCTGGTCTCCTCGCTCGCCCTCTTCCCGCTCACCCTCGCGCTCCCGCTCATCGGCGAGGTCGGCGAGGACTGGAACGTCTCGAAGTTCAAGCGCACACTGTGGGCGAAGAACAAGAAGCTCACGATCGACCCGACCGGGCGCCCGATCAAGGCGTCGGACGTCACCGTCGGCTCGGTCGTGCACGTGATCCCCGAGGGCCTGGACGAGGCCGAGGCTCCGCTGGACGAGAAGGCCAAGGCCGTCGTCCTGCTGGTCCGGATGGACCCCCGGGACATCAAGTCCGAGCAGGGCGAGGGCTGGTCGTACGACGGCATCGTCGCCTTCTCGAAGATCTGCACCCACGTGGGATGCCCGGTGGCGCTGTACGAGCAGCAGACGCACCACCTGCTGTGCCCGTGCCACCAGAGCACGTTCGACGTCGCCGACGGCGCCAAGGTCGTGTTCGGTCCCGCCAAGCGGCCGCTGCCCCAGCTGCCGATCACCGTCGACGACGAGGGCTACCTGGTCGCGCAGAGCGACTTCGCCGAGCCCATCGGTCCGAGCTTCTGGGAGCGTCTGCGATGACGACGACCACCGCACCGACGGGCGGCGGCAAGGCCGCCGCCGCCACCGCCGACTACCTCGACCAGCGCACCGGCATCGGGACCGCGGTCAAGGAGTTCGCGCGCAAGATCTTCCCCGACCACTGGTCGTTCCTGCTGGGCGAGATCGCGCTGTACAGCTTCGTCACGCTGCTGATCTCCGGCGTGTTCCTCACCATGTTCTTCGTCCCGAGCATGGCCGAGGTCCACTACGAGGGCCCCTGGGCGACCATGAACGGCGTCGAGATGTCCGAGGCGTACGCCTCGACGCTGCGCCTGTCGTTCGAGGTGACCGGTGGTCTACTCATGCGGCAGATCCACCACTGGGCCGCCCTGATCTTCATGGCCGCGATCGTCACCCACATGATGCGCGTGTTCTTCACCGGCGCGTTCCGCAAGCCGCGCGAGCTCAACTGGGTCGTCGGCTTCGTGCTGATGATCCTGGGCCTCGCCGCCGGCTTCACCGGCTACTCGCTGCCGGACGACGTGCTGTCCGGCAACGGTCTGCGGATCACCGACGGCGTCGTGCGTGCCGTGCCGATCCTCGGCAGCTACCTCTCGTACTTCATCTTCGGTGGCGAGTTCCCCGGCCACGACGTGATCCCACGCCTGTTCACGCTGCACATCCTCGTCGTGCCGGGCCTGATCCTCGCGCTCATCGCGCTGCACCTGTTCTTCGTCGTGCTGCACAAGCACACGCAGTACCCGGGCTCGGGCCGGACCAACGCCAACGTGGTGGGGTACCCGCTGTTCCCGATCTACGTCGCGAAGGCGGGCGGCTACTTCTTCGTCGTGTTCGGCATCATCGCGCTGATGGGCGCGACGATGTCGATCAACCCGGTCTGGAACTACGGGCCGTACGACCCCTCCCCCGTGTCCGCCGGCGCCCAACCCGACTGGTACATGCTGTTCCTCGAGGGATCGCTGCGCCTCATGCCCGGCCAGACCGAGTACGTGCTGTTCGGTCCCGACGGCTGGACGCTGTCGCTCAACGTCCTGATCCCGGCGATGATCGTGCCGGGCATCCTGTTCAGCCTGCTCGCGCTGTACCCCTTCCTCGAGGCGTTCGCGACCGGCGACAAGCGGGAGCACCACCTGCTCGACCGCCCGCGCAACCGCCCGTTCCGCACCGCGTTCGGCGTGTCGGTCCTCGTCGCGTTCTTCATCCTCGTGCTGGCCGGCGCGAACGACCTGATCGCGACGCACTTCCAGATGTCGCTGAACGACATCACCTGGGTGTTCCGGATCCTGTTCTTCGTGGGCCCGTGGGCCGCGTTCGTGGTCACCAAGCGGATCTGCCTCGGCCTGCAGCGCAAGGACCGCGAGCTGGTCCTGCACGGTCACGAGACCGGCCAGATCGTCCGCTTCGCCTCGGGCGAGTACATCGAGGTCCACAAGCCGCTGGACGCGCACGAGCGCTGGCTGCGGGTGCAGCACGACGCGATCCGTCCGATCGAGATCGCACCCGCGGAGGACTCGCGCGGTGTCCGGCGCCAGGGCTACCGCCTGGACCGGATGCGCCAGCGGATCTCCCAGGTGTTCTACGAGGACCGCGTCGAGCCCGTCACGCCGACCGAGCTCGCGGCGTCCCACTCGCACGGCGAGCACGACGCCCTGGGCTCCGACCAGGAGAAGGCTCCCGCCCAGCTGCTGGCCGAGGGCGCGCCCACGGGCGGCGGCCGGCGACTCCGCTCGCAGGACGAGACGGATCCCGACACGCGGAACACGTGATCCTGGGCCAGAGTTGACCTGACAGACGACCGCTCGCGGTGTCCGGCCGGACGTGCCGGGCACCGCGACGGCGTTTCCGGGCGGGTGCCCCGTGCGCCCGCCAACCGACGCAGGAGAGGTACGAGATGGCTGACTACACGCTCCCGGATCTGCCGTACGACTACGCGGCGCTCGAGCCGCACATCTCCGGCAGGATCATGGAGCTGCACCACGACAAGCACCACGCCGCGTACGTCGCGGGCGCGAACACGGCGCTCGAGAAGCTTGCCGCGGCGCGCGAGGCCGACGACTTCGCGACGGTGAACCTGCAGGAGAAGAACCTCGCGTTCAACCTCGGCGGGCACGTCAACCACTCGGTGTTCTGGGAGAACCTCTCGCCCGACGGTGGCGACAAGCCGACCGGCGAGCTGGCCGCGGCGATCGACGAGTTCTTCGGCTCGTTCGAGGCGTTCCAGAAGCACTTCGCCGCCAACGCGCTCGGGATCCAGGGCTCCGGCTGGTCCATCCTCGGGTGGGACTCCGTCGGCCAGAAGCTCGCGATCTTCCAGCTCTACGACCAGCAGAGCAACTACCCGCTCGGCCTCGTGCCCATCGTCGTCCTCGACATGTGGGAGCACGCGTTCTACCTCGACTACGTCAACGTCAAGGCGGACTACGTCAAGGCGTGGTGGAACATCGTCAACTGGGCCGACGCCGCGGCGCGCTTCACGCGCGCCCGCACCCAGACCTCGGGGCTCATCGTCCCCGCCTGACACCTCGCAGCGGCACTGGTCGGACGAGCCCGTCCTGGCCGGCGCCCCGCGCACGGCAGCAGCCGTCCGGCCCCGTCGGGGTCGGGCGGCTGTCGTCGTCGCAGGACACCGACGACCGACCACTCGGACCCGGTCGGCGCCGGTACGACACGCGCCGAGGGCCCGGCACGCACCGTGCCGGGCCCTCGTCGTCCGCGCTGAGCGCGGCAGGTGGATCAGTGGGCGTGCTGCCCGCGGGAGAACTCGAACATCCACCCGACGAGGCCGACGACGCCGAGCACAGCAGCCGGGACCATGAGCCACCAGCCGGCGGCCATGGCGAGGAAGGCGATGGACCCGGCGAGGGCCACGACGAGCGGCCACCAGCTCCACGGGCTGAAGGTGCCCTGGTTCCCCGCACCCTGCTCGATCTCGCCGAGCTCGTCGTCCTCCGGACGCGCGTCGATGCGACGCGCGAGCAGAGCGAAGTACCCGCCGATCATGCCGACCAGCCCGCCGACCAGCGGGATGCCGACCGTGCCGACCGCCTCGCCACCGCTCCAGAACCCATAGATCAGCCCGACCGGGATGAAGAAGAGGATCCCGTACAGGAAGAGCTGTGCCTCGATCTTCATCGCTCGTCCTCCTCGCGGCGCGCGCGCACGTCCTCGATGTCGTTCTCGACGACCGTGGCCGACGACTGGTGCTCCTCGCCGGTCCCCCGCTCCATGCGCTCCTCGGCGAGCTCACGCTCGCCCGTCTGGTCAGGTGCCCAGTCGAACGGACCGGGGTCCGCCGGTGCCACGTGGTCCATGGCGGCGACCTCCGGGTGGTGCAGGTCGAAGGCGGGACGCTCGGAGCGGATCCGCGGCAGCGACGTGAAGTTGTGCCGCGGCGGCGGGCAGCTCGTGGCCCACTCGAGCGAGCCACCGAAGCCCCAGGGGTCGTCGACCGTCACCTTGGGGGCGTTGCGCCACGTCACGTACACGTTCCAGAGGAACGGCAGCGTCGACGCCGCGAGGATCGCGGACCCGACCGTGGAGACCTGGTTCATCCACGTGAACCCGTCGGCCGGCGAGTAGTCGGCGTAGCGGCGCGGCATGCCGATGACCCCGAGCCAGTGCTGGATGAGGAACGTCATGTGGAAGCCGACGAAGAGCACCCAGAAGTGGATCTTGCCGAGCCGCTCGTCGAGCATGCGGCCGGTGAACTTGGGCCACCAGAAGTAGAAGCCCGCGAACATGGCGAAGACGACCGTGCCGAAGACCACGTAGTGGAAGTGCGCGACCACGAAGTAGGTGTCGGACAGGTGGAAGTCCAGCGCGGGGCTCGACAGGATCACACCCGTGAGGCCTCCGAAGAGGAAGGTCACGAGGAAGCCGATGGTCCACAGCATCGGCGTCTCGAACGTGAGCTTGCCGCGCCACATGGTGCCGATCCAGTTGAAGAACTTCACGCCGGTCGGCACGGCGATGAGCATCGTCATGAACGCGAAGAACGGCAGCAGCACCGCACCCGTCGCGTACATGTGGTGCGCCCACACCGTCACGGACAGGGCCGCGATCGCGATCGTCGCGTAGACGAGGCCCTTGTAGCCGAAGATCGGCTTGCGGCTGAAGACCGGGAGGATCTCCGTCACGATGCCGAAGAACGGCAGCGCGATGATGTAGACCTCGGGGTGGCCGAAGAACCAGAACAGGTGCTGCCACAGCAGCGCCCCGCCGTTGTCCGGGTTGAACACCTGGGCCCCCAGGCGCCGGTCGGCGCCGAGGGCGAACAGCGCGGCGGCCAGCGGCGGGAACGCCATGAGCACCAGCAGCGACGTCACCAGGGTGTTCCAGGTGAAGATCGGCATGCGGAACATCGTCATGCCGGGAGCACGCATCGTGACGATCGTGGTGATGAAGTTGACGGCGCCGAGGATCGTGCCGAACCCGGTCAGCGCGAGGCCGAAGACCCAGAGGTCTCCCCCGAGGCCTGGCGAGTACAGCTGGTTGGACAGCGGCGCGTAGGCGAACCACCCGAACGACGCGGCACCCTGCGGCGTGAGGAAGCCGGCCGCGGCGATGAGGCCGCCGAACAGGTAGAGCCAGTACGCGAACATGTTCAGCCGCGGGAAGGCGACGTCCGGCGCACCGATCTGCAGCGGCATGAGGATGTTGGCGAAGCCCGCGAACAACGGGGTCGCGAACAGCAGCAGCATGATCGTGCCGTGCATCGTGAACGCCTGGTTGTACTGCTCCTTCGACTGGAACAGGTCCATCCCCGGGGCGAACAGCTCGGCGCGGATGAGCAGCGCGAGGATGCCGCCGATCGCGAACCAGGCGAACGACGTGATCAGGTACAGGTACCCGATCGTCTTGTGGTCGGTGGAGGTGATCCACTTCACGACCGTCCGCCCCAGCGTCTGGCGCCGGGGCGACAGACCGGGGATCACCTCGGTGTGCGCCGCCATCAGTTCTCTTCCTCCGCCACGTCGTTCAGGTCCTGCTGCCGGCTGTACTCGAGGCCGAGCGCACCCGTCTGGCCGCGCTCACGCAGCTCCTCCATGTGCGCGTCGTACTCCTCCTGGGAGACGACCGCGACGTTGAACAGCATGGAGGAGTGCTCCTCCCCGCAGAGCTCGGCGCACTTGCCGCGGTACACGCCCTCGCGGGTCGGCGTCACCTGGAAGGTGTTGGTGTGCCCCGGGATCATGTCGAGCTTGTAGAGGAACTCCGGGATCCAGAACGAGTGGATGACGTCACGTGCGTCGAGCGTGAACTCCACGCGCTGGTCGACCGGCAGGTACAGCGTGACCTGCTCGCCGAGGGCGGCCTCGTCACCACCGATGTCCTGCGCGTGCTGGCCGGTCTCGTAGACGTCGTCGTCGAGGTAGTTGAAGTCCCAGCTCCACTGCTTGCCGATGACCTGGATGTTCACGTCCGGCTCGGCCGAGGTGTCCTGCAGCGCCAGGGTGTCCTCGTTGGTGTGGTAGAAGAGCACGCCCACCATCACGATCGGGAGCAGGACGTACATGATCTCCAGCGGGACGTGGTACCTCAGCTGGACGGGCAGCGTGTGGTCGTCCTTGCGCTTGCGGTAGACCGCGACGCACCACAGGATCAGCCCCCACGTGATGGCGCCGACCGCCAGCGCCGCGATCCACGAGCCGACCCACAGCGAGACGATGCGCCCCGTCTGGTCGGTGACCTCGTGGTCGGAGTAGCCGGGGAGCCAGCCACGCTGGACGGTCTCGGAGCAGCCGCTGAGCACCAGCACGAGCGTCGTGGCCAGCACGGCGACGACGGCGCGCCGGGTGCGGCGGGGGGGAACCGGGTGCACGGGCAACCTTCCACTCGCGTCCCACCGACGACGGCCCGATCGCGGGCGCACAGCCGTGCGGGACCTTCGTCCTCGACCCGGCCAGCCTAGCCTGCCGTGGCGCCCCTCACGTGCTGCACCGCACGTTTGACGACGCGGTGTCAGCACCGTCACACCCCGCGACCCGCGCCCCTGCCCGCCGCGGCCCCCGGCCGCCGGGCTACCGTGCCCGCGTGAGCCCTCAGTCGTCCGACCGGCCCGACGCGCCCCCGACCCGGGTCGTCCTCGACGTCGCCGGGCACGCCACGCTGCGGCCCGGGGCGCGCGCCGCCCTGCTCGAGGCCCTCGACCAGGGGTGGGCGGACCCGCGGCGGCTGTTCGCCGAGGCCCGACGGGCGCGCCTCCTCCTCGACGGCGCCCGGGAGGCGATCGCCGCCTGTCTCGGCGCCCGCACGGACGAGGTCGACCTCGTCGCGGGCCCCACGGCGGCGCTGCACGACGCGCTGCGTGCCGTCGCGCGCGGACGCCGCCGCGCCGGCGCGGACGTGGTGGTCGGTGCCGTCGAGCGCGCCGCCCTGCACCACGCCGCGCGGTTCGTCACCGAGCGCGGGGGCGGGCAGGTCCGCACGGTCGGCGTCGACACCCTGGGCCGGGTGGACGCCGAGCGGTTCGCCGCCGCCGTCGGCGAGGGCACCGCCGTGGCGGTCCTGCAGCACGCCAACGGGGAGGTCGGCACCCGCCAGCCGGTGGACGACGTCCACGCGGCGCTGCGCGGCACGGGCGTGCCGCTGCTGGTCGACGTCGGCGCGGCGGCCGGGCACGTCGACGTCGGACGCGCGGGCGACGTGATGGTCGCCGACGCCGGGGACTGGGGCGGCCCGCCGCTCGGCGTGGTGGTCACCCGGACCGGTGTGCGCCGCAGCCCCGACTGGCCGGAGGACGACGACCGCTGGTCCCCCGGCGGCGTGCACGTGCCCCTGGCGCTCGCGGCCGCCGTCGCCCTGCAGGAGGCCGTGGCCGACCGCGGGCGCGCCGACGCCCACCGCCGCGCGCTCGTCGACGTGGTGCGCCGCCGGGTGGCCGCCGAGGTCCCCGACGTCCAGGTCCACGGCGACCCGGTCGACCGGCTCCCGCACGTCGTGACCTTCTCCTGCCTCTACGCCGACGGCGAGTCGGTCGTCGACCGTCTGGACCGCGCAGGCTTCGGCGTCGGCTCGGGGTCGGCGTGCACGTCGAGCGCGCTCGAGCCGAGCCACGTGCTCGCCGCGATGGGCGTCCTCACGCAGGGCAACGTCCGGCTGTCGCTGCCGAGCGACGTGACGGCGGCGGACGTCCACCGGTTCTGCGACGTCCTGCCGGGCGCGGTCGCCGACGTCAGGGCCGCGCTCGGGGCGTGAGGGCCGCCGACCGGCCCGGCCGGGACACGGACGGGCCCGCACCCCCGGAGGGGTGCGGGCCCGTCGACGTCGTGCGACTCAGCTGAACGAACCGCCGCAGGCGCAGGCACTGCCCGCGTTGGGGTTGTCGATCGTGAAGCCCTGCTTCTCGATCGTGTCCGCGAAGTCGATCGTGGCGCCGTCGAGGTACGGCACGCTCATGCGGTCCACGACGACCTCGACGCCGTCGTAGTCGCGCGTCGCGTCACCGTCGAGCAGCCGCTCGTCGAAGTACAGCTGGTAGATCAGGCCCGAGCAGCCGCCGGGCTGCACGGCGACGCGCAGACGCAGGTCGTCGCGCCCCTCCTGCTCGAGCAGGCTGCGCACCTTGCCGGCAGCCACGTCGGTGAGCTGGACGCCGTGCGTCGCGGTCTGCGTGGTCTCGCTCATGTCACTCCCGGGTTCGCCAGAACGTTCCTCGCCGACGCCAACACCGTCGGCCGGACCGTTGTTCCCGACCAGACTACGTCGCCCGCGCGGGCGACCACGTGCGGGCGACCCGCGCCGCCCGGGCACGCAACGTCCCGACCGGGTCGGCGAGGGCCTCGCGGACCGCGTCGGGGCCCTCGGCGACCGCGTACGCGGCCGTGACGCCCGCTGCGGACAGCTCGCGACGCCCGACGAGCACCTCGCCGGACACGACGACGACGGGCACGGCCAGCGGCAGCGCCCGTGCCGCGACCTCGGCGACGACCTTGCCGTGCAGCGACTGCCAGTCCGTGCGCCCCTCCCCGGTGACGACGAGGTCGTGCGCACCGATCCGGGTCGGCAGGTCCACCGCGTCGGCGACGAGGCGCGCGCCGGGCAGCAGCCGTGCGCCGAGCAGCGCGAGCGCGAACCCGACACCGCCGGCCGCACCGGCCCCCGGCAGCGCGGCCGGGCGCCCCGCACGTGCGTCCGGGGCTCCCAGCAGGTCGGCCCCCGGACCGGTGCGCACAGGACCCAGCGCGGCGGTCGCGGCGTGCGCGAACGCCCCGAGGGCGCGCTCCAGGTCCTGCGCCTGCTGCGGCGACGCCCCCTTCTGCGGGGCGAACCCGGCGGACGCCCCCTGCAGCCCCAGCAGCGGCACGTCCACGTCCACCGCGGCGAGCAGGTCGACGCCGCGCAGCGCGTCCCGCAGGTCGGGCAGCCACCGCAGGTCCTCGGCCGCGACCGCGCCCAGCCCGCCCCCGCCGCCGCCGAGCAGGGCGGCGACGTCCGGGGCGACCGAGCCGGGCGGGAGCAGGGCGTCCGCGAGCGCGAGCAGCAGGCCGGCTCCCCCGTCGTTGGTGGCGGAGCCCCCGAGCCCGACGACGACCCGGTCCGCGCCGGGCAGCGCGGTGGCGATCAGCTCGCCGGCGCCGCGGCTGGTCGTGCGCGTCGGGTCCCGCAGGTCCGCCGGCACGAGGTCCAGCCCCAGCGCGTGGGCGGACTCCACGTGGACCGTCGTGCCGACGCGCAGCAGGGCGGCGGGGGTGGCAGCCCCGAGCGGGGACGTGACCGTCACCGGCTCGAGGCCGCCGCCGAGCGTGGCGTGCAGCGTGGCGACGAACCCCGGCCCGCCGTCCGCGAGCGGGCAGACGTCGAGCAGGTCGTGCGGGGCACCGTCCGCCCACCCGGAGCGCAGCACGTCGGCCGCCTCGGCGGGGGTGAGGCTGGTGCCGAAGCCGTCGGGGGCCAGGAGGACGCGCACGGCCCGATCGTGGCACGCCGGGACGGGGCCGGCGTCTCGGCGTCCGCGCGGCGTGTCCACGTGCCCGGGGTCGCCCGCCGTGGCGGCGACGGCTGTGGGATCATGCGGCGGTGAGCACCAGCACCGGCACGTTCACCGAGCCCGCCCCGTCCGCGCTCCTGCTGCTCGGTCGTGGCGTCGACCTGACGTCCGAGCGAGGGGTGGAGTGCGTCGGCGCGCTGCCCGACCCGGCCGACCCGACCCTCGTGGCGCGCGCGCAGGCCGCACGGGCCGCGCTGGGCGACCGGGCGTTCGTGCTGGGGCACCACTACCAGCGTGACGAGGTCATCGCGTTCGCCGACGTCACGGGCGACTCCTTCAAGCTCGCGCGTGAGGCGGCCGCCCGTCCCGACGCGGAGTTCGTCGTGTTCTGCGGCGTGCACTTCATGGCGGAGTCCGCCGACATCCTCACGTCGGACACCCAGCAGGTCGTGCTGCCGGACCTCGCCGCCGGCTGCTCGATGGCCGACATGGCGGCCATCGACCAGGTCGAGGACGCCTGGGACGTGCTGGTCGACGCCGGGGTCGCCGCGGACACGGTCCCGGTGACCTACATGAACTCCACGGCGGCGATCAAGGCGTTCACGGGCCGGCACGGCGGCACGGTGTGCACGTCGTCCAACGCGCACGTGGCCCTGCGGTGGGCCTTCGACCGGGTGGGCGGTCTCGAGGGTCGCGGCAAGGTGCTGTTCATGCCGGACCAGCACCTGGGCCGCAACACGGCGGTCACCCAGCTCGGCCTCTCGCTGGACGACTGCGTCGTGTTCGACCCGCGCAAGCCCGGCGGCGGCGTCACCGCCGCGCAGCTGCAGGCGGCGCGCATGATCCTGTGGCGCGGGCACTGCTCGGTGCACGGCCGGTTCTCGGCGCGCAACGTCGCGGACGTCCGTGCCGCGGTGCCCGACGTCACGGTGCTGGTCCACCCGGAGTGCACGCACGAGGTCGTCACGGCGGCCGACATGGTCGGGTCCACGGAGTACATCATCAAGGCGCTGGACGCGGCCGAGCCGGGGTCCTCCTGGGCGATCGGCACCGAGCTCAACCTGGTGCGCCGCCTGGCGGCGCACCACCCGGAGCTGACGGTGCACTACCTGGACTCGACGGTCTGCTTCTGCTCGACGATGAACCGGATCGACCTGCCCCACCTGGTGTGGACGCTGGAGTCGCTCGTCGAGGGGCGCGTGCCCAACCGGATCGTCGTGGACGCGGACGACGCCCACTGGGCGCGGGTCGCGCTGGACCAGATGCTGGCACTGCCGGGGCACTGACGCGCCACCGGCCCGGGAACGGCTCGAGGGGGTAGCCGATGTCGACCCAGTCCCCGCTGCGGGTGGGGGTCCTCGTGTTCGACGGCGTCGAGGAGCTCGACGCCGTGGGTCCGTGGGAGGTGCTCGCGTCCTGGGCGCAGCGCAGCTCCCTGCGCCCCGAGGTCCTGACCTTCTCCGCCGACGGCGCCGGGGTGCGCTGCGCCAAGGGCCTGAGCCTCGTCCCGGACACCGGCGCCGAGGACGTCGGCCCCCTGACGGTGCTGGTGCACCCGGGGGGCCGCGGCACCCGCACGCTGCTGACCGACGAGACGCACCTGGCGTGGGTCCGCCGGATGCGCGCGCGCACGCCGCTCATGACGAGCGTGTGCACCGGCGCCCTGGTCTACGCCGCCGCCGGTCTCCTGGCGGGCCGGCCCGCCACCACGCACCACAGCGCGCTCGACGCCCTCGTGACGGCCGAGCCGAGCGTCCTGGTCGACACCGACGCGAGGTTCGTCGACGACGGCGACCTCATCACGTCCGCCGGGGTCTCGGCGGGCATCGACATGGCCCTGCACCTGGTCGCCCGCCTCGAGTCGACCGACGCCGCGCTCGCGGTGCGTCGCGACCTGCAGTACGACCCGCTGCCTCCGGTGTGACGCCGGCGGGGCGACCGTGCCCGAGCACGGGCGCCGGTCGGTAACCTCGGCCCGGTGTCCCGGATGATCCAGCTCACGCTCGCCACCCTCCGCCCGCGCCGGGCCGTGCCCGGCCAGGACCTGCTCGACCCGTCGGTCACCCACCTGCGGGTGCGACCGGGCGACCTGGACCTCTACCGCCACACCAACAACGGTGTCTACCTGCAGTACCTGGACATCGGCCGGTCGAACTACCTCGCGGACCTCGGGGCGTACGGCCGCCTTGCCGCGCGCGGCTGGTACCCGGTGGTGGCCGCCTCGACCATGACGTACCGGCGGTCGTTGACCCTGGGGCAGCGGTTCACGGTCACCACGCGCGTGCTCGGGTGGGACGCCCGCGTCGTGTACCTGGAGCAGGTGGTCGAGCGCGGCGGGCACCTCGCCGCACGCGGCTGGCTCGCCGGCCGCTTCCTGTCGCGTGCCGGGGACCGCATCGCTCCCGCGGACGTCGTGGAGGTCATCGACGGCACCCGGCGGGAGAGCCCCGCGCTGCCCGACGACGTCGCCGCGTGGGCGCGCGCGGTCGACGTCGCCCACCGCTGACCGCGCGCGACCGCGTGCTCAGCCGCGTGCGGCCAGCACCTCGAGCAGCAGGACCTCCGCCAGCACGACGCGCTCGAGCTCGCCCAGGTGCACCGACTCGTCCGCGCCGTGCGCGCGGGAGTCGGGGTCCTCGACGCCCGTGACGAGGATCGTGGCCTCGGGGTACACGTCCAGCAGGTCGCCGATGAACGGGATCGACCCGCCCACGCCGATGTCGACGGGCGGCGTGCCCCAGGACGTGCGCATCGCCCAGCGTGCCGCCTGCATGCCCGCCGAGTCGGCGGGTGCGCGGAACGCACGCCCCTGCTCCCCCTCCTCGACGGTGACCTGCGCGCCGAACGGTGCGTGGTCCTCGAGGTGCCGGCGCATCGCCGACATCGCGGCCGCGGGGTCCTGACCCGGCGCGAGCCGCACCGACAGCTTGGCCGACGCCCGCGGGGTGATCGTGTTGGAGGCGCTCGCGACGCGCGGCGCGTCCAGCCCGATGACCCCGATGGCCGGACGCGTCCACAGCCGGGCCGTCAGCGGTCCCGTGCCGGCGAGCCGCACGCCCGGCAGGACGCCGGCGTCGGCGCGCAGGTCGGCCTCCTCGTAGTCGACGCTCGGGTCCTCGGCCCGCACGAGCCCGGCGACGGCGACGTCCCCGTGCTCGTCGTGCAGGGTCGCCAGCAGGCGTGCCAGCAGGGTGGGGGCGTCGAGCACCGGTCCGCCGAACATGCCGGAGTGGACGGCGTGGTCGAGCACCCGGACCTCGACCACCAGGTCCACGAGGCCCCGCAGCGACGTCGTCAGCCCCGGGACGCCGACCTTCCAGTTCGAGGAGTCGGCGACCACGATGACGTCGGCCGCGAGCAGGTCGCGGTGCGCGTGGAGGAAGTCGACGAAGGTCGGCGACCCCACCTCCTCCTCCCCCTCGACGAACACGGTCACGCCGACGCCGAGCTCGTCCCCGAGCGCCCGCAGCGCACCGACGTGCGCGACGACACCGGCCTTGTCGTCGGCGGCTCCGCGCCCGTACAGCCGCTCACCGCGCCGGGTGGGCTCGAACGGCGGCGACGACCAGTGGGCCTCGTCACCCGGAGGCTGCACGTCGTGGTGCGCGTACAGGAGCACCGTGGGCGCGCCGTCCGGCGCGGGACGCCGCGCGACGACGGCGGGGGCGCCCGCGACGCCGTCGGGGCCGACGACCCGCAGGACGTCGACCTCGGGCAGACCGGCCGCGCCCAGCAGCCGCGCGACGGCCTCGGCGGACGCCTCGACGTGGGCCTGGTCGAACTCGGCGTTTGACACGCTGGGGATGCGGACGAGCGCGTCGAGGTCCGCGCGGACGTCCGCGAACTGCTCGGCGACGCGCGCCCGCAGGGCGGCGACGCGGGCGTCGGTCGGGACGGCGGCAGGGTCGGTGGTGGTCACGTCCCACGACGCTACTCGACTACCCTGGTCGGGTGTTCGGACGCAAGCAGGACCCCCCGCCGACCGTCGACGCGCCCGTCGTGGACGAGCCGCCGCAGCCCGTGCCCACGGGCAAGGGCCGCCCGACGCCCCGACGCAAGGAGGCGGAGGCCCGCAACCGGCGCCCGCTCGTGCCCGCGGACCGCCGCGCGGCCGCCAAGGAGGCCCGGGCCAAGGCGCGCGTGCAGCGCGACCTGGAGTACCAGGCGATGCGCAACGGGGACGAGCGTCACATGCCGGCGCGCGACCGCGGCCCCGTGCGGCGGTACGTGCGCGACAGCGTCGACGCGCGGTGGAACCTCGGGGAGTTCTTCCTGCCCCTGGCTGCGGCGTTCCTCGTCCTGCAGTTCGTCACCGCGAGCACGGCACCGGTCGTCGCGTTCGCGTCGCTCGTCGTGCTGTACGTCTACATCATCGCGTCCATGATCGACGCGTGGCTCATGTGGCGCGGTCTGAAGCAGCGTCTGGCGGCGAAGTTCGGCGACGCGGCCCTGCTGCGCGGCCTGACGATGTACGCGGTGCTGCGCGCGTTCCAGGTGCGTCCCTCGCGGCTGCCGAAGCCGCGGGTCAAGCACGGGCAGCACCCGGCCTGAGGCGACCGGGCCCGGCGGCTCCCGTCAGCCCCCGCAGGCCCGCACGGCCTGGAGCACGACGAATCCGATGAACAGCAGCGGGACGATCGGGGACAGGCCGTTGCGCCGAGCGGGAGCCGGCGACGCGGGCGGCGCCGCCGGGCGCACCGGGTCCGGGCGGACGTCCGCCGGCCCGCCGGAGGGGCGACCCGGGCCGCCCACGGGCACCCAGCGGTGCTCGGGCGTGAGCACGTGCCCGTTGACGACGTCCCCCACCTCGTAGGTGCGGCGGGCCGGTGCTGCGGCGCTCGCCCGGGCGGCGGCGCGCTCGGTGGCCCGCCCGGCTGCGGCACGCGCGTCGGCCGCCCGGTGCTCGACCGCACGGTGCTCGGCGGACGCGTGCTGGGACGCGGCGCGCCGCTCGGCGGCGGCACGCTCACCGGCGAGCTGGTGCTCCGCCGCACGTCGCGCCGCACGCTCGGCGGCGGACGGCTCCGCGGACGAGGGCGCGGGGACCTGAGGCCGCGCCGCACCCTGCTGCCGCGCCCTGCCGCCCTCCGCGCGCGCCCGCACCCGCGCCTCGAGCGGGGTCCAGTCCCCGTCCGGTGTCAGGACGTGGCCGTCCACGACGTCACCGGCGACGTACGGCTCGGACGGCGCCCGGCGCAGCGGCACCCAGGCGAGGTCGGCGTCGAGCAGGTGCCCGTCGACGACGTCCCCGACCTGGTACGGCGAGCCCGTCGTCGGCGAGCGTCGCACCCACTCGCCCGCCGCGGTCAGCTCGTAACCGTCCACCACCGCACCGACCGTGTACATCGTCCTCCTCGACCCGCGGGCGGACGTGGTCCGACCTGGTGGCAGGCTACCGCTCGACCGGCACCGTGAGCCGCGGCAGGAGCACGTGGACGAGCGGACCGATCGCGAGGGCGTACGCCAGGGTGCCGACCCCGACGGTGCCGCCCAGCGCCCAGCCCGCGGCCACGACGACCACCTCGATGGCCGCGCGCACGAGCCGGACCGACCACCCGGTGCGCGCGACGAGTCCCGTCATCAGGCCGTCACGGGGGCCGGGGCCGAGGCGCGCGCCGACGTACAGGGCGGTCGCCAGACCGTTGAGGGCGATGCCGACCACCACCAGCGCACCGCGCGCGGCGAGCGGCAACGGCTCGGGCAGCAGGGCGGCGAGCGCGAGGAACGGGTCCACGAGCGCACCGATGACGACCACGTTGGCGACCGTGCCGACACCGGGACGCTGCCGTAGCGGCAGCCACGCCACGAGGACGACGAGGGACACCACCACGGTGACGGTCCCCAGGGAGCGCCCGGTGGCACGCGCGAGGCCCTGGCTCAGCACGTCCCAGGGCATCGACCCGAGGTGCGCGTGGACGAGGAGGGCGATGGACGCCGCGTACAGCACCAGCCCGCCTCCGAGCTGGGCGCCACGACGGCGGTCGGTGCGGTGGCGGCGCACGGGCGCAGGGCGCCGACGGTCGGTGCCACGTGCGAGCGTCAGCACCCCTGCCCCTCCCCCTCGGCCGAGCGTGCCGGCGGCGGACGGTGACCCAGCCCGTCGCCGCGGACGGTCCGGGCGAGCTGCACCAGGACGAGGAGGAGGAGGAGGACGGCTGCTGCCACCCACGGGGGCGAGATCATGGCCCTACTCTGCGGAGCCGGTGGCATTGCATTCCATATCCACTTGGCAGATAGTGGCCACATGACGGGAGACGCTGATCGCCGGGTGAGCGGGCCCCGGCTCCGCACGCTGCTCGGGTCGTGGCAGCACCACGGGCCGGCCTACCGCTCGCTCGCCGACGCCCTGCGCGGCCTCACCCGCTCCGGGACGCTGCCCCTGGCCACCCGGCTCCCCGGTGAGCGCGAAGTCGCCGACGCGCTCGGCGTCTCGCGCACCACCGTGACCGCGGCGTACGACCTGCTGCGCGACGAGGGCTTCCTCGTCAGCCGACGAGGGTCGGGCACCGTGACGACCCTGCCCGCGCAGGCGCGCGACCGCGCACCCGCCCGGCTGGGCACCGCCGAGGACGGTCTCGTCGACCTGTCCGCCGCCGCACCCCCGGCTCCGCCCCAGCTGGCGCAGGCGTGCGCGGACGCCCTGGACGCGCTGCCCCGCCACACGTCGCGCGCCGGCTACGCGCCGCTCGGCCTGCCCGAGCTGCGCGCGGCCGTGGCGGCGCGCTACACGGCGCGCGGGGTCCCGACCACGCCCGACCAGGTGCTCGTCACCACCGGCGCGCAGCAGGCGATCCACCTGCTGGCCGGCGCCTTCGCCGGGGCCGGCGACCGTGCGGTCGTCGAGCACCCGACGTACCCGCACGCGATCGACGCGGTCCGGGCCGCCGGCGCACGCGCCGTTCCGGTGCCGGTCCTGCGGCACGGCACGGACCTCGAGCTGCTCGCGTCGACCGTCCGCCAGGCGTCGCCGCGCCTGGTGTACCTGGTCCCCGACCACCACAACCCCACCGGGACGTCGCTGTCGCCCGAGGGTCGCGAGCAGGTACGCGACCTGGCTCGACGCACCCGCACCGTCGTCGTGGGCGACGAGACCCTCACCGACCTCACGCTCGACGGTCCGGCGCCGGCGCCGTTCGCCGGGTCCGGCGCCGGCGACCGGTACGTCGTGTGCGTCGGCTCGGCGTCCAAGTCCTTCTGGGGCGGCCTGCGCGTCGGCTGGCTACGCGGTCACCCCGATCTCGTCGGTGCACTCGCCCAACGACGGGCGCACGTGGACCTCGGCACGTCGGTGCTCGACCAGCTGGTGACCGTCGAGCTGCTCGCGCGCGCCGACGAGGTCCTGGGGCAGCGTCGCGCCACGCTCCGCGAGCAGCGCGACGGACTGGTGCGGATGCTCGCCCAGGACCTGCCCGACTGGCGCCTCGCCGTGCCCGCGGGCGGCCTGTCGACGTGGGTCGACCTGGGTGCACCCGTCTCGACCGCGCTCGCGGCGCTCGCGCACGGCTACGGAGTCCGCATCGCCCCCGGCCCGGCGTTCGGCGTCGACGGCACGTTCGACGACCACCTCCGCGTGCCGTTCTCCCAGCCCGTCGACGCGCTGCGCCGGGCTGTGGACGGGCTCGCCGCCGGGTGGGCGGCCCTCGGCTCCGGGGCTCCCGCTCGGGCGTCCGGAGCGCAGCCCGCGCTCGTGTGACGCGCTCAGTCGCCCGGCAGCTCGATGCCCGGGAGGAGGTCCTCGCTGTCGTTCTGCAGCACGGCGCGGCGCACGCCCTGCCCGGCGAGGGCGCGCCAGTGCTCGCCGAGCCACTGCTCGGCCTCGAACCGGGCGAGGAACACCGGGCTGCCCGGCCGCTCGACGTCCGCGCCGTCCGCCGCGACCAGACGCCAGCGCCAGCGCGGGCGCACGACCATCACCGCCGACCCCCCGTCGCGCCGGCGGTCTCGGCGGCGAGCGCACGGCCGATGCGGGCTGCGAGGGTCGGTCCCTCGTAGATGAACGCCGTGTAGGCCTGCACCAGCGTCGCACCCACCGCGAGGTACTCCCGGGCGTCCGCGGGCCCGCTGACGCCGCCGACCCCGATGATCACGGCCTCCTCGCCGAGTCGCGTGCGCAGCCGCGCGACGACGTCGAGCCCCCGGGACAGCACGGGCGGGCCCGACAGACCACCCGGGCCGAGGTCGTGCGCGATCGTCGTGTTGACGGCCACGACACCGTCGAGCCCGAGCTCGGCCACGAGGTCGGCCACCGCGTCGACGTCGGCGTCGGACAGGTCGGGCGCGATCTTCACCAGGACGGGCACCGCCGGACGCCCCGACCGCGAGGTGGCCTCGTCCGCGGCGACGCGCGTCGCGGTGAGCACCGGTCGCAGCGCGTCGACCGCCTGCAGGTCCCGCAGCCCCGGCGTGTTCGGTGACGACACGTTGACGACCAGGTAGTCCGCGTAGGGCGCCAGGCGCGAGGCGCTCGTCGCGTAGTCGGCCGCGGCGTCGTCCGCCGGCGTCACCTTCGTCTTGCCGATGTTGACCCCGACCACGAGCGAGCGGCCACGGGGCGTGGCACGCAACCGCCGCAGCCGCGCCGCGACCGCGGCGGACCCCTCGTTGTTGAAGCCCATCCGGTTGCGCAGCGCGCGGTCCTCCACGATGCGCCACAGGCGGGGCCTGTCGTTGCCCGGCTGCGGGTGCGCGGTGACCGTGCCGACCTCGACGAACGCGAACCCCAGCATCGCGAGGCCCTCGACCGCGCGCGCGTCCTTGTCGAAGCCCGCGGCGAGCCCGAACCGGCCCGGCACGGTGCGGCCCCACACCTCGACGCGCCCCGCGTCGCCGCGCGGCACGCGCAGCACGCGGGACACGACCCACCGCAGGCCGGGGACGCGACCGACGGCACCGATGAGGGTGAACGCCACCTCGTGCGCCCGCTCGGGGTCCATGCGACGGAACACCAGGTCGAACAGCAGCCGGTACACGGCGCTCACCCTACGGCCGGCGGCGCGGCGGGCGGGCGGGCGTCCACGGCGGACGCGCCCCGGCCGGTGCGGCGCAGCCACCACAGCCCGACGAGCGGGAGGACGAGCGGCACGTACCCGTACCCGGCGCCGAACTGCGACCACACCGTCTCGTCCGGGAAGTCCCCCACGTCGACGAGCGACAGGGTGCCGACCGTCAGCACGCCGACCACCTCGAAGACGACCGCCGACCACGCGAGGGTCCGCAGGTCGCGCGCCAGCGCGTACGTCGCGACGGCGTACACCAGGCCGGCGACGAGCGACAGCACGTACGCCACGGGCGCCTCCTGCAGCTTGGTGCCCACCTGGTAGAGCCCGCGCGCGGACGCCGCGAGCGCGAGGACGCCGTAGACCGCGACGAGCAGCCGGCCCGCCCCCGTCCCGGTCGGGCGACGTCCGGGCGCCGCACCGCGCGGCCCGCTCGCCACCTCACGCCCCCCAGATCTGCAGGAGCCGCAGCTCGAGGAACGCGACCGTCAGCGCGGCGACCAGCAGCACGACCGAGCTCCACCGGGTCCGCTCCGCGAACGCCCACGCGGCGGCGACCGGCAGGACCACCAGCTGCGTCGCCACGTACCCCCACAGCAGCCAGCCGTCGACGTCGCGGTCGCCGGCCGCCTGCAGCACCCCGAGCACCACGGCCTGGACGGCCAGGACGACCTCCACGACCGCCGCTCCCCACAGCTGGCGCAGGACCACGGCCCGGTCGGCGACGACGAACCAGGCGGCCCAGACGGCCAGCGCCAGGCACAGGGCGGCGACGAGCAGGGCGAGGGGGACGAGCACGGGTCGACAACCTACCGGTCGCCGCCCGGCGGCGCCCACGGCGCGCGCCGGTACCGCCCGCCCGCGCCGCTACGATCGGGGGCGTGATCTCGCTGACCTCCACCGACCCCAGCCAGCTCGACGTCGACGCCCTCGTCGTGGGCGTGCACGTCCAGGGCACGTCCGTGGTGCCCGTGGGCGCGGACTGGCTGCCCGCCGAGCTCACCCGCCAGATCACGCAGGACGGCGCCCGCCTCGGGATCACCGGCGCGGTCGACGAGGTGCGCCGGTTGCCCGGCACCGGCCTGAAGGCCGCGACCCTCGTGGTCACGGGCCTGGGCGACGGCCCCGTCGACGCCACCACCCCCGCCGGTGCCGAGCTGCTGCGGCGCGCGAGCGGTGCCGCGACCCGCGAGCTGACGGGCCTGGCGTCCGTGGCCCTGGCCCTGCCCGCCACCGACCGGGAGGCGGTCGCGGCCGTGGCCGAGGGCGCGCTGATCGGCGCCTACGTGTTCGACCGCTACCACGCCCAGGACGCGCCGGTCGGCCGCGTCGAGATCGTGACCCCCCTGGCGAAGGACAAGGCGACGCAGGCCGTGCTGGCACGCGCCGAGGTGGTCGCCGCGGCGGTCCACGGCACGCGCGACCTCGTCAACGCCGCGCCGAACGACCTCTACCCGGCGGCCTTCGCCGACGTGGCCAAGGCGGCGGTCAAGGCCGCCGACGCGAGGTCGCTGAAGGTCACCGTGCTCGACGAGAAGGCGCTGGCCGCCGGTGGATACGGCGGCATCGTCGGCGTCGGGCAGGGCTCGGCCCGCCCGCCGCGTCTCGTCAAGGTCGCCTACAGCCCTTCGAAGGCCAAGGGCCACGTCGCGCTCGTCGGCAAGGGCATCACGTTCGACTCGGGCGGCATCTCGATCAAGCCGGCCGCCGGCATGGAGGCGATGAAGTCCGACATGGCCGGCGCGGCCGCCGTGCTGCACACCGTCGTCGCGGCCGCGCGCCTGGGGCTGCCGGTGGCGGTGACCGGTTGGCTCTGCCTCGCGGAGAACATGCCGTCCGGCACGGCGCAGCGCCCGTCCGACGTCGTGACGATCCGCGGCGGCACGACCGTGGAGGTCCTCAACACCGATGCCGAGGGCCGGCTGGTGATGGCGGACGGCCTGGTCGCGGCCGTCGAGGAGAAGCCCGACCTCGTGGTCGACATCGCGACGCTCACCGGCGCGCAGGTCGTCGCCCTCGGGCACCGCGTCTCGGCCGTCATGGGCACGGACGAGGCACGCGCCGAGGTGGTCGACGCGGCGCACGGCGCCGGCGAGCAGTTCTGGCCCATGCCCCTGCCGGCCGACCTCAAGGTCGGGCTGAAGTCGAAGGTCGCCGACCTCGCCAACATCGGTGACCGGTTCGGCGGCATGCTGACCGCCGGCATCTTCCTGCAGCACTTCGTCGGGTCGACCCCGTGGGCGCACCTCGACGTGGCCGGCCCGGCGTTCAACGAGCGCACCGCGTTCGGGTACACGCCCGTGGGCGGGACCGGCGTCGGCGTGCGCACCCTCCTGCGGCTGCTGGAGCAGCGCGCGTCCTGAGCCGTCGACGGGGCGACCGCCGGCGCGCGCCGGCTCAGGCCCGCTCGGCCGCGCGGCGCTTGCGCTCGATGCGCTGCCGCGCGTTCCAGTCCCGCACCCGCTGCGGGTACCCGGTGCGCTGCACGTCGTACACCGGGATCTGCAGGTCGCGCGCGAGCGCCGCCGCGGCACGCTCGTCCGGGACCTTGCGACGCGTCCACTCGCCGTCCGTCGCGACGAGCATGAGCGTCGTCGGGGTGACGTTGGTCTGTGGCTCGACGTAGGCCTCGACGCCCACGCGCGTGCTGACGAAGTCCCGCAGGTACGCGAGCGTCTCGGCGCGCGCGTCGCGACCGGTGGGTGCGCCGGAGGGCGATCCGGACCGGTCGGGGCGGCGACGTGAGAACAGACCCATGGCCGGGACTTTACCGACGGACCCTGGGTGCTGCCTGGACGCGGCCCGTGCGACGTCCCGACCACCCGCCACCGGCCGCGGTCATGGGACGACTGTCGCGGGACTCACACCGCCCGATGTGCTAGCCGGTTCGTCGCGGCGCGGACGGGATGACAAGATGGGCGAGCAGCAAATCCCACACCCTGCGAGGAGTGCGCACGTGGCCGACACCGGCACCGCTTTCGACATCGTCGTCCTGGGCGGAGGCAGTGGCGGCTACGCCGCTGCGCTGCGCGCCGCCGAGCTGGGCAAGACCGTCGCCCTGGTCGAGGCCGACAAGGTGGGGGGCACCTGCCTGCATCGGGGATGCATCCCGACCAAGGCCCTCCTGCACGCGGCCGAGCTGGCCGACAACGCCCGCGAGGGTGCGCACTTCGGGGTGCACACGCACCTCGAGCGCATCGACATGGGCGGGGTCAACCAGTACAAGGACAGCGTGATCGGCCGTCTGTACAAGGGGCTGCAGGGGCTCATCAAGTCCCGCAAGATCGAGGTCGTCGAGGGCTACGGCAAGCTCACCGGGCCGCACACCGTCCAGGTCGGCGACCGCACGCTCACCGGTGAGCACATCGTGCTCGGCACCGGCTCGTACGCGCGCTCCCTGCCCGGGCTGGAGATCGGCGGCCGGGTCATGACCTCGGACCAGGCGCTCACGCTCGACTACGTCCCCCGCTCGGCGATCATCCTCGGCGGCGGCGTGATCGGGTCGGAGTTCGCGAGCGTCTGGCGGTCGTTCGGCGCCGACGTCACGATCATCGAGGCGCTCCCCCACCTCGTGCCCAACGAGGAGGAGGTCATCTCCAAGGCCTTCGAGCGCGCGTTCCGCAAGCGCGGCATCGCGTTCAACCTGGGGGTGCGGTTCTCGGGCGTCACCCAGGACGACAACGGCGTGCACGTCTCGCTCGAGGACGGCAAGACGTTCGACGCGGACCTCCTGCTCGTGGCCGTCGGCCGTGGGCCGAGCACCTCCGGTCTCGGGTTCGAGGAGCAGGGCATCACGCTGGACCGCGGCTTCGTCATCACCGACGAGCGCCTGCACACCGGCGTCGCCAACATCTACGCGGTCGGCGACATCGTCCCCGGCCTGCAGCTGGCCCACCGCGGGTTCCAGCAGGGCATCTTCGTGGCCGAGCAGATCGCGGGGCTCAACCCGCCGCTCATCGAGGAGTCCGGCATCCCGCGCGTGACGTACTCCGACCCCGAGGTCGGGTCGGTCGGCGTCACCGAGAAGCGGGCCAAGGAGCTCTACGGCGACGACGCCGTCGAGACCCTCGAGTACAACCTGGGGGGCAACGGCAAGAGCCAGATCCTCGCGACCCAGGGGTTCATCAAGCTGGTCCGCAAGAAGGACGGCCCGGTCGTCGGCGTGCACATGATCGGTGCACGCGTCGGCGAGCTGATCGGCGAGGGTCAGCTGATCGTCAACTGGGAGGCCTACCCGGAGGACGTCGCGCAGCTCGTGCACGCGCACCCCACGCAGAACGAGGCTCTCGGTGAGGCGTTCCTCGCGCTCGCCGGCAAGCCGCTGCACGCCCACAACTGACCCCAGGATCGAAGGAGACACGAGCGGTCATGTCCGACAACGTGCAGCTTCCCGCGCTCGGTGAGTCCGTCACCGAGGGCACCGTCACCCGCTGGCTCAAGGCCGTCGGCGACACCGTCGCCGTCGACGAGCCCCTGCTCGAGATCTCGACCGACAAGGTCGACACCGAGATCCCGTCGCCGTTCGCCGGCGTGCTCGAGCAGATCCTCGTCCAGGAGGACGAGACGGTCGAGGTCGGCGCCACGCTCGCCGTCATCGGCTCGGGCGAGGGCTCCGGCGACTCCGGCTCCGGCGCCCAGGAGGCCCCTGCCCAGGAGAAGACTGAGGAGGCCCCCGCCGAGGAGGCCCCCGCCGAGGAGCCTGCCGCCGAGCAGTCCGCGCAGCAGCCCGTCGAGGAGCACGAGGACGCCCCGGCCCCCTCGGCACCGTCCGGCGGTGGCGAGGGCCAGGAGGTCACGCTCCCGGCGCTCGGTGAGTCCGTCACCGAGGGCACCGTCACCCGCTGGCTCAAGGCCGTCGGCGACGAGGTCGCCGTGGACGAGCCGCTGCTCGAGATCTCGACCGACAAGGTCGACACCGAGATCCCGTCGCCGGTTGCCGGGACGCTGCAGGAGATCCGCGTCCAGGAGGACGAGACCGTCGAGGTCGGGGCGGTCCTCGCGGTCGTCGGGTCCGGAGCCGCGGCGTCCGCCAGCGAGCAGCCGGCAGCCCCGCAGGAGCCGAGCGAGCAGCCGGCGGCCTCCGGCGGGCAGCAGGAGACGCAGGACGCGGCCGGCTACGAGGCGCCCGCACCGGAGGCCGAGCAGGCGCCGGCACCTGATCAGCCCGCACCGGCCGCGCAGGAGGCGGCCGCCGCGCAGCCCACGGCCCAGTCCCCCGCTCCGCAGTCGGGCGCCTCGCCGTCGGGCACCCCGCAGCCCGCCGCCGGCGGGTCGTACCTCACGCCGCTGGTCCGCAAGCTCGCCGCCGAGAAGGGCGTGGACGTCACGACGCTCACGGGCTCCGGCGTCGGCGGGCGGATCCGCAAGGAGGACGTGCTCGAGGCCGCGGCGAAGGCCGAGGAGGCGCGCAAGGCGGCCGAGGCACCGGCTCCCGCTGCGGCCGAGGCCGCTCCCGCGCCCGCCAAGGCCGCGCCACCCGCGCAGGTCTCGCCGCTGCGCGGCACGACCGAGAAGGCCAGCCGGCTGCGCCAGATCATCGCCGAGCGCATGGTCGAGGCCCTGCACACGCAGGCCCAGCTCACGACGGTCGTCGAGGTCGACGTCACCCGGATCGCGCGGCTGCGCGCCCGCGCGAAGGAGGACTTCAAGGCACGCGAGGGCGTCAACCTCACGTTCCTGCCCTTCTTCGTGCAGGCCGCCGTCGAGGCCCTCAAGACGTACCCCAAGGTCAACGGGGTGCTCGAGGACAAGACGATCACCTACCACGGCCAGGAGAACGTCGGCATCGCGGTCGACACCGAGCGCGGTCTGCTCGTGCCGGTGATCCGCGACGCGGGCGACCTCAACATCGCCGGCATCTCCCGCAAGATCGCCGACCTGGCAGCCCGGACGCGTGCCAACAAGGTCACGCCGGACGAGCTCTCGGGTGCGACCTTCACGGTGACCAACACCGGCTCGGGCGGCGCGATCATCGACACCCCGATCGTGCCCGGCGGCACGTCCGCGATCCTCGGCACGGGCGCGATCGTCAAGCGCCCGGTCGTCGTGAAGGACGCCGACGGTGCCGAGGTCATCGCGATCCGGTCGATGTGCTACCTCTGCCTGTCGTACGACCACCGGCTGGTCGACGGGGCCGACGCGTCGCGCTACCTCACCGCGGTGAAGAACCGGCTCGAGGAGGGGGCGTTCGAGGCCGAGCTCGGCCTCTGACGCTCGCGCAGCCCTCCCGGGGCCGTCCACCGCCAGGTGGGCGGCCCCGCGTCGTCCCCGGCCCGCACCGTGCCGCGCGGCGCCACGCCGCGGCGTCCGGCCGTGCCCACCGTGCCGCGATCGCCTCCCGTGGCTAGGGTGACCGACATGCGCGTGCTCGTGGCCGGGTCGTCCGGTCTGGTCGGGACGGCGCTCGTGCAGCACCTGCGCGAGTCCGGCCACGACGTCGTCCGTCTGGTACGACGGGATCCCCGGTCCCCCGGCGAGGCCGCGTGGGACCCCGTCGCCGGGACGATCGACACCGCGGCGGTCGCCGCGAGCGACGCGGTGGTCGACCTCGCAGGCGTCAACGTCGCGTCCCGCCCGCTGACGGCCGCACGCAAGCGTGAGGTCGTGTCCTCACGCGTGCAGACGGCCGGGCTGCTGTCCCGCACGCTCGCCGAGCTCGCGGGCTCGCGGGAGGGCCGAGCGCCGCAGGTCCTGCTGCAGGCGTCCGGCATCGGCGCCTACGGCGACCGCGGGGACACGCTGCTGGGCGAGGACGAGCCGCTGGGCGACACGTTCTTCGCGGGTGTCGTGCGCCGGTGGGAGGCGGCGACCTCGCCCGCCCAGGACGCCGGAGTGCGCGTCGTGCACCTGCGCACGGGCATCGTGCTCAGTGCGCGCGGCGGTGCCGCTGCACCCCTGCTCCTGCCGTTGCGCGCCGGTGTCGCCACGCGCCTCGGCTCCGGGCGGCAGTACTGGAGCTGGATCAGCCTGCTGGACGAGGTACGTGCGATCACGCACCTGCTGCACGCACCCGTGCACGGTCCGGCGAACCTGGTGGCGCGTGCGGACCGTCACGCCGACCTGGTCGCCGCGCTCCGGTCGGCCTGGGGCGCGCGGGTCACGCTCCCGGTGCCCGCACCCCTGCTGCGCGTCGCGCTGCGCGACTTCTCCTCGGAGGTGCTCGGGTCGATCAACGCCGACGCCCGGGTGCTGCGCGACTCGGGCTTCGAGCCGCGGCACGCCACCGCGGACGACGTCGCGCACTGGCTCAGGGCAGCGCGCCGCCCGGCTCCCTGACGTCCCACACCCGCCACCCGGCCGGCGTCCACCGCAGCACCAGCTCGACCGTCCGCGCCGAGGTCGCCGGGACGTCCGTGCGCTCCCCCGTCACGGCGACGCGCGTGTGCGCGGACATCGTCGAGGTGACCTCGACGGTCGCGTCACCCTCCGGCGTCGCCCCGGTCCAGGTCGTCGACGTCACGTCCACCGCGAGGCCCTCGCTGCGGGCACCTGCGAGCTGCGCGACGAGGGCGGTGTCCGCGGCGAGCGCCGGCGACCCGGCGACCCCGAGCGCCGCGAGGGCATCGGCGTCGGCGTCCGCGAGCGCCGCCGTGCGCAGGCGTGTGAGGGCCGCCGCGGCCGTCGCGGGGTCCTGCCGGTCGCCCAGGCCCGCGCCGGGCACGGGTGCCGTCGGGGTGGGCCCGGCCGACGCCACGGGCGTCGCGGCGTCCGCCGACGACCCGGGCAGGTGACGGACGGCCAGGGCGCCGGCGGCGAGGACCACCACCACGGCTGCGCCCGCCGCCACGGGCCACCACCGGCGGCGGCGCTGCTCGCGACGCGCGCGCCGGGGCGGGGCGGACGTCTCGGCCTCCCGCGGGATGCCGCTGCGCCCCGCAGCGAGCGCGACCTGGGCCCCGGCCAGCTCGTCGGCCTCGGGGACCTGGACGGGCTCGGCCGAGGCGACCGCGAACACCGCGTCGACGACCTCCTGCGGGGTCGCGCGGCCGCGCAGGAGCGCCTCCAGCGCGTCACGCAGGCGGACCGCCTCCTCCAGGCCCGCCGCGAGGTGGGCGTCCAGCGGCGGCATCAGGCCCAGCAGGGCGGCGACGAGGCGGTGCACGTCGCCGGTGGGCGTCCCCACGTCGCGCAGCGCGCCGCGCAGGTCCACCAGGACGGGCACGCCACCGGGTCGCAGGACGACACGGTCGGCACCGACGGCGCCGTGCGCCAGGCCCGTGGCGTGCAGCGCCGCGAGCGCCTGCGCCACGGGCACCGCCACGGTGACGACCTCGCCGTCGGCCAACGGCGGGCGGGCCGCTCGCACGGCTGCCAGGGTGGGTCCCGGCACGTGCTCGCACACGAGGGCGACACGGCCCGGCCCCAACGGCTCGACGGCGAGGACCCGCGCGAGGTGCGGGTGGTCGAGCGCCGTGAGCGTGCCCGCACGTCCGGGGAGGGTCGCGTCCACCGGGACGTCGGCCACGAGCACCTCGAGCCAGGGGCCGTCGGCCTCGTCGACAGGACGGGCGACCCACCACGAGCCGTCCGTCCCCACGGCCGAGGCGACACGGGCCCCGTGCGCCTGCAGGAGCCGGGTCACGTCGTCCGGTGGTGGGGCGGCGGTGTGCACCCCGACATCCAACACCGCCGGTGTCACCGTGCGGGCGCGTCGTCCACAGGGCCGGGAGCGTCGAGGAGCTGGGCGACGCCCGTGTCGGCGGCGACCCGGGCGGCGTCGAGCACGCGCGCGGTCGCGACGGCGTCCGCGGGGTCCACGGGCAGCGGGCCGGCACCGCGCAGCCACGCCTGGACCGCGCGGTAGAGGTCGCCGTGGCCGCCCGGCGCGCGCGGGACGGCCGTGCGCTGCGCACCTCGCACCAGCCAGCCCTCGTGGACCGGCTCACCGGGCCGTCGGCCGGCCTCCTGCGCGTCGTCGAGCACGGCGAACGGGGTCGGCTCGCCCTCGAAGCTGGTCACGAGGTACGCGCCGTGCTCCCCCAGCACGCGGGTCCGCGGCCCGGGCGCCCCGACCAGCCCGCCGCCCCACAGGTGGGAGACGACGTGGTGCCCGGTCGCGTCCGGGACGTGCTCGAGGGCGAGGAACACGTCGTCGAGCGCGGGGGTGGTCAGGGCACGCAGCTCGGCGTGGACACGGCGGACCGGTCCGAACAGCTGCACGGCCGAGTCGACGAGGTGGGCGCCGAGGTCCAGCAGCAGGCCGCCGGCGACGGTGTCCTGCTCCTTCCAGCGGTGCTGCGGCTGCGGGCGGAACCTCTCCCACCGTCGCTCGAACCGGTGGACACGCCCCAGGGTCCCGGCGTCCAGGAGCGTGCGCAGCGTCAGCTGCTCGGGGTCCCAGCGACGGTTCTGGAACACGGTGAGCCGGCCGCCGCGCTCCTGTGCGAGGCGCACCAGGGCGGCGGCCTGGACCCGTGTCGTGGCCAGGGGCTTGTCGACGAGCACGGGCAGGTCCGCCTCGAGGGCGGCGCGCACGTGCGCGGCGTGCTCGCCGGTCGGGCTCGCGACGACGACGAGGTCCAGGTCGTCGGCGTCGGCGAGCAGGGAGTCGACGTCCGGCAGCACGCGTGCACCCGGCCAGTCCGCGGCCACCTGGTCGCCGCGACCGCGCGTGACGACCGCGACCACCTGCTGCCCCGTCTCACGCGCGAGACGGGCGTGGATCCCCCGCCCGGCAGCGCCGTACCCGATCAGCCCGATGCGCAGCGGCTCCATGCCGCCACTCTAGGAGGCGGTCAGGTCGCGGCCGCACCGGACGCGGCGTGCACCCCGTGCTCCGGGCGCCGCGCGAGCGCGCTCGGCCACCAGGTGCGCGGTCCCAGGTCGTGCACCAGCCCGGGCACGAGCAGGCTCCGCACCACGAACGTGTCGACGAGCACGCCGAGCGCCACGATGAAGGCGAGCTGCGCGAGGAACAGCAACGGGATGACGGCGAGCGCCGCGAAGGTCGTCGCGAGCACCAGGCCGGCCGACGTGATGACTCCCCCGGTGACCGCCAGCCCACGCGTGACGCCGTCACGCGTCCCGACGGCCCGGGACTCCTCGCGCACGCGTGTCATGAGGAAGATCGAGTAGTCGACGCCCAGCGCGACGAGGAACACGAACCCGTACAGGGGCACCACCGGATCCGCGTCGGGCAGGTCGAGCACGTGGTTGAACACCACCGCCGAGAGGCCGATCGCCGCGCCGAACGACAGCACGTTGGCCGCCATGAGCAGGACGCCCGCCACGACCGAGCGCAGCAGCAGCATGAGGATCAGCAGGATCACGACCAGCACGACCGGCACGATGACGCGCAGGTCGCGCTCGCTGGCGATCTGCGTGTCCAGGGTCTCCGCGGCCGGCCCGCCGACGAGGGCGTCGGGCGCCACGGCCGTGACCGCCGCGCGCAGGTCGGCGACGGCGTCCACGGCCTCCTGGCTGTCGGACGGCGCGTCGGTGACCACGTCGACCCGGACGCGACCGTCGACGACGACCGCGGGGGCCGACCCGGCGCCGGGCGCACCCGCGGGCGCGCCGGTGTACGCCGCGGCGGAGGAGATCCCCTCGACGCCCTGCGCGGCGTCGACGACCGCGTCGAGGTCGGCCTGCGGCACCACGACGAGGGCGGGCTGCACGGCGCCGGCCGGGAAGTGCTCGGCCAGCACCTCCTCACCGGCGACCGAGTCGACGGCGGTGAGGAAGACGTCGCTCTGGCTGGTGCCTCCCGCGCGGAACGTCGGCACGAAGACGGCGGCGAGCAGGAGCACCGTGGCACTGACGATCCAGACGGGGCGGGCGCGGCGGGCGACGAACCGGGCCCACCGGGCCCACAGGCCGGTGCCCTCGGACGCGTCGACCGCGGCGGGTGCGACGGCAGTCGCGTGCTCGCCGTGCGTCGCAGGCCCGGACGCGTCCGCCCGCCGCGGGGCCCGCGGCCAGAAGAGCGCGCGCGAGCGCCGACCCGCGACGAGGAGGATCGCGGGCAGCAGGGTGAGGGCGGCGAGCAGTGCCGCGCCGATGCCGATCGCGGCCACGGGTCCCAGGCTGCGGTTGGACGCGAGGTCCGACAGCAGGAGGCACAGCAGACCGGCGACGACCGTGCCGGCGCTCGCCGCGATGGGCTCGAGGGACTGCCGCCACGCCACGCGCATGGCGTCGGCCGGGTGGTCGACGTGGCGCAGCTCCTCGCGGTACCGCGCGACGAGCAGCAGGGAGTAGTCGACCGCGGCGCCCACGACGAGGATCGACAGGATGCCCTGCGCCTGGCCGTTGAGCACGAGGACGCCGGCGTCGGCGAGCTCGTACACGACGAGCCCGGCGAGCGCGAGCGCGAAGACGGCGGTGAGGATGACGACGAGCGGCAGGAACGGCGAGCGGTAGACGACGACGAGGATGAGCAGCACCGCGCCGAGGGCGACGAGCAGCAGGAGGCCGTCGATGCCCGCGAACGCGGTCCCGAGATCGGTGATGAACCCGGCCGGTCCGGTGACCCAGGCCTGGAGCCCGAGCGGGCCGGCGTCGGCCGCGGTCGCACCGAGGTCCTCGGCGAGCCCGTCGCGCAGGTCCGCGACCAGCAGGTTGGTGAGGGACTCCTCGTCGACCAGGATCCCGGCCGACGCTGCGTCGAGCGGGACGGCCAGCAGGATCGCCTCGCCGTCCTGCGCGGGGACCGGCGCGATGTCGCCGGTGAGGTGGTCGGACCAGGTGCCGCCCGCGACGGCGACGTCGGGGAACCGCGCGGCGAAGCCCGCGACCGCTGCGAGCTGCTCCGGGGTGACGTCGCCACCCCCGGCGGGGGTCAGCACGACGAGCGCGGGTAGGGTCTGCGTGTCGACGAACTCGCGTGAGGCCTCAGCGGCCAGCGTGGACTGTGCCGACGACGGCAGGAACGCCGCGGAGTCGTTGGTCTGGACCTGGGACAGCCGCCCCTGGGCGGCGCCGCCCACCGAGGCCAGTCCCATCCAGACGACGAGCACCACGGCGACGGCGACCGCTCGGGCCACGCGATTCCTCAGCATGCTGAGTATCATGAGGCCGGACCGGCGACTCGGCAAACCGGGAGAACGCGTGAGCATGGAGCAGGGTCCGCCGCCCGACCACTGGCCCGTGGGTCGGATGCTGTCGGCGACGGCACGGCGCATCGAGCGCGCCTGGGACGCCCACCTCGCCTCCTGGGACCTCAACCACGCGAGCCTGCCGGTGCTGGTCCACCTCACCATGGCCCCCATGTCGCAGCGCGAGCTGGCCGACGCGTGCGGGGTCACCGAGCAGACGATGAGCCGCGTCGTCGCCCGGCTCGTGCGCACCGACTACGTCACCCGCCGCCCCCACGCCGAGGACCGCCGTCGCCACGTCGTGGCGATCACCCCGCAGGGCAGCGCCGCGCTCGCCGCGTGCGCCGACCCCGCACCCGCCCAGCAGGAGGTCCTCGGCCACCTGCCGCCGGAGCGTCGCGCCCTGCTCGAGGAGCTCATGCGCGAGGTCGTCGCGCCCTGGGCCCAGCTGCCCGCCCCCTCGGAGGGCGTGACCGACCGCCCCACCTCGACGACGGCATAGCCTGACGACCATGCACGTCGACCCCCTCGAGCTCGGCACACGCCTGCAGCCGTACGTCCCGACCTGGGAGCTGCAGCGCGAGGTCCACGCCGCCGTCGCTGCCGGGGAGCGCGAGGACACCCTGCTGCTGGTCGAGCACGAGCCGGTCTACACCGCGGGCAAGCGGACGGCGCGCTCGGACCGGCCGCAGGACGGCACCCCGGTCGTGGACG
This sequence comes from Cellulomonas phragmiteti, assembly GCF_016862775.1. Classification (GTDB taxonomy): domain Bacteria; phylum Actinomycetota; class Actinomycetes; order Actinomycetales; family Cellulomonadaceae; genus Cellulomonas; species Cellulomonas phragmiteti. The sequence continues at coordinate 124,860 of NZ_BONP01000008.1, read as the reverse complement.
TCGACCGCGGCGGACGCATCACCTGGCACGGTCCCGGCCAGCTCGTGGGGTACCCGATCGTGCGCCTGGCCGAGCCCGTCGACGTCGTGCGCTACGTCCGGGCGCTGGAGGAGGCGCTGATCCGCACGTGCGCCGACGTGGGGGTGGGCGCCGGGCGCGTCGAGGGCCGCAGCGGCGTCTGGCTGCCCGCGGACGACGCCGGCACCGCTCCGGTCCCCCGGCGCGCACGCAAGGTCGCCGCGATCGGGGTCCGTGTCGCGCGGGGCACGACCATGCACGGCTTCGCGCTGAACTGCACCGCGTCGCTCGACTGGTACTCCCGGATCGTGCCCTGCGGCATCGACGACGCCGACGTCACCACGCTCTCGGACGAGGCGGGGCGCGAGGTGACGATCGCCGAGGTCACACCCCTGGTCGTCGCCCACCTCCACGACACGCTGACACCCCTGCTCGCCGGCCCGCACGGCGCGGCGGTGCGCTCGCCGAGCGGCGGGCGCACGGCCGGCTAGCCCTCCCGCTGCAGCGAGCGCAGCGCCCGCGCGATCCCCTGCGCCCACGCCCGCACCGCGTCGAGGTCGCGGAAGTCGCCGGCGTCCGCCCGGGTGAGGGCCACGAGCGCCCGCTCGGAGATGTTGAGCCCGTCACGGTCGAGGCGGCCGGCGAACACCGCCACGTCCCGCACCCCCGTCGTCCGCGCGATGTCCGTCACGTCGTCGGGGACCGTCGCCGGCATCGGCGGGTCGCCGACCGGTCCGGACCAGAACAGCCACGACGGCCGCTGCCGCAGCTGACCGGCCTGCCGGTCGACCAGGTCACGCAGACCGAGCCCGAGCCGCCCGACGTACACCGCGGAGCCCATGACCACGGCGTCGTAGGGGTCCACGTGCTCGACGTCGTCAGGCTCGACCTCGTCCACGTCGTGGCCCGCGGCGCGCAGCTGCTCCGCGACCTCGGACCCCATCTCGCGCGTCGCGCCGTGCCGAGACGCGACCGTCACCAGGACGCGCATCGCGCCACCTCCTCCAGGCCGGCCGTCGCGCCCGGCGGACCTCCGCCGTGCGCGACCGTTTCGTCCAGCCTGCCCCCGCGCGGCTGCGGGCGCGCGGGACCGAGGTCCCCGTCACACCGTCCGGGCAGGGGTCCAGGGCCGGCGGCGGGCTAGGGTGGATCCGTGACGATCGCTCCCGAGGGACGCCGGATGCTCCGGGTGGAGGCCCGCAACGCCGCCACCCCGATCGAGAAGAAGCCGGAGTGGATCCGCACGCGCGCCACCACGGGCCCGGAGTACAGCGAGCTCAAGGGCCTGGTGCGCCGCGAGGGCCTGCACACGGTGTGCGAGGAGGCGGGCTGCCCCAACATCTTCGAGTGCTGGGAGGACCGCGAGGCCACCTTCCTCATCGGGGGTGACCAGTGCACGCGGCGCTGCGACTTCTGCCAGATCGACACCGGCAAGCCGGCCGACCTGGACACCGACGAGCCGCGCCGCGTCGCGGAGTCGGTCCAGGCCATGGGCCTGAAGTACTCGACGATCACGGGCGTCGCCCGCGACGACCTGCCCGACGGCGGGGCGTGGCTGTACGCCGAGACCGTCCGTCAGATCCACGCGCTGAACCCCGGCACCGGCGTCGAGCTGCTGATCCCCGACTTCAACGCCGTGCCCGAGCTGCTCGACGTCGTCAACGAGTCGCGCCCCGAGGTGCTGGCCCACAACCTCGAGACCGTGCCGCGGATCTTCAAGCAGATCCGCCCGGCGTTCCGGTACGAGCGCTCCCTGTCCGTGCTGACGCGGGCGCGCGAGGCCGGCCTGGTCACCAAGTCCAACCTCATCCTCGGCATGGGCGAGACGACCGAGGAGGTCGTCGAGGCGCTGCGCGACCTGCACGAGGCGGGGTGCGACCTCATCACCATCACGCAGTACCTGCGGCCGTCCGTGCGCCACCACCCGGTCGACCGGTGGGTGCGCCCCGAGGAGTTCGTCGAGCTCTCGGACGAGGCGGAGCGGATCGGGTTCCTCGGGGTGATGTCCGGGCCGCTGGTGCGCTCGTCGTACCGCGCCGGGCGCCTGTGGGGCCAGGCGATGCGCCGACGCGGGCTCGAGATCCCGGCCGCGCTGGCCCACCTCGGGGAGCCGACGACGGCCCGCCAGGAGGCGTCGGCGCTGATCGCCCGCACCACGGCGGGCTGACGCGGACCCGGGCCGGTCGCACCGGCACGCGCCGGTAGACTCCCGGGTCATGGCACGCGAGCGCTCCACGTCCCCGCAGGGCTCCTCCCCGACGGGGGCGGGCACCGGGAAGGTCAAGAAGACCCGCTGGTACCACCAGGTCTGGCAGGCCTACCAGGTGACCCGGCAGTCCGATCCCGCGGTCACCTGGATCATGCTGGGCGTCGTCGTCGCGGTCGTCACGCTCGGTGTGGTGATCGGCATGCTCATCGGCCAGCTGGTCTACGTGCTGGTCCTCAGCATCCCGTTCGCGCTGCTCGGGGCGATGTTCGTGCTCGCGCGGCGTGCCGAGACCGCCGCGTACACCCGCATCGACGGGCAGCCCGGCGCCTCGCTGGCCGCACTGGGGACCCTGCGTCGCGGCTGGACCTTCACGCAGGAGCCCGTCGCCGTCGACCCGCGGACGCAGGACCTGGTGTTCCGCGGTGTCGGGCGCCCGGGCGTCGTGCTCGTCGGCGAAGGGCCGGCGCACCGCATCGGCAAGCTCCTCGAGGCCGAGCGCAAGCGCACGGCGCGCGTCGTGTCCGGGGCACCGATCCACCTCATCCAGGTGGGCGACGGCGAGGGCCAGGTCCCGCTGCGCAAGCTGCCGCGCGAGGTCAGCCGGCTCAAGGGGCGGCTGACCAAGGACGAGGTCGCCGTCGTGCTGCGCCGCGTGACGTCCCTCGGTGGCGCCAAGCTGCCCGTGCCGAAGGGCATCGACCCGACCCGTGCCCGCCCTGACCGCAAGGGGATGCGCGGTCGCTGACGGCGTGCGCCGTCCGGCGCCGCTCGTCGGGGTGCGTCAGCGCCGGACGAGGACCGTGCCCGCGGCGCGGTCGTGCAGGCCGCGACCGTCGCCGTCCCACACCGCGGCGGGCAGGACGAGGCAGAGCAGCGCCGTGCGCACGAGCGCGGACAGCAGACCGGGCGACCCGGCCCGCACGGTCGGCGACGCCCCGGGTGCGGCAGGCACGACGCGCTGCACCTGCAGGCCCAGCAGCCGGTGACCCAGGGTGTGGCCGAGCGTCGCGACGAGCACGAGGTTCTCGACCGCGAAGACCGCCAGCGTGCCGAGCGAGTCACCGCGCAGCAGGAAGAGCCCGTCGGCGCGCGCCGGCAGCAGCAGCGCCGACACGGCGAGGCAGGCGACCCAGTCGACCGTGAGGGCGGCCATGCGGCGCCCCAGGCGGGCGAGCGAGCCCGGCCCCGCGGCGGGCAGGCCCAGTCGGGTCCCGCGCGCGGCACCGTCGTCGCCGCCCCCCGGACCCCCCTCGAGCCACGAGCCCACCGAGTCACGCGTCACCATGCGTTCAGCGTACGTGGGGCCGCGGATCACCGGACACACCGGCCGTGTCGTGCGATCGTTACCTCGCACGCAGGTCCGTAACCTCCCGGAAACAGTGAGGCCACGGCGGGGAAACGCCCCGCTCCTAGCCTCGCTCTGCCCGGGACGACCGGGCACCATCGACCGAGGAGCAGCGGATGTTCACGAAGCCAGAGGAAGTCCTGGCGTTCATCAAGAGCGAGGACGTCAAGTTCGTCGACGTGCGGTTCTGTGACCTGCCGGGCGTGATGCAGCACTTCAACGTGCCGGCCTACTCGCTCGACCTGGACTTCTTCACGGACGGCCAGATGTTCGACGGGTCGTCGATCCGCGGCTTCCAGGCGATCCACGAGTCGGACATGAAGCTGATGCCCGACGTGACGACGGCGTACATCGACCCGTTCCGCGTCGAGAAGACCCTGAACATCAACTTCCACATCGTCGACCCCTACACCGACGAGCCCTACAGCCGCGACCCGCGTCAGGTCGCCGCCAAGGCCGAGGCGTACCTCAAGTCGACCGGCATCGCGGACACCGCGTTCTTCGCGCCCGAGGCCGAGTTCTACATCTTCGACGACATCCGGTTCCAGACCCGCCAGGACGCGTCGTTCTACTACATCGACTCCATCGAGGCGGCGTGGAACACGGGCCGCAAGGAGGAGGGTGGCAACCTCGGCCACAAGACGCCCTACAAGGGCGGCTACTTCCCCGTCTCGCCGGTCGACCACTTCGCGGACCTGCGCGACCAGATCTCCCTGCAGCTCGACGCCCTGGGCCTGCAGGTCGAGCGCGCGCACCACGAGGTCGGCACGGCCGGCCAGGCCGAGATCAACTACCGGTTCGACACGCTCGCCAAGTCCGCGGACAAGGTGCAGCTGTTCAAGTACGTCGTCAAGAACGTCGCGCACGAGAACGGCCACACGGCGACGTTCATGCCGAAGCCGCTCTTCGGCGACAACGGCTCGGGCATGCACGTGCACCAGTCCCTGTGGAAGGACGGCGAGCCGCTGTTCTTCGACGAGAAGGGCTACGGCGGCCTGTCGGACGTCGCCCGCTGGTACATCGGCGGCCTGCTCAAGCACGCGCCCTCGCTGCTCGCGTTCACCAACCCCACGGTGAACTCGTACCACCGCCTCGTTCCCGGCTTCGAGGCCCCCGTCAACCTGGTCTACTCGGCGCGCAACCGCTCCGCGTGCATCCGCATCCCGGTGACCGGCTCGAACCCGAAGGCCAAGCGCGTCGAGTTCCGCGTGCCGGACCCGTCGTCGAACCCGTACCTGGCGTTCGCGGCCATGCTGATGGCCGGTCTCGACGGCATCCAGAACCGGATCGAGCCGCCGGACCCGGTCGACAAGGACCTCTACGAGCTCCCCCCCGAGGAGCACGCCCTCATCCAGCAGGTCCCGGGCTCCCTGTCCGAGGTCCTCGACAACCTCGAGCGCGACCACGACTTCCTGACGGCCGGCAACGTCTTCACGCCGGACCTCATCCAGACGTGGATCGACTACAAGCGCTCGGCAGAGGTCGACCCGATCCGGCTGCGCCCGCACCCGCACGAGTTCGAGCTCTACTACGACGTCTGATCGGCTGCTCCCGATCAGTTCGGCACCGAGGGGCGTCCCGTCAGGGGCGCCCCTCGTGGCGTGCGTGGAGCACGTGGCGTGCGGGGAGCAGCCAGCGGTCGATCGCGACCTCGAGCAGGACCCGCGGCCCGTCCTGACGCTCGTCCGCGGCGTCCCAGCCGCCGTACTTGACGGCGAACGCGTGCAGCAGCCGCGGGTGGGTGTCGATCGGCAGCACCCGGGCACGTCCCTGTGCGACCGCGGGTCGTGCGCCCGAGCCGTCGACGGCGATCGCCACCCGCGGGTCGTGCTGGATGTTCGTCACCTTGACGTTCACCGTCGAGCTGGCGATCCAGCAGGTCCCGCCCTCGAGGAGGAACCACACGGGCGTGACGTGGGGCGAGCCGTCGCGCCGGAGCGTGGTGAGCCAGACGCAGGCCGCGTCGGACGCCCCCGACGGGGGTGCCACCTCGCGCTCAGCGGGCACCCGGGACCCGTCGCACCCGCAGCGCCCGCAGGTCGTAGCCCTGGCTGACGTCGTTCCACCGCACGCGCGGCGGGCCTGCTGCCGCGAGGTCGTCGCGGAGCAGGGCGGAGACGAAGATCTCGGCCTCCATCGACGCCAAGGGCGCACCCGGGCACCGGTGGTGGCCGTCACCGAACGCGAGCACGACCGGCCCGACCGCGCGCGCCAGCGGTCGCGCCGGGCACAGCCCGAGCGGGTCGTCGCCGGCGACCCGCCCGTCGGCGTTCACGGCGCGCAGGTCGATGTCGAGCAGCGCGCCGACGGGCACGTCGACCGGCCCGTCGGGCCCGTCCAGCGTCAGCGGCTCCGTCGTGCGGCGCAGCAGGTGGCCGACGACCGGCTCGAGGCGCAGCACCTCCTCGATGATCGCCACGCGCCCGTCCCGGTCGCTCGCTCGGTACCGGGCCAGCAGCGCGTCGTCGTCCAGCAGGTGCCACACCGCGACCGTCATGAGCTCGCGGGTGGTGGCCATGCCGGCGGCGGCGTACGTCACGCACTCGGTGAGGATGTCGAGGTCGGTGTAGCCGTCGTCGAGGAGCCGGCTGATGAGGTCGTCCCGACGGCGCCGACGGCGTGCACGGATCGCCGGCTTCACGTCCAGGAGGAAGAACCGCAGCATCGCGGTGCTGCGGCGTGCCGCGCCCCAGCGCGCCAGCACGGAGGAGCCACCGGTCGTGGGCTCGAAGAACTCGTCGAGCCGACGCCGCATACCGGGTGACGCACCGTGGTCGAGACCGATGACGCGTGAGGTGACCTCGACCGCCATCTGCATGGTCAGCCGCGACAGGTCCGTCCAGCGGTCGGGCCGGACCTCGACGACGAGCCGGTCTGCCGTCTCCTGCATCCAGTCGCGGTAGCCCTCGACGACGCGCGGGGCGAACAGCCGCGCCGACGCGCGACGCTGCGCGTGGTGCGCGTCGCCCTCGAGGTACAGGATCGGCGGGCGGATCCGCACGGGGCCCGCGCCCAGGCCGTCGGCACCGAACCCCGCCTGCCGGGTGCCGTCGGGGCGGCGCAGGACGGCACGCGCCAGCGCGTACGAGCGGATGCGCCAGCGCGGCGCCCCGCCGTCCACGCTCGCCAGGTCGGGGACGAGTCCGTCGTCGGGCTGCGTCAGCTTGCGCACCGGGCACGTGCCCGGTGCGCCACGCGTCTGCCCGTCCGCGGTGGCCGTCACCCGATCGACTGTAGGCGTCACCCGGGCGGACGACCAGCGGTCGTCTCAGCCGTAGAAGACCCGCTCGACGACCATGCGGGCACGCCGTGCCGTGCGCAGGTACGTCTCCTCGAGCATCGCCCCCGACCCCGCGGACCCGCCGAGCACGTGCGCGACACCGGCGAGGGCGGTGCGGTCGTGCGGCAGGACGTCCGCGTGCGCCCCCTCCGCGCGGCCGGTCCACAGCACGTTCGCGTCCCGGACCCGGGAGGCGAGCTCCCACGCCTCCCGCAGGACGGTCGTGTCCGCGTCGTCGAGGAGCTCCGCGTCGCGGGCGGCGTCGAGAGCGTCGAGGGTCGACGTGGTCCGCAGGGCGGGGACCTCGTGCGCGTGCTGCAGCTGGAGGAGCTGCGCCGTCCACTCGACGTCGCTGATGCCGCCGCGGCCGAGCTTGACGTGGCGGAGCGGGTCGACGCCGCGGGGCAGCCGCTCGGCCTCCACCCGCGCCTTGATGCGCCGCACCTCGCGCACGGTCGCCGGGTCCAGGCCGCCCGGCGGGTAGCGCAGCGGGGCGATGAGCTCGATGAAGCGCTCCCCCAGCCCGGTGTCGCCGGCGACGGGCCGCGCCCGGAGCAGCGCCTGGCTCTCCCACGGCGACGACCAGCGCTGGTAGTACTCGACGTAGGCGTCGAACGACCGTGCGAGCGGTCCGTTGCGCCCCTCGGGCCGCAGGTCGGCGTCCACGCTGAGCGTCGGCTCGGGCCCCATGCTCCCGAGCAGCTGACGCACCCGGGACGCGACGGCGACGGCGAAGTCCTGGGCGATCTTCCCGTCGGCGCCCGGCAGCGGGTCGTGGACGAACAGCACGTCCGCGTCCGACGAGTAGCTCATCTCGCGTCCGCCGAGCCGGCCCATCGCGACCACGAGCACGCGCGTGGGGTCGGCCTCGAGGCCCATGGTGGTGCGGACGTCGGTCAGGGCGACGCGCAGCGTCCCCGCGAGGACCGCGTCCGCGGTGATGGTCAGGCTCTGCGCCGCACGCACACCCGTGGTCACCCCGAGGACGTCGGCGACCGCCGTGCGCGCCAGCTCGCGGCGCCGCAGCGCCCGCAGGGCGGTGACGGCCGGGACGGCCTCGTCGGCGCGCCGCAGCACCGCGTCGGCCTCCGCCGCGAGGCGCTCCGCCGAGCGGGGCGCGAGCTCGGCGTCGTCGTCGAGCCACGTCACCGACTCCGGGGAGCGCCGCAGCGCGTCGGCGGCGTAGCGCGACGTGGACAGGACCTGCGCGAGCCGCTGCGCCGCCGTGCCGGAGTCGCGCAGGAGCTTGAGGTACCAGTGCGTGGTCCCCAGCTGGTCGGACAGGCGCCGGAACGCCAGCAGCCCGCCGTCGGGGTCGGCGCCGTCCGCGAACCACCCGAGCATCACCGGCAGCAGCTGCCGCTGGATCGCGGCGCGTCGGGACACCCCGTCGGCGAGCGCGGCGATGTGCCGCACGGCGCCGGCCGGGTCCCGGTAGCCGATCGCGGCGAGCCGCGCGCGGGCGGCCTCCGGCGCGAGGCTCGCCTCGGCCGTCGACAGCCGTGCCGTCGCCGGCAGCAGCGGGCGGTAGAAGAGCTCCTCGTGCAGCCGCCGCACGTCACGACGCGTCGTGCGCCAGCGTTCGAGCAGGCCCGCGGGTCCCTCGACCCGCATGCCCATCGTCCGCGACAGCCGTCGCAGGTCGGCCTCGGCGGTGGGCACCAGGTGCGTGCGCTGCAGGCGGTGCAGCTGGATCCTGTGCTCCATCATCCGCATCCAGCGGTAGCAGACGGCCAGCTGGGCGGCGTGCTGACGCCCCACGTACCCGCCGGCGGCGAGCGCGGCGAGCGCGGTCAGCGTGCTGGGGCTGCGGATGGAGTCGTCGGCGCGCCCGTGCACGAGCTGGAGGAGCTGCACCGTGAACTCGACGTCCCGCAGCCCTCCGACGCCGAGCTTGAGCTGGCGGTCCGCCTCGGCGCGCGGGACGTGCGCCTCGACGCGGCGGCGCATCGCCTGCGAGTCCTCGACGAAGTTCTCGCGCTGCACCGCCGACCACACCAGCGGGTTGACGGTCTCGACGTACGCGAGCCCCAGCTCGTGGTCCCCGGCCAGGGGGCGTGCCTTGAGCAGCGCCTGGAACTCCCACGTCCGGGCCCACCGCTCGTAGTAGGCGCGGTGGCTGGCCAGGGTCCGCACGAGCGGACCGTCCTTGCCCTCGGGTCGCAGCGCGGCGTCCACCGGCCACAGCGCGGGCTCACCCGCCGGCGCCGAGCACGCGCGTGCCAGGCCGGCGGCGAGCCGCGCACCGGCGACCATCGCCTCGTCCTCGTCGGTGCCCGCGACGGGCTCGGCGACGTACACCACGTCGACGTCCGACACGTAGTTCAGCTCGCGCCCCCCGGCCTTGCCCATCCCGATGACCGCGAGCCGGACCCCGCGCCCCTCGTCCTCGAGGTCGGCGCGCGCGACGGCGAGCGCGGCCTCGAGCGCGGCCGCCGCGAGGTCGGCCAGCGCGGCGCCGACGCCCGGGAGGCGGCTGAGCGGGTCGTCCGCGGTGAGGTCCGTCGCCGCGATGCGCAGCAGGCGGGTGCGGTAGGCGCATCGCATCGCGTCGACGCCGGCCACGCCCGCGAGCCCCGCCACGGGCACGTCGGCGTCGGGGTCCGCGTCCACGGCACGCAGCAGCTCGGCACGGACGTCGCGGCACGGGACGCCGATGCCGGACGCGGGGTCCGCGACGACCCGCAGGTTGCCGGGGTGGGCGGCCAGCGTGTTGCCGATCGCGAGCGACGCCCCGGTCACCGCCAGCAGGCGCGTGCGGCCAGGTCCCGGCTCGGCCAGGAGCTCTCGCAGCAGGTGCGACAGCTCCGGGTCCCGCTGGACGGCGCCCGCGATCTTCGCGACCGCCAGCAGCGCCTCGTCGGGGTCACCGACCTCGGAGAGGTCGCCGACGACGTGGTCGGCGACCCCGGGGTCGACGTCGGTCAGTGCCGCGTCGGCCAGCAGCCGCTCGGCGCGCGGCACGTCCGCCACGCCCACGCGCGTCAGACGCGTCGCGAGCGAGGCCCCACGTCCGGTCGGCGTGGACATGGCGTCAGATCAGCGGCAGGAACCGCTGCAGCTCGTACGGCGTCACCTGGGCCCGGTACTCGGCCCACTCCTGGCGCTTGTTGCGCAGGAAGTAGTCGAACACGTGCTCGCCCAGCGTCTCGGCCACCAGCTCGGAGCGCTCCATGACCTCGATCGCCGCCTCGAGCGACGTCGGCAGCGGCTCGATGCCGAGCGCCTTGCGCTCCGCGTCGGTCAGCTCCCACACGTCGTCCTCGGCGCCCTCGGGCAGCTCGTACTCCTCCTCGATGCCCTTGAGCCCGGCGGCGAGCAGCAGCGCGAACGCCAGGTAGGGGTTGGTCGCCGAGTCCACGCCGCGGTACTCGACGCGGCTCGAGTTGCCCTTGCCGGGCTTGTACATCGGCACCCGGACGAGCGCCGAGCGGTTGTTGTGCCCCCAGCAGATGAAGCTCGGCGCCTCGGCGCCGCCCCACAGCCGCTTGTAGGAGTTGACGAACTGGTTCGTCACCGCCGTGATCTCGGCCGCGTGGATCAGCAGCCCCGCGATGAACGAGCGCGCGACCTTCGACAGCTCGAGCGGCGCACCGGGCTCGTGGAACGCGTTGCGGTCACCCTCGAAGAGCGAGACGTGCGTGTGCATGCCGGAGCCCGGCTGGTCCGCCAGCGGCTTGGGCATGAAGGAGGCGAACACGCCCTGCTCGAGCGCCACCTCCTTGACCACGGTGCGGAACGTCATGATGTTGTCCGCCGTCGTCAGCGCGTCGGCGTACCGCAGGTCGATCTCGTTCTGCCCCGGACCCGCCTCGTGGTGGGAGAACTCCACCGAGATGCCCATCGACTCGAGCATCGTGATCGCGGCGCGCCGGAAGTCGTGCGCGGTGCCGCGCGGCACGTGGTCGAAGTAGCCACCCTGGTCGACCGGCACGAGCGGGCGGGTCGGGTCCGCGGGTGCGTCGAAGAGGTAGAACTCGACCTCGGGGTGCGTGTAGAAGGTGAAGCCGCGATCGCTCGCCCGGTCCAGCGCCCGCTTGAGCACGTAGCGCGAGTCCGCCAGGGACGGCTCGCCGTCCGGTGTCAGCAGGTCGCAGAACATGCGCGCGGTGCCGTGGCGCTCACCCCGCCAGGGCAGGATCTGGAACGTCGACGGATCCGGCTTGGCGATCATGTCGGCCTCGTACACGCGCGTGAGGCCCTCGATCGCGCTGCCGTCGAACCCGATGCCCTCGCTGAACGCCTGCTCGAGCTCCGCCGGGGCGACCGCCACCGACTTGAGCATCCCGAGCACGTCCGTGAACCACAGACGGATGAAGCGGATGTCCCGCTCCTCGACGGTCCGGAGCACGAACTCCTGCTGCCTGTCCATGCGTACATCCTGCCTGATGACCGGCCGTCCCGGTGCGACCGTCCCGCACGTGGCGGCCCGCAGCTCCTGTGCGGGGACTCACAGCGCCGCGCGGGCGCCCGCGGATAGGCTCGCGGCATGTCGACCAGTGACGCCCCGACGCCCCGACGCGTGCGCGTGCACCACCTGCAGGCCGCCAAGGACCGCGGCGAGCGACTCACCATGCTCACCGCCTACGACGCCCCCACGGCACGGATCTTCGACGAGGCCGGCATCGACATGCTGCTGGTCGGCGACTCGATCGGGAACACCATGCACGGTCACGCCACGACGCTGCCCGTCACGCTCGACGAGATCGTCGTCGCGGCGCGTGCCGTCGCCGGCGCGGTGCGGCGGGCGTTCGTCGTCGCGGACCTGCCGTTCGGCACGTACGAGGCCGGGCCGGAGCAGGCGCTGGCCAGCGCCGTGCGCCTGATGAAAGAGACGGGCGTCGCCGCCGTGAAGCTGGAGGGCGGGCGTCGATCCGTCCCCCAGATCCGCGCGCTGACGCAGGCCGGCATCCCCGTCGTGGCCCACCTGGGCTACACCCCCCAGTCGGAGAACGCGCTGGGCGGCCCGCGCGTGCAGGGTCGCGGCGCGGCGGCCGAGGAGGTCAGCGAGGACGCCGTCGCGGTCACCGACGCCGGCGCGGTCGCGATCGTGCTGGAGATGGTGCCCGCACCCGTCGCGGCCCGCATCACCGAGGTGGTCCGGGTCCCCACCATCGGCATCGGCGCCGGCCCGCAGTGCGACGGGCAGGTGCTGGTGTGGGTGGACATGGCCGGCATGGGCGAGTGGTCGCCGCGGTTCGCCAAGCGGTTCGGCGAGATCGGCGCGGCGCTGACGTCCGCGGCGCGCGACTACGCCGACGAGGTCCGCGCCGGCACGTTCCCCGCCGCGTCGCACGCCTTCGACGCCTGAGCCCGCGCCGCCGGCGCCCGGCGGCCGCTGCCCGGCCGGACGCCGCTCAGGACCGGTCCTCGTCCTCCCACGCCTCGGTCTCGGCCTCCCAGGTCTCGTTGCGCGCACGGGCACGGTCCAGGGCCTCGGCCGCCTCCTCGCGCGTCGCGTAGGGGCCCATGAGCTGTGACGACGTGCTCTGGCGCCCCTCCTCGACCTCGTGGGTGCGGGTGTTGTAGAAGTACTCGCTCACGTGGGCTCCTCCCGTCCGGCGGGCCGGGCAGCCCTGCCGCTACGTAGACTGCCAGGCATGCCGCCGGTCCACCCGCCGCGCACGGCGCTCGTCCCCGGGCAGGTCAGCCCGCGGCGCGCCGTCCCCGCGCACATCCCCCGCCCCGAGTACGTCGACAAGCCGATGCCCGCTCCGTGGCGGGGCTCCGACGTGCTCGACGACGAGTCGGTCGAGCGGGTCCGGGTGGCCGCGCGCATCGCGGCGCAGGCACTGCAGGAGGTCGGTCGGCACGTCGCCCCCGGCGTGACGACCGACGAGCTCGACGCCATCGGCCACGAGTTCCTGCTGGACCACGGCGCGTACCCCTCGACGCTCGGCTACCGCGGCTTCCCGAAGTCGCTGTGCACGTCCGTCAACGAGGTGATCTGCCACGGCATCCCCGACTCGACGGTCCTGCAGGACGGCGACATCGTCAACGTCGACATCACCGCGTACACCGGCGGCATGCACGGCGACAACAACGCCACCTTCCTCGTCGGCGACGTCGACGAGGAGTCACGGCTGCTCGTCGAACGCACCGCCGAGGCCCTGCGGCGCGCGATCTCCGCGGTGCGGCCGGGACGCGAGATCAACGTCGTCGGCCGCGTCATCGAGAAGTTCGCGGCCCGGTTCGGCTACGGCGTGGTGCGGGACTTCACCGGCCACGGCGTGGGCCCCGCGTTCCACACGGGGCTCATCGTGCCGCACTACGACGCGGCACCCGAGTACGCGACCGTCATCGAGCCGGGCATGGTCTTCACCATCGAGCCGATGCTCGACCTGGGCACCGCCGACTGGGAGATGTGGGACGACGGGTGGACGGTCGTCACCGCCGACCGCCGCCGGTCGGCGCAGTTCGAGCACACCCTGCTGGTCACCGACACCGGAGCGGAGATCCTGACGCTGCCATGAGCAACGACGCGAAGCACAAGCACCACGAGGTCGGCACGGCGTTCGGCATCGACATCGGCGGGTCCGGCATCAAGGGCGCGCCGGTCGACCTCGCCTCCGGGGACTTCACCGGGGACCGCGTGCGGATCCCCACACCGCAGCCCGCGACTCCCCCGGCGGTAGCCCGGACCGTGGCCGAGGTCGTCGACTCGTTCGACCTCGACAAGGACGTCCCCATCGGCGTGACCTTCCCCGCCGTGATCCTGCACGGGGTCGCGCAGTCGGCGGCGAACGTCGACGACTCCTGGATCGGCACGGACGTGGCCGCGACGATCGGCGCGGCCACGGGCCGCCAGGTGGTGGCCGTGAACGACGCGGACGCCGCCGGCTACGCCGAGGTCGTGTACGGCGCCGCGAAGGACGTGCCCGGGGTCGTGCTGGTCGTCACGCTGGGCACCGGTATCGGGTCGGCGCTCGTCGTGGACGGCGTGCTCGTCCCGAACACCGAGCTGGGGCACCTGGAGATCGACGGCCACGACGCCGAGTCGCGTGCGTCGGACGCCGCCCGGGACCGCGACGGCCTGACGTTCGAGCAGTGGGCGGCGCGGCTGCAGCGCTACTTCTCGGTCGTCGAGAACCTGTTCTGGCCGGACCTCATCGTCGTCGGGGGCGGGGTGAGCAAGAAGCACGAGCAGTTCCTGCCGCTGCTGGACCTGCGCACCCGCATCGTGCCCGCCGGGCTGCGCAACGCCGCCGGGATCGTCGGGGCCGCGAGGCTGGCCGCGACCGACCGGCGCTGAGCCCGCGCAACTCACCCTGCCCGACCTCGGGACAGCGAACCTACGGTCGCGTAGGGTAGGGGCATCCGCACGACGAGCACCCGCTCCACCCCACGGCTGGGAAGTCGAATCAGCCCTGGAGGTCATGTGGCTGCTGCACCCGTATCTGCGCCCCCCGTCCCGACGCGCCCCCGTCAGGCGGCGGCGACCGGCAGCTACCACGAGCTGTCCGCCCAGGTGCGCGAGGCAGGCCTGCTCGACCGTACCCCCGGCTTCTACATCTCCCTGCTCGCGGGTCTGACCACGCTGCTCGCCGGCCTGGTCACGGCGTTCGTGCTGCTCGGGGACTCCTGGTGGCAGCTGCTGGTCGCCGCCGGCCTCGGCCTGGTCCTCACGCAGTTCGCGTTCGTCGCCCACGAGGCGTCGCACCGCCAGGTGCTGCTGACCGGCCCCGCCAACGACCGCCTCGGCCGTGCGCTCGCCAACGGCGTCGTCGGCATCAGCCACTCCTGGTGGATGACCAAGCACACGCGGCACCACGCGAACCCCAACCGCGTCGGCAAGGACCCGGACATCGAGTGGGACACGATCTCCTTCCTCGAGGAGGACGCCGCGAAGCAGCGGGGCCTCATGGCCGCCATCACCCGCAAGCAGGGGTGGCTGTTCTTCCCGCTGCTGACGCTCGAGGGCGTCAACCTGCACGTCCTGGCGTACAAGAGCCTCATCGCCGCTCCCGCGTCGCGTGCCCGCACGCTCGAGCTCGTCATCCTCACGGCGCGGCTGAGCATCTACGTCGCCCTCGTGGTCTGGGCGCTCCCGCTGGGCCTGGCCGCGGCGTTCCTCGCCGTGCAGCTCGCCGTCTTCGGCGTCTACATGGGCGCCTCGTTCGCCCCGAACCACAAGGGCATGGCGATCATCCCGGCCGACAGCCGGCTGGACTTCCTGTCCAAGCAGGTGCTCACGTCGCGCAACATCGGCGGTGGCACGTTCGTCACGCAGCTCATGGGCGGCCTGGACGCGCAGATCGAGCACCACCTGTTCCCGAACATGCCGCGCCCCCACCTGGCGCGCGCCCGCAAGCTGGTCCGTGCGCACTGCGAGAGCGTCGGCATGCCGTACACCGAGACCTCGCTCGTACGCTCGTACGCCCTGGTGATCCAGTACCTCAACCGCGTCGGCCTGTCCGCACGCGACCCCTTCGACTGCCCGATGGTCCAGCGGTACCGCCCCCGCTCCACCCGCTGACGTCGCGCGGCGCCCCCAGCGCGGCGTCGCACAGGATCTGCACAGGTCCCGCCGGGAAACCGACCGAGGACGACGCCCGTCTCCCGCACCGCCGCGGTGAGATGGGCGTCGTGCTCCGCGACCTGCGTGCGTCCCTCCCCCGCCCCGGCACGCGCGAGCTCACGGTCGTCGAGGAGCGCATCGACGCGTGGGCCCGTGACCGGCTCGCCCGTCTGCACGCCCGCAGCGTCCGCGCGGGGCTCGTCGAGCTCACGGTGTTCGTGCTCAAGCAGGGCTGGGCCTGCCTCTTCGGAGCGCTGCTGCTCGCGCTGCTGCTCGCCGCGCGCTTCTGGTACCCCGACGACGCGTGGCTCGTCCGCAACGACGCCCTGACGCTCGCCGCCCTCGCGCTCCAGGTCGGCATGCTCGCGACCCGGCTCGAGACGGTCCGCGAGATGCGCGTCGTCCTGCTGTTCCACGTCGTCGGGACCGTGATGGAGGTGTTCAAGACCGACGTGGGCTCGTGGTCGTACGCCGCCGAGGGCGTGCTGCGGGTGGGGGCCGTGCCGCTGTTCTCGGGGTTCATGTACGGCGCCGTCGGCTCGTACCTGGTCCGGGTGTTCCGGATCTTCGAGCTGCGGTTCGACCGGTACCCGCGCCGCTGGGTCACGGCCGTGCTCGCGACGGCGATCTACGCCAACTTCTTCACGCACCACTGGGTCGCGGACGTCCGGTGGCTCCTGCTCGCGGGCGTCGTCCTCGTGTACGGGCGGACCGTCATGCACTTCCGGGTGCACGCCCGGCGGCTGCGGATGCCGATCCTGCTGGCCTTCACCCTGGTCGCGTCGTTCATCTGGGCGGCCGAGAACGTCGCGACGTTCGCCGGAGCGTGGCTCTACCCCTCGCAGGTCGACGGCTGGCACGTCGTCGGTGGCAGCAAGCTCGTGTCGTGGTTCCTGCTGATGATCATCTCGGTCGTGCTCGTCGCGTGGGTGTACCCGCCGAGGCCGCCGGCGGAGGCGTCCCCGGCGGGCGGATGAGCCAGCCGGTACGCCGGGTTCTGTCCCCGCGCGCGGTCTCCCCCGCGCGGGTGGCGACCATCCATCTACGACGTACGTTGCCGCACGCCTCCAGCGGCCTACCCGGGAGCTCGGGCGGGCAACCCTCGAACGCTCCCTGTCTGGCCTTGCTCCGGGTGGGGTTTGCCGAGCCGCACCGGTCACCCGGCACGCTGGTGGGCTCTTACCCCACCGTTTCACCCTTACCGCGTCGTCCCGGCGAGCCGGTCCGTCGCGGCGGTCTGTTCTCTGTGGCACTGTCCCGCGGGTCACCCCGGGTGGGCGTTACCCACCACCCTGCCCTACGGAGCCCGGACGTTCCTCGGCAGGACCACAAGGGCCCTGACGCGGCCGCCTGGCTGACTCATCCGCGCCGGTCAGCCTACCGGTGTCAGACGTCGACCCGGTACGGCAGGGTCAGCTCGTCTCCCGCGACGCCCCGGATCCCCCAGTGCGTGGGCGGGCTCTCGAGGATCACGACCTCGAGGTCGTCGGCGGCCAGGCCGAGCGCCGGCGCGACGTCGTCGAAGAACGCGGTGACGAGGGCGCGGACCGCGCCCGGGCTGCGGCCCGTGAAGCACACGACCTCGACGACGAGGTACTCCGCCGAGCGCGGGGCGACGAGGTCCTCGTCGTCCAGCAGCAGGAACCGGTGGAACCGCTTCTCGCGGGGCAGTCCCCACACGCCGACGAGGGCGGCGTGCACGGCGTCGGAGACCTCACCGCGTCGGTCGGCCCACACCGAGCGTCGGCCGTACACCTTGACCTGGGCCATCTCACACCCTCACGTCGCCGGGACAGCGGGACGGCCAACGTACCCTCGTGCGGTGCTCGTGCTGCTGCCGCCCTCGGAGGGCAAGACGCCCGCACCGCCGACCGCTGCCCCGCTCGACCTGGCGTCGCTGTCGCACCCGGGTCTGACGCCGCTGCGCGAGAAGGTGATCGACGCGCTCGTCGAGGTCAGCGCCCGGCCGGACGCGTGCGAGGTGCTCGGTGTCTCCCCCGGCCTCGCGGAGGAGGTCGCGCGCAACGTCGCGCTGCGCAGGGCCGGCGCGGCCCGCGCCTCCCGGGTGTACTCCGGTGTCCTGTACGGCGCGGCCGGGCTGGACCGGCTCACGCCCGCGGCGCGAGCCAGGGCGGTCACGAGCGTGCGTGTCGTGTCGGCGCTGTGGGGTGTGCTGACCGTCGACGACGTCGTCCCGGCGTACCGCCTGGCGATGGGCACCGACCTGCCGGGCATCGGGCTCCTCGCCGCCGCGTGGCGTGGCCCGCTGGGCGTCGAGCTGACCGCGCGGGTCGACGGCGACCTCGTCGTGGACTGCCGGTCGGCGGCGTACCGCGCGGCGTGGACGCCGCCGCCCGGCACGCGGTGGGTGGACGTGCGCGTGCTGCGCGAGGTCGACGGCCGCCGTGCGGTCGTCTCGCACCACGCCAAGCACACGCGTGGCGTGCTGACCCGCCACCTCGTCACGCGTCGGGGGCGCGAGCCGCGCGACGCCGACGAGCTCGCGCACGCCGCGAGCGCCCTGGTCGGCGACGCGCTGATCGCCGTCGAGCTCGGCCCCGAGCCCCGTCGGGGCGCGCGCACCCTGTCGCTCGTGGTCGCGTAGCCCTCCTCGGGTCACCGCGCCGCCGTCACCAGCCCTCGCTGGGGGCGCCGGCGACGGCGATCTCGTCCCGACGGTCCGCGAAGAGGCGGACGATGCTGACGGAGGCCGGGGCGACGCGCAGCTGGCTCCACGTCCCGGGGTGCGCCCCCATGGTCACGCCCAGCGCGGCGCGGATCGCGACGGCGTGCGACACGACCACCACGGTGCGAGGACCACCCGCCAGGAGCCCGTCGAGGCCCGCACGCAGGCGCACCCCGACGTCCGCGATGGACTCCCCGCCGGGCGGGCGGACCCGGCCGTCGGTGTGCCAGGGCTCGAGCTCGCCGGGCCACCGCTCCTCGATCTCGTCGGCCGTCAGGCCCTGCCACTGCCCGAAGTCCGCCTCCTGGAACGCCGCGTCGGTCCGCACGTCGAGCCCCAGCCGGGCGGCGATGATCGCGGCCGTCTCCTGCGTCCGCACCATCGGCGACGCGACGACCTCGCTCGGGTAGTCGATGTCACCCCACAGGTCGCGGCCCACACGGTCCACCAGCGCCGCGGCGGCAGCCGCCTGTCCGCGGCCGAGCTCGTCCAGCGACGGCCCGGGCTCCGAGGAGCCCGAGTAGCCGCGCGAGACCGTCATCGAGGTCTGCCCGTGCCGGACGAGGACCACCGTGGTCGGCTCGTCGTCGTCGAAGCGCGGCGAGGTGCCCGACGGGCGCGCGGCGCGACGCCGCACGGTCTGCTCGGCGGTGCCGCCGTCGGTCCGGCGGGCGTCGGGTGCGGGTGCGTTCATCACCCCCGCAGTCTTCGCCGCGGCACCCGTCCTGGTCCAGCCGGGGCGCGTCGCCGGTCAGGCGTCGGTGAGGCGCACCAGGATCCGTCCGCACTCCTCGCACCGGACCACGGCGTCCGCGGGCCGTGCCCGGATCGCCTCGAGGTCCAGGGGGTTGAGCTCGAGGCGGCACCCCTCGCACCGGTTGCCGCGCAGCGCCGCGGCACCGCTGCCCCCGAGCTGGCCGCGCAGCCGCTCGTAGAGGGCGACGAGCCCGGCGTCGAGCCCGTCGGCGGCACGCTCGCGGTCCGCGCGGACGCGCGCCGCCTCGGCGTCGATCTCCGCGTAGCCGGCGGCGCGCTCGGCGACGACCGCGTCACGGTCGGCGACCAGCGCACCCTGCGCCTGCTCCAGGTCCTGCAGCACGGCCTCGTGCGACTCCAGACGCTCCATGACCTCGAGCTCGACGTCCTCGAGGTGCGACTGCCGCGCGGCCAGGCTCGCGAGCTCGCTGGTCAGCGCCTGCGCGTCCTTGGCGCCGACCTGGCCGCCGTCGAGGCGCTGCTGGTCCCGTGCGGCCCGGCTGCGCACCTGCGCGACGTCCGCCTCGGCCTTCGCCAGCTCCGTGCGCAGGTCGGACGCGGCCGTGCGGGACGTCACGAGCGCGGCGTCCAGGTCGGCGAGCCGCCCGTCGAGCTCGACGAGCCGCGCGAGCGCGGGCAGCGTGCGTCGCTTGTGCGCGAGCTGCGCGAGGCGGGTGTCGAGCTCCTGGACGTCGAGGAGTCGGCGCTGGTCGGCGGCGGGGGCGCTCGTCACGTGGTTCCTTCCGGCGGGGACGTCTGCGGCACGTGACCCGTCCACGGGTCGGTGCGCCGCGTGCTGACGCGGGTCTCCACCGTAGTGCCCACGGCCGCCAGGTCCGCGCGCAGCGCGTCGGCGGCGCGCGGCAGCCACAGCCACTCGGACGCGGAGTGCGCGAGGTCGACCAGCGCGGGGCGCGGCGGACCGTCGCCGGCGTCGAAGGCGGCACGTTCCTGCTGCTCCGAGGCCGGGTGGTGCCGCAGGTCGGCGGTCACGTACACGTCGACGTCGGCCGCTCGCACGGCGTCGAACAACGAGTCCCCTGACCCCCCGAGCACCGCCACGCGCCGCACGGGCATGTCGGGGTCGCCCGCGTAGCGCACCCCCTGCGCCGACGCGGGCACGGCCCGGGCGACCGCGGCGGCGAACTCCCGCAGCGGCACGGGCGTCGGCAGCGTGCCCACGCGCCCCAGGCCGGTCGACCCGGGCAGCGCCGCGAGCTCGAGCACGTCGAACGCCGGCTCCTCGTAGGGGTGCGCGGACCGCAGCGCCGCGACGACCCGCCCGCGCAGGTGGCGGGGCGCGACCATCTCGACGCGTGCCTCCACGACGCTCTCGCGCCGTCCGACCTCACCGAGGGCGGGAGTCGCGCCCGGCTGCGGCGTGAAGGTGCCCTCGCCCGTCGTCGTCCACGCGCAGCGCGCGTAGTCCCCGACCTCACCGGCTCCCGCCGCGGCGAGCGCGTCGACCAGTGCCTCGGCCCCGGCGACCGGGACCATGACGACGATCTTGTCGAGCGCGGGCGCGTCGGCGGGCACCAGCGGTGAGGTGCCCTGCAGGCCGACGGCGTCGGCGAGCGCCTCGGCGACACCACCGTGCGCGGCGTCCGCGTTGGTGTGCGCCGCGTAGAGCCCGCACCCGGCCCGCACGAGCCGGTGCAGCAGCGCCCCCTTGAACGTGGTCGCGGCCACGGAGTGCACGGGCCGCAGCAGCAGCGGGTGGTGCGTGACCAGCAGGTCCGCCTCCCACGCGACGGCCTCGTCGACGACGACGGCCACGGGGTCGACGGCGAACAGCACGCGGTGCACGGGCGCGTCGGGGTCGCCGGCCGTCAGTCCCACGCGGTCCCACGACTCGGCGGTCCGGGGCGGGTAGCGGCGCTCGAGGGCGCTGACGACGTCGGCGAGGGTCGCGGTCACGGCAGGACCAGCGCCTTCGTGCACGTCCGCTCGTCCATCGCGCGGTACGCGTCGGCGATGTCGTCGAGCGCGAAGGTCCGGTCGAACACCAGGCCGGGTTCGATGGCCCCGGCCCACACGTCGGGCAGCAGGCCCTCGATGTACCCGCGCACCGGAGCGACGCCTCCGACGACACCCTTGTTCGTCGAGAACATCGTCTGGACGGGCAGCTCCGGGCCACCGGCGGGCACGCCGACGAACCCGACGCGGCCGCCCGGGCGCACGGTGGCCAGCGCCTGCGCCATCGACTCCCGCGTGCCGACGCACTCGAGCACGCCGTCCGGACCGACCCCGCCGAGCAGGTCGACCACGGCGGCGGCGCCCTCGTCGCCGCGCTCGGCGACGACGTCCGTGGCGCCGAACCGCCGCGCGAGTGCCTGCCGCGTGGGGTTGCGGGACATCGCGACGATCCGCTCGGCGCCGAGCCGGCGCGCGGCGATGATGCCGCACAGGCCCACGGCGCCGTCGCCGACGACCGCCACGCTCGACCCGGCGTGCACGCCCGCGGACAGTGCCGCGTGGTGCCCGGTACCGAGCACGTCGGTGAGCGTCAGGACGTGCGGCAGCAGGGCGGCGTCGGGGTGCTCGGGGGTCACGACGAGCGTGCCGTCGGCCAGCGGGACGCGGACGTACTCACCCTGGGCGGCGTCGGAGGCGATGCCCTCGTGGTCGGGCGACCCCCACCAGGCGCCCTGCGCGCACGACGTGTGCACGCCGTTGCGGCAGTGCGCGCACGTGCCGTCGCTGATCGAGAAGGGCGCCACGACGAAGTCCCCGACGCGCACGCGCTGCACGTCGGCGCCGACCTCCTCGACGACGCCCACGAACTCGTGCCCGATGCGCTGCGGCTCCCGCGGGGGGCGCACGCCGCGGTAGCCCCACAGGTCGGAGCCGCAGACGCAGGTCGCTACGACCCGGACGACAGCGTCCGTGGGACGGTGCAGGACGGGGTCCGGCACCTGCTCGACGCGGACGTCACCGGGACCGTGGATGAGGGTGGCTCGCACGTCTCGCAGCCTACGCACGCGAGCGCCCGTCGGCGCCCGGCACACCGCGGCCCTGCGGGTGCCGCGGCCGCGAGCCACCCCGGTAGGCTGACCGACCGCAAGGGCCTGTAGCTCAGTTGGTCAGAGCGCCGCGCTTACACCGCGGAGGTCGCCGGTTCGAGACCGGCCGGGCCCACCCGAGGATCGTTGTCCACACCCAACGACATCACCGGTTCGAGTTCCAGATTCCGTGCTGGGTCGACAGACACATGGCACAGGTCGTAGGTATGTGTGGTCATGCGTCACGTGTCTTCAGCGTGAGATGGGCAGCGAGCGCCATCCAGAGGGTGAAGACCGCCATGATGCCGAGTCCCAGCAGGGGCGGGAATGGACCGGCTCCGGTGATGGTGTACGAGGTCTGCCCGGCGGTGGTGGGCCAGTAGGTGCCGGCAACGTCGCCGAGGATTCCCGGCATGCCCGGCGCGAGAGCGGGAACGAGCAGTCCGACAGTGACGATGATCGCGAGCGCCCCGGAGGAACTGCGCGTGATGGTGCCGAACGCGAGGCCGAGGACAGCGGTGAGGACGAGGTAGGCGACCGCGCAGAGGGTCGCCCGGATGGTGCCGGGGTCGGCGAGACTCGCGGTCGGCAGTCCGGCGGCGGCGAGCGCTACCTGGCTTGCGGCGAAGCTGCATCCCACGATGACGACGGCGGTGGCGAGGGCGACGAGCGCAGCGATGGCCAGCTTGGCCGCCAGGAGCGCTCCGCGCTTGGGGGCGATGGTCAGGCTGGTGATGATCTGTCCGGTGGCGAACTCGCTGGTGATGGCCTGTGCGCCGAGGGTGGCGACGAGGATCTGGCCGACGAGGATGCCTTTGAAGCTGTTGCCGGTGGGGTCGAAATCGGCAGGCAGATCAGCCTGCCAATCGGCCATCAGACCGCTGATGCCGAGGACGCTGACCATCACCGTGACCACGACGGCGGCTATCGCGATGATCCACGTGCTGAGGACGCTGCGGGTCTTGATCCACTCGGAGGCGAGAAGGTTCATGTCAGGCAGCCTCGTGCTCGGTGGCGGTCATGGTCAGGAAGGCGTCTTCGAGGGAGTCCCGAACGAGCGTGAGCTCGGACAGCTCGATCGCGGAGGTGGCGGCGATGTGGCCGACGCGATCGGTCGTCGCGTCGGGGATGGTGAGCACATCAGCGGGTTGCGCGTCTGAGGTGGCGGTGAGCCCGGCGCGCGAGAGCGCGTCGCGCAGCCCGTCCCGGTCGGGCGTGCGGGCGCGGACGTGCTCGCTCGTGTAGGCGGCGATGAACGCCTTCAAGGACTGGTCGGCCAGGAGCCGTCCGTGGTGGATCACGATGAGGTGGTCGGCGGTCAGTTCCATCTCGCCCATCAGGTGGCTGGAGAACAACACCGTGCGACCTTCTGCCGCCAGGTCGCGCATGAGTGAACGCGCCCAGCGGATGCCCTCGGGGTCGAGGCCGTTGAGCGGTTCGTCGAAGATGACGATGCCGGGGTCGCCGATCAGAGCAGTCGCGATGCCGAGCCGCTGCTTCATCCCGAGGGAGAAGTCACCGGCCGGGCGACTCCCGTCGTCTGCCAGGCCGACGAGTTCCAGCGTCTCGGCGACCCGGCTTCGCGGCACGCCCCCGGCGCGAGCGACGGCCGCGAGGTGAGCGGCTGCCGTGCGCCGTGGATGTACCGCGCGTGCGTCGAGCATCGCGCCGACCACGCGCATGGGCTGAGGCAGTTCCGCCAGTCGGTGTCCGTCCACCGTCGCCGCGCCGCTGGTCGGCTTGTCCAAGCCGAGGAACATCCGCAGGGTGGTGGACTTCCCAGCACCGTTCGGACCGAGGAAGCCGGTCACGATGCCCGGCTTGACCTGGAACGAGAGGCCATCCACGGCGGTGATGTCGCCGTAGCGCTTGACGAGTGCATGGGCGTGGAGGGAAGCCGGAGTGGACGTTCGCATGTGACGACACTACACGGTACCGTGTAGTGCTACACCGTTCGGTGTACGATCGGCTCGCGAGTTTCAGGAGGACGAGGCATGACGGAGGCAACGCACAAGCCGGTGCGGCAGGGGCAGGCGCAGAAGCGCGCCGCGATCCTCGCTGCGGCGCGTGAACTGTTCGTCCAGACCGGGGTCGAGCGCACCAGCATGGATGCCATCGCCGCTCGGGCAGAAGTGTCGAAGCGGACCGTCTACGACTACTACGGCGACAAGCGGCGGTTGTTGCTCGGCGTCATCGAGGACGCGGGCGAAGCGGCACTGGGGACGCTCCGCGACCTCGTCGAGCGGCATCTGTCCGGTGTGGTCGCGGTCGACGACGAGGTCGAGCTGGAGCGGGCCGTGACCGACTTCGCGACCGACCTCGGCGGCTCCTTGCTCGTGTCGTCCAACTATGCGGCCGCGGTCAAGCTGATCGCCGAGAACGAGTCGCTCCTTCCCGAACTCGAGGACCATCCCCTGGGCGAGGCTCATACGCAGGCGTTGGCCGAGCGCTTCGCGCACTTCGCCAGCATCGGCCTGCTCGACGTCGACGACCCCACACTCGCTGCCGACCACTTCCACGCCCTCACGACGCTCCGGGTCCTCAACGAGCCCCTCCGCAGACGCGCCGACGCCGAACACATTCGCCACGTGATGTCTGACGGCGCCCGTGTGTTCATGCGCGCCTACGCATCCCGAGAAGCAGCTGCTGATGACCACTCCTCGCTCTGACGCCGACAGCGAAGCGGCGACGCGGACGCACCGAGCATCGGCGCTGAAGGAGCGCATCTACGTCACCTTCACAGCCCTCGCCGTCATCATCGCGCTGCGCGCTCACGACCAGCATCCGGCCGCGAGCCTCGCCCTCGGCACCCTCGCCATCACGGTCACAGCGACCATCTGTGCGGTCTACGTCGCAGACCTCCTCAGCCACATGGTCATCCACGCCCGCCTCCCCGCAGTCAGCGAACACCGGCACATGATCGCCGGCACCCTCGGCGCGGGAGCTGTCGCCGTTCCCCCTCTGGCCTGCCTCACGCTCGCCTGGGTCGGCCTCTACGACACAGCGACCGGCCTGCTCGCTGCCATGCTGGTCACCATCGCTACTCTTGCTGCGGTCGGGCTCCTCGCTGTCCGCAGGCTCTCGGTTCCCCGCGCCCAGCGAATCGCCATCCTCGCCGCCGAGAGCATCCTCGCGGTGGCCGTCATCGCCCTCGAGCTGCTGTCGCATCGGTAGACCAAGAGATCCCGATCCCCGCCACAGAGGCCCCAGCACCCTCCCGATGCAAGTACCAGCGGCAGAGCTGCCGCGCCCGCCTGACTGGCATGAGCTGCGAGCTTCGTGCAGCTCGCCGCGGTCATGGAGGTCCACCCACGCGTCAGGCCGACAGCTCCGCCAACGCCGCGCGGTACGCCGACAACGGTCGCGCCTGCCCCCGGGGGTTCACGACGCTCCAGCGCAGCACGCCGTCGGCGTCGACGAGGAACGAGCCGCGCAGCGCGTGCCCGGTGGACTCGTCGAACACCCCGTAGGCGCGGGCCGCGGCGCCGTGGGGCCAGAAGTCGGAGAGCAGGTCGAAGGGGAAGCCCTCCTGCTCGGCCCACGCCCGCAGGGTGAACATCGGGTCGCAGGACACCGCGAGCAGTCGCACGCCCACCTCGTCGAAGGCGGCGACGTTGTCGCGCAGCTCGCACAGCTCACCGGTGCAGATGCCGGAGAAGGCGAACGGGAAGAACACGACGGCCACCGGGGCGCCGCGCAGCGCGGAGAGCGCCACGGGCGTGCCGTGCGTGTCGGGGAGCGTCAGTCCGGGTGCGGGCGCCCCGACGACCGGGACGCTCGCACCGCTCACTTGCCGCGACCGCGCGTGGACAGCCTCGTCGCCGACCAGTCCGGGCCGATGGCGAACGTCGACATCGCGTGCAGGCCCGAGGTGGTCGCCGCCTCCTCGATGTCCGAGTGCGACACGTGGCCCGCGCGACCCGCCTTCGGCGAGAACACCCAGATCGGTCCGCTGTCCTCGAGCACGCTCGTCGCGTCCACCAGCGCGTCGGTGAGGTCCCCGTCGTCCTCCCGGAACCAGATGACCGCCCCGTCGGTGACGTCGTCGTAGTCCTCGTCGACGAGCTCGTTGCCCGTCACGGCCTCGATCCCCGCACGGACGTCGGCGTCGACGTCGTCGTCGTAGTTGAGCTCCTGGATCACCTGCCCGGCTGTGAAGCCGAGGCGGGCGACCGCCTGCGTCGCGGAGTCGTCCGCGGTGGATGACACGTCGGCCCGTTCCCTTCTCCCCCGGTGCGCCGCACTGTCCGCGGACCCACCTGTCGATGTCGCCACACGTTAGCCCACCGCAGCCGGGGCAGCGCTGGCAAGAGGGCGTCCGCCGGGCGTGTCACGGACGTCACGCCCCGCATCCGGGTCCCCCGTGTGACTTTCGGGGCCGGACGGACGGAGAATGGTCCCACTACCCGCAACCGCACCCGCGCGCCACGCGCGGGTCGCCGGGTGCAGGCACTGGAGCGTGCTGTGGCGCCACGAGGCGCCGGGCGCGCACGAGACGCGAAGGAGCACCGGTGGCTTCCATCGACGAGACGGGCCCGCTCATCGGCGGCCTGCTCAGCCAGGTCCCCGACATCGACCCGGAGGAGACCGGTGAGTGGCTCGAGTCCCTCGACGGGCTGATCGGGGACAAGGGCGGCCCGCGTGCCCGCTACGTCCTCATGAGCCTGCTGCGGCACGCCCGGGAGCGCAACGTCGCCATCCCGGCGTCCCTCAACACGCCGTACGTGAACACGATCGCCGTGCACAACGAGCCGTACTTCCCCGGCGACGAGGTCCTCGAGCGCCGGTACCGCTCGTGGATCCGCTGGAACGCGGCCGTCATGGTGACCCGCGCGCAGCGACCCGGCGTGGCGGTGGGCGGGCACATCTCGTCCTACGCGTCGGTCGCGACGCTCACGGAGGTGGGGCTCAACCACTTCTTCCGCGGCAAGGACCACCCCGGCGGCGGTGACCAGGTCTACTTCCAGGGTCACGCGTCCCCCGGCGTCTACGCCCGCGGGTTCCTCGAGGGCCGCCTGTCGGAGCACCAGCTCGACGGGTTCCGTCAGGAGCTGTCCCACCCCGGCGGCGGCCTGCCGTCCTACCCGCACCCGCGCCTGGCCCCCGAGCTGTGGGAGTTCCCCACCGTGTCGATGGGTCTGGGCCCGGCCTCGGCGATCTACCAGGCGTGGACCAACAAGTACCTGCACAACCGCGGGATCAAGGACACCAGCCAGCAGGACGTGTGGGCGTACCTCGGCGACGGCGAGATGGACGAGCCGGAGTCGCGCGGCATGCTGCAGCACGCCGCCCAGCAGGGCCTGGACAACCTCACGTTCGTCGTCAACTGCAACCTGCAGCGGCTCGACGGTCCCGTGCGCGGCAACGGCAAGATCATCCAGGAGCTCGAGGCGCAGTTCCGCGGCGCCGGCTGGAACGTCATCAAGGTCATCTGGGGCCGCGAGTGGGACACCCTGCTCAACGCGGACAAGGACCGTGCCCTGGTCCACCTGATGAACACCACGCCCGACGGGGACTTCCAGACGTACCGCGCCGAGAACGGCGCGTTCATCCGCGAGCACTTCTTCGGCCGCGACCCGCGCACCAAGCAGCTCGTCGAGAAGATGACGGACGACGAGATCTGGGCGCTCAAGCGCGGCGGGCACGACTACCGCAAGCTCTACGCGGCCTACAAGTCGGCGCGTGAGCACACCGGGCAGCCCACGGTGATCCTCGCCCACACCATCAAGGGCTACGGCCTGGGCTCCGGGTTCGCCGGGCGCAACGCGACGCACCAGATGAAGAAGCTCAAGATCGACGAGCTCAAGACGCTGCGCGACTCGCTGCACATCCCGATCAGCGACGAGCAGCTCGAGGCCGACCCGTACCTGCCGCCGTACTACCACCCGGGCCCCGACGACGACGCCATCCGGTACATGCTGGACCGGCGCCGCCAGCTCGGCGGGTTCGTCCCCGAGCGGCGCACCGAGCACACCAAGCTCACGCTGCCGGGCGACAAGGTCTACGAGGGCCTGGCCAAGGGCTCGGGCACGCAGGAGGTCGCCACGACCATGGCGCTCGTGCGCCTGTTCAAGGACCTGGTGAAGGACAAGGAGTTCGGGCACCGCCTGGTGCCGATCATCCCGGACGAGGCACGCACGTTCGGTCTGGACTCGATCTTCCCCAGCGCGAAGATCTTCAACACCAACGGCCAGAACTACATGGCCGTGGACCGCGAGCTCATGCTGAGCTACAAGGAGTCCGAGGCCGGGCAGATCATGCACACCGGCATCAACGAGGCCGGCTCCGCGGCCGCGTTCCAGTCGGTGGGCACCTCGTACGCCACGCACGGCGAGCCGCTGATCCCGTTCTACTTCTACTACTCGATGTTCGGGTTCCAGCGCACCGGCGACCAGTTCTGGGCCGCGGGCGACCAGATGGCGCGCGGGTTCCTCATCGGCGCCACGGCCGGCCGCACGACGCTCACCGGCGAGGGCCTGCAGCACGCCGACGGGCACTCCCCGCTGCTGGCGGGCACGATGCCGCACGTCGTGCACTACGACCCGGCGTACGGGTACGAGATCCGTCACATCGTGCGCGACGGCATCGAGCGGATGTTCGGCGAGGGCGACGGCCGGGACCGCGATGTCATCTACTACCTCACGGTCTACAACGAGCCGATGGTGCAGCCGGCCGAGCCGGAGGGTGTGGACGTCGAGGGCATCCTCAAGGGCATCCACCTCGTCGCCCCGGCGGAGGGTGACGGGCCGCGTGCCCAGGTCCTCGCGTCGGGCGTCGCGGTGCCGTGGGCGCTCGAGGCCCGTGACCTGCTCGCGAACGACTGGGGCGTCCGCGCCGCGGTGTGGTCCGTGACGAGCTGGAACGAGCTGCGCCGCGAGGCGCTCGCCGCCGAGGAGCACATGTTCCTGCACCCGGGTGACGAGCCCCGCACGCCGTACCTCACGCAGAAGCTGCAGGGCGCCGAGGGCCCGTTCGTCGCCACGACGGACTACGACCACCTCGTCGCCGACCAGGTGCGCGCCTGGGTGCCGGGCCGCTACGCCACCCTCGGTGCGGACGGCTTCGGGTTCTCCGACACCCGCGCCGCCGCTCGCCGGCACTTCAAGATCGACGGGCCGTCGACGGTGGTCCGGGTCCTGCAGCAGCTCGTGCTGGAGGGCAAGGTCGACGCGTCCCTGCCGGCGCAGGCGATCGAGCGCTACCGCCTGCACGACGTCTCGGCCGGCACCTCCGGCAACACGGGCGGCGACTCCTGACGTTCCGCTGACACACGGACGCCCCCGGCCGCGAGGCCGGGGGCGTCCGTGCGTCCGGGGACCACCCGGTCGAACCGGGGGCCGCCCACCCGGTCGAACCGGGTGAGGCGCGGTGTGCTCAGGTACCGGGGGTCGTCTGCTGGGCCTGGGCGACCTCGATCGTCAGCTCGTCGCGCAGCGCGGCGATCGCCCGCTGGTCCGGGTACAGGTCGAGCGAGGACAGGTGCTGCTTGGCCTCGAGCGGACGCTCGGCCGCGATCGCGGCACGGACGAGCTCGCGGGCGACCTCGGGGACGTGCTCGCGGGGGCGCCAGTGACCGACGCCGAGGTTCAGCGCGTCGACCGGCTGCCCGGCCTGGCACAGCAGCGCGAGGCCCTGCACGAGGGCCTGACCCGACGGGTCGCGCTCGGCCGCCGTGGTCAGGCGCCGGATCGTCCCCTCGTGGTCGTCGCGCACCGACAGGCGCGCGACCTCGATCAGGGGGTACCAGGCCCGCGGGTTGCCGGCGAGCTCCTCCCCCAGCGACCAGACGGCCAGGTCGGCGGCGTGCTGCCGCTCGTGCTCGACGTTCGGTGCGCTGAGCGGGTCCTCCTCCGGGACGGACTCTGCGGCGCGACGGCGGACGATCTCGGCGAGGGCCAGGAACGCGCGCTCGTTGTTGGGGTCGTCGCTCAGCATCGAGCGCAGCGCGTCCTCGTGGAGGGTGTCCCCGCGCCGCGAGGCCTTCGTCGGGCGACGCGCCCCGACCTTGGAGGCCGAGGAGGGTCGCCGCATGAGCTGGCGCAGGCGGGGCAGAAGAGCCATGCCGAGACCCTATCCGCTCCGCCCCGCGCGCACCCGTCCGGAGCCGCGTCCGGGGCCCGCGGGCGCTCGTGCGGGTTTGTCGACTTCCCACAACGTCGCTCTATGCTCGCGTCATGGCGACGTCTCCGAGGACGCCGGCGGCGCGTCCCTCCCGCCGCTCCACCGCGCCCCCTGCGGACCCCGCCGTGCCACCCGTCGGCCCGGGCGACCAGAGCGAGACGCAGCGCCGGGTCCGCGACGGCACGGGGCTGCTCGGCGCCGCCGCCATGCGCCGGCTCGACGAGGACCTCGAGTGGTACCGGGCCCTGCCGGCCGAGGACCGCTCCTGGGTCAACCTCGTCGCCCAGGCCGGCATCACCGCGTTCGTCACCTGGTACGCCGACCCGACCCGGCCGCCCCACGGCGTCGGGGAGATCTTCGCGGCCGCGCCGCCGGAGCTCACGCGCTCGATCTCGTTGCAGCACACGCTGCAGCTGGTGCGCGTCGTCGTCGACGTCGTCGAGACCCACTCCGACCGTCTCGCCGCGCCCGGCGCGGAGCGCGAGCTGCGCGAGGCGGTGCTGCGGTACTCCCGCGAGGTGGCGTTCTCGGCCGCGGAGGTCTACGCCCGCGCCGCCGAGGTGCGCGGTGCGTGGGACGCGCGCCTCGAGGCCCTGGTGGTGGACGCGCTCGTCCGGGGCGACGTCGACGACGCGCTGCGCTCGCGCGTCTCGGCGCTCGGCTGGAGCGGGCGCGGGTCCACGCTCGTCGTCGTGGGCACCGCCGGCGCCCACATGGACGAGGTCCGCGCCGCCGACCTGCGCCGGGCCACGCGGCGCGCGGCGGACGACGCCCTCGTGGGCATCCTCGGCGACCGGCTCGTGGTGTTCCTCGGCGGGGAGGGCGACCTGCGCGCGGCCGCGATGAACCTGCTGCCGCGCTTCGGCCCGGGCCCGGTGGTCGTGGGGCCGACCGCAGCAGGGCTCGCCGAGGCCACCAGGTCGGCCCGCGCCGCCCTGTCCGGCCTGCTCGCGGCCCCGGGATGGGAGCAGGCGCCCCGTCCCGTCCACGCGGACGACCTGCTGCCCGAGCGCGTGCTGCTGGGCGACGCCGACGCCCGGCGGGCGCTCGTCGAGCGCGCGTACGAGCCGCTGGCGGCGAGCCAGGGGTCGCTGCTGGGGACCCTGTCGGCGTACCTGGGCGCCGGGCGGTCGCTCGAGGCCGCCGCGCGCACCCTGTACGTGCACCCCAACACGGTGCGGTACCGGCTGCGGCGGGTGTCGGACGTGACCGGCTGGGACCCCCTCGACGCGCGGGAGTCGTACGTGCTGCAGACGGCGCTGGCGGTCGGTCGGCTCGACGCCGCGCGCACCTGACGGGCTGGGCGCCGCCCTCGTGCCGCGCGCTTTGTGCGGGTCCGACAACGCTGGGCCACGAGGTTGGTGCCTGCCGTGACCGGGCCGCGCGCGGTGGGGACGGCATGGTTGTCGGGTGCTCGTCGTCGCCTGCCCCGGTCAGGGTGCCCAGTCCCCCGGCATGCTCGTCCCCTGGACGGAGGTCGACGGCTTCGCCGACGCGCTGCGGCACGCCGGCGACGTCGTCGGGACCGACCTGCTGGCCCACGGCACCACCTCCGACGCCGAGACGATCCGCGACACCGCGGTCGCCCAGCCCCTGCTGGTCGCGACCGCCCTGGCGAGCCTGCGCGCCGTCCTGGAGGCCACCCCGGGGAGCGACCTCGCCACGGTGACCCCCGGAGCGCTCGACGTCGCCGCCGGCCACTCGGTCGGCGAGCTGGCCGCTGCTGCGGCGGCCGGTGTGCTCTCGGACGACGAGGCCCTGCGGCTCGTCGCCGTGCGGGGCTCCGCGATGTCCCGCGCCGCGGCGGCGACCCCGACCGGCATGAGCGCCGTCCTGGGCGGCGACCCCGACGAGGTGCTCGCGCGGCTCGCCGAGCTCGACCTGGTGCCCGCCAACGTCAACGGCGGCGGGCAGGTCGTCGCGGCCGGCACGCTCGACGCGCTCGCCGCGCTGACGGCGCAGCCGCCGACCCGCGCCCGCGTCGTGCCGCTGCAGGTGGCCGGAGCCTTCCACACCCGCCACATGGCCCCGGCCGTGGAGGAGCTCGCCCGGGCGGCCGCCACGCTGGTCCCCCGCCGACCCGTGGTGACGCTGCTCGCCAACGCGGACGGCGCCGAGGTCACCGACGGCGACGACGCGCTCGCGCGCATCGTCGCGCAGGTGGCGCGACCGGTCCGCTGGGACCTGTGCCAGGCCACTCTCCTGCGGCTGGGCGTGACCGCGCTGCTCGAGGTGGCACCGGGCGGTGTCCTGACCGGGCTGGCGCGGCGTACGCTGCCGGGCGTCGAGACCGTCGCCCTGAAGTCGCCCGCCGACCTCGACGCCGCGCGCGACCTCGTCCGTCGGCACGCCGGCACCACCCCCACCGCACAGGAGAGCCAGTCGTGACCCGTCCGACCCTCACGCAGGCCACCGGGCCCGCGCACACCCGCATCCTCGGCCTCGGCGGGGTGCGCGGCGAGCGCGTCGTCCCCAACGACGACCTGGTGGGCCCGATCGACTCGTCCGACGAGTGGATCCGCCAGCGCACCGGCATCGTGACCCGCCGTCGCGCGGCCGACGGCACCGACGTCCTGGACCTCGCCGAGGCCGCGGCACGCGCGGCCCTGGACGACGCCGGCCTGACGGGCGCGGACATCGACGCGGTGATCCTGTCGACCGTCACGTACTTCCACCAGACCCCCGCGGGCGCCGCGATCGTCGCCGACCGCATCGGCGCGACGCCCGCCGCGGCCTTCGACATCTCCGCCGCGTGCGCCGGCTACTGCTACGGCGTCGGGCAGGCCGACGCCCTGGTGCGCGCCGGGACGGCACGCCACGTCCTGGTCATCGGCGCCGAGAAGATGAGCGAGTTCGTCGACCCGACGGACCGGTCCATCTCGTTCCTGCTCGGCGACGGCGCGGGGGCGGTCGTCATCGGTCCGTCCGACACGCCCGGGATCGGCCCGACGGTCTGGGGCTCGGACGGCGCCCAGGCGCAGGCGATCCGGCAGACCCACTCGTGGGTCGCCACGCGTGACGAGGGCGCGGGCTGGCCGACGCTGCGGCAGGAGGGCCAGTCGGTCTTCAAGTGGGCCGTGTGGCAGATGGCGCCCGTGGCGCAGAAGGCCATGGACGCGGCCGGGGTGACCGCCGCGGACATCGAGGCCTTCATCCCCCACCAGGCGAACATGCGGATCATCGACCAGATGATCAAGCAGCTGAAGCTGCCCGAGTCCGTCGTCGTGGCCCGTGACATCGCCGAGACCGGCAACACGTCGGCCGCGTCCATCCCGCTGGCCGCCGAGCGGCTGCGCCGCGAGGGCAGCATCCGCCCCGGTGCGCTCGCGCTGCAGATCGGCTTCGGCGCGGGCCTGGTCTACGCCGCGCAGGTCGTCGTCCTGCCCTGATCCGCGCCGACGGCGGGCGCACCGTGCGCCTGTACCGTTCAGCACGTCCCTGCACCACCCGACACGAGGAGACACCCGATGGCGCACAGCGAGCAGGAGATCCTGGCCGGACTGGCCGAGATCGTCAGCGAGGAGACGGGTCTGCCGACCGACTCCGTCCTGCCCGAGAAGTCCTTCACCGACGACCTCGACATCGACTCGCTGTCGATGATGACGATCGTCACGCTCGCGGAGGAGAAGTTCGACGTCCGCATCCCGGACGACGAGGTCAAGAACCTCGCGACCGTCGGCGACGCCGTGAGCTTCATCGCCGGCGCCCAGGCCTGAGTCTGCGCCGCACCCCGCGTGCACCCGGGCGGTGCGCCGGCCGACGGCCGTGCGCACCGCCCGCCTGAACCGAGGAGTACCCATGAGCACCGTCCCCGAGGTCGTCGTCACCGGCCTGGGCGCCACCACGCCGCTCGGTGGTGACGTCCCGAGCACGTGGCGGGCCGCGCTCGCCGGCGAGTCCGGCGCGCGCCCCTTCGAGAACGACTGGGCCGAGCGCTACGAGATCGCCGTGAACTTCGGTGCGACGCTCAAGGTCCCCGCGGACCAGGTGCTGGCACGCCCCGAGCTCAAGCGCATGGACCCCTCGGCGCAGTACGCGGTCATCGCGACGCGCGAGGCGTGGGCCGACGCGGGCTCACCCGAGGTCGACGGCGACCGGCTCGGCGCCGTCGTCTCCTCCGGGATCGGTGGCATCTGGACCACGCTCGACGGGTGGGACACGCTGCGCGAGAAGGGCGGTCGTCGGGTCCTGCCCATGACCGTGCCGATGCTCATGCCGAACTCCCCCGTCGCGTACGTCTCCCTCGAGCTCGGTGCGCGTGCCGGTGCGCACGCGCTCGTCTCGGCGTGCGCGTCCGGCGCCGAGGCCATCGCCTACGGCGTCGAGATGATCCGCAACGGCCGCGCCGACGTCGTCGTCGCGGGCGGCACCGAGGCCACGATCCACCCCATGCCGATCGCCGCGTTCGCGGCGTCGCGCACGCTGTCGACCCGCAACGACGACCCCGCGGGCGCCTCGCGTCCCTACGACGTCGACCGCGACGGCTTCGTCATCGGCGAGGGTGCGGGCGTCGTCGTCCTGGAGTCCGCCGCGCACGCCGCCGCGCGCGGTGCGCGCGTGTACGCGCGCATCGCCGGGCTCGGCCTGTCGGCCGACGGCTACCACATCACGTCACCCGAGCCGTCGGGCGACGGCCAGATCCGCGCGATGCGGTCCGCGCTGGCGGACTCGGGGGTCGCGGCGTCGGACGTCGCGCACGTCAACGCGCACGCGACGTCGACGGTCGTCGGCGACCTCATCGAGGCACGCTCGATCCGCGCCGTGCTCGGCGACGACGCGGACCACGCCGTGCTCTCGGCGACCAAGTCGATGACGGGGCACCTGCTCGGTGGTGCCGGCGCGCTGGAGACGATCTTCACCGTCCTCGCGCTGCACGAGCGGACCGCTCCGCCGACCATCAACGTCGCCGAGCCCGACCCGGAGCTCGTGCTCGACCTCGTCCGCGACGAGCCGCGTGCCCTGCCCGCCGGGCCCGTGGCCGCCATCAACAACTCGTTCGGCTTCGGCGGTCACAACGTGGCTCTGGTCGTCACGTCCGTGTGACCGGTGTCCGACCCGGGACGGTCGGCGGGACCGCCGTGACGAG
Source organism: Cellulomonas phragmiteti (assembly GCF_016862775.1). Classification (GTDB taxonomy): domain Bacteria; phylum Actinomycetota; class Actinomycetes; order Actinomycetales; family Cellulomonadaceae; genus Cellulomonas; species Cellulomonas phragmiteti. Next base: position 89,839 of record NZ_BONP01000008.1, on the reverse strand, counting down.
ACCGTCGGGGGGTGCGGCCGAGGACGGCCTCGAGGTGCCTCAGGCGTAGACCTCTCCCGGCAGGCCGAGCGCGTACCGCGCGTGGCCGTCGGCGTGCAGCCGGACGTAGGTGTGCGCGACGATCCCCTGCAGCACGTCGGGGTCGGCCAGGAACAGCGCCGTGGCGAGCCCGTCGGCGACCATCGCACGGTCGGCCAGCACCCAGGTGGCGACCACGTCGCGCGTCGGCTCGCCGGTGCGGGCGTCCAGGACGTGGTGCAGGCCCTCGCCCCAGGCCCGTCGGTCGGACGCCGACCCGCACAGGGCCGCGTCGCGCAGCGTGACGACGCCGACGACCCGCGTGGGGTCGCCGGGCGCCTGCAGACCGACGCGGACCGGGTCCGGTCCGCGGTGCACCATGTCACCGCCGGCGTCGACGAGGTGCTCGCCCACGCCGCAGGCGAGCAGCTCGTCGCCGACGAGGTCGACGAGCTGGCCCTTGCCCGCGGCACCGACGTCGAGCACGACGGGTCGGGTCGCGGTGAGGGTCGTCCCGGTACGGGTGAGCACACCCCGCGGGGCGGGCAGGGGTGGGCCAGAAGGACGCAGACGGTACGTGGCGTCGTACCCGAGCCGGACGAGGCACCCGCCCACCAGCGGCGTGACCGCTCCCCCGGTCCGGTCGTCGAGCACGTCGTACAGGTCGAGCAGCTCCGCCGCGTGCCCTGGAAGAGCGTGCGTGCCGCCCTCGCGGGCGATCCGCGCCACCACGGAGTCGGTGCGGAACCGGGACCAGACCACGTCGTACTCCTCGATCACCGCCCGGACGCGGTCGAGCGTCGTGTCGGCGAGCGGCTGGGGCGTGACGATCGACCACGCGGTGCCGATCGCCTCGAACCTCGTCTCAGCACGGGGCACCGGACGTGACCTCCTCCCCTGCAGCCCCGGCGGGGGCGGGCGGGCGCCAGGTCGGGCGGCCCGGCGCCGGCTGGCGCACCTGCACGTGCGCCGGGACGCGGGAACGGGAGACGCGCACGTCCTCAGACGCTCGCGTCGACGGGCTGCTCGCGGCGAGCCGCGCTCCGACGCGTGCGAGCGGGCGCTGCGCCGGGGAGCGGGCCCGTGGAGCGGTGCGCGGGGCGCCGCCCGTACCCCGCGAAGCTGTCGGTGCGCACGCGGCGCACGCCCACCTCCCGCAGCACGGCGCGGGCGCGGCGCACCAGGTCCGGGGACCCGGAGACGTACGCCGCCCGTCGGGGCAGGTCGGACATCGCGGAGCGGAGGACCTGCGGCGTCAGCCGGGTGCCGCAGTGCCAGGTCCAGCGCGGGGGCAGGTCGGGGACGGGCTCGGGTGAGACGACCACCACCCGGGCCCGGCTGCGGGCGATGCGCCGCAGGTACGGCGGGGGCATGCCCGTCGGGCACACGAGGACCAGCACCATGTCCCGCGGCCCGGCGTGCTCGAGCTGCGAGATGAACGGGGTGACGCCGATCCCCCCGGCGATCATCAGGACGGGCCGTGTGGGGTCCTGCGGCAGCAGGAAGTCCCCGCCCACGGACGTGGCGCGCACCGTCGAGCCGACGGGCGCCGCCATGAGCGCACGCTTGAACGCCGAGGGCCGGTCACGGACCGTGAACCCGACCGCGAGGGCCTCGCGCCCCGCCGGGACCAGCGAGAACACGCGGCGTCGTCCCCGACCGTCCGGCCGGGCGTGCCCGACGTCGATCTCCACCCACTGACCCGGTTGCCAGCGCAACGCCCGCACCGGTCGCAGGAGGACCTCGTGCGCGCCGGGGCCCGGCGACCGGTGCCCCACGACGACGAGCCGCATCGCGTACGGGGCCGCGACGAGCGCCGTGACGACGTTGCCCGCCACGATCGCCAGCTCGGGCGACGTGGACAGCGGGCCGAACGCGAACGGTGTCCCGGCCAGTGCACCGACGAGGACGGCGACGGCCGTGCGGGTGCGACGTCGCGGCGCCTGGGTGAGGGGCTCGACGACCATGAACGCCGCGACGACGAGCACGGGGTGCGAGCCGAGGGCGCTCACCAGGGCGTCGAGGGGCTGCTGCCCGTGCAGCACCAGCCGCGGCACGGTCACGGCGAGGTAGGTCAGTGCGTACGCGACGGCCACGGTCCCGGTGCCGGCCCGGCGCAGCACGACCGCCCCCGCGACGAGCACGACGGGGGCGAGCAGCGGCGTGGCGACCCACCACACCGGCGCCGCGGTGCCGAGCAGGGGCGCCACACCGAGCCCTGCGACCAGCGCTCCGGCCGCCGCCGGGTTGAGCAGGTGCCGACCACGCCAGCGCACGAGGACCTTGGACGTACCGGCGGCGGCGCCGACCAGACCGGCTCCCACGAGCGCGTCGACCGTCGTCGCGGGCCAGAGCAGGAGGGCCAGGATCAGGCCGGTGATGAGCGACGACTCGACGTGCGCGCGAGCACCGTGGACGAGCGCCCCGGTGACGCTCGTCAGCAGCGTGCCGGCGGTCGCGGCGGCCACCGTGGCGGCGAGCGCCACGGGATCCACGTCCAGCAGGCCGAGGTGTCCCAGGACCCCGGCGGCGGCGTGCACCACGACCAGGGCGACCGTCGCCGTCCGGTAGGCGCTGACCCTGCCGAGGAGACCGTCGACCGCCGCCCTCATCGCGGTGCCCTCCGGCCCGGCGCGCACCCCTCCGACGCGCCGGGCTCAGGTGCCGGACGCATCGCGCACCACCTGGTCGAGAGCCGCCATGAATCCCGCACCCGTCGAGGACGAGCCGGCGAGCCGGTCGACGGCCACCTCGTCGAGCGGTCGCCCGACGACCGCGTCGACGACCGCGGAGGCGAACCTCTCCTGGAAGTGCCGGGAGGTCGCGTTGGTGGCGGCCGGGTCGACGCGCACGGCCGTGACGCGGCCGTCGTCCAGGACGACCGTCACGTCGATCTGCTGGCGTCCACCCGGTGTCTCGTACCCGCCGCTGCCACGGAACGTGCCGTCGGCACCGGTGGCCGAGGGTCGCTCGTCGTCACGGTCGGCAGCGACCGCCCGGGGCTCGGTCCCGGTGCCGCCCGACGGCAGGCCCCCGGTCAGCGCGAGGCCCGCGCCGAGGCCGGCGATCACGCCCAGGGCGGGCGGCAGCGGCCGACGGCGTGCTGGCATCGGCGTCCTCCGCGTGTGACAGACGCGCCGCTGGTACGGCCCGTCTCCCCCCGGATGGCTCCTCGACCTGCCCCGGCGGACCCGGGACGCGTGACGGACGGTAGCCGAGCGACGGGTCCACGCGAACCGTCGCTCCAGGTGCGAAAGGTTTCACCACCGGCACGGGCGGGTGGTCCACCCGAAAGGTGGACCGCCCGCCCGCGGCGGAGGCGTCAGCCGACGCGGTGCAGCCAGCGCACCGGCGCGCCGGCGCCGGCGTAACGGAACGGCTCGAGCTCGTCGTCCCACGCCTGCCCGAGCGCCAGGTCGAGCTCCGCACGCAGGCGGTCGGGGTCGGCGGCGTGCTCCAGGGCGGCGCGGATGCGGTCCTCGGGGACGACGACGTTGCCGTGCACGTCCGTCGCGGCGTGGAAGATGCCGAGCTCAGGCGTGTGGCTCCAGCGCGACCCGTCGACGCCCGCGCTCGGCTCCTCCGTCACCTCGTAGCGCAGGTGCGCCCAGCCGCGCAGCGCGGACGCGAGCCTGGCACCCGTCCCGGGAGCGGCCTGCCACGAGAGCTCGGCCCGGTAGAAGCTCGGCCCGGCCGGCTGGGGTGTCCAGTCCAGGCTGACGCGCGCGCCCAGCGCGTTGCCTGCCGCCCACTCGACGTGGGGGCAGAGAGCGCGCGGCGCAGAGTGCACGAAAAGTACACCGCGGGTGATAGCACCGGCCATGTCGTCCTCCCGGATGGGCTCGAGGGTCGCCTTCCCCAACGACCTCGCCCCTGATCGGGAACCGTCACCAGCACGGATGCAGCGCACGCGGCGTGCACGGCACAGGATGCCTCATGCGTCGCCGCAGGTCCAGCGGACGCGCGCTGCGCGTCCTCAGAGCTGCTCGCGGATCGCCCGCATGGCCTTCTTGCGCACGGAGCGCTCGAGACGGTCGAGGTACAGCATCCCGTCGAGGTGGTCCACCTCGTGCTGCAGGCAGCGCGCCATCAGCTCGGTGCCCTCGACGACGACCTCACGCCCGTCGAGGTCGGTGCCGACCACCCGGGCGTACCAGGCGCGGTGCGTCGGGTACCACAGACCAGGCACCGACAGGCAGCCCTCGTCCCCGTCCTGGTACTCGTCCTCCGACACCTCGACGATGACCGGGTTGAGCACGTAGCCGATCTCGTCGTCGATGTTCCACGAGAAGGCGCGCAGGCCGACGCCGATCTGGTTGGCGGCCAGCCCGGCCCGACCGTCCATGTCCACGGTCTCGAGGAGGTCCTCGACCAGGGAGCGGACGCGGTCGTCGATGGTGGTGATGGGGTCGCAGGGGGTGCGCAGGACGGGGTCGCCGACGATGCGGATCTCACGCAGAGCCATGCCCTGATCCTTTCACGTCGCGCCGGGCCCCCGGTCCGCGGACGACCCGCCCGCCGGTCCTTGCGCGGCCGTCCGGACGCAGCACGACGCCGGTGGTGAACTGGTCACCACCGGCGTCGACGTCGTGGGTGCGTCGTCCTTGACGGCGCGGGGCTCACTCCCCGGCGCGCTGCTGCGGGACGCCGGTCAGGAGCTGCCGGACCTCGGCCTCGTGGAAGCGGCGGTGGCCCCCGAGGGTGCGGACCGCGGAGAGCTTGCCGGCCTGCGCCCAGCGCGTGACCGTCTTCGGGTCGACGCGGAACAGGACCGCGACCTCACCCGGGGTGAGCAGTGCGCCCTGCGAGAGGGGGGCCTCAGTGTGAACAGCCATGGCTGGTACTCCTTGTCGTTCGGTAGCTCGGCTGGCCCAGTAGGCCCCGTGGCTTTGCGTCCCCACCTTGCGGCGGGTTTGCCGTTGTCGCTGACGACTACGACTATGCCCCAATCTGGACAACTGTGCAACAACCGCCGCCGTGCCAGATCTGTCCGGAGCGGGTGAAAAGTCATAGCCTGCCGAACCGGGACCTAACGCCACAGTAGCCCCCGAAAGCGACGAGGCCCGCGGCGACCAGCAGCAGCAGCACCGGGCCTGCCGGAGCGTCCCGCAGGGCCTGCAGCGCGCCGTCCAGACCGGTCGCCTCCTGCGGGTCGGCCGTGGCTGCCGCGACCACGAACAGGACGCCGACGATGCCGAGCGCCACGCCCTTGGCGGCGTACCCCACGACCCCGGCGCGGCGTGCGACCCGCCCCGCCGTCCCCGACGGCAGGCGGTGCAGGTCCTCGAGGAACTTCTTCGTCCACCCCTTGTAGACGTGGTACGCCCCGACGACCACGACACCCACCCCGACGGCCCCCACGAGCAGCCGGCCGCCGGGCGCCTGCATGAGCTCGGCGGTCGTGCTCGACGTCTGCCCACCGCCCGAGCCGCCGCGCACCACCGTGAACGCCGTCCCGGCCAGCGCCAGGTACACCACGGCCTTGGCACCCGCCTTGACCCGGTCGGACGTCTCGCCGGCGGCGCCGCTCACCGCGGCCGCCGCCTGCCAGGCGGCCAGCGCCACGAACGCGACGACGCTGAACCACAGCACCACAGCCCCGAAGGGCGTGGCCGCGATCGTCGAGAAGGCTCCGGACTCGTCCGCGCTGCCCTCGGACGACCCGAGGGCCAGCTGCGCCGCGAGCACGCCGATCAGCACGTGGACCAGCCCGCTGGCGGCGTACCCCGCCCGAGCGCCCATCTCCCAGGCGCCCTGCGGCGACCTCGTCGCGACCGTGCCCATGTCACCTCCTCGACGCGGGCCCCCACCTCCCGACGTCCGTCGGTGCCCGCAGCGATGGTGGCAGCGGTCGGGTGGTTCGGCATCCGGAGCGGGCATTCCGGACCATGGGCGGCACCCGGCGACGTCCCGAGCGGGCCCACCGTCCCGGCAGGTCAGCGACGTGCTCCGGTAACCTGCACGTCAGCAGGGGCCAGTAGCTCAGTCGGTCAGAGCAGCGGACTCATAATCCGTCGGTCGTGGGTTCAAGCCCCACCTGGCCCACCGGCGTGCGGCCCCCCGGACCCGCCTCTAGGGTCTCGCCATGCGAGCCGCCCCCGTCCGTCGACGTGCGCTGCTGCACGCCCTCGCCCTGGGGACCGCGGTCGTCCTGCCCGTCGTCGCGCTGGCGGTGGCGGTGCGCGGCGGGTCCGGCGCGGTCGTGGCGCTCGACGAGTCCGTCGTGCGTGCCGCGACCGACGTCACGCGGGGGTCCGACGTGCTGCGGTCGGGTCTGATCGCCTGGCAGGAGGTCACCGCAGCGCGGTGGGTCAACCTCGTCCTGGTGCCTGCGGTGTGCCTCGCGGCATGGCGTCGCTGCGGCCTGGGCGACCGTGCGCTGTGGGCCGGCGGGACGGTCGCCGCCGGGTGGGTCCTGCAGCTCGCCGCCAAGGGGATCGTCCAGCGGGCGCGTCCGGTGATCGAGGACGCCGTGGCCCGCGCCCCGGGCTCGAGCTTCCCGTCCGGGCACGCGACGAACGCCGCGCTCGTCGCGGTGACGCTGACGCTGCTGGTCTGGCCGGTGCTGGGACGGCGGGGCCGGGTCGCCGTGCCGGCGACCGCCGCCGCCCTCGTCCTGGTCACCGCCGCCGACCGCGTGCTGCTCGGCGTGCACTACCCCTCCGACGTCGTCGGCGGGGTGATGCTCGGCGCGGCCGTCGCCGTCGCGTCGTTCGTCGGCTTCCGGCGGACCGCCGCCGGCACCCCGGTCGACGACCCCGTCGACCGGGCCCGCTCCACCCCGTGACACCGGAGGACACGTGCACGCCTTCTGGCACCGCTACCGCACCGACCCGAGCGCCCCACCGGCGCGCGAGGCGCGACGCGACGTCGTGCGACGGGTCCTGCTGCCCGCCGTCGTGCTGTGGTGCGTCGTGGTGGGCCTGGGTCTGCTCATCACCGGACCGCTGGGCAACCTCGAGGGCGAGTACGCCGTCAACGACTGGTTCGTCCAGCAGCGCACGCCGCCGGTCGACACCGTGACCACCGTGCTCTCGGCGATCGGGCAGACGGAGTTCCTCATCGGTGCGTGCGTGCTGGCCATCGCCCTGGTCTGGTGGCGGACGCGACGGTGGTGGTACGCCGTGATCCCCGGGCTCGCCGTCACCGTCCAGGCGGCCATCTTCCTGTCCGCCTCCCTCGTCGTCGGTCGCGAACGGCCCGACGTCGAGCACCTCGACCACGTCCCGCCGACCTCGAGCTTCCCCAGCGGCCACACGGGTGCCGCGGCCGCGTTCTACCTCACGCTCGCGATGCAGGCCCAGCAGATCGAGCGCCCCGTGCTGCGCCGCGTCGTGACGGTGCTGTGCGTCCTGGTGCCGGTGGCCGTGGCCGTCGCACGGGTCTACCGGGGCCTGCACTCGGTGAGCGACGTCGTCGTCGGCTTCCTCAACGGAGCGACCTGCGCCGTCCTGGCCTGGAACTACGTGCGCCGCACCCCCTCCTGACCACGACGTCCACCCGGCGGCGGATCCCGCGACCCGCGCGCGCGGCTACGGTGGTGCCGTGGCCCTGTTCTCCCGGCGTCGCCGGCTGCCCGATCCCCTGCGACGCACGCTCGACCTGCGGGCCGACGCGATCCTCGCGACCGCACCCCTGGCGGACGGGCGGTGGGCCGTCACGACGCGCCGCGCGCTGCACCTCGCCGGCGAGTCGGGAGTCGTGCGCACCCCGTGGGCCGACGTCGACCGCGGGGCGCTCGACGCCCGCACCCGCACGCTCACCGTGCACTGGGTCAGCGGGGCGCGCACCGAGCTGGTGCTCGCGGACGACGTCGACGCGTGGGACCTCGTCCAGTCGTTCCGCGAGCGCGTCCAGCAGTCGGTCGTGCACGTGGAGCACGTGCCCGGCGCCGGGACGCCGGTGCGCGTCGCGCTGCGTCGCGACGAGGACGGCGAGCTGTTCACCCAGGTCATCGGGGACGCGACGGTGGACCTGACCGACCCGGCCGCGGGGCGCCGGGTCGCGGCGGCGGAGGCGCACGTCCGCGCCGAGGCCGGCCTGGCTCCCTGAGGAGCGTCACGGCACCGGAGCGTCACGGCACCGGAGCGTCACGGCACCGCCGCGGTGTCGCGAGGCACCCCCGGGAGCCTGCTAGGGTTTTCCCGCACGATCCCCCGTAGCTCAATTGGCAGAGCATTCGACTGTTAATCGAAGGGTTACTGGTTCGAGTCCAGTCGGGGGAGCTCGTCGAGGCCTCCGTCCCGCGTCACCGCGGGCCGGGGGCCTTCGTGCTGCCGGCGCCGCCCCGGCGCGCCGGCACGCGCGGTGGCAGCCGGTGCAGGACGACGTCGTGCACCGCCCCGGCGCGGAGGGTGAACGTGACGTACGTGCACGCGGGCTGGCGGCGGCGGTCGGTCGGCGAGCCCGGGTTGAGCAGGCGCATCCCGCGCGGCGTCACGGAGTCCCACGGGATGTGGCTGTGGCCGAAGACCAGCAGGTCGAGGTCGTCGAACCGCTCGTCGCACCGCCGCTCCCGCCCGGTCGCGGCCCCCGTCTCGTGGACCACGCCGAGGCGGACGCCGGCCACCGTCGACCGGGCGACCTCGGGGACGCGCGCCGCGAGGGCGGGCGGGTCGTTGTTGCCGTGGCACGCGAGCAGCAGGGACGCCCGCTGCTCGAACCGGTCCAGCAGGTCGGTGGTCACCCAGTCCCCCGCGTGCACCACGAGGTCGGCGGCGTCGACCGCCCGCCAGACCTCGGCGGGCAGGTCGCGCGCACGCGCGGGGACGTGGGTGTCGGCGACGACGAGGACCCGCACGCCCGACGGGTCGGTGTCCTGCGCGAAGGGTGCCACCGCTCGATGCTCCCCCACCGGGCCGCACCGTGCACGCCTCGCGGCGGTGCGGGCCCGGGTCTACGTTGGCCTCGTGGTCCGGCTGCTGATCCGCACGCTGATCTTCCTCGCCTCCGCCGCCCTCGGGCTGCTGGGCGCGGCGGCCGTGCTCGACGGCGTCACGGTCACCGTATCGGGGTTCGTCGTCACCGTGCTGGTCTTCGCCGTCGCGCAGTCGGTGCTCGCGCCGTTCGTCTTCCGGATGAGCAGTCGGTACGCGCCGGCGTTCCTCGGCGGCATCGGCCTGGTCTCGACGTTCGTCGCGCTGCTGCTCGCCCGGCTGCTCACCGAGGGCCTGCGGATCAGCGGCACCTCGACGTGGGTGCTCGCGACGATCGTCGTCTGGGTCGTCACCGCGCTCGCGACGTTCCTGCTCCCGCTGGTGCTGCTGCGCGAGAAGCGTTCCCGACGCCGTGCCGGGACCACCCCGGCGCCGGCCGCGGACTGACCTGCGGGCACCCGCAGCGAGTCCCTGACCTGCGACGACACCTCGCCCGCAGGAGGGGCTGGACGAACGCCCCCACGAGCCTCACACTTGCCTCGATCCCGCTCGCCCCGGGACCTCCTCACCGCTTCGTCCCCCGCTTCACCGTGCCCCGTCCGGGCGCCTCCCGGCATCGCCGACCGGTTCCCGGACGAGTCGTCGACCCCGCGGCCCGGCGCCACGTCCGTCGCTCCGCCGTCCCCTGTCACCACCCGTCGTCCGGCCCGTCCTGGCCGGGGAAGGATGCGTCGTCCGTGCTGCGCTCCGTGGCTGCCCACCTCTCGCTCGACGTGCACACGCCGCTCGAGCTCCTGCTCTGCGTGGCCGTCGCGGACGGACCGTTCGAGCGGACCGAGCTGATGCTCGCGCGCTCCGACGACGCTCCTCTCGACGTGCAGGAGATCAAGTCCCCCCACGGCGGGCGGGTGCACCGCATCCTGGCTCCCGCGGGCCGGGTCGTCATCGACTACCAGGCCACCGTGACGGGCCAGGGCCCCGTGCCCCCGGTCGAGGACGTGGACCTCGTCGAGTACCGCCGGCCCAGCCGGTACGCGGAGTCCGACCGGCTGCTGGCGTTCGCCCGCGACCAGTTCCGCCACCTCGCGGGCGCCGAGCTGCTCGACGCCGTGGTCACCTGGGTGAGCCGGCACGTCACCTACCTGTCCGGGTCGAGCCTGCCGACGGACGGTGCCACGGACACGCTCCTCAAGCGGCGCGGGGTGTGCCGGGACTTCGCCCACCTCGTGGTGGCGCTGCTGCGGGCCTGCGACGTGCCGGCGCGCCTCGCGTCGGCGTACGCCCCGGGCCTCAAGCCGATGGACTTCCACGCCGTCGCCGAGGCGTACCTGGAGGGCGGGTGGCACGTCGTCGACGCGACGCACCTGGCCCCGCGCCAGTCGCTGCTGCGGATCGCCACGGGCCGCGACGCCACGGACACCGCGTTCCTGTCCTCCTACGGCGGGAGCCTGCGCCTGCGGTCGATGACGGTCACGGCCGTGACCGACACCGCCGTGCAGGACGACGGCACCGGGCTCGTCGCCCTGCGCTGAGCGCGCGGACGGCGTCAGGCGGGCCGCAGCGTGCGGCGCTGCGCCTCGAGCTCCAGGAGCTCGCCCAGCAGCGCCCTCTGCTCGGCCGCGTCGGCGTCGGCACCGAGCCGCTGCAGCCGTCCGCGGACGTCCGCGACCCGCCGCGTGAGGCCGACGTCGACGAGCCGCATCACCACTCCGCGCACGTACGCGGGCAGGGCGTCGGGACGGTCCTCGGGCAACGGGGCCACCGACAGCTCGGTGAGCAGGGCACGCACGGGCTCCGCGGCCGCGTCGACCACGGCCCCGACCCAGGCGGACTCGCCGCCGCGGGCGACGACGTCGGTGGCGGTGACGATGCCGCCGGCAGCGCGCACGGCCTCGTGCACCGCGCGGTAGGCCGGCGCGGTGCACGCGTCCGGCGCGAGGGCGTCGAACTCCGGCGGGACGAGGGTCGGGTGCTGCAGCACCACCTCCAGCGCCGTCCGCTCGACCTGCGCGACCGGGTCGCGACGGTCCGGTGCGGCCATGCGCACGACCGGGACGGGCGTCGCGTCGTCGGCGGGGGCGTGACCCGCACGCCGTGCCTCACCGGGGCGCGACCCGGCGCGCGCGACCCGGCGCGAGGCGTCGGCGACCGTGCGCCGCACCCCGGAGACGTCGTCCATGCCGAGCCACCCCGCCAGGAGTCGCTCGTACTCCGGGCGCAGCGCCGAGTCGCGGATGCCGGCGACCACGGGCGCGGCGGCCCGCAGCGCGCCGACCCGCCCCTCGGCCGTCGTCAGGTCGTGCGCGGCGAGCGTCGAACGGATCACGAACTCGAACAGCGGCTGCCGCGACGCGACCAGCGCGCTCACCGCGTCCGGGCCGCGCTCCTGGCGCAGCTCGCAGGGGTCCATGCCCGACGGCTCGACCGCCACGAACGTCTGCGCCGAGAACGCCTGGTCCTCACCGAACGCGCGCAGCGCGGCCTTCTGCCCGGCCGCGTCGCCGTCGAACGTGAAGACGATCTCGCCGCCCACCGACGAGCCGCCGGCCAGCTGGACGCCGCTCGCTCCCCCGCTGTCCCCGACGAGCCGACGCACGATCCGCGCGTGGTCCGGGCCGAAGGCCGTCCCGCACGTGGCCACCGCGGTGCGCACGCCCGACAGGTGCATCGCCATGACGTCGGTGTAGCCCTCGACGACGACGACCTGCTTCTCGCGGGCGATCTCCCGCTTGGCCAGGTCGATGCCGTAGAGCACGTGCGACTTGCGGTACAGCGGGGTCTCGGGGGTGTTGAGGTACTTGGGCCCGTTGTCGTCCTCGAAGAGCCGACGCGCACCGAAACCGACCGTCTCCCCCGTGACCTCGCGGATCGGCCAGACCAGGCGCCCGCGGAACCGGTCGTAGATGCCGCGCTGGCCCTGGCTGACCAGGCCCGACGCCGTCAGCTCGGCCTCGGTGAAGCCGCGCCCGCGCAGGTGGCGCAGCAGCGCGTCCCACCCCTGGGGGGCGAACCCCACGCCGAAGTCCTCGGCCGCCGACCGGTCGAACCCCCGCTCCGCGAGGAATGCTCGCGCGGCCGCGGCCTGCGGGGTGACCAGCTGCTCGCGGAAGAACTCCTCGCTGATGCGGTGCGCGTCCAGGAGCCGTCGCCGGCGGCCCGGCTCCTCACCGGGGCGCGAGGGCCCGCCGCCCTCCTCGTACCGCAGCTGCATGCCGGCGCGGGAGGCGAGGTACTCGACGGCGTCGGTGAAGCCCAGTCCGTCCACCTTCTGCACGAACGCGATGACGTCACCGCCCTCGCCGCAGCCGAAGCAGTGGTACCGCCCGACCTGGGGCCGCACGTGGAACGACGGCGACCGCTCGTCGTGGAAGGGGCACAGGCCCTTGAGCGAGCCCACGCCCGCGGGCCGCAGCGCGACGTGCGCCCCGACGACCTCCTCGATCCGGACACGCTCGCGGACGGCCTCCACGTCCTCCCGCAGAATCCGTCCGGCCACGGGCGTGAGTCTAGGCGCCCGCGTGATGTCGAATGTCCTGCGGGCCGGGCGTCATGGCGCTGACGGGTGGGATCCCGCCCGCACGACACGAGGAGGACGACGTGGAGTACATGCTCTTCATCTGCACCGACCCCGACGGCGAGGACGCCGCGCCCGACGACCTGACGATCGAGGAGTGGGTCGCGGACGTCGACGGGCGCGGCATGCGCCACCACGGCAACCGCCTGCGGCCGGTGGAGGCCGCGACGACCGTGCGCCGGCGCGGCGACCGGGTGGTGCTGACGGACGGTCCGTTCGCCGAGACCCGCGAGCAGATCGCGGGCTACGACGTCATCGAGGCGGCCGACCTCGACGAGGCCGTCGCGATCGCCGCGGCGCACCCGATGGCCCGTGCGGGCCGCGTCGAGGTCCGGCCGTTCTGGCCCCTGGACACGGGCGACTGAACCGGGCGCCGACCGCGCGTCAGTGGCGCCGCGGACGGACGAGCCGGCCGTGCACCTCGACCGCCGACACGTCGGTGAGCGAGGCGACCTGGTCGACGACGACGCGCAGCCGCTGCGCGTCGTCGTCGGCCGCGCGCCAGTCCACGGCGAACGGCGGCTCGAGGGCGTCGGCGCCGCGGTCCGCCAGCACGGCCACGAGGTCGGTGAGGATCTCGCGCTGGCGCTGGTACAGCGGCTCGAGCTCGCGCGGGGCCATGACGTACGCGACGGCCAGGCCCTTGAGGACGAGGATCTCGGCGAGCGTCTCGTGGGGGACGACGAGCTCGGCGCCGTAGCGGGTCAGCGGTCCGTCGCCGTACCGCGCCCGGGTCGCCTGCTGCGCCGCCTTGGCGAACCGCCCGATGAGCTGGCTGGTGGCGTCCTTGAGCACCGCGAGCGCCCGGCGCGACCCGTCGAACCCCGGCTCCCACAGCCGTGCCGCCACGAGCCGGTCCATCGCGGCGGACAGCTCGGCGGCGGTGACCTGGGCCCCGTACCACGTGTCCACGGCCTCGACGACGCGGGCCCGCTCGTCGGGCCGGGTCAGGACCCCCAGGTCGAGCCGGCCCCCCACGACCGCGTCCTCGACGTCGTGCACCGAGTACGAGATGTCGTCGGCGAGGTCCATGACCTGTGCCTCGAGGCACTTGCGCGTGTCGGGCGCGTCGGCGCGCAGCCACGTGAACACCGGCAGGTCGTCCTCGTAGACACCGAACTTGTGGGTCGGTCGTCCGCTGGCCGGGCTGATCGGTCCCTGCCCGTAGCGCCACGGGTACTTCACCGACGCGTCGAGGCTGGCGCGCGTGAGGTTGAGGCCCACCGAGCGCCCGTCCGGGGCGACGACCTTCGGGTCGAGGCGCGTCAGGAGGCGCAGGGTCTGCGCGTTGCCCTCGAAGCCGCCGATCCCCCGGGCGAGCTCGGCCAGCGCGCGCTCGCCGTTGTGCCCGAACGGCGGGTGCCCCAGGTCGTGCGCGAGGCAGGCGGTGTCGACGACGTCGGGGTCGCAGCCGAGGGCCTTGCCGAGCTCGCGGCCGACCTGCGCGACCTCGAGGGTGTGGGTCAGGCGCGTGCGCACGAAGTCGTCCGACGAGGGCCCCAGCACCTGGGTCTTGGCACCGAGCCGGCGCAGCGCCGACGAGTGCACGATGCGCGCGCGGTCACGCTCGAACGGGGTGCGCTCGCGCGACTTCTCGCCTTCCGCGACCCAGCGCTCGCGGTCGGCGTCGGCGTACCCGTCGACGTCGCGGGGCAGGGGGTCGAGCGCTGTCACGTGCCCAGGGTAGGGGCGCCGGGCGCCTGGCCGAGGACGAAGCCCGTGGAGTACAGCGTGCCCACGTAGGCCGCGAGGCACAGCACGATCGTCACGGCGACGAGCAGCGAGGGGATCGTGCGCCCCCGCAGGCGCGCCGTGGCGAGGGTCACGGCCCACACGGCGACGAGGGCGAGCGTCCACGCCGTGGCCGTCCCGACCCGGTCCGCCGTGGTGCACCCGGCGGGCGGCGGGTAGATGGCGGGGCACACCGCCTCGCGCGGCACCGCGAGCAGCCACACGGCCGCGAGGCCCGCGGCCGTGAGCGCCGACGACACGACCGGCTCGACCCACCATCGCGCACGCCGCTCGACGGCGCTGCGCTCCGGACCCACGGGGTCATCGTAGAGGCGCCGCACGGGCCGGGGGGTGCACCTCAGCCCTTGACCGACCCGGCCGTCAGCCCACCGACGATGTACTTCTGCAGGAAGAGGAACAGCAGCAGGACGGGCAGCGCCGAGATGACGGCACCGGCCGCGAAGAGCCCCCAGTTGGCCTCGAGCAGCGAGGACACCCAGCCGTAGAGCCCGACCGCCACGGTCCAGCTGCGCTCCGACTGCAGCACGAGACGGGCGATGATGAACTCGCCGAACGTCGCGATGAAGGACAGCAGGGCGACGACGGCGAGGATCGGGGTGACGAGCCGCAGGATGATCGTCCAGTAGGTCTGGGCGTGCGTGGCGCCGTCGATCTTGGCAGCCTCGTCGAGCTCGCGCGGGACGGTGTTGAAGAACCCGTACATGAGGAACGTGTTCACCCCGAGCGCCCCGCCCAGGTACACCGCGACCAGCGCGAGCTTGCTGTTCAGCCCGAGGGCGGGCACCACGTTCCCGAGCGTGATGAGCAGCAGGAAGATCGCGACGAAGGCGAGCATCTGCGGGAACATCTGGATGATGAGCAGCGCGGTCAGGCCGCCGCGCCGCCCGGTGAAGCGGAACCGCGAGAACGCGTACGCGGCGGCCGCCCCCATCAGCACGGTCCCGGCCCCGGTCGCGACGGCGATCTGCAGGGAGTTGGCGAGCCACGTCCAGAACAGCGTGCCGCCGAGGGCCTCGTAGTTGGCCGGGCCCACGGAGGAGAACAGCCGGTTGGACCCCGTGAGCGTGCCGCGGGAGGACAGCGAGGCGGAGACGACGTAGACGATCGGGAAGGCCGCGTACACCACGGCGACGACGCCGACGAGGTGCCGCCAGCCGAGCTCGACGAACCAGCGGTGGGGGCGCATGCGCGGCTCGGAGCGCGCGGACGTGCGGGACGAGCCGGACGGGCGCGTGAGGTCGGTGGTGGCCATGTCAGGTGATCTCCTCGAACTGCTTCGTCCGCTTGAAGGTGATCGCGGAGATGGTCGCGACGATGAGGAAGATGACGATCGACAGCGCACTGGCCAGGCCGTAGTTCTTGGCCGCCGTGCCGTCGAGGCCGGACACGGAGTAGACCATCGAGATGAGGATGTCCGTGTGACCCAGCGGCACGGACGCGTCGGCGAACCGGGGGCCGCCGCCCGTGAGCATGTAGATCAGGGTGAAGTTGTTGAAGTTGAAGGCGAACGAGGAGATGAGCAGCGGTGACGTCGCGATGAGCAGCAGCGGCAGCACCACGGAGCGCCAGGTGCGCCACCCGCTCGCGCCGTCGACCTTGGCCGCCTCCAGCACGTCACCGGGCAGCGACTGCAGGGCGCCGGTGCAGATGAGGAACATGTACGGGAACCCGAGCCACAGGTTGACGCCGAGCACGGACAGCTTCGCCAGCCAGGGGTCGGTGAGCCACGGGACCGCCGCGCCGCCGAGCAGCACCTGGTTGACGAACCCGTAGGACCTGTTGAGCATCCCGGACCACAGCAGCGCGGCCAGGAACCCCGGGATCGCGTACGGCAGGATCAGCAGGGTCCGGTAGACCCGGCGCCCGCGCAGCCGGGTGTCGTTGAACGTGATGGCCAGGAACAGCCCGAGCAGGAACGTCGAGACGACCGACAGGATCGCGAACGCGAAGGTCCACGCGAGGATCCGCAGGAACGGCCCGGCGTAGCGCTCGTCGCCGAACGCGGTGGCGAAGTTGTCGAAGCCCACCATGACGCGCCACCCGACGTTGAGCCGCTGCCCGTCGTCGGCCCGGAACCAGCCGTCGGAGGTCGCGCGGTACACCGTGCCGGTCGTGACGTCCGTCATCGTGTCCGCGGCCGCGTCCCAGACGAGCGACGGCACCGACACGAAGCCCGTGCGCGCGTCCTGCGTCCGCACGGACCCGTCGTTGGGGTCGTCCGACAGCGCGACCCGCAGGGCCGTCACGTCGGCCTGGCGCTCGAGGACCTCCTGACGCCCGAGGACCGTCGCGCCCGGCACCTCGGTCACGCGGCCGTCGTCGACGGTCGCGTCCTGCGCGACGGCCAGCGGCTCCTCGGCGGTGCCGACCAGGGCCACGCCGTCCTCGACGACGGCGAAGCCGAGCTCACCGCCGCGCTCCACCACGGTCAGGGGGTACGTGGCGGACCCCTCGACGCGGCGCTCGTTCTGCATGAGGAGCGCCGCGACCGCGTCCTCCTGGGTCGAGTTGTGCCCGTCGCCGTAGTTGGTGAACGCGACCCACCCCGTGTAGCCCACGACGTAGACCTGGTAGACGAGCAGGAACGCGAGCCCGGGCAGCACGTACTTCAGCGGCAGGGTGCGCCGGGAGAAGTAGACCCAGTCCGCCACGACGACGAGGGCGACCATCGACGCGAGGATCCCCAGGTGGCCCTCGCGCCACGCAGCGAGGATCCCGAAGACGCCGAGCGCGTTGACGACGGCCATGAGGGCGATCTTCACGAGGGTGCCCGGGCGGACCGCGGGCCGACCGGGCCGGCCGCGGCCGCCCGTCGTTCGTGGCGGTGGCCCCGGCGGTGCGCCCCGTGCCCCGCTGGGGCCGGTGCCGTCCTCGGCGAGGGTGCGGTGCGTGGACATCGAGCGCCTTCCGTGCGTCGGGTCGGCGCGTCGTTGCGCCGGGAAGGTGGCGCCCCGGCCGGGGCGCCCTGGTGCCGGCCGCGCCGCGCACGTGGCGCAGCGCGGCCGGTGGCGGGTCAGGACCCGATCGCGCTCTGGATGTCGGCGACCATCTTGTCCCAGGCGGCGACGGGCTCACCCGTCCCGCCGATGACGTTCGCCTGCGTCACGCCCCAGAAGGCCCAGACCGAGCCCATCTCCGGGATCGACGGCATCGGCACGGCCTCCGCCCCGACCGCGGCGAAACCTGCGGTGATCGGGTCGGCCGACGCCGTCTGCGCGGCGGACCGCAGCGCCGGCGGACGGCTGCCGGCTTCGTAGAGGGCGAGCTGGGCCTCGTCCGTCGCGATGTAGTTCACGAGGAAGTCGTTCGCCAGCAGCGCGTTGTCGCTCTGCGCCGAGACGTAGAAGCCCTGCACCCCCACGAACGGCTGGGCCGGCTGCCCGCCGGCCGACGGGATCGGGTCGATGGCCAGCTCGAGGTCCGCGAACTGCTCGAGCATCCACGGTCCGCCGATGATGAACGGTGACTCGCCGTTCTTGAAGGCCTCGACCGCGATGTCGTACGTGATGTCCGTCGAGAGCACGCCCGCCTGGCCCTGCGCCTGCAGCCAGGTCGCGAACGCGTGGCCCGGCTCACCGCCCATCGCGAGCTCCGAGGTGTACGAGCCGTCGTCGTTCTGGACGAAGACGGGGGCTCCGAAGGAGGTCTGGAGCGGGTAGTACGTGTAGGGGTCGCCGTCGGTGCCCGTCTGGAGGAGCACCGGGTACGTCACCCCGGCCGCCCGGCCCGCGGCCACCGCGTCGTCCCACGTGGCCGGGGCCTGCGCGGCGAGCGCGGTGTTGCGGATCAGGGCGATGTTCTCGATGGCGTAGGGCAGGCCGTAGACCTGACCGTCCTGCGTGAACGCCTGGACGGCGACCTCCTCGAAGTCGGCGGTCCGGTCGCCGAGCTCGATGGGGGCCACGACGCCGTTGGTCGTCAGCTCCCCCAGCCAGTCGTGCGCGCCGACCGTCAGGTCGGGACCCTCGCCCGTGGGCACCTGCGCGAGGAAGTCGGCGCGGATGTCCTCGTAGTTCTTGAGCACGAGCTCGACGTCGACGTCGTTCTCGTCCTCGAACGCCGCGGCGGCCTTCTCGACCGCCGCCTGGCGCGTCTCGTCGACCCACACGACCAGGCTCCCCCCGGAGCCGCCCGAGGTCGGGTCGGCGGTCGCGCCGCCTGAGGTGTCGTCACTGGTTCCGCCGCACGCCGTGAGCGCCAGCGCGAGGCCGAGCGTCATCGCAGCGGCCGGGATGCCTCGTCGCATCGTTCGTCTCCTGTTGTCGTGACCGTGTCCGACGCCCGGTGCAGCACCGCCATCGGCCCGTGCCGGCGACGTTAAGCGCGTTGCAGGCCCTGCCGCAAATCGTTACGGTAACTTTCAGGCAACACTTTCAGTCGAGCGCCGCACGGCCACCGTGCGGAGGACGAGGAGGTCCGGTGGCCCCGACTACGCTGCCCTCTGTGCGCACACGACTGACCGACCTGGCCGAGCAGGCCGGGGTGAGCACGGCGACGGTGTCGCGCGTGCTCAACGGCAAGCCGGGCGTGTCCGCACAAGCACGCCAGGCCGTCCTGACGGCGCTCGACATGCTGGGCTACGAGCGGCCCGAGAAGCTGCGGATGCGGTCGGCCGGACTGATCGGGCTCGTCGTCCCCGAGCTCACCAACCCGGTGTTCCCGGCGTTCGCGCAGGTCATCGAGACGATGCTGGGCGACCGGGGGTACACGCCGCTGCTGTGCACGCAGTCCCCCGGCGGGACCACCGAGGACCAGTACGTCGAGCTCCTCATGGACCACGGGGTCGACGGGATCGTCTTCGTCTCCGGGCTGCACGCCGACACGACGGCCAGCAAGGACCGCTACCACCGGCTGCGCGGCCGCGGGGTGCCGCTCGTGCTCGTCAACGGCTTCGCCGAGGGCGTGGACGCGCCCGCGGTGTCGACCGACGACACCGCCGCCATGGACCAGGCGCTGCGCCACCTGTACTCCCTCGGCCACCGCGCGATCGGGCTCGCCATCGGGCCCACGCGGTTCGTCCCCTCGCAGCGCAAGCGCGACGCCTTCGCCGCGCTCCTCGAGAAGCTCACCGGGGCCTCCGACGCCGACGCGCACGTGGTGTCCACCCTGTTCACCGTCGAGGGCGGGCAGGCGGCCGCCACCGAGCTCATCACCTCCGGTCACACGGCGGTCGTGTGCGGCTCCGACCTCATGGCGCTCGGCGCCGTCCGCGCCGCCCGCACGCTCGGCCTGCGGGTCCCGGAGGACGTGTCGGTCGTCGGGTTCGATGACTCCCCGCTCATCGCGTTCACCGACCCGCCGCTGACGACCGTGCGCCAGCCGGTCTCCGCGATGGGCCACGCCGCCGTGTCCGCGCTCGTCGCCGAGATCACCGGCACGCGCGCGGCCCGAGCCGAGCTGCTGTTCCACCCCGAGCTGGTGGTGCGCGGCTCGACCGGCAGCGCGCCGGCGGCCGCCGCGACACCCGCCGCCCTCTGACCCGTCCCGCGGTCGGCGACGCCCGCGCGCCCACCGGCGGCGCGCCCGCCCCCGTTCCCGCCCCCACCCAGGAAGGCTCCACGTGACCCCCGACGCCCTCCCGACCGACGCGGTGGCCCACCGCCCCGACACCGACGGGCAGTGGTGGCGCCACGCCGTGATCTACCAGGTGTACCCGCGCTCGTTCGCCGACGCGTCCGGCGACGGCATCGGTGACCTGCCCGGCGTCACCGCGCACCTCGACCACCTCGTCGAGCTCGGCGTCGACGCCGTGTGGCTCTCGCCCTTCTACCGCTCGCCGCAGGCCGACGCGGGGTACGACGTCGCCGACTACCGCGACGTCGACCCGCTGTTCGGCACGCTCGCCGACGCCGACGCGCTCATCGCACGGGCGCACGATCTCGGGCTGCGCGTCGTCGTCGACCTCGTGCCCAACCACACGTCCGACGAGCACGTGTGGTTCCGGGCCGCGCTCGCCGCCGGGCCCGGGTCCCCCGAGCGCGCCCGCTACCTGTTCCGCGAGGGACGGGGCGAGCACGGCGAGCTGCCGCCCAACAACTGGGAGTCGATCTTCGGCGGCCCGGCCTGGACCCGGACCACCGACCCCGACGGCACGCCCGGCCAGTGGTACCTGCACCTGTTCGACAGCAAGCAGCCCGACCTCGACTGGCAGAACCCCGAGGTGCGGGCCGAGTTCGAGGACGTCCTGCGGTTCTGGCTGGACCGCGGGGTCGACGGGTTCCGCGTCGACGTCGCCCACGGCATGGTCAAGGCACCGGGCCTGCCCGACTGGGACGGGCACGTCGCGATGATCGACGGCGCGGACGACACGGACGCCGTCACCGGCTCGGGCAACCGCGGCCCGATGTTCGACCAGGACGGCGTGCACGAGATCTACCGGGCGTGGCGTCGGGTGCTGGACACGTACGACGGCGACCGTGCGATGGTCGCCGAGGCCTGGGTCGAGCCGTTGTCGCGCCTGGCGCGGTACGTGCGCCCCGACGAGATGCACCAGGCCTTCAACTTCGCCTTCCTCGCCGCCGGCTGGCACGCGCCGTCCCTCCGCCGGGTCATCACCGCCTCCTTCGCGGCCAACGACGCCGTCGGTGCGCCGACGACGTGGGTGATGTCGAACCACGACGTCGTGCGGCACGCCTCCCGCCTCGGCCTGGCCGACCCGACGCACCGCCCCAACGGCATCGGCCACGACGACGAGCAGCCGGACGCCACGCTGGGGCTGCACCGTGCCCGCGCCGCCACGCTGCTCATGCTGGGCCTGCCAGGATCCGCGTACCTCTACCAGGGTGAGGAGCTCGGGCTGCCCGACCACACGGCCCTCGACGACGACCTGCGCCAGGACCCCGCGTACGCCCGGACCGGCGGGGCGGAGCGCGGACGTGACGGCTGCCGCGTGCCGCTGCCCTGGGACGGTGACGCGCCCGCGCTGGGGTTCTCCCCCACGGGTGCGAGCTGGCTCCCGCAGCCGGAGGGCTGGGCGGACCTCGCGCTCGACCGCCAGCGGGGGCGCGCCGGGTCGACCTACGAGCTCTACCGCGAGGCCCTGCGGCTGCGCCGCGCCGAGCGGCTGGGCTCGGGCGGCCTGCAGTGGCTGACCGAGCCGGCGGGCGAGCACGTGCTCGCGTTCCGCAACGGCGACGTCGACGTGGTCGCCAACCTCGGCCAGACCGACGTCCCGCTGCCCGCGCACCTGCACGTCCTGCTGGCGTCCGGCCCGGTCGCCGGTGCCGTGCTGCCTGCCGGGACCACCGTGTGGCTCCGCGCGTCCTGAGGACGCGCGACCGGACCCTCGACCGGAGGACGGCCCGGGCGGTCGCGCGCCCGGGTCGCCGCGGGTCTCACGCGACGGTGGCGGCCACCGCCTGCTCCACCACCCCGGGGAGCCCGCCCTCGCGGGCCCAGGCGCGCTGCTCGTCGGCGCCCGTCCCCCGCTGCCACAGCCGGCCGAGCAGGTCCTGCACGGACGCGAGGTCGCCGCTGTCCGTCAGGGCGGGCCGCACGTGGTCCAGCAGCGCCGCGACGGCGTCGCGCGCCGGGACGGGTGTCAGCGCGGGGGGCACGAGCAGGTCGCCCGACAGCCCGGAGCGTCCCGCGCGCCACGTGGCTGCACGCAGCGGCTCGACCCGGGTGTGGCCCGGGGGAACCCCGTCCGCGGCCTGCCGCGCCGCGGTCTCGACCAGGGCGCGGCTCAGCGCGGCGACGAGCACGGCGTCGTCGGCGCGCAGGCACACGTCCGCGACGCGGATCTCCACCGTCGGGTAGCGCGGTGACAGCCGCGCGTCGAAGTACATCATCGCGGGGTCCAGGGCCACTCCCGTGGCGATCAGCCCGGCCACGGTGTCGCGGTACGCCTGCGCGCTGCCGAAGGGAGCCGTCGGCCCGGCGGTCGGCCAGCGGTTCCACATCTGCGAGCGGATCGAGAAGTAGCCGGTGTCCTCGCCACGCCAGTACGGGGAGTTCACGCTCAGGGCGAGCAGCACCGGCAACCACGGGCCGATGCGGTCGAGCACGGCGACACCCTCGTCGTCGTCGGCCACCGAGACGTGCACGTGGCACCCGCTGGTCAGCTGGTCGCGCACCGTGAGGGCGTACGCCTGCGCGAGCGCCTCGTAGCGGGCGCCGTGCGTCAGCGTGGTCGGTCCCGGCATCGGCGAGGTCGCGAGCGCCGCGAGGTGGGCACCGGCCTGCCGCGCGGCGCTCGCGGCGCGGGCACGGCCGTCGCGGACCTCGGCCGCCAGGTCGGTCAGCTCGAGGCACGGGTGGGTCCCGGTCTCGACCTGCTGCTCCTGCAGCTCGTGCTCGAGGCCACCCCCCGGGGGGCCCTCGTCCGCGGCCTCGCCGCCGCTGCGCTCGTGCGCGCGCACGGCCGCGTCGGCCACGCCGGACGGCACCCCGCCCGAGTCGACCAGCAGGTACTCCTCCTCGACGCCCATGGTTCGCACGCGGTGAAGTCTGCAGCCCGCGGGCCCGCCGCGCGCGTCGAGCGCGCCGCGCGCCGTCCGGCGGTCAGCCGCCCGAGACGGACAGCTCGGCCTCGTGCAGGTCGCGCCGGAAGTCGTCCGACAGCTCCCGCGAGTCGAGCCAGCCGTACGGCAGGATCGGCCGCTTGGGCGACCCCGCCCGCCCCCGGGGCCCCTCGGCCGCGTCGCCCGGGTACGGCTGGTCGAGGTCGAGCTCGGCGAGCAGGTCGTCCAGCTCGACGAGCGAGGACACCAGCCCGAGCCGCGCGCGCAGCTCCCCGCCGACCACGTAGCCCTTGAAGTACCAGGCCATGTGCTTGCGCATCTCGCGCAGCGCCTTGGACTCGTCGGCGAAGTGGTCGACCATGAGCTCCGCGTGGCGCCGCACGACGCGCGCGACGTCGGCCATCCCCGGGCGCACGCGCACGTCGGAGCCGGCGAACGCGGCAGCGAGGTCCGCGAACAGCCAGGGCCGCCCCTGGCACCCGCGGCCGACGACGACGCCGTCGCACCCGGTGTGCGCGACCATCGCCAGGGCGTCCTCGGCCGACCAGATGTCGCCGTTGCCGAGCACGGGGATGTCGGTGACGGCCTGCTTGAGGGTCGCGATCGCGTCCCAGTCGGCCGTGCCGGAGTAGTAGTCGGCGGCCGTGCGCCCGTGCAGCGCGACGGCCGCGACGCCCGCGTCCTGCGCGGTCAGGCCCGCCTCGACGTACGTGAGGTGGTCCTCGTCGATGCCCTTGCGCATCTTCACGGTCACCGGGACGCCCGCCGGGCGCGCGGCGTCCACGGCGGCGCGCACGATCGCGGCGAACAGGTCCCGCTTCCACGGGAGCACCGCTCCCCCGCCCTTGCGGGTGACCTTGGGCACCGGGCAGCCGAAGTTGAGGTCGACGTGGTCGGCGCGGTCCTCCTCGACGAGCAGGCGCACGGCCGCCCCCACCGTGGCGGGGTCGACGCCGTAGACCTGCACGGAGCGCGGCACCTCGTCCGGCTCGAACGCGATGATGCGGAACGACTCCGGGCTGCGCTCGACCAGCGCGCGGCTGGTGAGCATCTCGGCGACGTACAGCCCCGCACCGGACTCGCGGCACAGGCGCCGGAACGCCGCGTTGGTGATGCCGGCCATGGGCGCCAGGACGACGGGCGTGCCGACCGTGATCGGGCCGATGCGCAGCGGCGGCAGCGCCGGCGGCGCACCCGGGACGGGCGTGGCGGGGGTGGCGGTCGTCGGGAGCACGGAGCCATTGTCCCCGACCGGGCGCGGGGCGGCCCCCGGGTGGCGGGCCCGCCGGGTGCGCGTCGGTCGACGTGCACCCGGGGGGGAGGCCTCAGGCCCCGACGAGGCGCTGCGCGAGGTAGCCGGTGACCTGGTCGAGCGCGACCCGCTCCTGGGACATGTCGTCCCGGTGGCGGATCGTGACGGCCTGGTCGTCGAGCGTGTCGAAGTCGACCGTGATGCAGAACGGCGTGCCGATCTCGTCCTGCCGGCGGTAGCGCCGGCCGATCGCGCCCGCGTCGTCGAACTCGACGTTCCAGCTGCGGCGCAGCTCGGCGGCGAGGTCGCGCGCCTTGGGGCTCAGCTGCTCGTTGCGCGACAGCGGCAGCACGGCGGCCTTGACGGGCGCCAGGCGCGGGTCGAGCTTGAGCACCGTGCGCGTGTCGACGCCACCCTTGGTGTTGGGCGCCTCGTCCTCGGTGTACGCCTCGACGAGGAACGCCATGAGCGAGCGGGTCAGACCGGCCGCCGGCTCGATGACGTACGGCACGTAGCGCTCGTTCTTGGCCTGGTCGAAGAACGACAGGTCCTGGCCCGAGTGCTCCGCGTGCGTGCCGAGGTCGAAGTCGGTGCGGTTGGCGATGCCCTCGAGCTCGCCCCACTCGCTGCCGCTGAAGCCGAAGCGGTACTCGATGTCGACGGTGCGCTTGGAGTAGTGCGACAGCTTCTCGGCCGGGTGCTCGTAGAGCCGGAGGTTGTCACGGTCGATGCCCAGGTCGACGTACCAGTCGGTGCGGGTGTCGATCCAGTACTGGTGCCACGTCTCGTCGCTGCCGGGCTCGACGAAGAACTCCATCTCCATCTGCTCGAACTCGCGCGTGCGGAAGATGAAGTTGCCGGGCGTGATCTCGTTGCGGAACGACTTGCCGATCTGGCCGATGCCGAACGGGGGCTTCATGCGCGCCGCGGTGTAGACGTTCTTGAAGTTCACGAAGATGCCCTGCGCGGTCTCGGGCCGCAGGTAGTGCAGGCCGGACTCGTCCTCGACGGGGCCGAGGTAGGTCTTGAGCATCATGTTGAAGTCGCGCGGCTCGGTCCACTGACCGCGGTTGCCGCAGCTGGGGCAGGCGATCTCCGCGAGCCCGGTCTCCGGTGCCCGGCCCTTCTTGGCCTCGAAGTCCTCCAGGAGGTGGTCCTCACGGAAGCGCTTGTGGCACGACAGGCACTCGGTCAGCGGGTCGGTGAACACGCCGACGTGGCCCGAGGCGACCCAGACCTGACGGGGCAGGATCACGGACGAGTCGAGGCCGACGATGTCGTCGCGGCTCGTGACCATCGCGCGCCACCACTGCCGCTTGATGTTCTCCTTGAGCTCCACGCCCAGCGGGCCGTAGTCCCACGCGGACCTCGTACCCCCGTAGATCTCGCCGCTCGGGAAGACGAACCCCCGGCGCTTGGCGAGGGAGACGACGGAGTCGAGACGGGAGGGTGCGGCAGCCACGGTGGATCTCCTGGGTCGAGGATGCCCGCGGCTGGGTGCCGCGGGGACAACGGCCCAGGCTATCGGTCGAACGGCGCGGACCCGACCGGAGCGGCGAGGCCCGACCGCACGCCGGCTGTTTTGACAACGGTTCTCCTTGGGACTGAGAATTGATCTCATGTCCAGGTTCCCCCGCCGTACCCTCGCCGTCGTCGCCGCCCTCGCTGCTCCCGCCCTCGCGCTGACGGCCTGCGCCGCCACCGAGCCGGGCACCGCGGACGACGAGACCGTGCGGGTGCTCGCGTCGTTCTACCCCCTGCAGATGGTCGTCGAGCAGGTCGGGGGCGAGCGCGTCGAGGCGAGCTCGCTGACCCCGCCGGGGTCCGACCCCCACGGGCTGGAGCTGTCGCCGGCGCAGGTCGCGTCCCTCGGCGCGGCCCAGCTGGTCGTGTACCAGTCGGGGTTCCAGCCGGCGGTCGACGACGCCCTCGAGCAGACCTCGCCGGAGCACGTCGTCGACGCCACCCGGTACGCCGACCTCCTGACGACCGAGGACGAGGGGCACGACGAGGAGCCGGCCGCCGCCGAGGCGCCGGCGGCGGACGTGCCGACCGACGACACCGCGACGGACGACGGGCACGGCCACGACGAGCACGGTCACGAGGACGAGCACGGTCACGACGACGAGCACGCAGCCGAGGAGCACGCGACCGAGGAGCACACGGCCGACGACCACGCGACCGAGGACCACGCCGCGGAGGACCACGACGGCCACGACCACGGCGGCCTCGACCCGCACTTCTGGCTCGACCCGTCCCGCATGCCCGCCGTGGCCGAGGCCGTCGCCGACGCGCTCACGGAGGTCGACCCCGGCGGAGCGGACACCTACCGCGCGAACGCCGAGGCGCTGTCCGCGCGCTTCACCGAGCTCGACGCGGACTACGCGGCCGGGCTGGCGACGTGCGAGCGGCGCGTCATGGTCACGACGCACGAGGCGTTCGGCTACCTCGCCCACCGCTACGACCTCCGGCAGGTCGGCATCTCCGGCATCGACCCCGAGACCGAGCCGTCCCCGGCGCGGCTGCGCGAGGTCGCGAGCATCGTCGAGGCCGAGGGCGTGACGACGATCTTCTTCGAGACGCTCGTGTCGCCCAAGGTCGCCGAGACGCTGGCCGCCGACCTCGGCGTCGACACGGCGGTCCTCGACCCCCTGGAGGGCCTCGTCGACGACACGCAGGACTACTTCTCCATCGCCGGGACCAACCTCGAGTCGCTGCGCGTGGCATTGTCCTGCTCGTGAACGCGATCGACGCCAGCGACCTCCAGGTGGTGCTCGGCGGGCGGCCCGTCGTGCGCGGCGTGGACCTGACCGTGCCGTCCGGGCAGGTGCTGGCGCTGCTGGGTGCCAACGGCTCCGGCAAGTCCACCCTCGTCCGCGGTCTGCTCGGCGTCGTGCCGCTGGCAGCCGGCTCGGTGCACCTCCTCGGCGAGCCGTTGGGGCGCGCCACGCCCTGGCAGCGGATCGGGTACGTCCCCCAGCGCATGGCGGCCGGTGGCGGGGTGCCCGCCACCGCCCTCGAGATCGTGGTCTCCGGGCTGCTGCACGGCCGGCGGCTCCGTCCGCCTCGCGACCGCCGCGCACGCGCCACCGCGGCGCTCGAGAAGCTCGGTGTCGGTCACCTGCGTGACCGCCGCGTCCAGGAGATGTCCGGCGGGCAGCAGCAGCGCGTGCTCATCGCCCGGGCGCTGGTGCGCGAGCCGGCGCTGCTGGTGCTCGACGAGCCGACGTCCGGCGTCGACGTCCCCACGCAGGAGACGTTCGTCGCGGCGCTGTCCGGGCTGCGCGACGCCGGCACGACCGTCGTCGTCATCCTCCACGAGCTCGGGGCGTTCACCCCCCTGATCGACCGCGCCGTCGTGCTCCGTCACGGCCGGGTCGTGCACGACGGGCCACCGCCCGCCGCGCGCGGCGAGCACGGCGAGGCGGGTCACGACCACACCCACCCGCACGCCGACCCCGAGCAGCCGCTCGAGGGCCCGGACCTCACCCTGGAGGTGGCCCCGTGACCGGCTGGGAGCAGGTCCTGACGATGCTGGGCTCGCCGCTCATGCAGCGGGCGATCATCGCGGCCGTGCTGGTCGGCGCCGCGGCTCCCGTGGTCGGCACCTTCCTGGTGCAGCGCCGCATGGCCCTCATGGGCGACGGCGTCGGGCACGTCGCGCTCACGGGTGTCGCGCTCGGCTGGCTCGTCGGCAGCTGGGCCGCCATCTCCCCGGCCGACACCCTCGCGGTGCCGGGCGCGGTCATCGCCGCGATCGTGGGCTCGGTCGTCATCGAGCTCGTGCGCGAACGCGGTCGCACCAGCGGCGACCTGGCCCTCGCGATCATGTTCTACGGCGGCATCGCCGGCGGCGTGCTGCTCATGAACCTCGCCGGCGGGACCAACGCCAGCCTCATGGGCTACCTGTTCGGGTCGATCTCGACCGTGTCGACGCAGGACCTGTGGTGGACGGCGGCGCTCGCCGTGCTCGTGCTGTGCGTGGGCGTCGGACTGCGCGGCGCGCTGTTCGCGGTCAGCCACGACGAGGAGTTCGCCCGCGCCAGCGGGCTGCCCGTCCGGCTGCTGTCGATGGTCGTCGCGACCCTCGCCGCCCTCACGGTCACCATCGCGATGCGCGTCGTGGGCGTCCTGCTCGTGAGCGCCCTGATGATCGTGCCGGTCGCGATCGCCCAGCTCTACGCCCGCTCGTTCGGGCGCACGATGGCGGTCGCCAGCGGCATCGGCACGACGGTCAGCGTCGTCGGGCTCGTCGTGACGTACTGGCGCGACATCCCCCCCGGCGCGACCATCGTCGTGCTGGCCATCGTCGTGTACGCGGCAGCCGCGGTGCTGCAGCCGCTGCTCACACGCCGGCATGCCGACTCCGACCCGCACCCCGACATGTCGGACGACGTCGTCGTGCCGGCCTCGGACCCCGACTGCGCGACCCCGGCCGGCAGCGCCGCCGGCGAGCCCGGGACCTCGGTCAGGTAAGGCCACCCTTCGCCCGTCGTAGGATCGTGCCGTGACGACCGAGGCGATGCGTGCGTACGGGCTGGACGGCCTCCCCGTCGCCGTCGCGCTGCTGAGCCTCTTCGGCATCGTCATGGCCCGCTCGCACCTGACGTACTGGGCCGGTCGCGGTGTCGCCCGCGGTGCGCGCTTCGAGGGCGAGCACCGGCACGGGCCCGCCTGGTGGCAGCGGACCGTCGACCGGACGGCGCGGATGTCGGCCACACCGTCCGCACGGCGCGGCGTCGCGCTCGTCCACCGGTGGGGCCCGGTCGCGGTCACGCTCGCCTACCTGACCGTCGGGGTGCAGACGGCCGTCTTCGCCGGGGCCGGGCTGCTGCGCATGCCCTACCTGCGCTTCACCCTCGCGTCGGTCCCGGGCGCCGCCGCCTGGGCGGTCGCCTGGGGCACGGTCGGCATCGGCGCGGTGTGGGGTGCGCTGGCCCTGGCCGCCGGGTCGCCGTGGGGCCTGCTCGTGCTCGCGGTGGCGGCCGCGGCCGTGGTCACCACCGTCGTCACGCTCTCGCGGCGGCGTCGCGAGCCGCAGCTCGCCCCGCCCGACACCGACCTCGCCCCCGCGCACGACCCGACCTGACCGCGCGGCCGCACCCGATGGCCGCCACGTGTCAGGAGGGGTGCGCCGCGGAGACGCAGAACTGGTTGCCGTGCGGGTCGGCCAGCACCGTCCAGCGGAACCCGTCCGGCATCGTGTGCTCGGCCACCTGCGTCGCGCCCGCCGCCAGGAGGCGCTCGACCCACGCCGCCGCGTCGTCCACGCCGAGGTCGACGTGCACGCGGTTCTTGCCCGGCGTGGGGTCGTCGACGCGCTGGAACCCGAGGGCCGGCTGCCCCGGCGCGGTCGGCAGCACCATCACGAACTCGTCGTCGTACGCCTGCACCTGCCCACCCAGGTGCTCCGCCCACCAGTGCGCCAGCCCCGGTGCGTCGTGCGTGTCGAAGGTCACCATGCTCACGGTCGGTCCCATGCGGCGACGGTAGCGGCCGCCACCGACACCGCCGGGTCGCTCAGGTGGCCGCCGGGACGTCGACCGCTCCCCCGTACCGCCGGTCGCGCCGCGCGTACGTCTCGACGGCCCGCCACAGGTGCCGGCGGTCGACGTCGGGCCATGCCTCCTCGAGGAACACCATCTCGGCGTACGCCGACTGCCACAGCATGAAGTTGGAGATCCGCTGCTCCCCGGACGACCGCAGGAACAGGTCGACGTCCGGCAGGTCGGGCTCGTCCAGGTACTTCTGGACCGTCTTCTCGGTGACGCGCTCGGGCTTGAGCCGGCCCGCGGCCACCTCGCGCGCGATCGCCTGCGCGGCGTCCGCGATCTCGGCGCGACCGCCGTAGTTGACGCACATGGTCAGGGTGCACGTCGTGTTCCCGACGGTCTGCCGCTCGGCCGTCTCGAGCTCGGCGATGACCGAGCGCCACAGCCGTGGGCGGCGCCCGGCCCACCGCACCCGGACGCCCCACGAGTCCATGAGGTCGCGGCGACGGCGCAGCACGTCGCGGTTGAAGCCCATGAGGAACCGCACCTCCTCGGGCGAGCGCGACCAGTTCTCCGTCGAGAACGCGTACGCCGACACGTGCTGCACGCCGATCTCGATCGCCCCGGCCACCACGTCCAGCAAGGACGCCTCGCCCGCGCGGTGCCCCTCGACGCGCGGCAGCCCCCGGGCGTTGGCCCAGCGCCCGTTGCCGTCCATGACGATCGCCACGTGCCGCGGCACCAGCTCGCGGGGGATCTGCGGCGGGCGGGCGCCGGACGGGTGCGGGTAGGGCGGGACGGTCTCGCGAGGCACGCTGCACATCGTGCCACCCGGGGCCCCCACGGGGGCGTGCGTCCTCAGACCCGCTCGACCATCGGCAACGAGCGCAGCCGCCGCTCGAGGTGGAACTGGCAGAAGACCGCGACGAGCCCGTTGCCCTCGGCCCGGTGGCGCTCGGCACTCGCGTCGGCGACGGCCCAGTCGCCCGTGAGGAGGGCCGCCAGCAGCTCGAACGTCTCCGGGGCGGGGGCCGCGGCCCCGGGCGGACGGCAGGCGCCGCACACCGCGCCGCCCACGGCCGGGGCGAACGCGTGGTGCGGCCCGGGCGCACCGCAGCGCGCGCAGTCGGTGAAGCTGGGCGCCCACCCGGCGATCGCGAGCGCGCGCAGCAGGTAGGAGTCGAGCACCAGGCCGGCCGCGTGGGCCCGGGTGGCGAGCGCCCGGACCGCGCCGACCAGCAGGTGGTACTGCTGCACCGAGGGCTCACGTTCCGCCTCGACGAGCCGCTCGGCCGTCTCGAGCATGACGGTGCCCACGGTGTACAGGGCGTAGTCCTCGCAGATGTGCCGACCGTGGGCCCCGATAGTCTCGACCTGCGTGACCACGTCGAGGTTGCGGCCCGTGCTCAGCTGCACGTCGACGTGCATGAACGGCTCGAGCCGGGAGCCGAACCGGGACGTCGTGCGGCGCACCCCCTTGCCGACCGCGCGCACCTTGCCGTGCTCGCGCGTCAGGAGGGTGACGATGCGGTCGGCCTCGCCCAGCTTGTGGGTGCGCAGCACGATCGCCTCGTCGCGGTAGAGGCTCACGGGGCCATTGTCCCCCTGCGCACCGACACCGCCCGTCGCGGCGCGCGGCGACGGCGGGCGGTGCGGTCCGGGTCCGTCAGCGCTCGTGCCGGTTGACGGCCGAGACGATCGCCTTGAGCGACGACGTCGTGATGGAGGGGTCGATGCCGACCCCCCACAGGATGTCGTCGCCGATCGCGCACTCCACGTAGGCGGCCGCGGTCGCGTCACCGCCGGCGGACAGGGCGTGCTCGGCGTAGTCGAGCACCGCGACGTCCACACCGGCCTCACGCAGCGCCGCGACGAACGCCGCGACCGGGCCGTTGCCCGTGCCGCGCAGCGTCTTCTCGACACCGCGGTCCACGAGGTCGACCTCGAGCGTGTCCTGCCCGCCCTCCGTACTGGTGGCGCGCGTGCCGCGCAGGGCGAACCGGCCCCACGGCTCGAGCGGGCCGTCGGGCAGCGCCGGCAGGTACTCGTCGTGGAAGATCGACCAGAGCTCGTCGGCCGTGACCTCGGTGCCGTGCTGGTCGGTGTGCCGCTGCACGACCTGCGAGAACTCGATCTGCAGCCGCCGCGGCAGGTCCAGGTCCTTCTCCGACTTGAGCAGGTAGGAGATCCCGCCCTTCCCGGACTGCGAGTTCACGCGGATGATCGCCTCGTACGACCGTCCGACGTCCTTCGGGTCGATCGGCAGGTACGGCACGGCCCACTCGACGTCGCCGACGCCCTGACCCGCGGCGGCCGCCCGGACCTCGAGGGCGTCCAGGCCCTTCTTGATGGCGTCCTGGTGCGACCCGGAGAACGCGGTGAAGACCAGGTCCCCGCCGTAGGGGTGCCGCTCGTGCACGGGCATCTGGTTGCAGCGCTCGACGGTGCGGCGGATGCGGTCGATGTCCGAGAAGTCGATCTGCGGGTCGATGCCCTGGCTGAACAGATTGAGCCCCAGCGTCACCAGGTCGACGTTGCCGGTGCGCTCGCCGTTGCCGAACAGGCAGCCCTCGATGCGGTCCGCGCCGGCCAGGTACCCCAGCTCGGCGGCCGCGACGGCGGTGCCGCGGTCGTTGTGAGGGTGCAGCGACAGGACGACCGACTCGCGGTAGCGCAGGTGGCGGCTCATCCACTCGATGGAGTCGGCGTAGACGTTGGGGGTGGCCATCTCGACCGTCGCCGGCAGGTTGATGATGACGGGGCGCTCGGGCGTCGGCTCCAGCACGTCGAGCACGGCGTTGCACACCCGCACGGCGTACTCCAGCTCGGTGCCCGTGTACGACTCGGGGCTGTACTCGTAGAGCACCTCGGTGTCCGGGACCAGCTCCTCGTATTTCTTGCAGAACCGCGCCCCGGACACGGCGATGTCGGCGATCCCGTCCTCGTCGGAGCGGAAGACGACCTCGCGCTGCAGCACCGACGTGGAGTTGTACAGGTGGACGATCGCCTGCTTGGCGCCCGCGATCGCCTCGTACGTGCGCTCGATGAGGTGCTCGCGGGCCTGCGTGAGGACCTGGATGACCACGTCGTCGGGGATGCGGCCCTCGTCGATGAGCATCCGGACGAAGTCGAAGTCGGTCTGGGACGCCGACGGGAAGCCGACCTCGATCTCCTTGTAGCCCATGTCGACCAGCAGCTCGAACATCTCCAGCTTGCGGGCCGGGTTCATCGGCTCGATGAGGGCCTGGTTGCCGTCCCGCAGGTCGACCGCGCACCACCGCGGCGCGCGGGTGATGCGCCGGTCGGGCCAGGTGCGGTCCGGCAGCTCCACACGGATCTGCTCGTGGAACGGGCGGTAGCGGTGCGCCGGCATGCCGGACGGCTGCTGCGGGTTGCGCTCGGCGGCCGGCGTGGCGGTGATCGGCGCGGGGGTGGCGGGGCTCTGGCTGCTCATCGGTGGTCCTTCATCGCGGGTCTCGGCGGGGGCTCAGCCGGGCACGACACACACCGCGACGAGGAGCCGGCCTAGAGGGCCTCGTCGCGGCGACGAAGAAGCAGCGAGCGTGCGCGCACGGGACGACCATACCCCCGGGTGTGCCGGGCGCCGCAACCCGCACGCCCCGTCACCGGAGCACGATCACCTCGGTCCCGGTCCGGACGACGACCAGCCCGCTGACGGCCGCGACGCCCTGCAGGTCCGCCGGGAGCGCGACCCGCCACGCCTCGACCCCGTCGCGCAGCCCGCGCGCCACCAGCTCGTGCCCGTCCGCGCCGTCGGGCTCGGCCGTCAGCACGTGCAGCCCGTCGGTGAGGGGCCGGATGCGCTGCTCCGCCGCGAGGCGCTGCTCCCAGAGCAGGCGCCCGTCGACGCCGTCGACGGCACCGACGGTCGCATCGCCCGCCATGACGACCACGCCGCGCGCCACGGCGACGGGCGTCATCGACGTCGGCAGGGCCCACGTCACCGCACCGTCGGTCGGCTGCACCGCGAGCGCGCGGTTGCCCGCGTCCAGCAGGAGGGCGTCGACGGACCCGTCGCCCACGACGGGCGACGGCAGCGCGGGAACGGCGCCGCGCACGGACCCGTCCGGGTCGCGCAGGGTCCCGCCGACCGCGGACTCCCAGGTCACGTAGCCGCCGTCGGGCAGCCCACCGACGAGGATCTGCCGACCGGGCGGCCCGGCCTCGAGCACGTCGCCCGTGCGCACGTCGAGGACGGTGGTCGACACGGCCACGAGCGCGACGACGCTGCCGCCGTCGGCCAGCGCAGGGGCGGCGCGCACGCCGCCGCTGTCGACCAGCGGGCCCGGTGAGGTCCACGACCAGCGGACGTCGCCGTCGGCGCTGCCGCGCCGCTCGACCAGGACGTGGCGGTCGCGCTGCCCGGTGGCGACGACCAGGTCGTCGTCGTGCCGTGTCACGCCCAGGAGCCGGCCCTCGATCTGCCACGTCCCGTACGTGGCACC
Source organism: Cellulomonas phragmiteti (assembly GCF_016862775.1). Taxonomy (GTDB): domain Bacteria; phylum Actinomycetota; class Actinomycetes; order Actinomycetales; family Cellulomonadaceae; genus Cellulomonas; species Cellulomonas phragmiteti. The sequence continues at coordinate 55,947 of NZ_BONP01000008.1, read as the reverse complement.
GTCGTCCGGGTCGAGCGCGAGGACGTGCGTGGGCGGCACGTACGGCGTCGACTCCCCCGCGCTGCCGTAGAGCACGTTCGGCTCGTTCCACAGGCAGATCAGCACCGCTGCCGGGTCCGTGCCGGGTGCGCACGCGACGGCGACGGACTCGAACCCGGACCCGGCCTCCGCGACCACCTCGACCTGCCAGCGGACCTCGCCCGACGTCGGGTCGGACGACCGCACGGCCCAGGTCCCCTGCGTGCGGGCGACGGTCACGACGGCGCCGGCCGCACCGAGGACGGGTGTGGGACCGTCCGCGGTGGTGCGCCACCGCTCGACGGGCGCGGCCTCGAGGGGGCGGACGACACCCGGCAGCGCGGCGAAGGCGTCGGCCCGCTCGCGCGCCGCACGCTCCGTGACGCCCGTGGCGAGCGCCGCGACACCGACCGCGAGCGCGAGGGCGGCGACGAGCCAGGGCCACCGCCGGCGCCCCGGCGCCCGCGTGGTGCCGTCGAGCGGGTCACCGCTGCCGCCGTGCCCGCCCGCCCGGGGGGCGTCGTCGCGCGCCGAGGCACCGCCCGCTCCCGGACGGTCGTCGTCCTCCTCGACCAGCTCGACCGGCCGCATCTGCGAGGCCGGGCGCACGGCACCCATGGCCCGAGACTAGGCCACGTGCGCGCCCCCGGCCGGGCGTGCGCTCAGACCCACTGGACGAGCTGCCAGACGATCCCGTTCGGATCGGCGAACTGGCAGTACCTCTCCCCCCAGGGCTCGGTCTCGGGCGGCGTGACGACCTCGGCACCTGCGGCGGCGAGGCGCGCGAACTCGGTGTCGAGGTCCTCCACGACGAAGGCGAGCAGCAGGCCCTGCCCGGCGGGACCGGCGATCCGCGCGGGCCGGAAGCTCGCGAGCCCGGTGCGCAGGAACGTGAGGCTGGACCCGCCGTCGGGGTGCGCGAGCGCGACGAAGCCGTCGGCGGACATCGTCTCGGTGAAGCCGAGGTGGGTGCGGGCGAAGTCGGCCGACGCCCCGGGGTCGGCGACGTTCAGGGAGACGGCACTGCCGGTGATGCGCATGGTGATCCTCTCGTCGAGATACCTTGTTCACCGTACAAGGTAATCTCGGTGGCGGATGTTCCCGACGTCGGAGGGGTGGCAGCAGTGGTGCGCGAGCTCGTCGACCTGCTCTGGCGTGACCACCCCGCCGCGCCGCCCGGCGGCGGCCGCGGCCCGCGGTCGAAGGTGTCGACGTCGCAGGCCGTCGAGGCCGCCCTGCGGATCGCCGACGTCGACGGGCTCGGGGCCGTGACCCTGCGGCGCCTCGGTGCGACGCTCGGCATCGCGCCGAACGCGGTCTACACGCACGTCGGCTCCCGTGACGACCTGCTCGTCCTCATGACGGACGCGGTGCGGGCCCGGCAGCCGCTCGCGCACCACACCGGCGCCACGTGGCGGGACCGCGTCCGGCAGGTCGCCGACGACGAGCTGGCGCTGTTCCTCGCGCACCCGTGGCTGCTGGACGTCACGGACCAGCGGACCGCCTTCGGCCCGGGGACCATCGCGGTCTACGACCACCAGCTGCACGCGCTGGACGGCACCGGCCTGGGCGACGTGGACCGCGACGCCGCGCTCACGCTCGTCCTCGACCTGGCCCGGGCATCGGCGCGTGCCCGCCTCCCCGACCCCCGCAACGCGCAGATCGCCGCCGTGTGGGCCGCGTGGCACGCACGCCTCGGCGAGTACGTCGGCGACCGCTACCCCCTGGCCCGACGCGTCGGGGCAGCCGCGGGCGCGGCCATGGACGCGCCGTCCAGCCCGGAGCACGCGTGGCGGTTCGGGCTCGACCGCGTCCTCGACGCGCTCGACGTGCTCGTCCGCGGCGCGGACGTCGGCCCGGGGCACACCCCGTCCGACGCACCTACGCCGTAGAGCCGCGTCCGCCCGTCGCGGCCGGCATCGCGACGACGCGCAGCGAGCGGTCCCCGAAGGCGACGACGGCGCCCTCGCGCAGCCGCACGGGGTGGTCCACCGGGCAGACGACCTGCGCACCGTCGGGCAGCGTGACCAGGGTGCCGTTCGTCGACCCCCGGTCGACGACCCACGCGCCGCCGCTGCTGTCCACGGCGAGCTGGAGGTGGGTCTTGGACACCGAGCGTGCCGGGTCCACGACACGCAGCACCTGGACGTCCGGGCCCGGCGACGGGTTGCGGCCCACCAGGGCCAGACGGGTCACCGACAGCACGCGGCCGTCGTCGAGCGCCACCCGCAGCGCTGCACCCGTCCCCGGCCGGGGCTCGGGCACCACGTCCGCGCGCGGCGGGGCGGGGCGCGTGAGCTCGAGCTCGGGCGCGAGACCGAACGCGAGCGTGGGCGCGGCGCGCACCACGGGGATCGCACGGGTGTCGAGGTCGGGGGCCGAGCGCTGCGGGTGCAGCGGGGCCAGCACCAGACCGCCTGCGGGAGTCGCGGGAGCGGCGGGCTGCGCACCGGCGCCCGGGTCCTCCCGCGGCACGGCAGCGGGCGGGACAGACCTCGCGCCTGCGGCCCCCGGTGCGGCAGCGTCGCCCGCCGGCGGACGGTACGCGCTGTCGTCCTCGCCGGGGGACGTCGGCGCGGCCGGTGCCGACGCACGGGCAGCGACCTGCGCGGCCCGTCGCGACGCCGCCGACGCCGCGGGGCGTGCACCGGGGACCACCCGCAGCACCTCGGCGCCGACGGCACGGTCGTGCCAGCCGCGGCGCCGCCCCGTCCGGTCGAGCAGCGGGGAGAGCAGCACGAGGTACTGCCCGACGGCGCACACGAGCACGCCCACGGCGACGACCAGGCCGCGCACGAGCACCCGCCCCGCGCCGACCGGCCGGCGGCTGTGCGCGTCGACGGTCCGGACCCCGAGCAGGCGTCGGCCGAGCGTCCACCCGAGGCGTCCGTGCGCGAGCCACTGCAGCACCGTCACGAGCACGGCCAGCACCGTGGCGGCGGCGAGCAGCGGGGACGGGACCGTCGCCGCCGCAGCCGCGTCGACCGCGCCGTCCCGGACCGCGGTAGCGACCTGCAGGGCGGCGACGAGCACGACACCACCACCGAGGGCCAGGACGATCACCTGGTCGACCAGGACGGCCAGGAACCGGCGGCCCAGGCCCGCGGGCCGGTCGTCGAGGGCGGGAACGGGTCGGCTGGTCATGGTTCACCTCGACGGGTTCGGCGGGGACGTCGGTCACGACGGGTCGACGCGGCCCCCGTCGACGGCGGGGCGGCCCGGTCCGGTGCCGTGCGGCGCGCGGCGGACCGGCGGCGCAGCGACACCGGTGACGCGTGCGCCCGGATGCGTCGACGCCACGGCAGCGTCCGGCGCAGCGCGCCCACCGTCGCGTCGACGTCCGCCCAGTACGACTCCACCTCGGTCCGGTCCGGGACGCCGGACGCGAAGACGGCACGGTCCGCGCGGCGGGCGAGCGCCTCGACGCGGGCCGCGACCGCCGGGTGGTCGCCCGCGATCGTCGTCGTCCAGAGCCGGGCGGTCTCCCGCCGCGTCGCCGCCGGCGGCGGGGCGCCGCCCATGTCCAGCGCGGTGTCGACGACCTCGTCCCAGCCACCCGCGACGCGCCGCACCGGATCGGTGGCGCGACGCCGCCGGCGGCGTCGGCGTGCCTTGAGGGCGACGACCACCAGGAGGGGTGACAGGAGCACCAGGACGCCGCCGAGACCGATCCCCACCCAGCCGGCGATCCGCAGCCACAGCGCCAGGCCCGAGTCGTCGGCGGGCGGGTCCTCGGTCTGCGGCTGCTCGGTGTCGTCGTCCGGGGGCGTCACCCGGTCGGGCGGCAGGGCGGGCGGTTGGACGACCTGCGGCTGCGGGTCGGTGTCCGTCTCCTCCTGCTCCTGCTCGGGCGTGCGCGAGCGCGGCGGGGTCACGTCGAACGTCACCCAGCCGTGGCCCGCGAACGCGACCTCGACCCACGCCTGGACGTCGCGCCCACGGATCTCGACGGCGCCGTCCTGCGTCGTGGGCACCGTGGCACCCTCGCCCTCGTCGTCCCCCGACCCGGGGACGAAGCCGAGCACGACCCTCGCCGGCAGGCCCATCTCGCGGATCATCAGCGCGGCCGCCGACGCGTACTGCTCGCCGTCACCGACCATCACGCCGCCGCCGACCAGGTCGGCGAGCCGCGCGGCACCGTGGCCCGACAGCGACGGGTAGTCCCCGGCGTCGGTCAGGCCGTGGCTGAAGTACCCCTGCTCGCTGAGGTACGTGGTGAGGGCGCGCGCGACCTGGACAGGTGTGCCGGCGTCGCGCGCCACGTCGGTGGCCGCGACGACCACGGACTGCGGGACGCCCACCCGCGGCGGCAGCACGACCGAGCCGGCCGCCGCACCGCCGATCTCCTCGTCGTCGGGCTGCGCCGGCACGACCACGTCGAGCGTGTACGTCATCCCCTCGCGGACGCCCGAGGTGACGACCGCGGCACCCGTCGCGTCGTTGAACCGCAGGTCCCCCGAGGCGCGTCCCAGGTCGACCGAGCGGGCGTGGCCCACGGTGGGCAGCCACACGCCCTGCAGCGCCCCGACGGTGACCTCGACGCGCGCCCGCTCCCCGCGGACCGCGACGTCGATGCTCTCGCCGACGCGCCGGAACTCCCCCGACGCCTGGGCGGACCCGTCGCCGGCCACGTTGAACACGACGCCGTCGTACCGGTCGAAGGTCGCCAGGCGGACGCGTGCGCCCGGCGGCAGGCCGTCGACCGTCAGCAGGACCGTGTCGTCGAGCTTCACCAGGCGCCGGAACGACGCGAGCGGGCTCGGGTAGTCACGGGGGTCGAAGGGCGGGACGATCTCGTCGCGGACGACGACCCGGGGCTGCTCGGCCGTGACCGCCGGGCCCCCGAGGAGACCGCCGGCCACCGCGACGGCGGCGAGGACACCCGTCGCGACGACGCGCCGGGGCCGCCACGCGCCGGTGCGCCACGCGGCCCAGGTCAGGCCCACGACGGCCAGCACGGTGCCCGCGACCACCGGGGGCACGGGCGGCTGGCGCGTCCCCAGCACGACCGCGCCCACGAGCACCAGGACAGGGACGACGGCCGCCAGCGCCGCGACCGCGGGCCGACGCACCCGCAGGGTCAGACCGAGGGCCGCGGCGGTGCCGACGAGAGCGAGCAGGAACGCCGCGACGAGGAGCGTCCCGCCCGATCCGACGGGCGGCTGCAGCGTGAGCACCTGCTTCCACGTGGACGCGGCACCACGGGCCAGGGCCGCGAGCGTCGCGGGCGTGGGCACCACACCCGCGACCGTCGTCGTCGGCGCGGCGAGCGCGCCCCCGGCCAGGGCGTACGCCGCGACGAGCAACGCGACCACGACGAGGGCCGACCACCGCCGCAGGGCACCGACGACCGTGACGGCCGTCGCGAGCACGACGCCGCCCACGACGGCGGGCAGGACCGCCGCCGTCCCGTAGACGGGCAGCAGCGGCGTCAGGGCCAGACCCACGGCGACGACGAGGACGAGGACGTCCCGCATGGCGTCCGCGGGCTCCCGCACCCCGATCCGCTGCCCCGGCCTCACGAGGGCACCCCCGGCGCGCTCATCCGACCACCCGGCGCAGCGCGCGCGGCAGGTCCTCGAGCCGCCCGACGGTCCCCAGCGTCAGCGCCCCCTGGGTCCGCACCGCGACGTCCTGCCCCAGGGCGCAGCGCAGCACGACCGCGCGGGTGCCGGCGGGCAGAGCACGCGCACCCAGGCGCAGGTCGGTGTCCGACGGCGCGCCCCCCGTGACGAGGAAGGCGACGGAGGCGTCGGGCGTCTCGCGGACGACGCGCCGGCCGAGCAGCACCACCCCGGCACCCGCCGGCGACCAGGACAGTCGCGAGCAGTCGTCGAGCAGCAGCGGCGGCGTGGCGGTGCGCAGCCGGCCGACGCCGGCGAGGACCTCGACGTCCCGCTCGTCGCGGATGGCCTGCACGGCGATCGACGCGGCGACGGAGACCGCGAGCTCGAGCTCGTCGGGGTGCGCGTAGTCGGCGACGGCCGTCGCGAGCGCGATCGACGTGAGCGTGCGCCGCGTGTCCTCGAACTGCTTGACCATGAGCTTGCCGCGGCGTGCGGTGGTGCGCCAGTGGATGTAGCGGCGGTCGTCGCCGGCGACGTAGTCGCGCAGCGCGTGGAAGTTGAGGTCCGAGTCCGACAGGTCGCGTGTCGCCTGGCCCTCGAGGTCGCGCAGCAGCCCGGCGTTGGCGCCACCGAGGGCGACGACCTCGGGGTGGACGAAGAGCTCGGCGGGCTCGGTCCACCGCAGCCGGCGCTGCAGCAGCCCCAGCGGGTCGCCACGACGCGAGACGACGGGCCCGACGACGATCACGGCGCGCCGCTCCGTCGGGACGGCGAAGAGGTCGTCGTGCGCGGCGCCCGCCGGCAGGCTGGGCACGGACAGCTCGACGACCCGGTCCCCCACCGGCAGGTCGACCTGCGACGGCAACGAGCGGCGCTTGGCCGCGTTGTGCACGTCGACGCGCCCCACGGCGCGCTGCCCGATGCGCACACGGTGGTCCGCCAGGTCGAGGACGACGCGGTACCGGGTGCGCCCCGCCGTCATGAGCAGCGAGGCGACGAGGACGCCGAGCAGCGCGATGCCGAGCGCGGCGAGCTCGCCCCAGCCGAGCAGGCGCCCCGCACCCACGGCGAGGAGCGCCACGACGGCCACCCCCCACCCGAGGGGCGCGACGCGCAGACCCATGCCTCAGCCCTGCCGCAGGGCCGGGGGCGCGACCTGGCCGAGCACGCGAGCGACGACCTCCGTCGCGGTGACGCCCGCGAACTCGGCCTCCGAGTCCAGCACGAGCCGGTGCGCGAGCACGGCCTGGCCGAGCACCTTGATGTCGTCCGGCAGCACGTAGTCCCGTCCGTCGGCAGCCGCCGCGACCTTGGCGCAGCGCACCAGCGCCAGACCCCCGCGGATGCTCGCGCCGAGCGACGTCTGCGGGTCGTCGCGGGTGGCCTCCAGCAGACGCGCGACGTAGTCGAGGACCGCGTCGTCGACGTGCACCGTGAGCGCCAGGTCGGCCATGGTCCCCACGGCCTGGGTCGTGATCCGCGGGCGCAGCGCGGCCGTGCGGTCCTTGAGCCCCGCGAGGATCTCGACCGACGAGGCGCGGTCCGGGTAGCCCAGCGACGTCTTGAGCAGGAACCGGTCGAGCTGCGCCTCCGGCAGGCGGTAGGTGCCCGCCTGCTCGATGGGGTTCTGCGTCGCGATCACCATGAACGGCCGTCCGACGGGGTGCGTGACACCGTCGACCGTGACGTTCGCCTCCTCCATGACCTCGAGCAGCGCCGCCTGCGTCTTGGGCGACGCGCGGTTGATCTCGTCCGCCAGGACGACGGACGCGAAGATCGGCCCGGGGTGGAACTCGAACCGCTGCGAGGACTGGTCGTAGATCGTCACGCCCGTCACGTCCGACGGCAGCAGGTCGGGCGTGAACTGGATGCGGTGGTGCGAGCCCTGCACGGTCGCCGAGATCGCCTTGGCGAGCGACGTCTTGCCCGTGCCGGGCGCGTCCTCGAGCAGCACGTGCCCGTCCGCGAGCATCGCGATGAGCACCAGGCGGACGGTCTCCTCCTTGCCGAGGAGCGCCTGCCCGACGTTGGCCACGAGGGCGTCGAAGGTCTCGGCGAACCAGGTGGTCTGCTCCGGGGTCATGTGCGAGGGCTCCAGTCGGTGGGGGTGGACGTGGGTGAGGGGCGCGGCGTCATCCGCCGCCGCCGCCGGGCGACGCGGGGACGCGGTGCACGCCGGTGGCGGGGTCTCCGGTGCCGCTGGCGTTGCGCGCCCGCACGGTGAGCGTGACATCGCTGCCCGGCGCCACGTCCCGGAGGTCGAAGGAGTCGCGCAGGGTCGCCGCGTCGGTCTCACGCGTGACGTCGGGGCGACCGGCGACGGACCAGGTGAGCAGGTACCGCTCGACGTCGCTGCCGCCGGTGACGCCGGGGGCGGACCACGTCGCCGTGAGGACGTCGCCGTCCACGACGAAGCTCGGTGCTCCCGGGGCCGAGGGGGGTGAGCCCCAGCGCCCCACGGGTGCGGTCCGCGACCCGGCCACGCCCTGCAGCGTCTGGCCGGACACCGTGGTGCGCGCACGCACCGTCACGGTCACGTCGGTCCCGGTGACGGGGAAGCGCCAGCCGCTGACGTCGACCGGTTCGGACGTGCCCGTCGTGGTCCCGCTCGCCGACCCCGCCCGGCTCGTCACCTCGTAGTCGTACGTGACCGTGGCCCCCCGCGCGTTGGCCGGCACCGCACCCCACGAGATCCGCAGCTGGGTCGCGCGCCCGAAGTCGGTCGTGCCGGACACCACCGGGGCGTCCACGACTGGGGTGCCCGGCGGCGTCGAGGCGTCGGCGGACGCCTGCTCCGAGGCCGGGCCCTCACCCTGGGCGTTGACCGCCGTGACGGTGAACGAGTAGGCCTGCCCCCCCACGAGGTCGGGCACCGTGGTCGAGGTCCCCCCTGCGTCGACGCGACGGCCGTCGGAGACCTGGACGACGTACCGCTGCACCGGGGCGCCGTTGCCGTCGGCGGGTGCCCAGGTCAGCCGGACGGCCCCGGCGCCCACCACGGTCTCGGCCGTCGGCCGCCCCGGGGCCCCCGGCAGCCCGTACGTGGCGGCGGTGGCCGAGGCGGTCTCGCCCGGTCCCGCCTTGTTGAAGGCACGGACCTCGAACGTGTAGCTCTCGCCGTTCCTGGCCTGCGTGAAGGCGTAGCCCCGGGCGTCGGCGTTGAGGCCGAAGGTCCCGCCGCCGGACCCGCGGACGACGAGCTCGAAGCCCTTGACCGGGTCCCCGTTCGGTGCCGGGTCCCCCCAGGTCACGTTGATCTGCCCACCGACGGGGGTGTCCACGCGCGTCGCGCTCAGCCCCGGGGGCGCCGACGGCGGTGCGGCGGGGACCTCCGGTGCCGACGACACGCTCCACGGGCTCGGCGCGGGCGCACGGTTGTAGGCGCGGACCTGCACCGTGTAGGCGACGCCGTTGCGCAGGTTGTCGAAGGTGTACGACGTCGACGAGGTCGTCCTCGTCGCGGAGCCCGACTCGGGCGCCGGCGAGATCCACACCTCGTAGCTCGTCACGGGCGACCCGCTGGACGTCGGCGCCGACCAGGTGACGGTGACCGACCGGTTGCCCGGTACGAGTCGCGGCGGGCCGGGTGCGTCCGGGACGGCGTCGGGGCGTGCGGGTGCCGACGCCGGCGACTCCGCGGAGAGCCCCACGCGGTTGCGGGCAGCGACCGTGAACGTGTACTCGACGTCGTTGGTCAGGCCGTCGATCGTGCACGTCGTGCTGACGCACGTGCGCGACACGCCCCCGCCCTGCGGCGCGGTGACCCGGTAGTCGAGGATCGGCTCGCCGCGGTTGTCCGGAGCGGTCCACGACAGCACCACGGTGCGGTCCCGCACCTCACCGACCCGTGGGGGCGCGGGGGCGAGCGGGACGCCGCTGACCCGCACCGTGATGCGGCCCTCGACCTCGCGCCCGGGGTCGCCCGTCACGTCACGGACCCGGTACCGCACCACCATGAGGCCGATGAAGTCGTTGCCCGGGCGCACCGACACGCTGCTGGAGGTCGCGCCGGCGGTGCCCGCACCCGCCGTCTCCACGACGGCGCCGACGACGGTCAACGGCCCCTGGTCCGGGAAGGGGTTGACCGACCCCGCGAGGACGTCGACGGTCCGCTCCCTGCCCTGCTCGCCGTCGTCGACGACGAAGTTCTGGACGGTCGCCGTGCGGCGGTTGCTGGCGACGACGCGCAGGTCCACAGCCACGTCCAGGACCCCGCTGCGGCCGTACGTCACCTGCATCTCGAGCCGACCGGTCGTCCCCTTGGGCGTCGTGGCCTCCGCGGCGACGCGCAGCTGGGAGCCGTCGAGGGTCACCGCGAACCCGGCGGGCACCGCGGACACGATCCGGAAGCCGTAGCGGTCCGCAGGGGTCGCCGTCCTGTCGGCCTGCTCCGGGCCACGCGTCAGCGCGAGCAGGTCCACGCGCGTGGGCGCCTCGCCGGGGTAGACCTCGACGGGCGTCGCCTCGAACGTCGGCGGGTAGTCGTCCACCGCGTACACGGTGACCTGCAGCGTCAGCACGCTCGTGCGTGCCGTGGCGTCCGTCTGACCGGTGGCGTCCGTGACGGGCACCGTGATCGACGCCGGTCCCGCGTACCCGGGCGCCGACGTGAACACGAGGGTGCCGAGGTCCTGCACGAGCTCAGCACCGTCGGACCGGGTCGCGGTCACCTGGGTCGGGTCGGCGATGGTCGGCACGCGCCCGGGCGCGACCTGGACGTGCTCGGCGAGCGGGATCACCAGCTGCTCACCGCTGGCGACCCGCAGCTCGGGTGCACGGGGGCGCAGCTGCGGCGGGAAGAACCCCAGCGCCGGCACGGTGATGAACGCGTACGCGTCGGCCTCGACGGCCGTCCGGTTGACCAGCCGGTACGGCACGGTCTGGGCGTGGTCGACGAGCGTGACGACGACGTCGCCCGCGGGCGTGACGCGGGCGACGGACGCGTGCGACGCCGGCACCGACACCTCGAGGTCGGACAGCGGACCGGACGGGTTCTGCGCGACGGCCAGCACGTCGACCGCGACCTCGGTCTTGCCGAGCGTGTCGATCGCCGGCACGCGCACGTCGCGTGCCACCGGCGGGAGCACGGGGGCGTCGTCGGTGACCGTCACGGTGAGGACCCCGTAGTCGCGTCCGCCGCCGTCGTTGGTCACCAGGTACTGGATCTGCACCACCGTCGGCGACGACGGCGCCGTCAGGGCGATGCGACGCCCCTGGATCTGCGCCTCGATCCCCGGCGGCACCTCGATGGACTCGAGCGACAGCGCGCGTCCCGTGGAGTCGATGTCGTTGGCCAGCACGCGCACCTCGACGCGCTGCCCCGGCCGCAGCGTCACCGCGTCGTCGATCGCGACGACCCCCGAGGCCCCCGAGGGCCGCGGGGCGATGCCGACCCGCACCGTCCCCACGGCACGCTGGCCGACCCAGTCCTCCACCGCGTACGTGAACGTGTCGGTGCCGCGCGCGTCCGCGAAGGCCTCGTACTCGAGCCAGTCCGGACCGACCTCGACGACACGGCCGAGCCCGGCCGCGGACGCCTGCCCGAGCAGCGTCACGCCGTCGCCGTCGTCGTCGATGCCCACGAGCGGCACGGGGATGCGCACGGTGTCACCGGCGAACACCCGCGCATCGACGTCCCGCGGGCGCGGCGGCGACTTGGTCGCCGGGTCGGACTCGTGGACGCGCACGGTGACCGTCGCGGCCGTGACGTTGCCCGCGGTGTCCTGCACGGCGAACGTGGCACGCGCCGTCAGCGCGCGGTCGGGCGCCTGGTACCGCAGCACGTCGCCCGACACGAACAGCAGGCCGTCGCCCTCCGCGAGCGGCTCGGGCAGGTCCCGCAGCACGGTGAGCCGGTCGCCGTCGGGGTCCGACGCGCCCTCGAGCACCGGGATCGTCACGACGCCGCCGGCCCGCACGCTCGCCTCGACGTTGGGCACCACGGGCGGCTGCGACGACGCGGCCGGGGGCACGGGCTGCACGACGATCTCGCCGCGCGCGGAGGCCGACCCGTTGGACACCTCGTACGTGAGCACGACGGGCCCGTCCGGGGTGCGCTCGGCGCGGATCTGCACGTAGCGGTGCTCGATGACCGCCACCTGCAGGCCCGAGCCCTCCGGCGTAGTCACCCCCTGCAGGACCAGGACGTTGTTGGCGGGGTCCTCGTCGTTGGCCAGCGGGTCGATCGTCACGACGCCACCGGCCGGGAGCAGCGCGAGGTCGCGCACGGCGACCGGCGGCTGGGCCTGCTCGGGCCACTCGCGCACGTCGATCCGTGCGACCCCCGTCGCCTGCTGCGGCGCCGCCGTGACGACGAAGTTCACGTAGTAGCTGCCGGCACGCGCCGCCTTGAAGGCGAACGTGCCCGCGCGCAGGTCCGGCACGACCGTCCCGCCGACCACGTCGGACACGGCCGCGAGTCGCGGCGGCTCGGTGGACGCCGAGCGCACCGCGGCGAGCGGCCGGACCACGACCTCCTGCCCGACGTAGGTGACGGCGTGCACGGGGTCGATCTGCGGTGGGACGGACCCGGCCGCCCGCACGTCGACGACCACCTCGCCGTCGACCACGTTCGTGCCGTCCGAGACCTGCACCTGCACGGTCGTGCGTCCCAGCCCGCCGCCGTCCGCGGTGAAGGTCAGCACGCCGTCCTGCCGGAACCGCGCGGTGCCGGCCGTGGGGTCCGCGCTCGCCCCGACCAGGAGCAGGTCGTCGCCGTCGGGGTCCTGGAAGTCGGCGAGCACGCCGTGCACGAGCTGCCCGCCGGTCTCGACCGTCAGCGCCGACGTGCGCACCTGCGTGGGGGGGGTGTCGCCGTCGCTCACCGTGAGCCGCACCGTCGCCGTCGACGGCGCGTTCTGACCGCGGCCGTCCGTCACCGTGTACGTCATCTCGGCCGTGCCGGTGGCGCCCTCGAGGACCTGGACCTGCAGCGCCCGACCACCACGGACCGGCTCGACGGTGCCGAAGTCGGCAGGGAGCGGGTCGACCTGGGAGATCACGAGGATCCCGCAGTCCGCGGACGAGTCGTTGTCGATGACGGGCAGGACGCGGGTCCGCCCGGCCCGCACACCGAAGTCGTCGTCGACCGCGACCGGCGGGGCGCTCTGGTCGCTGCACTCGGTCACCGGCTCCTGCGTGACCTCGCCGCTCTCGGAGTCCTCCTCGGAGTCCTCGGGGTCCTCCTCCGGGACGATGTCCTCCCAGTTGGGGACCCGCACGGCGGTGTCCTCCTGCGGGAGCCACACCCGCCCGCCGACCGTCTCGTTGAGGACCACGAACCCGCGGTTGACGCGGAACTTCAGTCGGTCCCCCGCCCGCATGCCCTCGAGGTCGTCGACCTGCGCGTCCTGCCCGTCGCACAGGCGCAGCGACGCGCCCAGCGTCGAGGCCCACGCGGCGTAGGCGCACTCGCCCACGCGCACCGGCTCCGCGGGTGTCCCCGACCCGGTGGTGTCGTGGCGCCGGGGCGTCCCGCCGTCGAGCGGGACCTCCCACAGCGCCGCGCGGCCGGCGAGCAGGACGCTGGCGGCCGGCGGGCCCGGCTGCTGCAGCACCAGGTCCGTGTCGTCGATCGTCACGGTGCCGGACAGCGTGCGGACCGTGCTGCCGGACTGCACGACGATCTCGTCGCCGACGGTGGTCACCGCGTCGACGTCGACGGCCCCGAGCGTGCCGATCTCCTGCGGGGCCACGGGCTGCGTCGCGGGGACGAGCGTGACCGCACCGTCCTCGGGGGCGACCGCGAGCACGGCCCCGCTGCGCGCCACGACCGCGGCACCGCCCTCGCCGAGCTGCAGGTCGGGCGCCCCGTCGGTGAGGTCGAGCGCGTCGAGCTCGGCGACCTGGCGCACCCACGCGTCGCCGGCACCGTCGACGAGGACCACCCGGCCGGCGGCCATCGACACGTCCGTGTCCGGCGTCGCGAGCTGGGTGGTCGTGGCGACCGTCGCCGGGTCCACCACGGCGACCGCGTTCGGCTCGACGAGCAGGACCCAGCCCGCGTCCTGCTGCACGTCGAACGTGCTGCTCGTCGTGACGATCCCGCCGTCGAGCTCCTCGACCGGCACGTTGTAGCGCCCGAGGCTGAGCTGGCCCGTCGCGGTCAGCCACACGCCGCCGTCGTTGAGGTCCACCCGCGCGAGCGGGAAGCCGCGGTCCACCAGTGCGAGCGACAGGACGATCGCGGGGACCGTGACGATGGCCGCAGCCGTGGTCATCGGCCGCCGGCGCCACGTCCGGGGGTCCCACCAGCTCACGACGCGCACCCCTGCGCAGGACGCGTCGAGCTGCTGCGGTCCGCCCGCACGATGGACACCTGGACGCACACCTCACCGGTCGCCTGGTCGGCGGGGACCGTCACGCGCTCCTCGTCGACGAGCGCGAGCGTCGGCTCACCGGTCACGGCGAGCACACCCCAGAGGTACCGGTCCCCGTCCTGCGGATCGGGATTCTGCCACGTGAACGTGACAGAACCGTCGGGAGCGCGCGTGCCCACCAGCGAGTGCGGCGCGGGCACGGGCGCGGCCGCCGGGCCGGTCTGCGCGGGCGCGAAGGTGTCCGTGGGTGCCGGCGTCGGTCCCGGGTCGGTGCCGCCCAGCGACGCGGCGACGACGCCGACGACGGCCGCGACCACGACGGCACCCGCGACGCCCGCCGCGATGCGGGCACCACGCCGCGTCCCCGGACCGTCGGGCACCCCGACGGGCGCCGGCGCCGGTGGGGGCGCCGCAGGCGGGACGAGCGTCGGGCGACCCACGACGACCGACCGGGCCCGCGTGGCGTCCTCGTCGTCCCCTCCACGGCCCGGGGCCGGCAGGGCGATGCCACGCAGTCGTGTCGGGTCGTCGTCGGGCCGGGCGTCGCCCGGCGGCGTCGGCGGCTCGTCGGGCAGGTCGAGCGGTGTCACCGGCAGCCGCAGCGCCGCCTCCACCTCCTGCAGCGCCCGCGCGACCGCCATGGCCGACGCGTAGCGCCGCGACGGGTGCTTGGCCATCGCGCGGTCGAGCACCGCCTGCAGCTGCGGCGGCACGTCCTCGCGCCCGACCGGCGGCAGCGGCGAGCGCTCGATACGGGCCACGAGCTGCTGCGCGCTGTTGTTGCCGCCGGGGAGCTCGAAGGGCGTGCGACCGGCCAGCAGGGAGTAGACGGTCGCCGCGAGCGCGTACACGTCGGACCGCTCGTCCCCCGTGGGGTGCTCGGCCAGCAGCTCCGGGGGGGACCACGGGATCGACATCCCCATGGTCTGCACGGCCGGGCCGGTGGTCGCCGCGATGCCGAAGTCCGTGAGCGCCGGCCAGCCGAAGTCGGTGGTCAGGACGTTCGCCGGCTTGATGTCGCGGTGCAGGATGCCCGCACGGTGGGCCGTCTCGACCGCCGACGCCAGCCGCACGCCGATCCGCAGCACCTCGGGCACGGGGATCCGCTCGGCGCGGTAGCGCTCGGCCAGTCCCGCCCGCGAGCAGTACTCCATGACGAGGAACGGTCGCCCGTCGGCCGCGATGGCGGCGTGGTGGATCGTGACGATCGACGGGTGGTGGGACAGCTGGGCCATGAGGTTGGCCTCGGTCTGGAACCTCTCGCGCACGTCGTCGTCGAGGCTGCCCGCCAGGAGCACCTTGACCGCGACGTCGCGGCGCGGCAGGTGCTGGCGGTACAGGAAGACGTCCGCGAAACCGCCCAGGCCGAGCACGCGCACGTACTCGTACCCGGGCAGGTCCGGTGGCGCGGACGCCTCTCGACGTGCGGTCACGACGCGCTGCGCTCCACGGTGAACGTCACTCCGTCGCCCAGGTCGACGACCTCGTCGGTCCCCACGACGCTCGGCTCCCCCGGGTGCAGGCGTCGCACGCCCTCGCCCGACCGCGAGACGTGCACCCCGTTGGTGGAGTCGAGGTCCGTCACCACGACGTGCTCACCCTCGACGCGGACCTCGGCGTGCGTGCGGGAGATGTCCTGGTTGGGGCTGGGCACCGTGACGAGCCGCGGCAGCTCCCGGTTGGTGACCCGCGCGACCTGGGGCGCACGGCCGAGCAGCACCGCCCGGTCCAGCGCGACGACCAGTCCCGTGGACAGCACGAGCCGTGCCGGCAGCGGCGTCGCCTCGGGCGTGGCGAACGGTCCGGGGACGGCGTCCTGGGACCACGCGGGCAGGCGGTCGCGCAGCCGCGCGAGGTCGCTCGACAGGATCGTCATGCCGTCGTGGTCGTCGGCGCCCTCGGGCTCGGTCGCCTCGGGCTCGGCAGGCGCCGGTGCAGGTGCCGCTGCTGCCGGACCGCCCGGCGACGCGAGCGGCCACCAGGGGATGTCGGGGACGGCCTCGGGCTCGGGTGCCGTGTGCTGGGCGGGGGCCGGCTCGGGCGCGGCCGGCTGGGGCGCCGGCTCGGGCGCGAACGACCACGCGTCGACCGTGAGCTCCGGGGCGTCCGTGGGCGGGGCGTCCGTGGGCGGGGCGACGGCTGCGGTCGACAGCTCGGCGGCGGGCCACAGCTCGGGCTCCGGCGCGACGACGGGCTCGGGCTCCGGCGCGACGACGGGCTCGGGCTCCGCATCGACGACGGGCTCCGGCTCCGGCTCGACGACGGTCTCCGGCGCCGCCTCGACGACGGGCTGCGGCTCGGGTTCGACGACCGGCTCCGGCGCGACCACGAGCTCGGGCTCGCCCGCGGCGACGGGCTCGACCGGCTCGGACGCGACGACCGCCCCCGCCTCCGCGCCCGACGCCGGCTCGTCCCCGACCTCCCGTGCGTCGTGGACCGGCTCGGCGACCACCGGCTGCTCGTGCGTGGCGGTGTCGGGCAGCACGGCGGACTGCGCGGTCGCGCCGGTGCGCAGACCACCGGCCCGCACGACGCCTCCGACCAGGGGCCACCAGGTGGCGGCGGGCGCGTCCTCGACGACGACCTCGATCCCCTGCACGCCCAGCGCACGGTGCTCGGTCCACACCGCGCCGTCGCGCGCGTCGACCTCCTGCGCACCGTCGGCGCCGTGCAGCCGCAGCCGCACCGGTCCGCGCAGCACGGCGTGCACGGAGCCGTCGGCGTCCGTCCGCACGAGCGCGAACTGCGGCAGTGCCGCGAACCCGTCGGCCGCGACGACGCCGAGCGCCCCCAGCACGTCACCGCCGCCGAGCGCGACCTGCCACAACCCGTCGACGAGACGCCACGGCGCGTCGGGCTCGACCAGCGCGAGGAACCCGTCGCCGGCGACGGCCGTCCACGACCCGTCCTGGTACTCGTGGTGGGCGCGCTCGGTCATGCGGGGTCCTCCTGGGCGTCGGCCGGCGACGGCGCCGGTGGGACGGGCGTGGGCGGGTGGTCCGGCGCAGCGGACCGAGGCACGGTCGCGCCGTTGAGCATCTCGTCCCACAGGTGCGGGCCGAGGTCGGGTGCCGAGCGCGGCAGGGTGGTGTGGGTCTGCTCGGGAGCGGTGCTCGTCGCGACGTCGACCACGACCGCGCTGACGTTGTCACGCCCCCCGCGCTCCAGCGCGTCCTGCACCAGCCGGGCCGAGGCCTCCTGCGGGTCGTCGAGCGCCGCCAGGACGTCCGCGATCTCGGCGTCGGCGAGCTCGCGCGTCAGGCCGTCCGTGCAGATCAGGAGCCGGTCGTCGACGCCGGCGGGGATCAGCCAGTAGTCGGGCTCGGGGGGCTCACCGGTGCCGAGTGCGCGCGTCAGGACGTGGCGCTCCGGGTGGCTGCGCGCGGTCACGGGCGTCAGCTCGCCCGCCTCGATGAGCTCCTGCACCACCGAGTGGTCGACGCTCACCTGGGACAGTGCGCCCTCCGACCAGCGGTAGACGCGTGAGTCGCCCACGTTGAAGACCAGCCAGTACCAGCCGCCGTCGTGCTCGGTGACGGCGACCCCGGCCACCGTCGTGCCGCCCTGGCGTCCGCGCGTGAACTCGGTGCGGATGCGCATCGACGTCCGGGCGAAGCACGCGTGCACGTCGTCCGACGTCGCGGACGACTGACCGGCCAGCTGCGCGAACTCCTCGACGGCGATGCGGCTCGCGAGGTCACCCGCGTCGTGCCCGCCCATGCCGTCGGCGACGAGGAAGACCGGGGGGTACGCGAGGAGCGCGTCCTCGTTCACCTCACGGACGCGTCCCCGGTCCGTCGCCGAACCCCACGACGTGCGCACTCCACCACCGTCCCAACCTCAGAAGCCACCGGCGCACATGGTGCCTCACCCGAGGCGTGCGCTTCACGTGCATCCGTCCAGTTCACCCTCAGATGTTCAGCTGGTAGACACCCCAGTAGGCCAGGACGACCAGCAGCACGGCCGATCCGCCCAGCACACCGGCCGCCGCGACCCGCCGGACGACCCCGGGTGCCACCGGCACCCCCTCCTGCCGCGCGTCGTGCACGCGACGCGCCAGCAGCACCGCGACGAGCACCGCCCCGACACCCAGCACCCGGACGCCGAGCCACCCACCCTGGACGACCCAGGCGTCACGCTGGTAGTCCAGCGCGAGCCGCGCGACCGACAGGAGGTACCAGACCAGCGCGCCGACGGTCGCCACCGTCACCCCGCCGAGTGCCGCGAGCCGCACCGCCACGCCCGGCGCGAACCGACGGGGCGTCCGCACGGCGCCGCCGCCCGCCCGTGCCGAGGTCGTGCGCTGCACGACGCGTGTCGCCGCGACCGCGAGCGCGCACAGCACCATGAGCGCCGGCGCGCCGATCACGAGCACGAGGAGCGCGGTCCCGTCCCGCAGCCACCGGGGCTGCGGCACCGGACCGGCGACGTAGGCCTGCGAGGGCTCCGCCCCCGCCACGCGCGGGGCGCCGTCCCCGGTCGCGGGCAGACCCAGCACCCAGCCCGACAGGTCGCGCAGGAACTCCGGCGTCGGGGAGCCGCCCACGCGGATGCCGTGGTCGGCGTCCGCGTAGTAGCGGACGGTGACGTCCCGGTTGCCGGCCTGCGCCGCGTCGGCGCGGACCTGCAGCGCGCCCTGCACGATCGGCATCGACGCGTCCGCCGTGCCGTAGACGACCAGCACCGGCTGCGTGAGCCGCTGCTGCCACGGCCGGACGTCGAAGTCCGCGTACTCGAACCCGCCCCCGGGCATCGACATGCCGACGGCCCGCGGGATCGCCCGGAACACCGCGTGCGGCACCCCGGTGTTGCGCAGGTAGGCGTCGACCGCGAACGCCGCCTGCTGGCGGGGCGGCACCACCGGGGAGGACACGAGCACGAGGCCCGCTATCCCCGGGTCGTCGGCCGCCATCACCGGGGCGATCCAGCCGCCCTCGCTCTCGGCGTAGACGACGACGCGGGCGGGGTCGACCTCGGGCCGGTCCCGCAGCACGTCGAGCGAGCGGTGGTAGTCGGCGGCCATCGCGACGTAGTCGCGGTGCCGCGTCGAGTACGTGTCCAGGCGCTTGTCCGGGACCATCGCCACGACGCCCGCCTCGGCGAGCGCCTGCGCCTGGCGCCGGAACGCCTGGGTGGACCGACCGGTCCCGGCGCCGTGGACGAACAGGACCGCGGGACCGGCCTCGGCCAGCCCGACGGGCAGGGACAGCCGGGCGCCGACGCTCGTGCCGTCGAGGCGCACGGAGACGTCGACGGTGCGCACCTCGTACGTCCCGGGCTCGGGCGCGCCGCCGATCGCGGTGTCCGTCGTCGCCACCTCGATGCCGTCCTCGAGGGGCCCCGGGTCCCAGTGGGGCCCGGTGACGGCCCCGACGACCGCGAGCAGCAGGGAGCCGAGCGCGACGCTCGCGACGAGCCCGTAGACCGAGGAGAGGCGTCCCGCGCGCGGCCGACCGCCGTCCGGCCGCGCGGCCCGCGCCCCGGAGGAGGTCACCGCCACGTCAGAATCCCAGCCGTCCGAGCTGCTTGGGGTCACGCTGCCAGTCCTTGGCCACCTTGACGTGCAGGTCGAGGAACACGCGGGCGCCCAGCAGGGCCTCGATCTGCGTGCGGGCGCGCGTCCCGACGTCACGCAGACGAGCGCCGGCGCGACCGATGACGATGGCCTTCTGGCTGTCCCGCTCGACGAACAGGTGGACGCGGACGTCCAGCAGGGGGCGCCCGTCGGCACCCGGGGGCTGGTCGCGGGGCACGATCTCGTCGACGACGACCGCGAGCGAGTGCGGCAGCTCGTCGCGCACGCCCTCGAGCGCGGCCTCACGGACGAGCTCGGCGACCATCACGGCCTCGGGCTCGTCGGTCAGCTCACCCTCGGGGTACAGCGCCGGGCCCTCCGGGAGGTGCCCGACGAGCACGTCGGCCAGCACGTCGACCTGGTAGCCGTCGCGCGAGGACACCGGCACGATGTCCGCCCACTCCCCCAGCTGGTCGACCGCCAGGAGCTGCTCGGCCAGGCGTGCCCGGGGCACGGTGTCGGTCTTGGTGACCACCGCCACCACGGGCGCGCCGGCACGGCCCGGCGACGTGAGACGGGCGAGCTGCTCGGCGATGAACCGGTCGCCGGGCCCGATCTTCTCGTCGGCCGGCAGGCAGAACCCGACGACGTCCACCTCGGTGAGCGTGTCGCGCACGAGGTCGTTCAGCCGCTCGCCCAGGAGAGTGCGGGGCCGGTGCAGGCCGGGGGTGTCGACGAGCACGAGCTGCGCGTCGTCGCGGTGCACGATGCCGCGCACGACGTGGCGCGTCGTCTGCGGCCGACCGGACGTGATCGCGACCTTCTGCCCGACGAGCGCGTTGGTCAGGGTCGACTTGCCGGTGTTGGGCCGCCCGACGAAGCACGCGAAGCCGGAACGGTGGGTCATCGGGTGGCCTCCGAGCCGTGGTCGCGCGCGGCGGGGGTGCCGCGCGCCGGTGTGCCCGCGGCCGACGTGCCGCGGGCGGGCGTCGCCGGGGCGGCGGCGTCCTCGGGCTCGACCGCTCGGTGCACGAGCACCGTCGCGAGCCGCTTGCGCCGGCCCTCGACGCGCTCCGCCTCCAGGCGCAGCCCGTGGATCTCCCCCACGGAGCCCGGCAGGGGGACCTTGCCGAGGGCCTTGGCCAGCAGGCCGGCGGCGGTGTCCACGTCCTCGTCCTCCACGTCGATGCCGAACAGGTCGCCCAGCTCGTCGCGGCTCATCCGCGCCGGGACACGGTAGCCGCCGTCGGCGAGCTCCTCGACACCCGGCGCGCTGGTGTCGTGCTCGTCGGTGAGCTCGCCGACGATCTCCTCCAGCGCGTCCTCGATCGTCACCAGCCCGGCGATGCCGCCGTACTCGTCGACGACCAGGGCGATGTGGCTGGAGCCGTCGCGCAGCTCGTGGAGCAGCTCGTCGACGGGCTTGGACTCGGGCACGTACACCGGTGGACGTGCCAGCGAGGACGCCGGCGCGTCCAGCGGGTCGCCGTCCTCGACCGGTGCGACCGCCTCGGCGCCCGCACCGCGCGCGGGCACGCGCCGCACGATGTCCTTGAGGTAGAGCACGCCCACCACGTCGTCGACGGACTCCCCGACCACCGGCACGCGCGAGAAGCCCGAGCGCAGCAGCAGGGCGAGCACCTTGTGCAGCGGCGTGTCGGCCGGCGTGGTGATCATGTCGGTGCGGGGCACCATGACCTCGCGCGTGAGGGTGTCCCCGAGCTCGAGGACCGAGCGGAACATCTCGCGCTCGTTCTCCTCGATCGCGTCCGACTCGCTGACCCGCTCGACCATGTCGCGCAGCTCGGCGTCGTCCTCGGCGCTCGTCGAGGACGACGGGTCGGCGCGTCGCCCGACCCCGCCGGCGAGCACCGTCACGACCAGGAGCAGCCGGGACAGGGTCGCCAGCACGCCCACCGGGTGGCGCCGGCCCATGCTGCGCGGGCTCACGCGCACCAGGAGGAACGCGACGACGGCGCACGCGGCGATCGCGAGGAGCGCCGTGGCCCACCACGACAGGCTGCCGGCGCTGATGGCCAGCGTGAGGCACACGGTCGCCGTCATCTCGCCCAGGAGCCGGACGAACGCGGCGGCCGCGGCGACCCGTGCCGGGTCGTCCACGAGCCGGCGCACGCGCGCCGCGGCTCCCGGTCGCTGGGTCTCGAGCTCGGCGACGCGCGCGCGCGTCACGCGCAGGACGGCGACCTCACCCGCGGACAGCGCGGCGGCCAGGACGATCCCGAGCAGCGCGACGGTGACGAGCAGGGCGACGGGGACCCCGTTCATCGCCCGGCCAGGAACGTCAGGAGCAGGCGTCGCTGCAGCGCGAACATCTCCTTCTCCTCGTCCGGCTCCGCGTGGTCGTACCCGAGCAGGTGGAGGATGCCGTGCGTCGTGAGCAGCAGCATCTCCTCGGCCGTCGAGTGACCGGCGGCGCGCGCCTGCGTGGCCGCGACCTCGGGGCACAGCACGACGTCGCCGAGCACGCCGGGGCCGGCCGGCTCGCCCTCGCGCCCGGGCCGCAGCTCGTCCATGGGGAAGGACAGCACGTCGGTCGGGCCCGGCTCGTCCATCCACCGCACGTGCAGGTCCGTCATGGTCGCCGTGTCGACCAGGCGCACGAACAGGTCGGCCTGCGGGTGCACGTGCATCGCGTCGAGCACGTACCGTCCGAGGGCCGCGAACTCGGCCTCGTCGACCTCGACGCCCGACTCGTTGCTCACCTCGACGCTCATGACCTGTCCCACCTCGCGTACGCGTCGATGATCTCCCCCACCAGGCGGTGGCGCACGACGTCGGACGACGTCAGCCGGCAGAACTCCACGTCGTCCACCCCGGCCAGGATCTGCTCGACGACCCGCAGCCCCGAGGTGGTGCTGCTCGGCAGGTCGACCTGCGTGACGTCGCCGGTCACGACGACCTTGGACCCGAAGCCCAGCCGCGTGAGGAACATCTTCATCTGCTCGACGGACGTGTTCTGGGCCTCGTCGAGGATGACGAACGCGTCGTTGAGCGTGCGTCCGCGCATGTACGCCAGGGGCGCGACCTCGATGGTGCCGGCCTCCATGAGGCGCGGGATCGACTCGGGGTCGACCATGTCGTGCAGCGCGTCGTACAGGGGACGCAGGTACGGGTCGATCTTGTCCGACAGGGAGCCCGGCAGGTAGCCCAGCCGCTCCCCCGCCTCGACCGCGGGACGCGTCAGCACGATGCGGTTGACCTTGCGCGCCTGGAGCGCCTGCACGGCCTTGGCCATCGCCAGGTAGGTCTTGCCGGTGCCGGCGGGGCCGATGCCGAAGGTCACGGTGTTGCGCTCGATCGCCTCGACGTAGTCCTTCTGCCCCGAGGTCTTGGGCCGGATCGTGCGGCCGCGCGAGGACAGGATGTTGAACGACAGCACGTCGGCGGGCCGGGCCGCCGCGGCGTCCGTCAGCATCACGACGGACCGTGCGACGACGTCGGGGCTCAGCGGCGTGCCGGAGGCGGCCATCTCGACGAGCTCGTCGACCAGCTGGGTGACGAGCGCGACGTCCCCGGACGGGCCGGCGAGCGTGACCTCGTTGCCGCGCACGTGCACGTCGACGGTGCGGAAGCCGTCCTCGATGCTGCGCAGCACCTCGTCGCGCAGGCCGAGCAGGTCGACCATCGACACGTCCGGCGGGACGGTGATGCGGTGCTCGATGCGCGCGTGCCGGGACTCGGGGACGCGGGGTGTGGTGCTGGGCTCGGCCATGTGCTCGGCGGGTGCCGTGCGCTCCTTCTCTCGACGCGTGCCCTCCGGCGGGCACGTCGCCATCCTACGGCTCCGGCCGGTCCGGTACCGGCAGGTTTCCCCAGGACGCACCCGGGGGACGGCCCCGACGTGGGCCCTTCGTCCCCGGGCGGCGCCGAGGGGGTGGGAGAACACTGGGACGAGGACGCCGGGCAACGGAGCCCGGCGGCTGCGTGCGACGGAGGAAGCCCCATGGCTCGGTACGTCAAGGACTTCAGCGAGGGCGACAAGGACCAGAAGGACCTGCTCGGCGGCAAGGGCGCCAACCTCGCCGAGATGACCCGGCTCGGTCTGCCCGTGCCGCCCGGGTTCACCATCACGACCGAGGCGTGCCGCGCCTACATGCGCACGGGTGAGGTCCCCCCCGAGCTGCGCGTCGAGGTCACCATGGCCGTGCGGCACCTCGAGGACGAGCTCGGCCGCCGCCTCGGCGACTTCCACGAGCCCCTGCTGGTCTCGGTGCGCTCGGGCGCGAAGTTCTCGATGCCCGGGATGATGGAGACGGTGCTCAACGTCGGGCTCAACGACGCGTCCGTCCAGGGGCTGGCCGAGCTGTCGGGCGACGAGCGCTTCGCGTGGGACTCCTACCGGCGCCTGGTCCAGATGTTCGGCCGCACGGTCCTCGGCATCGACCCCGACCTGTTCGCCGACGCCCTCGACAAGGCCAAGGCCGCCCGCGGCGTCACGGCGGACGTCGACCTCGACGCCGGTGACCTGCGGGCCCTGGTCGACACGTACAAGCAGATCGTGCGCGACGAGTCGGGCCGGGAGTTCCCCCAGCACCCGCGCGAGCAGCTCGACCTGGCCATCGTGGCGGTCCTCGACTCGTGGGGGACGGACCGGGCGCGGCTCTACCGGCGCAAGGAGCGCATCCCGGACGACCTCGGCACGGCGGTCAACGTGTGCTCGATGGTCTTCGGCAACCTGGGTCCGACGTCGGGCACCGGCGTCGCGTTCACCCGCGACCCCGGCAACGGCCGGCTCGGCGACTACGGCGACTACCTCGTCAACGCCCAGGGCGAGGACGTCGTCGCGGGCATCCGCAACACGCTGTCCCTGGCCGACCTCGAGCAGGTCGACCCCGCCGCGTACGCCGAGCTGCGTCAGGCGATGCGGCGCCTGGAGACCCACTACCGCGACCTGTGCGACATCGAGTTCACGATCGAGCGCGGCAAGCTGTGGATGCTGCAGACCCGCGTCGGCAAGCGCACGGCGCCCGCCGCGTTCCGGATCGCGTGCCAGCTCGTCGACGAGCACCTCATCACGATGGACGAGGCGCTGTCCCGCGTCACCGGTGCGCAGCTCTCGCAGCTGCAGTTCCCGCAGTTCGCCGCCGACGGCGTCGACCGCGTCCTCCTGACGCGGGCGATGCCGGCCTCCCCCGGGGCCGCGGTCGGCATGGCCGTCTTCGACCCCGCGACGGCCGAGCAGTGGGCCGCGGAGGGCAAGGACGTCGTCCTCGTGCGCCGCGAGACCAACCCCGACGACCTCGGCGGCATGATCGCCGCCGTGGGCGTCCTCACCGCACGCGGCGGCAAGACGTCCCACGCGGCGGTCGTCGCCCGCGGCATGGGACGCACGTGCGTCGTCGGTGCCGAGGAGCTCGTCGTCGACGCGACGGCGCGCACGATGGTGACCCGCGGTGGTCGGACCGTCACCGAGGGCGAGGTCATCGCCATCGACGGCACCAGCGGCGAGGTCTTCCTCGGCGACGTCCCCGTCGTCCCCTCGCCGGTGCAGCGGTACCTCGAGGACGGCCTGGAGGTCGCGCTCGACGAGGCGCCGGACGACGAGACGCGGGACCTCGTCCTGGCCGTGCACCGCATCCTCGAGCACGCCGACACCACCCGCCGGCTGCGGGTGCACGCCAACGCCGACACCGCCGAGGACGCCACCCGCGCCCGGAGCCTGGGGGCCGAGGGCATCGGCCTGTGCCGCACGGAGCACATGTTCCTGGGCGAGCGGCGCGTGCTCGTCGAGCGCGTGGTGCTGGCGGACGACGACGACGGACGCCAGGAGGCGCTCGACGCCCTGCTGCCGCTGCAGCGCCAGGACTTCACGGACCTGCTCGCGGTGATGGACGGGCTGCCGACGACGATCCGGCTCATCGACCCGCCGCTGCACGAGTTCCTGCCCGACCTCACCGAGCTGTCCGTCAGGGTCGCGCTCGCCGCCGAGCGCGGCTCGGTCGACGAGCGGGACGTCACCCTGCTCGCCGCGGTGCGCCGCATGCACGAGGCCAACCCGATGCTGGGCCTGCGCGGCGTGCGGCTGGGGCTCGTGGTGCCCGGCCTGTTCGACCTGCAGATCCGGGCGGTCGCCGAGGCGGTCGCGGCCCGCCTCGCCGACGGTGGGCACCCGCACGCCGAGATCATGGTCCCGCTCGTGGCCTCCGTGCAGGAACTGCGGCTGGTCCGTGAGCGCGCCACGACGATCATGGCCGAGGTGAGCGCCGAGCAGGGCGTCACCGTGGACCTGCCGGTCGGCTGCATGATCGAGCTGCCGCGCGCGGCGCTGACCGCGGACCGGCTGGCCACGCAGGCGCAGTTCTTCTCGTTCGGGACCAACGACCTCACGCAGACGACGTGGGGCTTCAGCCGCGACGACGTCGAGGGGGCGTTCTTCTCGCAGTACACCGCGAACGGCGTGCTGTCCGTGTCGCCCTTCGAGACCATCGACGTCACGGGGGTCGGGCAGCTGGTGAGGATCGCGGTCGAGCGCGGGCGCACCGCCCGTGCCGACCTCACGCTCGGGGTCTGCGGCGAGCACGGCGGCGACCCGGAGTCGATCCGGTTCTTCGACGCCGTCGGCCTGGACTACGTGTCGTGCTCACCGTTCCGCGTGCCGATCGCGCGGCTGGAGGCCGGTCGCGCGGCCGTCGAGCACGAGGCCAGCGACTCCCGCTGACCACCGACCCGTGGGGTCGGCGGCGCACCACTCCCCGTCACGTGCCGCCGGCCCCACGCCCGGCCCGCCCCGGCGGGGCCTCCTCAGCCCCAGCGACCGAGGCGGTCCGCGAGCATCGCCAGGGCCACCGGCCCGGCGGTCGACGTGCGCAGGACGTGCGGACCCAGGCGGCACGTCACCGCGCCGGCGCCGACGAGGGCCGCCACCTCCCGGTCGCTGATGCCGCCCTCCGGGCCGACGACGACGAGCACCTCGCCCGCACCGGGCAGGTCGACCCGGTGCAGCGGGGTCGTCGCGGACTCGTGCAGGACGACCACGACGCCGCCGTCGGCGACGACGGCGCCTGCGCGGGCGACCAGACCGGCGTCGTCGAGGGCGTACTCGACGACGGGCGTGCGGGCGCGTCGCGACTGCTTGGTCGCCGCCCGGACGGTGCCGATCCAGCGGGCCCGGCTCTTCTGCGCGCGCTCGCCGCGCCACACGACGATCGAGCGCTCGGCCTGCCAGGGGACGACGACGTCCACGCCGACCTCCGTGGCGGCCTCGATCGCCAGCTCGTCGCGGTCGCCCTTGGCGAGCGCCTGCACGAGCACCAGCCGCGGCTGGGGCGCGGGCTCGACGACGACGTCCTCGACGTCGACGCGCACGCCCTCGGGACCCGCCGACCGCACGCGCCCCACGAGACGGACCCCCGCGCCGTCGACGACGTCGACGCGCTCACCGGTGCCGCGCCGCTGCACGACGCCCGCGTGACGGCCCTCGGAGCCGTCGAGCAGGAAGTCCCCGCCGGCGCGCACACCGTCGAGATCACCCGGCTCGACGACGAAGACCGGCGCGCTCACCGGCCCGAGAGCTTGTCGCGCAGCTTGGCGAACATCCCCGGGTTCGCCGCGGCGAGCCGCGCCTCGGGACGCTCCTCCCCGCGCAGCACCGCGAGGCGGCGCAGCAGGTCGGCCTGCTCCTCGTCCGCCGGCGTCGGGACCTGGACCTCGACGTGCACGTGCAGGTCGCCGCGCCCCCCGACGTGCAGGTGGCCGACGCCCAGCCCGCGCATCGTCAGGACCTGGCCGGGCTGCGTGCCGGGGCGCAGGTCGACCTCCTGCGGTCCGTCGAGCGTGTCCATCGAGACGACCGTGCCCAGGGCCGCGGCCGTCATCGGGACCTGGAGCGTGGCGTGCAGGTCGTCGCCACGTCGCACGAACGTCTCGTGCTTGCGCTCGCGCACCTCGAGGTAGACGTCCCCCGGGGGGCCGCCGGCAGGGCCCACCTCGCCCTGCCCCGTCATCTTGATGCGGGTGCCGGTGTCGACGCCCGCGGGGACGTCGACGGACAGCGTCCGGCGCGAGCGCACCCGGCCCTCGCCGGCGCACTCCGTGCACGGCTCGGGGATCACGGTGCCGAAGCCGTGGCACGCGGCGCACGGCTGGGTCGTCATGACCTGGCCGAGGAACGAGCGCGCGACCCGCTGCACGGACCCGCGCCCGCCGCACACCTCGCAGGTGCGCGGCGAGGTCCCGGGCCGGCAGCAGGTCCCCCCGCAGGTGGGGCACAGGACGGCCGTGTCGACCTGGACCTCGCGGTGCACGCCGAACGCCGCCTCGGCGAGGTCGAGGTCGAGGCGCACGAGCGCGTCCTGACCCCGGCGGGCGCGCGGCACCGGGCCGCGCGGGGCCCCGCCGCCGGCGGCGCCGAAGAACGTCTCGAAGATGTCCTGGAAGCCGAAGCCCCCGCCCATGCCGCCACCGGGGGACGCGGGGTCGGCGCCCATGTCGTACGCACGGCGCTTGTCGGGGTTGCCGAGCACGTCGTACGCGCGCGAGACGTCCTTGAACCGCTCCTCCGAGCCGGGGTCGGTGCCCGCGACGTCGGGGTGCAGCTCGCGTGCCAGGCGTCGGTAGGCCTTCTTGATCTGCTCGGGGGTCGCGTCCCGCGGGACGCCGAGGATCTCGTAGTAGTCGGTCACGTGGCGTGCTGCTCGCTTCCTGCTCGTGCGTGGGGTGCCCGGGCCCGCGTGCGGGGCGCCGGACGGCGCGCACGCGGGACGACGGGGTCAGCCCGCGAGGATCCGGGTGAGGTACCGGGCGACGGCACGGACCGCCGCCATGGTCTGGGGGTAGTCCATGCGCAGCGGTCCGACCGAGCCGAGGACGGCGACCGACGAGCCCTGCCCGCCGTACCCGCTGGTCACGATGCTCGTCTCGGCGAGGCCCTCGTGCTGCGTCTCGCGCCCGATGCGCACGGCGACGCCCGCCGAGTCCTCGGCCATCTCCGAGAGCAGGCGGAGCAGGACCACCTGCTCCTCGAGCGCCTCGAGGACGGGGCCGATGGTGTGGGGGAAGTCGGCACCCGCGCTGCGGGCCAGGTGCGAGGCGCCGGCGACGACGACGCGCTCCTCACGCTCCTGCGCGAGGGTCTCGGCGACCACGGCGACGACGGACCGGGCCAGGTCGGCACCCTCGGGCCCGAACTCCCCCGCCAGGGCCTCGAGCGCCACGTCCAGCTCCGAGAGCCGCAGGCCGGCGGCCGCGACGTTGAGGCGGACCCGCAGCCGTGCCACGACGCCCTCGTCGAGGTCGCCCGTCAGCTCGAGGGTGCGCTGCTCGACGCGGCCCGTCGTGGTGATGATGACGACCAGCAGGTGGCGCGCGCCCACCGGCACGAGCTCGACGTGCCGCAGCGCCGAGCGCCGCAGCGACGGGTACTGCACGACCGCGACCTGGTGGGTGAGCTGGGCGATGAGGCGGACCGCACGGTCCATGACGTCGTCGAGGTCGACGGCCTCCTCCAGGAGGGTGCCGATCGCGCGCTTCTCGGCCGCGGACAGCGCCCGCACCCCGGACAGCCGGTCGACGAACTCGCGGTACCCCTGCTCGGTGGGCACACGGCCCGCCGAGGTGTGCGGCTGGACGATCAGCCCGGCCTCCTCGAGCGCCGCCATGTCGTTGCGGATCGTCGCCGGGGACACGCCGAGCGCGTGGCGCTCGGCCAGAGCACGCGACCCGACGGGCTCGCGGGTCGCGACGTAGTCCTCGACGATCGCGCGCAGCACGTCCAGCCTGCGGTCCTCGCTCATGTCGCTCCCTCCGTCCCCCCGGGGTCCTCACCGTACGTCCGCCTCGTGCCCGAGGCGGGTGCGCCGGCGGTCCTGCGTAGCACTCGGCAGGACCGAGTGCCAATTCTACGCGGTCGTCCCGGCGGGGCCCGGGCGCCGCCGCGCGTCGCTCGACGAGCACGGCGCCCGACCTCCTAGAGTGCCCGCGTGACCGACGACCGCTACGGCTCCGACGTGCTCGGCGGGGGCCGCACCGCACCCCGCACCGCCCACCACCGACCGCCGCGCGCGGCCCGCGAGCAGGCGGCGGACCGCGGCCTGGTCGTCGAGGACGTCGAGACCGGGTGGGTCGGCGCCGTGGTCCGCGTGGAGAAGTCCGGGGGCCTGCACGTCGTGGTGCTGGAGGACCGCCGCGGGCGCACGCGCACGTTCCGGCTCGGCCCGGGCTTCTGGGTCGACGGCGAGCCCGTCGTGCTCACCGCGCCCGTGACGAGCCGCGCCCCGGTCCGTCCCACCCGCACGGCGTCGGGCTCCGTCGCCGTGCCCGACGCCCCGGCGCGCGTCGCGCGCGGGTCGCGGATCTGGGTCGAGGGCAAGCACGACGCCGAGCTCGTGGAGAAGGTCTGGGGCGACGACCTGCGGGTCGAGGGCGTGGTCGTCGAGCTCCTCGACGGCGTCGACCACCTGGCCGACGCGCTGCGCGACTTCGGCCCGACCGCCGACCGGCGCGTCGGCGTCCTCGTCGACCACCTGGTGCCCGGCGCCAAGGAGAGCCGGATCGCCGCCGACGCCCTGCGGGCCGTGCCGCGCGGCACCGTGCTGGTCCTGGGGCACCCCTACGTGGACGTCTGGCAGGCGGTGCGCCCGGAGCGGGTGGGCCTGACGGCGTGGCCGACGATCGAGCGGGGCACCGAGTGGAAGCGCGGGATCCTGCGCGAGCTCGGGTGGCCCGCCGAGGACCAGGCGGACGTCGCCCGCGCGTGGCAGCGCATCCTGCGCTCGGTGCGGTCCTACGCCGACCTCGAGCCCAGCCTGCTGGGCCGGGTCGAGGAGCTCATCGACTTCGTCACCGCCTGACGGCGCGTCGGACGGACGCCGTGGGCCCGACCACCGGCCGGGCCCACGGGGTCGCGGAGGTCAGGCGGCGATCTGGCCGCCGGTCAGGCGCCGGTAGGCGAAGACCGTGAGCAGAGCGCCCACGGGCAGCGACACGAGCACACCGACGAAGCAGACCAGCGACCCGACCCAGCTCACCACGGCCACGACCAGGTACACCAGGACGCCCGTGCCGAGGTCGCGCGTCTGCAGCGCGACGCTCGTCCGGATCGCGTCGATCGCCCCCTCGTTGCGCTCGACGATCGCCACCACCGCGTAGAAGACGAAGAACCCGGCGACGACGAACGCGATCTGGCCGATCACGGGGATGAAGCTCGCGACGAGCCCGACGGCACCGATCACGAGGGCGAGCAGGACCAGCTGCCCGGCGTGCGAGGTGTCGAACAGGTCGCCGACCGAGATCGCGTGGCCGTCGGCCACCTTGAGCGCGGCCTTGATGAAGGCCGCGCTGAACAGCACGAGCAGCAGCACGATCAGCGCGACGTAGATCGCGATCCCGATCGACGCGCCGATCCCTGCCGCGGCGCCGGCGACCCCGTCCGACCCGCCGGTGAGCGCCGCGGCGCCACCGATCAGACCGAGCCCGACCACGGCGACGACGGCGATGACCACGAACCAGGCCAGCCCACCCAGGACGAACGCCACCCAGTGCTGCCCGAACTTCGAGAACGCCCACGAGAAGCCCGCGCCGATGTCGACCTGACCCGGCGGCGGCGCGTACGGCTGGGCACCGGGCTGGCCGCCCGGCTGGCCGTAGGGCGAGGCGGGAGGCGGGTAGCCGCCGGGCTGCGCGCCCGGCGTGCCGTACGCCGGCGGCGGGTACGCGGCACCGGGCGGCGGCGGCGGGGTGGGCGGGACGCTGCCCCCCGACGACCCGTACGGGGGCGGGGGCGGCGGGACGCTCGCGTCGTCGTCGCGCGGCGGAGTTCCGCCGGGGTTCTCGCTCATGCATGCCTCCTGGCGCGTGGCGGGGCGTAGGCACGCCCCTGGCGTCAGGGAACCGAAACGCCACAGAACGTGTCAAGACACCGCGCCGGGCGAAGAACCACATCCACCCGCCCGCGCCGGTACGCTGCGGGCGCGACGTCGGTGGGTCTGCACCGGACCACCGCCTGCACCAGCCGCCACGACCACCTCCGGGAGACGCACGTGACCCACGACCCTCGGTCCGCCCCGCACGGGCGGCCCTCGCAGGGCAGCACCCTGGCGATGGTGGCGCACCTCGGCGGTGTGCTCACCTACCTGTTCGCCGGGTGGGTCGCCTCGCTCGTCGTCTGGCTGGTGCAGCGGGACAAGGACCCCGCGACCGCGAACGAGGCGCGCGTGGCCCTGAACTTCCAGCTCACCGCCCTGATCGCGATGGTGGTCCTGGAGGTGGTCCGTCAGTTCCCGGTCATCGGGGTGATCGGCTGGGTCGGCCAGCTCGCCGTGGGCGTCATCGCGCTCGTGCTGTCCCTGCTCGCGGCCGCCGCCGTCTACCGGGGCGGGTCGTACCGGTACCCGTTCAGCCTGGAGCTGGTCCGGTGAGCGACGCGCCGGCGGGATGGCCGCCGCCACCGCCGCCGCTGCGGCCCGACGAGGAGCGCACGTGGGCGATCCTCGCGCACGTGCTGCCGCTGCTGGGACCGGGTCTCCTCGTCCCGCTCGTCGTGTGGCTGGTGTTCCGCGGCCGCGGGCGCTTCCTCGAGCACCACGCCACGGAGGCCCTCAACTTCCAGATCACCGCCCTGATCGCTCTGGTCGTGGCCGCCGTCCTGACCGTCGTGACGTTCGGGCTGGCGACGCCCGTCCTGCTCGGCGTCCTGCTGGCGTGGCTCGTGCTGTGCATCCTGGCGGCCGTCGCCGCG
Source organism: Cellulomonas phragmiteti (assembly GCF_016862775.1). Taxonomy (GTDB): domain Bacteria; phylum Actinomycetota; class Actinomycetes; order Actinomycetales; family Cellulomonadaceae; genus Cellulomonas; species Cellulomonas phragmiteti. The sequence continues at coordinate 23,835 of NZ_BONP01000008.1, read as the reverse complement.
AACCGGTGGGAGTGGTACCGCTACCCCGGCACGCTGCGCCTGGTGGGCTGAGCCCCGGCCACCGGGCCGGCGCGTCGCTCAGGCCGCGAGGGTCCGCACCACGGTGTCGGCGAGCAGGCGTCCGCGCCGCGTGAGCACCACCCGCCGCGGCCCGTCCGCCCCGAGCGCCGCGGCACCGTCCACGAGCCCGTCGGCGACCAGCCCGGCGACGGCCGGGCGGGACGCCGCGGGCACGTCGGCGAGCGGCAGCCCCTCGGCGATCCGCACGCCGAGCATGACGCGCTCCAGCGCCGCCGTGTCACCCGCGACGACCTCCCGGCCGGCCGCCGGGCTCAGGCCGCGCGCGAGGCGGTCGGCGTACGCACGGGGGTGCTTGACGTTCCACCACCGCACGCCCCCGACGTGGCTGTGCGCGCCGGGGCCGATCCCCCACCAGTCGTCGCCGCGCCAGTAGCCGAGGTTGTGCCGGGACGCGTCGGCGGGCGTGCGCGCCCAGTTGCTCACCTCGTACCAGTGCAGGCCGGCGGCGGTGAGCAGGTCGTCCGCGAGCTCGTACTTGGCGGCCTGGTCGTCCTCGTCGGGCAGCGTGAGCTCCCCGCGCCGCACCTGCACCGCCATCCGGGTGCCGGCCTCGACGACCAGCGCGTACGCGCTGACGTGGTCGACGCCCGTGGCGAGCGCGACCTCGAGGGACCGCCGCCAGTCGTCGAGGGACTCCCCGGGCGTGCCGTAGATGAGGTCGAGCGAGACGCTCAGGCCCGCGTCCCGCGCCCAGCGCACGACGTCGGGGACACGGGCCGGGTCGTGCGTCCGCTCGAGGGTCGCCAGCACGTGCGGGACGGCGGACTGCATGCCGAACGACACCCGGGTGAACCCGGCCGTCGCGAGCCGGGCGAGCGCGTCGGGCGTCACGGAGTCGGGGTTCGCCTCGGTCGTGACCTCGGCACCGGGCACCAGGCCCCAGGTGCCGCGCACACCCTCGAGGAGCCGGGCGAGGTCGTCGACCGGCAGCAGCGTCGGGGTGCCACCACCGACGAACACCGTCGCGACCGGCCGCGACGGCAGGCCGGAGGTGCGCAGCACGCGGTCCGCGAGCGCCACCTCGTCCAGCGCGGTCCCGGCGTAGGACGCCAGGCTCGCACCACCACCCAGCTCGGTCGCCGTGTACGTGTTGAAGTCGCAGTAGCCGCACCGCACCGCGCAGAACGGCACGTGCAGGTACACGCCGAACCCGCGCCCGTCCGCACCGGTGGCCGCCGAGGCCGGCAGCGCGCCGTCGGGCGGCGCGGGGTCGCCCGCGGGCAGTGCGGGGCTCACCGCACGCCGCCGCGGCGGGTGGGCGGGCGGCTCACTTCTTCTTCGCGTCCTTGGCGTCCTTGCCGCCCCCGCCGTCGGAGGACAGCGCGGCGATGAAGGCCTCCTGCGGCACGTCGACCCGACCGATCGTCTTCATGCGCTTCTTGCCCTCCTTCTGCTTCTCCAGGAGCTTGCGCTTGCGCGAGATGTCGCCGCCGTAGCACTTGGCCAGGACGTCCTTGCGCATCGCCCGGATCGTCTCGCGCGCGATGATGCGCGAGCCGATCGCCGCCTGGATCGGCACCTCGAACTGCTGGCGCGGGATGAGGTCCTTGAGCTTGGCGGTCATCGAGACGCCGTAGGCGTACGCCTTGTCCTTGTGGACGATCGCGCTGAACGCGTCGACCTGCTCGCCCTGCAGCAGGATGTCGACCTTGACGAGGTCGGCGGCCTGGTCGCCCGTCGGCTCGTAGTCCAGGCTGGCGTACCCGCGCGTCTTGGACTTGAGGTGGTCGAAGAAGTCGAAGACGATCTCCGCCATCGGCAGCACGTAGCGCATCTCGACGCGCTCCTCGGACAGGTAGTCCATGCCCTGGAGCTCGCCGCGGCGGCCCTGGCACAGCTCCATGATCGTCCCGACGAACTCGCTCGGGGTGAGGATCGTGGCCTTGACCATCGGCTCGCGCACCTCGCGGATCTTGCCCGCCGGGTACTCGCTCGGGTTGGTGACGACGATCTCGGTGAGGTCCTCGAGCGTGACGTCGTAGATGACGTTGGGTGCCGTCGAGATGAGGTCGAGGTCGAACTCGCGCTCGAGCCGCTCCCGCACGATCTCGAGGTGCAGCAGGCCGAGGAACCCGACGCGGAAGCCGAATCCCAGGGCCACCGACGTCTCGGGCTCGTAGTTGAGCGCCGCGTCGTTGAGCTTGAGCTTGTCGAGCGCGTCGCGCAGCACCGGGTAGTCGGACCCGTCGATCGGGTAGAGACCGGAGAAGACCATCGGCTTGGGCTCGGAGTACCCGCCGAGCGCCACCGCCGCCGGCTTGGCGTTGTTGGTGACTGTGTCACCGACCTTGGACTGCCGGACGTCCTTCACCCCGGTGATGAGGTAGCCGACCTCCCCGACGCCCAGACCCTTGGTCGGGACGGGCTCCGGGGACGTCACGCCGATCTCGAGGAGCTCGTGCGTCGCGCGGGTCGACATCATGACGATCTTCTCGCGCGGGTCGAGGCGGCCGTCGACGACGCGGACGTACGTGACGACGCCGCGGTACGTGTCGTACACCGAGTCGAAGATCATGGCGCGCGCCGGCGCGCCCGCGTCGCCCACCGGCGACGGCACGAGCTGCACGATGCGGTCGAGCAGCGCCTCGACGCCCACGCCGGTCTTGCCGGAGACCTTGAGGACGTCCTCCGGGTCGCCGCCGACGAGGTTGGCGAGCTCCTCGGCGTACTTCTCGGGCTGCGCGGCGGGCAGGTCGATCTTGTTGAGGACGGGGATGACCTGCAGGTCGTTCTCCATCGCCAGGTACAGGTTGGCGAGCGTCTGCGCCTCGATGCCCTGCGCGGCGTCGACGAGCAGCACGGCACCCTCGCACGCGGCGAGCGAGCGGGACACCTCGTACGTGAAGTCGACGTGGCCGGGGGTGTCGATCATGTTGAGCGCGTACGGCTGCACGGTGCCGGACGCGTCCGCGACGCCCCACGGCATGCGCACGGCCTGCGACTTGATCGTGATGCCGCGCTCACGCTCGATGTCCATGCGGTCCAGGTACTGCGCGCGCATGGCCCGCGCGTCGACGACGCCGGTCAGCTGCAGCATGCGGTCGGCGAGCGTCGACTTCCCGTGGTCGATGTGCGCGATGATGCAGAAGTTGCGCAGCAGCTCGGGGGCGGTCGCCGCGGGGCGGATCCGCTCGGCGGCGGTGGCGGACGGGATCGGCAACTCGGCGTTCTCCGGCTTCTGGACGGTCGGTCGACGGTCGTCGACCACGGCTGGCGCACCGCCGCGGCGCCCGCGCGACCGGTGGTCGGCGGGATCCCGACCCGCGGTGGCGGGCCCGGCCCTGTCGGGCGTCGGTGGTGGGCACCACCATGGTCCCATGAAGCACGACGTGGACGCCGCACCGGCAGCCGTGGACCGGCCCGCCGCCGACCTGACGACGCTGGCGGTCCTGCAGGAGCAGTTCCTCACCACCATCGGGCAGGTCGACCCGTCGACCCGCGTCCCGTGGTGCGGCCGGTGGCGCGTGCAGCACCTCGTGGTGCACCTCGGCCGCATCCACCACTGGGCGGCGGGCCAGGCACGCCGCCGGCAGGAGACGCCGCTGGGGCGCGGACCCTTCGTCCTCGACGAGTTCTACGCGGCGCAGGCCACCGAGCTGCGCGAGACGCTCGCCGGCCTGGACCCCGACGCACCCGCGTGGACGCTCGACGACAGCGGCGTCGTGCGGTTCTGGCACCGCCGGCAGGTGCACGAGACGCTCGTGCACCTGTGGGACCTGCGGACCGCGGGCGGGCTGCACCTGGACGTGGCGCCCGGACTGTGGGCGGACACGGTCGACGAGGTCGTCCACGTGATGCAGCCCCGCCAGGTCGCGCTGGGACGCACTGCCCCGCTGCCCGTGCGGCTGACGCTCGTCGCGGCCGACGCGGGCCGGACCTGGACCCTGGACGCGGTCGACGAGGCGCCCGCGGTCGAGGTGGCCGGGCCCGCGGCCTCGCTCGCCCTGCTGGTGTGGGGGCGCACGACCCCCGACGACCGGGACCTCCGGGTCACGGGCGACCGCGCGGCCCTCCTCGCCGCGCTCGGGGCCGGCCTCACCCCCTGACACGCCGTGCGGTCCGGGGCCGCCGGCACACCTCAGGCCTCGCGCGTGATCCGCACCTGCACCACGAGGTCCTGCGTCTGCGGCCCGGCGTAGATGCCGCGCAGCGGTGGGACGTCGTCGTAGCAGCGTCCGCGCCCGAGCACCACGTGGTGCTCGCCGGCACGCACGCGGTTGGTCGGGTCGTACCCGGTCCACTCCCCCGTCCACCACTCGACCCACGCATGCGACTCGCCCGTGACCGTCGCGCCGATCTCGCCCGACGAGTCGGGGTGCAGGTAGCCGGAGACGTAGCGCGCCGGGATCCCGATCGCCCGCAGGGCACCCAGCGCGAGGTGGGCCATGTCCTGGCACACGCCCGTGCGCTTGGCCCACGCCTCGGTGGCCGGCGTGTGCACGGTGGTCACCCCCGGGATGTACTCCATCTCGTCGCGCAGCGCGCGGCACACCGCCTCGGCCGCGGCCGCGGGGTCCAGACCGTCGGCGACGCGGCGTGCGATCTGCACGACCTCGTCGGGCACCTCGGTCGCCGCCGTGTCCGCGAGCTGCTCGGAGAGCCGGTCGCGCACCTCCGCACCGTGCAGGACCTCCCAGTCCACCGACGAGGACGCCGCCGGACGCTCGACGACCTCGACGAGGTGCTCCGCGGTCAGCAGGAGCGACTGGTGCGGAGCGAGGACCTCGAACACCGTCACCTGCGTGCCCCAGTAGTCGCGGTAGTCGTGCATCCACGTCTGCGGGTGGACGTCGAGCCGCGACTCGAGGACCGCCTGGCCGGGCTGCGACAACGGCGTCATCCGGGCCTCGTTGTAGGACGCGACGACCGGGTCCGTGTACCGGAACGTCGACGTGTGGACGATCCGCAGCCTGCTCACAGTGCCTCCCCGACCCACGTCAGCTCCGCACCCGACGGGAAGTACCGCGCGCGGATCGCGTCGGACGCCGCCGAGCACGCCCGCTGCACGAGCTCCATCTCGCGCGGCAGCGCGTCGACGATCTCGAGCAGCGGCCGGTACTCCAGGTTGGTGCGCACCAGGCCGATGTGGCGCCGGGCGTCGTCGATCGTCGTCCGGTCCGCGATGGGCTCGAGCGCCGCCAGCGACGCCTCGGCCTGGTTGAGCGAGTACACGACGGACCGGGGGAAGAGCCGGTCGAGCAGCAGGAACCCGGCCGCGCGCTCGTCGGAGGTGTTGCCGCGGTACGTCCGCAGGAACGCCTCGTGCGCGCCGCACGAGCGCAGCAGCGTCGCCCAGCTCGGGCCGGCCGATCCCGCGAGCGCGCGCGTCGTGAGCAGCCGCGCGGTCATGTCGGCACGTTCGATGGAACGGCCCAGGACCATGAAGTGCCACGTGTCGTCGCGGGACGTCGTCGACTCGATGATCCCCGTGACGATCGCGGCCCGCTCGCGCACCCACGTGAAGTAGTCGTGCGGTCGCGCCGGGCGCATCTGCGACGGCAGCTGGTTCCAGCTGGCGTTGAGGCACTCCCACAGCTCGGTCGAGACGATCTCCCGCGCGCGGCGCGCGTTCTCCCGGGCGGCGACGAGCGCCCCGGCGATCGACGACGGCGAGAACCGGTCGTAGCCGAGGACGTCGAGCACGTGCTCGCGCCCGACGTCGAGGTCGGCCGGCGGGTCCGGGCGGTCCATCACGGACAGCAGCGACCGGCAGGCCAGGTCCTCCTCGGCCCACGGGTCCTCGAGCAGGATCTGCACGTGCACGTCGAGCAGCCGCGCGGTGTCGTCCGCACGCTCGACGTACCGGCCGATCCAGAACAGGGACTCCGCGATGCGGCTCAGCACGTCGATCCCCCCGTCGTCCGCTGCTGCTGCTGCTGCATGACCTGGCCGCGCACGTCGGACGGGTGGGAGTCGATCGGCACGGACGCGTCCTTCGGCACCGCCTGCGGCAGGGACTGGTGCTGCGTCTGGGCACGCCGGGGCACCCGTCCCCCGAGGACCCACGTGTCCTTCGAGCCGCCGCCCTGCGAGGAGTTGACGACGAGCTGCCCCTCGGGGAGCGCGACGCGGGTCAGCCCGCCGGGCAGGACGTAGACGGAGTCGCCGTCGTTCACCGCGAACGGCCGCAGGTCGACGTGCCGCGGCCGGAGCCCGTCCTCCACGAGCGTGGGGACCGTCGAGAGCTGGACGACCGGCTGGGCGATCCACCCGCGCGGGTCCTCGCGCAGCCGCCCGCGCAGCACGTCGAGCTCGGCACGGGTCGCCCGCGGGCCGACGACCAGGCCCTTGCCCCCGGACCCGTCGACCGGCTTGACGACGAGCTCGTCGAGCCGGTCGAGCACCTCCTCGAGCGCGCCGGGGTCCTCCAGGCGCCAGGTGTCGACGTTCGGCAGGATCGGCTCCTCCCCCAGGTGGTACCGGATGAGGTCCGGCACGTACGTGTACAGGAGCTTGTCGTCCGCCACCCCGTTGCCGATGGCGTTGGCGATGGTCACGTTGCCCAGCCGGGCGCACGTCATGAGGCCGGGGCACCCCAGCAGCGAGTCGGAGCGGAACGTCACCGGGTCGATGAACTCGTCGTCGACCCGGCGGTAGATGACGTCGACGCGCCGCCGCCCCTGCGTGGTGCGCATCCAGACCCGTCCGCCGGAGACGTACAGGTCGCGTCCCTCGACCAGCTCGACGCCCATCGTGCGGGCCAGGAGGGTGTGCTCGAAGTACGCGGAGTTGAAGACGCCCGGCGTGAGGACGACGACGGTCGGGTCGTCGACACCGTGCGGGGCCGCCGCCGTCAGCGCGGACAGCAGGCGGCGCGAGTAGTCCACGACGGGCCGGATCCGCAGCGCGGCGAACAGCTCGGGGAACGTCTGGGCCATCGCCCGACGGTTCGACAGGACGTAGCTCACACCGGACGGGACGCGCACGTTGTCCTCCAGCACGCGCCAGCCGCCCAACGAGTCGCGCACCAGGTCGATGCCCGAGACGTGCACCCGGACCCCGTTGGGCGGCTCGATGCCCCGCGCCGCGCGGTGGAAGTGCGTGGAGGACACCACGACCGAGCGCGGCACGACGCCGTCCGCGACCGCCTTCTGCGGCCCGTAGACGTCCGCGAGGAACGCCTCGAGGGCCCGGACGCGCTGCGAGACGCCCGGTGCGACGTGCTCCCACTCGTCGCCGCCCATCACCCGCGGGACGACGTCGAGCGGGAAGGGCCGCTCCTCGCCCGCGAAGTCGAACGTGACGCCCTGCTTGAGGTAGGAGCGCGCCAGGGTGTCGGCGCGTGCCCGCAGCTCACCTGCGGAGAGCTGGGCCAGCGCCGAGTGCACGTGCCGGTACGCCGTGCGCACCTCGCCCCCGGGACCGATCATCTCGTCCCAGGCGGTCCCCGCCGGGTAGTCGTCGAAGAGGTCCGCCATGGCGCGAATGTAGTCGGCCCGTGTCAACGTCGCGTTACGTGACACGACGACGCCGTCACGGCGCAGGACGCCGAGGCGGGCGCCGCGTCGCGCCTGCACGGCTGGTAGCATGTTGAACCGCGTGCCCGCCCGGGTCGGCGGGCGCGGGCGCAGGCCTTTCCCGCGGGTGTCCCCACGCCCCAGTCCTGGCGCTGCGCATGCCCTCTACGACCTGTCAGATCGCTTCGGCGACCTACCCAAGAGAGTCCACACGTGGCGAACATCAAGTCCCAGATCAAGCGCATCGGTACGAACGAGAAGGCTCGGCTGCGCAACAAGGCAGTGAAGTCCGAGCTCAAGACGTACGTCCGGCGCGTCCGCGAGGCCGTCGCCGGTGGCGACAAGGACGCAGCGAGCACCGCGCTCGTCGTCGCGGCCCGCAAGCTCGACAAGGCGGTGTCCAAGGGCGTGATCCACGCCAACCAGGCCGCCAACCGCAAGTCGGCGCTGTCGAAGGCCGTCAACAGCCTCTGAGGCGACCGCGCGCGGCTTCCACCCGCGCGCGTCGGGACGACGTCCCGCGACGAACGACGCAAGGGCGGCACCCCCTCGGGGGTGCCGCCCTTCGCGCTGTGCGGCCGGCTGAGCCGCCCACCCACTCAGCCGCCCACCAGATCAGCCGCCCAGGGACCACGTCTCCCGCGGCGCACCCGTCGGCACGGAGGGCTGGAAACCGGCCTCGCGCAGGGCACGGTCGAAGGCGCGGGCCGCCGCGTCGACGTCCCCGCGCCGCAGGTACCGGTCCCCGAGGTCGCGCCAGACGCCGGCCGAGTGCCGGGTGGCCGCCATCATGCCGAGCATGTCGGCGCCCCACTGGAACGCGGTGGACGCGCCCTCGTGGTCGCCGCGCGCGTCGAGCACGTCACCCAGCGCGATGTGCGCGGTCGCGGCCTCCAGGCGCGGGGAGTCCCCCAGCCCGGCCAGCGCGGCGCGCGCGTCGCTCTCCGCCGCCGCCTCGTCACCGAGCATGAGGTGCGCGCGCGACCGCTCGACCTGCAGCCGCGCGACGTCGAGGGCGGACCCGACGGCGTTCAGGCCGGGCTCCGCCCGGTCGATCTGCTCGAGCGCAGCGTGCGGGTCGGCCGGCTCGGAGCGCAGCAGCAGCCACGCGTAGTTGACCCGCAGACGCGGCAGGTCCCGGTCGGGCTCGCCCTCCGAGAGGAGCGCGAGGGCACGCTCCGTGTAGCGCTGGGCGAGCTCGTAGTCCCGCCGCTGCTCGGCCACGAGCGCGGCGTTCCAGTACACGCTGCCGCGGCCCCGCGGCGTGCCGAGCGACTCGGCCAGACGGACCAGCTCGGCGGCGCGGTGCGTCGCGTACAGCAGGTCGCCGCGCTCGACGTACGCCCAGAGGACGGTCGACGCCAGGCGCAGGTGCTCGTCGGTCCCGACCAGGTCGGCGCTGTCCAGGTCGGCGAGCGTGCGCTCCCCGACCTCCACCGCCCGGTGCAGGTCCCCGGCCTCGAGGTAGCACCCGACGAGTGCCGTGGTGAGCACGGCCGCCCGCAGGTGGTCGGGGCGCTGCTGGGTCTCGGCGAGCAGCGGCTCGAGCAGCGTGATCGCCGTCTCGAGCTCACCGAGGAGCTCGTGGGCGCGCGCGAGGGTCGACAGCGCCTCGACGCGCAGCACGGGGGTGACGACCGTCAGGTCGAGGGCCCCGATCCGGTGGACGGCACCGGCGGCGTCGCCGCTGGCCAGGTCCAGGCGCGCGTAGTCGAGCTCGAGCCGCGTCCGGGCCTCGTTGGGACCGTCCTCGCCGTGCTTGAGGAACTCCAGGGTCGTGCCGAGCCGCTCGGCGAGCACACCGAGCGCGGCGTCCGTGGGCTCACGGTGCCCGGCCTCGATGAGGGAGATGTAGCTGGGCGAGAACGCGTTCCCCGCCAGGGCCGTCTGGGAGAGCCCAGCGGCCAACCGCGACTCGCGCACACGGTCACCGATAGTCGTCATGAGAAGTCATTGTACGTATGACGTCCGTGATTGCCATCCCCCGTCGCGCACGGCGCGCCGGGGCTCCCACCCTGGGCAGGGTCGGAGGCCCCGGCGCGTGCCCGCACGGACGGGCGCGGTGCGCGACGACAGCTGTCGCGACACCGCACCCCTCGGGTCGATCAGCTCAGTGGAAGTCCTTGCAGCAGCCGCTGGCCCCGCCGTTGAGCGAGACGGAGGCAGTCACTGCCGGGGCACCGACGACGAGCGATCCAACGATGGTGAGAGCGGCGATTGCGCTGGTGAGGGCCTTCATGTCGTTCTCCTGTCAGAGACTCCGTGCTCCCTGGGGGCATGTCGCCGACGGCCCCGCCAGGTCGGGACACGTCGCCGACAGGGTGACACATTCCACCGGATCCGTGCGAACACCCCGACCACCCGATCGGGTGCGTCGAGATTCCACCCTGCGACCAGAACATCACATGTCCGGACTTGTGATGTCATAGTCGCCATGACATCGGACGACCCGGAGGCGACGGTCGCGCTGCTCGGCGCGGCGGTCGACGCGGCGATCCCGCGGGCGCTGCGGCGGGCGTGGGAGCAGCACCTCGCGCACGAGCCCGTGCTCGTCGCACGCCAGGGCATCTACTCCGCGCACGGGCGGCCGTTCGCCTACCAGTTCTCCTACCGGGCGCCCGGGCACCACCCGCAGCTCGCGCGGACGTGGGGACGCGCCGACCACGAGCGCGCCACCGACCACGTCCTGCGGGCGACGTTCGGCCGCGTCGACCTCGACGACGTGGCGCACGGACGCCTGCTCTTCGTCCGGTGCCCCCGCGCCCACCTCCTGGGCGAGCTGCCCCTGCCCGCACGGCCCGACCGCCTCGTCATCGAGGTCAGCACGACCACCGAGGTCGACGCTGCCGCGCTCGCCGGGTTGCGCCGCCTGCGTGAGCAGGGGTTCCGTGTCGCGCTCCCCTCGTTCACCGACCGCCCGGAGCAGCGCCGGCTGCTGCCGCACGTCGACTTCGTCAAGGTCGACGTGCGTGACCTCGACGTGGAGGGCCACCCCGTCGTCCGCGTCGCACGGTCGTTCGGCGCGACCCTCGTCGCCGAGTACGTCGAGTCCCCGGAGGTCCTGCGCCACGCCCGCGACCTCGGCTTCACCCTCTTCCAGGGGAACCTCATCGAGCGCGCCGGAGTGCTGGACCGCGCGGGCGCCCGGCTCGTCGGCCACTGACCGGCTCAGGCCGCGGTCACGACGTCACCGTTCCGGCTGCGGCCGCTCGGGTGACGCCCCGGACGAGGACGTCATGACCTCCTGCCCACCGCCGCACGGGCGGTGTGACCACGCTCGAGCGCCTCAGGCGTGACCAGTGGGGAGACCGGTGCCGGCGGTCCGACCGGCAGGGTCGGTCGCCGGGGGCCGGGCGAGGTCAGTCGCTCGGGGCAGACGTGCGCGACCGCTGCGCCGGGCTCACCGGTCCACCGCCGCCGCGACCCGCAGGACGGCACGCTCCACCGCGAACCGCGGGTCGCGCCCCTCCCCCTTGACCTCGGCGTCCGCCTGCGCGACCGCCGCGATGGCGACGGCGAGCCCCTCCGGGGTCCACCGGCGCAGGTCCTGCGCCGCACGGTCGACCTGCCACGGCGCCATGCCGAGCTCCCGAGCCGCAGCGGCACCCCGACCCCGCACCGCACCGACCTTCGCCAGGGTGCGCAGGCGTGCCGCGACCGCAGCGACCACCGGCACGGGGTCGAGCCCCGTGGCCAGCGCGTGCCGCAGCAGCGCGACCGCACGGCCGGCGTCCCCCGCGACCGCCGCGTCGGCCACCTGGAAGCCCGTCGCCTCCACGCGCCCGCCGTGGTAGCGCTGCACGGCGTCCTCACCGATCAGCCCGGTGGTGTCGGCCGCCAACTGGGCGCACGCGGCGGCGAGCTCGCGCAGGTCGGAGCCGACCGCGTCGACGAGCGCCCGCACCGCCCGCCCGTCGGCGCGCCGACCGGCACGCCGGAGCTCCTCGGACACGAACGACGCCTTGTCCGCGTCGCTGCGCACCTGCTCGCAGCCGACCGTGGGCACCTGCGCGCGCTTGGCGGCGTCGAGGAGCCGCTTGCCACGCTGCCCGCCCGCGTGCCGCAGCACGACCACGACGTCGGGGACCGGGGCCGCCAGGTACGCCTCGGCGTCGACGAGCAGCGCGTCGCCCGCGCGCTCGACGCCCTCGACCAGGAGCACCTTGCCCTCGGCGAACAGCGACGGGCTCGTCAGGACGGCCAGCTCGCCGGGCGCGTAGGTCGCCGCGTCCACGCGCGTCACCTCGACCTGGGGGTCCGACGCACGGGCCTGGGCGACGATGCGCTCGCACGCACGCTCGGCCAGGAGGTCCTCCGGGCCGCTGACCAGCACGACGGGGGCGGGCTCGGCCTGGGTCCACGGCACGCCGCCGGACGCGCCACCGGCTCGGCCACGCGCGGAGCCTGCCGTGCTGCGGGACGAGCGTGCGGGAGTGCGGGCGGCCACGGGCCCAGCCTGCCACGCGGCGCCGACAACGCCGGTACGCGCGTCCGACCGCCACTGTTCACCGGCCCGGCGGGCCGGGCGGACGCAGGACCAGTGCCGCCACCGCGAGCACGACCGTGGCCGCGGCCACGGCGCCCCCGGCTCCCGGCCACCACGCCAGCGCGGCGCCGGGCAGTCCCGACGTCCACCGCGCGACCGCCGCGATCCACCAGCAGGCCGCTCCCGCGCCGGCCGCCAGGACCGCGGCCCCCGACGGCCACGGGCCCGCGAGCAGGGCAGCGCCCAGGCCGAGCACCGTCGCGGGGGCCACCGCCGGCGCGACCGCGACGTTGGCGGCGACGGACCACGGGCCGAACGTCGGCCACAGCGCCAGCGTCACGGGCAGGCACCCGAGCTGAGCAGCGACCGGCGCGGCCAGCAGTGCGGCGACGTCCCGCCCGCAGCGCGGGGACCACCGCGCGACCATCGGCGCACCGAGCACCACCAGCCCGGCGGTCGCCCCGACCGACAGCGCGAACCCGACGTCGACCGCGAGCCACGGGTCCGCCACCAGGAGGACCACCACCGCGGCCGCGAGCGCCGCCGGGCCGGCGGAGCGCCGGCCCGCGAGCAGCCCGAGCAACCCGACGGCACCCATCACCGCGGCGCGCACGACGCTGGGCTCGGGACCGACGACGAGCAGCAGGCCGACGCCGGCAGCGCCCGCAGCCGCCACCCGCAGCGGCCGCGGCGCGCCCAGCGAGGCGGTCACGGCGAGCACCAGGGCCCCGACGATCGCGAAGTGCGCGCCCGACACCGCCATGACGTGGGCGAGCCCCGACGTCCGCATCGCCTCGACGAGGTCGGCCGGCACGTCGGCGGTGGACCCGACCGTCACGGCCGACAGCAGGCCACGGACGTCGGGGGGAAGGTCCCGCGCCACCTCCCGCGCGCCGAGGCGGACACGTGCTGCTCGCGCGGTGAGCCCGTGCGGACCCGCGGTGACGCGGGGCGCCCGGTCGGCCCGCAGCCGGACCGCGGCCCGGTCGCCCCGGGTCGTGGTGCTCGCGACACCGTGCAGGTGCACCGCGGAGCCGAGGACCGCCCCGGCCGGTGCCACGACCTCCACCGGACCGCGCACGCGGACCCACGCACCGTCCCGTCGGACGGCCGAGGCGGTCACGGTGAAGCGCTCGCGGGTGTCACCGGCCGCGGGGCGCGGCTCGGTCGACACCCGGCCGACGACCTCGACGGTGCGGCCGGTCGCTGCTGCCGCCAGCAGCGCGTGGGGCGCGCGGACCTGCTGGGCCGCGGCACCCGAGACGACCACGAGCGCGGCCGTCGCCAGGCAGAGCGCGACGGCGGGCAGGGCGCGCCGCGCCCCACCGCTCCGCCCGTCGTCGTCGACGACGGGCCGGCCGCCGCGGGGGCCACGCAGCACCCACCGGAGCGCGGCCGACACCACCGCCGCGCCCGCCAGCGCCAGCAGCCCGAGCGCGACCGGCCCGCCGCGGACCGCGGCGTGGGGCGCGTGCACCACGGCGAGCGCGGTGGCCCACGCGCAGAGCGCGGGCGGCACCAGGCGCAGGTCCGCCGCGGCCGCCGCTGCCGCCGGCCCGGGGCTCACACCCGGACCAGGGGTCGCAGGTCGGCCATCAGTGCCGGCCCGATGCCTGCGACGTCGTCGAGCTCGTCGACCGTCGCGAACGGACGCTCCTCGCGCCGCTGCACGATGCGTCCGGCGAGCACCGGGCCGACACCCGGCAGCTCCTGGAGCGCGGCGGCGTCCGCGGTGTTGAGGTCGACCAGGCCCTCGCCCGCGGGCCCGGCACCGCCGGGGTCCACGGCACCTCCGGGGTCCACCGCACCGACCACCGGCACGACCAGCTGCTCCCCGTCGGACAGGACCCGCGCGAGGTTGACGCGCGCGAGGTCCGCCTCGGGCACGTCGCCGCCCGCCGCGGCGATGGCGTCGCCGACCCGCGCACCGAGCGCGAGCCGCACGAGGCCGGGCTCCGCGACCGCGCCGACGACGTGGACCACCACGTGCTCGGGGACGTCCCCGGCGGGGCCGGCGCCCGGGGCGTCGTCCGCGGTCACGGCAGGGACCGGGACCTCGACCGCGTCGGCGCGGGGCGTCGAGGCGGACCGGAGCGCGACGCCCCCGGCGGCGATCGCCAGGACCAGGACCGCGGCACCCGTCGCACGCCACCCGGGCGCCCAGCGGACCCGCGGGACGTCGGGCGCGGCCGACGCGACGGCGGCGGCCGCGAGCGCCGACGGGACGCTCGGGTCCCACGGGCGCGACGCCTCGGCTGCCGGCGCGGGGCCGGGGGCGCCCGCGGTGCCGGTGACCGTCGACCCGTCGAGCGGCGCCGGTGCCGCGGGACGGGCGGGCACCGGGGCAGTGTCCACGGCCCCGTGCGGCACGGTCACGGGCGGGTCGGGCGTCCATCCGGCGGTCCGGGGCGGCACGGTCGCGTCCGCTGCGACACCGACACCGACACCGACACCGACACCGGCGCCAGCGACGGGGACGGCGGGGGGCGCGGACCCGCCGGGGTCCGGGAGGGTGGCCCCGGGACCGTCCTGCGACGCCGGGGCGTCCGTCAGGTGCGCGCCGAGGGCGGCGAGCCTGCGCGCGACGTCGGGCGGCACGCGGGAGCGGTCGAGTGGCACCGGCGTGACGCTAGGAGCGTCGGCTCGCGAGCAGGCGCCGGGGCGGCCGACCCGTGGACGACGCCGGCGCCGGGGTGGGCTGTGGGCGGCTCAGCGTCGCCCGGGAGCGGCGGCCTCGTCGTCGTGCGGGGCGGGAGCGGCCGGCTCGCCGTCGGCGACGACGACCGCCAGCAACCCCGGGCCGACGTGCGCGGCCAGCACCGCTCCCGCGTCCGCCACGAGGACGTCCGCGGGCCGCACGCCGGTCGCCGCGGCCAGGTGCGCCGCGAGCTCGGCGGCCACGTCGGGCGGGCCGACGTGGTGCACGGCGACGCGCGCCGACGGCCGGTCCGCGAGCTCGGCGAGCGCGAGCTGCTCGAGTCGCTCGCGCGCCGCGCGACGCGTGCGGACCTTCTCGCCCACCACCAGGCGGCCGTCCTGCACGGCGAGGATCGGCCGCAGGCCGAGCACGGTGCCGAGGGCGGCCGCCGCGGTGCCGAGCCGGCCGCCGCGCCGCAGGTGCTCGAGCGAGTCGACGAGGAACCAGACGCGGCTGCTCTCGGCCGCCGCAGCCGCGACGCCCGCGACCTGGGCGGCGTCGGGCCACACGGGCGCCGCAGCACCCCGGTGGACCGCCCGCGTCACCCAGCGTCGGACGGCACCGCCGACGCCGTCCTCGACGTCGGCGGGGTCGCCCGGGGCGGGGTCGAGAGGCGTCGCCGCGTACCGCGCGGCCGCGAGCGCCGCGAAGCCGAGCCCGAGCGCCGCGGTGCGCGAGTCCACGACCCGGACGGGCACCGGGCTGACGGTCGCGGCGGTCCGCGCGGAGCGCACCGTGCCGGACATCTCCCCCGACAGGTGGACCGACACGATCTCGTGGGCTCCCGCGGCGGCGGCACGCTCGTACGCCGCGGCGAACGCCGAGGGCGGCGGTTGCGACGTGGTGACCTTCGCGCCGCGCTCGAGGGCGCGGAGCAGCTGGTCGGGCGTCACGTCGACACCCTCGGCGTACCAGGCGCCGTCGATGCTGACGTCGAGCGGCACGACGTGCAGACCGGCGTCCCGCGCGAGCGCGGGCGGCACCGCGCACGTGGAGTCGGTGACGACCGCGACGCGGGGGGTCGGCACCGTGGCGGGGCTCAGGCGGGCACCACGTTGACGAGCCTCGGCGCGCGCACGACGACCGTGCGCACGTCCCGTCCGGCGAGGGCGCGCTGGACGCCGGCGTCCGCGAGCGCGAGCTCACGCAGCTCGGCGTCCCCCACGGACGGGGCGACCTCGGCACGGCCCCGGACCTTGCCCTGGACCTGGAAGACGCACGTGACGGTGTCCTCGACCAGGTACCGCTCGTCGGCCTGCGGGAACGCCGCGTGCACGACCGACTCGTCGTGGCCGAGGCGGGCCCAAAGCTCCTCGGTCACGTGCGGCGCGACGGGGGCGGTCATGACGACCAGCGCCTCGACGACCGTGCGGGGGCTGCGCTCGAGGGTGGTCAGGTGGTTGTTGAGGACGATCAGCTTGGCGATCGCGGTGTTGATCCGCATGTTCGTCATGTCCTCGCGCACGTCGGCGATCGTGCGGTGCAGGACGCGCAGCGTCTCGGTCGACGGCTCGTCGTCGGACACGACGAGCTCGCCCGTCGTCTCGTCGACGACGTTGCGCCACAGCCGCTGCAGGAAGCGCTGGGCACCCACGACGGCACGCGTCTCCCACGGGCGGGACAGGTCGAGCGGTCCCATCGACATCTCGTAGACGCGCAGCGTGTCGGCCCCGTACGCCTCGTACATCTCGTCCGGCGAGACGGCGTTCTTCAGCGACTTGCCGATCTTGCCGTACTCGCGGTGGACGGGCTGACCGTCCCACGTGAAGCCGGTGACGGACGCCTCGTCCTCCACGACCTCGGCCGCCGGCACGTAGACGCCGCGCTCGTCGGTGTACGCGTACGCCTGGATGTAGCCCTGGTTGAAGAGCTTGTGGAACGGCTCCGCGCTGCGGACGTGCCCCAGGTCGTAGAGGACCTTGTGCCAGAACCGGGCGTACAGCAGGTGCAGGACGGCGTGCTCCACGCCGCCGACGTACAGGTCGACGCCACCGGTCGACCCGGCGGGCTGCGCACCGTGCCCCGGGCCCATCCAGTAGGCCTCGAGCTCGGGGTCGATCAGCACGTCGTCCGAGCGCGGGTCCAGGTAGCGCAGGTAGTACCAGCACGAGCCGGCCCAGTTGGGCATGGTGTTGGCGTCGCGCCGGTAGCGCCTCGGGCCGTCGCCCAGGTCGAGCTCGACGTGCAGCCAGTCGGTGTTGCGGCCCAGCGGCGGCTCGGGCTCGGAGTCCGCGTCGTCCGGCGCGTACGTGCGCGGCGAGAAGTCGGGGACCTCGGGCAGCTCGACGGGCAGGGCCGAGTCGGGCAGGGCGATGGGGGTGTCGTGCTCGTCGTAGACGATGGGGAACGGCTCGCCCCAGTAGCGCTGCCGGCTGAACAGCCAGTCGCGCAGCCGGTAGGTGACGGTGCCCTCGCCGACGCCCTTGGCGCTCAGCCACTCGACGATGCGCTCCTTGGCCTCGGCCACGTCCAGCCCGTCGAGGCTGATCTCGTCGTTCGAGGAGTTGATCACCGCGCCGGCGCCCGTGCGCGCACCCGGCGGCGTGCCCTCCGGGGCGTCGACGGTGTAGACGACCGGCAGCCGGAACGCCTCGGCGAACTGGAAGTCGCGCTCGTCGCCGCCCGGGACCGCCATGATGGCGCCCGTGCCGTAGCCCATGAGCACGTAGTCGGCGGTGAAGACCGGCAGCAGGTCGCCGTTGACCGGGTTGGCGGCCAGGTGACCCGTGAAGACACCCGTCTTGCGCCCGGCGTCCTGCTGCCGCTCGACGGCCGTCTTGGCCGCGGCCTGCCGGCGGTAGTCGGCCACCGCGTCCGCCGGCGAGGCGTGGCCGCCCGTCCAGGCGCTCGACGTGCCGTCGGGCCACGCCTGCGGCACCTCGTCCAGCAGCGGGTGCTCGGGCGACACGACGAGGAACGTGGCCCCGAACAGCGTGTCGGGGCGGGTCGTGAACACCTCGACCTGCTCACCGCCCTGGACGGCGAACCGCACCCGCGCGCCGGTCGATCGCCCGATCCAGTGCCGCTGCATGGACTTGACCTTCTCGGGCCAGTCGATGCGCTCGAGGTCGTCGGTCAGGCGGTCGGCGTAGGCGGTGATGCGCATGTTCCACTGGCGCAGGTTGCGCTGGAAGACCGGCATGTTGCCACGCTCGGAGCGCCCCTCGGACGTGACCTCCTCGCTGGCCAGCACCGTGCCCAGCCCCGGCGCCCAGTTGACGGGCGTCTCGGACAGGTACGCCAGGCGCTGCACGTCGACCACGCGGCGGCGCGTGACGTCGTCCAGGTCAGCCCAGGTCGCCCCCGCCGGGACGCCCTCGACGTCGGTGGGTAGCGCCCGCGTGCCCGCGGCGTACTCCTCGACCAGCTCGGACACCGGGCGGGCCCGGCCCGTGCCGCCGTCGGGGCGCACGGCGTCCTCGTCGTACCAGGACTCGAAGATCTGCAGGAAGATCCACTGCGTCCAGCGCACGTAGTCGGCGTCGATCGTCGCGAACGAGCGTCGCGGGTCGTGCGCGAGGCCCAGGCGGCGCAGCTGCCGCTGCATGATCGCGATGTTCGCCTCGGTCGTCACGCGGGGGTGCTGCCCGGTCTGCACGGCGAACTGCTCGGCGGGCAGGCCGAACGCGTCGAACGCGAGGGCGTGCAGCACGTTGTCGCCGCACATGCGCCGGAAGCGACCGACGACGTCCGTCGCGATGTAGCCCAGGGGGTGCCCGACGTGCAGGCCGGCGCCCGACGGGTACGGGAACATGTCCATGACGAAGAACGGCCGCGCGCCGGGGTCGGCGTGGCGACCCTGACCGTCCGTGAGCGGCCCGACGGGGTTCGGCGTGAAGAACGTGCCGCGCCGCTCCCACTCGTCCTGCCACCGCAGCTCGATCTCCTGGGCGAGGGCGGCGGTGTAGCGGAAGGGGACGTCGTCGGGGGCCGGGGTCGGGGACTGGTCGCTCACCGGGGAATCGTACCGACGCGCGGCGCACCCCACGCGCGCGGGGCGCCCGGGTCCACCGCCGGCGGGACGCCGACGGCACGGGTCAGCCGCGTGCGGCGAGCCAGATCGCGCTCGCGGCGACCTCGCCGAGCTCGACGCGGTCCGGCGCCCCGTCGATCCGCACGCTGACGACGCCGGTGACGGCACGCCGCTCCTCGAGGGCGACCGGGGCGTCGAGGACCAGCCCGACACCCTCGAGGTACCGCAGCAGCTCGGGATCCGCGTCGGAGATCCGCGCGACCCGGTACTCCCCCGTCTCGACCTCCCACATGGCACGCGCGTCCGGCAGGTGGACCGTGCCGTCCGCCGCCGGGATCGGGTCGCCGTGCGGGTCCCGGTCCGGGTGACCGAGCAGGGCGGCGACCCGCTCGACGAACCGGTCGCTGACGGCGTGCTCGAGCACCTCCGCCTCGTCGTGCACCTCGTCCCAGCCGTAGCCCAGCCTCTCGACGAGGTAGGTCTCGATCAGCCGGTGCCGGCGGACCATCGCGACCGCGTGCGCACGCCCCGACGCGGTGAGCTCGACCGCGCCGTAGGGGCGGTGCGAGACCAGGCCCGCGTCGGCGAGCCGCTTGACGGTCTCCGAGACGGTCGACGCGCCGACGCCGAGCCTGCTCGCGAGCAGCTTCGTCGTCACCTGGACGTCGGACCACTCCTGGGCGCCCCAGATGACCTTGAGGTAGTCCTGGGTCACCGCGGACAGGGGTGCAGGGCTCTCCGTCACGACGACCAGCGTAGAGGGCTCACCGCCCGTCGACGCTCCAGTGCCACGGCTCCGAGGGCAGGTTCCGCAGCCCGTACGCACCGGCGTGCTCGACCAGCCACGCGTACGCCGGGGACCCGGCGGACACCGTGCGGCCCCCCACCGTGAAGTCGACGGCGAGCCCCCGCTCGTGGCGCGAGCTGCCCGGTCGCGCCGTGCTCGGCGAGCACGCCGACGCGGGGACGTCGAACACCTCGGCGTCCGTGGGTCCGCAGTGGGCGCGCCGGAGCGCGACCTGCTGCGCGCTGCTGCGCCACCCGCCACCACCCAGCACGACGCCGTCCGCCCGGGCCGCGGCCACGAGCGCGTCGAGCGACCCGGCGAGGCACGGGTGCACACGGATCCCGCTGCGCGAGCGCACCACGTCCGCCTCCGCCACCGGCGCGTCCACCAGGGCGCAGTCCGTGGGCGGCGGCACCGCCGGCGCGGGGGTCGCCGCCACGAGCTCCGCGGGCACCGCCACCTGCCACAGGACCTCGCCCCGCGGCGCGACGAGCAGCACCGCCGTCTCCTCGAGGACGAGCCGCGCACCCGCACGTCCACCCGTCGCCGTGCTCCACACGGGTGCCCCGGCACCGTCGAGCAGCAGCAGGTCGCCGTCGTCGCTCACCTGCAGGGTCCGCGCCGCTGCGGCCGGCGAGGACCAGAAGGGGCGGCCCCGCCACGTCGCGACGAGCGCACCGCCCGTCACCGACACCCCGAGGTGCCCGGACGGCGAGCCCAGGGAGGCCCCCTCGCCGAGCACGGCGCCCGGGTCGAGCGTCGACGGGCCGATCGCCGTGCCCGCGCGCCAGACCGGCTCGTCCTCGTCGTCCAGCAGTACGAGGTCCCCGTCGTCCTGCACCACGAGCGTCACCGCGCCGCGTCCGGCGGTACGGCTGCGCCACACCGCGCCACCGTCAGCCCCGCGCGCCACGAGGTCACCGTCCGCGCGCAACTCGAGGGCGACCGTCGGCTGCGCTGCGGCGTCCGCGCCGCCCGGTGCCCACCGCACGGAGCTGTCGGGACCTCGCAGCTGGACGCCCCCGTCACCGTCCACCAGCAGCGTGTGCCGGCCGTCGGGCGAGGACAGCAGGTCACCGTCGTCCAGCCGGCCCGGTGCGTCGAGCACCGCGGGGGCGCGTCCCGTCCCGCTGCTCCACACGACACCGCCGTCGGGGTCCTCCACGACGACGTCGCCGTCGTCCCGCAGCCGCAGCGTCCCGCCCGACCCGCCGGTCGCGGTGCTCCACAGCACCGCGCCGTCGGGGGCGACGAGCAGCACGTCGCCCGTCGCGTCGGTCGTGAGCGTGGCTCCGGGGACGCCGCGGCCGGTGGACCAGCGCACCTGGTCGTCGAGCGCGTACAGCCCGAGCGCACCGTCGGGCTGCACGACGAGCACGTCGCCGCCGGCGGGCGCGAGCAGCGCCTGCCCGGGGCCGAGCCGCTCCCCCGGACGCAGCACGTCCTCGCCCGGACCGGCGGACGCGGGCCCGGCCACGGCGAGCACCAGCACCGCGGTGACCACCGCGACCGTCGTCCGCCGCACACCGACCCCCCGGGGTGACGCCCCGCGCGGCACGCCGGTGGGCCGCGTGCGGGACGCACCCGACCAGGCGATCACCCGGACGGCGGATGCGCAACAGGTCGCGCGGGGTTTCATCCGCGGGACGACGGGTGGCGCGCGTCAGCCCTGCGGCGCGGGCCCGCCCCCGGGCACGGGGACGCCGGCGCCCGGGCCGTCGACGGCCTCGTCCTCGTCCTGCGGCACGACGACCGCGGGCCAGGGCTGGGGACGCCCCACGGTGACGGTGGCGTCCGGCGAGACGCGCACGACCTGGTACTGGACGACCAGCCGCGAGTCCGGGTCGACGCGCAGGACCGTCATCTCGGCCACCCCGCGCAGCGGGCCGACCGTGGGCTGGTTGAGCGTCGCCCCCGCGGTGCTCGACGAGACGTACCGCACGCCGAGCCCGACCTGCTCGGGGCCGATGCGCCGGTGGTAGTGCCCGGACACCTGTGCCGGGACGCAGCCCCGGTCGAGCGCGGCGTCACCGACGGTCGGGGTGTGGATGAGGAGCAGGTCGACCGCGCCGTCGTCGCACGCGACGTCCGCGAGGCGCCGCCCCGCCTCGGCCGGCGTCTCGTCGACGCCCGCCACGGTCCCGCCGCCTCCCACGCGCGTCTCGTTCGGATCGCTGTCCCCCAGGATGCGCACCCCGGCGACCTCCAGGACGGAGCCGTCGAGGACGGTGGCGCCGGCGCGCGCGTAGTTCGCGGTGGTCTCGCGCGAGTCGTGGTTGCCCGGCGAGGTCACGAGCGGCACGCCCGGCGGCACGGCGCGCGCGAACGACGTGACGCAGTACTGCTCGACCGACGTCCCGTTCATCGTCGTGTCACCCGCGTCGAGCACCGCGTCGGCGCCGGCGAGCTCCGCGAGCGTCCCGATCAGCGGGGCCATCCCGACGTTGCAGTGCAGGTCCGAGACGACGAGGAGCACCACGGGGTCCGCCGCGGGCGTCGGCGTGGGCGTGGGGCTCGGGGTCGGGGTCGGGCTCGGGGTCGGCGCCTCGCCGTCCGTCGCCGCGTCGGCGGACCCGGTCCCGGCGTCCTCGTCCTGCCCCTCGGGCGCGGTCGCGCCGTCCACGGGCTCCGGCGCCGCGTCACCGGGCCCGTCCGTGGTCGTGCGCGCCGCGCGCTGCGCGGCTGCGCGCTCCGCCGCGTCCCGGCGCTCCGCCTCGTCCGCCCGGCGCTCCTCGTCGGCCTCCCACTCCTGCCAGGCGACGACCAGAGCCTCGTCCGCGCCGCGGTAGAAGTCCTCGTTGGCCCGCCAGGCGTCCAGCGCGTACCCGCCGTACGTGTCGATGACGCCGCCGAGCCGGCCCGTCACCCGCGCACCTGCCAACGGCGTGCCCTCGAACACGGCGGACGCCACCGGCCGGGACGCGGGGCGGTCACCGGGTCCGACGCTGGAGGTCAGCACGGTCGTGCCGACGACGACGACCACGAGCCCCGCCCGCAGGGGACGCCCGCGCGCACTCAGGTGGGCGAGCAGCTCGCG
Organism: Cellulomonas phragmiteti; assembly: GCF_016862775.1. GTDB lineage: Bacteria > Actinomycetota > Actinomycetes > Actinomycetales > Cellulomonadaceae > Cellulomonas > Cellulomonas phragmiteti. The sequence goes on along the minus strand of NZ_BONP01000008.1, from coordinate 1,316 downwards.
TCGCCGGTCGCCGCCGAGCAGCAGCGATCCCAGCCACCAGACGCCCACCAGCACGACGAACGCGACGACGGCACGCGCCACGGCGTCGGCGACCAGCGCGTACCCGACGTCCCGCACCGCGGCGGCCGGACCCGAGAAGAAGGCCACGTAGGCGTTGAGGTCCTCGCTCAGCGCCTGCAGCGTGCGCGCCTCGCCGAGCTCCGTGACGCTCGCCGGGATCTCCTGGACCGTCGCGCGGATCCCCAGGGTGGCCGGCAGCGGCGAGTCGATCTGCAGGGTGCCCAGCGGCCCGAAGTCGATGGTGACGGTCGCGTCCGTCGTGACGTCGTACCGGGTCACGTGGGGCCCGAGGGCCGACTGCACCGACGCGGTCGTCACCCCGAACACCACCGAGGCCAGCAGCCCGGCGACGACCAGCCCGACCATCGGCAGCCAGCCGTGCCGGGGCCGCCACCCGCGCACCGACCGCACCGCGCGGACGGCGCCCCGCCGGGCGCGCCCCAGGAGGCGGGCAGCCGTCGCTCCGGTCGTCGGGTCCGTGGTCGGGTCGGTGGTCGGGTCGGTCATCGGTGCCGAGCCTAGACGCGGTCGCGCACGTCAGCGCGGCCGCGGTCGCGTGGCGCCGGGTGAGGTGCGCGCCACGGCAGCGGGGGGATCAGGCGCGCTCGTCGCGCCAGCGGACCCACGCGGCGGCGTGGGTGAGGTCGTAGTCCGGGCCGCTGGTGCTGCACGTGACCAGCCGGACGCCCGCCGCCACCAGCTCGGCGCCGACCTCGCCGGGGTCGGCGCCGTCCACGGCCGTGGACCGCGTCACCAGCGCAGCGGTGTCCCGGCCCACGGCGGAGCCGTGCTCGTCGAGGATCGCGCTCTTGCGTCGCAGGGTGTCGATGTCGCCGAACGAGTGCCAGATGTCCGCGTGCTCCGCGACGACGCGCAGCGTCTTGCGCTCACCGCCCCCGCCGATCATCACCGGGATGTCGCGCGTCGGTGCGGGGTTCATGGCCGCCCACCGCGCACGGATCCGCGGCATCGCCTGCGCGAGGTCCGCGATCCGTGACCCCGCGGTGCCGAAGTCGTACCCGTACTCGACGTAGTCCCGCTCGAACCACCCCGCCCCGATCCCCAGGATCAGCCGCCCGCCGCTGATGTGGTCGACCGTGCGCGCCATGTCCGCGAGCAGGTCGGGGTTGCGGTAGGAGTTGCAGGACACCAGCGCACCGATCTCGACGCGGCTGGTCTGCTCCGCCCAGGCCCCGAGCATCGTCCAGCACTCGAAGTGCCGACCGTCGGGGTCGCCCGACAGCGGGAAGAAGTGG
>NZ_BONP01000007.1 GCF_016862775.1 Cellulomonas phragmiteti | reverse complement strand
GGGCGTCGGCGTCGGCGTCGGGGTGACCGTCGGCGTCGGCGTGGGCGTCACGGACGGCGTCGGCGTCGGCGTCACGGAGGGCGTCGGCGTCGGCGTCGAGCCGCTGGTCGGGACGACCGGGTAGGCGTTCTTGACGAGCGTCACGAACTGCGCCTCGAACCACTTGCCCGACACCGGGGCGTCCGGCGTGGCGCCGGTCGGCAGGTTGTTGAGCTTGGGCGAGTTGAACGTCGGGTCGCACATGCGGTCGAAGCTCTTGCCCTCGTCGTTCGGGATCTCCCGGGAGGAGCCGTCCGACTCGCCCGGGGGCTTGATCCAGACGTACGCGTCGAGGTGCGACGCGGCCGGCGCACTGGCGGGCGTGGCCCGCGGCAGCTCGCCGAGGCCCGCACCCAGCGGGTTGCACCAGGCGCCACGGTGCGTGCGGCGGTCGATGCGCGACTCGTCGACGAAGGTGTCGACGTTCGTGCTCGTCGAGACCGCCGTCGGGCGGTTCGGGCCGCCCCAGCCGTTGCGCGAGGTGTCGATGAGCATGCCGGTCGAGGCAGGGAAGCCCTCGGCGACGAGCAGGCGGTGCAGCTGGGCCGTCCACGCGTGCTCACCGAAGTCGGTGTTCCACTCGTAGAACTTCGCCGAGCGGACGGGGACGCCGCCGACCTGACGGTTCGGGTCGGTGAGGAACGGCTCGGCGAGCGGCGTGGTGTTCGCCGTGTTCGTGACGAAGCCGTCGACGGACGCGAAGCCCTTCCTCGTGGTCCGCGCGACCTCGGCGAACAGCTTGGCGGCCGGTCCGGCGTTGGTCTCCCAGCCGAGCCAGCCCGAGTGCGCCGCGTCGATGTAGGTGTAGACGTTGTCGAGCGTCTTCAGCTCGTCCAGCGCGTACTTCACGCCCTCGCGGTAGTACGGGCCGGCCGTCTGGCACGCCGCCTCGGAGTTGTTCGTGATGAGGTTCGGCAGCGAGTCGGGCTCGATCGTCGCCGCGATCCGCAGGTCGGCGTACTTGGGCTCCGACAGCAGGTCGACGATGGGGTCGATGTACTCGGTCTTGTACCGCGTCATGCCCGCGGCCGTCGGGGGCAGCTCGCCGTTGGAGGCGAGCGCGTAGCAGTCGCGACCGGGCAGGTTGTAGATCACCAGGTTGAAGACGAGCGGCGTGCTGCCGGTCTTCTGCTTGAGCGCCTCGTCGAGGTGGAACCGCAGCCCGGGGCCGTCGACGTTGCCGGCGATCGCGCTGGTGCGGTCCATCCAGACGGCGGTCGGCTGCTGGGCGACCGTCCGCATCTGTGCCGCCAGGGTGGCGTCGGCGGCACGCGTGGCAGCGCTCTCAACCGTCGCTGCCCAGTTCGGGTTCACGTACTGCTTGGCGCCCGCGTAGGGGTTGTCGACGTGGGCCTCGGCTGCGGTCGCAGCCGTGCCCGAGAGCGTCAGCGGCACAGCGACGAGCGCCGTTGCCGTCGCGGCGGTCGCGACGGCGCGCCAGCGCCGTCCGGCCGTTCGATTGCCGTGTAGGGACACGGGTGTCCTCCGGGGGTGGGTCGGGTTTCGTACCCGGCCCTCGGCGGCAACGGATACGAGTCGCCGTGGACGGAGTCCTCGGCGACTGATGCGGAATCCATCACGCGCCGACCTCGACCGGATCCGGGATAATCGTTTAGGCCCCCGCCCGTTACCAGATCGTGACCTTCTCATCGGCCTGCCATCGACGGCGTACACCCAGGTCAGCGCCACGTGAGCGCGCACATCGGCCCTGCCGCACGGGTGTGCGCCCGGCAGGGCCGATAGGACGGGCGGGCCTCTCAGCGGGACCGCGGGCCCGTGCTGCCGCGCACCGCGAGCCCTCCGACCTCGATGTCGCGCACGGGGGCCGCCTGCGAGTCCAGGACCGTCAGGACCGCCTCGCCGACCGCCGTGCCGAGGTCCGCCTGCACGGACGGCAGCGACGTGATCGACGGGGTCGCCAGCCGGCACAGCGGCGAGTCCGACAACGCCACGATCGACACGTCCCACGGCACCGCGAGCCCGGTCCGGCGCGCCACGTCGAGCGCGGCGACGGCCATGTGGTCGGTGTCGAACACCACGGCCGACGGGGGTCGGTCGCCCGTGAGCAGCCGACGGCACGCCGCCGCGGCCTCCTCGGGGGAGCCCCCCGTCGGCTCGTGCACGAGCGTCGCACCGGCCGTGTCGAGCGCCCGCTCCATGCCCGCGACGCGCGAGCGCGTGCGCTGGAGCGACGCGGGTCCGGTCACGGCGCCGACGTGCCGGTGGCCGAGCTCGATGAGGTAGCGGCCCACCCGCTCCGCCGCCTGCTCGTCGTCGACCCGGACGTTGGCCACCTCGCCGGCGACGTCACCGGCTCCGACCACCACGGCCGGGATGCGCAGCCGCCGCAGCGCGTCGAGCCGCGGGTCCTCGGTCCGCACGTCCGTGACGACCATCACGTCGAACCGGCGCTCGGCCCACCACTCGCCGTAGAGCGCGACCGCGGCCGGCAGGTCGTCGACCACCTGCAGCACCAGCGCCAGGTGGCGCGTCGCCAGGACGTCCTGGAGGGCGACGACGAACTCCAGGACGTGCGCGCCGTAGCCGACCGCTCCGGTCAGCCCGCGGTCGACGACCAGACCGACGGCCCGGGGCCCGCTGCGCATCGAGCGCGCCGCGGCGCTCGGGCGCCACCCGAACTCGTCCGCGACGCGCAGCACCCGTTCTCGGGTCGCGGCCGAGACGCCCGGACGTCCGTTGAGCGCGTAGGACACGACGGCGATCGACACCCCCGCGGCCTTGGCGACGTCGGTGATCGTCGGTCGGCGGGCGCCAGGGCCGCCGAGGACGGGCTGTGCTCCGGTCGTCGGAGAGACAGCATCTTTGCCTGTGTCATGTGCAGGAGTGACCACGATCACCTAGTGTTGCGCCCGATGTGGGTGAAAAGCGATCAGCTCGACTCCGACGGCGTGGGCGAGGTGGGAAATCGATGGTGACGGTTCGGCGCGGGGTGCCCGCCACGGTGCGTCGGACGATCGGCGTCCTGTCTCCTGTGGTGGGGGGCTTCTACTTCGGTGCGCTGATCGCCGGCGTGGCGCGCGCCGCGCGCGGCGTGGGCCACCGGGTCGTCGCCGTCCAGACGTACCCCGCGGGTCTCGACCGCGAGCGCTACCCGGAGGAGTCCGTCCTCGACACGCCGGTCGCACTGGGTGCCGTGGACGGCCTCGTCGTGATCGGCAAGGCCCTGAGCCCGGAGCGGCTCGCCGCCGTCCGCGAGTGGGGCGTGCCCGTCGTCCTGATCAGCGAGGACCCGGCGCACCCTGACGACCCGGTGGTGGTGCCGGACAACGTCGGCGGCGTCCGTGCCGCCGTCGAGCACCTCATCTGGCACGGTCACACGGCGATCGGCTTCCTGGGCAACCTCGGGCAGCGCGACATGCGCGAGCGCTTCGCCGCGTACCGCACGACGCTCGCCGAGCACGGGATCGACTCCGACGACTCGTGGTGGTACGAGGCGTCGGACAACCAGGAGCAGGGCGGTGCGGACGCCGCCGCGCGCATGATGCAGGCCGGCACCCCCACGACCGCGGTGATCGCGGCGACGGACCGCAACGCCGTCGGGTTCCAGCGTGCGCTGCGCTCGCACGGGCTGGTGCTGCCCCGGGACCAGGCCGTCGTGGCGTTCGACCACGCCGACTCCGGTGCCCGTGTCAGCCCGCGGCTGTCCACGGTGGACGCCCACTTCGGTCGCGTGGGCGAGCACGCCGTCGGTCTGCTCCTGTCCCGCATGCGGGGCGACGACGTCACGCCGGGGGAGCACCGCGTGCCCTCGTCCCTCGTGGTGCGCGAGTCCTGCGGGTGCACCGAGATCACGTCGCCCGGTGGCGACGTCGGTGCCGGGGACGTCAGCGACCTGCTGCGGCGCCTGGCCGAGTCGGCGTTCGCCGGCCCCGCCGGCTCGGCAGTGTCCCGGCGCGCCGGCCCGGACGCCCGCGAGGCGTGGTGGCGAGCCGTGGAGGAGCCCGTCGAGGTCGCGGCCGAGCGTGGCGTGTCGCCGGCGCCGGCCGCGCTGGGACGGCTCTCCGACCTCACCGCGGCGCTGCAGCCGCACCCCGAGGCGCTCGAGCAGATGGTCACCGTGCTGCGCACGGTCGAGTGCCGCCGTGTCGAGGCGCTGCCCGCGGCGCGTGCTGCTCACGCGACCGCGGTGCGTCGCGCGGTGACGGACGTCCTGCTGGCGGTCACCAAGGGGTGCACGCGCGCCATGCTGGCGCGCAGCGGGCAGCTGGAGCGCACGATCGTCGACCAGTACGAGGTCGACATGGACCTGCTGCGCGGCGACGGTGCCAGCCCGCGGGCGCTCGGGTGGCTGCCGCGCGGGGTCCGCGGGCACGCCTGCCTGGGCCTGTGGGTCGGCACGGACCGCGGGCCGGGCGACCGCGAGATGGAGATCGTCGGTGTCCACGACACCAGCGGGACGCTGTCGCGCCTCGTGGGGGTCCGGACGACCGCCAGCCAGTTCCCGCCCGCCGCGCTGACCCGCGCGGGGACCGTCGGCTCCAACGAGCTCACGTTCGTCGTGCCCGTCACCTTCGGCGGCAGCGACTGGGGTCTGCTCGCGATCGACGGCACCGTGGAGACGCGGGCCACGCAGCCGCGCGACCGCTTCAACCACTGGGCGGCGCTCCTCGCCGTCGCCCTGGACCAGGAGCGCCTGCTCGGGTCCCTGCGTGAGCAGCGCAAGGCGCTCGAGCAGGCGGCGGCCCGCGAGCGCGCCCTGGCGGACACCGTCCGCGAGAGCGAGGAGCGCTACGCGCTCGCCTCGATGGCCGCCCACGACGGCACCTGGGACTGGGACGTGTCCGCCGGGACGGTCTACTACTCGCCGCGGTGGAAGCAGACGCTCGGGTACGCCGAGGACGTCATCGGCGACCAGCCGTCGGAGTGGCTCGAGCGCGTCCACCCCGCGGACCGCGACGAGCTGTCGGCGGCGATCGCCGCCCAGCTCGCGGGCTGCGGCACGCCCCTCGAGCTCGAGCACCGGGTCCGCACCCAGTCCGGCGACTACCGGTGGATGATGTGCCGCGCGGTGACGGTGCTCGACGACGCGGGCTGCCCCGCCCGGCTCGTCGGCACGCTCGTCGACGTCACCGAGCGCAAGGAGGCCGAGATCGCGCTGCAGCGCGACGCGCTGCACGACCCGGAGACCGGCCTGGTCAACAGGTTGCTGTTCCTCGACCGGCTCGGAGCCGCGCTGCTGCGGTGTCGGCGCTCGGCCACCTACGACTGCGCGGTCGCTCTCGTGCGCGTCGTCGACAGCGGCGCCTTCTCGCGCGACGACGACCACGCTCCCGACGTGCATCGCGAGGTGGTGCGACAGCTGCGACGTCCGCTGCGCGAGGGCGACACCACGGCGCGCACCGGCGAGGACGACTTCGCGATCCTGGTCGACGACGTGGGCCCCGGGGGGATGCCGGACCGGCTCACCGAGCTGCTCGAGCGGTTGCGTCGTGAGATCGGGCCGCGGATCTCCATCGGCGTGCTGGGCTCCGTCCGCGGCATGCGGGACGTCAGCGAGGTGCTGCGCGAGGCGGACATCGTGCTGCTGCGGGGTCAGACGCGCAGCGATCCGCGGAACACCGCGGTGCGCTGAGGCGCGCCCCGGCACGACGCAGGGGCACCACCCGAGGGTGGTGCCCCTGCGTCGTGCGGCGGGACCGTCAGGCGTGCGCGCGGTGCACGCGCTCGCCCCGGGACGGACCCCGGGTCGCCTGCGGGCCGGTGTCGAGGCGGATCCGCAGCGGGCGGCCCGCGACGCGCGTGCGACCGAGACGGTCCACGACCTCGGGGGTCAGGCCGTCCGGGATGTCGACGAGCGCGAAGCTGCCGAAGATGTCGATCTTGCCGACGTCCTTGCCGGTCAGGCCGCCCTCACCGGTCAGGGCACCGACGAGAGCGCCCGGCTGCAGGCCGTCACGCTGCCCGACGGCCACGCGGTAGCGGGCGCGCCCGCTGGGGCCGGTCGTGCCGGGGCGTCGCCGGTTGCCGGCCACGGCGCCGCCGCGGCCCTCCTCCGCGCGGGTCTCGCGGGCGCGGCGCACCGCGTCGTCCAGGTCCTCGATCTCGGCGGCGGCCGCGGGGCCCTCGTCGCCGACCGCCAGCGCGGTGACGGCGGTGAGCAGGTCCAGCGGGTCGAGCTCGGGGTGCGCGGCCAGGTGCTCGCGCACGGCCTCCCGGACCACGTCGAGACGGCCGGCCGCCACCCGCTCCGCGGTGCGGTTCAGCAGGGCTGCGGCGCGGTGCGCACTGACCTGCGCGGGCGTCGGGATGGTGATCTCGACGAGGGGCGTGCGCGTGGTGCGCTCGATCTGCCGCAGCCGCGGCCGCTCGCTCGGGGTGACGAAGGTCAGGGCCTCGCCGGACCGTCCCGCGCGGCCGGTGCGGCCGATGCGGTGCACGTAGGCCTCGGGCTCGCGCGGCAGGTCGAGGTTGACGACCAGGCCGATGCGCTCCACGTCCAGGCCGCGGGCCGCCACGTCCGTCGCGACCAGCACGTCCAGCGCGCCGGAGCGCAGGCGCTCGACGATCCGCTCCCGGTCCGACTGGGCGACGTCGCCGCTGATGTGCGCGGCGGCGATGCCGCGCTGGACCAGCGCGTTGCCGATCTCCTCGGCCGCCTCGCGGGTCCGCACGAACACGATCGCCGCGTCGGCGTCGCTGACCGCGAGCACGCGGGCCAGCGCGCCCGCCTTGTGGCGGTAGGGCACGACGGCGAACGTCTGACGCACCGAGTCGACCGTGGAGGACTGGCGCGTGACCGCGACGGACACGGGGTTGACGAGGTGCTGGTCGGCGACGCGCCGGATCTGCGTGGGCATCGTCGCGGAGAACAGGGCGACCTGCCGGCCCGCCGGGGTGCCGGAGAGCACCTTGTCGACGTCCTCGGCGAAGCCCATGCGCAGCATCTCGTCGGCCTCGTCGAGCACGAGGAACCGGACGTCCTCGAGGCGCAGCGTGCGCCGCTCGATGTGGTCGATGACGCGGCCCGGCGTGCCGACGACGACCTGGGCGCCGCGCGCCAGGGCCCGCTGCTGGGGGAGGTACGGCGACCCGCCGTACACGGGGACGACCTGCAGGCCCGGCATGTCGGCCGCGAACGTCGTGATCGCGTCGGCGACCTGCATCGCGAGCTCGCGCGTCGGGGTCAGGACGATGACCTGGACCGCGGCGACGTCCGGGTCGATGGACTGCAGGATCGGCAGGCCGAACGCGGCCGTCTTGCCGGTGCCGGTCTGGGCGACGCCCACGACGTCGCGACCCGCGAGCAGGGCCGGGATCGTCTGCTCCTGGACGGGCGTGGGCGAGGAGAACCCGAGCCGCTCGACGGCGGTGAGGATCTGGGGCGTCAGGCCGAGGTCGGCGAACGTCGTCGCGGACCCGGCGGGGGTCGTGGGCAGGGCAGGGGACATGGGGGTGCTCATGGATGACCGTTCGGTGGCAGCGGGGGAGAGCCGGGGCGTCGTCACGACGACCCGGACGTCGCTCACCCCGAACCAGACCACGCGCCGTGAACGGCGCACGCATGTGCACGAGAAGGGGGGTGGTGGCCGGACGACCGGCTGACCCGCCCCACGAGAGGGGATGCGACACGACTCCAGATGTCCTGGACAGCCTACCTGGTCAGCGGCCGGACCGGTCGGGCGGCCCGGCGTGACGTCCCGCACACGACGTGCGCGGGCTCAGCCGAGCCCGCGCGCCGGACCCTCGATCGCCGGGCACCTGTCCTCGACGACGACGACCCCGGCCGCGCGCGCCCGCGCCACGGCGTCGTCGGCGCGCACGCCGAGCTGCAGCCAGACCGCGCGCGCCCCGACCGACACCGCCTCGTCGACGACCGCGCCGGCACGCGAGCTGTTGACGAACACGTCGACCACGTCGGGCGGCTCGGGCAGGTCGGCCAGGCGGGCGTAGCCCTGCGCGCCGTGCACGGTCGACGCGGTCGGGTGCACGGGCACGATCGTGTGCCCGAGGCGCTGCAGGTACGCCGACACGCCGTGGGCGGCCCGCGCCCGGTTGGTCGACAACCCCACCACGGCCCACCTGGCCGGTGTCCGCAGCAGCTCGTCGATGACCCGGCTCTCGTCCATGGGACGAGACTGCCACCGCACGCCCGGCGGCGCCGTGGGACCTCGCCCGGGTGACGGGGGCGCACCCGGGCCGCGTCGCGGCGCCGACGGCGGCACGCCGCGACATAGGATCGCGACCAGGACGACGACAGGGGAGGGCGTGAGTCAGGACGTACCGGTCAGCGCGCGCGTGCTCACCGTGCCCAACGCGATCAGCTTCGCGCGTCTGCTCATGGTGCCGGTGTTCGCGTGGCTCGTGGCCCAGGGGCACGACGCCTGGGCTCTCGCGGTGCTCCTGCTGTCGGGCGCCAGCGACTGGCTCGACGGCGTCCTCGCCCGCCGCATGCACCAGGTCACGCGGCTCGGGCAGATGCTGGACCCGGCGGCGGACCGCCTGTTCATCCTGGTCACGCTGCTCGGCCTGGCATGGCGCGGCGTCGTGCCCGTGTGGCTGCTGGTCGTGCTGGTCGCCCGCGACGTCGTCCTCGCGGTGATGCTCGTCCTGCTCGCCCGCGCGGGCTACCCGCCGCTGCGGGTGCACCTCGCCGGCAAGGCCGGGACCTTCGCCATCATGTACGCCTTCCCGCTGCTCCTGCTCTCGGAGTGGCCGGCGCCCGTGGGCCTGGTCGCCGGCGTCCTGGGGTGGGCGTGCGCGCTGTGGGGCGTGGCCCTCTACTGGTTCGCCGGCGCCCTGTACCTCACCCAGGCGGCGTCGATCATGCACCGGGACGCGCGCACGGCGCGTGCCGCCGGGGTGACCTGATGCCGCGGCACGCCGTGCCCGGACCCGTCCGGGCGGCGGACGAGTCGATGACCTTGATCAACGAGGTGTACCGGCGGCCCCTCGACCCCGGGTACCAGGAGGCCGCCGACCGCCGCGCTGCGGGGGTCGCGCCCCGGCGCACGGTGCGGGGCGGTGCGGCGCTGCTCGTCCTCGCCGTCCTGCTCGGGGCGTTCGCCACGACGTCCGCCGTCGCGCTGCGCCGCCCGGCTCCCGCGGTCCTGGAGGCCCGGGCGCTGCTCGAGGCCGAGATCCGCGAGCGGACGGCCCTCGCGGACGACCTGCGTCGGGGCAACGCGGCTCTCTCCGCCGAGATCGCTCAGCTGCAGGGCGACGCCGCGTCCACGGACGACCCGGAGCTCTTCGCGCAGCTCCAGCGGGACGCCGTCGCGGCCGGGGTGGTCCCGGTGGTCGGGCCGGGCCTGCGGGTGGTGCTCACCGACGGCGACCCCGCCGACGGCACGGCCCCGGACGACGGCAGCGCACTCGTCCTCGACCACGACCTGCAGATCCTCGTGAACGGGCTGTGGGCCGCGGGCGCCGAGGCGGTCACGGTCAACGGCGAGCGGCTGACGTCGACCACCGCGATCCGCAGCGCGGGCGCCGCCGTGCTGGTCGACAGCACGGCCCTCAGCAGCCCGTACACGGTCGAGGCCATCGGCGACGCCGCGTCGATGCAGACGCGGCTCGCGCGCCTGAGCGCGGGCCAGCACCTCGCCTCGCTCGCGCAGTACGGGATCGACGTGCGCGTCTCGGCCCAGCGGGAGCTCCAGCTCGCGGGCCGCGGCCAGCTGACGCTGCGCTCGGCGCAGGTACCGGGGGAGGACCTCGAGGCGCCGCAGGAGGTGGCCCCCTCCGACACGCAGGACGCGGACCTCGGCGCGGCCGGACCGAGGACCCTTGGGTCGAGGTCGTCCGATGTGGCAGGGTCAGTGCGACGCGACGGGGAGGAGACCAGGTGATCGCCGTGATCGGGCTCGTGCTCGGTGTGGTCGCCGGCCTGCTCATCGAGCCGACCGTGCCCGCGAACCTGCAGCCGTACCTGCCGATCGCCGTCGTCGCCGCCCTGGACGCGCTGTTCGGCGGGCTGCGCGCCTACCTCGACGGCATCTTCGACGAGCGCGTGTTCCTCACCTCGTTCCTGTCGAACGTCGTGGTCGCCGCGCTCATCGTGTTCCTGGGCGACCAGCTCGGCGTCGGCTCGCAGATGACGACGGCCGTGATCGTGGTGCTGGGCATCCGCATCTTCTCCAACGCCGCGTCGATCCGCCGGCACCTGTTCAAGGCATGACGAGCGCGGACGGGACCCGCCCCGGGCTGCCGGATCCCCCCGGCGGCGACGGGCCGACGGGGGACGGCCTGCTCGACGACGGGCCGGTGATCGACCCTCGCGACCCCCTGGGGCTGGGGGAGCTGCCGCCGGAGACGGTCGTGGACGCCGCGGGCGAGCCGGGCGGGCCGGGCGCGCCGTCGACCGTCGACCCCGACGGGTCGACACCGGACGTCGTGGTGCCGAGTGCCGAGATCGGCGCCGACGACGAGATCGGCGCCGACGACGAGGGCGGCGCCGACGACGTGGGCGCCGACCGGTCCCTGCCCGAGACGCCGACGTCCGAGCTCGCCGCCGGGACGCCGGCCGTCGCCGACCCGTCGCGCGACGAGCCGGACGCAGCCGCCCCGCCTGTTCCCGCGGGTGGCCCGCCCGTCCGTCCGCCCCGGTCCGGCTGGGCCAGGCTGGGCCACGCGATCCGGCCCCGGACCACCCAGGGCCAGATCATCACCGCAGGGCTGTGCGCGCTGCTCGGCTTCGCCCTCGTCGTCCAGGTCCGCCAGGCCACGGACACGCAGCTCGGCGGCCTGCGTCAGAACGACCTCGTCCGTCTGCTGGACGAGACCACGACGCGCACCGACGAGCTCGAACGGGAGTCCCTCGACCTGCAGCGTGAGCGCGACGAGCTGGTGTCGGGGTCCGACCGCCAGCAGGCGGCGCTCGACGCTGCGCGGCGCACCGCGGCGATGCAGGGGATCCTCACGGGGCGACTGCCGGCGACGGGCCCCGGCGTCCGCATCACCCTGACCGAGCCCGACGGCGAGATCCGCCCCGCGACGATGCTGCACGTGCTCGAGGAGCTCCGGAACGCGGGGGCCGAGGCCATGGAGCTCAACGGCCACCGCATCACGGCGAGCAGCGCCTTCACCGGTGCCCGCGGCTCGGTCGAGCTGGACGGCGCGACGATCGAGTCCCCCTACCGGTGGATCGTGATCGGCGACCCCGACACGATCGCCCCGGCGCTGGAGATCCCCGGGGGCGCGCTGGTCCGCGTCCGGGCCGACGGTGGGCGGGCGACGGTCGAGAAGTCCGACCAGGTCGACGTGACCGCGACACGCACGTTGCCGGACCCCGTGCACGCCTCACCGCTGCCCGACGACAGGTGACGCGTCCGGCGGCGTCGGACGGCGCCCGCGGCGCGGCGTGTCACCCGGGCGGCGCTGCGTGCGTGCTGCGCGTGCGCGCCGACACCGCATAGGGTGAGTCCCGCAAGGCTGGGTCGACGGCGAGCGCGCTCGCACGGGGTGCCCGCGACCGACACGGGAGGTGCGCATGAGCGACGATCGAGGGGCGCCGGACGGCGTCCTGCCCGCCTATCGGGGCGACGGTCCCGACACGACGATGACGTTCGGCTCGTTGGAGCCCGTCGACGCCGAGGCTCCTCCTGTCGGTCTGACCGGGGACGAGGCTGCCGCGGTCCACGCGCTGCCCCCGACGTCCGCGCTGCTGCTCATGCAGCGTGGTGGTCCCAGCGCCGGCGCCCGCTTCCTGCTCGACGCCGAGCGGACGACCGCGGGCCGCAGCACGAGCGCCGACATCTTCCTCGACGACGTGACGGTGTCGCGCAAGCACGCCGAGTTCGTCCGGGACGGTCAGCAGTTCGTCGTGCGGGACATCGGCTCCCTCAACGGCACCTACGTCAACCGCGCGCGCATCGACGCGGCCGCGCTGCGTCCCGGGGACGAGGTGCAGATCGGCAAGTACCGCATGACGTTCCACCCCAGCCCTCACCGTGACGCGTCCTGAGCGCGCCGTGAGCGCGGCGGCCGAGGAGGAACCGGCGGCCGTCGCCGCGGAGCCGTGGCCCCGCGGCCTGTCGCGCCGCGCCACGATGCGGATCTCGGACGTGCTCGCCGCGCTGCGCATCGAGTTCCCCGCGGTCACCACCTCCAAGCTCCGGTTCCTCGAGGAGCAGGGTCTGGTCGACCCGGTGCGGACCGCCTCGGGGTACCGGCAGTACTCGCCGGCGGACGTCGAGCGGCTGCGGTTCGTCCTGACCCAGCAGCGGGACCGCTACATGCCGCTCAAGGTCATCGGCGAGCGGCTGGCGGCGCTCGACGCGGGGCAGGACGACGAGGCGCCGCCGCGCGCCCGTCTCGCCACGCGCGACGGTGTCGCACCCGCGTCCGACCGGCTCACGGCCGAGCGTCTCGCCCAGGAGTCGGGCGTGCCGGTCGAGCTGGTCACCGAGCTCGTCGCGCAGGGCGTGCTGCGCCCGGGCGCCCGCGGGGTCTTCGACCCGTGGGCCCGCGAGGTCGTCTCGGTCGCGGCCTCCTTGTCCGACCACGGCATCGACCCGCGCCACCTGCGGACCTTCCGCGCTGCGGCGGACCGTCAGGCCGACCTGGTCGAGCAGGTCGTCGCGCCGTGGCGGGGCCAGCGCAGCGTGTCCTCGCGTGCGCGCGCCGGGACGCTCGCCGCCGAGGTGGGGGAGCTGTGCGCGCGGATGCACACGGCCCTCGTGCGCTCGGCGGTCCACGACCTCGCCCCCTGAGGGCGCATCCGGCGACCGGCGCCGGCGCCCCGAGGCAGACGCCGCGGGCTGCGCGACGTAGCGTGTCCGTGTGGGCGTCGAACCCGAGATGGTCCCGGTCGAGGTCGTCGGCGTGCGTACGCACCTGGCCGACGACGAGATCGTCGTGCTGCTGCTCGACCCCGACGCGGCGCTGCTCGTCCCCATCCTCATCGGGCCGACCGAGGCCTCGGCGATCGCGGCGGCGCAGGCGGGCATCGTGCCGCCGCGCCCGATGACGCACGACCTGCTGCGGGACGCGCTGGTGGCCGCGGGCGCACCGGTGGACCACGTGGAGATCACGCGGCTCGAGGACGGCGTGTTCCACGCCGCGCTGGTCCTGGTCTCGGGACGACGCGTCGACGCGCGGGCGTCCGACGCGATCGCCGTGGCGCTGCGCTTCGCCTGCCGGGTGCTGTGCTCGGCCGAGGTGGTGGCGCTGGCGGGGATCGAGGTGCGTCCCGCGGCCAGCGAGGAGGACATCTCCCAGTTCCGGGAGTTCCTCGACCACGTGTCGCCCGAGGACTTCGAGACCGGGCACGAGCCGGGAACGGGCGGAGGGACCCGAGATGCCTGATCCGATCGGGTGAAGAACCTCGACGTCCACCTGAAGGTGAGACCTCTCGACGCGACACGCCGGTCCCGGCTCGTTGCGCCCCCGACCTCGCAGGCCTAGCGTGGCCGAAGAACCAGCACAGTGCGGCCGCCTTCCCGGCGCCGCCGAGGGAGGGCCCCGTGATCCGCAACGAGAGCGCCGACGACACCGGCGCGATCCCGCAGCACGCGCAGGGCCTGCTGTTCGACGACGACCTGCCGGCTCTGGACGTGACCACGGGATACCGCGGCCCGACCGCCTGCCGCGCCGCGGGCATCACCTACCGGCAGCTCGACTACTGGGCCCGCACCGGCCTGGTCGAGCCGTCGGTGCGCCCCGCGACAGGCTCCGGGACGCAGCGCCTGTACTCGTTCCGCGACATCCTCGTGCTCAAGGTGGTCAAGCGGCTGCTCGACACGGGGGTGTCCCTGCAGCAGATCCGCGCGGCCGTCGGGCACCTGCGCGAGCGCGGCGTCGACGACCTCGCGCAGATCACCCTGATGTCCGACGGCGCCAGCGTCTACGAGTGCACCTCCCCGGACGAGGTCATCGACCTCGTGCAGGGTGGGCAGGGGGTCTTCGGCATCGCCGTGGGCCGCGTGTGGCGCGAGGTCGAGGGGACGCTCGCCGAGCTGCCCAACGAGCGCGCCGACGACGACGCGACGGCCGCAGCGCCCGCGGCGCACGACGAGCTCGCGCTGCGCCGGCAGGCACGTACCGCCGGCTGACGCACTGCCGGCTGACGCACCGACGCCCTCACCGCGCAGCGTCCGCGCCGCGGTGACGACGTCCGCGCGACGGCGTGGCGGCCGGGCGGTCAGCGGCGTGGTGCGCGGACCGCGCGGTCCAGCAGCTGGTCGAACACGTCGGCCAGCTCGGCTGCCGCTGCGCCGGGCCACACGTGGACGGGCTGAGCGGCTCCCTGCGCCTGCTGCAGCGCCGCACGCTCGGGCACGTTGGGAGTGAGCACGAGCGGCCCGTAGAGGGTCTGCAGCTCCTGCAGGCGGTACGCCTGCTCGACCGACCGGGCCCTGACCCGGTTGACCACGATGCCCAGCGGCTGCAGCGACGGTGCAGGCCCGCGGCGGAGCTCGTCGATGGTGCGCATGGCGCGGCCGACGGCCATGACGGCGAACAGCCCGGGCTCGGTGACGACCACGGCGCGGTCGCACGCGGTCAACCCGGTGCGCGTCAGGCCGCCGAGCGAGGGCGGGCAGTCGATGAGGACGAGGTCGTAGCCCGAGACCCACGACAGCGCGGCGCGCAGCCGGCCCGCGTCGCTGTCGTCGACGCGGTCGTGGAGCACCGAGCGCTCGGAGCCCACGAGCACGTCCAGCCCGTGGTCGGCCCAGGACGACGGCGCCGTGGCTGCGGCGACGGACTGGGACGACGGGGCGTCCAGGACGGACGCGACGTCGCCCTGGCCGGCCGCGGTGCCGAGCGCCATGGTCGAGTCGCCCTGCGGGTCGAGGTCGACGACCAGCGTCCGCAGGCCGCGCTCCAGGGCTGCCGAGGCGAGCCCGAGCGTCACGGAGGTCTTGCCCACACCACCCTTGAGGCTGCACACACCGAGGACCAGCACGCGGCAACCGTATCCGGGGGAGGCGCCGGTCACGAAACGCCCGGGTCCGTGCGCGTGTCACCGTCGCCCGGACGGCCGGGACGTGCGCCCTGATCTGCGCCAGGATGGGCGGTATGGCACTCACCCTCACGCGCCTCGGGCACGCCTGCGTGCGGATCGACACCGCGCACGGCTCGTTCAGCATCGACCCCGGCTCGTTCAGCGACGTCCCCGCGGCGCTCCAGGGGGTGGGGGTCGTCCTGATCACGCACGTGCACCCCGACCACGTCGACGTCGACGCGATCGCCGCCGCCGTCGACGTCGAGGTCCGGGGTCCCGAGCAGGTCCTCGACGCGCTGGCGGCCGCGGGCGCGCGCCGTGAGCGGCTGCACGCCGTGCGGGCGGGGGACAGGTTCGAGGTCGTCGGGGTGGGCGTCGAGGTCCTCGGCGAGCTGCACGAGGTCATCCACGCCGACGTCCCGCGCCCGGCGAACGTGGCGTACCTCGTCGACGGCTCCGTCCTGCACCCGGGCGACTCGTACACCCGGCCGCCGGCCGGGACCCCGGTGGACGTCCTGCTGGAGCCCGTCGGCGCCCCGTGGCTGCGGCTCGGGGACGTGGTCGACCACGTGCGCGCCGTCGCGCCGCGTCGTGTCGTGCCGATCCACGACGCCCTGCTCAGCGACCTGGGGCGTGCCGCTGCCGTCCGGATGCTGGGCCAGCTGACGGCGGCCGAGGTCCTGACGCCGGAGCCGGGCAGCAGCGTGCACGTCCCCTAGCACGCCCGGTCGCCGCTGCGAGGCGCGGCGGCTAGCGTGGTCGCCGCCGGAAGGAGGCCGACATGACCGAGTCGTTCGATGCCGAGCAGGTACCCGAGCTGGAGTACGACGAGAGCGTCCCGCCGCGCCCGGAGGAGGAGGTCGCCGACGTCGCCCGGGCCGTCCCGGACCCTGCCGGACACGGTGGCGACGCGCTGGTCACCGACGGTGACGACGTGCTGCTGGCCGACTCCCACGGTGTGCGCGACGAGGGGCCGACGGCACGCGAGGTCGGGTGAGCGTGCCACGGGCGATCTGCTGCGCGGATGAGGCATGCTGAGCCGGTGCTGATCCGACACGTCGACGAGGACGACTGGCAGACGGTTCGTGACGTCCGGCTCCGCTCGCTGCGCGAGTCACCGGACGCGTTCGGGTCGTCCCTGACCCGCGAGGAGCGCTTCGCCGAGTCGCACTGGCGGATGCGCCTGCGCACCAGCGCGACCTGGGTCGCGGTGGACGACGCGGGGGAGCCGCGCGGGCTCGTCTCGCTCGTCCAGGAGCCGGGGTCGCCGGAGGACGACCGCCACGTCGTGTCGCTGTGGGTGGCGCCGGAGGTCCGTCGGCAGGGGATCGGCTGGTCCCTGCTGGACGCCGTGGTGCGCGGCGGCGCGGCCCAGGGTGCCTCGACGGTGTCCCTGTGGGTCGTGGACGACAACGCCTCGGCCGTGGACCTGTACGTGCGCGCCGGCTTCACCCGGACGGGGGAGCGGCAGGTGCTGCCGCGCGATCCCGACCGCACGGAGGAGCGCTACGTGCGTCACACGGCCCGCGGGGGACTGATCGGAACCTGAGCGGCGCGTGCCGGGTCCGGCGAGGACCCGGCACCGGTGCTCAGCGCACCGACCGGTACTGCTCGGTCAGGGGGCACTGGAACGGGTCGCGCGCCGCGAGCCCGACCGCGTTGAGGTGCCGCACCACGATCCCGTACGACTCGAGCAGCGACGTCTCCGTGTAGGGGATGCCGCGCTCGGCGCAGAAGGCGCGGACGGTCGGCTGCACCTGCCGCAGGTGCGGACGGGGCATGCTGGGGAAGAGGTGGTGCTCGATCTGGTAGTTGAGCCCGCCCATGAACAGGTCGGTGAGGCGTCCGCCGCGCACGTTGCGGCTCATGAGCACCTGCCGCCGGAGGAAGTCGACGCGTGCGTCGCGGGGGACCAGCGGCATGCCCTTGTGGTTGGGGGCGAAGACCGCGCCCATGTACAGGCCGAACAGGCCGAGCTGCACGCCCAGGAAGGCGAAGGCCATCCCGACGGGCAGCACCCAGAACACCAGGGCCAGGTAGCCGCCGATCCGCGCGGTGACGAAGGCGATCTCGACGGGGCGTCGCTTGACGGGACCGCGTCCGAAGATCGTCTTGACCCCCGAGACGTGCAGGTTGAGGCCCTCGAGCAGCAGGAGCGGGAAGAACAGCCAGCCCTGACGCTGCGTCAACCAGCCCTTGAGGCCGGTGCGCGCGGCGGGGAGGTCCTCGGTGTGGAACGCGAGCACGCCGGTCCCGATGTCGGGGTCGGCGCCGATCTGGTTCGGCTTGGCGTGGTGGCGCGAGTGCTTGTGCTGCCACCAGCCGTAGCTCATCCCGGCGTAGAGGTTCGCGATGACCAGGCTGGCCCAGTCGTTCCAGCGCCCGGAGTCGAAGATCTGGCGGTGGGCGGCGTCGTGGCCGAGGAACATCACCTGGCCGAGCACGACTGCCAGAAGGGCCGCGGTCACCAGCTGCCACCAGGACGGGCCACCCAGCACGAGCGCGGCCACGAGGGCGGCCAGCAGCACGGTCAGCACCACGAACCGCGTCCAGTAGTAGGCGTGCCGGCGGCGCAGCAGGCCGGCGGCCTCCACGGTGCGGCTCAGGGCGGTGAAGTCGCTGACGACCCGGTCGCGCACGCGCGTGCCCTCGCGCACGGCGGTCGCGGGGACCTGGTGCATGTCCATGCTCTACCTCGCCCTGGTCGTCGTCGCGGGGCCGCCGCGGCGTGCGGGGCGTGAGGAGCGGTGGACGTGCATGGAGCTCTCCTTACGGGGTGCGCGGACGCCGGACCGACGACAGCCGGACGGGGTCCCTGGACCTGGCCAGATCGTACGGGGTGGACGGGACGACGCGCCCGGCAGCGGCGAGACACGTCGTGGGTCGTCCACGTCCTGGACGCCGACGCCCTGGCCGCCGACCGCCCGGGGAGGGCATCGGGCGGGTCGGTGGTCGCTCAGCTCCGCTGGATTGTCATAATGCACATTATCGGCGCTCCGGTGGGGCCTGCTCGGGCACTGCGATCGGGCCCGGGTCCGAGCCGACCACAGGTCGACATCGTGCGACATCGGTCCACAGATCGTGGCGCCGCGGCGTCGGGCCCGGGTGCACGGCAGCAGCCTCGTGCCATGAACACGCCCGAGACGCCCGGATGGGCGGCGCCCGGACCGGACGACGACCTGCCGGCGTTGCCGGCCCACCCGGTGCGCGACGTCGACGAGATCCTCGACGTGATGATCTCGCTGGTGGGCCCCGAACGCGCCGGCCCACCGGCACTGTGGATCGTGCTGATCGACGCCGGCGGCATGATGCTGCCGGTCGTCCTGCCGCTGGTGGGGATCCCGCTGCAGCCCGATCCCGCCCACGTCCGTCAGGTCGTCGTCGCGATGGCGGACATCCTCGCCCACGACGCGCCGGGCGGGTCGATCGCGGTCGCGATCGTGCGGGCGGCCGGCGGTGACCGTGGCGCCTTCGAGAGGTCGTGGGAGCACGCGCTGCGGACCGCGACGGCCGACCAGGGAGTGGCGGTGAGCGCCGTCGTCGCGGTCGGTGAGCACCGGGCACGCGTCCTGGCGCCGTGAGTCGGCGTCCGGCAGCGCGTCGGTCGCACGGGTCAGACGGGTCCGGGCGACGCCTCGTCGATCGCGGTGAGCTGCTCGAGCGTCGGCTCCCACAGCGACGCCGCGACGTTCGCACGCACCTGCTGCGGGGTCCGCGCACCGGCGATGATCGACGTGACGCCCGGCTGGGCGGCCAGCCCGCCGAGCGCGAGGGTCGGCAGGTCGACGTCCCACTGCTCGGCGAGGGCGGACAGTGCCTCGACACGGTCGAAGTCCGCGGCGGCCAGCCGGTCCGGCATGCGCGACAGGCGGCTGCCCTCGGGGGCGGCCTCGCCGCGTCGGTACTTGCCCGTGAGGAGGCCCGAGGCGAGCGGGACGTAGGGCAGGATGCCGACCCCGACGTGCTCGGCCGCGGGCACGAGGTCGGCCTCGGCAGCGCGGTCGAGCAGGTTGTACCGGTTCTGCGCCGACACGAACGGCGCGGTGCCGGCCGAGCGCGCGACCCAGTCGGCGTCCACGACCTGCCACGCCGTGAGGTTCGACGACCCGAGGTACCGGACCTTGCCCTCCACCACCAGCTCGTGCAGGGCGGCCAGCGTCTCCTCGACGGGGGTCGCCGGATCGGGGGTGTGCAGCTGGTAGAGGTCGACGTGGGCCGTGCCGAGGCGGCGCAGCGAGCCCTCGATCGCGCGGCGGACGTAGCGGCGCGACCCTCGTGCGCCCCAGTCCGCCCCGTTGAGCCCGCCGGCGTCGGCACCGAACTTCGTCGCCACGACGACGTCGTCGCGTCGACCCCGCAGCGCGGCCCCCAGCAGCTCCTCGCTCTGCCCCGGCGCTCCCCCGTACACGTCGGCGGTGTCGAAGAACGTGACGCCCGCGTCGAGCGCCGCAGCGACGACCTCGGCGACGCCGTCCGGGGCCAGGGTCGCGCCGAACGTGTTGCATCCCAGGCCGGCCGTCGAGACGGTCAGGCCGCTGTCGCCGAGCCGGCGGTACGTCATGGTCATGCTCACCAGACTAGGCAGACCCGCAGACCCGGCCCGCCACGCCACCCGACCGGAGCATCCCACCCGCGTCGTGCGGGCGGATGACGCTCCCCTCCCCCGGATCCGGCGCGCGACGGACCCGCGTTGCTGACAGAGTGTGTGTTCACCAGACCTTCACGGCGGGCCGGAACATCGTGGTCCCCGCCCACGTTGAGGGTCAGGTAGCAGAACGATTCGACTCACGACCCGGCAGGGCCCGGCAGGCACGGGCTACCGGGACGACACGGCACGGAGGTCCACCATGGCCAACAGGTCCCTGCGCGGTATGCGCATCGGGTCCCACAGCATGGAGACCGAGGAGGGCGTCGACTTCGCCCCTCGGCTCCAGGCTCACTACGACTGCCCGAACGGGCACACCATCATCCTGCCGTTCTCCGTCGAGGCCGACGTCCCGGTGGTGTGGGAGTGCCGGTGCGGCACGGAGGCGCTGCTGCGCGACGCGTCCAAGCCCGAGGCGAAGGCCGGCAAGCCGCCGCGCACGCACTGGGACATGCTCCTGGAGCGCCGCACGGTGAACGAGCTGCAGGAGCTCCTGGACGAGCGGCTCGGCCTGCTGCGTGCCGGGAAGCTGCGCCGCAGCGCCTGACGCGCCGCGGAGCGGGAGCCTCGCTGACGACGACGCCCCGGTGGTCCGCCACCGGGGCGTCGTGCTGCCCGGCCGGGGTCGTCGACGACCCCGGCTCACTCGGGTCGGCGCGCCGGGGTCAGGCCGGGCCGTCGGGGCGTTCGTCGCGCCGCAGGCGCGCAGCCCCCACCATGCCGGCCAGGACGGCCCACACGGCCAGCACGTCGGCCGTCAGCGCGGGCCAGTCCCCCGCCCGGGTGGCCGGCGTCAGGGACTCGCGCAGCGGTAGGGACGCGACCATCTGGTCCGCGGTGAACAGCTCGGTGCGCTGCAGGACGGCCCCGTTGGGCGCGATCAGCGCGCTCACCCCGACGGTCGAGATCTGCACCGTCGCCCGGCCGTGCTCGATGGCCCGCAGGCGGGACATCGCCAGCTGCTGCGTCGACTCGTCGGACCACCCGAAGGACGCGTTGTTGGTCTGGACGACCAGGAGCTCGCCACCCTGGGCCACGGCCTCGCGGACGATCCCGTCGTAGGCGACCTCGAAGCAGATGACGTCGCCGATCACGACGGTCCGCTCGAGGCGCGACGACTCCAGGGGAACGACTCCCGGTTCGGTGCCGGGCAGCATGTCCCGCGTCACCAGGTCGACGGCGTCGGAGAAGTGCCGGACGAACGAGCGCATCGGGATGTACTCGGCGAACGGGGCCGGACGCTGCTTGGAGTACGACGCGACGGGGCCCACCCCCGGCTCCCAGAGCAGGGCGGTGTTGTAGCGGCGGCCGCTGTCGGGGTACTGGACCGTACCGACGAGCATCGGTGCGGCGACCTCCTGGGCGACGCCGTCGATGAGCCCGGCGGCCTCCTCGTCGACCTGCGGGTCGATGTCCGTGCCGTTCTCCGGCCACAGGACCACGTCCAGCTCGCCCGGCGCGACCTGGTCGAGCAGCGCACGCGTCCCGGCGACGTGGTTGTCGAGGACCTGCCGACGCTCGCCGAAGGCGTCGAGGCGGCCCGGCTCGGGGACGTTGCCCTGGACGGCGCCCACGCGCAGCGTGCCGGCCTGGGCGACCGTGTCCAGCGGGATCAGCAGCGACGCCGCGACGAGCCCGCCCGCGGCACCCAGCGCACCCAGCGTGCGGCCGAGGGCCACCTGGCCGGCCGCGAGGGCCGCGCGCGCCAACAGGACGCCGAGGGCTGCGACGACCGCGCTGAGCAGTGGCGTGCCCCCGAGCCACATGACGGCGGACAGGGGCGAGTCGGCCTGGGAGAAGGCGAGCCGACCCCAGGGGAACCCGCCGAACGGCCACGCCGAGCGCAGCTCCTCGGCCCCGACCCAGATGAGGACGAACGCCAGGAGCTGCCACCAGCCGCTGCGCCACACGGCGTGCCCGCGCCGCGCCCAGGCCCACGCGGCTCCGAACAGGGCCACGTAGGACGCCTCGAGGATGGTGAGGGCGAGCCACGGCACCGGTCCGACGGCCTCGTCCGCCCAGCGGATCATCGGGCCGAAGCACGCCAGACCCCACACCAGCCCCACCAGCGCGTTCCAGCGGGCCGAGTCGCGCCGCAGCGCCAGGTACAGCAGGGCCATCCCCAGGGGTGCCAGTACCGACCACCCGGGCTCGGGGAACGCCAGGCGCGTGAACCATCCCCCCGCCGCGGCGAGCACGAGCGTCAGCCAGCGGGCGGACGGTGGGAGGGGCACCGCAGCAGGGTACGGCAGCAGGCTGGGTGAACCGGCTGCCTGCCACCGGACCGCACGGCCGGCCCGACCGACCGGCCCGCGCGTCCTTCGTACCGGCGAGGACGAGTCCTGCCGTTTTCTGTTGAACGCGCGGACCCGGTCGGAGCTCGGACCGTGCGACACCGGTCAGCGGTACGTGTGGGTCCCCCTCCGGTGCCCGCAACGACGGGCCACTGCGAAACTACCCCCCTGACGACCGCTGTCAAGCGCGTGTCGGACCAGGTCACGAGGATCGGTGCAGGCCACGGAGTCCGCGGTGGCCCCGAGCCGGCCGCGTCACGCGGCGTGTCGCCCGCGTGTCGCGATTCGGGGCGACCAGGACGATTCGTCACACCGCCTGTGACCCGCGATTTTTCACCCGCACACAGGGTGGGCGGTGCGCGTCAGCCCATCTCGTCGTGCAGCACGACCCCGGCGCGGGTGGTCCGCAGGCAGCGCGGTGCCGGCTCGTCGGGACCCAGGTCGGGCAGCAGCGGGCTGCCGGCGCGCGGGTCGGCGCTCCACGACGAGGTCCGCGAGGCCTGGACCACGAGGTGCTCGGCCCGCCAGACCGCCAGGTGGGCCGGTGCGCCGACGCGCAGCTCCCCCGCCCCGCTGTGGTCCGCCCCGGCCAGCCGCCACCCGCCGCGGGTCGCCGCACGGAACGCGGCCCGCACCGAGATGCGCTGGTCGGGCTCGTGGTGCGCGGACGCGGCCCGCACCCCGGCCCACGGGTCGAAGGGCGTCACCGGCGAGTCCGACCCCAGGGCGAGGGGCACACCGGCGGCGGCGAGGTCGGCGAAGGGGTTGAGCGCGGCCGCCCGACCTCGACCGAGCCGGGCCGCGTACATCCCCTGCGCACCGCCCCAGGCGGCGTCGAACGCCGGCTGCACGGACAGCCGCAGGCCCAGCAGGACGATCTGTGCCAGGGAGTGCGCGTCGACCATCTCGGCGTGCTCGACCCGGTGACCGGCCCCGGCGATCGCCGCCGTGCCCTCGACGTCCGCGGCTGCGCGCAGTCCGAGCAGCAGCTCGTCGAGCGCACGGTCGCCGATGACGTGGAACGCGGTGTGGGTGCCCGCCCGCGTCACGGCCGTCACGTGGTTGGCGATCTGCTCGGCCGACAGGTGCAGCGTGCCCGACGTGCCGGGTGCGTCGGTGTAGGGCTGGCGCAGCGCAGCCGTGCGTGACCCGATGGAGCCGTCGACGTTCAGGTCGCCGCCGATCCCGGTCAGGCCGGGCAGGTCGGCGAGCAGCTCCCGGGCGTCGTCCACCGTGACGCACAGCTCGCCGCGGTACCCCACGACGAGCGGTAGGCCCGAGGCCGCCTCCGCGGTCGTCGCGAGGAGCTCGCGCAGGCCCGCGCGGGTGTCGACGTGGGGCGCGGACTGCTCGTGCACGGCCACGATGCCCGCGGCGGCCGCCCGCTTCAGCGCGTCCCGGTACAGCGCGCTGCGCTCGTCGTCGCGCACCGCACGTGCCACCTCCCGCGCCGCGTGGTGCGCCGCACCGGTGACCCGCCCGTCGTCCGACCAGCCCGGCAGGTCCCGCAGGCCGGCGAGGTCGGCCAGGGCGCTGGAGACCACGGCGGAGTGCACGTCGACCCGCGCCAGGTACACCGGCAGGCCCTGCGCCGCGGCGTCCAGCTCGCCTCGGGTCGGTGGCCGTCCCTCGGGCCAGGCGCCCTCGTCCCACCCTGTGCCGTGCAGCACGCGCCGGTCGCCCGCGGCGCGGTCCGCCGCGACGCGCGCGACCGCGTCCAGCGCAGCGCCCAGGGTGCGCGCTCCCCCGTCCGCGGTGAGGTCCAGGCCCGCGGCCGCCAACGCCGTCTCCAGCAGGTGCACGTGCGCGTCGACGAAGCCGGGGGCCACCAGGGCGCCCTGCAGCTCGACGACCTCGTCGACGCCGGCGACGAGTCCGTCGGCCGTGTCGTCCGAGCCCATCCAGGCGACGACGCCGTCCTCGACGAGCAGCGCCTCGGCGAAGGGGTCCGTCGGGGAGTGCACGACACCGTGCCGGTAGAGGGTCGAGGTCACATCGGCCCACGATAGGGCCACGGGCGGCCGGGTGCGGACCGGGCCGGACGGGCGTCCGGGTCGACGGGCGCGTCAGCGGTGTCACACGGCCGAGTACGCCACCACCCCGCGTCGTAGCGCGGTCACCGCACGGTCGGCCGTCGTGCGCAGCCGGGCGGTGGGCGCGGCACCGGCGACCTGGTCCAGGACGTCGATGACCTGCTTGCACCACCGGACGAAGTCGCCTGCCGCCAGGTCCGAGCCACGGAGCACGGCATCGAGGCTGCGTCCCGTGGCCCACCGGTGGATCGGCTCGACGAGGCCGAGGTCGAGCGGCTGGATCGTGTCGAGCCGTGCGCCGTGCTCGAGGTCCTCCAGCTGCGACCAGGCACGCACGGCAGCGTCGAGCGCCCGCCCGAGCCGGCCGTCCGGGCCACCCGGCACACGTGCCTCGGCGTCGTCGTCGCGGCGCGAGCGGTACACGATCGTCGACACCGCCGCAGCGAGCCCGGGCGGGTCCAGCTCGTCCCAGACCCCACGGCGCAGGCACTCGGCGAGCACCAGGTCGTTCTCGGCGTACAGGCGGCGCAGCCAGCGTCCGTCGTCGGTGACGCGCAGCGCGCCCGCGTCGTCCGTGTCGAGGTACCCCAGGGTCCGCAGCACCTCGCAGATGCGGTCGAAGACCGCGGCGATCGACCCGGTGCGGCCCGAGATCCGGCGCACCAGAGCGGCGTGCTCGTCGCGCAGCCGCTCCCAGCGCTCCGCCCACCGTGCGTGGTCCTCGCGGTCCGGGCACCGGTGGCAGGGGTGGGCGCGCAGGTCGCGCCGCAGCGCCTCGAGCGCGGCGTCGTCCGCCGCGGCCGACCTGCGCTCGGCGCGGCGGCCCCCGGCGCGTGCGGGCGCGGCCGCGAGGTCGAGCTCGTCGAGCCGCGACCGCAGGCGCGCCGCCAGGTCGCGGCGCGCCGCCGGCACCCGGACCTCGAACCGTGCGGGCACCTTCAGCCGTCCCACGGTGCGCAGGCCCGTCCCGACGTCGGCGACCGTGAGCCGGCGGACCTGCCGGTCGGTCGTCAGGACCGTGGGACGCGGCCCGTCGAACCCGCCCCGGCCCCCCGGGTCGACGACGACCGCGTGCTCGGGCCTGCGACCGGCGGGGATCTCCACGACGTCGCCGACGTGCAGCCCCTCGAGGGTGCGGGTGACGTCCGCCCGGCGGGTGGCGGCCGCCTCCTTGGCCAGGCCGCGCTCGCGGTCGGTGATCGCGCGCCGCAGCGCCATGTACTGGGCGAAGTCGCCCAGGTGGCAGGACATCGCCGCGGCGTAGCCCTCGAGCGCCTCGGCGTGCGTCTGCGCCTGACGTGCGAGGCCGACCACGCCGCGGTCGGCCTGGAACTGCGCGAACGACGTCTCCAGGACGTCGCGCGCCCGTTCGCGGCCGACCTGGGCGACGAGGTTGACGGCCATGTTGTACGTGGGCCGGAAGGAGGACCGCAGCGGGTACAGCCGGCGGGAGGCCAGCCCGGCGAGCTGCACCGGGTCCAGGGTGCCGTGGGCCACGACCACCGCGTGCCCCTCGGTGTCGATGCCGCGGCGTCCGGCGCGTCCCGTGAGCTGGGTGTACTCCCCCGGCGTGACGTCGACGTGCGCGCTGCCGTCCCACTTGACGAGCTTCTCGAGCACGACGGAGCGGGCGGGCATGTTGATGCCCAGCGCCAGGGTCTCGGTGGCGAACACGACCTTGACCCAGCCGCGCGAGAACAGGTCCTCGACGGTCTCCTTGAACAGCGGGAGCATGCCGGCGTGGTGCGCGGCGACACCGCGGACGAGGCCCTCGACGAACGCGTCGTACCCCAGCACGCCGAGGTCCTCCGGGGGGATCGCGGCGCACCGTTCCTCGGCGACGCGCCGGATGTCGGCCTGCTCCGCGGGCGTCGTCAGGCGCACCCCGGCGGACAGGCACTGCTGCACGGCCGCCTCGCAGCCGACCCGGGAGAAGATGAAGACGATGGCCGGCAGCAGGCCGGCGCCGGCGAGCTCGTCCACGACGACGAACCGCGGGACGGGTCGCGCTCCCCCGCCGGGACGGTGACCGCCGCGGGCGCGGTCGCCGCGGTCCCGCGGACCGCGGCGGTCGCGGTCGCCGGGCGGCTGGCGGCGCAGCAGGTGCGTGAGGTGGGGGTTGATCGGCGGGTCGACGCCGGGTGCGGTCGGGTCGACGTGCCCGGCGTACAGGTCGAGCAGCTGGTCGCCGACGAGCACGTGCTGGCCGAGCGGGACCGGCCGGTGCTCGGAGACGACGACGGTCGTGTCGCCGCGGACGGTGGCGAGCCAGTCCCCGAACTCCTCGGCGTTGGAGACGGTGGCGGACAGCGAGACCAGCTGCACGTCGTCGGGCAGGTGGATGATCACCTCCTCCCAGACGGGGCCGCGGAACCGGTCGGCCAGGTAGTGGACCTCGTCCATGACGACGTAGCCGAGGCCGTCCAGCGCGGGCGAGCCGGCGTACAGCATGTTGCGCAGCACCTCGGTGGTCATGACGACCACGTCGGCGTCGCCGTTGACGGTCGTGTCGCCCGTGAGCAGTCCGACGCGGGCGGTGCCGTGCACTCGCACGAGGTCGGCGTACTTCTGGTTCGACAGCGCCTTGATGGGCGTCGTGTAGAACGCCTTGCGCCCGGCGGCCAGGGCGAGGTGGACGGCGAACTCCCCCACCACGGTCTTGCCGGCGCCGGTGGGGGCGGCGACGAGGACGCCGCTGCCGCGCTCGAGGGCGGCGCAGGCCTCGATCTGGAAGTCGTCGAGGGGGAACTCCAGGCGGGAACGGAAGTCGGCGAGCTCGCCGCGGTCGGCGGCGGCGCGGCGGCGCGAGGCGGCGTAGCGCTCGGCGGGCGAGGGCTCGGCCGGTGCGGGCGCGGCGGCCGGCGCGGCGGCGGACGTGGCTCCTGTACGGCGACGACGTGAGGGCACGGGCTCACCCTAGGCACGTCGGGTCGCCCGCGGCATGCGGCGCTGCCGGCTCAGAGCAGGACGTGCAGGGCGTCGGGCACCACGTCGACCTGCAGCGGCAGCGGTCCGACCGGTTCGCCGTCGGCGAAGGCGGGCGGGGGCGGCGGTCCGAGGTCCGGCGCGGCCTCGACGAGGACGCGCCGTCCCCGCAGGACCTGCACCCGGTGGTCGGCGACGTGCCGCCCACGGTAGACGCGGGGGAAGATGCCGGCGGCGCCGCGGCGGGTCAGGGGCCCGGCCAGGACGACGTCGAGCAGCCCGTCGGTGGGGTCGGCGTCGGGGGCGATGGGCAGCCCGCCGCCGAACCACGGGGTGTTGGCGACCGCGACGAGGGTGCCGGTGGACTCCCACGCGGTGTCGTCGACGCGCACGCGGTACCCGTACGGACGGAACGCGGCGAGCTCGGGCAGCAGCGCCCGCAGGTAGCGGGCGTGCCCCCGCGGCCAGGTGAGGGTGTTGGCGCGGGCGTTGACGGCGGCGTCGAGCCCGCAGGACAGCACGCCGGCGTACCAGCGCGCCGTCGTGCCGTCGGGCCGCCCGGCGCGGACGGCGTCGACCCGTCGCGGGCCGGCGCGCAGCGCGCGGTCGAGCACGGCCACGGCCCGGTCGACGTCGCCGCGGGGCAGGCCGAACGCCCGGGCGACGTCGTTGCCGGTACCCACGGCGACGATGCCGAGCGGCAGCCCGGTCCCGGCCGCGACGCCGACGCCGAGGTGCACCATGCCGTCGCCGCCGACGACCACGAGGGCGTCCAGCCCGTCGGTCGCACCACGGCGTGCCCGCTCGGTGGCCTGCGCGAGGGTGGGCGCGGACAGGTCGTGCACGTCGTGCCCGGCGCGTTGCAGCAGCCGGTGCGTGCGTCGTCCCACGCTGCTGCCCCGTCCGGTGCCGGCGACCGGGTTGACGACGAGGCCGAGCGTGCTCACGCCGCGCCGGGTGCGGTGTCGGCCTCGTCGGGGAGCGTCCCGTCGAGACGCGGCAGCCCCTGGGCGACCAGGCGACGGTCGAGGCGGCGGTCGTGCAGGACGCACACGCCCAGGGCGGCGAAGAACAGCAGGCAGATGGGGATCGCCACGGCGAGCATGGTGACCGCGTCGGGCGTCGGCGTGGCGATGGCGGCGAACACGAACGCGACGAGGACGGCCCAGCGCCAACCGGTCAACCAGGTACGGGCGCGCACCAGGCCGGCGAAGTTGAGGGCGACCATCACGACGGGCAGCAGGAACCCGATGCCGAACGCGAGCACGACGCGCATGACGAAGCTGAGGTAGAGCTGCGCGTCGACCCAGTTGGTCGTCTCGGCAGGGGCGAAGTCCGTCAGCAGGCGCACGGCGTTGGGCAGCGCCCACCAGGCGAGGGCTGCGCCGGCGAAGAACAGCGGGACCGCCACGGCGAGGAAGCCGACCGCGTACCGGCGCTCGCGCGACGTCAGGCCGGGGGTGATGAACGCCCAGAGCTGGTAGATCCACCAGGGTGCGGTGAACAGCACCCCGAGGAACAGCGAGACCTTGATCTGGACGTCGAAGGCGGTGGCCACGCCCTGGAAGTTCAGGGACACGCGCTGCCCGCGTGCCTCGGCGACGTCGAGGATGGGCTGCTGCAGCAGGTGGAAGACGGGCTCGTAGAGGACCCAGCCGCCGACCGCGCCGACGAGGAGGCCGAGCGCGACGAGCACGACCCGGCGGCGCAGCTCGCGCAGGTGCTCGCGCAGCGGCATGCGGCCGTCGGGGTCGCCGTCGCGCCGGGGGTTCCTGCTCACGGGGGGCTCAGGGTCGCGGCGGGCCGGGCGACGCCGGCGGCGGGGGCGGCACGTCGGTCCCGTCGGCGCGTCCCGGGGCGGTGTCCGGTGCGACGGTGGTGTCGTCGCGTCGGCCGTCGTCGGTGAGGTCCTTGACCTCGTTCTTGAAGATCTTCATGGACTGGCCGATGCTCTTGGCGAGCCCTGGCAGGCGGTTCGCCCCGAACAGCAGGAGCACCACCACCAGGACGATGATCAGGTGCCAGGCGCTGATGTTCCTGAACATGACGACCCCTCTGCGATCCGTTGTGTCCTGCGCCCGAGAGTGTACGTCGTCACCCCGGGCTGTCGAAGCGCTTCGCCGGTGTCAGCCGAGCCAGCGCGTGGCCGCGTCGGCGACCGTCGTGCGGTGCCGCGCGCGCCGTTCGGTGCGGCGGGCGCGGCGTGCCGCGCGGAGCTGTTCGACGTGCTGGCGCAGCGCGTCCGCGTCCCCTCCCAGGGCCGGGCCCGACCGCTGCTGGGCGGCGCGGGCCTGCGCCTCGAGCTGCGCGGTGCGCTCGGCGAGCTGCTGCGCGACGTCCCCGGCCCGGACGACCTCGTGGCCCAGGGCGACAGCCGACCGCCAGAGCCGGCGACCCAGCCAGAACGCCCCGGCGAGCGTCGCCAGGGTCAGGACGGTCCACACGGTGAACCAGAGCACGTCAGGCCTCCCCCGTCGTCGGGCCGAGCAGCGGCGCGTACGCCTCGAGCGCGGCGCGCGCCGCGGTGGCGGTGTCCTGCGCGACGTGCGGCGGGCGCACGTCGAGGACCTCCTCGGCGACCTGCAGCAGCAGGTGCCGCAGCCAGGAGGGCTGCACGACGCGCAGGTCGACCTCGAACGCGCCGTCGGGCAGCTCGCGGGTGCTCTCGACGGGGACCGACTCGGCCACCCACCGTGCCCGTCCCGCCAGCCGCACCGTCACCAGCTCGCCGGAGGCGTCGGGGTGGAACCCGTCGGCGTCGTCCGAGACCGGGTGCTCCGACGCCGCGTCGGCCAGGACGGTGGCCTCGACGATGCGGTCGACCCGGAACTTGCGCTCCGCGTCCGCGGCCAGCGACCAGGCCAGCAGGTAGGAGTGCTCGTCCTGGCTGACCAGCCGGACGGGGTCGACGTCGCGCTCGGACAGGACGTCGGAGGCGTCGACGTACCGCAGCCGCAGGCGCCGCCGGCCGGCCAGCGCCGTGCCGATCGCCGCGGCGACGGCGGGCGTGGCGTCGACCTGCAGCACCACCTCGACCGGAACCCCGGCGGCCGCGTCGCCGGTCGCGGCCTGCACCTTGGCCAGGGCGGAGTCCAGGGCGGCGGCGGACTGCGCGTCGAGCGCGGGGCGCAGGGCCGCCAGGGAGCGCAGGGCCGCGAGCAGCGCGACACCCTCGCGCGGGCCGAGCCGCAGCGGCCGGGTCATCCCGCGACCCTCGGTCAGGCGCACGACGCCCTGCTCGTACGACGAGGCGTCGAAGTCGATGAGGTCGTCCGGGAGGTAGCCGGGCGTGCCCGTGACCCACAGCGTGTCGACGTCGGCCATGACCTGCTCGGGTGTGACGCCGAACTGGGCAGCGACCTGCTCGACGGGGACGTCGTCGTGCCGCTCGAGGTAGGCGATCATCCCCAGCATCCGCACCAGGCGGTCGCTCGCGCGCTCAGGCACCGCGCGCCTCCTCGACGTCGTCGTGCCGCGCCGCGAGGTGCGCGGCACCGGGCGGTCGCAGCCGGTCCAGCGTCGCCGCGACACGCAGCATCCCCACGACCGCGTCGCGGACCTGCGGCGGGTCGAGGACGACGACCGCGTCGCCGTAGGCGACGACCTCCTCGGCGAGCTCCCAGTCCAGGCGGTACGGGACGGCCACCAGGTCGCGGCCCGCGAGCACGTCGGCGGCGCCCGCCGGCAGCACCGCGTTGTCCGGCACCGTCGTCGCGCGCGCCCGCAGCGCACCCGCGCGCTGCGGCGTGACCGCCAGCAGCGCCGTGCGGTCCGGCCCGTCGCCGCCCATCCAGGCGCGGGACGCCTCGGCGAGCTCCTGCACGGTGGGCGGTGCGAAGCCGCCCGGGCCACCCACGGGACGCACCGGGCCGCGGATGCGGCTGAGCCGGAAGGAGCGGCTCGCGTCACGGTCGCGGTCCCGGGCCAGCAGCACCCACCCGCCGCGGCGTGCGAGCAGCTTCCACGGCTCGACGCGACGCTCGCGCACCTCACCGGTCGTGGCCGCGTGGTAGGTGAACCGCACGGCCTGCCGGTTCTGCACCGCGTCCACCAGGGGCGCGAACGCGTCGCCGCCGGCCCGGACGCGCGGCGCCAGACCCGCGACGAGGTCGTGCGCCTCGGGAGCCTCGCCCACGGCACGCAGCTTGGTCAGGGCGCGGGTCGAGTCGGCGCGCAACGACTGGTCCTGCCACACCTGCGCGGCCAGCGCCAGGACGCCCAGCTCGGCGGCCGTGAGCTCGATCGGCGGCAGCGACCAGTGCGCGGTGTCGATGCGGTAGCCGATGTCGTCGCCGTGGCCCGCGTGGGTCACGGTCAGCACCGGCATGCCGAGGTCGCGCAGCGTGTCCTTGTCCCGCTCGAACATGCGCTCGAACGCCTCGTCCGAGCGCGCGTCGCCGTACCCGGCCACGGACGCGCGCACCTGCTCCTTCGTCATCCGGCCCGGGGTGTTGACCAGGGCGATGACGAGGTTGAGCAGGCGCTCGGCGGGCGGGATCGCGGGGGGCATCGGGCTACACGGTAGCCGCCGCGGCGGCGCTCGCGGGCGCGGACCGCGTGCGGCACGCCGGTAGCGTGGGCGCGTGATCGCGTGGCGTGCGGGAGTGGTGACGGAGTGCCGGGTCCGGTGGGACGGCGCGTGCGAGTCGACGGTCGCGCTCGACGGCGAGGACCGCACCGTCCGGGCGCTGTCCTACCCGCAGCTCGTGGGTGAGGTCGTGCCGGGCGCCCACGTGCTGCTCAACGCCACGGCGCTGCTGCGCGGCCTGGGGACCGGCGGCTACGCCCTGGTCGTGGCGCGCACCGACGCCCTGGTCCCCGACCCGCTGCCGGGGCCCGGGCACCTCGTCAAGGCCCGGTACACGCCGCTGCAGGCCATGGTGCTCGGGGTGGACGACCAGGAGTCCCCCCACCACGGCGTCCTGCGGGACGCGGACGACCTCGCCGGCCTGCCGGTGGTCGTGGCCGACCTGCACTCCGCGCTGCCCGCCGTCATCGCCGGCGCACGCGCCACGGCCGCGCGGCTCGGCCGCGAGGCCCCGCGGGTGGCGTACGTGATGACCGACGGGGGCGCGCTGCCGGCCTGGTTCTCGCGTGCGGTGGACGGCCTGCGCTCGGCCGGGTGGATCGCCGCCTGCGTGACGACGGGGCAGGCGTTCGGTGGTGACCTGGAGGCCGTCACGGTGCACACCGGCCTGCTGGCCGCACGGCACGTCGTGGGCGCCGACCTCGTCGTCGTCGCCCAGGGACCGGGCAACCTCGGCACGGGCACCCGGTGGGGCTTCTCGGGGGTCGCCGCCGGTGAGGCCCTCAACGCGGCCGGGGTGCTGGGCGGCCGTCCCGTCGCGTCCCTGCGGGTCTCCGGGGCCGACGCGCGCCACCGCCACCTGGGGGTCTCGCACCACTCCCTGACGGCGTACGGACGGGTCGCGCTGACCGCGTCGGACGTCGTGGTGCCCGCCTACTCCCCCGACCTGCCGGGGACCCCGCGGGACCTCATGGACGACCCCGACCCCGGGGCGTGGTCCGCGCTCGCGGACCGGGTGGCCGGGCAGGCGGCCACGCTCACGGCCCCGGCGGGCCGCCACGCGGAGGTGAGCGTGGCTGCCGACGGTGAGCTGCTGGACGCGCTGCGGGGCTGCCCGGTGCGGTTGTCGACGATGGGACGCGGCCTGGACGCCGATCCGGCGGCGTTCCTCGCGGCCGCGGTCGCCGGGGCGCACGCCGTC
Source organism: Cellulomonas phragmiteti (assembly GCF_016862775.1). Taxonomy (GTDB): domain Bacteria; phylum Actinomycetota; class Actinomycetes; order Actinomycetales; family Cellulomonadaceae; genus Cellulomonas; species Cellulomonas phragmiteti. Next base: position 147,985 of record NZ_BONP01000007.1, on the reverse strand, counting down.
ACCGTCGGGTGAGCCGCACCCGGGCGGGCGGCAGCGCGCTCAGTCGTCGGTGGCGGTGGCGCTGCGGCGCGCGACGAGGGTCGCCAGGCGGCGCGCCTCGCTCTCGGCGCGCCGGCCGTCGGCCCGCTGCACGCCCATGACGGCGAGGGTGTCGCCGTCCGCCAGGTCGAGCTGCACCCAGGCGCGCCCCTGGCCGAAGCGCACCGAGACGATCTGCGCCCACGTGACGTGCGTCGTGACCAGGAGGTTGCGGACCCGCAGGCCCGTCTCGTCCGGGACGGCGCTGACCGACGCCTGCCGCCAGCAGAACCAGGCGATAGCCAGCGAGAACAGCACGAACCCGGCCTGGTCGAGGCGTGCCAGGCCCGGCATCGTCACGACCAGCAGCAGCGTCAGAGCGACCACGCCCACCGCCACCGCGAGCGTGACGACGCGCGCGAGCCGGGGGCGGAACGGGGCGGCGAGCGCGTCGTCGGGCGTCACGTCAGATCCGGCAGGCCAGGATCGAGGTGACGAGGATCGCGCGGGCCCCGACGTCGTACAGGGAGTCCATGACACGGTTGGTCTGGCTGCGCGGGACCATCGCCCGCACCGCGGCCCACTGGCCGTTGTGCAGCGGGGACACCGTCGGCGACTCCAGGCCCGGGGTGATGGCCACGGCCTGGTCGACCAGCTCCAGGGGCACGTCGTAGTCCATGAGGACGTACTCGCGTGCCGTCAGGACGCCCTGCAGGCGGCGGGTGAGGACGTCGAGGCCGGTGGGCTGGTCGACGTCGGCGCGACGGACCAGGACGGCCTCGGAGCGCAGGATCGGCTCACCGAAGACCTCGAGGCCCGCGGCGCGCAGCGTCGACCCGGTCTCGACGACGTCGGCGATGACGTCGGCGACGCCGAGGCGGATCGCGGACTCGACGGCGCCGTCCAGGCGCACGACCGCGGCGGGCTCGATGTCGCGCTCGCGCAGGTACGCCGCGACGAGCTCGGAGTACGACGTCGCCACGCGCAGCCCGGTGATCTGCCGGGCGTCGGTCAGGCGCCCCGCGCTGCCGGCGAACCGGAAGGTGGAGCGCGCGAAGCCGAGCGGCAGGTGCTCCACGGCGGACGACGCGGAGTCGATCAGCAGGTCACGACCCGTGATGCCGACGTCGACGGTGCCGGCGCCCACGTAGACCGCGACGTCCCGCGGACGCAGGAAGAAGAACTCGACGTCGTTGTCCGGGTCGGGCAGGACGAGCTCGCGGGAGTCCCGGCGCTGGCGGTAGCCCGCCTCCCGGAGCATGTCGCAGGCGGGCTCCGACAGGGAGCCCTTGTTGGGGACGGCGATCCTCAGCACGGTGTCCTCGGTGGTTCGGTGGTGCGGTGGGTGTCGGGGGTGGGGGCGTCGACGCGCGGCGTCACAGGTGGGCGTACACGTCCTGCAGCGTCAGGCCCTTGGCCAGGAGGAGGACCTGCAGGTGGTACAGCAGCTGCGAGATCTCCTCGGCCGCCCGCTCGTCGGTCTCGTGCTCGGCCGCCATCCAGACCTCGGCGGCCTCCTCGACGATCTTCTTGCCGATGGCGTGCACACCGGCGTCGAGCTCGGCGACGGTGCCCGAGCCCGCGGGGCGGGTGGCGGCCTTGTGGGACAGCTCGGCGAACAGCTCCTCGAACGACTTCACGCGGCGAGCCTAGACGCCCGTCCGGCCCGCGGCGCACACGAGGCCGTCACGCGTCCCCCAGGGTCCGCAGCGTCAGGGCGGTCGCGACCGCGGCCTGGGCGGCCTCCGCGCCCTTGTCCTCGTGCGACCCGGGCAGCCCGGCACGGTCGAGGGCCTGCTGCTCGTCGTCGCACGTCAGGACGCCGAACCCGACGGGGACGCCGGTGCGCAGGCTCACCTCGGTCAGGCCCCACGTGGCCGCCTGGCACACGTACTCGAAGTGGGGGGTGCCGCCGCGGATCACCACGCCGAGCGCGACCACGGCGTCCGCCGAGCCCGCGGCCCGCTGGGCGGCCACGGGCAGCTCGAACGAGCCGGGGACGCGCACGGTCGTGACGTCCTGCACGCCGGCCTCGGCCAGGGCGCGGTGCGCGCCGGCGACCAGGCCGTCCATCACGGTGGTGTGCCAGCTGGCCGCCACGACGACGACCCGCAGGTCACGACCGTCCAGGTCCAGGGTGGGTGCACCTGCGCCGCTCATGCCAGCTCCTCCAAGGGGTCGAACGCGTGGTCGGTGGTGTCGACGCCCGCGGGTGCGGGGCCGGCGAGGACGGGCTCGACCTGCACGGGCGGCGCGAGGTCGGGTGCGCCGGGCGTCGGGTCGAGGTGCAGGGCGTGCCCCATGCTCGTGGCCTTGGTCCGCAGGTACGCCTCGTTGTGCGGGGTGCGCCCGACCTCCAGGCCGCGGACCCGCGTGACGTCGATGCCGTGGGCGCGCAGGCCGGCGACCTTCGCGGGGTTGTTGGTCAGCAGCCGGACGCGCCGCACCCCCAGGTCCGCCAGGATCGCCGCGGCGGCGCCGTACTCGCGCCGGTCGGCGGGCCACCCGAGGTCCACGTTGGCCTCGACGGTGTCCCGGCCGCCGTCCTGCAGCGCGTACGCGGCGACCTTGGCGAGCAGCCCGATCCCCCGCCCCTCGTGGCCGCGCAGGTACACCACGGCGCCGCCCTCGGCGGCCGCGATCTCCAGCGCCGCGTCGAGCTGCGGCCCGCAGTCGCAGCGCGCCGAGCCGAACGCGTCGCCGGTGAGGCACTCCGAGTGCACGCGGACCGTCGGCTCCTGCACCAGTCCGGCGCTCGACACCAGGGCCACGTGCTCGTCACCGGTGCGCAGGTCGCGGTACCCGTGGATGCGGAAGTCCCCGTGCCGTGTGGGCAGGTACGCCGTGTGCGTCGCGTGCACCCGCGGAGCGGTGTCGACGTCGACCTCCGCGACCTGCTCGTGGTCCCCGTGCGCGAGCCGCCAGGCCCGCAGCTCCGCGATCGTCAGCACCACGAGCCCGGCCTCCGCGGCGATCCGCGAGGCCTCGGGCAGGCGCACCATCTGACCGTCGTCCCGCACCAGCTCGGCGATCGCCCCGACCGGCTCCAGGCCCGCCAGCCGGCACAGGTCGACGGCGGCCTCGGTGTGCCCGGCGCGGTGCAGCACGCCGCCGGGCACCGCCCGCAGCGGCAGCACGTGCCCCGGCCGGATCAGGTCGTTGCGGCCCGACGCCGGGTCCGCCAGCACCCGCAGCGTGCGCGCCCGGTCCGCCGCGGAGATGCCGGTCGTCACACCCGTCGCGGCGTCCACCGTCACCGTGTACGCCGTGCGGCGGGGGTCCTGGCTGTGCGGCACCATCAACGGCAGGTCCAGCGCGTCGGCACGTGCCGCCGGCATCGGCGCGCACAGGTAGCCCGACGAGTGGCGGATCGTCCACGCCACCCACTCCGGGGTCGCCGACTGCGCGGCGAGGACCACGTCGGCCTCGTTCTCGCGGTCCTCGGAGTCCGACACGAGCACGGGGCGTCCGGCGCGCAGGGCCTCCAGGGCCTCCTCGACCGTGCCCAGCCGGATCTCGTCGCTCATCGCGCCACCCCCGACGTCGCGAGCAGGCGCTCGGTGTACTTCGCGAGCACGTCGACCTCGAGGTTGACCCGAGCCCCGGGCGCCAGCGTGCCCAGCGTCGTGACCTCCAGGGTCGTCGGGATCAGGGACACCCCGAAGGCGTCGTCGCCCACGTGCGTGACCGTCAGCGACACGCCCTGCACCGTGATCGACCCCTTCTCCGCGACGTACCGTGCCAGCGAGGGGTCCAGACCGATCGCGACCTCGTCCCAGCGGGGCCCCGGTCGGCGGGACCGCACCACTCCCACGCCGTCGACGTGTCCCTGCACGATGTGCCCGCCGTACCTGCCCCCGACGGCCAGCGCGCGCTCGAGGTTCACCGCGTCACCCGCGCGCAGGTCGCCCAGCGCCGAGCGGCGCAGCGTCTCGGGCATCACGTCGACGACGAACGTGCCGTCGCCCGGCAGCTCCGCGACGGTCAGGCACACGCCGCTCACCGCGATCGAGTCACCGAGCCGGGCGTCCGACGTGACCAACGGGCCGCGCACCCGCATCCTCGCGTCCGCCGCGTCGCCCGCTCCCGGCGCGACCTCGACGACCGCACCCTTCTCCTCGACGATCCCGGTGAACATCAGTACTCCTCCTCGATGGACGTCATGGCGGCGCCGATGGTCGGCACGTCGCCCGACGGCGGCACAGGTGCGGGCACGGGGGTCGCCACGACGAGCACGTCCGGGCCCAGCGGCACCACCCCGGTGGTCTGCAGCCGCAGGGCGTCCGCGACCGTCCCGACGCCGAGGTCCCCGACCGCGGCGGCACCGGCACCCAGCAGCACGGGCGCCACGTACGCGTGGACCTCGTCGACCAGGCCCGCGCCCAGGAACGCCGCCGCGAGCGTCGGCCCGCCCTCGACCAGCACGTGCCGCACCTCACGGTCGCGCAACGCCGCCAGCACCTGCGCGGGATCGTGCGTGCGCAGGTGCACCAGCTCTCCCCCCGGACCGCGCAGCCGCGCGGCGGCGGGGACGTCACGGTGGCCCACGACGACCCGCAGCGGCTGCCGCTCGACGAGCGACCCGTCACCCGTGCGCGCCGTCAGCGAGGGGTCGTCGACCAGCGCCGTCCCCGTCCCCACGACGATCGCACCGACCTCCGCGCGCAGACCGTGCGCGTGCCGCCGCGCCACGTCCGAGGTGATCCACCGGCTCGTGCCGTCGGCCGCCGCGACCCGACCGTCCAGCGAGGTGGCCAGCTTCAGCGTCACGAACGGCCGACCACGCCGCACCGCCGGCAGCCAGGACCCCAGCGTCGCCACACCCTCGACCGCCAGCACCCCCGTCACCACGTCCACGCCCGCCGCACGCAACCGGTCCGCCCCGCCGGCCGCCACCGGGTTCGGGTCGTGCACGGAGACGACGACACGCGCCACGCCCGCCTCCAGCAGCGCCACCGAGCACGGTCCCGTCCGCCCCGTGTGGTCGCACGGCTCCAGCGTCACGACGGCGGTGGCGCCCCGGACCTGCGCGCCGCGCTCGCGGGCGTCGGCCAGCGCCGCGACCTCCGCGTGCGGGGTGCCCGCGCCACGGTGCCACCCCTCGCCGACGACCGAGCCGTCGGCGGCGAGCAGGACGCACCCCACCCGGGGGTTGGGTCCGAGCGGGCCGCGCGCGGCGAGCGCCAGAGCACGCCGCATCGCCTCGACCTCGTCCGCGCTCGCACGCGTCGGCGCACCGGGGGTGCCCGGCGGGACGCTCGTCGTCGTGGTCATCGTCCGGCACCTCCGTCGCCTCTCGAGGGCTCCGGGGTCGCTCGGGCGGCACGCCGCACCGCACGACGCGCCGCAGGCGCGCCGTGCACGTGTCTCCTCCCATCCGGACTTTCACCGTCGGTCCTGGAGTTCCACCAGGTCAACCGCTCACCCCTCGCGGGGCTCACGGGTCGCGGACTGTCACCGCCGGCTCGGACTTTCACCGACCCCGGAGCACGTGTGTGTTCGTCAACGATGATGCCACAGGCGGCATTCCCGCCCGACGGTCGTCCGCGCCGCGCCCTCAGGCCTCGACGGTCGGCCGCTCCGCGAGGGAGCGCAGCGCCGCGATCTCCCCGGCGACGTCGTCGGCGCCGTAGACCGCCGAGCCCGCCACGAACACGTTCGCCCCCGCACGGGCGATCCGGCCGATCGTCCCGCGCGACACCCCGCCATCCACCTGCACCCACGTCGACGCCCCGCTCGCGTCGATCGCCGCGCGCGCCCGCCGCACCTTCGCCAGCGTGCCCTCGATGAACGACTGCCCCCCGAAGCCCGGCTCGACCGTCATCACCAGCACCATGTCGACCTCCTCCAGGAGGTCGAGGAACGGCTCGACCGGCGTCGCCGGCCGCAGCGCGACCGCCGCGCGCACGCCCCCGGCACGCAGCTCACGCGCCAGCCGCACCGGCGCCTGCGTCGCCTCCGCGTGGAACGTCACCGACGCCGCCCCCGCCTCCGCGTACGACGGACCCCACCGGTCCGCGTCCTCGACCATCAGGTGCACGTCCAGCGGCACCGGACTGACCTGCGCCAGCCGACGCACCACCGGCAGCCCGATCGTGAGGTTCGGCACGAAGTGCTGGTCCATCACGTCGACGTGCGCGTAGTCCGCCGACGCGATCGCGCCCAGGTCACGCTCGAGGTTCGCGAAGTCCGCCGACAGGATGCTCGGGTTGATCAGCACGGGAGGCACGCACCCACGCTACCCAGCGGCGCCCACCCGTGCGTCACACCCGCGCGTCACACCAGCGCGTCAGACCCGGCGCAGCAGGGTCAGGTGCATCGCGTCGGTGCCGTGCACGTGCGGCCACAGCTGCACGTCGGCACGCCCGCCGACCGCCTCCCACGTCGGCGCCACCTCCGCCATCACCGGCACCGCGTCCACGACCTCCACCGGGGTCCCCGCGCGCGCCGCCGCCCGCACCGCGTCGAGCACCACCAGCTGCGTCTCCGCCAGGTGCGGCGAGCACGTCACATACCCCACCACACCCCCCGGCCGCACCGCCGCGACCGCCGAGGCCAACAGCTCACGCTGCAGCCCGCTCAGCGTCCCCAGGTCCGCCGGCGTCCGGCGCCACCGCGACTCCGGGCGCCGACGCAGCGCACCGAGCCCGGTGCACGGTGCGTCCACCAGGACCCGGTCGTACGCCCCCGGCTCCTGCGCGCCCACCGCCCGACCGTCGCCCGTCCGGACCTCCTCGACCACCCCGGCCGGCACCGCCCGCAGCGCCTGCGCGACCAGCCGCACCCGGTGCGGCTGCACCTCGTTCGCCACCAGCCGCGCCCCGCGCAGGGCCGCCAGCGCCCCCAGCAGCGCCGCCTTGCCACCGGGACCGGCGCACAGGTCCAGCCACCTCACGTCCGGACCCTCCACCGGCGTCGCGGCGAACGCCAGCGTCACCAGCTGCGAGCCCTCGTCCTGCACCCCGGCCAACCCGTCCCGCACCGCCGGGACCGCGCCCGGGTCACCTCCGCCGAGCACCAGCGCCGTCGGCACCAGGCCCGCCGGCTGCGCACCCGACTGCGCCGTGACCTCCTGCGCCGACACCAGGCCCGGACGTGCGACCAGGGTCACGCGCGGCGCGGCGTTGTCCGCCGCCAGCAACGCCCCCAGCTCGTCCGCCGACCGTCCCGACCCGACCAGCGACTCGCGCAGGGCACGCACCACCCACGCCGGGTGGCTCTCGACCACCGCGAGGCGCGCGACCGCGTCGTCGCCCCCCGGGTCGGCCGCATCACCGATGCGCTCCAACCACTCCTCGAGCGGCCGCTCGGCGACCCGCCGCAGCACGGCGTTGACGAACTGGGACGCGCCGGCACCCACGCGCTCGCGGGCCAGTCCGACGGTCTCGGAGACCGCGGCGTGCGGTGCCACCCGCATGCCCAGCACCTGGTGCGCACCCAGCCGCAGCACGTCGAGGACCGGGGCGTCGACCTGGCCGAGGGGTCGGGACGCTGCCTGCGCCAGGACGGCGTCGTACCGACCGCGCAGGCGCAGCGTCCCGTACGCGAGCTCCGTCGCGAACGCCGCGTCCCGTCCGACGATGCGGCGCTCGCGCAGCAGCGGCGGCAGCACGAGGTTGGCGTACCCGTCCGAGTCCGCCACGGCGCGCAGCGTGTCGTAGGCGACCCCACGCGCCGGGTCACCGTGGCGGGCCCGCTGCGCAGGAGCGGCCGTGGTGCGACCGGCACGACCCTGTGCGCGCGCCTCGCCGCGCTGGCGACCGGCGGCGTCGCGTCGCGCGTCGTCGCCGGCGCGACCGCCCCGGCCGCGTGCCCCGTCGCCGCTCATCGGCCCTGCTCCTGACCGGCGACGGACGCCGGGGCGTCGGCGCCCAGGAGCGTCCCCGCCTCCGGTCGCGCGCCCCGTGCCCAGTCCGCGGCGGGCATCGCCCGCTTGCCCGGTGCGGTGACGTCGCCCAGCCGCACCGCGCCCGCGCCGGTGCCGACCAGCACGTCCTGCTTGTCGACGCGGACCTCCCCGGCCCTCAGGTCGGTCACCCCCGGGACGGGGCGGACCGGGCCCAGGCCCAGCCGGCGTCCGTCGGGCAGCGTCGTCCACGCGCCCGGGGCCGGCGTGCAGCCGCGGATCCGCCGGTCCACGACGTGCGACGGGTGGCTCCAGCGCACCCGCGCGTCCTCGACGGTCAGCTTCGGTGCGTGGCTCACGCCGTCGAGCGGCTGGGCGACGGGCTCCAGGACATCGTCCTCGAGCGCGTCCAGGGTCCGGACCAGCAGCTCGGCGCCGGCGGTGGACAACCGCCCCAGCAGGTCGCCGGAGGTGTCGGTGGGTCGGACGGTCTCGGTGAGCGTGCCGTACACGGGGCCGGTGTCCAGCCCTGTCTCGAGCCGGAACGTCGACGCGCCGGTCACCTCGTCGCCCGCCATGAGCGCGTGCTGCACCGGTGCCGCTCCGCGCCACGCGGGCAGCACCGAGAAGTGCAGGTTCACCCAACCGTGCGTCGGCACGTCCAGCAGGTCGGCGGGGACCAGGACCCCGTACGCCACGACGGGCGCCGCGTCGACGCGCAGGTCCGCGATCTGCGCGACCACCTCCGGGTCGCGCAACGTCGGCGGCGTCAGCACGGGCAGTCCGTGCGCCTGCGCGACGGCACCGACGGCCGAGGGCTGCAGCGTCCGCCCCCGCCCCACCCGCGCGTCCGGGCGGGTCAGCACGGCCACCACCTCGTGCCGGGACCCCAGCAGGGCCTCGAGGGACGGCACGGCGGCCGCGGGACTCCCGGCGAAGAGCAGACGCATGGGTCCGATCCTAGGTCGCGGCCCGGGATCCCCCCGACGCGGTCACAGCAGGTCGGGCGGGTCCACCTGCACACGCACGGTTCCGCCCTCGCGGCGGGCGCTGCGGATCGCGACGGAGGCCGCCACCGACCGCGCCAGCGCGGCCCCACCGGCCGGCGGCACCCGCAGCAGGGTGCGCACCTCCGGCTCGAGGGCCCCGCCCTGGCGGTCGTCCGGGGGCAGCGGCACGGGGCCGAGCACCTCGACGACCGGCACGTCGACGCGCGCCACGACCGCGGCCACCGCGTCGCGCGTCCCGGTGATCGCCGCGACGCGCACGGCGGGCGGCAGGCGCAGCTCCGCACGCTCGTCGAGCTCACGCCCGGCCAGACCGGCGGGGTCCCACCGCACGAGGGCCTGGGTGGGCCGTGCCGCACCGTCGCCGACGAGCAGGACCTGCCCGCCGTCGGCCGCGGCGCGGACCAGCGACGCCGCGGCGAGCCACCGCCGCAGCGCGTCCACCTCGGCGCCGAGCCGCTCCCCCGCGCTGGCGACCGCGGCGTCGAGCAGCACGGCGGCGGCGTAGCCCGACGGTGCGGACGGCTCGGCACCCGGGGTCGCGACGACGAGCGCGGGGCGGTCCGGCACGTCGGCCAGGACGCCGCCCGCGGCACGGGCGCCGGAGACGCGGACGGTCACGCCCGGGAACGCCCTGCCCAGCTCCTCGGCGGTCCGCTCGGAGCCCACCCGCATCGAGCGCAGGGCGGCCGCGCCGCACTCGCCGCACCGCCAGGCGCTCGCCAGCCTGCCGCACCAGCCGCAGGACGGCGGACCGTCCCCCCGGGTCAGGCCCAGCGGGCCGTGGCACGCGTCGCAGCGGGCGGGCGTGCGGCAGCGCGCGCAGGCCACGACGGGCACGTAGCCCGCCCGGGGCACCTGGACGAGGACGGGCCCGGCCGCGAGTGCGTCGCGCAGCGCACGCCACGCGGGAGCCGGCAGGCGCGCGGCCGCCGCCGGGCCCTCGCGCGCCAGCTCGACGCTCGTGAGCGCCCGCACCCGCGCCGTGCGGGCGCGGACGACCGCACGGTCCGCCGTCACCTCGTGCGCCCACCCGGTCACGACGCGCTGCTGCGCCTCCACCGTGCGCGCGTGGCCGCCGACGAGCCAGGCGGCGCCCTCCAGCTCGGACCGCAGCGCGAGCACGTCACGGACGTGGGGGTACGGCGCGCGCGGCTCGGCGTGCTGCTGGTCGCCGTCGTCCCAGCACACGACGAGGCCGAGGTCCGCGACGGGGGCGAACGCCGAGGCCCGGGTCCCGACCACCACCCGCGCGTGACCGCGCAGGACGGCGAGGAACGCCCGGTAGCGGGCCGCGGGGCCGTCCTCGGCGACGAGCCGCGCGACCGTGCCCCCGTCGGCGACGGCGTCGAGGCCGATCTCGCGCAGCGCGGCACACACCCGGTCCACGTCGCGCCCGTCGGGCACCACGACGAGGGCGCCGCGGCCCCCGAGCAGGCAGACGGCGACCGCCTGGGCGAGGGCGGCCGCCCACCGCTGGTCCCCCGTGCCCGGCAACGCGTTCCACACGGCGCGCGGTGCACCGCCCGACAGCACGTGCCGCAGGAACGCGGGGCCGCCGCGGTACGCCTCCCAGGCGGGTGCGCCGGCGCGGCCGGACGTCGGCGCAGCGTCGGGCCGGTGCCCGGGGTCCGGCTCGGCGGCGGGGGCCGCCGGGGCCTCCCCCTCGACGCGCGCGTGCCGCGGCGGGACCGCGAGGCGCAGGACGTCCGCGAGGGTCCCCGCCCAGCGGTCGGCGACGGCACGTGCCAGCCGCACGACCTGCGGTGGGACGACCGGCTCGAGCGACACGACCCGCCGCAGCGGGAGCAGGCGTCCGGCGTGCTCGGCGTCGGCGACGCGCTCGAGCAGCCACCCGTCGACGTCCTGCCCCGCGAACCTCACCTTGACCCGCACACCGGGCCGGGCGGACTCGTCGAGGTTCTCCGGGACGAGGTACTCGAACGGGCGGTCGAGGTGCGGCGGCGCGAGGTCGATGCAGACCCGCGCGACCGGCAGGTGCGCGGCCGGTCCGGGCGGGGCCGCCACCCGGCGGCGGCGGGCCGCCGGCACCTCGAGCCCCGCCAGCGCGGGCTGCTCAGGTGGGGGCGCGCCGGTCACGTCGCCCATCCCACCACGGAGCGCGGACGCCGCCGGCGCGCCCGGCCGCCGTCCGTGCGCAGGCCGTGCGACGTCAGCCGACGGCCGACAGCAGGTCGGCCGTGCGGTCGGTGCGCTCCCAGGTGAACTCGGGCAGCTCGCGACCGAAGTGCCCGTACGCCGCGGTCCGGCGGTACAGCGGTCGCAGCAGGTCCAGGTCGCGGATGATCGCGGCGGGGCGCAGGTCGAACACCTCGCGGATCGCCGACGTGAGCCGGTCGTCCGGGACGGTGCCCGTCCCGAAGGTCTCGACGTACAGGCCGACGGGGTGCGCCTTGCCGATCGCGTAGGCGACCTGCACCTCGCACCGGCGTGCCAGGCCCGCGGCGACGACGTTCTTGGCGACCCACCGCATCGCGTACGCGGCGGAGCGGTCCACCTTGGACGGGTCCTTGCCCGAGAAGGCGCCCCCGCCGTGGCGGGCCATGCCGCCGTAGGTGTCGACGATGATCTTGCGGCCGGTCAGCCCGGCGTCGCCCTGCGGCCCGCCGATGACGAACTGGCCGGTCGGGTTCACGAGGAGGCGGTGCCCCGCCGTGTCGAGGTCGGCCTGCGCGAGCACGGGCGCCACGACGAGCTCGGCCACCTGGGCGGCGAGCGTGGCCTCGGCCAGGTCGGGCTCGTGCTGCGTCGAGAGCACCACCGTGTCGAGGGAGACGGGGCGGTCACCGTCGTAGCCGACAGTCACCTGCGTCTTGCCGTCGGGGCGCAGGCCCGCGAGGGTGCCGTCCTTGCGGACCTGGGCGAGGCGCTCGGCCAGGCGGTGCGCGAGCCAGATCGGCAGCGGCAGGAGCGACGGCGTCTCGTCGCTGGCGTAGCCGAACATCAGCCCCTGGTCCCCGGCGCCCTGCAGGTCCAGCGGGTCGAGGTCCCGGTCGTCCTGGCGCACCTCGATGGCCTTGTCCACGCCGGCGGCGATGTCCGGGGACTGCTGCCCGATCGACACCGAGACCCCGCAGGAGTCGCCGTCGAAGCCGATGAGCGACGAGGTGTAGCCGATCCCGCGGACCACCTCGCGCACGATCTGCGGGATCTCGACGTACGCGGTCGTCGTCACCTCACCGGCCACGTGCACGAGACCGGTGGTGACCATGGTCTCCACCGCCACGCGCGCGGTCGTGTCCTGCTCGAGGATGGCGTCGAGGATCGCGTCGGAGATCTGGTCGCAGATCTTGTCCGGGTGGCCCTCTGTCACGGACTCCGAGGTGAACAGGCGGAGAGGCGTCGAGGTCATGCGGGCATCGTAGCGGCGCCGCCGGGCCCGCTCGGACGGCCATCCGCCACGGCGACGACCGCGTCCCACACCGCGTGCGCGACCTCGGCCTTGGTCCCGGCCGCCGTCGCGACGACGTCACCGGTGCGGTCCAGCACCGTGATCTCGTTGGTCGTCGTCCCGAAGCCGCGGCCGTCGCCCACCGGGTTGACCACGAGGAGGTCGGCACCCTTGCGGCGCGCCTTGGTCCTCGCGTGGTCGAGCACGGAGCCGGTGGTGTCGCCGGTCTCGGCGGCGAAGCCGACGACGAGCTGGCCCGGGCGCGGGGGGTCGGCGACGAGCTCGCGCAGGACGTCGGTCGTCTCGACGAGCTCGATCGTCGGCACCTCGCCGGACTTCTTGATCTTGGTCGGGGCGACCGACGCCGGGCGGTAGTCCGCGACGGCGGCGGCCATCACGACGACGTCGGCCTCCAGCGCGGCCGCGCGCACCGACGCGCGCAGCTCCTCACCCGTCTCGACGTGGACGACCTCGACGCCGCTGCCGACGCCGGCGAGGACGTCGGGGGCGACGTTCGCGGCGACGAGCGTCACGGCCGCGCCCCGCTCGGCCGCGGACCGTGCGAGCGCGACACCCTGACGCCCCGAGGACCGGTTCCCCAGGAACCGCACCGGGTCGAGGGGCTCGCGCGTGCCGCCCGCCGAGACCACCACGCGACGTCCGCCGAGGTCGGAGCCGTGCGGGGGCCGGACGAGACCCAGCGCAGCCTCGGCGATCTGCTCGGGCTCGGGCAACCGGCCGGGACCGGAGTCGGTCCCGGTCAGCCGGCCGGTCGCGGGCTCCAGGACGTGGACGCCGCGGGCGCGCAGCGTCGCCACGTTCGCGACGGTCGCCGGGTGCTCCCACATCTCGGTGTGCATGGCGGGCGCCAGGAGCACCGGGCACCGCGCCACGAGCAGCGTGGCGGTGAGGAGGTCGTCGGCACGCCCGGCGGCCGCCCGGGCCAGCAGGTCCGCCGTGGCGGGGGCCACCACGACCAGGTCGGCGCTCTTGCCCACGGCGACGTGCGCCACCTGGTCGACGTCCTCGAAGACGTCGGTCGTCACCGGCTCACCCGAGATCGCCTCCCACGTCGCGCGCCCCACGAACTCCAGGGACGCGCGCGTCGGGACGACACGGACGGCGTGGCCCTGCTCGCGCAGCAGCCGCAGCAGCAGGACCGACTTGTAGGCGGCGATGCCGCCCGCGACACCGAGGACGATGCGCATCGTGCGCAGGCTCAGGCCTCCTCGACCGGCTCGGACGTGAGCAGTCCTGCGTCGATCTCGCGCATCGCGATCGACAGCGGCTTCTCCTGCGGGCGCGTCTCGACCAGCGGGCCGACGTACTCCAGGAGGCCCTCGTTGAGCTGGGCGTAGTAGGCGTTGATCTGCCGGGCACGCTTCGCCGAGAACAGCACGAGTGCGTACTTCGAGTCGGCGCGCTCGAGGAGGCGGTCGATCGGCGGGTCGGTGATGCCCGTGGGGGCGGCGATGGTTCCGGACACGGAGGACTCCCGTCCTGTCGGAGAGTGGTGCGGGTGCGCAGGCGCCGCGGTCGCGTGCCCGTGGTCGAGCTCGGGCGGCGAGCGGCGCAGTCGGCCACCATCGTACCCGGTCGCCACGTGCGGCCGGGTGCGCGCGTCAGACGACGATCCCCATGAGCCGGACCAGCTCGTCCGTCGCACGGTGGACGTCGTCGTTGACGACCACGTGGTCGAACTCGGCCTCGGCGGCGAGCTCGACGCGCGCCGTCGCGAGCCGGCGCTCGCGCTCCTCCGCGCCCTCGGTCCCCCGGCCGACGAGGCGACGGACCAGCTCGTCCCACGACGGCGGTGCCAGGAACACGAAGCGCGCGTCCGGCATCGACGCGCGGACCTGGCGTGCACCCTGCAGGTCGATCTCCAGCAGGGCGGGCTCGCCCGCCGCCAGCCGCTCGACCACGGGCCCGCGGGGGGTCCCGTAGCGGTTGCGGCCGTGGACCACCGCCCACTCCAGCAGCTCGCCGCGCTCGGCCATCTCGTCGAACCGCTCGGACGACACGAAGTGGTAGTGCAGCCCGTCGACCTCACCAGGTCGTGGGGCCCGCGTCGTCATCGACACGGAGAGCCAGACCTGCGGGTAGCGGGCGCGGATGTCGGCCGAGACCGTCCCCTTGCCCACGGCGGTCGGTCCGGCGAGCACGGTGAGCCGTGCCGGCTGCGTCGTCATGGGTGGTGCACCGCTCCAGATCAGGGACGTGGCGTCCGGTCGGTCCCGGACACGCGCCGGCGCCCCGCCCGGGTCCGGGCGGGGCGCCGTGGGCTCACGGGTCGCTCAGCCGAACCGGTCGACGAGCGCCTTGACCTGGTGCGGGCCGAGGCCACGCACCCGGCGCGTCTCCGAGATGCCGATCTCGGACATGATCGCACGGGCCTTGACCTTCCCCACACCGGGAAGGGACTCGAGCAGGGCGGCGACCTTGAGCTTGCCGATCGTCTCGTCCTGCTGGCCCTGCTCGATCACCTCGGACAGGGACCCCTGCGAGTACTTGAGGCGGTTCTTCACCTCGGCGCGGGCCTGCCGCGCCGCGGCAGCCTTCTCGAGCGCGGCGGCTCGTTGTTCGGGAGTCAGCGGAGGAAGAGCCACGCGCTTCACCTTCTCGTCACTGGGCCGGAGAATCTGGTCACCGAATGCGCGGGACCTGACACGAAACTAGCGATGCTCCTGCCGCTCGGCAACGCGGACGGCCCGCGTGTCGCCGCGGGACCTGCGCCGACGCCCCTCCCGGGGCCCGTGAGCGGGTCCGCTACGGGCTGTCGGGAGCGACCGTCGGCGCGGTCGGACGCACTGTGCCGGCACCGTGCGCGAGAGCCCGGACGTGCGCCACCGTGCAGCGGGCCAGGCGCGGGTCACCGTCGACCAGAGCCGCGACGACGTCCTGGAAGGCCTTGCGCAGGCCGCGCGCGGTGATCGGCATGCCGACCGCCGCCACCGCACCCGTGCGGGGGTGCACCGACGGGTGCGCCCGCACCCACAGCTGGGGCGGCGGTGTGCCCTGGAGCGTGGCGACGAGCTCGGCGCGCGACGCGAGCCAGGCCGTCATCGCGTGCCGGGTCGTCTCCCCCACGGCGTGGCGGGTCCCCTGCAGGACCAGTCCCGCGCGGTCGTCGGCGAGGTCGGTGACGCACGCCCGACCGAGGTCGCGCTCGTGCGCGCCGGTGTCGGCCAGCGTCAGGACGTGCGCACGGAACCGGATCCACACGTGGTGGGACACGCCGTGCGGACGGCGGCCCAGGGCGCGGGCGACGAGGACGCGCGCCGGTGCGGTGTCACGCACGACCGGCGGTGTCGCAGGCCGCCGCAGGACCTCCAGCGCGTCGTCCGCGGCGCCCGGGCCGACGAGACGCTCGTCGAGGGCGAACCGGACGAGCGCGCGCGCCGCCGTCGCGCGCTGGCGGACGGTGGCGGGCGACGGCTCGCGCCCCGCGCCGGTGGGTGCCGTGAGCCACAGACCGAGCGGCTCGCCCGCCAGGACGCGTGGGAGCGGCTCCTCCCCCAGCACCCGCGCGAGGTCCGTCAACGCCCAGCGGTGGGCGCGCGCCGTGCTGGGATGGCGGTCCTCGAGCGCGCCCAGGTAGCGCCCCACGGCGTGGGCCACCGTCGCGTCGCGTGTCACGTGGGCACGGTAGCGAGTCCCACCGACACCGCTGCCCGGGCTCGGGGCCTGTGCTGGTCGAGGCCCGCCGCCGCAGGCGGCGCTGCCTTCCCTGCTCCGGCGCTGCTGGCAGCGCTAGGTTCCGTTATCACCCTGGTCCTCACGACGGGCACCGCTCGCGCTCGGCTGGGTGGCGTTCCGCGCGCGCCCGCCCGGCGACCGGCGATGTCAGCGCAGCGCTGCGGCAGCCTCCGCGCTCGCCCGCAGCGCCGCCGTGCGCAGCGGCTGCACGTCAGGGCCGGCGCGCAGCACTCCCCTGCTCGAGGACGCGAGGACCTGGCGGCGGGCTCCACCGAAGACCCGCGCCAGCTCCGCCGGGCCGGCCCCCTGTGCCCCGACCCCGGGCGCCAGCAGCGGACCGTTGACGGCGGCCAGGTCGACGTCGGCACGCCGGGCCGTGTCCCCGACGGTCGCACCGACGACCAGGCCGACCGACCCCATCGGCGTCGCACCGGTGTTCAGCAGGGCCGCACGCGACGCCACCGCTGCCGCGACGCTCACGCCGTCGGCCGTGCGCGCGTGCTGCACCTCGGGGCCCTCCGGGTTGGACGTCAGGCACAGGACGAACAGCCCCCGCCCCGTGGCGCGCGCGAGCTCGACGGCCGGGTCGAGCGACCCGAAGCCCAGGTACGGCGAGACGGTCAGCGCATCGCCGGCGAGCGGCGACCCGTCGGCGAGGAACGCGTCCGCGTAGGCGCCCATCGTCGAGCCGATGTCCCCGCGCTTGGCGTCGACGACGACGAGCGTCCCAGCGGCGCGACCGGCCGCGACCACCTCCTCGAGGGCCGCGACACCACGGGAGCCGTGGCGCTCGAAGAAGGCGGCCTGCGGCTTGACCGCGGCCACCCTGCCCCCCACGGCCTCCATGACGCGCAGCGCGAACTCGCGGACCCCGGCCGCGTCGTCGGGCAGCCCCCAGTCGGCCAGCAGCGCGGCGTGCGGGTCGATGCCGACGCACAACGGCCCGTGCGCGTCCATCGCCTCGACGAGCCGCTCACCGAAGGGCCGCACCCGGCTCTCCGTCACGCCACCACCTCGGCGTCGCGGCGCGCGCGGCGGGCGGCGGCCGCGATGTCGTGCTCCTGCAGGCTCGTCACGGTGAACGGACCGGCCTGCCGTGCCTCGATCGCCTGCACCGCGGCGCCGAGCTGCTGCACCGTCGTGACGATCGCCTTGTCCGCGGCCGTCGTGGCGGCGCGGATCTCGTACCCGTCGGCCCGTGCGCCCTGGCCCGACGGCGTGTTGACGACCATGTCGATCTCCCCGGCCGAGATGAGGTCGACGACCGTGGGCTCGCCGCCGGGGCCACGCCCCGCCGAGTGCTTGCGGACGATCCGCGAGACGATGCCGCTGCGCCGCAGCACGGCCGACGTGCCCTCGGTCGCCAGGATCTCGAACCCGAGCTCCACCAGCCGCTTGACCGGGAACACGATCGACCGCTTGTCGCGGTCCGCCACCGAGATGAACACGCGGCCACCCGTGGGCAGCCCGCCGAACGCCGCCTCCTGGGACTTCGCGAACGCCGTCGGGAAGTCGACGTCGAAGCCCATGACCTCGCCCGTCGAGCGCATCTCCGGGCCCAGGACGGTGTCGACGACCGTGCCGTCCGCGGTCCGGAACCGCTTGAAGGGCAGCACCGCCTCCTTCACCGCGATCGGCGCGTCGAGGTCGACGACGCTCGCGTCGGTGGCCGGCAGCAGCCCGTCGGCCCGCAGCTGGGCGATCGTGCGGCCCGTCATGACGAGCGCGGCAGCCTTGGCCAGGGACACGCCCGTGGCCTTCGACACGAACGGCGCGGTGCGCGAGGCCCGCGGGTTGGCCTCCAGGACGTAGAGCACGTCGGACACGAGGGCGAACTGGATGTTGAGCAGCCCTCGGACGCCGACCCCGCGCGCGATCGCCTCCGTCGACTCCCGGATGCGCGTGAGCTCGGCGACGGACAGCGTCACGGGCGGCAGCACGCAGGCCGAGTCGCCGGAGTGCACGCCCGCCTCCTCGATGTGCTCCATGACCCCTCCGAGGTACAGCTCGGTGCCGTCGTAGAGCGCGTCGACGTCGATCTCGATCGCGTCGTCGAGGAACCGGTCGATGAGCAGCGGGGGCAGGCTGCCCCCACGGTCGCCGCCCAGCTGCTCGAGGATCGCCCGGTCGACGTACTCGGTGAGCTGCGCCTCGTCGTAGACGATCTCCATGCCGCGCCCGCCGAGCACGTACGAGGGCCGGACGAGGACGGGGAAGCCGATCCTGCGCGCCGTCTCGCGCGCCGCCTCGAGGTTCGTGGCGGTGCCGAACGCGGGGGCCGGGAGCCCTGCCGCCGCGAGGACCTCGCCGAACTCGGCACGGTCCTCGGCCGCGTCGATCGCCTCCGGCTGGGTCCCCAGGATCGGCAGACCCGCGTCGGACAGCCGCTGGGCCAGCGACAGCGGCGTCTGGCCCCCCAGCGTCACGATCAGACCGGCCACCGGGCCGACCGCGAGCTCGGCCTCGTACACCTCGAGGACGTCCTCGAAGGTCAGCGGCTCGAAGTACAGGCGGTCCGACGTGTCGTAGTCGGTCGAGACGGTCTCCGGGTTGCAGTTGACCATCACGGTCTCGTACTCGCCCTTGAGCGCGAGGGCGGCGTGCACGCACGAGTAGTCGAACTCGATGCCCTGGCCGATACGGTTCGGCCCCGAGCCCAGGATGAGGATCGCCGGACGCTCACGCGGCTGGACCTCGGACTCCTCGTCGTACGCGGAGTAGTGGTACGGCGTGCGCGCGGCGAACTCCGCCGCGCACGTGTCGACCGTCTTGTAGACGGGGCGCACGCCCAGCGCCCAGCGCGTGCGCCGCACGGCGTCCTCGCTGGTCTGCCGCAGCGACGCGACCTGCACGTCCGACAGACCGTGCCGCTTCGCGTGCCTCAGCACGTCGGCCGTCAGCGCCGGCGCCTCGGCCGTCGCCTGCGCGACCTCGTTGACCAGCTGCACCTGGTCGAGGAACCACGGGTCGATGCCCGTGCGCGCGTACACCTCGTCGACCGGGACGCCCGCGCGCAGCACCTGCTGCACGTCGATGAGCCGCCCCTCGGTCGGGCGCGAGATCGAGGCGACCAGCGCGTCGAGCTCCTCCCCCGTCGCCGGCTCGCCGTCCCAGTGGAACGTCGAGCCCGTCTTGTCGATCGACCGCATGGCCTTGCCGAGCGCCTCGGTGAAGCTGCGCCCCATCGCCATCGCCTCGCCGACCGACTTCATGGTCGTCGTCAGCGTGTCGTCCGCGGCCGGGAACTTCTCGAACGCGAACCGCGGGACCTTGACGACCACGTAGTCGAGCGTCGGCTCGAACGACGCCGGGGTCGAGCGCGTGATGTCGTTGGGGATCTCGTCGAGCGTGTACCCGATCGCGAGCTTGGCCGCGATCTTGGCGATCGGGAATCCCGTCGCCTTCGAGGCCAGCGCCGAGGACCGCGACACGCGCGGGTTCATCTCGATGACGATGATGCGACCGGTGTCCGGGTGCACCGCGAACTGGATGTTGCAGCCACCGGTGTCGACGCCGACCTCGCGGATCACGGCGATGCTGATGTCGCGCAGCCGCTGGTACTCGCGGTCCGTCAGCGTGAGCGCCGGGGCCACGGTGATCGAGTCGCCGGTGTGCACGCCGACGGGGTCGACGTTCTCGATCGAGCAGACGACCACGACGTTGTCGTGCTTGTCGCGCATGAGCTCGAGCTCGTACTCCTTCCACCCCAGGATCGACTCCTCCAGGAGCACCTCCGTGGTCGGCGAGTAGTGCAGCCCCTGCCCGACGATCCGGCGCAGGTCCGCCTCGTCGTACGCGAGCCCCGAGCCCAGGCCACCCATGGTGAACGACGGCCGCACGACCATCGGGTACCCGAGGTCCTCGGCGGCGACCAGCGCCTCGTCCACCGTGTGGATGATCATCGAGCGGGCCGACTCGCCGCCGGCGACCGCGACGACGTCCTTGAACGCCTGCCGGTCCTCACCCTTCTGGATCGCCGGGATGTTGGCGCCGATGAGCTCGACGTCGTACTCCGCCAGCACGCCCGCCTCGTCGAGCGCGATCGCCGCGTTGAGCGCCGTCTGGCCACCCAGCGTCGGCAGGATCGCGTCCGGGCGCTCCTTGGCGATGATCGTGGTCAGGACCTCGGTCGTGATCGGCTCGACGTACGTCGCGTCGGCGAACTCGGGGTCGGTCATGATCGTGGCCGGGTTGGAGTTGACGAGGACGACGCGCAGGCCCTCCTCCTTGAGCACCCGGCACGCCTGGGTGCCGGAGTAGTCGAACTCGCAGGCCTGCCCGATGACGATCGGGCCGGAGCCGATGACGAGGACGGACTTCAGGTCGTCGCGACGGGGCATCAGACGGCGTCCTTCGAGGTCGTGGCGGCGTCCGGGGCCGGGGCGGCCCCGTCGCGGTCGCGGTGCGTGGTCATGAGGTCGAGAAACCGGTCGAACAGGTACGCGGCGTCGTGCGGGCCCGCCGCCGCCTCCGGGTGGTACTGCACGGAGAACGCCGGCAGGTCGAGCGCTTCCAGGCCCTCGACCACGTCGTCGTTGAGGTCGACGTGCGAGACCCGGACCCGCCCGTACCGGCCGCCGTCGAACGGCGCGACCGTCTCGGCGTCGAGCGGGGCGTCGACCGCGAAGCCGTGGTTGTGCGCCGTGATCTCGACCTTGCCGGTGGTGCGGTCCATGACTGGCTGGTTCACCCCACGGTGGCCGTAGCGCAGCTTGTAGGTCCCGAACCCCAGGGCGCGGCCGAAGAGCTGGTTGCCGTAGCAGATGCCGAAGAACGGGATCCGCCGGTCCAGGACGCCGCGCAGCACGTCGATCTCGTGGCGGGCCGCGGACGGGTCGCCGGGTCCGTTGGAGAAGAAGACCCCGTCCGGCTGCACCGCGAGCACGTCCTGGATCGAGGACGCCGCGGGCAGCACGTGCACCTCGACGCCGCGTTCCGCCAGCCGCTGCGGCGTCATGGACTTGATGCCCAGGTCGACGGCCGCCACCCGGGCGAGCGGCTCGTCCCGCGGGGCGCCGTCCGCGTCGAGCGCGGCCACGACGTACGCGGTGTCGACGCTGACCTCCCCGGCGAGGTCGGCACCGGCCATCGGCGGGGCCGCCAGCACCTCGTCGACGAGCTCGTCGACCGGCCGACGCTCCCCCTCGGCCCGCACGATCGCGTCACCGGAGAAGATGCCGGCACGCATCACACCGCGCTCGCGCAGGTGCCGCGTCAGCGCGCGCGTGTCGATGCCGCTGATGCCGACGACCCCCTCGGCGGCGAGCTCGTCGTCGAGCGAGCGGCGCGACCGCCAGCTCGACGGGCGCCGTGCGGGGTCCCGCACCACGTAGCCCGCGACCCAGATGCGGCGCGACTCGGTGTCCTCGTCGTTGACGCCCGTGTTGCCGATGTGCGGTGCCGTCATCACGACGATCTGCCGGTGGTACGACGGGTCGGTCAGCGTCTCCTGGTAGCCGGTCATCCCGGTGTTGAAGACGATCTCGCCGACGGTCCGTCCGGTGGCCCCGTAGGCCCGTCCGGCGAACGTGCGGCCGTCCTCGAGGACGAGGATCGCGTCGCTCATGACTGCTCCTCCTGCGCCGGGGGCGCGGTGTCGGTGTCGGTGGGCGCTGCCAGCAGGGCGCGCGCGGCGGCGAGCAGCGCGGGGCGCGCGTCGTCGTGGCGGACCTGCAGCGCGGTGTCGAGGGCGGTGCCCGTGGTCGGGTCGGGCACCCAGGTGAGGACGACGAGCTCGTCGCGGCCGACGAACTTGCCGGCCTGTCCGCTGGACGTGCCGACGGCCCGCAGCGTGCCGGCCGGCACCCAGACGTCGCGTGCGCCCGTGCGGGCGACGTGCACGCCGTCCGCGTGGACCCGGACGCGCGCCGGGCTGCGGACCCCCAGGTCGTGGGCCACGACCCGGTCCAGCCAGTCGCCCGCACGGGTCGAGGACACGTAGACGCCCTCGACCGCGTCGGAGCGCGACTCGCCGAGGGCCGTCGGCACCTCCGGCAGGGTCGGGACGAGGGCGGACGTGCGCCGGGCGCGCGACTGCCACCCGTGCCACATGCCCCACAGCCCGAGCACCGCGAGGCCGACGAGGACGATGACGGAGAGCCAGACGGGCATCAGCGGTGCGTCCCCTCGACGAGCGCGCCGTCGAGCACCGTCGCACGGCCGCGCAGGAAGGTCGCGACCACGCGTCCGGGCAGCTCGCGGCCCGCGAACGGCGAGTTGACGCTGGCGGTGGCCTGCTCCTCGGGGACGACGACGCGGCGGGCGGCCGGGTCCACGAGTGTGAGGTTCGCGGGCTCACCGACCGCGATGGGCCGCCCCTGGCCGGTCAGCCGACCGATGTGCGCCGGTGCCGTCGACATGACCCGCGCGACGTCGGCCCACGTCAGCCGACCCGTGTCGACCATGACCTCCTGGACCACCGACAGCGCGGTCTCCAGGCCCGTCATGCCGAAAGCGGCCGCGCCCCACTCGCAGTCCTTGTCCTCGCGCGGGTGCGGGGCGTGGTCGGTCCCCACGACGTCGATCGTGCCGTCGGCGAGGCCCTGGCGCACGGCCTCGACGTCCTCGGCGGTCCGCAGGGGCGGGTTCACCTTGAAGCGCGGGTCGTACCCGCGCACCAGGTCGTCGGTGAGCGCCAGGTGGTGCGGCGTGGCCTCGGCGGTCACGGCGATGCCGCGGGCCTTGGCCCACCGCACGATGTCGACCGAGCCGGCGGTCGACAGGTGCAGGACGTGCAGGCGCGAGCCGACGTGCTCCGCGAGCAGGACGTCACGCGCGACGACGGCCTCCTCCGCGACGGCCGGCCAGCCGGTGAGCCCGAGCTCGGCTGACACGACGCCCTCGTGCATCTGCGCGCCCTCGGTCAGACGCGGCTCCTGCGCGTGCTGCGCCACCACGCCGTCGAACGCCTTGACGTACTCCAGCGCGCGACGCATGACGACCGGGTCGTGCACGCACTTGCCGTCGTCGGAGAAGACGCGCACCGCGGCGGCGGACCGCGCCATCGCCGACAGCTCCGCCAGCCGCTCCCCCTCCAGGCCCACCGTCACCGCGCCGACGGGGTGCACGTCGCACCACCCGGCGTCCCGGCCCAGCCGCCACACCTGCTCCACGACCCCCGCGGTGTCCTGCGTCGGCGTCGTGTTCGCCATGGCGTGCACCGCGGTGAAGCCGCCGAGCGCCGCGGCGCGCGTCCCGGACTCCACGGTCTCGGCGTCCTCGCGGCCCGGCTCGCGCAGGTGGGTGTGCAGGTCGACGAGGCCGGGCAGCAGGACCAGCCCGTCGGCCTCCACGACCTGTGCGCCCGCCCGCCGGGCGTCGGCTCCGAGCGCGGCCACCACGCCGTCGGCGACGAGCACGTCGGTCGGGTCCCCGCCCAGCGGCCGGGCCCCGGTCAGCAGATACGTCGTCACGCGTGCACCCTCGTCTCGTCCGTGCGCACGTCCGTGCGCTCCTGCCCGTCCCCGGCCCGCGACGTGCCCTCGTCGCGGCCGCGCGTCGTGTCCCCGCCGGCGAGCAGGAGGTACAGCACGGCCATCCGGACCGCGACGCCGTTGGCCACCTGCTCGACGATGACGGCGCGCGGGGAGTCGGCCGCGTCCGCGGAGATCTCCAGCCCGCGGTTCATCGGCCCGGGGTGCAGCACCACCGCGTGGTCGGGCAGCAGCGCCAGGCGGCGGGCGTCCAGGCCGTACCCGCGCGTGTACTCCAGCGGGCTCGGGAAGAACCCGCCGCCGGCGCTGGACATCCGCTCCCGCTGGACGCGCAGCATCATCACCGCGTCCGGGCCGGTCGCGAGGACGTCGTCGAGGTCGTAGGACACCTCCGCCGGCCACGCGTGCACGCCCACGGGCACGAGGGTGGGGGGTGCGACGAGGGTCACGCGCGCCCCGAGCGTCCGCAGCAGCTGCACGTTGGAGCGGGCGACACGGCTGTGCAGCACGTCGCCGACGATCGCCACGTGCACGCCCGCCAGGTCGCGCCCGGTCGCGTCCGCCCGCCCGCCGTCACCGACGAGGTGGCGGCGCAGGGTGTACGCGTCGAGCAGCGCCTGCGTCGGGTGCTGGTGCATCCCGTCGCCGGCGTTGACGACCGCACCGTGCGTCCACCCGGCGTGCGCCAGGGTGTGCGGCGCGCCCGACGCCTGGTGGCGGATGACGACGGCGTCGGCGCCCATGGCCTGCAGCGTCAGCGCCGTGTCCTTGAGCGACTCGCCCTTGGAGACGCTCGAGCCCTTGGCGGAGAAGTTGATGACGTCGGCGGACAGCCGCTTGGCCGCGGTCTCGAAGGAGATGCGGGTCCGGGTGGAGTCCTCGAAGAAGAGGTTGACCACGGTGCGTCCGCGCAGCGTCGGCAGCTTCTTGATCTCGCGCGCCTGCGTCGCGGCCATCTGGGCGGCCGTGTCGAGCACGAGGACGGCCTCGCCCAGGTCGAGGTCGGCGGCCGAGAGCAGGTGCCTCATCGCGCACCGCCCTCGATGACCACGCGGTCCTCGCCGTCGGTCTCGGCCAGCAGCACGCGCACCCGCTCGGCCGTCGCCGTGGGCAGGTTTTTGCCGACGTAGTCGGCGCGGATCGGCAGCTCGCGGTGGCCGCGGTCGACCAGCACGGCGAGCTGCACGGCGCGGGGGCGGCCCAGGTCGCTGATCGCGTCGAGCGCGGCGCGGATCGTGCGACCCGAGTAGAGGACGTCGTCCACGAGGACCACGACCTTGCCGTCGATGCCGTCCCCGGGCACGTAGGTCTCCCCGATCGTGCGGGTCGGCTGGTGGGCAAGGTCGTCGCGGTGCATCGTCACGTCGAGGCTGCCGACGAGCTGCTCGGCGGGGACGTGCTCGACCTGCGCGAGGCGCTGCGCGAGCCGACGCGCCAGCGGCAGCCCACGGGTCGGGATGCCCAGCAGGACCACGTCGTCGACGCCCTTGTTGCGCTCCACGACCTCGTGGGCGATCCGGGTCAGCGCCCGGGCGACGTCCTCGGCCCCGAGGACGGTGGTGCCCGCGACGCCGTCGCCAGGGGCTGTGCCCTGCCGGCCGGACCCGGACGTGGGTGTGCCAGTACTCATGCGTGTCTCCTTCCCCGCCTCACAGGACGGGCTTAAAGGGAGGTTGCTCGGCGCCCACCCTACCGTCGCGGGGCGCCGCCCTCGCGCGCCGCACCGCGTGACGCGCGGCACCCCCGGCCCGGTGAGGGCGCCCGGACGGGTGGGTGATCAGTCACCCGGTTGCCGTTCATGTCCGGTCGGGGGGACGCCGATGTACCCCACATGCTCGGCGACGTCCCCCTGTGGACCACCGTCCTGCAGTTCCTCGCAACCGGCCTGGTCGGCGGCTTCTGCGTGCTGCAGTGGGTCTGGTGGCGCGGTGCGCTGCGCTCGGACGGGTCCGGGTGGGCGCTCGCGCTGTCCCTCGCCATGGCCGGCCTCGTGCTCGTCGCGGGCGTCCACGGCGTGGCCACCGACCCCGACCTGCGCGAGGCGCTGTCGTTCCTGCACGGCCAGCTCGTCGGCGTCGTCGCGCTGCTGTGCCTGCCGGCGACGCGCGCGTTCGGCGGGGCCGGGCCGCGGCTGCGTCCCTGGGTCACGGCCGCGGTCGCCGTCCTGGTGCTGCGGGCGGCGCTGTGGTTCTTCACGAGCGGCCCGCTCGACGCGCCGGGGATCCCCACCGGACGGCCCGCCGCGGTCGCCCTGCTCTTCGTCCTGCTCGCGATCGCCGTCGGCTACGTCGTCGCGGCCCTGGGCACCGTCCGGCTGCGGGCGATGGGCTGGCTCCTCGTCGCCGCCGCCGGCACGTCCCTCGCGATGCTGACGACCGGGATCCTCGTCGCGGGGCGGCCCGTCGGCGCGATGCTCGCGAGCCTGTGGCCGCTGCCGCTCGCCGTCGGGCTCGAGTGGTTGGCCACCGTGCGCCTGCGGCACACCCAGGTGACCGCGCGCCGGCGCGAGCTCATGCGTGACGCCCTGTCCTCCGTCACCAACAACGCCTGGTTCCACCGCGACGCCGACGCCCTGCTGCTGCAGGCGCGGGACGCGGCCCGCGAGGTGCTGGGCGACCCGAGCATCGAGGGCTCGCTGCGTCCGCTGCAGCGCGACCGGTACGTGGCCGACCTCTTCCCCGCCGACCCGGACCGGCTCGCACCGCACGAGCGGACGTTCCTCATCGACCTCGGCCTCGTGGTCTCGACCGCCGCGGAGCGCTACACGCTGACGGACAGGCTGTCCCGGGCGGCCGTCACCGACACCCTCACGGGTCTGCCCAACCGTCGCGCCGTCGACACGCACCTGTTCGAGGTGCTCGAGCGCGCCGCGGTCGAGCGGACGCGCGTCTCGGTCGTGTACTGCGACATCGACGGCTTCAAGGACGTCAACGACCGCGAGGGCCACGCCGCGGGTGACGACCTGCTGCGCCGGACCGCCGGGTTCCTGCGGACCTGGGTCGACGACGACACGTACGTGGCCCGCCTCGCCGGGGACGAGTTCGCGGTCGTCGTCTCGCGCGCCCCGTCCGACGACGAGCTCGACGACCTCGCCCGCCGCATCCGCAGCGGGTTCGGCGCACGCGTCGGCACCGCCGCAGGCCCGCGGCTGACCTGCGGCGTCGCGACCTGGAACCCCAGCGACGTCGTCGACCCCGACGCGCTCCTGCGGCACGCGGACGCCGCGATGCTCGAGGCCAAGCGCACCGCGTCCGGGCACCGCGTCTTCGACCCGGCGCTGCGGGCACGCGCGGAGGACGCGCGCCGGCTGCGGACCGCCCTCGAGCGCGCGGTCGAGGAGGACCGCATCACCGCGTACTTCCAGCCCATCGTGGACACCCGGACCCTGGAGGTCGTGGGGCTGGAGGCGCTCGCCCGCTGGCACGAGGGCGACAGCTTCATCCTGCCCGAGCACTGGCTGACGCTCGCCGAGCAGAGCGGCCTGATCGTGCCGATCGGCCGCTCGATGATCCGGCAGGCGCGGCGGGCGCTCGACCGGCACCACATGCCCGTCGCGGTGAACCTCTCGGCACGCGAGCTGCACGAGCAGGACGTGCTCGAGCGCATCGATGCGGCCTGGTCCGGCGGGCCGTGGGAGCACCTGACCATCGAGATCACCGAGAGCACGATGCTGCGGACGTCGTCCGCCGTCCCGGTGCTCTCGGAGCTGCGGGCGCGGGGGGCGCGGATCGCGCTCGACGACTTCGGCACCGGGTTCAGCTCGCTGGCACGCCTGGCGCGCCTGCCCGTCGACGTGCTGAAGATCGACCGCTCGTTCGTCCGGGAGGTCCGCACCCCTCGGGGCGCCGGGCCGGTCCGCGCCATCGTCGCGCTGGCCGAGCACCACGGCCTCGACGTCGTCGCCGAGGGCGTGGAGTCGGCCGGGGACCTGCAGATGCTCGTGGAGCTCGGCGTCCCGCAGGCGCAGGGGAACTTCGTGGGCCGGCCCGCCCCGGGCCTGCCCGTACGCGGCGCACGGCCGCAGCCACGTCTGCCCGGGGCCGTCGCGGCGACCGGCGACCCGCGACGCACGGCGACCCGGCTGCCCGAGCGTCGTCCCCGGCTCGCGCCGCGGGCGCTGCGGGTCGTGCCCGGCCCCCTGGACGACACGACGCCCGAGCACCTGTGAGGGTGCCCGGGCGTCGGGTGCGGCGTACCGCAGGCGTCAGGCGAGCAGCGTCGGCTTGAGGACGACGAGCCTGCCGAGCAGCCCGTTGACGAACGCGGGCGACTCGTCGGTCGACAGCTCGCGTGCCAGGGAGACCGCCTCGTCGACGGCGACGGCGTCCGGCACGTCGTCGTTCCAGAGGATCTCCCAGGTGCCCAGGCGCAGCAGCGCGCGGTCCACCGCGGGCATGCGGTCGACCGTCCAGCCGTGCGCGTGCGTCGCGAGCAGCTCGTCGATGCGCTCGGCGTGGGCGAGGACGCCCTCGACGATGTCGACCGAGTACTGCGGCAGCGACGTCTCGGCCCCGGGCTCCACGACGCGCCGCGCGAGGAGCTCGGCGACGTCGAGGCCACGCTGCTCGGCCTCGAACAGCACGTCGAGCGCGCGCTTGCGCGCCTTGGTCCGGGCGGCCACGTCAGTCGTTCACACGGCCGAGGTACGACCCGTCACGGGTGTCGACCTTGACCTTGGTGTTGGCCTCGAGGAACAGCGGGACCTGGATCTCGTAGCCGGTCTCCAGGGTCGCGGGCTTGGTGCCGGCCGACGAGCGGTCGCCCTGCAGGCCGGGCTCGGTGTACGTGACCTCGAGCACCACCGACGGCGGCAGCTCGACGTACAGCGGCACGCCCTCGTTCGTCGCGACGAGCGCCGTCTGCGACTCGAGCATGAAGTTGGCGGCGTCGCCGACGGTCGCCGCGGGCACGTTGAGCTGGTCGAACGTGTCCGTGTCCATGAACACGAAGTCGTCGCCGTCCTTGTACAGGTACTGCATGTCGCGCTTGTCGACGTTGGCGGTCTCGACCTTGATGCCCGCGTTGAACGTGCGGTCGACGACCTTGCCGGACAGCACGTTCTTCAGCTTGGTGCGGACGAACGCGCCTCCCTTGCCGGGCTTGACGTGCTGGAACTCCACGACGGTCCAGAGCTGGCCGTCGATGCGCAGCACGATGCCGTTCTTCAGGTCGTTGGTGGTCGCCACGAGCGTCGTTCTCCCGTCGGTGGTGGTGCGCGCCGTGCGGCGCGTCCGGAGCGCAGCGCCCCACGGGACGGCTGCCGGCCGCGGAGCCGGCCCGCGGGCACCGGGTGCCCGTCGCGTCCGACTCGCTGTGCCCGGCCGGGCCGGTGCACCGGGTGCACGGACCGGCCGCAGGCCGTCGACCATCCTAGCGCCCAGGCCGTCGTCCGCCCGCACGCCGCCCGCACGCCGCTCGCGCGGCGCCCGGCCGGGGCCTGACGGGGCGTGCTGTCAGGACAGCAGGCGCAGGGCGACGAGCCCCGCGACGCCCGACCAGACGAGCGACGCCAGCGTCCCGATGACGAAGCGCTCGGACGCTCCGGGGTTCTCCCGCAGCTCGGGGTAGCGCCCCAGGCCCTTGACCGCGACGACCACGGCGACACCCTCCGGCACACCGGCCAGCAGGCTCCCCGTGACCGCGAGCCGCTCGAGCACCCCGATCCAGGTCCCGCCGCGCAGGACGATCTGCGCGCCCTCCCCGACCGGCCCGTCGCTGATGCGCAGCGGCTCGAGCAGGACGGGGCCGTGGCGGTCGGGCCGTCGCCGCCCGGCGTCGCGCGAGCGGGACGCCAGCTGCAGGACGAGACGCGTGACGAGCCAGCCACCGAGGGAGGACACGAGGAGCGCGCCGGCCCAGATGCCGGCCACGAGGGCAGGGTGCACGCAGCAGACCCTGTCCTCAGCCGGCGGCGCGCGTCAACAGGCGCGCCGCAGCGGGGCGTGCGGCGACCTCCTCCGCCCACATCGCGGTCCGCAGCCGCTGGCTCACGGCCTGCTGGGACACGCCGAGCGCACGGGCGACGACGTCCTGCCCGCCGGCCTCCGCCTCCCGTGCGGCGTCGACCGCCGCCCAGCCGGCGTCCGTGCGCCGCGCGGCCACGGCACCGAGCAGGGCCAGCACGGCGTCGGCGTCCGACGCCGCGACCTCGTCCGCGCCACGCACCGCGACCGGGACCGGGCGCTGACGGCTCTTGGCGGCCTCGACGGCGTCGCGTGCGAGCACGAACGCCGGTCCGGCGCCCTCCCGCGGCGACGCCGGCAGCGGCTCGTCGACGGCACCGGCGCCGATCCCCACGCTCCACCCGCCGTCGCGCAGCACGCGCAGCGCCGTGTCGACGACCACCTCCGGGTCGTCGAGGACCCCCTGCACCTCGTCCCCCACCGTGCGCTCGAACCCGCGCAGCACCCGGGTGCCCGCGAGCGCGTCGAGCAGCTCGGGGACGCGGTCGGTGCCGTGCCGGCTGCCCCTCTGGTCGATCGTGAGCACGAACATGGAACAAGCATGCCACCTTGTTCCCTCACCTACAAACCTTCATCCTTGTTATCCCCATCACAAGGATCGTGAGGGAGAGGAATCCGGGCACCGGAGGCCCGGGAAGCTCTCTCTCACCGGGTCGCGCGGAGCCGGTGGAGCGTGGCCAGGATCTGGGCGACCACCTCGTCGCTGCGGCGGGTCAGGTCGTCCCACGTGTAGCGCAGCACCGTGCAGCCCGCGCGGACGAGCAGGTTCTGACGGGTGCGGTCGCCCTGGAACCGGTCGGGGCCGTGCGCGACGCGTCCGTCGACCTCCACCACGAGGCGGACGTCCGCGAACCAGACGTCGACGACTGCGGGCACGCCGAGCGTGTCGAGGAGCGGAGCGTTCGCGGTCCAGCCGGCCACGCCCGCGCCGCGCAGGAGGTCCTGCAGCCGTTCCTCGGCCACGCTCAGAGCCCCGCTGCGCAGCCGCTCGGCGCACCAGGTGCGCTGAGCGTTGCCGCGGTGTCCGGGGTGGGTCCGCACCCAGCCGTCGAGGTCGTCCGCGCCGAGGATCCTGCGGGTCCCGACCCAGGCGAGCAGGCGGGCGGCGCCGTCGCGCGACAGCCACCCGAGGCAGTCGACCGCGGTGCGGGCACGCCCCGTGACGTCGACCCCGGCGAGGACGATTCGGTCCGCCGCAGTGAGCGCGTGCCGGTGCGGGACCAGCCGGCCACGCCGGGCGCGGGGCCCGGTCACGACCACGTGCACGCGGCCGTCGTCGGGCACCGGCATGCCGTGCACCAGCGCCGCGCTGGTGAGCGCAAGGGTCGCCCCGGGCCAGGTCACCACCGCGGCGTGCGCGTCGAGCCATGGGCCCGGCGGTGTCGTGGCGAGCACCAGCCCGGCTCCGCAGACGCGCCGCCAGACGCCCGACTCGATGCGGTGGCGCACCTGGTCCTCGGTGAGACCCGCGGCGAGCGCCTCCGCCCGGGTGAAGACACCACGCCGCGCGGCTGCGGCGGGCGGGGTCCAGGTCGGGTCGACGGCGCGGGCCATGTCCACGACCCTGCTGCGCGACGGGTCACCGGGACGGACCCCGAGGTGGTCTGTGCACCACCCCGCTGGCTCCGCTGCCTGTGGGCGGCTCACCGCGGACCGGTGAGAGCGAGGAACCCGGGCACCGGAGGCCCGGGCTCCTCGCTCTCACGTCACAGGAGGATGCCCGTCGTGGGCTCCGGGGCCGCGGAGATCTCCGCGTAGGCGGCCGCCAGGAGCGTCGGGTCGGGGCCCTCGAGGCGTGAGGGGCGCGCCAGGCCGTCGAGGACGACGAAGCGCAGGAGGTCCCCGCGGGTCTTCTTGTCGCGCCGCATCGCGGCGAGCAGCTGCTCCCAGCGGTCACCCCGGTACGTCGTCGGCAGGCCGAGGGCCGTCAGGACGCTGCGGTGACGCTCGACGACGTCGTCGTCGAGGCGTCCGGCGAGCCGTGCGAGCTCGGCGACGTAGACCATGCCCACCGAGACGGCCGCGCCGTGGCGCCAGCGGTAGCGCTCGACCTGCTCGACGGCGTGGGCGAAGGTGTGGCCGTAGTTGAGGATCTCCCGCAGCCCGGCCTCGCGCAGGTCCTCCCCGACGACGCGGGCCTTGGTGCGCACGGCCCGCTCGACGAGCTCGGCGAGCACGGGTGAGGACGCGGCGGCCACGGGGTCCTGCAGCAGCGCGGTGTTCTCCTCGACGAGCTCGAGGATGCGGGGGTCGTCGATGAACCCGCACTTGACGATCTCGGCGAGCCCGGCGACGAAGTCGTAGGGGGACATCGACTCCACGGACGCCAGGTCGCAGAGCACGCCGGCGGGTGGGTGGAACGCGCCGACGAGGTTCTTGCCCTCGGCGGTGTTGATCCCGGTCTTGCCGCCCACGGCGGCGTCGACCATGCCGAGCACCGTGGTGGGGACCTGGACGACCCGGACGCCGCGCAGCCAGGTCGCCGCGACGAACCCGGCCAGGTCGGTCGTCGCTCCCCCGCCGAGGCCGACGACGGCGTCGGAGCGTGTGAAGTCGGCCTGGCCGAGCACGCCCCAGCAGAACGCGGCGACCTGCGCTGTCTTCTGCTCCTCGGCGTCGGGCACCTGCGCGAGGTAGACCTCGTAGCCGTGCGCGACGAGGTCCTCGCGCACCGTCTCGGCCGACGTGGCCAGGGCGGTGGGGTGGACGACGAGCACCCGTCGGACGGTGTCGCCGAGCATCGCGGGCAGGTGGCCGAGCAGGTGCCGCCCGATGACGACGTCGTACGGCTGCTCCCCCGCGACCGGGACGACCGCCTCGCCGCTCATGCGCCCGGCTCCGTGACGCGCTGCTCGCGCAGCGCCGTCTCGATCGACTCGGCGACCTCCACCGGGCGCAGCCCGTCCGTCGACACCTGCACGGTCGCGACCTCCTCGTAGACCGGACGCCGGGCGTCCATGAGTGCCTGCCACTGCGCCCGGGGGCTGCCCACGAGCAGCGGACGCGACTGGTTGAGCCCGACGCGCGGCGCGGCGTGCGCGAGGCTCACGTCGAGGAACACCACGACGCCGCCGCCGTCGCGGTACGACCGCAGCGCGTCCTGCGTCTGCGGGTCCAGCACCGCGCCGCCGCCCAGGGCCAGGACGCCGTCGTGCTCGGCGAGCGCGGTCGCGACGGCCTGGCGCTCGAGCTCACGGAAGCGCGGCTCGCCGTCCTCGACGAAGACGTCCGCGACCGACTTGCCGGCGGTCGTCTCGACGTCCGTGTCGGTGTCGCGGGCGGTGAGCTGCCAGCGCTGGGCCAGGGCGGCGGCCACCGTCGACTTGCCCGCCCCCGGGGGGCCGATGAGCACGACACGCGGACCGGACGGGGTAGCTGGAGGCACGTCCGCAGCCTAGTCGGGCTGTGAGCACCGGTCCGGGTGGTCCACGAGCCGGTCGACCGCGATCCGCTCGGCTCAGCAGGTCAGGTCAGCAGGTCAGGTCAGCAGGTCCGGGACCGACGCGAGGTACGCCTCGAGGTTGCGACGGACCTCCGCGACGCTGTCCCCGCCCGTCTTCTCCAGCAGCGTCTGCGCGACGACGAGCGCGACCATCGCCTCGGCGACCACGGCCGCCGGGGGCACCGCGCACACGTCGGAGCGCTGGTGGTGCGCCGTCACGGGCTCGCCCGTGGCGGTGTCGACGGTCGCCAGCGCGCGCGGGACCGTCGAGATCGGCTTCATCGCCGCGCGCACGCGCACGACCTCGCCGTTCGACATGCCACCCTCGATGCCGCCGGCCCGGTTGGTGCGCCGCACGATGCGGCCCGAGGCGTCGCGCTCGATCTCGTCGTGGGCCTGCGACCCGCGCCGGGCGGCGGTGCGGAAGCCGTCGCCGACCTCCACGCCCTTGATCGCCTGGATGCCCATGAGCGCGGCGGCGAGCCGGGCGTCGAGCCGTCCGTCGGCCTGCACGTACGTCCCCACACCGGACGGCAGACCGTGCACGAGGACCTCGACGACGCCCCCGAGGGTGTCGCCGTCCTTGTGGCACTGGTCGATCTCGGCGACCATCGCGGCGCTCGTCGCGGCGTCGAAGCAGCGCACCGGGTCGGCGTCCAGCGCGGCGACGTCGTCCGGGGTCGGCGCGGGGGCGTCGTCGGGGACCGTGACCGGGCCGATCGCCACGACGTGCGACACGAGCCGCACGCCGGCGACCTGCTCGAGCAACGCGGCCGCGACGGTGCCGAGCGCGACCCGCGTCGCCGTCTCGCGGGCCGACGCGCGCTCCAGGACCGGGCGGGCGTCGTCGAAGCCGTACTTGCGCATGCCGATCAGGTCGGCGTGCCCGGGGCGGGGGCGGGTCAGGGGGCGGTTGCGCGCGATCTCGCGGACGTCGCCGGTGCCGGCGTCGACCGTCAACGCCTCGGGCGGCACCGGGTCGGCGGACATCACGTCGGCCCACTTGGGCCACTCGGAGTTGGCGACCTCGATCGCGACGGGGCCGCCCTGGGTCAGGCCGTGCCGCACGCCGCCGAGCAGGCGGACCGCGTCCTGCTCGAACTTCATGCGGGCGCCGCGCCCGTACCCCAGGCGGCGGCGCGCCAGCGCGGCCTGCACGTCCGAGGTCTGCACCCGCACGCCGGCGGGCAGGCCGTCGAGGATGCCGACGAGCGCGGGGCCGTGGGACTCACCGGAGGTCAACCAACGAAGCATGCGGGGATCATTTCACGTGCGCGCACGCCACCGGTGCGCGATCCCTCAGCGCGGACGACACCACGGCCGCTCGCGCGGGCACACGGAAGCGGCCCGCACGAGGTGCTCGTGCGGGCCGCTTCCGTGGGTCGTCGTGTCAGCCGACGGTGCCGTTGCCCTCGGCGCCGAGCCGGGGGTCGGCCCCGCCGGGCAGCGGAGCGAGCACTCCGTCCTCGGGCTCGCTCGGTGCGACCGCGTCGCGGGCGAGCGGCGGCAGGACCCAGACGTAGCCGGTGAGCTTGAGCTCCATGTCACCCTCCTGCGTCTCGGGGCGCATGCCCTTCGCAGCCTCGGCCGCGAGGCCTCTGCCGTCGTACTCGGTGACGAGGAAGAGCCGGTCACCGACCGTCTGCATCTTCTCGAGGAAGGCGACGCCGTTGGCCGCCGTCCCGACCACCGTCACCTGGATCTGGTAGCCCGCGAACGCCTCGACCGGGACGGGCCCGCTCGGGACCTGCTCGGCCGGAGCGCTGCCGTCGGGCAGCGCTCCGCCCTCGGCGCCCTCCGCCGCGGAGTCACCCTCGGCGCCCTCCTCGGCTGCCGGCTCCTCCGTCGTCGGTGCCTCGACAGCGACGTCCGCCGGCGCGACCGCCTCGGGCTCCGCGACGTCCAGCTCGACGATCGTCACACCCGAGGCCTCGGCGTGCGCCTGCATCGTCCGGATGTACTCGGCGAGCTGGGTCTCGGTCGGGATCTGCAGCCGCAGCGCCGCCAGCTCGGCCTTGGAGGCGTCGAGGTTCGCGAACTGCGCCTTCAGCTCCGCGAGCTGGACCTCCAGCTGGGAGTTCCGCATCTCGGCCGCCTGGGTGTCCGTCCGGGCGGAGGAGGCCGACGCGAGGGTCGGCGAGATCGCCACGAACCAGGCGAGCGCGAGGATGAGCACGGAGACGACGACGGTGCCGCCGACCCATGCCGATGACTTCGAGTTCACGTCACTCCCCCTGGGCGAAGCGGTCGGCGTACACGGCGTCGGTGATCCGCACCGTGCTCGTGTACCGGTAGACGGGCTGGCCGTTGTACTCGTCGGCCGACGCGCTGCTCACCCACGCGCCGTGGAAGCCGGGCATGGCGTTGAGCGCGTCGACCCACGCCGCGGTGTCGACCAGCTCGTCCGAGATCGCCTCGAAGGCGATGCCCGCGACCGTCGGGTCCTGCAGCGTGTTCGACGGCGGCGCCGGCGCCAGCATGGGGGTCGCCCCGGTCATGACGAACTGCGAGAGCAGCACGCCCTCGGGCATGACCGCGCCGATGGCGCGCAGGTAGGGCGACCACATGATCTCGGTCGACGTCGCGAGAGCTCGTGCGTCCTGGGCGCGGCTCAGCTGGCCGAGGACCTGCGGCACCTCGGCGTACTCCTTCTGCGCCTGCAGCAGACGCGTCGTCTCCTGCTCGGCACGGTTCTGCGCCGCACGCTCCGTGGTGAGGGACGTGAACGCGACGCCGTACGCGACGGCCGCGGCAGCGAGCACGACGGCCAGCGCGAACAGCAGGCGCCGCTTCAGCTGCGCCAGCGCATGCCGCGCGCCGTACTCGGGTGGCAGCAGGTTGACCTGCGGCACGGAGGGGAACCCCGTGGCGCGCGACTTCTTCGTCGCGATGGGACGGCTGAGCACGGTGCTCATGCGACGGATCCCATCGCCAGACCCAGGGCGATCGCCATGGTGTGCTGCTCCTCGGAGAGACGCGGGTAGGAGACGGCGCGGTCCACGTCGACGTTGTCGAGCGGCTGCCCCCCGCTGACCGGCAGCCGGGTCGCGGTCGAGAGGTACTGACCGAGCCCCGGCAGCTGCGAGGCACCGCCCGTGAGCATGAGGTGCTCGACACCGGCGCCCGGGTGGGTGCTGGAGTAGTAGACGATCGTGTTGCGCACGGCCTCGACGAGCGCCGAGACGACGGTGACGATCTGCTCGGCGGCGCGCTCCTGCTCGGGCGGGACCGCGTGGCCCACGCCGATCGCGCGCTTGGCCATCTCGCCCTGGTCGAGCGGGATCTGCAGCGCGGCCGCGACCGCCTCGGTCACGTCCTGGCCACCGGAGGGCAGCATGCGGACCATGCGCGGCACGCCCTGGGCCACGACCGCGACGGTCGTGACACGTGCACCGATGTCGACCACGGCGATGGTGTGGTCGAGCGCCCCGCCGCGCGCGATCGCCCGTGACAACGCGAACGCACCGAGGTCGACGACGACGGGCCGCAGGCCGGCGATCTCGACCGCCGCGGTGTTGGCGGTGACCGTGTCCTTCGTGGCCGCGACGAGCAGGCCCTGCATGACCTCGCCGCTGTCGCCCTGCCGCGAGCCGACGGGCAGGTAGTCGAGGATGGCGTCGTCCACGGCCACGGGGATGAGGTCGGCCACCTGGAACGGCAGCGACGAGCGCACCTGCGCCATCGGCATGGCGGGCAGGTCGAGGTCACGGACCACGACCCGCTGGTTGCCGATGCCCAGGACGACGTTCTTGTGGCTGAACTTCTGCTCGGCCCACAGTCGCTTGATGACGCTGCCGACCGTCTGCCGCTCCACCACCTCACCCTCGCGCACCGCCCCGGGGGGCAGGGGCGCGACGCCCAGCTTGAGGAGCCGGGGGCGGGCCGTCGCAGACGTCCCTCCACTACCGAACTCCAGCTCCGCGGCGCGGACATGGGTGGTCCCGATGTCCAGGCCGATCACACGTGTCTTACCCACGTGGCATCCCTTCGAGCGTCGCAGCAACCACTGCTGTATCGGTCGCCGCGTCGCCCGCCTTGAGCGTGCCGCCGGGTGCCGTTGTGCCGCGGGTCCGCGCAGGCCGGGGTCTCAGGCGCCGAGCGCCGCGTCGAGGTAGGCGCTCCACAGCGCCTCCCCCACGACGAGGCCCACAGCGCATCCGACGAGCATCCAGGGGCCGAACGGGACGCCCGACTTGCGGCCTGCGCGGCGCAGCACCAGCAGGCCGAGCGCGTACACGCCGCCACACAGGAAGGCCGCGAAGCCGCCGACGACCAGCGCGCCCCAGCCGACCCACGCCAGGTACATCCCCAGCACACCGGCGAGCTTCACGTCGCCGAAGCCCATCCCGCTGGGGTACACGAGCACGAGGACGAAGTAGAAGACCCAGAGCGCGGCGCCGCCGATGCCGGCGCGCACCAGCGCGTCCCACTGCCCGGTCCCGGCGGACGCGACGGCGAGCAGGACGAGCGCGACCACGTACGACGGCAGCACCAGGACGTCCGGGAGCCGGTGCGTGTCCAGGTCGATCAGCGCGAGCGCGATGCCGACCGCCACGAGGTACCAGACGGCCGGCAGCAGCCACAGGCCGTCGTCACGCGAGAGCAGCCACGCGGTGGCGGCCACGAACGCCACCCCGGTCCCGGCCTCGACCAGCGGGTACCGCACGGGGATCGGCTCGCCGCAGTCGCGGCACCGCCCTCGCAGGGCCAGCCACCCGAGCACCGGGACGTTGTCCCGGGGCCGGATCCCGTGACCGCACCGCGGGCACGCGCTCGGCGGCCGCACGACCGACTCGCCCCGGGGGACCCGCCAGACGACGACGTTGAGGAAGGACCCGATGACGAGCCCCACCACACCCGCGAGGACGAGCAGCGGTGCGATCACGCGATCAGCTCACGCTGCCGTCGGGCCGGAACGCCGGCTCCACCTCGATCCACACGCTCACACCGTAGGTGGTCGTGACCGGTGACAGGAACTTGGGCGGCGCCGTGTAGCGGAAGCGCTCGTCGTAGTTGTAGTCCTTGCCGTAGCCGGTGGTCATGGACGCGCCCGAGCCCGTGCCGACCGGGCCGCGGAACTTCTGCCCGATCGCGCCGTTGACCGTCAGGGTCCCGCGGGCGCTGCCCCGGTTGTAGTTCTGCACCATGAACGTGTGCGCGACGGACAGGATGGCGGCGTCGATCCGCCGGTTGCTCCCCGACAGGAGCGCGGTGTACGTCGTGGTGCTCCACGAGGTGGTGACCCTCATCGGGTTGTAGACCCACACGGCGTTGTTGCCGACCAGGCCGAGCATGTCCTCACCGCTGTTGCTGTACCGGATGTCGCCCGTCACGTAGATGTAGTTCTCGGACGCGATCGTCATGTTGCCCTTGAGGGTGCCCTGCACGAACACGTCGCCGTTGCGGCAGCCGTACGCGCCGGAGAACGGCGCCGTCTCGTCCGTCATGGGGTACCCGATGGCGTTGCCGCCGGAGGGGCACGTCACCGAGCCCGTCGGGGTCGTCGACCCCGACGTCGTGTTGACGTTGCCCGCCACGGAGGGCACGTTCTGCACGTAGACGACAAGGTTCTGCGGGATGTTGATGCGCTGTCCCGTGAAGACCGACCCCGTCTTCGCCGCGAGACCGGACGCACCCGGGGTCCCACACTTCGCGGGTGCCGTGCCGGTCGTGTCGGATGTTCCCGTCGTGTTCGTCGCCTTCGTCCACGGGGAGATGACGGTCATCTGACC
Organism: Cellulomonas phragmiteti; assembly: GCF_016862775.1. Lineage (GTDB taxonomy): Bacteria > Actinomycetota > Actinomycetes > Actinomycetales > Cellulomonadaceae > Cellulomonas > Cellulomonas phragmiteti. Next base: position 109,436 of record NZ_BONP01000007.1, on the reverse strand, counting down.
GTTGTCGTGGAAGGTGATCTTCGTCGGGCCGGTGTACAGGCAGCCGGTGACCGGGACCTCGGCCGGCAGGTCCGACCGCGTCTCCTTCTTGATCTGGGAGTTCGTCGCCGGCATCCCGATCGTCGCGATGCTCTGCGGGTCGCCCGCGATGTAGAACGTCGGGGCCGTCCCGCCGCTGCGGACGTAGTTGGCGCCCGAGGCCGCCTTGTACGCCGTGGTCACCTTGCCGTTGAACCGCGCCGGGCCGTTCGTCTGGAGCGCGTCGTTGGTGTGCAACGGCCCGTTGATCACGTCGGCGCCGCCGAAGAAGATGGTACTGCAGTGCGAGCGGCTCGCTGCGTCGTAGTAGTGGATGGCGCAGTCGGCGGTGCTCGTGGGGTTCAGCGCCTGCGGGTCCATGACCTCGTAGTCCGTGAAGTACAGGAAGTCGATGAAGCCCTTCTGCTTGATGTCGGCCACGATCGTGCGCGTCTCACCACCGGCGCGCCCGGTGGACCGCAGGCGCAGGGTGCCGTCGATGTAGAAGCGGGAGCTGTCGACCTCGTACCGGAACTGCGCCGCCCCCGCGCTGCCGGCGACGTTCGCCCACGTACCCGAGGGTCCGAGACCGAAGGCCGGGTTCGCGCTCGCACCGCTGGGCAGCGTGAGGCGGGCCGCGCTCGTCGCGCTGAAAGGGGCGGCGGGGTTGCCGTACGCGAAGTACCCGAGGTCGTTCGCGAGCCGGCTCTCGTACTCCTCGATCCCGGCATAGGCCGCGGCGAGGGCCGAGCTCCAGTTCTGGTCGCGCTGCGACTGGCGGGCGGCACCCGTCCCGTAGGCGATCCCGGCGACGACGAGCCCGCTGAGCAGGACCGTCATGCCGATGACCATGACCATGGCGATGCCGCGTTCACGGTCGTCGATGCGGGTACGGATCAGACGGAGGATGTGCATCATGGCCTCACTCTGGAGATGCCGAGGTTGGGGATGCCGACGGCGTTCTGGACGGTGACCGCATCGGCGCGGCCGGTGATGTCGCCCTGCACGGTGATCGTGACCCGCACGGCCGCGACGTTCTTGATCTGGTCGGCCGTGAGCCCGCCGGCGCCGGGGACCAGCGGGTTCTCGTCCTTGTCGAGGTACACGAACAAGGGCCCCGCGGTCGTGGGGATGAACCGCGCGACGGGCCGGCTGGACGACGGGCTGGTCATGGCCGCGAACGTCCACGGGGCGGCCGTGTTGGTGACGGGCCACCGTGTCTCGATCAGCCGCCGCTGGGCGTCGATCGCGAAGCGCACCTTGATGGGTCGCGGCGCCGCCGCTGACGTGTCGACGTACGCGTACATCGTCAGGGTGTCGGGCCGGGCCTCGATGAAGACCGGGGCGTTGGTCGCGCCACCGCCAGTCAGGCGCAGCTCGGTGCCCGAGCGGACGACGCGCGTGACCTCCTTCATGGCCGTCGCGGCCACCATGGTCGAGTCGCTCGCTGCGCGGTCGCGGGTGAACGCGCGGGAGAAGCCGGAGATCGTGCCGACCATGAGCACCGTGATCATCGACAGCAGGAACATCGTGACGAGCAGCTCCGGCAGCGTCAGTCCGCGGTCGCCGCGCCCGGCGACGTGCAGTCGGCGCCGCAGGGCGTTCACGGTGCCACCGCCGTGCGCGGGTCGACCGTGATGACACCGGCCGTCGTCGTCGTGATCCGCTGGGGCACGCTGGGCTCCGGCAGCACGAGAGGCGTGACGCGCGTGCTGTTCAGCTGGCTGGTCTGGGACGTGCTGCTGCCCTGCAGCAGGCGCCACGTCCCGTAGGGCAGGGCGATGACGACCGTCGATCCGGCCGCGGGGACGACGCTGCCGTACGCGTACGACACGGTCGAGGCGCAGGTCGGCGTGGGGGGATCGGTCGTCGCCGGCGTCACCGACTCCGCCCGCAGGTAGGTGCCCGAGCCGCCGCCGCTGACCTGGACCAGTCCCATCGGGACCGGCATCGTCACCGTGGTGCCGGGTGCTGCCGCGACCGGCTCGGGCAGCTCGGCGCGGAACGTGGTGGCTCCCTCGACGGTCTCGGGCCAGGCGCGGGGGTCGGAGGAGAGGCACGAGCCGGCGAAGGGCTGGTACCCCGAGGTGAAGGGGTGCAGCGAGTACCGCGGTGTCAGCGTGCCACCGCCGCCGACGGGCGCCGGGGTCGCGATGCCGTACGTGCTGACCATCGACACGGGCATCGACGTCCCGGTCGGGACCCGCGTGCCGACCGGCGCGCCCGGGGCGAGCACCGCGTCGAACGTCGCCGCCTGGTCCAGCTGGAAGCCGACCGAGGCCGTGGTGCCCGGCGTGACGGACACGGTCTGCGCGGGCGTGGCCGTCTGCGCGTCGCTCACGTGCCCGGTGCGCTGCGCGCGGATGGTGTAGGACCCCGGGTTGACCCGAAGGATGTAGGTGCACCCCTGGGCGTCGGTGGAGCTGATGACCGATCCGGTCGACGGGGTCGCCGTGATCGCGACGTTCGGGTTACCCGTGCCGTCGGCCCGCAGGACCGACACGAGGATCGTGCCCTTGGTCGGGTCGTTGATGTGGTCGTCGGGGTTGAGGACCGTGTCGCTGCGCACGGGTGCGGCACCGGCGCGCATGCCGCCCCACGTGACGGTGACGTTGACGCGCTTGTAGCGCAGCGTGCCGCCGCCGCCGCTCGCGCCGCAGGAGAAGTCCGCGGCGGGGTCGGACACCCACTGCGTGCTGCGCTGCACGCGGAACACGTCCCCGTTGAGCGTGATCTCCCGGGTCCGGTCGAGCAGGCCGAACAGGTCGTCCGTGTCACGCGCGAGGTCGATCTCGTCGGCCGCGAGGTTGGCCGCGACGACCCGCACGCGCGCCTCGCGGGTCAGGTTGAGCGTCCCGATCATCGAGTACGCGAGCCCCACGCTCACCATCGCGAAGATCAGCATCGCGACGAGGACCTCGACGAGGCTCAGGCCGCCCTCGTCGCGGGTGACGCGGTGCAGGCGGTGCCACCAGGTGCGCACTGCGGGCCTCCGGGGAGCTCGGTGTCAAGGGGTGCTGCGGGTGGTGCGTGCGTGGTGCCGGTCGTGCGGTGCCCTGCGCGCCGGGCGGGTGTGCCTCAGGGGTGTGGGGCGCCGCGTGCGCGACGCCCCACACCCCTGGAACCGAACTAGCCGGACCTATCAGTCGTCCGAGTCGTCGATCACGCCGGTCGCGCTGTCGTACGTCCACGAGCGCTCAGTCTCGCCGCCGAGGCGGACGTGCGAGCCGACGAGCGTGTAGGTGTCGGCGTTGGCGTCCTCAACCCGGACCGTGACGTCCGCGGTCGACCGGAAGCCGTTGTCCGTGAGCGCGGCCGCGTCCAGGTCCGCGTAGGACCCGTTGTTGCCCACCGCGTAGGACTCGGCCGCGATGGCCGCGTTCTTGACGTCGGACTCGACCTGGGCGGCCCAGCCGTTCTGGCGCTGGTTGAGGAACGCCGGGATGGCGATCGCGGCGAGGATGCCGATGATGATGATGACGACGAGGAGCTCGATGAGCGTGAAGCCCTTCTCGCGCTCGTCCATGGCCTTGCGGACGCGAGCAATCATGGTGATGCCTGCCTTCGGTGTCGGGTTTCAGGTGCCGGCCGAGGCCGGCGGTTCGGTGCTACGTGCTGCTCATCGGGATGCCCGGGCCACGCCTTGAGCCCTGCGGCCACGTTCACCCGGACGGCCGTTCAGCAGACGGGTGACACCTCACTGCACGAGCTCGAAGATCGAGAAGATCGGCATGTAGAGGGCGATGATCATGCCGCCGATGATCACGCCGAGGATGGCGATCATCAGCGGCTCGATGAGGCTCGTCAGCTGGTCCGTGGTCGCCTCGACGTCCTCGTCGTAGAAGATGGCGATCTTCTTCAGCATCTGCTCGAGGGAGCCCGCGTCCTCACCCGTGGCGATCATCTGCACCACCATGGGGGGGAACACCGTGTGCCTGGCCAGGGGCAACGAGAGCGGCTGACCTTGGCGCACGCCGTTCTGGATGTCCTTGACCGCCATCTCGATGACGTAGCTCCCGCTCGTCTCGCCCACGATGTCCAGGGCCTGCAGGATCGGGACGCCGGCGCCGAGCATCGTGCCGAAGTTGCGCGTGAAGCGCGCGATCGCCACCTTCTTGAACAGCATCCCGAAGATCGGGACCCGCATCGTCAGCGGCTGCACGCGGGAACGGATCGCGTCGTCGTTCTTGTGCTTGCGCCACCAAATCGAGAAGATCACGACGATGACCGCCAGCAGCGGCGCCGCCCACTTCATGATGCTCGAGAGAAAGACGAGGAACTGGGTGGGCGCTGGCAGCGCGCCCCCGAGGTCGGTGAACATCTGCTCGAAGATTGGCACGATGAACAGCAGCATGCCCACGACCGCGAGGATCGCCATCGCGAACACCATGACGGGGTACGTCATCGCGGACTTGATCTGCGCGCGGAGCTTGACCTCGGACTCGTAGTTCTCCGCCACCGAGGTCAGCGCATCCTCGAGGAACCCGCCGACCTCGCCCGCACGGATCATGTTGATCATCAGCGGCGGGAAGATCTCCTTGTGCTTCGAGAGCGACTCGGACAGGGCCCCGCCCGTCTCGACGTCGCTGCGCACGGTGCCCAGCGCCTTGCCGAGGGGCTTGCTCTCGGTCTGCTCGGCGAGGATCGTCAGCGCCCGCAGCAGGGACAAGCCGGCGCTGATCATGGTGGCGAGCTGGCGCGCCATGATGGCGAGGTCCTTGAGCTTCACGCGGTCCCCGAACCCGGGGATCGTGATCTCGGTGCTCAGGCCCGTCGTCGAGATCTCGGTGATCGCGATGGGCGCCATGCCCATCTGGCGCAGGCGGTTGGCGACCGCGTCCTCGTTCTGCGCGTCGATGCGGCCCTTGACGACCTTGCCGCTGCGGTCCGACAGCTCGTACTCGTACGTGCGCATGACGGCCATCAGTAACCTCCGAGGCTGGAGATGCCGGGCGCCGTGGCCCCGCCGAAGCTCTGGGTCGAGGACGCACCCTGGCGCACGCGCGAGGTGCGTCCGACGAGCTTGTTGAAGTCCTCGATGTGGTGCGCCTTGTCCAGACCCACCTCGTACGTGATCTTGCCGCGCTTGACGAGCTCGGCCAGGTTCTGGTCCATCGTGTGCATGCCGTTGTCGGCGCCCGCCTGCATCGCCGAGTAGATCTGGTGCGTCTTACCCTCGCGCACGAGGTTGCGGATGGCGGGCGTCGCGAGCATGACCTCGGTCGCCACCACCCGGCCGGCGCCGTTCGCCTTCTTGGCAAGGGTCTGGCACACGACACCTTGGATCGCGCTGGCGAGCTGGGTACGGACCTGCGCCTGCTGGCCGGACGGGAAGACGTCGATGATGCGGTCGATGGTCTGCGCGGCGTCCTGGGTGTGCAGGGTCGCGAAGACCAGGTGGCCGGTCTCGGCCGCGGTCAGCGCGACCGAGATCGTCTCCAGGTCGCGCATCTCCCCCACGAGGATGATGTCGGGGTCCTGCCGCAGGACGTGCTTGAGCGCGTTGGCGAACGAGTGCGTGTCCGCGCCGACCTCGCGCTGGTTGACGATGCACTTCTTGTGCCGGTGGAGGAACTCGATGGGGTCCTCGACCGTCATGATGTGGTCCTCGCGCGTGCGGTTGGCGAGGTCGATGATCGAGGCCAGCGTCGTCGACTTGCCCGAGCCGGTCGGTCCGGTGACCAGCACCAGACCACGCGGCAGGCCCGCGAACGACCCCACCGAGGCAGGCACCCCGAGCTCCTCAAGCGGCTTGATCTCGTAGGGGATCACGCGGAAGGCGGCGCCCACCGACTCCCGCTGCTGGTAGAGGTTGACGCGGAAGCGTGCCAGACCCCGCACGGCGTAGGAGATGTCGAGCTCGAGGTTGGCCTCGAAGGTCTCGCGCTGCTTCTGGGTGAGGAACGAGTACAGGCTGCGTCGCAGCGGCTCGGGGGTCATCACCCCGAACTGCTCGAGAGGGCGCAGCGCACCCGAGATGCGGACCATCGGCGCGGTCCCCGAGGTCAGGTGCACGTCGGACGCACCGAGGCGGTGCATCTCCCGCAGCACCTCGTCGATCGCGATGTCGCCGTCCTGCCGGCCCGAGGACGTCCCCGTGCGGCCCGGCCCACTCGCGGCCGCAGGACGCGGCGGCGCGGCGGCCGGCTGCCCCGCTGCCGGCGGACCGGCCGGCCTCGGCACCTGGGGGGCGGCCGGTGCGGGGTGGTGCATCGGCGGCGGGACGCTCCCGGCCGGTACCGCGGGGTACCCGGTCGCCGGCGGCGCCACCGGGACCTGGCTCTGCGACGGCACCGGCTGGTACGTCGGCCCCCCGAACGCCGCGGCGGGCCCGGTCTGGGGTCCCGCTGGCCGGTACGGGGGCAGCGGCCGCGTGGGCTCCCCGGACGGTGCCCTGTAGGTCTCACTCACGTCGTCTGCCTCCAACCGGTCCACGCACGGACGCCCGCGCACGATGCGGGTCCGCCTACACCATCGGCCCCGGCGGGGCGCGACTTGAGCGCACCGCCGGGGCGTGCGCGTCAGGCGACGACGCGCAGGATCTCCTCGATGGACGTCTGCCCGTCGGCGACCTTGTACCAGCCGTCCTCGCGCAGCCGGCGCATGCCCTGCTTGGCCGCCGTCGCCCCGATGTCCGCCGACGAGGAGTGCGCCACGGCGTGCCGCTCGATGTCCTCGGTGACCCGCATGACCTCGTGCAGGGCGAGGCGACCCTTGTAGCCGGTGCGCGAGCACGACGAGCAGCCGGCGGGCCGGTACAGCTGGGGCATGGGCTCGCCGGGGACCCACGGGAACTGCGCCGCCTCCAGCTCGACCGGGGTGGGCTCGTACGCCTCCTTGCACTTCGGGCACAGCCGCCGCGCGAGCCGCTGGGCGACCACGCAGTCCAGCGCCGAGCCCACGAGGAAGGGCTCGATGCCCATCTCCGTGAGGCGGGTCACCGCGGAGGGGGCGTCGTTGGTGTGCAGGGTCGACAGCACCAGGTGACCGGTGAGCGAGGCCTCGACGGCGATCTGCGCCGTCTCGTGGTCACGGATCTCACCGAGCAGCACCACGTCGGGGTCCGAGCGCAGGATCGAGCGCAGCGCGGCGGCGAACGTCAGCCCCGCCTTCGGGTTGACCTGCACCTGGTTGATGCCCGGCAGCCGGTACTCGACCGGGTCCTCGACGGTGATGACGTTGATCTCCGGCTTGGAGACCGCGTTGAGCGTCGCGTACAGCGTCGTGGACTTGCCCGACCCGGTCGGGCCCGTCACCAGGATCATCCCGTAGGGCTTGGTGTACGACTCGCGGTACGTCGTGTAGTTGTGCTCGAGGAACGACAGGTCGCGCAGGTCCAGGCTCGCGGTCGAGTTGTCGAGGATACGCATGACGATCTTCTCGCCCCACACGGTCGGCAGCGTCGCCACGCGCAGGTCGATCTTGCGACCGTTGTGGGTGACGGACATGCGGCCGTCCTGCGGCTTGCGCTTCTCGGCGATGTCGATGTCGCTCATGATCTTCACGCGGCTGATGACCCCGCCGATGATGTTCTTGGGCGAGCGCTGCGTCTCGTGCAGCACGCCGTCGATCCGGTACCGCACCCGCAGGTCGTGCTCGGAGGGCTCGATGTGGATGTCGGACGCCCGGTCGGTGATCGCCTGCGTCACCAGCAGGTTCACGTACCGGACGATCGGGGCGTCGTCGTCGACGACGTCACCGATCCGGCTGAGGTCGGTCTCCGGCTCCGAGGTCTCCTCGACGAACGCCGACGACAGGTTCTCCATCTCGCCGTCCGCGCGGCAGAACCGGTCGATGGCCCGCAGCACGTTGTCGTACGTCGCGACCACCGGGATCACGCGGCGGCCGGACAGCGTCCGCACGTCGTCGACGGCGACGACGTTGCCCGGGTCGGCCGTCGCCAGCACGATCGCGCCGTCCCGCAGCGCCACGGGCAGCACGGCGTGCCGCCGGCACAGGCTCTCTGCCACCAGCGACACCGCGTTGCGGTCCACCGGGTACTCGTCCAGGTCGACGAACTCCATGCCGACCTGCGCAGCCAGGGCCCGCACCAGCTGCGACTCCGTGAGGATCCCCAGCTCGACGAGCGTGCGCCCGAGCGACGTCCCCATCGAGACCTGTTCGTCGATCGCCGCCAGCAGCTGCGCCTCCGTCACCAGACCCTCGGTCAGCAGGATCTCCCCAAGCTGCTTCACGCGCACGCCTCCTCGTCCCGGGGCCGAGTCCGACCCCGTGGAGGCCATCGGCACGCGCCGGTGGACTCTGAAGCGCGCGACCACCGGCTCCGCGTCACGACCCCTGTCGGGAGCCCGTACGGGTGACCCGAGTCAGGCGGACGTGGGAGCCAGCACCGTGCCGAGCGCCGCGTCCATGGCCGCCACCGGTGCCGCGCGACCGGTCATCAGCCGCACCTGCTCCACGGCCTGGTGCAGGAGCATGCGCTCCCCCCCGACCACCCGACCGCCGCGCAGCGCCCACGCGCCGGCCAGGGCGGTCGGGCGCGGGTCGTAGCAGACGTCGAGCAGGGCCCCTCCGGCGCGGGCACCCGACGCCCCGGCACCGAGCGCGTTGGCGATCGGGTCGGCCGCGTGGGCGGGCAGGGTGCTGACCACGACGTCGCACCGGCCGATCTCCCCCGGCGCGTCCTCGAGCCGGCACAGGCGCGGCTCGACGCCCATACGGTGCGCAGCGCGCACCAGGCCACCCGCGCGCGCCTGGGACCGCACGTACACCCGGGGGGTGGCGCACCCGAGCTGGGCGAGCGCCGCGAGCGTCGAGGCCGCGGTCGCCCCTGCGCCGACCACGGCGGCCGAGCGCACGTCACCGCTGACACCCACCTCGCCGAGGGCCGCGACGATGCCGTGCACGTCCGTGTTCGCGCCCGTCAGGCTGCGTCCCGGCCCGGACCCCTGTACCAGCACCGTGTTGACCGCGCCCACCACCTGCGCCAGCGGCTCGACGTGGTCGAGCAGCGGCATCACCGTCTGCTTGAGCGGCATCGTCAGGCTCAGGCCCGCCCACGTCCCGTCGAGGCCCGCCAGCAGCTCGGGGAGCTGCTCCTCCGTGACGTCGACCGCGTCGTACCGCCAGCCGTCGAGCCCCAGCGCCGCGTAGGCGGCGCGGTGCAGCACGGGTGACAGCGAGTGGGCGACGGGGTGCCCGAGGACCGCCGCGCGGCGTCCCCCGGTCGTCACCCCGAGTTCTCCGCCTGCCACTGCCGCAGCAGCGCGACGTTGTCCTGGTGCTCGTCGTAGGTCTCCGCGAAGCGCGTCTCGCCGGTGTCCAGGTTGATCGCGACCCAGAACACCCAGTTGCCGTCCGCCGGGGCGAGCACCGCGTCGATCGACGTGGCCCCCGGGGCGGCGATGGGCGTCGGCGGCAGGCCCACGTGCCGGTACGTGTTGTACGGGTTCGACGGGTCCTGGATGTGGTCGCGGGTCAGCTGCGTGCCCGGGATCTGCAGGCCGTACGCGACGGCGGCGTCGATGTCGAGGGTCATCCCCCGGTCGATCCGGTTCTGGATCGCTCGCGCCATCACGGGCCGGTCGGCGTCGACCTTGGCCTCCTTCTCGATGAGGGACGCCTTCGTCAGCACCTCCAGCCACTGGTCCTGCGGCACGCCCTTCGACGTGAGGGTCTCCACCGTCTTGGTGACCATCTGCGCCAGGACCGCGGACGCCGACGTGTTGGGCTCGATCTGGTAGGTCGACGGGAAGAGCCACCCCTCGACGTTGCCCCCGGCCTCGGCCGGCAGCCCGGTCGCGGCGGGGTCCGCCGCCGCGGCGCGCAGCTCGTCGACGCTGATGGAGGTCACCGTGTTGATCCGCGTGAAGATGTCCTCGGCGGTGAACCCCTCCGGGATCGTCACCTTCATCGACACCTTGCTCTTCGGGTCGAGCAGCGAGCGGACCGCGTCCTCCGCCTTCATCTCGAGCATGAGCTGGTAGGTGCCGGGCTGGATGAGCGCCGCGTCGGGGTTCGCCTCGAAGGCGGTCCGGAAGGCGCTCTCGGAGGCCACGATCCCGGCCTGGTGCAGGGTGGTGGCGATGGCGGCGCCCGAGTCCCCGGCGTTGATGACGATGGTCGGCGCGCCCGGGCGGCCCGGACCCGGGTAGTCCGTCACCTCACGCGCCTGGCTCGCTCCCCCGCCGAACAACGATCCCCCCATGAGGGAGACGACGACGTAGCCCGCGCCGGCGACCAGCACGAGCGCGACGACGAGGACGGAGACCGACCGCCGGCGGCGCTGCTTGCGCATGCGCTCCTCACGCTTGCGCCCCGACGCGCGGGACCGACGGCGCGGCTCGGCGGCAGCCGGTGCAGCCGCGGCACGATCGCCGCCGAACAGGTCGGTCACGCTCTCGTCCGCCTTCACCGGGGCCCACCACTCCGTCTGGTTGCTCACCTGCGCGTCACTCCACAGTCGTCGTGCCGTCGCCCGCAACGCCCCCGTGCTCCGGGACGGAGCGGTACGGGGCGACCTCGACCCGTTCCCCGGGTCGCCGCCCCGTGGACCTCTCCGTGTCCAGCGCGTGCTGCAGGATCACCACCGCGGCCGCCTGGTCGACGACCTGCCGGTGGCGGCGCCCGGATCGGCCGGCCGCCTGGAGCGCGTGATGCGCGGACACCGTGCTCATCCGCTCATCCACGAGCCGGACCTGGACGGGTCCGACCGCGTGCGCCAGTGCGACAGCGTACGCGCGAGCGACCCCTGCCGACGACCCCTCGGCCCCGGACAGATGACGTGGAAGGCCGACGTACACGACATCCGCACGTCGCTCCCGCGCCTCGTCCGCGATCCGCGCGACGTCGGACGACGTCGACGACGGCTTGCCGCTCGCGCGCGCGAGCGTCTCGACCGGCGTCGCGAGCGTGCCGTCGGGATCGCTCGCGGCGACCCCGACGCGCACGGTCCCGACGTCGACCGCCAGCCGGACGCCGCGCATCACCGCGTCGGCGTCCGACCCCGCGGCGCGCGCGCCGTCAGCCACGGACCGCCGCGACGACGCCGTCGAGCGCGTCGGTCAACCGGGTCGCGTCCGTGCCGCCGCCCTGGGCGACGTCGTCCTTGCCGCCACCGCCGCCGCCGAGCACACCCGAGGCGGTCCGCACGAGCGCCCCTGCCCGGTGCCCGGCCTCCCGCGCGGCCGCGTTGGTCGCGATCACCACGACGGGTCGTCCCTTGGCGACGCCCCCCACGGCGACCACGACCGGGGACGACTCCCCCAGCCGGCCGCGCACGTCGAGCGCGAGCGTGCGCAGGTCGTCCGGTGCGGCGACCTCACCCGCGTCGTGCGTGACGACCCGGACTGCGCCGACCTGCTGCGGGGCCGCGGCGAGCGAGCCTGCGGCCGCCAGCACCTGGGCCTGCCGCAGCGCGGCGAGCTCCTTCTCGGACTCGCGCACCCGGGTCAGCAACGACGACACACGGTCCCCGAGCTCGTCGGGCCGCGCGCCGAGCAGACCGGACAGCTGGCTGACCAGCGCGCGCTCCTTGGCCTGGTACCCGTACGCCGAGTCCCCGACCAGGGCGTCGACGCGCCGGACCCCTGACCCGATGGACGACTCGCCGAGCAGCGTGACCAGCCCGAGCTCGCCGGAGCGACGCACGTGCGTGCCCGCGCACAGCTCGCGCGACCAGTCACCTCCGATGGAGACGACCCGCACCTGGTTGCCGTACTTCTCCCCGAACAGCGCCATCGCACCGAGCGCGCGCGCCTCGTCGATCGCCATCGTGCGGTCGGTGACCTCGAGGTCGTCCTGCAGCCGCTCGTTGACCCGGCCCTCGATCTGCGACAGCGAGGACGCGGGCACGGCACCGCCGGAGCGGAAGTCGAACCGCAGCCGGCTGGGCGCGTTCTCCGAGCCGGCCTGCGTGGCCGTGTCCCCGAGCTCCTCGCGGAGCGCCTGGTGGACCATGTGCGTCGCGGTGTGGGCGCGCGCGATCGCCCGCCGTCGCGCCGTGTCGATGGTCGCGACGCCGGCGTCCCCGAGCGTGAGGGTGCCGTCGACGAGCCGGCCCTGGTGCACCGAGAGCCCCTTGACGGGCGCCTGGACGTCGTCGACCTCGACGATCCCGCCGTTGACGAGGCGGATGGTGCCCGTGTCGGCGAGCTGACCGCCCGACTCGGCGTAGAAGGGTGTGACGTCGAGGACGACCTGCACCTGTGCGGGTGCCGTGGCCGCGGGTGCCGGGACGCCGTCGACCAGCAGACCGACCACCTTCGTCTCGGCGGTCGTGTCCGTGTAGCCGACGAACCGCACGCCGCCGCCGTTCTCGGCGCTCAGCGACTGCTGCAGCTGCTGGTACGCCGAGGTGTCCGCGTGCCCCGTCTTCTTGGCGAGCGCATCGGCGCGGGCGCGGTCGCGCTGCGCCTGCATGAGCGTGCGGAACGCCTGCTCGTCGACGCTCACACCGTGCTCGGCGGCCATCTCGAGCGTGAGGTCGATGGGGAACCCGTAGGTGTCGTGCAGCGCGAACGCCTGCTCGCCGCTCAGCGCCGCGGTCGAGTCGCCCGCGCGGGACTTCGCCGTCGAGACGGCGCCCTCGAAGATCGTCGTGCCGGACGTCAGGGTCCGCAGGAACGCCTCCTCCTCGCCGTACGCGACCTGCGCGATGCGGTCGAAGTCGCGCGCGACCTCGGGGTACGACGCCGACATGAGGTCCCGGCTGATGGGCAGCAGCTCGGGCAGCGCCGCCCCGGGCACGCCCAGCAGGCGCATCGAGCGGACAGCGCGCCGCACGAGCCGACGCAGCACGTAGCCGCGCCCCTCGTTGGACGGGGTCACGCCGTCCGCGATGAGCATGAGCGCCGAGCGCACGTGGTCGCCGACGACCCGCAGGCGCACGTCGTCCTCGCCGCCGGTGCCGTACCGGCGGCCCGCGAGCTCCGCGGCACGCTCGATGACCGGGAAGACCTCGTCGGTCTCGTACAGGTTGTTCTTGCCCTGCAGCAGGTAGGCGATGCGCTCGAGGCCCGCACCCGTGTCGATGGCCTTGCGCTCGAGCTCACCGAGCAGCGGGTAGTCCTTGCCCTGCCCCTCGCCCCGCACGAACTGGTCGAACACGAGGTTCCAGATCTCGAGGTACCGGTCGCCCCCGGGGTCGACCGTGCCGCCCACGGCGTCGGGCCCGAACTCGGGACCGCGGTCGTAGTGCCACTCGGCGCAGGGGCCGGCGGGCCCGGGCTGGCCGGTGTCCCAGAAGTTCTCCTCGCGCGGGAGCCGCACGATGTGGCGCGGGTCGACGCCGACGCGCACGAGCGCGTCCGCCGCCTCGGTGTCCTGGTCCCAGATCGTCACCCAGAACCGGTCGCCGTCGAGCCCGAGGCCGCCGTCGGCCTGCGAGCCCGTGAGGAAGCCCCAGGCGAGCTCGATGGCGCCGTCCTTGAAGTAGTCGCCGAACGAGAAGTTGCCGAGCATCTGGAAGAACGTGCCGTGCCGCGTGGTGCGTCCGACGTTCTCGATGTCGTTGGTGCGGATGCACTTCTGCGCGTTGGCGACCCGCGGCCAGGGCGCGTCCTGGGTCCCGAGGATGTACGGGATGAACGGCACCATCCCGGCGATCGTGAACAGGATCGACGGGTCCGGGGAGATGAGCGGCACGGACGGCACGATGGCGTGGTCCTTGCTCGCGAAGTAGTCGAGCCAGCGCTGGCGGATCTCGGCGGTGCGCATGTCGTCCTCGTCAGGTGCGGTCCACCGCTCGGGGCAGTGGAAGGTTCGGGTGGACCCGGCGTGCCGGGGAGGGAGCGGCGGACCGCTCAGAAGAAGGGGGCCTGCGCGTCGTCGTCCGGGTCGGTGACGGGCTCGTCGGCCCACCCCCGGGCGGACAGGTCCCGGGCCAGGTCGTCCCGCGGGGGGCGACCGAACGTCTCGCGCAGCTCGGCACGGTGCCGGGGGGCGGCGGCGCGCAGGGCGTCGACGTCGGCGCCGCCGACGAGCGCGTCGAGCAGCTCGGCCTCGCGCTGCGCGACGCCTGCGCGGAAGTCGTCCCGTGCGGCACGCAGCGCGCCGGACAGCCGCACGGCGCCCTCGACGGCGTCCGTCGTCCCGGCCGGTACGTACTGCTCGACCACGCGGCGGCCCCGGCGGATCACGACCACGGTCACCGCGACGCCGACGCCGACCCAGAAGAGCCGCCTCACCGTCCCGCACCGCCGCCGCGCAGCCCCGCCAGGGCGCGACGCACGCCGTAGGAGAACGCGGCGACCTTGAGCAGCGGAGCCCCGACCGTGGCCGTGACCAGCGACGTCAGCGCGGACACGTTCTCGCTGACCTGGGCGGCGGCGGTCGTCACCGTGTCGACCTTGTCCATCTGCACGGCCGACGACGCGACGACCTTGGCCGTCTCGTCGAGCACGGGCAGGGCGTGGTCGGTGATCTCCTTGACCGAGGCGCGCGCCTCGTCGAGGACGTCGGCCAGCCGCAGGAGGGGACGTGCGAGGAACCCGACGAGGGCCACGAACGCCACTGCGGCGATCAGCCCTGCGACGTCACCGATCGAGACCATGCCCGTCCTCCTCCAGCCCGTACCTGCTCGTCCGCGACCGGACCTCGCCACCCTACCCGGGTGACCCCGCCCGTCTGTGCGTGTCGGCCCCGACGCACGAACGCCCCGCCGCACGTGGTGCGCGGCGAGGCGTTCGTCGGAGGTGCGTCAGCGGGCGTAGTACTCCACGACCAGCTGGACCTCGCACGTCACGGGGACCTCGGCGCGCTTGGGGCGACGCACCAGCGTGGCGCTGAGCTTCTCGAGCTGGACCTCGAGGTAGCCCGGCAGCGTCGGCAGGACGTCGCGGTGGGCGCCGGCGGCGGCGACCTGGAACGGCACGGTGGCCTGGGACTTCGGCTTGATCTGCAGCGTCTGGCCCTCCTTCACGCGGAAGGACGGACGGTCGACGATCTTGCCGTCGACGAGCACGTGACGGTGCGTGACCGTCTGGCGCGCCTGCAGGATGGTGCGCGCGAACCCGGCACGCAGGACGAGGGCGTCCAGACGCGTCTCGAGGTCCTCGACGAGGGCCTCACCGGTCAGGCCCGGGGCCTTGCGGGCGTTCTCGTACGCCTTGGCGAGCTGCTTCTCGCGCAGCGCGTACTGCGCGCGCAGCCGCTGCTTCTCGCGCAGACGCACCGCGTAGTCGGACTCGGTGCGGCGACGGGCGCGGCCGTGCTCACCGGGCGGGTAGGGGCGCTTCTCGAAGTGCTTGACGGCCTTGGGCGTCAGGGCCAGGCCGAGCGCGCGGCTCAGGCGGACCTGGCGACGCGAGCGGGTCACGCTGCTCACAGTGGTACTTCCTGTCGTGTCGATGGACGAGCACACCCGCGCTCCGGACGAGGTCCGGACGGAAGTGGTTCCGGCGGGCGTGGGGCCGACCACGGTGCGGCCACCCGGTCCGTCACGAGGACGACCGGTGCCGCGGGCTAGGGCCCCAGGTGCTGTGCTGATGCTGAGTGCTGATGTGCTGGCGTCCGCGCACGGCGGACGACCGGTCGATACTACCCGACGATCGGCGGCGGCCCGACGTCACCGGCCCACAGCCGGCTCCGGCTCGGCCCGGCGACCGCGCCCGCGCACCACCTCACGTCGGCCCCGCGTCCCCCGACGGACGTCCCGACGGGTCGAGCACCGCCCGGATCCGGGTCAGGCGCTCGCCGACGGAGCGCTCGTACCCGCGGTCGGACGGCTCGTAGTACCGGGTCCCGGCGAGCTCGTCCGGGAGGTACTGCTGGGCGGCGACCGCGTGCGGCGCGTCGTGCGCGTAGCGGTACCCCGCGCCGTGGCCGAGCCCCTGCGCGCCGGCGTAGTGCGCGTCCCGCAGGTGCGCCGGCACGGTCCCGATCCGTCCCGCCCGCACGTCCGCGAGCGCCCGGTCGATCCCGAGGTACGCGGCGTTGGACTTCGGGGCCGTCGCCAGGTGCACGACGGCCTCGGCGAGGATGATGCGGGCCTCGGGCATGCCGATGAGCGCGACGGCCTGCGCAGCCGCGACGGCGGTCTGCAGCGCGCTGGGGTCGGCCATGCCGACGTCCTCGGCCGCGGCGATGACGATGCGCCGGGCGATGAAGCGGGGGTCCTCCCCCGCGGCGACCATGCGGGCCAGGTAGTGCAGGGAGGCGTCGACGTCGGAGCCGCGCATCGACTTGATGAACGCGCTGATGACGTCGTAGTGCTGGTCGCCGTCGCGGTCGTAGCGCACGGCGGCGACGTCGATCGCGCGCTCGACGGTCGCGAGGTCGATCGTCACGGGCGTCGCGGCGTCGACGTCGGGGCCGCGGTCGGACAGGCCGGAGCCCGCGGCGGCCTCGAGGATCGTCAGGGCCTTGCGCGCGTCGCCGCCCGCGAGGCGCAGCAGGTGGTCGACGGCGTCGTCGTCGAGGGCGACGGCGCCGCCGAGGCCGCGCTCGTCGCGCACGGCACGCTCGACGAGGGCCCGGACGTCGTCGGTCGTCAGCGGCTGCAGGGTCAGGAGCAGCGAGCGGGACAGCAGCGGGGAGTTGACCGAGAAGGAGGGGTTCTCGGTCGTCGCGGCGACGAGCGTCACCCAGCGGTTCTCCACGCTCGGCAGGAGCGCGTCCTGCTGCGCCTTGGTGAAGCGGTGCACCTCGTCGATGAACAGGACGGTCTCGGAGCCGTCGGCGGCGAGCCGGCGGCGGGCGTCCTCGACGACGGCGCGGACGTCCTTGACGCCGGCTGTCACGGCGGACAGCTCGACGAACCGGCGCCCGGAGGTGCTGGCGACGAGGTAGGCGAGCGTCGTCTTGCCGGTGCCCGGGGGCCCCCAGAGCACGACGGACGACGGTGCGGCGCGCCGGGTGCCCTCGTCGGCGGGCTCGACGAGGCGGCGCAGGGGCGAGCCGGGCACGAGCAGGTGCGCCTGGCCGGCCACCTCACCGAGGGTGCGCGGGCGCATCCGCACGGCGAGGGGCGCTCCGGCGGACGGCGCGGGCAGCCCCTGCGCGGTCGAGGAGACCGCGTCGAACAGGTCCATGCGGGCGAGCCTACGCACCGTGGCCCCGGCGCGGCCGCCCGGTCACGGGCGTGCGCGACCCTGCGGCCCGGTGCCGTGACATGCGCCGGGGACCCGTCACCTGCGAGCATGACCCGCGTGTTCGCTCGCCTGGGTCGCACCGTCGCCCACCACCCGCGTCTGACGGTCGTCGCCTGGCTGGTGCTCACGGTCCTGGGGTACGCCCTGGCGGTCCAGGGGGTGCACGGCGAGAACCTGTTCGACCGGGTCGCCACGGGCTCGCCGGGAGTGCCGGGCGCGGAGTCGACCCGCGGGCTGCAGATCCTCGCGGACGAGCGGACGACCGGCCCCAACGTGAACCTCGTGCTGTCGGGCCTCGATCCGGCGGACCCGGAGGTCGGGCCGGCGCTCGAGCCGGCGCGCGCCGACCTCGCGGCGGTCGACGGGGTGGCGTCCGTCATCGACCCGCTCGTCCTCCCGGGGGGCGTCACCAACCCGGCGGCCGCGCCGTTGCTCGCCCAGGACGGCGACGGGTTCCTCCTCGTGGTCGAGCTCGAGCCGGACCTGGGTGGTGCCCGGCAGGCGAGCGCGCTCGCCGCCGTGGAGGAGCGCCTGGCGGACGTGCCGGGCGAGCTGCGTGCCGTGGCACCGACGGTCGGTGGTGTGGTCGGGGCCGAGCACCTGATCGTCGAGGAGATCACGCAGCAGGTCGAGGACGACCTGCGCACCGGCGAGCTCGTGGCGCTGCCGATCGCCCTGCTCATCATGGTGGTCGTGTTCGGCGGGTTCCTCGCCGCCGGGATGCCGATGGCGGGAGCGCTCGCGTCGATCGCGGGCGGCCTGGGCGCCCTCCTCGCGCTGACGTACGTCATGGACGTCGACGCGTCGGTGGTGAACGTCGTGACCGTGCTCGGGCTGGGGCTGTCGATCGACTACGGGCTGCTCATCGTCTCGAGGTACCGCGAGGAGCTGCACCGCACGGTCGGGGCCGACGACGGCGCGGGCAGCCGGCGTCGTCGCGGTGACGGCGCCGTGGTCACCGCGGTCGAGCGGACGATGGCGACCGCGGGGCGCACGGTGGTGTTCTCGGCGGTGACGGTGGCGGTGTCGATCGCGGGGCTGCTGGTGTTCCGGCCGGACATCCTGCGGGCGGTCGGCGCGGGCGGCGTCGCGGTCGTGCTGGTCGCGGTGGCGACGGCGGTGACGCTCGTCCCCGCGCTGCTGGTGCTGACGGGCCGCCGGCTGGCCAGGCCCGGGCTGCTCGCCCGCGTGCCGGGCCTGCGCCGCGCCTCGGACGTGGGCGCCGAGGAGGGTGCGTTCTCGTCGCTGGCGGGCCGGGTGCAGCGCCATCCGTGGTGGGTGATGCTGGGGTCGGTGGCGCTGCTGGCCCTGCTGGCGTCGCCGGCCCTGCACATGCAGCTGCGGATCAGCGGTCTCGAGCTGCTCCCGGAGGGCACGACGCAGCGCGCGTACGTGGCGGACCTGGAGGAGAACTACCCGGCCGCCTCGTCGGCGGCGGTCACGGTCGTCGCCGCCGCCTCGTTGCCGGACGCCACCGCGTGGACGGACGAGCTGGCGGAGCTGCCCGGTGTCGTGGCGGTCGACCCCCCGGCGGCGCTGGGCGCCTACGTCGTCATCGGCGTGCGCGCGGACACCGACGACCCCGGTGGCGCGGTCGCGGCCGACGTCGTGCGGGAGGTGCGCGGCCTCGACGCCCCGTTCGAGCGCTGGGTGGTGGGGCAGGCCGCGTCGCAGATCGACTTCACCGACGCGCTGCTGGCGCGCGCCCCGATCGCGCTCGGGATCGTGGGGGCGGCCACGCTGGTGCTGCTGTTCCTCATGACCGGGTCCGTCGTGATCCCCGTCAAGGCGCTGGTGACCAACGCGTTGTCGATCGTCGCGTCGCTCGGCGTCCTGGTCTGGGCGTTCCAGGACGGGCACCTCGAGGGCCTGCTCGGCTTCACCTCGACCGGTGGCATCGAGACGTACGTGCTGGCGCTCGTGATCGCGTTCGCGTTCGGTCTGGCGATGGACTACGAGGTCTTCCTGCTGGCACGCATCAAGGAGTTGTACGACACCGGTATGCCCACCGACCGGGCGGTCCTGCTCGGGCTGCAGCGGTCGGGGCGGATCATCACGTCGGCGGCGGCGATCATCATCGTGGTGTTCGCGGGCTTCGTCGCCGGCGACCTCGTCGTCATCAAGCAGGTGGGCTTCGCGCTCGCGTTCGCCGTGCTGATCGACGCGACGCTCGTGCGCCTGCTCCTCGTCCCGGCGACGATGACGGTCCTCGACCGCGCCAACTGGTGGGCACCGCGTCCCCTGCGCCGGCTGTACGACCGGTTCGCGATCATCCACTGAGACGCGCCGAGGGTCCGGACATGCCCCCACCTCCCCCACGCGTCGCCCCGCCCCCGGGACCGCCTGCCGGTCGACGGCGATCGCTGACGGGGCTCAGCGCGACGGCCGTGCTCGTGACCGGCCTCGTCGTGTCGCGCGGGGACGACCTCGTGGCGGACCTGGCGGGCGGTGCGCTGTACGCCGCGCTCGTCCACCTGGCGGTGCTCCTGGTGGCGCCGCGGACGCGGCCGACGACTGCGGCGGGGACGGCGCTCGGCGTGTGCGTCGTCGTCGAGCTGGCGCAGCTCACGGACGTCCCGGCCGCTGTCGCCACGGCGTGGCCACCGGCCGCGTACGTGCTGGGCACCACCTTCGTGGCGACCGACCTGGCGGCCTACGCGGCCGGGGTGGGCGTCGTCACCGTGGTGGACGTGCTGGCGGTGGACGTGCTGGCGCGGCGCCGCACGGGGCGCTCGGCGACGGTGCGCGCCGAACCACCGCGGGGGCCGCGCACCTAGGGACGAGTCAGCCCGGGCGGGCCGTACCCCGCGTTCTCGACGTCGACGCGGAAGCCCAGCGCGTCGTAGACGCGGCGTGCGTGCACGTTGTCCGCGTACATCCCGAGCGACAGCCACGGGGCGCCCGCGGCGAGCGCGCGTCGCGTGGCCGTCGCCGTGAGCGCGGCACCCAGGCCCCGCCCGCGCGCGGCCGGGACGACCCCGAGCCCGTGCAGGTGCCTCGCCCCGCCGGGCCGCGCCGCGACGCCGAGCACCCCGAGCAGGTCACCGCCGGGCCCCCGGACGCCCCACCACGCGGCGTCGTCCGGCGACCCGGGGCGCGCCTGCGTCGTCGGGTTCGCGACGTCGAGGCACGCGCCGATCACGTCGCCGTCCCGCTCGGGGTCGAGCTCGCGGACCACGTCCTCCCCCGGCTGCGGCGAGGGTGCGACGTCCGTCGTGAGCCGGTCCCAGGACGTGGAGCGCACGACGCCCGCGGCGGCGAGCGCACGTCCCGGGACGGGCACGGCACGCGGCGCGGTGAGCCAGCGGACCCCGGGTCCGTGCGCGACCAGCACGTCGGGGACGAGCTGCCCCAGCTGGTGCTCGTCACCCAGGGCCCACACGAGGGTGCCCCCGGCGGTCGCCGGGACCGCCAGGACGGCCGCGGCGTCGCTCGCCGCGAGCACCGTGGCGTCGGCCCAGCGGTCCCGACCGTCGAGGACGTCACGGCGCTCGCGCAGGGCCTGCGGAAGGCGTGCGAGCAGATCGGCGCTCATCCGGTGCGACCTGTGCTCACCCCTGGACGGCGGCACCCGCCGCGGGCTTGGGCCGGGCGTCGACGCCGGTGTCGCGGCGCTGCTCCGGCGAGATCGGCGCGGGCGCACCGGTCAGCGGGTCGTAGCCGCCACCGGACTTGGGGAAGGCGATGACCTCGCGGATCGAGTCCGAGCGCGTCAGCAGCGTGACGATGCGGTCCCAGCCGAACGCGATGCCGCCGTGCGGCGGCGCCCCGAACGCGAAGGCGTCCAGGAGGAAGCCGAACTTCTCCTGGGCCTCCTCCTGCCCGATGCCCATGACCTCGAACACCCGCTGCTGCACGTCACGGCGGTGGATACGGATCGAGCCGCCGCCGATCTCGTTGCCGTTGCACACGATGTCGTAGGCGTAGGCCAACGCCTCGCCCGGGGCCTCCTCGAAGCGGTCGATCCACTCCGGGGTCGGCGAGGTGAAGGCGTGGTGCACGGCGGTCCAGGCACCGCCGCCGACGGCGACGTCGTCGTCCTCGCCCGTGGGCTTGAAGAGCGGTGCATCGACGACCCACACGAACGACCACGCGTCCTCGTTGATCAGCCCGCCGCGGCGCCCGATCTCGAGGCGCGCGGCGCCGAGCAGAGCGCGCGCCTCGCTCACCTTGCCCGCCGCGAAGAACACCGCGTCACCGGGCTGGGCGCCCACGGCAGCCGCGAGGCCCGCCCGCTCGGCGTCGGTGATGTTCTTGGCGACGGGGCCGCCGAGCTCCCCGTCCTCGCCCACGGTGACGTACGCCAGCCCCTTGGCGCCGCGCTGCTTGGCCCACTCCTGCCACGCGTCGAACCCGCGGCGCGGCGTGCTCGCCCCACCCGGCTGCACGACGGCGCCGACGTACGGCGCCTGGAACACGCGGAACGGGGTGTCGGCGAAGTACGTGGTGAGGTCGGTCAGCTCGAGGCCGAAGCGCAGGTCGGGCTTGTCGCTGCCGTAGCGGCGCATCGCGTCGGCGTACGTCATGCGCGGGATCGGCGTCGGGATCGCGTACCCGATGAGGTCCCACAGCGACGTCAGCACGGCCTCGGCCAGCTCGATGACGTCGTCCTGGTCGACGAAGGACGCCTCGACGTCGAGCTGCGTGAACTCCGGCTGCCGGTCGGCGCGGAAGTCCTCGTCGCGGTAGCAGCGGGCGATCTGGTAGTACCGCTCGAGCCCGCCGACCATGAGCAGCTGCTTGAACAGCTGCGGCGACTGCGGCAGCGCGTACCAGCTGCCGGGCGCCAGCCGGGCGGGGACCACGAAGTCGCGGGCGCCCTCGGGGGTCGAGCGGGTGAGGGTGGGCGTCTCGACCTCGACGAAGCCGCGCTCGTCGAGGACCGTCCGTGCGGCGCGGTTGACCTGGGCACGCAGCCGGATCGCGTGCGCGGGGGCGGCGCGACGCAGGTCGAGGTAGCGGTAGCGCAGGCGCGCCTCCTCGCCCACGGGCTCGTCGACGGACGCCGAGACCTGGAACGGCAGCGGGGCGGACTCGTTGAGCACGACCACCTCGTGCGCGACGACCTCGATCTCGCCCGTCGCGAGGTTCGGGTTCTCGTTGCCCGCGGGACGCCGACCGACCTCGCCCGTCACCTGCAGGACGTACTCGGCGCGCAGCCCGTGGGCGACCGCCTCGTCGCGCACGACGACCTGGGCGATGCCCGAGGCGTCCCGCAGGTCGACGAACGCGACCCCGCCGTGATCGCGACGCCGGTCCACCCAGCCCGTGAGGGTGACGGTGGTGCCGATGTGCTCGGCCCGCAGCGAGCCGGCGGTGTGGGTGCGCAGCACGGAAGGTCCTTCAGGTCGGGGATCTGCGCCCGGTCGGGCGTCCCGACGATCATAGGTGCGCGCGCGGCCGCGCCCCACGTCGATCCGTCCCGGGCGCCGGACGTCGCGGCCCGCTCAGAAGAGGCTGGGCTGCAGCTCCACTGCCGCTGCCTGCGCCCCGGCGCCGTCCCGGCCCCACCGGACCCCGCCGTCGTCGGCGGGCGCCCGGTCCAGGCCGTGCCGGGCCAGCAGCGGGCGGACCCGTGCCTCGAGCCACGCCCGGTACTCGGCGTGCGCGTACGAGCCGCCGCGGAACACGCGGTCGTACCCCGCGACGAGGTCCGGACGGTCGCGCGCCAACCAGGCGAGGAACCACTCCCGCGCACCGGGACGCAGGTGCAGCGCCATGACGCTCGCCCGCTGCGCGCCGGCGGCCGCGACGGCGGCGAGCAGCCGGTCGAGGTGCTCGGTGGAGTCCGTGAGCCAGGGCAGCACGGGCGCGACCATGACGTGGACGGGCAGCCCGGCGTCGTGGATCGCCCGCACCAGGGACAGGCGCGCCCGTGCCGTGGGCGTGCCGGGCTCGAGCTGCTGCTGCAGGTCGTCGTCCAGGACGGCGACCGACACGGCCAGCGACACCGGGACGTCCCGTGCCGCGGCCGCCAGCAGCGGCAGGTCCCGGCGCAGGAGCGTGCCCTTGGTGAGCACCGACAGCGGCGTCCCGGAGCCCGCGAGCGCGTCGATGATCCCGGGCATGAGCTCGTACCGGCCCTCGGCCCGCTGGTAGGGGTCGGTGTTGGTGCCGAGCGCGACGTGCTCGCGCCGCCACGACCGGCGCGCCACCTCGGCGCGCAGGACCTCGACGACGTTGGTCTTGACGACGATCTGGGTGTCGAAGTCCTGTCCGGCGTCCAGGTCGAGGTAGCGGTGGGTGCCCCGGGCGAAGCAGTACCGGCACGCGTGCAGGCAGCCGCGCATCGGGTTGACCGTCCAGCGGAACGGGACGGACGACGCGTCCGGGACGCGGTTGAGGGCGGTGCGCGAGAGCACCTCGTGGAACGTCACGCCGGCGAAGTCCGGCGGGCGCACGCTGCGGACGAGGCCGGGCAGCGTGCGCAGGTCCAGGCCCGGGAGCGCGTCATGCTCCCCCGCGTTGACCTTCTGACCGTCCCACCGCACCCCTGGATTCGAACACGTGTTCGATGTCGGGTCAAGCGCTCGCGCGCGAGTCACCCACCGGGTGTCGGCGGCCGCGCCCGCCGGGGTCAGCCCACCGCGACCGCGCGGGGCAGCAGGTCCTCGGCCGGGGGCGCCCAGGTGGCCGCGTCCGCCGGCACCTGCTCGCCCGAGCGGATGTCCTTGACCTCGTCCTGACCGGGCGCGCCGTCCTGCGTCGCGTCGCCCACGAACCACACGAACGGGATGCCGCGACGGTCGGCGTGACGGATCTGCTTGCCGAACTTGGCGGCGCTGGGCGCCACCT
The DNA here is from genome assembly GCF_016862775.1 of Cellulomonas phragmiteti. Lineage (GTDB taxonomy): Bacteria > Actinomycetota > Actinomycetes > Actinomycetales > Cellulomonadaceae > Cellulomonas > Cellulomonas phragmiteti. The sequence goes on along the minus strand of NZ_BONP01000007.1, from coordinate 85,572 downwards.
CGGTGGGCACGCCGCGGGCGCGCAGCTCGGCGGCGACCGCGTCGGACCGCGAGCGCAGCTCCTCGGACGTCACGGCGACGAGGACGGCGGTGGGCACCGAGCGGGTCGCGCGCACCAGGCCGGCCGACAGCAGGCGTGAGACCAGCCGCGAGACCCCGATGGACAGCCCGACGCCGGGGTACGTGGTGGTGCCGTCGGACGCGAGGGTGTCGTAGCGCCCGCCCGAGCAGATCGACCCGAGGTCCTCGTGTCCGACGAGCACGGTCTCGTAGACCGAGCCGGTGTAGTAGTCGAGGCCGCGCGCGATGCGCAGGTCGGCGACCAGCACGCCCGGGGCGCGCGCGGCCGCGGCCGCCACGAGGGCGCCCAGCTCGGCCAGGCCCTCCTCGAGGAGGTCGGTCGAGGCGTCGTGCCGGGCGGCGAGCTCGCGCACGCGGTCGACGACCGTCGCGTCGTCGCCGCTGATGCCCGCGAGCGCGAGGCAGGCGGCGGCCTGCGCGGACGTGGCGCCGGCCTCGGCGACGAGCAGCTCGCCGACCGCGTCGGGGCCGATCTTGTCGAGCTTGTCGATGCCGCGCAGCACCGCCTCGACGTCGTCGAGCCCGAGCCCGCGGTAGAACCCCTCGGCGACCTTGCGGTTGTTCACCAGGATGCGCACCGGCGGCACGCCGAGCTCGCGCAGGGCCCCCAGCGCGTCGGCCATCACGAGCGGCAGCTCGACCTCGTAGTGGTACGGGAGCGAGCCCGCGCCGACGACGTCGATGTCGGCCTGCACGAACTCACGGAACCGGCCGTCCTGGGGCCGCTCGCCGCGCCACACCTTCTGCATCTGGTACCGACGGAACGGGAACGCCAGGTGCCCGGCGTTCTCGAGCACGTACCGCGCGAACGGCACGGTGAGGTCGAAGTGCAGGCCGAGCCCGGCCCCGTCGGAGTCCCCGCGGGCGCGGCCGGCGGACTCCTCGTCGGCCGCCTGCAGCCGGCGCAGCACGTAGACCTCCTTGGAGGTCTCCCCCTTGCGCAGCAGCTGGTCGAGCGGCTCGACCGCACGGGTCTCGATGCCGGCGAACCCGTGCAGCTCGAAGGTGCGACGCAGCACGTCGAGCACGTGCTGCTCGACGATGCGCCCGTCGGGCAGCCACTCGGGGAATCCGGACAGGGGTGTGGGACGCGCCATGCTCCCGATGATCCCAGACCGGCACGACGACGACGCACGCGCGTCCGTCCCGGGGTCGGGGTCAGCGGCCGCGCACCAGGTACGGGTTGGTCGCCAGCTCGGTGGCGACGTCGGTGGCCGGGCCGTGACCGGGCAGCACGCGCGAGGCGGCGGGCAGGGTGGCGACGACGTCGCGCAGCGTGGCCGCCATGGCCGCGGGGTCCCCGCCGGGCAGGTCCGTCCGCCCGATGCTGCCGGCGAACAGCACGTCGCCGGACAGCACGACGGGGTCGGGGTCACCGGCGTCGAGGAGGTACAGCGTCGAGCCCTCGGTGTGCCCGGGGGCATGCCGGGCCAGGACGCGCACGCCGCCGAGGTCGAGGTCGACGTCGGGGGTGCGGCCGCCACCGGCCGACCCGAACGCCTCGACGCGCTCGGGCGGCCGCCACCCGGTGACGTCGACACCCGCGGCGCGCAGCGCCTGGGCGAGGGGGCCGGACGGGTCGTGCCGCGGGTCCAGCACCCCGAGGGTCCCGAAGGGGTCCTCGAGCCGGTAGGCGTCGGCCGCGTGCAGCAGGACCGGTACGTCGAGGTCCCGCGACAGCATCGGCGCGTCCCACGTGTGGTCCGCGTGACCGTGCGTCACGAGGACGGCGCGCGGTCGCAGCCCGTGGGCGGTCACCAGCGCCCGGACCTGCTCCCCGGCGCCTGCACCCGGGTCGACGACGACGCACGCGCCGTCGTCGGCCACGAGCACGGAGCAGCGAGCGGCGAAGACCGGAGCGACCACGGTGAGGACCTGCATGGCACAGCACGGTAGACGAGCGGCCGCCCCGGCCCGTCGACCGGGCCGTCGATCGGGCCACGCCACGGCGTGCCGGCCCGTGGCGCACGTGCGCGACGACGCCCGCGCCTTGCCTAGACTGTCCGGGGGTCCGGCACGTGTCCGGCCGGTAGCAGGTCTGACGGCGGTGCATCGGCGGTACGGCGCCGTACCCGGCCGGCACGACGAGACGAGGAGATCGGTGTCTTCGAAGCGGGAGCGCGAGTACGAGCGCCGTCGGTACGAGAAGCAGCACGCACGTCAGCTCGAGGCACAGCGTGCCCGGCAGCGGCGCACGCGCGTCATCGCCGGCGGCGTCGTCGCGGTGCTCGCGCTGGCGCTGGTCGCGGTCGCCGTGGTCAACCTCTCGCGCGACTCCGGCCGGCCCGAGGTTTCGCCCACCGACACCGCGGCGCCCCCCGCGGCGGCTCCGGCCACGTTCCCCGCCCGCACCGGCAACGGTGGTGTCGTCCCCGAGGCCTCGCTCGCGCAGGACCGGACGTGGACCGGCACGATCAGCACGTCCGCCGGGGACATCGGCGTCGAGCTCGACGGCGCCGCGGCGCCCCAGGCGGTCGCGAACTTCGTGACCCTCGCCGGCGAGGGCTACTTCGACGGAACCCTGTGCCACCGCCTCGTCACGCAGGGCATCCACGTCCTGCAGTGCGGCGACCCGACCGCCACGGGGACGGGCGGGCCCGGGTACGCCTGGGGTCCCGTGGAGAACGCCCCCGGTGACGACGTCTACCCCGCCGGCACGATCGCCATGGCCCGCATCGGCGGTGACGGCGAGTCGATGGGCTCCCAGTTCTTCCTCGTCTACGAGGACTCGCAGATCCCGTCCGACGCGGCGGGCGGCTACACCGTGTTCGGCCAGATCACGTCCGGTCTGGACGTGGTGAAGGCCATCGCTGACGCGGGGACCCAGGACGGCAGCGAGCGTCCGGTCTCCGACGTCACCATCGAGGGAGTGGAGATCCAGTGACCGAGCACCCGACGACGTCGTCCCAGGACGACGCCGAGCAGGCTCCCCCCCTCGCGGGCGGCGCTGCGGACACGTCCGCGGCGGACGCCACCGGCACGACCGAGGACGACGTCACCACCGAGGACACACCCACCGAGGTGACCACCGAGGACGCAGCCGACGAGGTGACCACCGAGGACGCAGCCGACGGCGGCGTCCAGGAGACAACCGACGCAGTCGCGTCCGACGAGATCGCCGAGGCGACCACCGAGGACGTCACCACCGAGGCGACCACCGAGGACGCAGCCGACGGCGGCGTCGACGAGGCGACCGACGTGGCCGCCCCGGCCGAGGCAGGGACCCCCGCGCCCGCACCGGCGCCCCGGCCCTCCCCCGCCTCGGTGCGACCGGTCCCGCGGCCCCTGCCCCGTCCGTCCGCCGTCGCGGCGTCACCGTCGGCGCCTGCGGTGCCGGTGCCCACGCCGGACGAGGAGGCCGCTGCGGCGCACGCGGCGACCTTCGGCCGCGTCGACGAGGACGGGACGGTCCACGTCGTCGAGGCGACCGGCGAGCGGGTCGTCGGGCAGTTCCCCGGCGCCAGCGCACCGGAGGCCCTCGCCCTGTACGTGCGACGGTTCCTGGACCTGCAGGCCAAGGTCGCGCTGTTCGACGCGCGGCTGTCGGCCACCGACCTGTCGGTCAAGGAGATCGACCAGACGCTCAACCGGCTCACCGAGGAGCTCGCCGAGCCGGCCGCCGTCGGCGACCTCGACGCGCTGCGCGCGCGGCTCGACGGTCTGCGCACCCGTGCCGCCGAGCGTCGCGCCCAGGCGGATGCCGAGCGCGCCGCCGCGCGGGAGGCCGCGGTCGCCGCGCGCACGCAGATCGTGGAGCAGGCCGAGAAGATCGCGACCACCGACCCTGCACGCATCCAGTGGCGGCCCGCCGGTGAGCAGCTGCGCACGCTGCTCGACCAGTGGAAGGACGCTCAGCGGTCCGGTCCGCGCATCGACCGGCCGACGGAGGAGTCCCTCTGGAAGCGGTTCAGCCACGCCCGCACCACCTTCGACCGGGAGCGTCGTCACTTCTTCGCCGAGCTCGAGGCCCGCAACTCCGAGGCGAAGACCGTCAAGGAGCAGCTGGTGGCCGAGGCAGAGCGGCTCGCGAGCAGCACGGACTGGGGCGCCACGTCCGCGGCGTTCCGTGACCTCATGACGCGCTGGAAGGCCGCAGGCCGCGCGAACCGCCAGGTCGACGACGCGCTGTGGGCCCGGTTCCGCACGGCGCAGGACGCGTTCTTCGCGGCCCGCGACACGGCCAACCAGGCCATCGACGAGGAGTTCCGCGCCAACCTGCAGGTCAAGGAGGCGCTCCTGGTCGAGGCCGAGGCGCTGCTCCCCATCCGGGACCTCGCAGCGGCGAAGGCCGCGCTGCGCTCCCTGCAGGACCGCTGGGACGCCGCCGGGAAGGTGCCGCGCGCCGACGTCCAGCGCGTCGAGGGCCGGATGCGCGCCGTCGAGAGCGCGGTGCGCGACGCCGACTCCGCGCAGTGGCGACGCAGCAACCCCGAGACGCGAGCGCGCGCCGAGGGGGCTGCCGCCCAGCTCGAGCAGGCGATCGCCGGCCTGGAGGCCGACCTCGAGGCCGCGAAGGCCGCGGGTGACCAGCGCCGGGTCAAGGAGGCGCAGGCCGCCCTCGACGCCCGCCGCTCGTGGCTCGAGCAGGTGCAGCGCGCCGCGCAGGACGCCCGCGGCTGACGGACCGCACCTCGTCCGTCCGTCCACAGGATGCCCGTCCGCGCCCCCACCCCGGGGTGCGGGCGGGCATCCTGGCGTCCATGACCGACGGCGACCCGGCCACCCCGTCCGCCCTGCGCCGGCTGCGGCCACGACCCCCGGCTCCCGGCCCCGTCGTGCTCCGGCGTGACGACCTCCCGGCCTGGGTGTGGACCGGGCTGCACCTGGACGGGGTGCTCGTGCCCCTGTGGCGCGACACGTCCCGCGTCGCGGGCGCACCCGAGGACCGGACCGTCCGCGCGAGCGCCTTCACGCACCTCGTGCCACGCCGGGGCGCGGTCGGCCGGCTCGCTGCCGCGTGGGTGCACGCCGGCGGCCCGCCGCCGGCACGGGTGACCGTGCTCGTCCGCTCCGGCGCACGCCGTCCCGAGCCGCACGCGGACCGCACCGCGGCCGAGGCCGACCTCGTCGACGACGACCTGGTGCAGGTCGGCGACGTGCTGGTCACGAGCGTGGCACGCACCGCCGTCGACGTGGCCCGCTGGGAGCCGGCGCCGGTCGCGGTGCGCGTGCTGCGCGACCTGCTGCCGCACGGCCTGGACCCGCGTGACGCCCTGCGACGCCTCGAGACCCACGCGGGCGGGCGTGGGCTGCGCGCCGCCCGCGCCACGCTGCGGCAGGTCTGAACCGAGCCCGCCTCGACCAGCGCGTCGGATCAGGCCCGGATGGCGGGTTCCTCCGCGCCGCGCGACCCGGTGATCCGGTAGACGTCGAAGACGCCCTCGACCTTGCGGACGGCTGTCAGCACCGAGGCCAGGTGCGACGGCTCGGCCATCTCGAAGACGAAGCGCGAGAGTGCGACCCGGTCCCGTGAGGTCGAGACCGACGCGGACAGGATGTTGACGTGGTGGTCGGACAGCACCCGGGTGACGTCCGAGAGCAGCCGCGACCGGTCCAGCGCCTCGACCTGGATCTGGACGAGGAACAGCTGCGAGCTGGTGTGCGTCCACTCGACGTCGACGATGCGCTCGGGCTGCCGGCGCAGGGCCTCGACGTTGAGGCAGTCGGTCCGGTGCACCGAGACGCCGGCGCCGCGCGTGACGAACCCGATGATCTGGTCGCCCGGGACGGGCGTGCAGCACTTGGAGAGCTTGACCCAGACGTCCTCCACGCCCTTGACGACCACGCCGGGGTCACCGGAGCGGACCCGGCGACCGGTCGCTCCCGGGCGCGCGGCCTCGGCGAGGTCCTCCTCCTGGGCGGGCTCCCCCCCGAGCGAGTGCACGAGCCGCTGCACGACCGACGCGGCGGACGCCTGGCCCTCACCGACGGCCGCGTACAGGGCCGACACGTCCGCGAAGCGCATCTCGTGGGCGAGCGCGACGAGCGCCTCGTGCGACATGAGCCGCTGGATCGGCAGGTTCTGCTTGCGCATCGCCTTGGCGATCGCGTCCTTGCCGTGCTCGATCGCCTCCTCGCGGCGCTCCTTGGTGAACCACTGCCGGATCTTGTTGCGCGCCCGAGGGCTCTTGACGAACGCGAGCCAGTCACGGCTCGGCCCGGCGGTCTCGGACTTCGACGTGAAGACCTCGACGACGTCGCCGTTCTCGAGGGTCGAGTCGAGCGGCACGAGCCGCCCGTTGACCCGGGCGCCCATCGTGCGGTGACCGACCTCGGTGTGCACGGCGTACGCGAAGTCCACGGGGGTCGAGCCCGCCGCCAGGGCCTGCACGTCGCCCTTGGGGGTGAAGACGTACACCTCGGCCCCGGCGATCTCGTCGCGCAGCAGGTCGAGGAACTCCGTGGGGTCGGCGGTCTCGCGCTGCCAGTCGACGAGCTGCCGCAGCCAGGTCATGTCGTTGCCGGCGGAGTCCTGCGGGCCGGTCTTGGCCGTCTCCTTGTACTTCCAGTGCGCCGCCACGCCGTACTCCGCACGCCGGTGCATGTCGTGCGTGCGGATCTGGATCTCGACCGGCTTGCCCCCCGGCCCGATCACCGTGGTGTGCAGCGACTGGTAGAGGTTGAACTTGGGCATCGCGATGTAGTCCTTGAACCGGCCGGGGACCGGGTTCCACCGCGCGTGGAGCGCACCGAGGGCCGCGTAGCAGTCGCGGACGGTGTCGACCAGGACGCGCACGCCGACCAGGTCGTAGATGTCCGTGAAGTCGCGGCCCCGCACGATCATCTTCTGGTAGATCGAGTAGTAGTGCTTGGGCCGCCCGGTCACGGCCGCCTTGATCTTCGCGGTGCGCAGGTCCGCGCCGACCTGCTCGCGCACGGTCGCGAGGTACTCCTCGCGTGCCGGGGCCCGCTCCGCGACGAGGTGGACGATCTCGTCGTACACCTTGGGGTACAGGGTCGCGAAGGACAGGTCCTCGAGCTCCCACTTGATGGTGTTCATGCCGAGGCGGTGGGCCAGCGGGGCGTAGATCTCGAGGGTCTCGCGTGCCTTCTTCTCCGCCGACGGCGCGGAGACGAACTTCCACGTCCGGGCGTTGTGCAGGCGGTCGGCGAGCTTGATGACCAGGACGCGGATGTCGCGGGACATCGCGACGACCATCTTGCGCACGGTCTCGGACTGGGCGGCGTCGCCGTAGGTGACCTTGTCGAGCTTGGTGACGCCGTCGACGAGCATCGCGACCTCGGGGCCGAAGTCGCGCCGGAGCTGGTCCAGGGAGTACTCGGTGTCCTCGACCGTGTCGTGCAGCAGCGCGGCGACGATCGTCGACGGCGTCATGCCGAGCTCGGCGAGGATCGTCGCGACCGCGACGGGGTGCGTGATGTACGGGTCGCCGCTCTTGCGCAGCTGCCCGCGGTGCGCGAGCTCGGCCACGACGTACGCCTGCTCGATCACCGAGAGGTCGGCCTTGGGGTGGTTGGTGCGCACCGCCTGCAGCACCGGCTCGAGCGCCGGGTACGCGGGCGCGGAGCGACCCGACAGGCGCGCCAGGCGCGCACGCACCCGGCTTGTCGACCCCGTGACCGGCTCGCCCTCCGGGGACACCGGCACGCCCGCTCCCGGTGTCGTGACGTCCGCGGGCGCGGGCGCCACGGGGACGGGCGACGTCACCGCGTCCGTCCCTGATCCGACCTTCTCGGCCATCGCCGCGCACCCCCTCCCGTGGTTCGGACGAGTCTACGACCGCTGCGGACCACGGCCGACATCGGCACAGGTCGCGCCGCCGCGCGAGCGCCGTCCGGGCGACGCGCCTCAGCCGAGGGTCAGCAGGGAGTCCACCGAGCGACCCGGGAGCAGGGCCCGGCCGCCGAGGCCCTCGAGCTCGACGAGGAAGCTCAGGCCGACGACCGTCGCACCGCACGCCTCGAGCAGGCCCACCGTGGCCGCGGCGGTCCCGCCTGTCGCCAGCACGTCGTCGACGACCAGGACCCGCGCACCGTCGGGGATGGTGCCCGGCTGCACCTCGACGGCCGCGACACCGTACTCGAGCGCGAACGACTGCGACGCGACCGGCCCGGGCAGCTTGCCGGCCTTGCGGACCGGCACCACCCCGGCGCGCAGCGCCGCGGCGACCGGTGCGGCCAGCAGGAACCCGCGCGCCTCCATGCCGGCGACGAGGTCCACGGGTCCGTGCACGTGGTCGGCGAGCGCCTGCACCACGCGGGCGAACGCGTCGGCGTCGGCGAGCAGCGGCATGATGTCGCGGAACTGGATGCCGGGCTCCGGGAAGTCCGGGACGGTGCGCAGGAGTCCGTCGACGAGCCGTGCGAGCTCGACGCGACCGGTCGACGGGCCGGGCTGCGCGCCCGGCCCGTCCACGACCGCGCTCATCGACCCTTGCGCTTCGGCTGCGCCGCCGGACCCAGGTGACCTCCGGGCCGCAGCGCGGCCGTGGCGCGGGGCGCCGCGCCCACGCTCTCCGCGTCCGCGTCCGCGATGCCCGCCCGGGCCGCGAGCACCTTGGTGGTGTGCTCACGGATGCGGGGCTCCCGCTCGCGCAGGGTCACCTCCAGGGGTGTGGCGAGGAAGACGGACGAGTACGTCCCGACGAGCATGCCGACGAACAGCGCGAGCGCGATGTCCCGCAGCGTGCCAGCACCCAGGATGAACGCCCCGATGACGAGGATCGACACGACGGGCAGCAGGGCCACCACCGAGGTGTTGATCGACCGGACGAGGGTCTGGTTGACGGCGAGGTTCGCCTTCTCCGCGTACGTGAAGCGCGACTGCTCGAGCGTGTCCGCCGTGTTCTCCCGCACCTTGTCGAAGACGACGACGGTGTCGTAGAGCGAGTACCCGAGGATCGTGAGGAAGCCGATCACGGTCGCGGGCGTGACCTCCCACCCGACGGCCGCGTAGACGCCCACCGTGAGCGCCAGGTCGTGGAACAGCGCGAGCATCGCCGCCGCGGCCATCCGCCAGTTGCGGAAGTACACGGTCATGACGAGGGCGACGAACGCGAGGAAGACGACCAGGCCCGTCAGGGCCTTCTGGGAGACGTCCTGGCCCCAGCTCGGCCCGATGTAGGCGCTGGTGACCTCATCCTCGTCCACACCGAAGGCGGCGGCGAGGCTGTCGCGGACCTCCTCGACCTCCTCGTTGGTGAGCTCGGCCGTCTGGATCCGCAGCGACGAGCCGCCGACCGTCGTGACGCGGGGCGTCTCCCCCGGCGCGATGGCCTGCACGGTGTCCGTCGCCAGCTGCTGGTCGGTGGTCTCGACCCCCGACACCGTGAACTCCGAACCACCCCGGAACTCGATGCCCGGGTTCAGCCCCGGCGTGACGAGCAGGATGCCCGAGATCGCGACGAGCACCGCCGAGACGAGGTACCACGTGCGGCGCCTGCCGACGATGTCGTACGAGCGGCGCCCCGTGTAGAGGTCGTTGCCCCACTGGGCGAATCCCCTGGCCATCAGCGGTCGCTCCCCTCGGGACGGCCGTCGGTGGGCGCGTCGTCAGCGGTCGTGGGTGGGTCCTGCGGTGGTGCGGCCGTGGCCTGCGCGGCGCGTGCCGCGGCCCGGCGCTCGGCGATCGTCTGGCCCGGGGCCCCGACCGCGACCGGCTCACGTGCCGACGCGGTCGCGGAGGGCGCGGTGCTCACCCGCCCGGGCTCGACGACCCGGCCCCGGCCGGCGTAGCGGCCGGCGTCGACTCCCAGGCGACGCGGGTCGAGACCCGAGGCGGGGTGTCCACCGGAGAAGAACCGCGTGCGAGCGAGCAGCACCATGACCGGGTGGGTGAACAGGAAGACGACGATGAGGTCGACGACGGTCGTCAGGCCGAGCGTGAACGCGAACCCGCGCACACCGCCGACGGCCAGGACGTACAGCACGATGGCGGCGATGAAGCTCACCGCGTCGGAGGCGAGGATCGTGCGCCGAGCGCGCTCCCAGCCCTTCTCGACGGCGGCGGGCAGGGTGCGACCGTCCCGCAGCTCGTCGCGGATGCGCTCGAAGTACACGATGAACGAGTCGGCGGTGATGCCGATCGCCACGATGAGGCCCGCGACACCGGGCAGCGAGAGCCGGTAGCCCTGCACCCAGGACAGCAGGGTGATGACGCCGTAGGTGATGAGCGCCGCGACGACGAGCGAGGCCACGGTCACCAGGCCGAGGGCGCGGTACTGGAACAGCGAGTAGACGACCACGAGCAGGAGGCCGATCACCCCGGCGAGCAGACCCTTCTGGAGCTGCTCGGACCCGAGCGTGGCGGAGATCTGCTGCTGGCTCTGCACCTCGAAGCTCAGGGGCAGCGAGCCGAAGTCCAGCTGGTTGGCCAGGGTCGCCGCGGTCTCGCGGGTGAAGGAGCCGGAGATCTGCGCCTGGCCGTTGGGGATCACCTCGTTGACGGACGGCGCCGAGATGACGAGCGCGTCCAGCACGACCGCGAACTGGTTGAGCGGCTCGCCCTGGCTCGCCAGGCGCGTGGTCACCTCGGTGAACTTCGGTGTCCCGGCACGGGTGAACTCGAGGTTGACGACCCACTGACCGGTCGACGCTCCCGTCGACGTGGTGCCCAGGCTCGACGTCGCGCCGGCGATCTCCTCGCCGGGGATCTCGACGGGTCCCAGGATGAACTTGGCGAAGCCCTCCTGGTCGCAGGCGACGAACGCCGTGTCCGGGTCGCCGGGGACGCCACCGGTGCGGTTCTCCGGCAGGGTGCAGTCGAGCGCCTCGAACTCGGCCTGCACGGCCGGGGTCACGTAGTACGCGATGTCGCTCGGGTTGTCCGGTGCGGCCTTGGTCGGCTGGTCCGACGGCGGCGCGTCGGCCGCGGGCTCCTCGGCGGCGGGGTCCGCGGCCGAGTCCTCGGCGGTGGCGTCGGCTGCGGCGTCGTCGGTGGCCGCGTCCTCGGCAGCGGGGTCGGCGGCGTCCTCCGCGGCGGGGTCGGCGGCGGGATCCGCAGCGGGGTCGGCGGCGTCCTCCGCGGCGGGGTCCTCCGCCGTCTGCGTCGTGGGCGCGGCGCCGCCCATCACCAGCACCGGACGGAACTCCATCTGCGCGGACGTCCGGACCAGGGCGAGCGTCTCCTCGCTGGGCCGGCCGGGCAGCCCGACGACGATCTTGTCGCCGCCCTGGCTGGTGATCTCGGCCTCGGCGACGCCCGAGGCGTCGACGCGCTGGCGGATCACCGCGATCGCCTGGTCGATCGTCTCGGCCGTGACGTCGCCCTGCGCCTCGGCGACCGGCTGGAGGATGACCTGCGTGCCCCCCTCGAGGTCGAGTGCGAGGTTGGGCGTCAAGGACGCGTCGCCCCAGCGGGTGCCGGCGAAGATCGAGGCGAACAGCGCGACGGTCAGCACCGCGAGGGTGACGAGCGTGCGGACCGGCCGTTCGCGGCGGCGGGGAGGAGGAGCCAACGGAGTTCTTCTCTCGTGCGCGCACCGCCCGCTGACGCGGCCGGTGGGGTCGGGGCCCGGGCGTCGTCGCCCGGGCCGGGGAGTCACTTGGTGTCGCGGTCCTCGTCACGGGCCGCCGGAGGCTCCGGCGGCAGCGAGGACAGGTCGTCGGGCACGTCGACCACCGGCGCGTCCTCGACGACGGCGTGCTCGTCGTCCGGCGCGTCGTCGGCGACGACCGGGTCGACCCGACGGGCGATCGCGGCACGCAGCCAGCGCGTCGAGCTGCCGGGGGTCGACTCGAGCGTGACCACGTCACCCTCCAGCGCGGTGACGGTGCCGAAGAGGCCCGACCCCGTCATCACCTCGTCACCCACGGCCAGGTTGCTGCGGAAGTCGGCCGCCTCGCGCTGCTGCTTGCGCGAGCGGCTCGACATGAACCACAGCCCGGCGAAGGCGAGCAGCATGATGATCAGGAACGAGTAGTCCATGAGGTGGTGGTATCTCCGCATCGTGTCGAACGTCCGCCGCAGTCTAGGCGCCGCGGCCCGCCGCTCCAACGTCCGTCCGTCCCAGGAGGTTCCTGCGACGGCCCGTCCGACCGGGTCGCGGCGCGCTGACGGTCAGCCGAACAGCGTGTCGGACGGCGCCGGCACGGGCAGCCCGAGGTGCTCCCACGCGGGCGGGAGCGCCACGCGACCCCGCGACGTGCGTCCGATGAGCCCCTCGCGCACCAGGAACGGCTCCGCGACGGTCTCGACCGTCTCCGGCTCCTCCCCGACCGCGACGGCCAGGGTCGTCAGCCCGACCGGGCCCCCGCCGAACCGCCGGCACAGCGCGTCGAGCACCGACCGGTCGAGCCGGTCCAGGCCCCGCTCGTCGACCTCGTAGACCTGCAGCGCCGAGCGGGCGGCAGCCAGCGAGAGCCTGCCGTCGCCGCGGACCTGCGCCCAGTCGCGGACGCGGCGCAGCAGCCGGTTCGCGATGCGCGGCGTCCCCCGCGACCGCGAGGCGATCTCGGCGGCGGCCGTCCCCTCCAGCGGCACACCGAGCAGCCCGGCCGAGCGCACGAGCACGCGCTCGAGCTCGTCGTCGGCGTAGAAGTCGAGGTGGCCGGTGAAGCCGAACCGGTCGCGCAGCGGGGCGGGCAGCAGGCCGGCGCGGGTCGTCGCACCGACCACCGTGAACGGCGGCAGGGACAGCGGGATCGCGCTCGCCCCCGCGCCCTTGCCGACGATCACGTCGACACGGAAGTCCTCCATGGCGACGTAGAGCAGCTCCTCGGCCGGGCGCGCGAGCCGGTGGATCTCGTCGATGAAGAGCACCTCGCCCTCCTCCAGGGAGGACAGCACGGCCGCGAGGTCCCCCGCGTGCTGGATCGCCGGGCCGCTCGTGACGCGCAGCGACGCCCCGAGCTCGGCAGCGATGATCATCGCGAGCGTCGTCTTGCCCAGACCCGGGGGGCCGGACAGCAGGACGTGGTCCGGCGCCAGCCCGCGCCCGAGCGCCGCCTGCAGCACCAGCGACAGCTGGTCGCGGACCACCCGCTGCCCGACGAACTCCTCGAGCCGCCGCGGACGGAGCGCCGCCTCGGCCGCGCGCTCGGGCTCGTCGGCCGCGGGCCGCACGAGCGACTCCGACCCGTAGGGCTCGCCGTCCCCGTACCGGTCGGCGTCCCCGCCGGGCTCACCGACCTCGAGCCGCGCACCGCCGTCACGCACGGGCGCTGCCCAGCGACCGCAGCGCCGCGCGCAGCACGCCGGGGACCTCGTCGGCCCCCACCGGCGCGGGCGAGCCGTCCAGCACGGAAGCGACCGCGTCCTGCGCGGCGCGCAGCGGCCACCCCAGACCGACGAGCGCCTCCACGACCTGCTCGCGGTGGTCCGCCGACGACACCGCCGCGGCGCCCCCGCCCGCCGGCGCCGGCGCACCCAGCCGCTCCCCCAGCTCGAGCACGATCCGCTGCGCCCCCTTGCGCCCGATGCCGGGCACGCGCATCAGCGCCGCGAGGTCCTCGTGCGCGACGGCCCGGCGCAGCCCGTCCGGCGTGTGGACCGCGAGCATCGCCAGCGCCAGCCGGGGGCCGACCCCCGAGACGGTCTGCAGGGTCTCGAAGACGTCGCGCTCGTCGTCGTCGGCGAAGCCGAACAGCGTCAGTGCGTTCTCCCGGACGACGAGGGACGTGAACACCCGGCCCGGCTGCCCGACCCGCAGGCCCGCGAGCGTCGCGGGCGTCGCCTGCAGGAGCAGACCCACCCCGCCGACCTCCACGACCGCCGAGTCCAGCCGTACCGCCAGCACCGTGCCGTGCACCGACGCGATCACCGCGCTCCTCCCGTCGTCGACCGCCACACTGTGCCACACCGGGGCGAACACGTGTACGAACGACACGCGTGGTCCGCGTCAGGCGTGGCGACGGGCCGCCTGCTCCGCGGCCGCCCACTGGCGCTGCGCCGTCGTCATGCCCCCCGGCTCGCGCTGGGGGGCACCGAGCGCACCCGCCGGACGCCACAGGTGACAGATCGCCAGGGCGAGCGCGTCGGCGGCGTCGGCGGGCCGCGGCACCTCGGCGAGGCCGAGCAGCCGGGCGACCATGGTCTGGACCTGCGCCTTGCCGGCCCGACCGGACCCCGTGACGGCCGCCTTGACCTCGCTGGGGGTGTGCAGCGCCACCGGGATGCGCCGGCGTGCCGCCGCGACCATGGCGAGCCCGGCGACCTGGGCCGTGCCCATGACCGTGCTGACGTTGTGCTGCGCGAAGACCCGCTCGACCGCGACCGTGTCGGGCGCGTGCTCCTCGAGGCACTCCTCGAGGGCGCGCTCGATGACCAGCAGCCGCTGGTCGACGTCGAGCGTGGCGTCGGAGCGGGCGACCGACACGTGGACGAGACGCGCGCGGTGTCCCGGCAGCCCGTCGACGACGCCGAGGCCGCACCGGGTCAGGCCGGGGTCCACTCCGAGCACGCGCACGCGCCCATCGTCGCAGGCCGACGCACGCGTCGGGCCCCGCCACTCCGGTGACGGGGCCCGACGTGCGCGCGGTGCGCGGCGGGTCAGTCGGCGTCGAGCTCGGCCATGACCTCGTCGGACGCGTCGAAGTTGGCGTAGACGTTCTGCACGTCGTCGGAGTCCTCGAGCGCGTCGATGAGCCGCAGGATCTTGCGCGCCCCGTCCGCGTCGACCTCGACCTGCGTGGACGGCCACCACACGACGTCGGCGGAGTCGTAGTCGATCCCCGCCTGCTGCAGCGCGGTGCGCACCGGCACCAGGTCCGTCGCGGCGCTGATGACCTCGAACGTGTCACCGAGGTCGTTGACCTCCTCGCCGCCGGCCTCCAGGACCGCCTCCATGACGGCGTCCTCGTCCGTGCCCTCCTGGGGGACGATGACGACGCCACGCCGACTGAAGATGTACGCCACGGACCCCGGGTCGGCCATCTGGCCGCCGTTGCGCGTGAACGCGACCCGCACGTCCGACGCGGCGCGGTTGCGGTTGTCCGTCAGGCACTCGACCAGGACGGCGACCCCGCCGGGGCCGTAGCCCTCGTACGTGATCGACTGGTAGTCCGCACCGCCGGCCTCCTGGCCGGAACCGCGCTTGACCGCCCGGTCGATGTTGTCGTTGGGGACCGAGGACTTCTTCGCCTTCTGGATGGCGTCGAAGAGCGTCGGGTTGCCCGCGGGGTCACCGCCGCCCGTGCGGGCGGCCACCTCGACGTTCTTGACGAGCTTGGCGAACAGCTTGCCGCGCTTCGCGTCGATGACGGCCTTCTTGTGCTTCGTGGTGGCCCACTTGGAGTGACCCGACATGACTCGCTACCCCTTCGTCTTCCGCTGGTGCGCCCGCGTCGCTCCCCCGCCTCGCCGCCCGGCACCGGACGGGTCGAGGGTCCCGCGACGTCACAGGCTGTCGCGGACGATCTGCACGAACAGTCGGTGCACCCGCGGGTCCCCGGTCACCTCCGGATGGAACGAGGTGACGAGACGCGGGCCCTGGCGCACCGCGACGATCCTACCGGCGGCCGGACCGTCCGCGACGCGGCCGACGACCCGCGCTGCGGGCCCGACCTCCTCGACCCACGGCGCGCGGATGAACACGGCGTGCACCGGGTCGGTCGCGCTGTCGTCGACGCCGTCGATGACGAGGTCCGTCTCGAAGGAGTCGACCTGCCGGCCGAAGGCGTTGCGCCGCACGGTGATGTCGACACCGCCGAGCGTGCGCTGACCGTCGATCCCGCCGATGATCCGGTCGGCCAGCAGGATCATGCCCGCGCACGAGCCGAACGCCGGCATGCCCGCCTGCAGCCGCTCGCGGACGGGCCCGTCGAGCTCGAACGCACGCAGCAGCTTGTCGATCGTCGTGGACTCACCGCCGGGGATCACCAGCCCGTCGACCGCGTCGAGCTCGGCGCGGCGCCGCACGCCCACCGCCCCGACGCCGAGGGAGTGCAGGACGGCGACGTGCTCGCGGACGTCGCCCTGCAGGGCCAGGACACCGATCGTCGGACTCACGAGCGACGATCCTAGGCTCCCGAGGACGCCAGGGCGTCGCGCGACCGGTCCCGGCCACGGGCCGCCACGACCTCGTCGGCCAGCCGCGTCAGCCCCTCGAGGAGCAGGTCCCGCGGGGCCGCGAGCGAGACCCGCACCATCCCGGCCGCGTGCTCGCCGAAGGTCGCGCCCGGCGCGACCGCCACGTGCCGGCGTGCGAGGAGCCGCTGCGCGAAGTCCTCGGTGTCGGCCGCCCCCACGTCGACCATGAGGTAGAACGCGCCCTGCGGCACGACGTGCGCCACGCCGCGTGCGGTGAGCAGCGCGCAGGCCGCGTCCCGCCGCTCCCGGTACGACGCCACCGCGGCCGCCACCCCGTCCTGCGGCCCGGTGAGCGCGGCGAGCGCCGCGATCTGCCCCGGCGTCGAGGGGCACGCCACGGTCGCCTCCGCGAGGTGACCCATGGCCTCGACGACGTCGGGGTCCGGCACGACCGCGTACCCGGTGCGCCACCCGGTCAGGGCGTAGGTCTTGGAGGTGCTGAAGAACGCGACGACGCGACCGTCGGTGTCGTGCGCGAGCGGGCTGACGTGCGGCGCGTCGAAGGTGACGGCCTCGTAGCACTCGTCGGACAGCAGCCACAGGTCGTGGCGCCGGGCGACCTCGACGAGCCCGGCGACGACGTCCTGCGGGTACACGGCCCCGGTGGGGTTGTTGGGCGAGCACACGACGAGCGCGCGCGTGCGCGGCGTCACGCAGGCCTCGACCTCGGACGGGTCGGGGACGAAGCCCCGCTCCGCCCGTGCCGGGTACGAGCGGGGGACGGCCGACGCGGCCACCGCCGCCATCTGCCAGTTGGGGAAGGTGGGATCGGGCAGCAGGATCTCCTCGCCCGGGGCGAGCAGCGTCGCCATGGCCATCGCCAGGCCGTGCATCGCACCGTGGGTCACGACCACCTCGTCGGGAGCGGTCGCGCGGCCGTGCGTGCGGGTCACGCGGTCGGCGGCGGCGGCACGCAGGGTCCCGAGGCCGAGGCTCGACGTGTACCCGGTCCGGCCGTCGTGCGCCGCTGCCGCGACGGCCTCGACGACGTGTGCCGCGGGCGCCGCGTCGGGCTCCCCGATCTCGAGGTGGAGGGCCTGCGGGTCGCGCAGCGCGAGGTCCATGAGCGTGCGGATGCCCGAGCGGGGGATGCGGGCGACGGGCGAGGACACGGCGGGACGCGGCATGGTGGCGACGCTAGCCCGGCCACGTGACCGTGATGTTACCGACCGGTACGTCGCTACTCGCGCGCGAGCCCCAGGTGACGGGTGGTCCCGTCCCAGACCAGGATGTCCCGGACCAGGCCCGCGAGCCCCTCGGGGAACACCTCGATCCGCACCCGCTCGAGCTCGTCGACGTCCCACCACCGCAGCTCGTCGATGACGTCGCGCTCGACGTCCGTCCAGCCGTCACGGCTGAGCGCGACGTCGCTGCTGCGGACCCGCGCGACGAAGAGCTCCTCGTCCTGGCGGCACGTGCGCGCCGCGAAGTCGAACAGGGCCGACCGCGTGTACACCGGACCGACGAGGTCGTCGCGGGTCAGCCGGATCCCGGTCTCCTCCCGGACCTCCCGCACCGCGGCCGCGCGCGCGTCCTCGCCGACGTCGATGCCGCCGCCGACCGTGAACCACCACGAGCGCTCGGGCGCGTCCACGTCGTGCCCCCGCACGAGCAGGACCCGGTGGTCCTCGTCGAGCAGGAGGACGCGCGCCGCACGGCGGGACAGCAGGCCGTCGGGTCCGGGCACCCACTCGGGGCCGAGGACGGCCGCGGGGCCGCCGCCGTCGACGCCGGTGGGCGCGACGGGGACGGCCCCGGTGGCCTGCGGGTCGGGCGTGGTCACCAGCCCCGCTCGGCGAGGCGGTGCGGCACCGGGACGTCGTCGACGTTGATGCCGACCATGGCCTCGCCGAGGCCCCGCGACACCTTCGCGATGACGTCCGGGTCGTCGTAGAAGGTCGTGGCCTTGACGATGGCCGCGGCCCGCTCCGCCGGGTTGCCCGACTTGAAGATGCCCGAGCCGACGAACACGCCCTCGGCACCGAGCTGCATCATCATGGCCGCGTCCGCGGGCGTCGCGATGCCGCCGGCGGTGAACAGCACCACGGGCAGCTTGCCGGCCGTCGCGACCTCCTTGACCAGCTCGTACGGCGCCTGGAGCTCCTTGGCCGCGAGGTACAGCTCGTCCTCGGGCAGCGACGTCAGACGACGGATCTCGTCACGCAGCGTCCGCATGTGGGTGGTCGCGTTCGACACGTCACCCGTGCCCGCCTCGCCCTTCGAGCGGATCATCGCCGCACCCTCGGTGATGCGACGCAGCGCCTCACCCAGGTTCGTGGCCCCGCACACGAACGGGACGGTGAACGCCCACTTGTCGATGTGGTGCGCGAAGTCGGCGGGCGTCAGCACCTCGGACTCGTCGACGTAGTCGACGCCGAGGGACTGCAGCACCTGGGCCTCGACGAAGTGGCCGATGCGCGCCTTGGCCATCACGGGGATGGAGACCGTCGAGATGATCCCGTCGATGAGATCGGGGTCGCTCATGCGCGCGACGCCGCCCTGCGCGCGGATGTCCGCCGGCACGCGCTCGAGCGCCATGACGGCGACCGCGCCGGCGTCCTCGGCGATCTTCGCCTGCTCCGGCGTGACGACGTCCATGATGACGCCGCCCTTGAGCATCTCGGCCATGCCGCGCTTGACCCGCGCGGTTCCGACCTCACCGGCGGCAGCGGTGGGCTGGGAGTTCTCGGTCACGTCAGACCTCTTCGATCCGTGGTTCGGGACGCCCGGCGCCCGCGCGGTCAGCGCCTGCGGGCGGGACCGATGGCGCCGGCCGCCGTGGTCGGTGCCCACCCATCCTAGGTCGTCGTGGCCGGCGGTCGGTCGCCGCGCCCGGCACCCGGACGGGACCGGTGACGCGCACGCGGTCAGACGTCCGCGCCCGGGTGCGCCACCGGGCGGGCCTCGCCCGGGCGCGGCAGGCCGTGCGGCCAGGCGTCGTCGAGCTCGAGGGTCCGCGGCTCCGGTGCGTGGCCGGCGAGACGCAGCAGCCGCACCAGCCCGCCCCGGCGCACCCGCTGCGTCTGGGCGACGGCCTCGTTGTGGAAGCGTCGGGCGAGCTGCACGCGGTACCAGGAGGCAGCGAGCTCGTCGAGCAGGCGACCGCCGAGGGGGTCGTCCGCGAGCGCGGCCACCTCGCCGGGGTCGTCGAGGATCACGCGCAGCGCCGCGGTGAGCTCGCTCTCGACCTGCGCGCGGTCCGCCGCCGCGCCCGTGACGGTGGCAGCGGACAGCTGGTCGCTGAGGTCGGCCGGGAGCAGGCCCGCCGGCGGGTCCCCCGCGCCTCCCAGGGTCAGCGACTCCCAGACGGCCTCGCCCACGACCAGCGAGCTGGCGGGGTCGAGCAGGCCGCTCGTCGCGAGCTCGGCGGCGGCGGACGCCCGGCGCACGAGCTGGGCGTCGACGACCGCGCGGGAGGCGCCCACCTTGCGGTGCAGGCGGTCGAGCCGGTTGGCGCGGATCCACACGAGCCACGCGAGCAGGGCCACCACGCCGACGACGGCCAGGACGGCGGTGCCGTCCGACCAGCCGGTCACGTGCGTCCCCGCCGGAGCTCGATCAGCCGGGCGCCGCGCAGCGAGGACGGGTCCTCCCCGACGGGGGCGTCACCCCCGGCGACGGCCATCTCGTAGACCGCGAGCACCTGGTCGGTCACGGCCGACCAGTCGTACCGCCGCACCACGCGCGACGCGCGTGCGCTCACACGCTCCCGCAGGTCCGCGTCGCCCAGGACGCGCACGAGGGTCGCCCCGAGGTCGGCGGCGTCCCCCGTGCGGAACAGCACCCCCGCCTCGCCGTCGTCGAGGACGCGGCTGAAGGCGCCGAGGTCGCTCGCCACGACGGTCGTCCCGGCGCTCATCGCCTCGACGAGGACGATCCCGAAGCTCTCGCCGCCGGTCTGCGGCGCGCAGTACACGTCGGCCGAGGCGAGCAGCCGGGCCTTGTCGTCCTCGCTGACGCCGCCGAGGAACTCGACCGACGCGGCCCGGTCGCCGAGGACCTCCCGCGCCTGCTCCTGTCCCGTCTCCCCGCTGCCGGCGACGAGGAACCGCGCCCCGGGGTGGGTGGCGAGCACCGTGGCGACCGCGCGCAGCAGCACGGCCAGGCCCTTGCGCGGCTCGTCGAGCCGCCCGAGGAACGCGACGGTCGGCGCCTCGGGGGTCCCGGTCCAGCGGGGGTCGGTGCCGGCCCGCGCGAACGTGTCGACCCAGACCCCGTTCGGGATGACGACCGCGTCACCGCCCAGGTGCTCGACGAGGGTGCGCCGGGCGTCCTCGGACACCGCGACGCGCAGCGAGATCTTCTCGAGCGACTGGCGCACGAGCGGGTACGCCATCTGCAGCGGCCGGGAGCGGACGAGCGAGGTGTGGAACGTCGCGACGACCGGGCCGTCCGCGATCCACAGCGCGAGCATCCCGAGGCTCGGGGTGACCGGCTCGTGCAGATGGAGCACGTCGAACTGCCCGGCGGCCAGCCAGCGGCGCACGCGCCCGGCCGTCACCGGGCCGAAGGTCATGCGCGCGACCGAGCCGTTGTAGTGCACCGGGACCGCCCGGCCGGCCGGCACGAGGTACGGCGGCACGGGGGTGTCGTCGGAGGCCGGTGCGAGCACCGACACGTCGTGCCCGCGCGCCAGGAGCGACTCCGCGAGGTCGCGGACGTGGAACTGCACGCCACCGGGCACGTCGAACGAGTAGGGGCACACGAGTCCCACCCGCAGGCGGCGGCCCCCGGTCACGTGGTGCTCCCGACCTCGAGCGCGTCGTCCCCGGTCGGCGGCGCCCCGCCGGCGCGGCGTGCGGCGTCACGCGCGGGGTCGAGGTCGACGACGAACACGCGCTGGAGCATGTGCCAGTCCTGCGGGTGGGCGTGGATCTGCGCGGCGAGCGCGTCGACCCAGGCCTGGGTGAGCGCCTGGACGCGTCCGGCGCGGGGGACGTCGTCGCCGACCGTGACGGGCGCGCAGAAGCGGATGACGACTCCCCAGGGTCCGCCGGCCGCGCGCCGACGCGCCCGGCGCAGCCGCTCGTACGTGACGGAGGTCGGCACCAGCGTGGCGCCGGTCATGACCGCCAGGGCTGCCGGCCCGGCCGCCACGCGGGCCCGGTGGCCGAAGAGGTCGACCTCGAGCCCCTTGGCCGTCAGGTCGCGGTCGGCCAGCAGCGGCAGCAGGCCGGGGCCCGTGCGGGCGACGCGCACCAGCTGCCGGAACACGTCGCCGGCACCCGTGAGGGGGATGATCCGCAGACCGAGGCTCTCGCGGAACGCGAGGAACTCCTGGAACAGCTCCTCCGGCTGCAGCCGCTCCGCGACCGTCGTCACCGGTGCCAGGTGAGCGGTCGCCCAGGCCCCCGCGAGGTCCCAGTTGCCCAGGTGACCCAGCGCGAGGACGACCTGCCGGCCCGCGTCGAGGTCGGGCTGCAGGTGCTCCAGGCCCTCGGCGCGCACCCGGGCCGCGAGCTGGTCGGCGCTCAGGCCGCGCAGGGTGAACGCCTCCCCGAAGTACCGCATGTACGAGCGCATCCCGGCGCGGGACAGCCGTCGCAGCGCGCGCTCGTCCAGCTCGGGTCGCACCCGGGCGAGGTTCGCCTCGAGACGGCGCACGCCGGACCCCCGCCGCCACCAGGCGACGTCGGCCCCGAGCGTGGTGGCCGCACGCACCAGGACGCCGGGCAGCCGGTGCCCCACGCGCCAGGCGAGGTGGTAGGCGCGCGCCACGTCGATGCTCACGACGCGGCCCGGACCTGGCGGTGCACGGTCGCCATCCGCTGGACGACGGTGACGGCCGAGGCCACGGTGAGCACGGCGAGCACGACCGTCATGACCACGACGGGCAGCCCCGCCCCGACGAGGACGGTCGCGGTGAGCACCGCGAAGAGGCGGTCGGCACGCTCGGCGATGCCGACGCTGGCCGTCATGCCCAGCCCCTCGGCGCGTGCCCTGGCGTAGGGCACGATCGACCCGAGGACGAGGCACGCGAGGGCGAGGACGGCGGTGGGGCGCGAGTCCCCCGCGCCGGTGTACCAGAGCACGAGGCCGGCGAAGATGGCGCCGTCCCCGAACCGGTCGAGCGTCGAGTCGAGGAACGCCCCCCACGGTCCGCTGCGGCCCGAGCGCCGTGCCATCACGCCGTCGATGGAGTCGGTCAGCGTGAACACGGCGATGAGCAGGGCACCCAGGAGCAGGTGGCCGGTCGGGAACGCCCACAGCGCGGTGACGACGACCACGAGCGTCCCGGCGATCGTCACGGCGTCCGGCGACACCCCGGCGCGCAGGAGCGCGTCGGCGAGCGGCGTCCACAGCCGCGTCATCACCCCGCGCAGTCGGCTCAGCACGTGGCGCTCATCCCTTCGTGGTGGTCGGCCAGGCGGCGGCGAGCGCCGCGCGCGTGTCACCCAGCAGCGCGGGCAGCGCCCGGGTGCGCGCGACGATCGGCAGGAAGTTCGCGTCGCCGCCCCAGCGGGGGACGACGTGCTGGTGGAGGTGGGCCTGGATCCCCGCGCCGGCGACCTGGCCCTGGTTCATGCCGAGGTTGAAGCCGTCGGGGTGCATGACCTCGCGGGCGACGCGCATGGCCGCGCGGGTGAGCGCGGCGACCTCGAGCGTCTCGTCGTCCGTGAGGTCCGTGTAGTCCGCGACGTGGCGGTAGGGGCACACCAGCAGGTGCCCGGAGTTGTACGGGTAGAGGTTCATCACGACGTACGCGACGCTCCCCCGGTGCACGACCAGGCCCTGCTCGTCGGTCAGTGCGGGGATCCGGCAGAAGGGGCAGCCGTCGCCGGGCGCGTCGTCGGCGGGCTTGTCCTGACCGCCGATGTACACCATGCGGTGCGGTGTCCACAGCCGCTCGAAGCCGTCCGGCTCCCCCGCGAGGGCGGCGGCGGGCTCGACGTCGTCGGGAGGGACCACGGCTCAGACCTGGACGCGGTCGCGCACGGCGGAGACGATCCGCTCGACGGCCTCGGCCACGCGCACGCCGTTGTCCTGCCGTCCGTCGCGGTAGCGGAAGGACACCGCACCGGCCTCCGCGTCCTCGCCGCCAGCGATGAGCACGAACGGGATCTTCTGCGTCGAGGCGTTGCGGATCTTCTTGCCGAACCGGTCGTCGGAGCGGTCCACCTCGGCGCGGATCCCCTGCGCCCGCAGGCGGGCCACGACGTCGTCGAGATACGGCTCGAACGGCTCGGCGACGGGCACCGCGAGCACCTGCACGGGCGCGAGCCAGGCGGGGAACGCGCCGGCGTAGTGCTCGGTGAGCACCGCGAAGAAGCGCTCGATCGAGCCGAACAGCGCACGGTGGATCATCACCGGCCGCTGCCGCGTGCCGTCGGGGGCGGTGTACTCGAGCTCGAAGCGCTCGGGCAGGTTGAAGTCGAGCTGGATGGTCGACATCTGCCAGGTGCGCCCGATCGCGTCCTTGGCCTGCACGGAGATCTTGGGGCCGTAGAACGCGGCACCGCCGGGGTCGGGCACGAGGTCGAGCCCCGAGGCCTCGGCGACCTCGCGCAGCGTGTCGGTGGCCTCCTGCCAGACCTCGTCCGAGCCGACGGACTTCTCGGGGTTCTTCGTCGACAGCTCGAGGTAGAAGTCGTCGAGCCCGTAGTCCTTGAGCAGGTCGAGCACGAACGTCAGCAGGCTGGTCAGCTCGTCCTTCATCTGCTCGCGGGTGCAGTAGATGTGGGCGTCGTCCTGCGTGAAGCCGCGGGCCCGGGTCATGCCGTGCACGACGCCGGACTTCTCGTAGCGGTACACGGTGCCGAACTCGAACAGCCGCAGCGGCAGCTCGCGGTAGGACCGCCCGCGCGCCGCGTAGATGAGGTTGTGCATCGGGCAGTTCATGGGCTTGAGGTAGTAGTTCTGCCCGACCCGGCGCACGTGGCCGTCCGCGTCGCGCTCCTCGTCGAGCTGCATCGGCGGGTACATGCCGTCGGCGTACCAGTCCAGGTGGCCCGAGATCTGGAACAGCTGCTCCTTGGTGATGTGCGGGGAGTTGACGAACGAGTAGCCGGCCTGCACGTGCCGGCGGCGCGAGTACTCCTCCATCTCCATGCGGATGATGCCGCCCTTGGGGTGGAACACCGCCAGGCCGGAGCCGATCTCCTCGGGGAAGGAGAACAGGTCGAGCTCGTTGCCGAGCTTGCGGTGGTCGCGGCGCTCGGCCTCGGCGATCCGCTCGAGGTGCGCCTTGAGCTCGTCCTTGGTGGGCCACGCGGTGCCGTAGACGCGCTGCAGCTGCGGGTTCTTCTCCGAGCCGCGCCAGTAGGCGGCGGCCGAGCGGGTCAGCTGGAACCCGTTGCCGATGAGGCGGGTGCTGGGCAGGTGGGGTCCGCGGCACAGGTCCTGCCAGACGACCGCCTCGGACTCGCGACCCGCGCCGCGCACGTTCTGGTAGATCGACAGGCCGCCGAGGCCGACCTCGACCGACGCGCCGTCGGTGCTGCCGGCCTCGCCCTTGAGTCCGATGAGCTCGAGCTTGTAGGGCTCGGCCGCGAGCTCCTCGCGCGCCTGGGCCTCGGTCACGTCCCACCGCCGGAAGGTCTGCCCCTCCTTGACGATGCGCCCCATGACCTTCTCGATCGCCTTGAGGTCCTCGGGCGTGAACGGGGTCTCGACGTCGAAGTCGTAGTAGAAGCCGTCGGTGATCGGCGGCCCGATGCCCAGGCGGGCGGAGGGGTTGACCTCCTGCACGGCCTGCGCGAGGACGTGCGCTGCCGAGTGCCGCAGCACGTCGAGCCCGTCCGGGGAGCCGAGGGTGACGGCCTCGACGGTCGCCCCCTCGGGCAGCGGCAGGGCGAGGTCGCGCAGCTCGCCGTCCACGCGCACGACCACGACGTCACGGCGGTCGGCGAACAGCTCGGTGCCCGTCGTGCCCTGCGCGACCGGGGTCTCGACGCCGTCGACGGTCAGGGTGATGTGCTCGGGCACGCTGCGCCAGCTCCTCGGGTCTGCCCGCGCCGCTGCTCGCGGCGGGTCGGCGGTCGCCGATGCGGGCGGGGACGATGCTACCGACCGGGCGGGGGCTCGACCTCACCCGCCGGTCGAGCCGGGTGCGGTGTGCCGTCAGGCGGGCGTCGTGCCGGGCGGCAGGTCGTGCGGGACGTGCGCCTCGAGCTCGGCGAGCCACGCCGCGGCCGAGGCGTCCGACGGCATGCGCCAGTCCCCGCGCGGCGACACGGTGCCGCCCGCGCTGACCTTCGGCCCGTTGGGCAGGGCCGACCTCTTGAACTGGCTGGCGAAGAAGCGCCGGTGGAACACCTCGAGCCAGCGGCGGACCGTCGGCAGGTCGTACGACGGCCGGCGGTCGACCGGCCAGGCGGGCGGCCAGGCACCGGCCTCGGCGTCGTGCCACGCGTGCCACGCGAGGAACGCGGTCGTGCTGGGCCGCGTCCCGTGCCGCAGCACCTGGTACAGCGTGAAGTCGTGCAGGGCGTAGGGCCCGATCGTCGACTCGGTCGACTGGACGGCCTCGCCCTGCCGCACCGGGACGAGCTCCGGGGAGATCTCCTGGTCCACGACGCGCAGCAGCACGTCGTTGGTGGCGTCGTCGAAGTGTCCCTCGGCCACCACCCAGCGGATGAGGTGCTGGATGAGGGTCTTGGGCACCCCGGCGTTGACCGCGTAGTGCGACATCTGGTCGCCCACCCCGTACGTGCACCAGCCGAGCGCGAGCTCGGACAGGTCCCCGGTGCCCAGGACGATCCCGCCGCGCTGGTTCGCCGCACGGAACAGGTAGTCCGTGCGCAGGCCCGCCTGCACGTTCTCGAACGTGACGTCGTAGACCTCGTGCCCCTCGCCGGCCGGGTGCCCCAGGTCGGCGAGCATCTGGCGGGCCGCGGGCCGGATGTCGAGCGTCTGCGCCGTGGTGCCGAGCGACTCCATGAGCGCCAGGGCGCTGGCCTTGGTGGCCTCGCTCGTCGCGAAGCCCGGCATCGTGAAGGCCAGGATGTCGCTGCGGGGGCGGCCGAGCCGGTCCATCGCGTTCGCGGCGACGATGAGGGCGTGCGTGGAGTCCAGCCCGCCGGACACACCGATGACGACCTTGGCGTCACCGACGGCCCGCAGCCGCTGCTCGAGCCCGCTGACCTGGATGTTGTACGCCTCGTAGCAGTCGAGAGCCAGACGCTGCGGGTCGTCGGGGACGAACGGGAACCGGTCGACGGCCCGCCGCAGGCCGACGTCGCCCGTCGGCGGCACGAGCGCGAAGCGGACCGTGCGGTGCGACGCCCCGGCAGGTGGCATGCCCAGTCCCCGCCGGTTGTCGTCGAACGTCCCCGTGCGCAGCCGCTCCTGGCGCACCCTGTCGAGGTGCACGTCCACGATCGTCACCACGGCGTCGTCGACGAACCGCTCGCCCTCGGCGAGGAGCTCCCCGAGCTCGTACACCATCGTCTGGCCGTCCCACGACAGGTCGGTCGTGGACTCCCCGTACCCCGCGGCGGCGTAGACGTAGGCCGCCTGGCAGCGCGCGGACGCCGACCGGACCAGCAGCCGGCGCTCCTCGGCACGCCCGACCGTGATCGGGCTGGACGATAGGTTCGCCAGCACGGTCGCGCCGGCGAGCGCGGCGGTCGCGCTCGGCGGGACCGGCACCCACATGTCCTCGCAGACCTCGACGTGCAGGACCAGCCCGGGGACGTCCGTCGCGGAGAACAGCAGGTCCGGCCCGATCGGCGCGTCCTGGCCCGCGAGCGTGACGGTGCCGCGCACGTCGTCCCCGGGAGCGAACCAGCGTCGCTCGTAGAACTCGCGGTAGGTCGGCAGGTAGGACTTGGGCGCCACGCCGAGCACGCGACCCCGGTGCACGACCACCGCGGTGTTGAGCACCCGCGTGCCGTGGGCGAGCGGAGCGCCCACGACGAGCACGGGACGCAGGTCCCGGGACGCCTCGACCAGCTCGGCCACGGCGTCGAGCACGGCGTCGAGGAGCGTGTCCTGCAGCAGCAGGTCGTCGATCGCGTAGCCGGACAGGCACAGCTCGGGGAACACGGCGACGGCCACGGCCTCGTCGTGGCAGGCGCGTGCGACCTCGAGCACGGCGGCGACGTTGCGTTCGGGGTCCGCGACCGTGACGGGCACCGTGCACGCGGCGACGCGTGCGAAGCCGTGGGCGTAGGCGGAGAGGAAGTCCACGTCGCGAGTCTGGCACGACCGCGACGTCGCCTCCTGCGAGGACGAACGCCCCCCGGCGGTGGCCGGGGGGCGTTCGGTGCGGGTGGGCGATACTGGGTTCGAACCAGTGACCTCCTCGGTGTGAACGAGGCGCTCTACCACTGAGCCAATCGCCCGCTGCCGGCGCCGACCCGGATCCGCCGACCTCCGCCCGCAGGGCAGGGGTCGTGCGCATCACCCGTGGGCGGCACGGGAGACGATGTTAGCGGACACCGCGCCGATCGCCGAACCGTCACCGCTCCCGCCCGCGCCCCGGTCGTGCGCCGGCCGCCGCCGGGACGCCCGTCGGGCACCCGCAGGACGGGCGAGGAGGTGCGGCGATCGGGCGTGAATTGTCGGCTTCTGCACTCGAGAGAGCGATGTGCAACGTTTTCCGAGCCCACTGAAAGGGTCCGGGCGGGTGAACTGTGCGCGTGCATCGGTCCAATGGGACATCCGTCCTGCCATGATGTGTCTCCACGGCCCGCCCGGGCCCCACCATGCGACAGGAGGACCCGATGGCGGATTCGTCGTACGACGTCATCGAGGTCGTCGCCATGCAGCTCATCGGGTCCGACGCGACCGTGATCCCCGTGTCGGCGGAGCTGTGCTTCCGCACCACCGACCCGTACACGGTGCGTGCCGTCTTCACGGGCGCGCACACGATGTCCACCTGGCTGCTCGGCCGCGAGCTCCTTGCCCAGGGCGTGCACGCCGTCGCCGACGCGCCCGCCGGGACCGGCGACGTCCAGGTGTGGCGCGACGACGACCCGGACTACACCCTGGTCTCGCTCTCAGGCGTCGAGGGCAGCGCGCTGCTGGCCGCTCCCACCGAGCCCCTCGTGCGCTTCCTCGCCGCGACCGAGTCCCTCGTCCCCGTCGGGGCCGAGTCGGACAAGATGGAGGGCGAGATCACCGCGCTCATCGCGGCACTCCTCACGGCCTGACGCCTCCACGACACCGGCCGGTCCCGCTCGTCGGGGCCGGCCGTCGTGCGTGCCGGCGAGCGCGGTCCCCCCGCGCGGCGCCAGGCCCCTCAGGGGTCGACGTCGTCCGCCATGCGCGCGAGGAAAAGCCGCTGGGCCTCGCGCGACAGCGGACCCGGCGCGACCTCGACGTCGTCGAGCCGCACCACGGGCGTGACGTTGCGGATCGATCCGGTCAGCGCGAGGCCGGCGCGGCCGGCGACGACGTCCTCGAGCACCTCCCAGGGCAGCTCGCCCGGGCGTGCCTCCCGCACCGGGAGGCCGGCCTGGGGGCCCCAGAGCAGCAGGAGCTCGCGCGTGATCCCGGCCAGGGCGCCCGTCTCGAGGGCGGGCGTGACCAGCTCGCCACCGGTCTCGACGAACACGTTGGACCCGGTCCCCTCGCACAGGCGCCCGCGGGTGTCGGCCAGCAGCGCCTCGTCGGCGCCGCGCTCACGGGCGCGCGCCAGGGCGACGACGTTCTCGCCGTACGACGTGGTCTTCAGCCCGGCCAGCGGGGAGCGCTCGTTGCGGACCCACGGCACCCGGACGGCACGTGACACGTCGAGGGTGGTCGCCGGGCCCGCGACCACGACGACCGTCGGGCGCTGCTCGTCCGCGGACCAGCGGTACGACCCCATCGGCCCGGGCCCGCCCGTCACGGTGATCCGCACCCGCCCGGCGTGCTCCCCCGCGGCCTCCAGCACGGCGCGGACGCCCTCACGGACCTCGGCCATCGGCAGCGGCGGCAGACCCAGCCCACGGGCCGACGCCGCGAGGCGCGCGAGGTGCCGGGTCAGCGCGAAGGCGGCGCCGTGGACGACGGCGCAGGTCTCGAAGACCCCGTCCCCCACGGTCAGGCCGTGGTCGACGGCGGTGAGCACGGGCTCGTCCGGCGCGCGCAGGCGTCCACCGGCCCAGATCGCGAGGTCCACGGGGCCATCCTGCCACCGGCCGGCGTGCGACCGACCGCTCAGCGCGACGCCAGCGCGACCAGCCGGGAGGCCTTGAGCTCGGTCTCGCGCCACTCCTGCTCCGCGTCGCTGGCCCACGTGATCCCTGCGCCGGTGCCGAACCGCAGCACGCCGTCACGCCACCAGAAGGTCCGGATGCCCACGGCGAGCTCGGCCGTCAGGCGCCCGTCGGCGCCGACGTGCGCCCAGCCGACGAGCCCGCAGTAGGGGCCCCGGGCCTCGCGCTCGAGCTCGGCGATCACCCGCAGGGCCGAGCTCTTCGGAGCGCCGGACACCGAGCCGGGCGGGTAGGTCGCCGCGAGGACCTGCGCCACGGCGTCGGGCGCCTCGCGCACCTCGGCCGTCAGCTCGCCCGCGACCGTCGAGACGAGGTGGACGAGGCCGGGGTGCTGCTCGACGCCCAGCAGCTGCGTCACGCGGACCGTCCCCGCCCGGCACACCCGCTGCAGGTCGTTGCGCACCAGGTCGGTGATCATGACGTTCTCCGCGCGGTCCTTCGCGCTCAGGCCGGCCGCGGTGACCGCCGTCCCCTTGATGGGTCCCGACGTGACCGTCCCGTCCTGCACGCGCAGGAAGAGCTCCGGCGACGCCGTCACCACCCACGCCCCCGGCACGTCGCCACCGCGGGGCACGTGCACACCGCCCGCGTAGGGCGCAGGGTTGCCGGCGACCAGCCGGGCCGCCAACGCACGGGCGTCCGGCTCGCCCCCGGGGGGCGCCAGCGGGGCGCGCAGCACCCGGCAGAGGTTGGCCTGGTAGACGACCCCCTCGCGCACGTGGGCCCGCACCCTGTGCACCGCCGCGACGTAGTCCTGGTGGTCGAGGGAGGACGTCCAGGCCGCCGGGGGCGGCCCGGCCCACGCGGTGGCCGCGACGGGGGTGTCGTCGTCCTCGACGTGCGCGAACCGCCAGGCGTCGACCCGCCCCTCGAACTCCCCCACCAGCGCCCACCAGCCCGGTGTCGCGAGCGCGTCGGGACGAGCGCCCAGGTCCGCGTGCTCCACGACGCCCCGGGCCCGGCGCCCGGCGAACCACGCGACGCCGGGCGCGACGGCGTGGAGGGGGGCGGAGCGGGGCGGCACGCGCTCAACCTACCGACCGGGGCCTGCAGCGACGCGCCGGGCGACACGCGAACGGGGGCCGGTTGGACTCTCGTGGATGTTGTCGTCTAGAGTCTTCGACGCACCAGGAACGCCGGTGAAACGGCGGAACTGACGCGCGGACGTGGCTCAGTGGTAGAGCATCACCTTGCCAAGGTGAGGGTCGCGGGTTCGAATCCCGTCGTCCGCTCGGAGGCTATCCCCTTCGGCTTCCAGCCGCGGTGGACTGCGGTCTCAGCGGTGGAGTGGCCGAGAGGCGAGGCAGCGGCCTGCAAAGCCGTATACACGGGTTCGAATCCCGTCTCCACCTCGTATGCACTCCCATGGGCGATTGGCGCAGCGGTAGCGCGCTTCCCTGACACGGAAGAGGTCACTGGTTCGATCCCAGTATCGCCCACCAGACGAAGCCCCAGGTCATGTGACCTGGGGCTTCGCTGCTGCACCGGCGCTGCTGCACCAGCGACCGCATCCGTCAGCGACCGAACCGCACCGCCCAGCGCTCCCACGGTGGCATGACGCGCCACTGCCGGTGCAGGGTCCGGAACGCCCGTCCGAAGCGCGGCACCCACTGCCGACCGGGCCGCACCGACCGGGCCGAGACCCCCACGCACCACGAGCGGTCGACGACGACGCGGGCGCCGGGGCCGAGCGCCATGGCCAGGTCCAGGTCGTCGTGCACGTCCTCGGTCCGGGTCACGTGGTCGCGGACACGGCGCCACGCGTCGGCGCGGAACGCGGCCGACGACCCCCAGACCACGGGATGGCCGGCGGCCAGGTGCCCGAGCGTGTAGTACGCACCGAGGTAGGCCCGCGCCACGACGACCCCGCCGGGGCCCGGTAGGTCGAACCGCCCGCTGCCGGTCACCGCGTCGACGCGGGGGTCGGCCAGGACGCGCACGGCGTGCGCGACCCAGTCGGGCCCCGGCCGGGTGTCCGCGTCGAGACGCAGCACCAGGTCACCGCGCGCCGCGTCGTACCCGGCAGCTGCGGCCGCCGGGATGCCCGGGTGGGGCTCCTCGACGACCCGGGCGCCGTGCCGACGGGCGACCTGCGCGCTGTCGTCCGTCGACCCGTTGTCGACCACGACCACCTCGTCGGGTGCGCGGGTCTGCTGCGCCAGGAGCGTCAGGCACACCTCGAGGTGGGTGGTGTCGTCGCGGACCGGGATCACGACGGACACGGTGACCGGCCGGGCGACGTCGCGCGGGGCACCGTCGGTGGCGTGGGCGGGCGTCGACCGCCCCGCGTCGGTCTGGCTCACGGGTCCTCCTGGCTGCGCGTGGTCCGGGGCCGACCGCCGGCGCCCTGCCCGATCACCTCCGACCGTACCCCGGGGACCGCGGGGCCGGCCGCCGATCGCCCCTCGACCGGACGGTCCTCGCCCGCAGCCTCCTTGACCCGCGGCACCCGCCGTGCGATTGTTCATTGTCCGTGTTCAATGACCAAGGAGTCGACCGTGAGCATCGCCGCGTGGTCCGCCCTCGTCCTGGCCCTGCTGGCCGTGCTGGCACCCCTCGCGGTCCTCGTGCACGACCACCGCCGCACGGTCGCGCCGTCGACGGAGGCCGCGCGCGCCCTGCGCCACGCGACCCTGCCCGCCGCCGTCGCCACCGCCGTGCTGCTGCTCGGGGTCCTCGGTGTGGCCACCTGGGTCACCGCGGGCGTCCCCGCCCTGCCCGTCCGGCCGGACGGGCGCGCCGTCGCCTGCGCCCCGATCGCCGCCGCACTGGCCTTCCTGCTCGTGCACGCCGTCGGGGAGCTCACCTACCCGCGCCCGTCGGGCGACGTGCGCACGGCCGACCTCACGACCCGGACCGTGGCCGACGTGGCACCCCGTCCGCTGCGCGTGCTGACCTGGTCCTGGGCGGGTGCGCTCGTCACCCTGCTCGCGGCCGGCACGCTCACCGCGACGGGACCCCGGCACCTCGACCGCGTCGTCGACGGCTGGATCTCGCGCGGCACCCCCTACCTGGGCTCCTGGTACGCCGTGCCGCTCACCGTCGGCGTCGTCGTGCTGCTGGCGGCCACGGCCGGCGTCCTGCACCTCGTCGCCACCCGGCCGGCGGTCGGCGGGGTCGGTCCCGGGTGGGACCTGGCTCTGCGGCGCCGCACGGGCGCGCGGATCCTGCGCGGTGTCCAGCTCGCCCTCGCGCTGACCCTCGCCGGGGCCCTGCTCATGACCTCGTGGACCCTGCACCGCGTCGCCGAGCCGATCCCCACCTTGACCCCCGCCACCGCGGTGCCCGAGGTCGCGGTGCTGGCGCAGCTCGTCCTGGTGGTCGCCGTGTCCGTGGGCGTCGCGGGGACCGCCGTCGCGCTGCGCCGCGGCGCAGCGCACCCCCGCACCGTCACGGCCGACGTCGCGGCCGTCGCATGAGCCTGCGCGTCCACGTCGACCTGACGTCCTCGACACCGCACTACGAGCAGATCCGCGCCCAGGTCGCGGCGCTGGTCGTCGCGGGCCGCCTCGTCGACGGCGAGCGGCTGCCGACCGTGCGTGCCCTGGCCAACGACCTGGGCATCGCCGCCGGCACCGTCGCCCGCGCCTACCGTGAGCTCGAGGCCAGCGGGCTCGCCACCACCCGGCGCCGCCTCGGGACCGTCGTCACCGCGCCGGCCGTCGGCGGTGGACGTCAGGACGTCGCCGAGGCCGCGGTCCGGCTCGTCGACGTCGCGCGCGCCGCAGGGGTGTCCGACGAGGAG
This sequence comes from Cellulomonas phragmiteti, assembly GCF_016862775.1. Lineage (GTDB taxonomy): Bacteria > Actinomycetota > Actinomycetes > Actinomycetales > Cellulomonadaceae > Cellulomonas > Cellulomonas phragmiteti. Next base: position 52,614 of record NZ_BONP01000007.1, on the reverse strand, counting down.
GTCCAGGACCTCGTGGCGTCGGCGCTGCTCACGCTCCCGCGGCGACCCGCGACCACGTCGCCGACGCCTGCGCGCTGACCTCCTCGTACCGGTCCAGCGCGATCTGCGCGAGACGCGGGTCCGGGGCCAGCGGCGCCGCGACCACGTCGGCACCGGACTCGTGCACGCGGTCCAGGAAGAAGCCGGGCGCCAGCAGGTAGGAGGCGACCACGACCCGCCCGCCCGGGGCCAGGCCCGCCCGGGCGTCCGCGACCGCCACCGGCACGCGGGGGTGGGCCCCGGAGCCGAACCCGACACCCACCGGGCACCCGAGGCGTGCGGCGAGCCCCGCGACCACCTCGCGGACGGCGTCGGCCGCCTCAGGGTCGCTCGACCCCGCCGCCGCGACGACGACCGCGTCACCGGACCGCAGACCGGCCGCGGCCAGCCGGTCGGCGAGGATCTCCACGAGCCGCGCGTCCGGGCCCATCGGCCGTGCAGCCGCCGCACCGGGCCGGTCGACGGCCTCGGCGACGTCCGTCTTGACGTGGAACCCGGTCGAGAGCAGCAGCGGCACTACCACGGCGGGAGCCTCGGGGACAGCACCGGCCACGACGTCGGGCAGCTCGGGCTGCTGGACGTCGACGAACGCCTCCCGCACGTCGAGGTCGGGACGCAGGGTCGCCAGGTCCACCAGGATCGAGGCGATGGCCTCACGACCGGGGACGCTGTCGGTGCCGTGCGAGCAGCCCACCAGGACGGGCGCCGGGGTGGACGTCATGGTTGCTCCTGGAGCTCGAGCCGGTAGCCGCGCTTGACCACCGTGCGGATGAGCGCACGGCTGCCGGTGGCGTCCCGCAGGCGTGCGATCGCGACCTCGGCCGCGTGCGGGTCGGACGATACCCCGGGCAGCGCCGCGAGCACACGGTCCCGCGGCACGACCGAGCCGCGGGCGTGCGCCAGCAGTCGCAGCACCTCCAGACCGGTCCGGGACAGCGGCAGCACCCGCCCGTCGAGCACGGCCGCGCCCCGTCGCACCCGCAGCGGGCCCGCGACCGTGTCGAGGGCATCGATCCCGCCGTAGTGCGTGACGATGGCCCGCACCAACGAGCCGAGACGACCACGGTCCGGCACGAGCGGCTCGATGCCGACCTCGAGCAGCGGCCGGGCGGTGACTGGGCCGACGGCCGCGAACACCACGCCGCCGGACCGGTGCCGGCGCAGCACGCCGTCGAGCGCACCGGCCTCCTGCGCGGCCGTCACCCACGCCGCCGCCCCCGGTGCCGACGTGAACACCACCGTGTCGATCTCGCCGTCCGCGACGGCGTGCGCCGACGCGCGGACCAGCTCGGGGTCGGGCGGCGGGCCCCAGCGGTAGACGACGAGGCTGCGGACCCGGGCGCCCGCGAGCGCGAACGCCTCGTCGAGGCCGTCGGCGCCCGCGCCGTGGTGCTGGATGACGATGTCGCGGCCGGAGACCCCCTCGTCGAGGAGCGTCTCGGCGATCTCGGCGCTCGTCTCGGACTCGGCGACCCAGTCGGCGCTGAGCCCGGCGGCCTGGATCGCGCCACGTGCCTTGGGCCCCCGCGCCACGATGCGGGTGGCGGCGAGGACCTCGAGCAGGCGGTCGGCGACCCCGGCGGCGTCGGCGGCCTCGATCCAGCCGCGGAAGCCGATGCCCGTGGTGACGACGACCGTGTCGGGTGGGTCGACGAGCAGGTCGCGGGTGCGTTCGAGCAGCAGCGCGTCGTCGGTGTGCGGCACCATCCCGAGGGCGGGCGCGTGCCGCACGGTCGCGCCGCGGCGCTCGAGGGCGGCGCGCAGCTCGGAGGAGCGGCGGTCGGCCGTGACGAGCACGACGCACCCCGCCAGCGTCTGGTCGATCATCTCCGCCGTCACGCGTCCATTGTCGCGGTGCCGGGGTCGGTGTCGTCCACCGGTGCGTCGAGCAGGTCCGGTGCCGCGACGTCGCCGAGGACCACGACGGCCGGCGCGCGCACGCCGCGGGCGGCCGCGACCGCGGCGATCTCGTGCAGCGGCGCCCATGTCACGCGCTGGTCGGGCAGGGTCGCCCGCTCGACGACCGCGACGGGCACGTCGGGGTCGACCCCACCGGTCAGCGCGTCACGCACCAGCCCGGGCAGGGCGGCGACGCCCATGAGGACCACGACGGTGCAGGACCGGTCCCGCAGCCCCGTGAGCGCAGCCCCGGACCAGCCGTCGGTGCCGTTCATGACGTGGACGGCACCGACGACCCCGCGGTGCGTCAGGGGGATCCCCGCGGCGGCAGCGGCGGCGAACGCGCTGCTGACGCCCGGCACGACGGTCACCGGGACGGCGGCGGCGCGGCAGGCCAGCACCTCCTCCCCGCCGCGGCCGTACACGAAGGGGTCGCCCCCCTTGAGGCGCACGACGACGCGCCCGCGCTGGGCCTGCTCGACGAGGATCCGGTTGATCTCGTCCTGCGGCACCGGGTGGTGGCCGGGTGACTTGCCGACGTCGATGACCTCGACGTCGGCGGGCAGCTCGTCCAGGACGTCCGTGGGGCCGAGGCGGTCGGCGACGACGACGTCGGCCTCCGCGAGGGCGCGCCGCCCGGCGACGGTCAGCAGGCCGAGGTCGCCCGGGCCGCCGCCGACGAGCACGACGCGGCCGCGGTCCGGTGCGGGGCGGCGGCGACGCAGGTCGACGTCGCCGGCGCGCAGGTGCGCGGCGAGCCGGTCCCGCACGCGCACGCTGCGTCGCGGGTCGGCGCCCGTCGTCGACACGACGCCCACCAAGACGTCGCCGGCGAGCGTCGTGGCGGGTGTGCGGGCGGTGCCGGCGGCGGGGCGTCGCGGCCCGCCGGCGTCGACGCAGAAGACCCGACGCGCGGTGGCCCACCCGACGACCGCCGTGTCGGTGGCCCGCTCCCCCGTCGCGGTGTGCACGAGCCAGACGCCGTCGAGGTCGGCCTCGAGGACCTCGCGGTCGGACCACCGGGCGCGACCGGCGACCACCAGGTCGGCGATCGGCTCGCACACGTGGGGGGCCACCACGTGCACGCGGGCGCCCTCGTCGGCCAGGGCCTGGGCTCGCCGGGCGGCGACCGGTCCCCCGCCGACGACGAGCACGGGCCGGTCGGTCAGCTCGACGCCCAGCAGCGCGGTCACGCGGCACCCCCGGCGACGGCGAGGCGGACGTCGCCGTCAACGACCTGCACCGGCCACGTGCGCAGGTCCGGCGAGCGGCCGGCGACGGGCTGCTTGCCCGCCGGGTCCAGGCACGTGCCGGTGCGCAGGTCGAACACCTGCTTGTGCATGGGGGACGCGACGGTCGGCACGTCCTGGTCGTCGACGCGGCGCGTCCCGACGATCCCGCGGGCCAGCACGTGGGCGTCGCTGAACGGGTCGTGGTGCTGGACCGCGAGCACGGTGTCGTCGAGCAGCCGGAACAGGGCAACCTGCGTGAGGACGGGCGCCGCGTCGACCTCGTCGGGGACGAGGGCCGCGACGCCGCGCTCGCGCGGGAGGTCCTCGAGCCGGCACACCGTCAGCCACGTCGTGGCGCGTTCGTCGAGCGTCGTCATGACCGGACCTCCAGGGTGGTGCCGGCGACGAGCACGGCGCGCTCGTCGGCGGTCGCGGGCCGTACCTGACCGCGCTCGGGGACGTACGCCAGGGACGGGTCGGGCACGTCGGGGGCATTGACGAAGGAGGCGAACCGCTTGAGCTTCTCGGGGTCGTCGAGGGTCGCGCGCCACTCGTCCTCGTAGTCGGCGACGTGCCGCGCCATCTGCTCGTCGAGGTCCTCGCAGATGCCCAGCGAGTCGTCCATGACCACGGCGCGGACCCCCTCCAGGCCGCCCTCGACGTCCTCGATCCAGGGGGCGGTGCGCTGCAGCCGGTCCGCGGTGCGCACGTAGTAGAGCAGGAACCTGTCGATGGTGCGGACGAGGGTCTCGGTGTCGAGGTCCTCGGCCAGCAGCTTCGCGTGGCGCGGGGTGAACCCGCCGTTGCCGCCGACGTACACGTTCCAGCCCTTGTCGGTCGCGATGATCCCGACGTCCTTCCCGCGCGCCTCGGCGCACTCGCGCGCGCAGCCGGAGACCCCGAGCTTGATCTTGTGCGGCGAGCGCAGACCGCGGTAGCGCAGCTCGAGCATCACGGCCAGCGCCACGGAGTCCTGCACGCCGAAGCGGCACCAGGTCGACCCGACGCAGGACTTCACGGTGCGCAGCGACTTGCCGTAGGCGTGCCCGGACTCGAACCCGGCGTCGACCAGGCGACGCCAGATCAGCGGCAGCTGGTCGATGCGCGCGCCGAACATGTCGACGCGCTGGCCGCCGGTGATCTTGGTGTAGAGGCCGAAGTCCCGGGCGACCTCGCCGACGGCGATGAGCCCCTCGGGGGTCACCTCGCCGCCCGCCATGCGCGGGACGACGGAGTACGAGCCGTCCTTCTGCAGGTTCGCCATGACGTGGTCGTTGGTGTCCTGCAGCGTGGCACGCTCGCCGTCCAGCACGTGGGCGGGTGCGGTGGTCGCGAGGATCGACGCGACGGCGGGGCGGCAGATGTCGCAGCCGCGGCCGTGGGTGCCGAACCGCTCGACGACCTCGGTGAAGGTGCGCAGCCCCGCGACCCGCACCGCGTCGTAGAGCTGGGCGCGCGACAGCGTGAAGTGCTCGCACAGGGCGCTGCTCACGGTGACGCCGAGCTTGCCGAGCTCGGTCGCCATGAGCTTCTTCACCAGCGGCAGGCACGACCCGCAGCTGGTGCCGGCGCGCGTGCAGGACTTGACGGCGCCGAGGTCGTGGCAGCCGTCCTCGGCGACGGCGTGCCGGATGGCGCCGGCGGAGACGTTGTTGCAGGAGCACACGCTCGCGTCGTCGGGCAGCTCCAGGTCGGGCGCGCCCGCCCCGCCCTCGGGGAGCAGGAACGCCGCGGGGTCGCCGGGCAGCTCGCGGCCGACCATGGGGCGCAGGCTGGCGTACGCCGAGGCGTCGCCCACGAGCACGCCGCCGAGCAGCGTGCGGGCGTCGTCGGACATGACGAGCTTCTTGTAGACCCCGCCCACGGGGTCGGCCCAGACGACCTCGAGCGCCCCGGGGGTGCGCGCGAACGCGTCACCGAAGCTCGCGACGTCGACGCCGGCGAGCTTGAGCTTGGTCGCGGTGTCGGCACCGCCGAACACCGCGGCCCCGCCGAGCAGCCGGTCGACCGTCACCTCGGCCATCGTGTAGCCCGGGGCGACCAGGCCGAGGCACGCGCCCTGGATGCACGCGACCTCGCCGACGGCCGAGACGTGCGGGTCGTCCGTCAGGCACGTGTCGTCGACGACGACCCCGCCGCGCGGCCCGACGGCCAGGCCGGACTCGCGCCCGAGCTCGTCGCGCGGCCGCACGCCGGCGGCCACGACGACCACGTCCGCGTCCAGCTTGGTGCCGTCGGCCAGCTCGACGCGTCCGACGCCGCCGCGTCGGTGCGGCAGCACACGCGTGGTCATCGACTGCGTCCGGACCCCGATGCCGAGGCGGTTGACGAGACGGCGCAGCGCCTCGCCGCCACCGAGGTCGACCTGCGCCGACATCAGGTGCGTGTCGACCTGCAGCACCGTGGGGCGCGCGCCGAGGGCGTCGAGCGCCCCGGCGGCCTCGAGCCCGAGCAGACCGCCGCCGAGGACGACACCGCGCACGGTCCGCTCCTCGGCGAGGGTGGTGACGTACCCGCGCAGCGCCGCGACGTCGTCGAGCGTGCGGTAGACGAACACGCCGTCGAGGTCGGCGCCCTCCATCGGCGGCACCCACGCGTACGACCCCGTGGCCAGGACGAGGTGGTCGTACGCGAACGTGCGGCCGGACTCGGCGCGCACGACACGCGCTGCGCGGTCGACCGCCACGGCCTTGTCGCCGCGCACGAGGGTGACCAGCGGGTCGTCCCACAGCGCCGGGTCGCCGAGCGCCAGGTCCTCGGGCGAGCGCCCGGCGAAGAAGCTCGTGAGCGCGACGCGGTCGTAGGGACGGCGCGGCTCCTCGGCGAGGACCGTGACGCGCCAGGTGCCGTCGGTGTCACGGTCGCGCAGCGCCTCGACGAGGCGTTGCGCCACCATGCCGCCGCCGACGACGACGAGGTGACGGGGGTCCATGGGGCCTCCTGGTGCGATCCGGTGCGGTCCGTGCGGGCGCCGAGCGGGCGAGCGCGGGGTGTGACGTGTCGACGACGCTACGAACCGGGGGTTTCGGGCAGGGGCGCCCGCCCGTTTCGGTGCCGGAACGTTCTCCTCTCACGGGACCGAGGGCCCGTGTGAGCCCGCCCCTGGCGGGGTGCGGTCGCACGACCTACCGTGGCGCGCATGACGCGCGCGGTGGCGGACGTCCCGGTCCGCCCGTCGGCCCGGGCTGACGACGTGCGCGCCGCGTGCGCGGGGGTCGCCGCGGGCGCCCTCACGGTCGGCGCCGGTGCGCTCGTGGCCGTCGTCACCGGCCCGTCGAGCGATCCCCTGGTCGCCGTCGGTGCCGCCTTCGTCGACGCGACGCCGGGGTGGCTCAAGGACCTGGCGGTCGCGGCGTTCGGCACGGCGGACAAGCTGGCGCTGGGCGTCGGCCAGGCGCTCGTCCTGGCGGCCCTGGCCGCCACCGGGGGTGTGCTCGCGCGGCGACGCTGGTCCGCCGGCGCGGTCCTGGTCGTGGCGCTCGGCGGCGTGGCGGCCCTGGCGGCCACGACCCGTCCCGACGCCGGCACGTGGGCTGCGGCGCCGTCCCTGGTCGGGGCGGCCGCAGGGCTGTGGGCGCTGCAGGCGCTGCTGCGGCGGCTGCCCCCGGGACGCCCCGGCGTGCCCGACGCCGCACCTGTCGACGCCGAGCACGACGCCGCACCGACCGGACGGCGTCCCGACCGCCGCGCGTTCCTGCGCCTCAGCGCCCTGGTGGCGAGCGCAGGTGTCGTCGCCACCGTCGCCGGGCGCGTCGTCGCGACCGGTCAGCGCGGCGTGCAGAACGTGCGGGCGGCTCTCCGGCTGCCCGCACCCGCCCGGCCGGCACCCGCGCCGCCGACCGACGTCGAGGTCGGCGTGGCGGGCGTCGAGCCGTGGGCGACACCCGTGGCGGAGTTCTACCGCATCGACACCGCACTGGTCGTGCCGCAGGTCGACCCGGCCGGCTGGCGGCTGCGCGTGCACGGTCTCGTCGAGCGTGAGGTCGAGATCGGCTGGGACGAGCTGCTGGCGAGCGACCTCGTCGAGGCGTGGGTCACGCTCGCGTGCGTGTCCAACCCCGTGGGCGGGGACCTCGTCGGCAACCAGCGGTGGCTCGGGCTGCCCGTGCGCGAGGTCCTGGCCCGCGCCGTCCCGACGTCCGACGCCGACATGGTCCTGTCCCGCAGCGTCGACGGGTTCACCGCCTCGACACCGCTCGAGGCCCTGACCGACGACCGCGACGCCCTCCTCGCGATCGCGATGGACGGCGAGCCCCTGCCGCCCGAGCACGGCTTCCCCGTCCGGATGGTCGTCCCCGGGCTGTACGGCTACGTCTCGGCGACCAAGTGGGTGACGGAGCTGGAGGTGACCCGGTTCGACCGCGCCGAGGCGTACTGGACGGTCCGGGGCTGGTCGGAGCGCGGCCCGGTCAAGACGCAGTCCCGCCTCGAGGTGCCCCGACCCGGCGACACGGTCGGGGCAGGGGACGTCGTGGTCGCGGGGACCGCGTGGGCGCAGCACCGGGGCGTCGAGCGCGTCCAGGTCCGCGTGGACGACGGACCCTGGCAGGAGGCCGACCTCGCGGCCGACGCCGGCATCGACACGTGGCGGCAGTGGCGGTGGACCTGGCGGGGCGCCGCCCCCGGCGAGCACCTGCTGGCCGTGCGCGCGTGGGACCCCGACGGCCCGCAGACCGGTGTGCCGGCCGGGGCCGTGCCCGACGGCGCCGCCGGGTACGACACGGTGCGCGTGGTCGTCGCCTGACGGGGCGTCCCCGGGCGACGGGGACGCGCGACCGCGTCAGTAGACGTCGCGCGCGTAGCGCCGCTCCGCCACGAGCCGCTTGACGTAGGCGTCGGCCTCGCCCGCGTCCAGGGCGCCGTGCCGGGCCACGACCTCGCGCAGGGCGGCGTCCACGTCGGGCGCCATCCGCGCGGCGTCGCCGCACACGTACACGTGCGCACCACGCTCGAGCCACGACCACAGGGCCGGTCCGTGCTCGCGCAGCCGGTCCTGCACGTAGACCTTCTGGCGCTGGTCGCGGGAGAACGCGGTGTCCAGGCGCGTCAGCACGCCGCGCGCACGCCACCCCTCGAGCTCGTCGCGGTACCAGAAGTCGGTCGCTGCGTGCTGCTCGCCGAACACGAGCCAGTTGTCGCCGGTGTCCCCCCGCGCCTCACGCTCGGCCAGGAAGCCCACGAACGGCGCGACCCCGGTGCCCGGACCGATCATCACGGTGGGAGCACCCGCGTCGGCGGGCGGGTGGAAGTGCGCACTGGGCTGCACGTGCACGCTCACCTCGGTGCCGTCCTCCGCGTCGGCGAGGAACGTCGAGCACGTCCCCCCGCGTGCCCGGCCGGCGGCGCTCGCGTACCGCACGACCGACACCGTGAGCCGCACGCGCTGCGGGTCGACCAGCGCGCTCGAGGAGATGGAGTACGCACGCGGCTGCATCGCGCGCAGCACGTCGACCCACTCCTGTGCGCTCGCCTCGAGCGGGTGCTCGGCGATCACGTCGACGACGCCGCGGTCCCACGTCCAGGCCGCGAGGTCCTGGCGGTCCTCGCTGCGCAGCAGGCGCCGCAGGTCGGCACCCGCCGTGCCCGTGGCGCGCTCCGCGACGAACCGCAGCAGCATCGGCGCCGGCCGGCCGAGGTCGAGCGCGGTCCGCAGGGCGTCGTGCAGCGGACGCGTCCCGCCGTCGAGGACGACGGGTGCGTCCGCGTCGAGGCCCGTCACCGCGAGCCACTCCTCGACGAGGGCGAGCGGCGTCACCGGGCGGACCGCGAGCGCGTCGCCCGCTGCGTAGGTCACCGGCAGCGCGCTCGCCGAGGTGTCGAGGAGGATCTCGCGCACCTCCTTGGCCGACCCCGTCCCGCCCAGGCGGCGCCGACCCACGACCCGCGCGCTGCCGGGCGTGGCGCGGGTCGCCCGGGTCGGCGCCGCGGGCGCCGCGTCGACGGGTGCGGTGGTCGTCGGGCGGCGCGGTGCGGTCGTGCCCGCGGCCTCGTCGGCGCCCGGCCCGCCGGCCAGCGCCTCGAGGAGACCGGTCACCCACCGCTCGACGGCGGCGTCGTCCCCCGGTTCGCGGTCGAGCCGCTCGACCAGCCGGTGACCGCCCAGCTCGGCGAGCCGGTGGTCGAGACGGCGGCCGTGCCCGCAGAACCGGTCGTACGTCGCGTCGCCCAGCGCGAGCACGGCGAACCGTGCGCCGCTGAACGAGGGCGCCTGCGGGTCGGCGAGCAGCTCCCACAGCGCGGTGCCGTTGTCGGGTGCGTCGCCGTCACCGAACGTGCTGGTCACCAGGACGACGTCGCCGTGGCGCGGGAGGTCGTCGAGCACGTCGTCCATCGCCGTGACGCGGGGGGTGCGGCCCGCGTCGGCGAGGCGGCGCGCGACGGTGGCGGCGAGCTCCTCGGCCGTGCCCGTCTGCGAGGCCCACAGGACGGTGACCGTGCGGGTGGGCGTCGCGGACGCCGGCGCGACGGGGGCGCGCGAGAACATCCCGGCCAAGACGCCGTCGACCCACAGCGCGTGGTCGCCGCGCAGCGGCGCGGTCGGCGGCAGGACGGGTGTCCCGGCCGCGCCGCCGCCGAGGCCGGCGAGGAAACCCGCGAGGTAGCGCCGTTCGTCGTCGCCGAGCGCCGGCGGTGCGACGTCGTCGACCCCGAGGGCCGCCGCGAGCGCGCGCATGGTCGCCGGACCGTCGAGCGGGACGCCGCCGTCCGCCGGGCGGGTGACCTCGGGGTCGGGGTCGGGTGCCACGACGGCCACGGGCGTCAGGGCGACCGCGCACGCCTTGAGCTCGGGCTGGAAGGACAGCGGGTCGACGGCGTCGTTGGTGACCGCGTTGACGGCGAGGTACTCGCCGAAGACGTCGTTCCAGTGGAAGGGGGCGAAGCAGGTGCCGGCCGGGACGCGGTCGGTGACGACGACGGGCAGCACGGCCCGCCCGCGGCGCGAGGCGACCTCGACGGGAGCCCGGTCGGCCAGCCCGAGCCGGGCGGCGTCGGCAGGGTTGACCTCGACGTACGGGCCGGGCTCGAGCCTGGTGAGGGCCGGCACCTTGCCCGTCTTGGTCATGGTGTGCCACTGGTGCTGCACGCGCCCCGTGGTGAACCAGAACGGGTGGTCGTCGTCGGGCATCTCGGCGGGGTCGGCGTGCGGGCGGGCGTGGAAGACGGCGCGGCCCGTGGGTGTGGCGAAGGCGAGGCGCGGGCGTGCCCCGTCGGGGTGGACCAGGACCGGCTGGTGCTCGCCGTCGTTGAGGTAGCGCAGCGGGTTGCGGGCGGGGGCCTCGCTCGACGCGCAGGGCCACTGGACGGGCTCGCGCCGCAGCCGGTCGTACGTGACGCCGCGCAGGTCGTACCCGGTGCGCGGGTTGGACGCCTGGCGCAGCTCGTCGAAGACCTCCTGCGCGGAGGCGTACGCGAAGCCCTCGTAGCCCATGGCCGTCGCGACGCGGGCGATCAGCTCCCAGTCCGGCAGCGCCTGCCCCGGTGCGGCCAGCGCCCGCCGCGCGAGGGTCATGGTCCGCTCGGAGTTCACCATGACGCCGTCGGCCTCCGACCACATCGCCGCGGGCAGCACGACGTCCGCGTACGCGTTGGTCTCCGTCTCGGCGAAGACGTCCTGCGTGACGACGAGCTCGGCGCGCTCGAGCCCCTCGATCACGGTGCGGCGGTTGCCGACCGACGCGACCGGGTTGGTGCAGACCACCCAGCACGCGCGGATGTCGCCGTCGGCCATCCGACGGAACATGTCGACCGTGCCGGTGCCGACGCCGTCGGCGCGGATCGTGCCGCGCGGGACGCCCCACAGGTCCTCGCAGAACGCCCGGTCGTCGGCGTCGAGAACGCTGCGCTGGCCTGGCAGGCCCGGGCCCATGTACCCCATCTCGCGCCCGCCCATGGCGTTGGGCTGGCCCGTGAGGGAGAACGGTCCGCTCCCCCGCCGCCCGATCGCGCCGGTCGCGAGGTGCAGGTTGATCAGGGCGTTGGTGTTCCACGTGCCGTGCGTCGACTGGTTGAGGCCCATCGTCCAGCACGACACCCAGCTGCCGGCGCCGGCGATCAGCGCGGCCGCGGCGCGCAGGTCCGCCGCGGGGACGCCCGTCAGCCGCTCGACGACGTCGGGCGGGTAGTCGGCGAGGAACGCGGGCATGGCGTCCCAGCCCTGCGTGTGCTCGGCGACGAACTCCTCGTCGACCGCACCGGCCTCGACCAGCAGGTGCAGCAGCCCGTTGAGCAGCGCGAGGTCGGAGCCGGGTCGCACCTGCAGGAACAGGTCCGCCTTGTCGGCGGTGGCCGTGCGGCGCGGGTCCACGACGATGAGCCTGGCGCCGGCCTTGACGCGGTCGAGGAGCCGCAGGAACAGCACCGGGTGGCAGTCCGCCATGTTCGCACCGACGACGAGGAAGACGTCGGCGTGGTCGACGTCCTCGTACGACCCGGGCGGACCGTCGGAGCCCAGCGACAGCTTGTACCCGGTGCCGGCGCTGGCCATGCACAGCCGCGAGTTGGACTCGATCTGGTTGGTCCGCCAGAAGCCCTTGGCGAGCTTGTTGGCCAGGTACTGCGCCTCGATGCTCATCTGCCCGGAGACGTACAGGGCGAGCGCGTCGGGGCCGTGACGGTCGAGGATCTCGCGCAGCCGGTGCGCGACCGTCGCGATCGCGGCGTCCACGTCGGCGGGGACGGGGGCCGCGCCGCGCTCGGTGCGCACGAGCGCCGTGGTCAGGCGCCCGCCCGCCGCGAGCATGGTCGCGCTCGTGGCGCCCTTGGTGCACAGGCGGCCCGCGTTCGCCGGGTGCGACCGGTCGCCGCTGGCGCGCTGCACGGTGCCGTCGTCGCCGACGTCGAGGACGATGCCGCAGCCCACGCCGCAGTACGAGCACACGGTCGCGACCTGGGTCGCGGCCGTGCGCTCGTGCTGCGCGGTCGTCGTGAGCGTCATCAGATGAGGGCGTCGCCGAACGCCGAGGTGCGCCGGCCGTACACGAGCCACGTGGTCGCGGCCATGACGGCGTACATCCCGACGATGACCCACAGCGCGGCCTCGATCCCTCCGGTCTGCGTGGTCGAGATCGCGAAGCCGCGCGGGATGAGGAACCCGCCGATCGCGCCGACGGCACCGGCGATGCCGATGCACCCGGCCGCGACCTTGGCGCGCCGTGCCCGGTCCGTCGCGTCCCCGGCACCGTGGCGGAACACCGCCGGGATCATGCGGTACACCGAGCCGTTGCCGGCGCCCGTCGCCAGGAACAGCAGGAGGAACGAGCCGAAGAACAGTCCGAACGACCCGGACCGCAGCGAGAGGATCGCCGAGACCGTCCCGGCGGCCATGACCGCGAACGCCGCCACCGTGACGCGTGCTCCGCCGAACCTGTCGGCGAGGATCCCGCCGGCGGGCCGAGCGATCGAGCCGACGAGCGCACCGAGGAACGCGATCGACAGCGTCATGGCCGGGAACTCGTTGCGCAGCAGCGTGGGGAACGCCCCGGAGAAGCCGATGAACGAGCCGAACGTGCCGATGTAGATGAACGAGATGATCCACGTGTGCTTCTGCCGCGCCGCGGAGCCGTACGCCCGCGGGTCGGTCGCGGCGTCCTTGACGTTGTCCATGTAGCGCCAGGCGAGCACCGCGGCGACCACCGCGAGCGGCACGAACATCAGGCCCGCCCGCTCGAGGTGCACGCCGGCGCCGATGACGATCACCAGCGGGACGGCCAGCTGGACGGCGGCCGTGCCGATGTTGCCGCCCGCGGCGTTGAGCCCCAGGGCCCGGCCCTTCTCCCGCTCGGGGTAGAAGAACGAGATGTTGGCCATGGAGGAGGCGAAGTTGCCGCCACCGACGCCCGCGAGCGCGGCCACGACCAGCAGGACCGTGAACGACAGGTCCGGCCGCTGGACCGCCCAGGCGAGCGCACCGGCGGGCACGAGCAGCAGCAGCGCGGACACGATGGTCCAGTTGCGGCCGCCGAAGATCGGCACGGCGAACGTGTACGGGATCCGCAGGGTCGCGCCGACGAGCGAGGGGACGGCGATCAGCCAGAACATCTGGTCGGGGGTGAGCGCGAAGCCCGCGTCGGGCAGCTGCGGGACGACGATGCTCCACAGCGCCCACACGGCGAACCCGAGGAACTCGGCGAAGATCGACAGCACCAGGTTGCGGCGGGCGACCGCGCGACCGACGTCCTGCCACTGGTCGGCGGCCTCGGGGTTCCAGCCGTGGAGCCAGCGTCCGCGGTGCCGGACGAGCTCGGGCGTCACGCCGGGCGAGGTCAGGACGACCGTCCCGGGTCCGTGCGCGGTGGTCGCGGTGGGCAGGGCCGGTGCGTCCTCGGGGGGTGCGGGAGTCGTCGGTGTCTGGGTCACGTGGAGCCTCCGGGCGTCGGGCCGCGCGCGGCGCGGGTGGGGCGTCGGGGCCGGGCAGCGGCCCGGTGGTCGAGGCGGCGTGGTGCCGGCGTCGGGATGTGACGCTAGGTGCGCCGTGTTTCGCCCGGTCGCACGCGGACGTGACCGGGCGCGAACGTTCCGCGCACACGCACCGGGCCGCACGTGTGAGAACTGCGGACACGGGTTCGCGGCCGCGGACCCGTGAGGCGCCCGCAACCCGGCCGACACCGGCGCCTGCGAGGATCGACCCATGCCCGACCTCCACGCCCTGGCCACCGAGCTCCTCGACGCCGCCCGTACCGACCCGCACGGGCGCAGCGCGCAGCTGGTCGTGCACGACGGCGAGCTGCGCCAGACCGTGCTCGCGCTCGTCGCGGGTGCCCGCCTGGGTGAGCACTCCTCACCGCCCGCCGCGAGCCTGCAGGCCCTGAGCGGCCACGTGCGGGTGGAGGCCGGCGAGGACGTGCAGCAGGAGGTGCGCGGCGGCGAGCTGTGGACGCTGACGCACGAGCGGCACGCGGTGGTGGCGCTCGAGGACAGCGTCGTGCTGCTCACCACGGTGACGGGCGTCGCGACGCGGCCGCACGGATGAGCAGCGCGCTGCCGCCGCTGGTCGCACCCGGGCCGCCGCTCACGCCGGACCAGGTGGCCCGGTACGCGCGGCACCTCGCCCTCGACGAGATCGGCGAGGTCGGCCAGCGTCGGCTGCTCGCGTCCCGCGTGCTCGTGCTCGGCGCGGGCGGGCTGGGGTCACCGGTCCTGCTGTACCTGGCGGCGGCCGGCGTCGGCACCCTGGGGATTGTCGACGACGACGTCGTGGAGGTCTCCAACCTGCAGCGCCAGGTCGTGCACGGCACCGCGGACGTCGGGCGCCGCAAGGTCGACTCCGCCGCGGACGCGGTGCGCGGGCTCGACCCGCACCTCGAGGTCGTGCCGCACGCGGTGCGCCTGGGTCCGGGAAACGCGGGCGGGCTCCTGGGCGCGTACGACGTGGTGGTCGACGGCACCGACAACTTCCCGACCCGCTACCTCGTCGACGACGTCTGCGCGGAGCTGGGGCGCCCCTGGGTCTGGGGCTCCCTGCAGCGGGGGCACGCGCAGGTGAGCACGTTCTGGTCCCGCCCGCCCGTGGGTGAGGGCGTGGGGCTGCGCGACGTCTTCGGCGGCCCACCGTCCGAGGGGACGGTGCCCTCGTGCGCGGTGGACGGCGTCCTGGGGGCGGTCTGCGCCGCGGCGGGCGCGGCGATGGCGATCGAGGTCGTCAAGCTGCTCTGCGGCTCCGGGCGCACGCTGCTGGGTCGGGTCGCGGTGCACGACGCGTTCGCCGGGACGTGGCAGGAGGTGCCGGTCCGGCGTGCGCAGGGACGGACCGACCGGGCGGTACCCCGTGCCGGCACCGCCCCCGACCGCGGCGCGGGGCCCGGGAGCGCGGCAGGTGCGGACGACCTCGCGACGCTGGTCGCGGCCCATGCGGCCGGTGCCGTCGACGTCGTCGACCTGCGCGACGCGCCGGAGGCGAGCGCCCACCCGCTGCCGGGCGTGCGCGCGGTGCCGCTCGCGCAGTTCGTCACCGAGCAGATGCTCGCGTCCCTCGACCCGGACCGCCCGCTCGTGCTGGTCTGCCGCCTCGGAGCGCGGGCCGCGCACGCCGCGGCGCTGGCCCGCGCGGCGGGCGTCCGCGACGTCCGTCACCTGCCCGGCGGCGTCGCCGCGTGGCGGCTCGCGGCGCAGGACCGCGCCACCGCCACCCCCGACGCCGCGGTGCGGGGCGCGTGACCGGCCCGGCTCAGCCCGGGTGGTCGCCGCCCGCCAGCTGGGACAACGCGTGCGGCAGCACCGCGCTCAGCACCTCGATCGCGTCACGCGCGGCGCCGGTCGAGCCCGCGACGTTGACGACGAGCGTGCGACCGGCCACGCCGGCCACGCCGCGTGACAGCACACCCGCCGGCACGCCACGACGCACCGCGTCGGCACGCAGCGCCTCGGCGATCCCCGGGACCGGGCGGTCCACCACCGCGAGCGTCGCCTCGGGCGTGAGGTCGCGCGGCCCGAGCCCCGTGCCACCGGTCGTGACGACGAGCGCCGCGCCGGCGTCCACCGCGCGGCGCAGCTCGCGTTCCACCGGCGCCCCGTCGGGGACGACGACCGCGTCGTCGACCCGCAGGCCGAGCGCCCGCAGGCCCTCCACGAGCAGCGGTCCCGAGCGGTCGTCGTACGTCCCGGTCGCGGCGCGGTCCGACGCGGTCACGACGACCGCGAGCGGTGCGGTGGCCGCGTCAGTCACGCGTCCACGTCCCGCTGCGCCCGCCGGTCTTCTCCTCGACCCGCAGGTCGGTGAGGTGCGCACCCCGGTCGACGGCCTTGACCATGTCGACGAGCGTCAGGCCGGCGGCCGCGACGCAGGTCAGTGCCTCCATCTCGACGCCCGTGCGGTCGGCGGTGCGCACGCGTGCGTCGATCGTGACGCCGTCGTCGACGACCTCGAGGTCGACGCTCACCCCGTGGATCGCGATGGGGTGGCACAGCGGCACGAGGTCCGGGGTGCGCTTGGCGGCCTGGATCCCCGCGATGCGCGCGACCGCGAGCGCGTCGCCCTTCGGGACGCCCTCGCCGCGCAGCAGCGCGACGACCTGCGCCGTGGTGACGAGGCGTCCCGTGGCGCGCGCGCTGCGGACCGTGACGTCCTTCTCGGCGACGTCGACCATGCGGGCGGCGCCGTGGGCGTCGACGTGGGTCAGTCGGTCGTGCTCGGTCACGCGTCGTGCTCCCTGAGGTCGATGACGGCCACGGGTGCTCCCGCCGCCAGGTGCGTGACGTCCTCCGGGACGTCGACGAGGGCGTCGGCGCGCGCGAGCGCGCCGAGCAGGTGCGAGCCGGGCCCGCCGACGGGCGTCGCGACGGGCGTCCCGGTGGTCCAGCCGAGGGACGCGCGCAGCAGCTGGCGCCGGCCCGCCGGCGAGCGCACCTCCGTGGCGAGCGACGCGGTGAGGGTGCGCCGGTGCACCTGGCGCGCGCCGAGCATGCGCCGCAGCAGCGGTCGGACGAAGACCTCGAACGACACGAACGAGCTCACGGGGTTGCCCGGCAGGGCCAGCACCGGTGTGCCGTCCGGGAGGATCCCGACCGCCTGCGGCTTGCCGGGCTGCATGCGCACGTGCACGAGCTGCGCGTCGCCGCCGGCGAGCAGCGCGTCCCGGACCACGTCGTACGCGCCGACGGACACGCCCCCGGTCGTGACGACGACGTCGGCACGCGCAGCCAGGCCGGCCAGCGCCTCCCGGACGACGGCCACGTCGTCGTGCACCACCGCGACGGCCACGACCTCGGCGCCGGCGGCGGCTGCGGCGGCCGCCAGCTGCGGTCCGTTGGACTCGTGGATCTGCCCGTGCTGCAACGGCTCGCCCGGGGCGACGAGCTCGGAGCCCGTGGACAGCACGGCGACGCGGGGTCGGCGGTGCACCTCGACGCGGGCGTGCCCGGTCGCGGCCAGCAGGCCGATTGCCCCCGCACCGAGCACGTCGCCCGCCCGCAGCACGACCTGCCCGGCGCGCACGTCCTCGCCGCGGCGCCGCACGTGCGCACCCGCGGCAACGACGTCCTCGACGCGGACCCGCGCGGTGCCGCCGTCGGTGAGCTCGACGGGGAGCACGGCGTCGGCCCCGTCCGGCACCGGTGCACCGGTCATGAGGCGGGCCGCGGCACCGGGCGGCAGCCGCACGCTGCGGGTGTCACCGGCGGGAACGTCGTCGACCACGTCGAGCACCGCGCCCGGGCGCAGGTCGGCCGCCCGCACGGCGTACCCGTCCATCGCCGAGCTGTCCCACGGGGGCAGGTCCACCGCGCCGGCCACGTCGGCGGCCAGCACGCTCCCCCGGGCCGCCGCGAGCGGGAGCGTCACGGCCGGCAGCGGGCCCGCGAGCGCGAGCACCGCGGCGGCGTGCTCGTCGAGCGAGCGGACGCTGCGCGCCGGCAGGGCGGCTCCGGCGGGTGCGTCGACCATGCGCCCAACCTACTGCCGCCGTCGCGGCGGACCGTCCGGCCGCGGGACGTCCGCCGCCGCGTCGACGGGTGTCCGTATCATCGCGGGATGCGAGCCGTGAGCGCCGCCGGCGCCGCGGCGCCGCGCGAGGGGGGTCTGGTCGACCGGTACGGCCGGGTGGCGACCGACCTGCGGGTGTCCCTGACCGACCGCTGCAACCTGCGCTGCACGTACTGCATGCCGGCCGAGGGTCTGCCGTGGGCCCCGGACGAGACGGTGCTCACCGACGCGGAGGTCGTGCGGCTGGTGCGCGTCGGCGTGGAGCTGCTCGGCATCCGGGAGGTCAGGTTCACGGGCGGCGAGCCGCTGCTGCGGCGGGGGCTGGAGGGCATCGTGGCTGCCGCGGCGGCGCTGCGCACGGCCGACGGCGTCCCCGTGCGGACGGCCCTGACGACCAACGGGCTGGGGCTCGACAAGCGTGCGCGGTCGCTGGCGGACGCCGGGCTCGACCGTGTCAACGTGTCCCTCGACTCCCTGGACCCGGTGCGGTTCGCCCGGATCACGCGCCGGGACCGCCACGGGGACGTGCTCGCGGGGCTCGCGGCGGCCGCGGCCGCCGGGCTGGGGCCGGTGAAGGTCAACGCCGTGCTGGTCCGGGGCGTCAACGAGGACGAGGCCGTGCCCCTGCTCACGTGGGCGCTCGAGCACGGGTACCACCTGCGCTTCATCGAGCAGATGCCGCTGGGCCCGCACGGGTCGTGGCAGCGCGACGACCTGGTCACGGCCCGGGAGATCCTCGACGCACTGGCGGCCGCCTTCGACCTGGAGGCCGAGCCGGACGGCGCGCGCGGCGGGGCCCCGGCCGAGACGTGGCACGTGCGCGGGCACCCCGGTGCGACCGTCGGCGTGATCGGCTCGGTGACGCGACCGTTCTGCGGCGCCTGCGACCGGACGCGGCTCACGGCCGACGGTCAGGTCCGCAGCTGCCTGTTCGCGCGCCACGAGGACGACCTGCGCGGCCTGCTGCGCGCGGGGGCGGACGACGCGGCGATCGCCGACGCGTGGCGTGCCGCGATGCGGGGCAAGGCGGCCGGGCACGGCATCGACGACCCGACCTTCCTGCAGCCGGCCCGGACGATGAGCGCGATCGGGGGATGACGGCGATGACGACACCGGTGGAGGTGCGGTACTTCGCCGCGGCCGCCGAGGCGGCCGGCCGCGGGGCCGAGCAGGTGCTGCTGCCGGCGGGCACGACCGTCGGTGGCCTGCTGGACCTGCTGGCCGAGCGGCACGGGCCGGCGCTGCGCGACGTCGCGGCGCGGTGCGCGCTGCTCGTCGACGGGGTGCTGCACCGGGACCGCGACGCCCCCGTGGGAGCGCCGACGCGGGTGGACGTGCTCCCGCCCTTCGCCGGCGGCTGAGCTCAGGCGCTGCCGACCCACTCGTGCCCGCCGGCCGCCAGGTCCTGACGCTTCCACACCGGCAGGTGCGTCTTGATCTCGTCGACGAGCATCGCCGCGGCCGCGAACGCCTCCCGGCGGTGGGCCGCCGACACGGCGACGGCGAGGGCGCACTCCCCCACGGCGAGCACACCCACCCGGTGCGCGCACGCGACGGCGTCCACGTCGCTGCGGGCGGCGACGTCGGCCACGACGCGCCGCACGACGTCCTCGGCGTCCGGGTGCGCGACGTACTCCAGCGCGGTGACGCCGCGCCCCCGGTCGTGGTCGCGGACCACGCCGGCGAAGGTCACGACCGCCCCGGCGGCGGCGTCCCCGACCGCGCGCGCGAGCTCGTCCACGTCGAGCGCGTCGGCCGTGACCCGTGCGAGCACGACGCGACGGGCGGGCGGGCGCAGGCGCGAGTCGTCGGCGGTCACGCGGCCAGCCTAGGGCGCCCGCGGGTGCCGCCGGGTGCGGGCTCCCTCTCGAGCGAGACCGCCCGCGGACCGCACCTGCGGCGCGATAGGGCGCGCGCCGCCGCATCCGCGGCGCGAGGTCTAGGCTCGCCCCGTGCCCACCTACCGCGTGACCGAGGCCGCGACGCTCCTCGGGGTCAGCGACGACACCGTGCGCCGCTGGATCGACTCCGGCCGCCTGGCCTCGACGCGCCCCGCCGGCGGCCCCCACGAGGTGGACGGCGTGGCCCTCGCCGCGCTCGCGCAGTCGCTGGGCACGGAGCCCGAGCCCGGCAGCAGCCACCGGTCCACCCGCAACCGGCTGCGGGGCATCGTCACGCGGGTGGTCCGCGACACGGTCATGGCCCAGGTGGAGATCCAGGCCGGGCCGTACCGGGTGGTCTCCCTCATCAGCCGCGAGTCCGCCGACGAGCTGGGCCTCGAGCCCGGCGTGGTGGCGGTCGCGTCCGTCAAGGCGACCGACGTCGCCGTCGAGCACACCGCGGACCGATGAGCCGACCAGGACGCCGCGTGGCGGCTCTCGGGCTCGTCCTGGTCACCGCGCTGGCCGGGTGCGCGGCGGCACCGTCGCCCGCCCCGCACCCGGGGGGCGAGGTGGGCGCCGGGCTCGACGGCACCGTCGTGGTCCTGGCGGCCGCCTCCCTGACCGACGTGGTCGGTGAGATCGCCGGGCAGGTCGAGCGCGCGCACCCGGGCCTGACCGTCCGGACGGCCTTCGGCGCCAGCTCCACCCTGGCCGCCCAGGTCGCCGCCGGCGCCCCGGCCGACGTGCTCGTCACGTCGAGCGCCGAGACGATGGGGCTGGCGACGGACGCCGTCGGGGGCTCACCGGTCGTCGTAGCCACCAACGGTCTGCAGCTCGCCGTCCCCGCGGGCAACCCGGGGGGCGTGACGTCGCTGGCCGACCTCGCGGACCCGGGACTGACCGTCGCGCTGTGCGCGCCCGAGGTGCCGTGCGGGGACCTCGCGGTCCAGGTCCTGGCCCGGGCGGGGGTCACCCCGGCCCCCGACACCTACGAGCGGGACGTGCGCGGCGTCCTGGCGCGCCTGCGGCTCGACGAGGCGGACGCCGGGCTGGTGTACCGCACCGACGTGGTCGCCGGGGCGGACGCCGTCGAGGGCATCGAGCTGCCGGAGGCCGTGCAGGTGGTGACGGAGCACCTCGCGCTCGCCTCGCCCACGGCACCCCGACCCGAGGCGGCTGCCGTCGTCGTGGCGGCACTGCTCGGGCCCGCCGGGCGCCGGGTGCTGGCCGACGCCGGGTTCGGGCTGCCGTGAGCCCGCCACGGCTCCTGAGGTCGCCGGGTGGCGGCGTGCTCGTCGTCCTGGCGGTCGTCGGGACCGGCGTGCTGGTCCTGCCGCTCGTCGCCCTGCTGCTCGCGACCCCGTGGTCGGACCTGCCCGCGCTCGTCGCCGACCCCGCGGTGCTGCAGGCGCTGCGCCTGTCGCTGCTCACCGCCGCCTGCACCACCCTCGTCGCGCTCGTCCTCGGTGTGCCGCTCGCCTGGGTCCTCGCGCACGACGACCTGCGCGGCGCGTGGCTGCTGCGGTCGCTCGTCACGGTCCCACTCGTCCTGCCGCCGGTGGTCGGCGGCGTCGCCCTGCTGCTCCTGCTGGGCCGCCGCGGCCTGCTGGGTCGCTCCCTCGACACCTGGTTCGGCGTGACCGTGCCCTTCACGTCGGCCGCGGTGGTGCTCGCGCAGCTCTTCGTGTCGCTGCCGTTCCTCGTCCTCGCGGTCGAGGGTGCGCTCCGGGGTGCCGACCGGCGCCGGGCGCTGGCCGCGCAGACCCTCGGCGCCTCGCCCGCCTACGTGCTGCGCCGCGTGACGCTGCCGAGCGTCGCCCCCGGCGTGGCGGCCGGTGCCGCCCTGTGCTTCACGCGCGCGCTCGGGGAGTTCGGCGCCACGGTGACGTTCGCCGGCAGCTTCCCCGGCACGACGCGCACGATGCCGCTGGCCGTCTACCTCGCCCTGGACACGGCCCCCGAGCAGGCCGTCGCGATGTCCGTGCTGCTGCTCCTGCTCTCGGTCGCCGTGCTCGTCGCGCTGCGCGGCCGGTGGCTCGGCGGCCTGCCGGCGGCGCACGCGGCACGCACCACGCGGGTGCGCGCATGACGCTCGAGGCGCACGTCCGCGTGGCGCGCGGCGGGTTCCGGCTGGACGTCGCGCTCCGGGTGCCGCCCGGGTCCGTCCTCGCCGTCATGGGGCCCAACGGCAGCGGCAAGTCCACACTCCTCGAGGTGATCGCGGGCCTGGTCCCCCTGACGGCCGGCCACGTCCGCCTCGGCGGCGAGGACCTGGCCGACGCGGCCACGGGGCGGCACCTGCCGCCCCACGAGCGCGGCCTCGGGGTCGCGCTGCAGGACGGGCTGCTGTTCGGTCACCTCTCGGCACGGGAGAACGTGGCGTTCGGGCCACGGGCGCAGGGGGTCGCGGCCGCCGCCGCGCGGTCCGCCGCGGACGCGCTCCTCACGGACGTCGGCCTGGCGGGCCACGCCCGGACGCGGGCCGACCGCCTCTCCGGCGGCCAGGCGCAGCGCGTGGTCGTCGCGCGCGCCGTGGCCGCCCGGCCGCGCGCGTTGCTGCTGGACGAGCCGTTCGGGGCGCTCGACGCCGCCACCCGCCCCCCGGTGCGCGCCGTCGTGCGCCGCGCCGTCGCGCGCGGGATCCCCGCGGTCGTCGTCACGCACGACCTGCGCGACGCCCTCGACCTCGCGGACGTGCTCCTGGTCCTGCAGGACGGGGCCGAGGTGCAGCGCGGCACCCCCGCGGGCGTGGTCGCCGCACCGTCGACCCCCTACGTCGAGCAGGTCGTCGCGGGACTCGCCTGAGCACGCCGGGCGGCTCGCAGGTCGTCACGCAGGTCGTAGCGTGGCCGTCGTGGCTCCCGTCCCCGCGCTCGTCGTCGTCCTGACCGGTGGCACGGCCCGCCGCCTCGGCGGCGTGGACAAGACCGCGATCGACGTCGGGGGCCGGTCCGTGCTCCAGCGGCTCGTGGACGGGTTGCGGCCCTGGCCGGTCGTCGTGGTGGGGCCACGGCAGGACGTGGTGCCCGCCGTGCTGTGGACCCGCGAGGAGCCTGCCGGCTCGGGTCCGTTCGCGGGCGCGGCCGCGGGCGTGGCGGCCGGGACGCGCGCGCACCCCGGCACCGAGGTCGTCGTCGTGCTGGCCGGGGACCAGCCGTTCGCCGCGGCGGCCGTCGCCCCGCTGCTCTCCGCGCTCGAGGAGGCGCCGGCGGCCGACGCCGCGCTCGCGCGCGGTCCCGACGGGCGCGCGCAACCGCTCCTGGCCGCCTACCGGCTCACCGCGCTGGGCCACCGGCTGACGGGCGAGGTCCGCGACCGCCCGGCGCGGCTCCTGGCCGACGGCCTGCGCACGGTCCTCGTGGACGTGGGCGCCGCGACCGCGCTCGACGTCGACGACGCCGACGACCTCGCCGCCGCGCGCCGGGTCGTCGAGGGCGTCAGCCGGTCGCCGGACGCCGGGCGCTGAGCAGCGCGTCGACCTCGGCGAGCGCGGCGGCGACCGCAGCCGCGACGTCCTCGCCGTGCGCGCCCGCGCGGCCCGCCGCCAGACCCACGACGTACGCGGTCAGCGGTGCGGCCGGCCGCACGACACCGTGCGCCACGTCGCGCACCATGTCCAGGACGGCGTCCTGGGTGGCCGTGACCAGCGCCGGGTCGACCCCCAGTGCCGGGGCGACCTGCCCGGTCCAGTCCTGCATCGCGTCCACCGCCACCTCCGTGCCCGCAGCCTAGACGTCGCCGGGCGGCGGCGTGGCGGAGGCGTCGTGCGCCCGCGGGGCGTCGAAGGCACCGGCCCGTCGCCGCGCCGAGATCTCCTCGACCACGTCGGCCTGCTCGCGTGACCGTTCCACCAGCGCGTCCAGGCGGTCCCCGTCCAGCCCGAGCGCGTCGGCGTGCTCGCGCAACGTCATCCAGCCGAGCCGCTTGCCCTCCAGCCCGGACCGCAGGATCTCCAGCTCGAGCACGACGGACAGCGGGGACCTGCTCCAGGCCCGGCCGTTGGGCTTGAGCCGGGCCACCCGCTCGGCCAGCGCCGCGGCGACGTGCTTCCACCGCGACAGGGAGAACCCCAGGTCGCGTGCCGTGGCCTCGTGGATCCCGCGCTCCTCGCGGAGCTGGCGCGCGAGCAGCGCGAGCGCGGCCGCGTCCTCGCCCTCGTCGAGGTTGCGGCTCATGCGCTCGACGCGCGCGGCGACCGCGCTGGCACCGGTGATGTGGTCGTTGATGTACGTGCGGACGAGCGTGAGGTCGACGCGGGGGTCGGGCTGCTGCGCCATGGCGTCCTCCTGGGTCGGCGTCCCTCGATCCTGCGGTGCGCGGGTGCGCCGCGCACGCCGGGACGCCGCCGTCAGACGCTCTCGGTACGCGGGGCCGGCGGCGGACCGGCCTGCGCGGCCTCGCGCTCGACCATGCGCTCACGCCGGCTCGACTCGCGCGGCCGGTACACCACGCGCGAGTGGAACGTGAACCGCACGACGAACGCGACGACCAGGGTGATGGCGGTGGCGAGCACGGCGGCCACGTGCATGGTCTCCACGAGCAGCGCCATGACGGGCATCCGGATCAGCGTCTCGACGTTGTTGAACGTGAACGACTGCCCGAACCTGGCCCAGACCCCCTTGCCCTCGTGGCGCAGGTCCCGGAAGACGAAGCGCTCCTGGAGGAGGAAGTTGCCGACGATCGTCAGCTCCGCGGCGACGAGCGCCGCGAGCAGCCACGGCGCGCCCAGCCAGGTCAGCAGCGCGACGATCGCGACGTTGGCGACGGCACCCATCCCGCCGATGATCGCGAACCGGGACATGCGACCGAAGCGCAGACCCGCGAGCTGCCACATGAAGTGGACGCCCTGGGCGAGGTTCGCCTTCGACTCCCCGGCGAAGCGCGAGCCGAACACGAACGGCACCTCGACGACCCTCATCGGGTGCCGGGCGAGGATCTCGAGGAGGATCTTGAAGCCGCGCGGGCGCAGCGCCTCGAGGTCCACGGCGGACCGGCGGACCGCGAAGAACCCCGTCATCGGGTCGGAGCAGTCCCGCAGCCGCACGGGGAACATCGCGCGCGTCACGGCGGTCGAGGTCGACGAGACCGCCTGACGGACCACGCCCGACAGCCCGGCGCTCGACCCGTCCCCGATGTAGCGCGACGCGACCGCGACGTCGACGTCGGGCTCCTGCACCCGCGCGACGAGGCTGCCGATCAGCTCCGGCGGGTGCTGCAGGTCGCCGTCCATGACGAGGAAGTAGGGCGACGTGGTCGCGCGCACGCCCTCGAGCACCGCACCACCGAGGCCGCCCACCGGGGCGTCCCGGTGGATCACCCGGACGGGGAGCTCGGCGGTGGGGGCGACCGCCCGCACGACGTCGGCGGTGTCGTCCGACGAGTCGTCGACGAACAGCAGGGCCGCCCGCAGGCCACGGGTCGCCTCGCCGACGCGCCGCACCAGCTCGGCGACGTTCGGGGCCTCGTTGAACGTCGGCACGATGACGGTGACGAGCGTGTCCCCCTGCTCGGGCGTTGCGGTCATGACGGGCCTCGCTCTGCTCTCCGACGTCCTCGCCCACACTGGCGAAGGTGCTGACACGGTAGCCGACCCGGCCCGGGAGTCCGAAGGGACGCCGGGCCCTAAACGCTTCGAGCACCCGGGTGCGCGACTCCGCGCCCGCGCGGGCGCGGGCGCGCTCTGCCAGCATGACGCACGTGAAGCGCGACATGACCGCCCACCTGTCCCTCGAGGTCACCTCGCCCGCCCGCCTCGTGCTCGAGGTCGCGGTCGCGGCCGTGCACGACCCGAGCGAGCTGCTGACCGTGACCTCGGCCGGGCGCCCCGTGCAGGCGCGCGAGGTGGTCGACCCGCACGGGACCCGGCTGCACGTGCTCGACGTGGACCCCGGGCCGCTGACCGTCGACTACCGCGCCACCGTGTCCGGCCGCGTCGAGCAGGAGCCGGGCGCCGCGTCGGACGAGCTGGTGTACCTGCGGCCGAGCCGCTACTGCGAGTCCGACGTGCTGGCGCCGACCGCCCGCGCGGAGTTCCGCGGGCTGGCGGGCGTCGACCTGCTCGCGGCGGTCAGCTCGTGGGTCGGCACGCGACTGGCGTACGTCCCCGGCGCGAGCCTGCCCACCGACGGCGCCGTCCGCACGCTGCTGGCGCGCCAGGGCGTGTGCCGCGACTACGCGCACCTCGTCGTCGCGCTGCTGCGCGCGCTCGACGTCCCCGCACGCGTGGTCGCCGTCTACGCCCCCGGGCTGGACCCCATGGACTTCCACGCGGTCGCCGAGGCCTGGGTGGACGGGCGGTGGCGGGTGGTGGACGCGACGACGCTCGCGCCGCGGTCGACCCTCGTGCGGATCGCCACCGGCCGCGACGCGTCCGACACCGCGTTCCTGTCGGTCCACCGCGGCACCGCGGACCTGCGCGAGATCGTCGTCTCGGCCGTCGCCGACGTCCTGCCCGACGACGACGTCCGCGACCTGGTGTCGATCGGCTGACCCCGTCGAGGCACCCGCGGGGCCGGACGTGACGCCGGGCACACCCGCTCGAGGCGCCGAGATCCCGGCTGGCTGGCACGCTGAGCCCATGCACATCTGGCCCGGACGCCCCTACCCCCTCGGCGCCACCTACGACGGCACGGGGACCAACTTCGCGTTGTTCTCCGGCGTCGCCGAGCGCGTCGAGCTGTGCCTCATCGACGACGACGGGACGGAGACCCGCGTCGACCTGCCCGAGGTCGACGCCTTCGTGTGGCACGGCTACCTGCCCGCGATCGCCCCCGGCCAGCGGTACGGCTACCGGGTGCACGGGCCGTACGACCCCGCGTCGGGTCACCGGTGCGACCCCTCGAAGCTGCTGCTCGACCCGTACGCGAAGGCGATCGACGGGCAGATCGACGGCGACGCGTCCCTCTACTCCTACACGTTCGGGGACACCGACACCCGCAACGAGTCGGACTCCGCCGGGCACACGATGACGTCGGTCGTCATCAACCCCTTCTTCGACTGGGGCCACGACCGCCCGCCGGAGCACGAGTACCACGAGTCGGTCATCTACGAGGCCCACGTCAAGGGCCTGACGCGGCTGCACCCAGCCGTGCCGGAGGAGCTGCGCGGCTCCTACGCCGCCCTCGGGCACCCCGCGGTCGTCGAGCACCTGTCGACCCTGGGCGTCACCGCGATCGAGCTCATGCCCGTGCACCAGTTCGTCAACGACCCGTCGCTGCAGGAGCGCGGTCTGTCGAACTACTGGGGCTACAACACGATCGGGTTCTTCGCGCCGCACAACGGCTACGCCTCCATGGCGGGCACCGGTCAGCAGGTGCAGGAGTTCAAGTCGATGGTCAAGGCGCTGCACGCCGCGAACATCGAGGTCATCCTCGACGTGGTCTACAACCACACCGCCGAGGGCAACCACATGGGCCCGACCCTGAGCTTCCGGGGCATCGACAACGCCAGCTACTACCGACTGGTCGACGACGACCCGTCGCACTACTTCGACACCACCGGCACGGGCAACTCCCTGCTCATGCGCTCGCCGGCGGTCCTGCAGCTGATCATGGACTCGCTGCGCTACTGGGTGACCGAGATGCACGTCGACGGGTTCCGCTTCGACCTGGCCGCCACCCTCGCCCGGCAGTTCCACGAGGTCGACCGGCTGTCGGCCTTCTTCGACCTCGTGCACCAGGACCCGGTGATCTCCCAGGTCAAGCTCATCGCGGAGCCGTGGGACCTCGGCGAGGGCGGCTACCAGGTCGGCGGCTTCCCTCCCCTGTGGACCGAGTGGAACGGCAAGTACCGCGACACGGTGCGCGACTTCTGGCGCGGCGAGCCCTCGACCCTCGGGGAGTTCGCGAGCCGCCTGACGGGATCGTCCGACCTCTACGAGCACACCGGCCGCCGGCCGATCGCCAGCATCAACTTCGTCACCGCGCACGACGGGTTCACCCTGCGCGACCTGGTGTCGTACAACGACAAGCACAACGAGGCCAACGGCGAGGACAACCGCGACGGCGAGAGCCACAACCGCTCGTGGAACTGCGGCGTGGAGGGTCCGACCGACGACCCCGAGATCCTGCAGCTGCGCGCCCGCCAGCAGCGCAACTTCCTCGCGACCCTGCTGCTGTCCCAGGGCGTGCCGATGCTCGCGCACGGTGACGAGCTCGGCCGCACGCAGGGCGGGAACAACAACGGCTACTGCCAGGACGACGAGATCACCTGGGTCGACTGGGACCTCGACGAGGACCGGCAGTCGCTGCTGGAGTTCACCCGCCGCGTGATCCACCTGCGCCGCGACCACCCGGTGTTCCGCCAGCGCCGGTTCTTCGCCGGCGCCGCGGAGCACGGCGGCGAGTCCGACCTGCGCGACATCGCCTGGATGACCCCGACCGGTGGCCACATGTCCGACGAGGCGTGGTCGTCGGACCACGCGTTCGCGGTCATGGTGTTCCTCAACGGCGACGCGATCGACGAGCCGGACATGCGCGGCCAGGACGTCGTCGACGACTCGTTCCTGCTCCTGTTCAACGGGCACTGGGAGAAGAAGCAGTTCCAGATGCCCGGCGCGGAGTACGGCGCGGCCTGGACCGCGGTGCTCGACACGGACTCGCAGGTGCGACCGGGGCGCGAGATCCGCTCGCGCGGCAAGGTGACGCTCGCGCCGCGCTCCATGGTGCTGCTGACCCGCCCGCCCGAGGGCGAGGCGCCCTCGGCGTCCGGCAGCGGCGCGGCCGCGACCGCGGCCCGCGAGGCCACCAAGGCCTCCCGGGCCGGCGCATGAGCGAGCCGGGCGCCGAGCGCGCGGTCCCCGAGCGCAGGTCGGTCCGGGCGCCGCACCGGGTGCCCGTCTCGACGTACCGCGTGCAGCTCGGCAGCGACCTCACGTTCGACGACGTCGCCGCGCGGGTGCCGTACTACTCGACCCTCGGGGTCACGCACGTGTACCTGTCGCCGGTCCTCGCCGCCGCTCCCGGCTCGACGCACGGGTACGACGTCGTGGACCACGACGAGGTCGCGGCCACCCTGGGCGGGGAGGCGGGCCTGCGGCGCCTGGCCGAGGTCGCCCACGGCGCCGGGCTGGGTCTCGTGCTCGACATCGTGCCCAACCACATGGCGGTGCCGACGCCCGTGTGGCACAACCGCGCGCTGTGGTCCGTGCTCGACGCGGGCCCGGACTCCCCGTTCGCGGCGTGGTTCGACGTCGACTGGTCCGCCGGCGACGGCGCCGTGCTCATGCCCGTCCTCGGTGACCGGATCGGCGCCGTCCTCGCACGGGACGAGCTGCGCCTGGTCGAGGAGGACGTGCCGGGCGTCGGCCCGCGCACGGTCCTGCGCTACCACGACCACGTGTTCCCCGTCCGCCCGGGCACCGAGCAGCTCCCGCTGGCCGAGCTCGTGGAGCGCCAGCACTACCGGCTGGCGTACTGGAAGGTGGCCGACGAGGAGCTCAACTACCGCCGGTTCTTCGACGTCGGCACGCTGGTCGCGGTGCGGGTGGAGGACCCCGAGGTCTTCGACGCGACGCACGCCCTGGTCCTGCGGCTGCTGCGCGACGGCGTGATCGACGGCCTGCGCATCGACCACCCCGACGGCCTGGCCGACCCTGCCGGGTACCTGGCCCGGCTGCGCGAGGCCACCGACGGCGCGTGGGTGGTCGTCGAGAAGATCCTCGCCGGGACCGAGGAGCTGCCCGACGACTGGGCGACCGCCGGCACCACGGGGTACGAGGCGCTGTGGCGCGTCCAGCAGACGTTCGTGGACCCGGGGGGTGCGGGTGCGCTCGGCTCGGTCATGCACCGGCTCACCGGTGACGTGTCGGACGCGTTCGAGGACGTCGAGCAGGGCGCCAAGCGCGAGATCGTCGACGGCCCCCTGTACGCCGAGGTCCACCGCCTGACCAACCTCGCGGCCGAGATCTGCCACGAGGACCTGCGGCTGCGGGACCACACGTGGCGGGCGCTCGAGGAGTGCCTCGTCGAGCTGCTCGTGGCGTTCGACCGCTACCGCGCCTACGTGGTGCCGGGCGAGACCCCGCCGTCGACCTCGGTGTCGGTGCTCACGTCGGCCGCACGGCGTGCGCGGCGGCACCTGGGCGCCGAGCGCGAGGCGACGATGGACGTGCTGCTCGACCTGCTGCTGGGGCGCGAGGCCGGCTCGGCGGGACGCACCCGCGACCCGCGCCGTGACGAGCTCGTCGTCCGGTTCCAGCAGACCTGCGGCGCGGTCATGGCCAAGGGCGTCGAGGACACCGCGTTCTACCGCTGGACGCACCTGGTGGCGCTGTGCGAGGTCGGCGGCGAGCCGGTGCGCTTCGCGACGACGCCCACGGACCTGACGGCCTGGGCCGCGCGCACGCAGGCGGCCGCGCCGCTGGGCATGACGACGCTGTCGACGCACGACACCAAGCGCAGCGAGGACACGCGTGCGCGCCTGGGCGTGCTGTCCGAGGTGCCGCACGAGTGGTCGGCCCTGGTCGAGGAGCTGCGCCGCGTCTCGGCGCCGTACCGCGGGACGCTCCTGGACGGACGCACCGAGTACCTCCTGTGGCAGACGCTGGCGGGGACGTGGACGGACGACGGGCCGATCACCGAGGACCGCCTCGTGGAGTACCTCACCAAGGCCGTGCGGGAGGCCAAGTCGCACACCTCGTGGACGGCGCCCGACACCGCGTACGAGGACGCGGTGCTGTCGGCCGCCCGGCGGGCGCGCACCGACCCGGCCGTGCTCGGGCTGCTGGCCGACTGGGAGGTGCGCACGCGCTCGGCGGTGCGGGCCGCGACCCTGGGCACCAAGCTGGTGCAGCTCACCCTGCCGGGGGTCGCCGACGTCTACCAGGGCACCGAGGTGCCCGACCCGGCGCTGGTCGACCCGGACAACCGCCGCCCGGTGGACGCCGCCGACCTGGTGGCGCGGCTGGCCCGGCTCGACGAGGGTGCAGGTCCCCGCGGTGCAGCCGACGAGAAGATGCTGGTGACCTCCCGCGCGCTGCGCGTGCGTCGCGACCTCGCGGAGGCGTTCATCGGCCCGGACGCCGGGTTCGTGGCGCTGCCGCACTCGTCGGGTCACTCCATGGCCTACGCCCGGACGGTCGCGGGCGAGCCACGGGTCGTGGTCGTCGCGACCCGCCTGGCCGCGGCGGTCGACCGCCTGGGCGGGTGGGCGGACCACACGCTGGCGCTGCCCGACGGCACGTGGCACGACGTCCTGACCGACCGGGCCGTCGCAGGTGGTGTGCAGCGCGTGGCCGACGTGCTGGAGCGCCTGCCGGTCGCGCTCCTGGTCCGCGAGGAGGCCTGAGATGGCGCTGACGCCGCGCCTGTGGGCGCCGTACGCCGAGCACGTCGCCCTCGTCCTGCCGGGCGACGACGCACGGTCCGACCTGCGGGCCGAGGCGGACGGGTGGTGGGTGGCCGACGTGACCCTCGAGCACGGGACGGACTACGCGTTCTCGCTCGACGGCGGCGACCCCCGACCCGACCCGCGCGCCGCCTGGCTGCCCGCCGGCGTGCACGGACCGGCGCGGGTGTTCGACGCCGACCGGTTCGCCTGGACGGACGCGGGGTGGAGCGGCGTCGACGTGCGCGGCGCCGTGACGTACGAGCTGCACGTCGGGACCTTCACGCCGCAGGGCACCCTCGCGGCCGCGGCCGACCGGCTCGAGCACCTCGTGCAGCTCGGTGTCGACGTGGTCGAGCTGCTCCCGGTCGCGCCCTTCAACGGACGCCACGGGTGGGGCTACGACGGGGTGGCGCTCTACGCGGTGCACGAGCCGTACGGCGGCCCGCAGGCCCTGCAGGCGTTCGTCGACGCCGCGCACGCGGTCGGGCTCGCCGTGTGCCTGGACGTCGTCCACAACCACCTGGGTCCCTCCGGCAACTACCTGCACGAGCTCGGCCCCTACTTCACCAGCGCGCACAGCACGCCGTGGGGGGACGCGATCAACCTCGACGGCGCGGGCTCCGAGCACGTGCGACGGTGGATCTGCGACTCGGTGCTGCGCTGGGCGCGCGACTTCCACGTCGACGCCTTCCGCCTCGACGCGGTCCACGCCCTGGCCGACGACTCGCCGCGCCACCTGCTCGCCCAGCTCTCGGACGAGGTGGGCGAGCTCGCCACCGCCCTCGGGCGACCGGTCGGCCTCGTGGCCGAGTCGGACCTCAACGACGTCGCCAGCCTGGCGACGACGCAGGACGGCGGCTGGGGCATGACCGCGCAGTGGGCGGACGACGTCCACCACGCGATCCACGCGCTGGTCACGGGCGAGCAGCACGGCTACTACGTGGACTTCGGGTCCCCGGAGGTCCTGCGCACCGCGCTGACGCGGGTCTTCGTCCACGACGGCGGGATGTCCACGTTCCGGGGCGAGCCGTGGGGCGCGCCCGTGCCGGACGACGTCGACGGTCACCGCTTCGTCGTGTTCGGCGCCAACCACGACCAGGTGGGCAACCGCGCGCTCGGGGACCGGCCGTCCGCACGCGTGGACGCCGGCGGTCTGGCAGCCCAGGCCGCCCTCGTGCTGCTGTCCCCCTTCACCCCCATGCTCTTCATGGGTGAGGAGTGGGGGGCGAGCACGCCGTGGCGGTACTTCACCGACCACCCGGAGCCCGACCTGGCGCAGTCCGTGCGGGAGGGGCGCACGCGGGAGTTCGGGGGGCACGGCTGGGTCGACCTGTACGGCGGCCCCGTCGACGTCCCCGACCCGCAGGACCCCGCCACGTTCCGCGCCAGCGTGCTGGACTGGTCCGAGCCGGCTGCCCCGGAGCACGCGCGGCTGCTGGAGTGGCACCGGGTGCTCGTCGCGCTCCGCCGCGCGGTGCCGGACCTCGCCTCGGGCGACCGGCACCGGACGGAGCTCGAGGTGCTGGACGCCCCGAGGACGGACGCGCCCGGGTGGCAGGGCGTCCTCGTCCTGCACCGCGGCGACGCGCGCGTGGTGGTCAACCTCGCGCACGCCCCCGCCGCGGTGCCCGTCCGGGCCGCACGCCCGCTGCGGGTCGTCGCGGCGTGGGACGGCGGCGCCGTCCACCCCTCGACCACGCCCGACGACCCGCTCGTGGTCGACGTGCCGGCGCGTGCCGTCGTGGTGCTCGCCTGAGGCGCCGTTCGGTTCAGCGCGACGCCGCAGCGAGCTCGGCGCCCTCGGCGGCGAGGGCGCCGAGGCGGGACAGCGCCCGGTAGTACTTCTTGCGGTAGCCGCCGGCGAGCATCTCGTCGGTGAACAGGTCCGCCCCGGCGGCCGCGTCCGAGGTTGCCTCGCCCGCGAGCGCGACCGGCACGTCACGGTCGTAGAGGCGGTCGACCAGCACGACGAGGCGCAGCGCGACGTCCTGCCGCGCGACCCGGTGCACACCGGTGAGCCCGACGAGGTCGATCCCGTCCAGCAGGGCGCCGTAGCGGCTGGGGTGCACGTCGGCGAGGTGCCCCAGCAGCGTGTCGAAGTCGTCGAGCGTGGCGTCGTCGCGCGCCGCCACGACCGCGCGCACGTCGTCGGCGTCGAGCGTGGCCGCGTGGGTCGTCACCGTGCGGTGCCGGTGGTCCTCCCCGTCGATCCGCAGCACCTCGAACCGGTCGGCCAGCGCCTGGATCTCCCGCAGGAAGTCCTCGGCGGCGAAGCGTCCCTCACCCAGGGAGCCGGGCAGCGTGTTGGACGTGGCGGCGATCGCGACCCCGCGGTCGGTCAGCTCGCGCAGCAGGCGGGACATCATCACCGTGTCGCCGGGGTCGTCGAGCTCGAACTCGTCGATGCACAGCAGCCGCCGCTCCCCCAGCGCGTCCACCGTGGCGGCGAAGCCGAGCGCGCCCACGAGGTGCGTGAGCTCGACGAACGTCCCGTAGGTCGTGCGCTGCAGACCGACCGCGTGCGCCAGCGACGCCAGGAGGTGGGTCTTGCCCACCCCGAACCCCCCGTCGAGGTAGACCGCGGGCACGCTCGCGGCGGCGCGCCGCCGCCACCACGCACCGCCGCCGCGCGCGGGCCGGGCGAGCTCCTCGGCGACCTCGCGGAGGCGGTCGAGGGCGCGCTGCTGCGCGGGGTGCTCCGGGTCGGGCTGGTAGGTGTCGAACGACTCGTGGGCGAAGTGCCGCGGGGGGACGAGCTCGGCCAGCAGGCGGGCCGCCGGGACCCGGGGGTGGCGCGCCGTCAGCGAGGGCAGGGTGGCGGTCACGCCCGCGGTGGCGGGGTCGGCAGAGGTCACGGACCGACGATACGTCCCACGACCCGAGGCGCGGGCCGGGGTCGCAGGTCCCGGGTGACGCGCCCGACCGGGTCCTGGACGACTGTCCACCCCTCGAACACATGTCTCGCGATCCGGACGACTCCTCCCGCATCGCCCGCCGGCGTGCCACCCTCGTCGCGTGAGCCTCCCCGGGAACCGCGACATGTGTCGGTGCTGTCGCGCCGCTGCGGTCCCGTGTGCCTGCTGTCCGCGGAACCGCTGACCCGCCCCGTCCCCCCACGGGCGCGTGGTCCGCGCCCGGTACCCACGACCTCGTCGTCGTGCGCGGACGCGTGAGCACGCACCCCCAGCACCCCGGAGGTGGCGCCCATGGCGCAGACCACGTCCCGCACACCGATCGTCGAACCGGCCAAGCGGCCCGAGGGCCAGTGGGCCTTCGGCCAGCGCGAGCCGCTGAACGCCAACGAGAAGCTCAAGCAGGAGGACGACGGCCTCAACGTCCGCCACCGGATCGAGACGGTCTACGCCCACGAGGGCTTCGCCTCCATCCCGGGTGAGGACCTGCGCGGGCGGATGCGGTGGTGGGGGCTGTACACGCAGCGCCGTCCCGGCATCGACGGCGGCAAGACGGCGACGCTCGAGCCGCACGAGCTCGACGACGAGTACTTCATGCTGCGCGTGCGCTGCGACGGCGGCACCCTCACGCTGCAGCAGCTGCGCACGGTCGCGGGCATCTCGCAGGAGTTCGGCCGCGGCACGGCCGACATCACCGACCGGCAGAACATCCAGCTGCACTGGATCCGCATCGAGGACGTGCCGGAGATCTGGCGCCGCCTGGAGTCCGTGGGGCTGACCACGCAGGAGGCCTGCGGCGACGTACCGCGCGTCATCCTCGGCTCACCGGTCGCCGGCGTCGCCGCGGACGAGATCGTCGACGGCACCCCGGCGATCCAGGCGATCCGCGACCGCTACATCGGCGACCCCGCCTACTCGAACCTGCCGCGCAAGTTCAAGACCGCCATCAGCGGCTCACCCCACCAGGACGTCGCGCACGAGATCAACGACGTGGCGTTCGTCGGGGTCGTGCACCCCGAGCTCGGCCCGGGGTTCGACCTGTGGGTCGGCGGTGCGCTGTCGACCAACCCCATGCTCGGCAAGCGCCTCGGCGCGTTCGTCACCCTCGAGCAGGTCCCCGAGGTGTGGTGCGGCGTGGTGGGGATCTTCCGCGACTACGGGTACCGCCGGCTGCGCACGCGCGCCCGCCTGAAGTTCCTCGTCGCCGACTGGGGCCCCGAGGTCTTCCGGCAGGTGCTCGAGACCGAGTACCTGGGCCACGCCCTGCCCGACGGGCCGGCGCCCCCGCCCCCGCCCACGGGCAACCGCGACCACGTCGGGGTGCACCCGCAGAAGGACGGCCTCTTCTACGTGGGGGCCGCGCCGACGGTCGGGCGGGTCTCCGGGCCGGTGCTCACCGCGCTGGCCGACCTCGTCGAGGAGTCCGGCTCCGACCGCGTGCAGCTGACCACCGAGCAGAAGCTCGTCGTGCTGGACGTGGAGCCGCAGCGGGTCGACACCCTGGTCGACGGCCTGGAGTCCCTCGGCCTGCGGGTGCGCACGGCCTCGAGCTTCCGGCGCGGCACCCTGGCGTGCACCGGCATCGAGTTCTGCAAGCTCGCCATCGTCGAGACCAAGGGCCGCGCCACGGCGCTGATCGGGGAGCTCGAGGAGCGGCTGCCGACGTTCGACCAGCCGATCACGATCAACGTCAACGGCTGCCCGAACTCCTGCGCGCGCATCCAGACGGCCGACATCGGCCTCAAGGGCGCGCTGGCCGGCGGCGAGGAGGGCTACCAGGTGCACCTCGGTGGCGGCCTGGGCCTGACGAGCGGCCTGGGCAAGACGCTGCGCGGCCTGCGCGTGCCGGCGTCCGAGCTGCCGGACTACGTCGAGCGCGTCACGCGGCGGTTCGACGAGCAGCGCACGCCGGGCGAGGTCTTCGCCCAGTGGGCGCACCGGGCCGACGAGGAGGACCTGCGATGAGCGAGACGTCCGGGCAGCGGGCCGTGCCCTACTACTGCCCGTTCTGCGCGAGCGAGGACCTGTGGCCGGCGGGCGAGACCCACGGCCAGTGGGAGTGCCGTGCGTGCGCGCGGGCGTTCGCGCTGCGGTTCGTCGGACTGGTCGGTGCGCGGTGAGCACGACGACCCGCCCCGTGACCGACCTGACGCCCGACGAGCTGCGCGCCCTGGCCGAGCAGGCCGGGCGTGACCTCGAGGGCGCGCACCCGTCCGACGTCCTGCGCTGGGCCCGTGACGTGTTCGGGCACGACCTGGTGCTCGCGTCGTCGATGGGCGACGAGGTGCTCGTGGACCTCGCCGCGAAGGCTGTTCCCGGGATCGACGTCGTGTTCCTCGACACCGGGTACCACTTCGCCGAGACCATCGGCACCCGCGACTACTACGCCGACTTCACGGCCGTGAACCTGCGCACGGTCCTGCCGCTGCGCACGGTCGCGGAGCAGGACGCCGAGCACGGGCCGCGCCTGCACGACCGTGACCCGAACCTGTGCTGCGCGCTGCGCAAGGTCGAGCCGCTCGAGCGGGCGCTCGCGCCCTACACGGCGTGGGTGACCGGCATGCGCCGGGAGGACGCCCCCACGCGCACCGACATCACGGTCGTCGGCTGGGACGCCAAGCGGGCCAAGGTCAAGCTCAACCCCCTGGCGGCGTGGACCCAGGACGACGTGGACGCCTACGTCACCGAGCACCACGTGGTGCTCAACCCCTTGCGCGAGGCGGGGTACGCCTCGATCGGCTGCGCCCCCTGCACGCGCGCGGTCGCGCCGGGCGAGGACCCGCGCGCGGGGCGCTGGGCAGGGACGAACAAGACGGAATGCGGGCTGCACACATGACGACGACGACCACCCCGACCACGACGACCGGGTCCCCCGCTCCCCCGCGGCTCACCCAGCTCGACGCGCTGGAGTCCGAGGGCATCCACGTGATGCGCGAGGTCGCCGGCGAGTTCGAGCGCCCGGTCCTGCTGTTCTCCGGCGGCAAGGACTCGATCGTCATGCTGCACCTGGCGCGCAAGGCCTTCTGGCCCGCCCCGGTGCCGTTCCCCGTCATGCACGTGGACACCGGGCACAACTTCCCCGAGGTCATCGAGTACCGGGACCGGACGGTGGCCGCGCTCGGCCTGCGGCTCGTCGTCGCCAGCGTGCAGGACGCGATCGACGACGGCCGCGTCGTCGAGCGGCCCGGCGGCTCGCGCAACCCGCTGCAGACGGTGCCGCTGCTCGACGCCATCACGGCGCACCGGTTCGACGCGGTCTTCGGCGGCGGACGACGCGACGAGGAGAAGGCGCGGGCCAAGGAGCGGATGTTCTCGCTGCGCGACGAGTTCGGGCAGTGGGACCCTCGCCGGCAGCGTCCGGAGCTGTGGGACCTCTACAACGGCCGCCACAAGCCGGGTGAGCACGTGCGCGTCTTCCCGCTGTCGAACTGGACCGAGCTGGACGTGTGGCGCTACATCGAGCGCGAGGGCATCGAGCTCCCGGGCATCTACTTCACGCACGAGCGCGAGGTGTTCGCGCGCGACGGGATGTGGCTGACCGCGGGCAGCTGGGGCGGTCCGCGTCCCGACGAGACCGTCGAGCGACGGCACGTGCGGTACCGGACGGTCGGCGACATGAGCTGCACCGGCGCCGTCGACTCGACGGCCGCCGACGTCGCGGACGTCATCGCCGAGGTGGCCGCGAGCCGGCTCACCGAGCGCGGCGCGACCCGCGCGGACGACCGGGCCTCCGAGGCCGCCATGGAGGACCGCAAGCGCGAGGGGTACTTCTGATGGGCACGCACGCACCGGCCGGGCTCGCACAGCCCGCGCCGTCCCACCCGGGCGCCGTCGCCGACCCCGGCGACCACGCGCACCGCGACCTCCTGCGGCTGGCCACGGCGGGCTCGGTCGACGACGGCAAGAGCACCCTCATCGGGCGCCTGCTGTACGACACGAAGTCGGTGCTGGCCGACCAGCTCTCGGCCGTCGAGCGTGCCACCGCGGCCCGGGGCGGCGAGGCCGGCGGGGTCGACCTCGCGCTGCTCACCGACGGGCTGCGTGCCGAGCGCGAGCAGGGCATCACGATCGACGTCGCCTACCGCTACTTCTCGACCGCGCGGCGTGCCTTCGTGCTGGCGGACACCCCGGGGCACGTCCAGTACACGCGCAACATGGTGACCGGCGCGTCGACCGCCGAGCTCGCGATCGTGCTCGTCGACGCCCGCAAGGGCGTGCTCGAGCAGACGCGGCGGCACGCGGCGCTCACGGCGCTGCTCGGGGTGCCGAACGTCGTGCTCGCGGTCAACAAGATGGACCTGGTCGGCTTCGACGAGGCCACGTTCCGGACCATCGCGCGCGAGTTCGCCGACTACGCGCACGTGCTGGGGCTGCCGGCGGTGCACGCGGTGCCCCTGTCGGCCCTCGACGGGGACAACGTCGTCGACAGGTCGGCACGCTCGCCCTGGTACGACGGTCCGACGCTCCTGGAGCTGCTCGAGAGCGTGCCGGTCGCCCGGGACGCCGCCACCGAGCCCCTGCGGCTGCCGGTGCAGTACGTGATCCGTCCCCGCACGCCCGAGCACCCCGACTACCGCGGGTACGCGGGCAAGGTCGCCTCGGGCGTCGTGCGGGTCGGCGACGAGCTGCGCGTGCTGCCGTCGGGCCGGACGAGCCGCGTCGTCGGCCTCGACACGTTCGACGGCCCGCTCGACGCCGCGGACGCACCGCGGTCGGTCACGGTGCGTCTCGCGGACGACCTGGACGTCGCGCGCGGTGACGTGCTCGTGCCGGCGGCCGAGGACGTGCCGACGGGCCAGGACCTCGTCGGGACGGTGTGCTGGCTCACGGAGCGGCGCTCGGTGCCCGGGGCCCGGGTGCTCGTGCGGCTGGGCACGCGCACCGTGCGGGGCCTGCTGCGCGAGGTCGACGCCCGCCTCGACGTCGACACGCTGACGGTCGAGCAGTGGGACGCGGTCGACACCCTGCACACCATCGACGCCACCGACACGTCGACCGAGGCGGCGCCGCGCTCGCTCGGTCTCAACGCGATCGGACGGGTGCGCCTGCGGCTGGCCGAGCCCGTGGTGCTCGACGACTACGCGACGCACCGCCGGACCGGGGGCTTCCTGGTCGTCGACCCGGCCGACGGCAGCACGCTCGCCGCCGGTCTGGTCGGACCGACCCTGCTGGACCGGCTCGCGCCGGTGCGCGCGGACGAGCGCGACGACGACTGGCTGGCCGGGGCGGGGATATGAGCCCGCGCCACCCGCTGCTGCTGGACCTGGCGGGTCGTCGCGCCGTGGTCGTCGGGGGCGGACCCGTCGCCGCCCGCCGCGCCCACGGCCTGCTGGCGGACGGCGCGGCCGTGCACGTCGTCGCGCCGGCGCTGTGCGAGGACCTCGCGGACCTCGCCGCGGCCGGTGCGCTGACGTGGGACGCCCGCGAGTACGTGCACGGTGACCTCGCCGGCGCGTGGCTGGTCCACACAGCGACGGGTGAGCGTCGCACGGACGACGCGGTGGCGGCCGAGGCCGACGCGAACCGCACGTGG
This sequence comes from Cellulomonas phragmiteti, assembly GCF_016862775.1. Classification (GTDB taxonomy): domain Bacteria; phylum Actinomycetota; class Actinomycetes; order Actinomycetales; family Cellulomonadaceae; genus Cellulomonas; species Cellulomonas phragmiteti. Next base: position 13,372 of record NZ_BONP01000007.1, on the reverse strand, counting down.
TGCGTGCGGGCCGACGACGCCGCGGCCTCCACCGCGTGGACGCCGGCCGTCGCCCGCGCGGGCGACGTGACGGTCGCGGTCAGCGCGGGCGGCGACCCGCGACGCGCGGTCGCCCTGCGCTCGGCGCTGCAGGTGCAGCTCGACACCGGCGCCCTGCCGCTGCGTCGCCGCCGGCCCGGCCCTGGTCGCGTCACCCTCGTCGGCGGCGGGCCGGGCGACCCGGGCCTCATCACGACGCGGGGACGCCGCGCCCTGGCCGAGGCGGACGTCGTCGTCGTCGACCGCCTCGCGCCGCGCGCGCTGCTCGACGAGCTCGAGCCGGACGTCGAGGTCGTCGAGGCGGGCAAGGCACCGCACGCGCACACGCTCACGCAGGCCGAGATCAACCTCCTGCTCGTCGAGCGCGCCCGCGCCGGGCAGCGCGTCGTCCGCCTCAAGGGCGGCGACCCCTTCGTGCTGGGGCGCGGCGGCGAGGAGCTGGCCGCGTGCCGGGACGCGGGTGTCGACGTCGAGGTGGTGCCGGGCGTCACGAGCGCGATCGCCGTGCCGGGTGCCGCCGGCGTGCCGGTCACGCACCGCGACCTCGCCCGCCAGGTGACGGTCGTCTCGGCCCACGACGCCGACACCGACTGGGCGACGCTCGCCCGGCTGCGGGGCACGCTGGTGCTGCTCATGGGCGTCGGCCGGATCGGTGAGCACATGGCGCTGCTCGCCGCGCACGGGCTCGACCCGGCGACACCCGTCGCGGTCGTCGAGGACGGCACCCTGCCGTCGCAGCGCACGACGGTCGGGACCGTCGCGGACGTCGCGGAGCGTGCCCGCGACGTCGGCGTCCGCAACCCCGCGGTCATCGTCGTCGGCCAGGTCGCCTCCCTCGCCGCGTCGCTCGGGCCGCGGCCGCTGCCGACGGCCTGACCCCCGGCGCCCCCGCCCTCGGCCCGCACCGCGGTCGGCGGCCCCCTAGCCTGGGCGGGTGCCCAGCGACGTCCACCTCGACCTGCTCGTCCCCGCCCGCGACGACCGCCGCCTCGCGGACACCCCCGACGAGCGCGAGCTGCGACGGCTGTTCGCGCGCGAGCGGTCGCGCCCCCACGTGCGCGCGAACATGGTGACGAGCGTCGACGGTGCCGCGACCGGTGGTGACGGGCGCTCCGGCACCCTGGGGACACCGGCCGACCGGCGCGTCTTCGCGGTGCTGCGGGCGCTGGCCGACGTGGTCCTCGTCGGGGCCGGCACGGTCCGGGCGGAGGGCTACCGCGAGCTGCCCGTCCCCGAGCACCTGCGCGCCGCCCGCGCCGCCGCCGGCCTGCCGGCCCGGATCGAGCTCGCCGTCGTCACGCGCCGGGGCGAGGTCCCCCCGGGGCTCCGTGACGGACCGCACCCGCCGTACGTGGTCACCGGGACCGCGGGCGCCGGGCCGACCCGCGACGCGGTCGGCCCGGAGCGCACGCTGGTCGTGCCGGGGGTGGACGACCCGGACGCACCGGACCTGCGCGCGGCCGTCGCCACGCTCGCGGAGCGCGGCCTGCGCCACGTCCTGGCCGAGGGCGGGCCGCACCTGCTGGGCGACCTCCTCGCGGCCGACGTCGTCGACGAGCTCTGCCTGACGACCGGCCCGCTGGTCGTCGCGGGCGACGCCCCGCGCCTCGCGGTGGGGCCGGCACCGCTGGACCCGGCGCGCCGGGCGCACCTGCGGCACCTGCTGCACGCGACGGACGGCACGCTCCTGGCCTGCTGGGACCTGCGCGCACCCGTAGGCTCGGGGGCGTGACCGCCACCATCCTCGTCCTCACCGAGGACACCCTCGCCGAGTCCGACGTCCGCCACATCGTGGGTCTGCACCCCGACGAGACGCCCACCTACCGTGTCCTGGTGCCCGCCGACACCGAGCGTCCGCTGGTCCCGTGGATCATCGACGCGCTGAGCATGGGCGAGCTGCGCGAGGCGTGGGACCGCGCGACCGGCCACGAGCCCAGCCGCTCCCAGGCGCGCCAGACGGCCGCGGAGCAGATCGCCGGCAGCGTCGCGGCGTTCGCGGCCGCGGGCCGCACCGCGACCGGCGACGTCACCGACGACGACCCGCTGCCCGCGCTGCGCAGCGCGGTGGCCGGTGGGGACGTGCGCGAGGTCGTCGTCGTGACGTACCCGCACATGGTCGAGGACACGTTCCACACCGACTGGGCGTCGCGGGCGCGCGACGAGCTGCACGTGCCGGTGCTGCACCTGTACTCCGGGACCAGCGAGCTCGGCTGACCGCCGGCGCGGCGCGCGGTCAGCGCAGTGGGTACCCCGCGCGCTCGACCGTGCGCCGCGCCAGCACGTCGAGGGAGTCGACGTACCGGTCGTCGGCGAGCAGGTCGTGCGCCGCCGCCACGACGGACAGCTCCGTGCACCCCAGGACGACGACGTCGGCCCCCCGCCCGCGCAGCCCGTCGGCGACGGCGTGCAGCGCCGCGACGTCGGCGGGGCGTCCCGCCTTGACCTGGTCGTAGATGATCCCCATGACCACGTCCTGGTCGGCGTCCTGCGGCACCACGGGTGCCAGGCCACGGGCCTCGAGCGCGCGCTGGTAGACCTGCGCCGCGAGCGTCCCGCTCGTCGCGAGGACGCCGACGCGGGCCACCCCCGGCCGCGCGGCCACCTCCGACACCGTCTCGTCGACGATGCTGAGCACGGGGACGTGGACCGCCGCGGCGACCTCGTCGGTGAAGTGGTGCGCGGTGTTGCAGGGGACGACGACGAAGCCGACGCCGAGCCGCTCGAGTCGGCGCGCGTCGGCCGCCATGACCGGCCCGGGGTCCTCGTCCGAGCGACCGAGGATGTAGGCGGTCCGGTCCGGGATGGTCGAGTGCTGGAGCACCACGAGGTCGACGTGGTCCTGGTCGCGCTCGGCGGCCGTGTGCCGCACGACGAGGTCGAGGAAGCACACCGTGGCGGCGGGGCCGACGCCGCCGATGACGCCGACCTCGGTCCGCGCTCCCGCCGCGTCGCTCACGCGTCCCCCCGCGGGTAGTGCCGCCGGTACTTGCGCACCTGGTTCGCCTGGGCGACGGCGAGGTACGCCAGGCGGCGCGGGTCCCACTCGGCGCGGTACCACAGCGGGTTGGTCGCCCGTCGGGCACGGCCCAGCGCACGGGTGCGCGCACGCAGGGCGGGGTCGGCGACGTAGCGGCGCAGGAGCCACCGGGGCAGCACCGTGTACAGGTGCGGCTCGGTGAGGTGCCCGGCGGCGCCCTCGGGCAGCGGGTCCAGGCCCTGGACGTGCTCGCGGACGTACAGCTCGGCGGTGTTGCGCCCGCCTGCGGTGATGTAGAAGTTGGACCGGCCGAGACGCGGGTTCAGCTCGAAGAACACGGTGCGCCCGTCCCGCGGGTCGAACTTGAGGTCGAAGTTGGCGTACCCGGTCCAGCCGAGGTGCTCCAGCAGCCGGACCGCCTGCGCCACGATCTCGTCGTCGTGCCCCGTGATGATCCCCGCGGGGTTGCCCAGGGCACCGGGTGTGTGCTCCTCGAGCAGCACGTGCCCGAACGCGGAGAACCGCACCCTGCCGCTCGCGTCGCTGTAGCACGTGAGGATCCGCATGCCCGAGTCGTCCCCCGGGATGAGGTCCTGCACGACGAAGCTCCCGCGGTACCCCGACGCCTGCACGCGCGCCAGCAGGTCGGCGAGCTCGGCAGGGGTGTCGACGGTGAAGACCTTCTTCTTGCCCGGGAACTCCACGAGATGGTACGCCGCGGTGTCGGCCGCCTTGGCGATCACGGGGAAGCGCAGGTGGGACGTGTCGGGCGTGCCACCGGCCTGGACGTCGTGCACGACCGTCGCCGGGTGGTCGATGCCCAGCTCGGCGCACAGCTCACCGAACAGCACCTTGTCCGTGACCCGGTCGAGGGTCGCCACGTCGACGTACGGGATCGTGTAGAGGTCCTCGAGCTGTGCGCGGTTCTCGACGATCGTGCGCACGAGCCAGTCGGCGCTGCCGAGCAGCACCCGGTGGGTGCCCGGGTGCTGCTCGGCGACAGCCCGCAGCCGGCGCACGACCGTCGGGCCGTCGTCGATGCCCGGCTCGACGACGTTCTCGAGGATCCGCGAGCGGCGCACCAGACCCGTCGAGACCGACGAGACCACGACCGAGCGCACCCCGTACGCCTCGTGGAACGTGCGCGCCAGCGAGTACGCGCCGACGTCCCCCCCGAGCACCACGGGCTGCAGCCGCGGCGCGGGGACCTGCGCCCCGGTGCGCCGGGTCACCAGGTCTGCTCGGCGCGGTCGCCGGACCAGTCGGTGTGGAAGGTCCCGTCACGGTCGGTGCGCCGGTACGTGTGCGCCCCGAAGAAGTCGCGCTGCGCCTGGATGAGGTTGGCGGGCAGACGCTCGGCACGCACCCCGTCGTAGTACGCGAGCGACGACGAGAACGCCGGCGTCGGGACCCCGTGCACCGCAGCGGCCGCGACGACCCGGCGCCAGGCGGCGACGCCGTTGGCGACGGCGGCGGTGAAGTACGGGTCGGCGAGCAGCAGCGGCAGGTGCGCGTCACGCTCGTACGCCTGCGTGATGCGGTCGAGGAACCGGGCGCGGATGATGCAGCCCCCCCGCCAGATCCGCGCCATCGCGCCGCGGTCGATGTCCCAGCCGTGCTGCGCGCTGGCCGCGGCGATCTGGTCGAAGCCCTGCGAGTACGCCACGACCTTCGACGCGTAGAGCGCCAGGCGCACGTCCTCGATGAACGCGCCCGGGTCGGGCACGTTCCACTCGAGCGTGTCCGCCGGCAGGACGCCGCGCGCGGCCGCGCGCTGCGGCGCCGAGCCCGACAGCGCCCGGGCGAACGTCGCCTCGGCGATGCCGGTGATCGGCACCCCGAGGTCGAGGCCGTTCTGCACGGTCCAGCGCCCGGTGCCCTTCTGCTCGGCGGCGTCGGCGACGACGTCGACGAACGGACGACCCGTGGCCGCGTCGGTGTGCGACAGGACCTCCGCCGTCACCTCGATGAGGTAGGACTCCAGGTCGCCGGTGTTCCAGGCGGCGAAGACCTCGCCGATCTCCGGTGCCGTGGCGCCCAGGCCGGCCCGCAGCAGGTCGTAGGCCTCGGCGATGAGCTGCATGTCGGCGTACTCGATGCCGTTGTGGACCATCTTGACGAAGTGCCCGGCGCCGTCGGGACCGACGTGCGTGCAGCACGGCACGCCGTCGACCTTCGCCGAGATCGCCTCGAGGATCGGGCCCAGCGACGCGTAGGACTCCGCGGTCCCGCCGGGCATGATCGACGGGCCGTTGAGCGCACCCTCCTCGCCCCCGGAGACCCCGGTGCCGACGAAGTGCAGCCCGGCCTCGCGCAGCGCGGCCTCCCGGCGGACCGTGTCGGGGAAGTGCGCGTTGCCCGCGTCGACCACGATGTCGCCGGGCTCGAGCAGCGGCACGAGCTCGGCGATCACGGCGTCGGTCGGCGCGCCGGCCTGCACCATGATCACGACCTTGCGGGGCCGCTCGAGCGACGCGACGAAGTCGGCCATCGACTCCGACGGCACGAACGTGCCGTCGGCCGCGTGGTCGGCGACCAGCGACTGCGTGCGGGCGAACGTGCGGTTGTGGACGGCGACCGTGTAACCGTGCCGCGCGAAGTTCCGCGCCAGGTTGCGGCCCATGACGGCCAACCCGGTGACGCCGATCTGCGCGGTACCGACGGCCGACGACGGGACAGACATCACAGAGCGCTCCTTCATGCCGGTGGGCACGTACCACCACCGGCAGGTGCCGTGCCGCGCTGCGGCCGGCGCCGTGCGTGGGGGCACGTGCGGATGCGTCGCCGAGCCTAGTGCGCACGGGGGCCGACACCGTCGGCGTGCCGGGGACCGAGACGCGCAGGGCGCCCGTACGCTCGCCGCGTGACCCCTGCCGGACCCGAGGACGTCCCCGCCGAGTTCGTCCGCGCCCTGCGCTCCTTGCGCGGCGTGCCCGTGCGACCGGAGGTCGTGCTCGACGAGGTGCCCGGTCCCGCGCGGATCGCGCCCTACTCGGCGGCGCTCACCGCCGAGGTCCGGACGGCGCGCCGCTCCGTCGCGGCGCAGGACCTCGCCTCGGGCCGGTTCGTCGTGCTGTACGACCCCGAGGGCCAGGAGGCGTGGGACGGGTCGTTCCGTCTGGTCACCCTCGTGCGGGCGAGCCTCGAGGCGGAGGTGGGCGCCGACCCCCTGCTCGCGGAGGTCGCCTGGTCGTGGTTCCACGACGCCCTGGCCTCCGTGGGCGTCGACCCCCACGCCGCCGGCGGCACCGTGACGCGCGTGCTGTCCCAGAGCTTCGGAGCCCTGGACCGCCGCGAGGAGCAGACCGAGCTGGAGATCCGGGCGTCGTGGACCGCCTGGGACGAGCAGCTCGGACCGCACCTGACGGCCTGGTCCACGCTGCTGTGCACGGCCGCCGGGCTGCCGCCGCTGCCCGAGGGCGTCGTGCCCCTGCCCCGCCGCTGACGGTCCGCCGTGCCCCGGCTCAAGTCCGTCGTCGCCACTGCCGATGCACCGGACGTGACCATCGAGCCTCTTCGACGTGACGTCCGCGACCTCCCGGCCCGTCGTGCGCCGGGCGTCACGGGCCTGCCCACGTCGCGGCGGGTGCCCTCGGCCACCCCCGCCCGGCACCCCATGTGCGTCGTCGTCACGCAGATCTCGGACGGCGAGGGCGAGACCCTGGTCCGTGCGCTGCACCGGCGGGGCGCCCACCGGGTGGTGGTGCTCGCGCGCCGCGCCGGCCGTGAGGAGCTGCGCACGCTGCTCGCCGGCGGGCTGCGGGGCGGGGTCGCCAGCACCACCGAGGCCACGTCCGCCCCGGCGCGGGTCGCCCCGGCCCCCGTGGCGCCGACCGCCGAGCTGAGCGCACGCGAGCTCAGCGTGCTCGCGCGCGTCGCCGAGGGTCGCACCAACCGCCTCATCGGCGAGGAGCTGGGCCTGTCGGCGCTGACGGTCAAGAGCCACCTCGCGCGCATCTCGCGCAAGCTGGGCACGGGCGACCGCGCCGAGCTCGTCGCGATCGCGATCCGTCACCGGATGATCGACTGACCACGGCACGTCCGTCCGTGGCGCCGCGATGACCGCCCGCCCACCTGCCGGCGTCGGCCGCGCGACGCGCGACGCACCCCCCGCCTGCACGGACGCACCGCCCGCGTCGCCTACGGTGGTCGTCATGGAGGTCGAGGCGTCACAGGACACCGCGGGTGCGGACGAGCGCCCCGAGGTGACGGCGCCCGTCGTCGTCCCCCTGCTGGAGCCCGCCGACGGCGTGCCCCCGGTGGTCGCCACGCCCGCGGCGCTGGCGGCGACGATCGCCGCGTTCGCGGCAGGGACCGGGCCCGTCGCGGTCGACGCCGAGCGCGCGTCGGGCTACCGGTACGGGCAGCGCACCTACCTGGTGCAGCTGCGGCGCGAGGACGCCGGCACGGCCCTCGTCGACCCGATCGCGCTGCCGGACCTCTCCGCGCTGTCCGAGGCGCTCGTGGGCGTCGAGTGGGTGCTGCACGCCGCGTCGCAGGACCTCCCCGGGCTCGCCGAGCAGGGCCTGCGGCCGTCGCGCATCTTCGACACCGAGCTCGCGGCGCGCCTGCTCGGGATGGAACGGGTCGGCCTCGCGGCGGTCGTCGCGGACACCCTGGGCCTGGGCCTGGCCAAGGAGCACTCGGCGGTCGACTGGTCCACACGCCCCCTGCCCGCCGAGTGGCTGCGGTACGCGGCCCTGGACGTCGAGGTCCTGGTCGAGGTCCGTCAGGTGCTCGCCGAGCGGCTCGCCGTGGCCGGCAAGGCCGAGTGGGCGCGCCAGGAGTTCGAGGCGGTCCGCACGGCGCCGCCGCCGGCGCCGCGCACCGAGCCGTGGCGCCGGGTCTCGGGGCTGCACGGCGTGCGCGACGCGCGTCGGCTCGCCGTGGTCCGCGAGCTGTACGCGACGCGCGACCGCAACGCGCGCGAGCGCGACATCTCCCCCGGCCGGGTGCTGCCCGACGCGGCGATCGTCGCAGCGGCCCAGGCGCTGCCCCGCACGGCCGGCCAGCTCGTCGCCCTGCCGGCGTTCGCCGGCAAGGGGACGCGTCGCCGCGCGGCGCTGTGGCAGGCGGCGATCGACCGCGCCGTCGCCCTGCCCGAGTCCGAGCTGCCGCCGACCCGGGGTCCCGCGTCCGACGGCCCTCCGCCCGCGCGCGTGTGGGCGGACCGCGACCCGGCGGCGGCCCGCCGGCTCGCGGCGGCACGCTCGGTGGTGACCGGGCTGTCCGAGCAGCACGCGGTCCCCGTGGAGAACCTGCTGCAGCCGGACCTGCTGCGACGGCTGTGCTGGTCGCCGCCGGACCCCGCGGACGCGGCCGGGATCGCTGCGGCCCTGGCGGCCGGTGGTGCCCGGGCCTGGCAGGTGGAGCTGCTCGCGGAGCGTCTGGCGGCGTCGCTCGCGGCGTCCTGAGCCCCCGGCGGTCGCCGCCGGGTGCAGGGCGCTCCACTGTTACTCTTGAGTAACTTCGCGTGTCCAGGGACGATGGTCCCCGGGGGCACGCGATCGCGTCGTACGCGCACTCCCGGACACCGCCGTCCCCCAGGAGGACTGATGCCGAGCACGTCCCACCCCGACGCCCGCGTGCCCGCCGCACGCCGTGTCGTCTTCGTCGACGGGGTGCGCACCCCGTTCGGTCGCGCCCGCACCGACGGCCTGTACGCGCACACCCGCGCCGACGACCTCGCCGTCAAGACCGTCCGTGAGATCCTGCGCCGCCACCCCGGGCTCCCGCCCGAGCGCGTCGACGACGTCGCGCTGGCCGCCACCACGCAGCAGGGCGACCAGGGACTGACGCTCGGGCGCACCGTCGCGATGCTCGCGGGTCTGCCGCCGACGGTGCCCGGGTTCGCCGTCGACCGCATGTGCGCGGGCGCGATGACGGCCGTCACGACGACGGCCGCCGCCATCGGGTTCGGCGCGCAGGACGTCACGATCGCCGGGGGCGTCGAGCACATGGGCCACCACCCCATGGGCTTCGACGCCGACCCCAACCCGCGGTTCCTCGCCGAGCGGATCGTGGCCGCGGACGCCCTGAACATGGGGGTCACGGCCGAGAACCTGCACGACCGGTTCCCCGCCCTGACGCGGGAGCGCGCCGACGCGTACGCGGTGTCCAGCCAGGAGAAGTACGCGGCGGCCCTGGCCTCGGGACGCATCGACCCGGACCTCGTGCCCGTCGCGCTGCGCGACCCGGAGCACGGCTGGGGCCTTGCGACGGCGGACGAGCCGCCGCGCCCGGGCACGACCGTCGGGGCGATCGCCGGACTGCCCACGCCGTTCCGACCCGGTGGGCGCGTCACCGCGGGCACGTCCGCTCCCCTGACGGACGGCGCGGCGTCGTGCCTGCTGGCCGCGGAGGACGTCGCGGTCGAGCTCGGGCTCCCCGTGCGGATGCGGCTGGTCGCGTTCGCCTACGCGGGCGTCGAGCCCGAGGTGATGGGGCTGGGCCCCGTGCCCGCCACGCACAAGGCGCTCGAACGCGCCGGCCTGACGATCGACGACATCGGGCTGATCGAGATCAACGAGGCCTTCGCCGTGCAGGTCCTGTCGTTCCTCGACGCGTTCGGCATCGCGGACGACGACCCGCGCGTGAACCCGTACGGCGGGGCGATCGCGGTGGGGCACCCGCTCGCGTCGTCCGGCGTCCGGCTCATGACGCAGCTCGCGCGCCAGTTCGCCGAGCACCCCGAGGTGCGGTACGGCATCACGACGATGTGCGTCGGCCTGGGCCAGGGCGGCACCGTCGTCTGGGAGAACCCCGGATTCACCGGCCAGGAGGATGCCCGATGAGCACGTCCGCCCCGCGCCCCGAGCGCGTCACCCACGCCCTGGTCCGCGACGTGCGGCTGCCCGGCGACCTCGGCACGCTGGCCCTCGTCACGCTCGACAACGGGCTGGACCACACCAAGCCCACGACGCTCGGTCCGCAGGGCATCGCCGAGCTGACCGCGGTGCTGCGGGCGCAGCAGGCGCGCGCGGCCGCGGGAGAGATCGCCGCCCTGGCCGTCACCGGCAAGCCGTACTTCCTCGCCGCCGGCGCGGACCTCACGCAGGTCGCCACCGTCAGGTCGCGCGAGGAGGCCCTCGCGCTGGGCCGCGGCGGGCACGACGCGTACCGGCTGCTCGGCGAGCTCGGCGTCCCGACGTTCGCGTTCGTCAACGGTGTCGCGCTCGGGGGCGGGCTCGAGGTCGCGCTGAACTGCGACTACCGCACCGTGGCGTCCGACGTCCGCGCGCTCGCGCTGCCCGAGACCGGGCTCGGCCTGGTGCCCGGCTGGGGCGGCGCATACCTCGTGCCGCGGCTGGTGGGCATCGAGGCGGCGCTCGACGTCGTCCTCACGCGCCCGGCCGCCAACAAGCCGTTCACGGCGCAGCAGGCGGCTGCGATCGGACTCGTCGACGAGGTGCTGGCGCCCGCCGACTTCCTCGAGGAGTCGGTGCGCTGGGCGGCCGGCGTGCTGGCGGGCGACGTGACGGTCGCACGCCGCCCCCTCGACGACGCCGCGACCTGGGACGCCACCGTGGCGGCCGCCCGCGCACGGCTCGACGCCGTCGTCCACGGTTCGCGGCCGGCACCGGGCCGGGCGCTGGACCTCATGGCCGCCGCCCGCGACACCGACAGGGACGCCGCGTTCGCCGCCGAGGACGAGGCGCTGGCGGACCTCATCATGAGCGACGAGATGCGCGCGAGCGTCTACGCGTTCGGGCTCGTCCAGTCGGGCAAGCGGCCCACCGGTGCGCCCGACGCCGCGCTGGCACGGCCGGTGACGCGCGTCGGCGTCGTCGGCGCCGGCCTCATGGCCGCGCAGATCGCCCTGCTGTTCGCCCAGCGGCTGGGCGTGCCCGTCGTCATGCGGGACCTCGACAAGGCACGCGTCGAGCAGGGCCTGGGCACCGTGCGGTCGACGGTCGAGCGGCTCGTCACGTCCGGGCGCATGTCGTCCGACGCGGGTGCGCGGATCGTCGCCCAGGTCACCGGGTCCACCGACATCGCGGTGTTCGCCGGGTGCGACCTGGTGATCGAGGCGGTCACCGAGGTGCTCGAGCTGAAGAAGAAGGTGTTCGCGGAGCTCGAGGGCGTCATCGCCCCCGACGCGATCCTGGCGACCAACACGTCGGCGCTGTCCGTGACGCGCATGGCCGCCGACCTCGAGCACCCCGGGCGCGTCGTCGGCCTGCACTTCTTCAACCCGGTGGCCGCGATGCCGCTGGTCGAGGTCGTCCAGGCCGAGCACACGTCCGACGAGGCCCTGGCGACGGCGTTCGCGGTCGTCGGCAGGCTGCGCAAGACCGCGGTGCTCGTCGCGGACCGCCCCGGCTTCGTCGTCAACCGGCTGCTGGTGCTGCTGCTGGGCGTCATCGTCGACGCCGTCGAGAAGGGCACCCCCGTCGAGGTCGCCGACCGCGCGCTGGACCCGCTGGGCCTGCCGATGCCGCCCTTCGAGCTCTTCGACCTCGTCGGCCCGGCGGTCGGGCTGCACGTGCTCACGTCGCTGCGCGAGAACCTGGGCGAGCGGTTCCCGCGCTCCCCCGGCCTGGAGAGGCTGGTGGCCGACGGGACGCGCGTCGTCGGGCCGGCGCCGGGCAAGGGGCTCCCGAAGCGCGTGGACCCGGCCGTGCAGGAGGTCTTCGACGCCGCCCGGGACACCGCGGTGGCAGCGCCGGCCGACGAGGCCGGCGTGCTCGACGCGGTGCTGACGGCCCTGACGGTGGAGGTCGGCCACATGCTCGACGAGGGTGTGGTGACCACCCCCGAGCAGATCGACCTGTGCATGATCCTGGGCGCCGGCTGGGGCTTCCACCTCGGCGGGATCACGCCGTACCTCGACCGCACGGGCTACAGCGAGCGCGTCCTGGGCCGCCGCCTGCTCCCCGACGACCGGGCGAACGTCCCGCTCACCTGACGGACGGCCGGGTTTGCTCTCTCCCACCCCCCACCCCAGCCGCGAGAGAGCAAACCCGCCCACCCCCCAGCCGCCAGAGAGCAATCCCGCCCACCCCCCAGCCGCCAGAGAGCAATCCCGCCCACCCCCCCAACCGCGAGAGAGCAATCCCGCCCACCCCCCCAACCGCGAGAGAGCGATCCAGCCGCACTTCCCGAGCGAAGGGAGCGTCCCTCGACCTGTGACGGCGCGATCCAGCTCCTCGAGGCCGCTGGGAGACGCGGCGCGCTGAGCGAGGCACCGGACAGCCCCTCAGCCGACCCCAGCCCCTGCGCCACGAGGCCAGGTCCACAGATCCCGGCCGCCGGAGCCGGCGCCGCGGGACCGCGCGGCAGATTCACGTCATGTCGTTCGCTCCTGTGCTGGACATGAGAGAGCTGCGCGCCGCCGGCGCCACCTGGTCGGCCGTCCGGCGCCTGGAGGCCGCGGGCGGGTACGTGCAGCTGTTCCGCAGCGTGCTGGTGCACCGCTCGGCGCTCGACGACCCCGAGGTCCGCGCCCGCGCTGTCAGCACCGTGCTGCCGGCAGGCGGCGCGGTGTGCCGGGAGACGGCAGCGTGGCTCCACGGCCTCGACACGAGGGCGCCGGGGCTGCACCTGCGGCCGCCATCGCTCCAGTGCGTGGTGCCCCCCGGTGTCTCCCGTGTCCGACGATCAGGGCTGCGATGCTGGATCAGCGACCTGCCGGACGACGACGTCCAGGTGGTCCGCGGCATCCCGACCACCACCCCGGCGCGCACCGCGCTCGACCTGGCCCGCTACTCCCCCCGCTTCCTCGCCCTGGCGGCCGTCGACGCGTACGCGCACCAGGGACTCGTGACCCCGTCGGAGCTGCGACGACGCTCGCAGCAGTGCGCGGGCGCGCGGAACATCGCACGCGCGAGGTTCGTCATCGAGCAGTGCGAGCCTGCCACGGAGTCGGCCGGCGAGTCGTGGTTGCGCCTACGGCTCGTCGAGGCGGACCTGCCCCGGCCCGAGGCACAGATCCGCATCCGTGACGCGGCCGGGCGAGAGGTCTACCGGCTCGACCTGGGGTACCCGTCGGTACGCGTCGGGGTCGAGTACGACGGCGAGGAGTTCCATCACGCCCGGCACGCCCAGGAGGTCGCCGACGACGAGCGACGACGGGACCTCGCGCAGCGGTTCGGGTGGACCGTGATCGGCGTGCACCGCGGCGACGTCCTGGGACGTCGCAACGACCTGGAACGGACGGTGGCCGGGCTCATCGGCTTCGATGGCTCCGTGATGGCACGTCAGACCTGGTGAGACGACCACGGCCGACGCCCCGCACCCCACGGATCGCCGCCTGACGTGAGACGCGGCGACTGGATCGCTCTCTCACCCTGATGCGGGGAGCCCGATCGCGATCTCACGTGCTGAACGGGCTGGATCGCACTCTCGCGCCCAGGA
>NZ_BONP01000006.1 GCF_016862775.1 Cellulomonas phragmiteti | reverse complement strand
CCCGCGATCATCGCGCCGGCGGCGACGGCGCCGATCAGCGTGCGGACCGGACGTCGCGTCCGGGCAGCCGTGCGGGTGGGAGCTGAGGACATGGTGCACTCCTTCGTGCGTGGGTCGATCGTCCTCGGAAGTCCGCCGCGTCCCCCCATCGGGACCGGCAGCCCGCGTCTTCCGGACGGCCGGGCCGACGGCTCCCGCCGACGGGCCGTGGCCGCCCGGCGAGTGTGCTAGGTCCTGACACTGGAGTCAAATCCGTCTACGACTGCTGCGCGCGGCGCCCGGGTGGGTGCCTCTGCCGGGAACGACGAAGGCGGGACACCGACCGGTGTCCCGCCTTCGTCATGATGTGGAGCTGAGGGGACTCGAACCCCTGACCCCCTGCATGCCATGCAGGTGCGCTACCAGCTGCGCCACAGCCCCGTGGCCCGCGGACGGACCCCGACGCCCCGAGGGGCGCCCCGAGAGTCTAGGACGAACGAGCCGCGAAGCGCCAATCGCGCCGCCACCCGCAGCGTGTGACGTGCGGCATCACGTCAGTCCGGGTCGCGTGTCGTGTCGTCGGCGTCCAGCTCCGCGGGCTCCGGGTCCGGGCCGGCGTTCCAGTCCGACGAGGCGTCTGTGGGGCCGATGTTGTAGCCGAGCAGGCGCCAGGCCGGCACCACGTCCGCCCCCGACCGCACCATCTCCGCCCAGTGGGCGTTGTGCATGCCCGCGACCCCCCGCCACGCCGGGTCCTGCCCCAGCAGCTCGGCGACCAGCGAGCCGATCGCCGCCCCGTGGGACACGACCACGAGCCCGCCACGCCCGGCCGTGCGGTCCACCTGGTCGAGCACGGCGGCCGAGACGCGCGCGGCCACGTCGGCCCGCGACTCCGCGCCGACGCCCGCGGGATCCCCACCGGCTCGCCACGCCTGGAACTCACCGGGCCAGCGCGCCTCGATCTCCTGCCCCGTCAACCCCTCCCAGGCCCCGAACGCGCGTTCCCGCAGCCGCGCGTCGAGCTCGACGGGCACGTCCAGGGCGCGCCCCAGGTAGCCCGCGGTCTCGGCCGCGCGCGTCAGGTCGGACGCCACGATCCGGGCCGGCCGCGGCCGGCCCGCGAGCCGCGCCGCCGACGTGCGCGCCTGCCAGTGGCCCACCTCGTCGAGCGGGATGTCGATCTGCCCCTGCAGCCGCGCCTGGGCGTTGTAGGCGGTCCGCGCGTGCCGCCACAGCAGCAGGTGCTGGGTCACGCGTCCGCCTGCTCGCCCCGCTCCTCGGGAGGGAGCTCGATCAGGGGGCAGTCCTTCCAGAGCCGCTCGAGCGCGTAGTACACGCGGTCCTCGGCGTGCTGCACGTGCACGACGATCTCGCCGAAGTCGATGAGCACCCACCGCCCCTGCGCCTTGCCCTCGCGGCGCACGGGCTTGGCACCCAGGTGGTGCAGCGCCTCCTCGACGGCGTCGACGATGCCGCCGACCTGCCGCTCGTTGGTGCCGGACGCGATGAGGAAGACGTCCGTGAGCACCAGCTGCTCGCTCACGTCGAGCGCGATGATCTCCTGCGCCTTGAGGTCGGAGGCGGCGCGGGCGGCCGCATGGGCCAGCTCGGTCGCACGGGGGCTCGCGGGCACGTGGGCTCCTCGGGTCGGTGGACGGGCGCCCACCGGCTGGTGGGACGCCGCAGGCGTGCAGGTGGGGTCAGAACGGTCCGGCGCGACCGGCCGCCCACAGCGCGAGCGCCGCGGCGGCCTCGGCACCGTCGTCGCCGGAGCGCGTCTGGATGACCAGCAGCATGATGAGGAACCCCAGCACGAACGCGACCACGGCCAGCACGAGCACGTGCAGCCACGTGTACGGGTGCAGCCGACGCGACGGCTCGTCGTCCTCGTCCTCGTCGTCGTCGTGCGTGGCGACCGCGGACGCACGCGCCGCCGCCCAGGGCGGCGCTGTCGCACCGTCCGTGGGGCGGACGACGGGGTCCGGGGGCGCCGTGCGGGACCAGGTGTCGGCCGGCTCCGGGGCGGGCGCCGACGACCCGGCGACGTCGGGCGACGCCGCGGGACCGGACGGCGCGCCACCGGCCGGCCACGCGGACGGCGGCGCAGCCGCGGGTCGGGCCGTCGGTGCAGGCGCGGCCGCCTGGAAGGAGCTCACGGAGGGCGCCGCTGCCGGCGGCTGCGACGGTGCGGCGGATGGGCTCGACGGCGTCCACGGCGCCGGGGCGGGGGCCGGCGGTGCCGACGTCCCCCCTCCCCACGCCGACGTCCGCGCAGGAGCGGCAGGTCCCGGCGCTGCCGTGCCGCCCGCCCAGCTGGGGGCCCCGGACGCGGGCGGGGTACCCCGGTCGCGCGCCCAGCCGGACCCGTCACCGGGCGCGGGGGCACCCGCGGGCGACTGTCCCCACGGGCGAGGTGCCGTCGGCTGCGCGGAGACCGGCGGACGCGGTGTCGACCGCTGATCGGGTGCACCCGCTCCCCCGGCTCCCCAGGCGGGCCCGGTGGGCGGTGCGGCCGCGGGCGCCGCCGCGGCGGACGACGCAGGGGCCGGACGGGGAGCGGACGCCGGTCGCTGCGGCATCGCCGGTGTCGCGGGGCGCGGCGCGGGCGGCGGGGTCGCCGCACGCGGCGCAGGCGCCGCCGGGCGCGGGGCCGACGGCGCGGCCGACCGCGGCGCGGACGTCGGGTCGAGCGCGGAGTCGCGGTACGAGCGCCGCGACCGCGAGCCGTCACCGGCCGGCGGTGCGGCCGGGGCGGCGGGACCGGCGGAGACGGGTCCGGGCCGGCCGGGCTGCTGCCCGGGGCCGGACGACCACGCGGGCGTGCCCGTCGCAGGCGCCGACCGGGTGCCGGCAGGGGGCGTCACGAGCCGGCTGCGCATGGCGCGCCGCGAGCTCGGGGCGCCCTGCTCGTCGCCGGGGGACGGGGCGCCAGGGCCCTGCCCACCGTCCTGGGCCGCACGCTCCATCTCTCGACGGCGGCGACGCTCTCCGGGTTCACTCATCACGACCTCGATACAACCTGTGCTTGGCGATGTACTGGACCACCCCGTCCGGGACGAGGTACCACACCGGCTCCCCTGCACGCGCACGCGCACGGACGTCGGACGAGGAGATCGCCAGGGCCGGGATCTCCAGCACGTCGACCCGCCCGGCGGGCAGGCCGTCCACCGACAGCGCGTGGCCCGGACGCGTGACCGCGACGAACCTCGCCATGTCGAACAGCTCGGCAGCATCCTTCCACGTGAGGATCTGGGCGATGGCGTCCGCACCGGTGATGAAGAAGAGGTCGGCGTCCGGACGCTCGGTCTTGAGGTCCCGGAGCGTGTCGACCGTGAACGTCAGCCCCGCACGGTCGATGTCGACCCGGCTCACGGTGAAGCTCGGGTTCGACGCGGTCGCGATCACCGTCATCAGGTAGCGGTGCTCGCCGGGCGAGACGTCCATGTCCTGCTTGAACGTCGGGTGCCCCGTCGGGACGAAGACGACCTCGTCGAGGTCGAACCGGGCGGCGGCCTCGCTGGCGGCCACCAGGTGCCCGTGGTGCACGGGGTCGAACGTGCCGCCCATCACACCGAGGCGTGGGCGGGAGGGGACCCCAGCGGTGACCGGCACCGTCAGTGGCGCGTCCCGACGGACCGGAACGCGTACGTGACCAGCAGCATCGCCAGCAGGCCCACGAACGCGCCGACGCCGAAGACGACAGGCGGGAAGGGCAGCGCGTCGGAGTGCTCAGCGGCCGTCCCGGCCGCGGCGATCAGGGTGGCGTGCACGTCGTCCTCCTGCTGGTGCTCGTCGGTCATGCATGTCCGTCGCGGCGTCCCCGGTCACCCGGTGCCGCAGCGACCCAGTGTCGCACGCGGGGCCGTGCCCCCCCGACCACGGAGGGCGTCGGCCCGCTCACGGCCGCACGTGGCCGTCGCCGTGCACCACCCACTTCGTCGTCGTCAGCTCGGCCAGGCCCATGGGCCCGCGGGCGTGCAGCTTCTGCGTCGAGATGCCGATCTCGGCGCCCAGGCCGAACTGCCCACCGTCCGTGAACCGCGTCGAGGCGTTGACGATGACCGCCGCGGAGTCGACCTCGGCGACGAACCGCTCGGCCGCACGCAGGTCCTGCGTGACGATCGCCTCGGTGTGGCCGGTCGACCAGCGCCGCACGTGCGCGATCGCGTCGTCCAGGGAGTCGACCACCCGCACCGCGAGGTCGAGGGACAGGTACTCGGTCGCCCAGTCGACGTCGGTCGCCGGCACCGTGGCCGCGCCCTGCGGCGCGAGCTGCAGGGTCGCCTCGTCACCGTGCACCGTGACGCCGGCGTGGCCCAGGGCCGCCAGGGCCGACGGCAGGAACGACCCGGCGACCTCGCGGTGGACGAGCAGGGTCTCGACCGCGTTGCAGACGCCGACGCGCTGCGTCTTGGAGTTGAGCAGGATCGCCAGCGCGTCACCCTGGTCGGCGCTCGCGTCGACGAACAGGTGGCAGTTGCCCACGCCCGTCTCGATGACGGGAACGGTCGCCTCGCGCACGACGGTCGCGATGAGGTCGGCACCGCCGCGCGGCACCAGGACGTCCACCAGACCGCGCGCGTGCATGAGCGCGACGCCGCCGGGACGCCCCCACGCGTCGACGGACTGGACGAGGTCGGCGGGCAGGCCCTGCGCGACGAGCGCCTCGGCGAGGACCTGCACGACGACCTCGTTGCTGCTGGCCGCCGCGGAGCCGCCCCGCAGGATCACCGCGTTGCCGCTCTTGAGCGCCAGCCCCGCGGCGTCGACCGTCACGTTCGGGCGCGCCTCGTAGATCATCCCGACGACGCCCATCGGCACCCGCAGCTGCTGCAGCCGCAGGCCGTTGGGCAGCGTGGAGCCGCGCACGACCTCGCCGACCGGGTCGGGCAGCGCCGCCAGCTCGCGCAACGCGTCCGCGATCGCCGCCACCCGCGGCGGCGTCAGGGTGAGGCGGTCCAGCAGACCCGGCGACATGCCGTTCGCCCGTCCTCGCTCGACGTCCTGCGCGTTGGCGGCCAGGAGCCGGTCCGTCGCGGCGACGAGGGCCTCGGCGAGCGCGCGCAGCGCACCGTCCTTGGTCGCCCGGGTCGCCGTCGCGAACGCGCGTGACGCCTCGCGGGCTCGGCGTGCGACGGCCAGCACCGCGACCTCGGGGTCGTCCAGGGCGGCAGGAGTCAGGTCCTCCAGCGACGTGGTCATACCCTCAGGCTAACCGCGCACGGCATCACGGCGCCGCCCTGTCCGCGCGTCGTGCGCGTCGCCCGCGCGTCGTCCGCGGCCAGGTCAGCGGCGCCGACGCACCAGCACGAGGTCGTCGCGGTGCACCAGCTCGCGGTCGTAGCCCGGACCGAGCTCGTCGCGCAGGTCGCCCGTGCTGCGTCCGAGCAGCTGCGGGACCTCCTGGGCCCCGTACGCGACGAGGCCGCGGGCGACCACGGCACCGGCCTGGTCCACGAGCTCGACGGGGTCACCGGCCTCGAACGACCCCTCGACGCCCGTCACGCCGGCGGGCAGCAGCGACGTGCGCCGCTCCACCACGGCGCGCACCGCGCCCTCGTCGAGCACCAACCGCCCTCGCGTGCGTGCCGCGTGGGCGAGCCACAGCAGCCGGATCGAGCGCCGCCTGCCGGTGGCGGCGAACCAGGTGCCCACGTCGTCGCCGCTCAGCGCGGACCCGGCCTGCGCGGCCGAGGTCAGCACCACCGGGATGCCCGACTGCGTGGCGATCGCGACGGACTCGAGCTTGGTCACCATGCCGCCCGTCCCGACCGCGCTGCCGCGCGCGGTGACGTCGATGCCCTCGAGCTCGCCCAGCGCCCGCACCTCCGCGACCCGGCGCGAGCCGGCGCGCGACGGCGGGCCGGTGTAGAGCGCGTCGACGTCCGTCAGCAGGGCCAGGGCGTCCGCGTGCACGAGGTGCGAGACGAGCGCCGCGAGCCGGTCGTTGTCGCCGAACCTGATCTCGTCGGTCGCCACCGCGTCGTTCTCGTTGATGATCGGCACGACCCCGAGGTCCAGGAGCCGCGTCAGCGCCCGGTGGGCGTTGCGGTACCGGCCGCGACGCCAGGTGTCCTCCGCCGTGAGCAGCACCTGCGCGACCGTGAGCCCGTGCGCGGCGAAGGCGCGCGTGTAGTGGGCGACGAGGAGCCCCTGCCCCACGGAGGCGGCCGCCTGCTGCGTGGCCAGGTCCCGTGGGCGCGCCGCCAGGCCCAGCGGCCCGATCCCGGCGGCGATGGCGCCGGAGGACACCAGCACGACCTGCGTGCCGGCGGCACGCCGCGCGGCGAGCACGTCGACGACCGCGGACAGCCGCCGTGGGTCGAGGTGCCCCTCGGGCGTCGTCAGCGACGACGAGCCGACCTTGACGACGATCCGGCCCGCGCGGGGCAGCTGGTCACGTCCCGACAGGGCGGCGGCACTCACGGCACCCATGATGCCTGTCCCCGTCGCACGACCCGCGCACCGACCGCCCCCCGGACGCGCCCTGCGGCGCCCGGGGGCGGACGGTCACGCGTCCGGATCGGTCCAGACGCCCTGCTCGCGCTCCGTCCACAGCTCGGCACGGGCCGCGGCCTTGGCGTCCATGCGCTCGGTGTACTCCCGACGCTTCTGGCCGCGCGTCGGCCGGGCCCGGTCCTCGAGGCGGGCGTCGCTCCCGCGAGGCCCGCCGAGGAGCTCCGAGCCGGTCAGCAGCGTCGGCTCCCAGTCGAACACGACCGAGTTCTCGTCCGGGCCGATGCGCACCTCGTCGCCCGCCACGGCACCGGCCTTGTAGAGCGCCTCCTCGACGCCCGCCCGCGCGAGACGGTCCGCGAGGTACCCGACGGCCTCGTCGTTCGTGAAGTCCGTCTGGCGGACCCACCGCTCGGGCTTCTCGCCGCGGATCGCGAACCACACCTGTCCCCCGCCCTCGCGGCGCGTGACGGTGAACCCCGAGTCGTCGACCGCGCGAGGGCGCAGCACGACGCGCGTGACCTCCGGCGCCGGTGCGGCCCGGCGGGCCTCCGCGACGCGCTCGGCGAGCGCGAACGTCAGCGCCCGCAGACCCTCGTGGCTCGCCGCCGAGATCTCGAAGACGGGCAGGCCACGCCCCTCGAGCTCGGCCCGCACGAGGTCGGCCAGCTCCCGCGCCTCGGGCACGTCGATCTTGTTGAGCACGACCACCCGGGCCCGCTCCGCGAGCGGCACCCCGCCGGAGGCGACCTCGAGGTCCTCGGCGTACGCGCCCAGCTCGGCCTCGATCACGTCCAGGTCGGTGACGGGGTCACGGCCCGGCTCCAGCGTCGCGCAGTCCAGGACGTGCACGACGACGGCGCAGCGCTCGATGTGCCGCAGGAACTCCAGGCCCAGCCCCTTGCCCTGGGACGCCCCGGGGATCAGCCCGGGCACGTCCGCGACCGTGTAGCGGGCGTCACCGGCCTGGACGACCCCGAGGTTCGGCACGAGGGTGGTGAAGGGGTAGTCCGCGACCTTGGGGCGGGCGGCCGAGATCGCGGCGACGAGGCTCGACTTGCCCGCCGACGGGTACCCGACGAGCGCGACGTCGGCGATCGTCTTGAGCTCCAGCACCACCTCGGCCTCGTCACCCGGCTCACCCAGGAGGGCGAACCCGGGGGCCTTGCGGCGGGGTGAGGAGAGCGCGGCGTTGCCGAGCCCGCCCCGGCCGCCGGCCGCGACGACGTAGCGCGCCCCGGCACCGACGAGGTCGGCGAGCACCGTGCCGTCGGGCGACTTGACGACGGTGCCGTCCGGCACGCCGAGCACGAGGTCCTCGGCGGTGGCCCCGCTGCGGTGGTCGCCCATGCCCTGGGTGCCGGAGGCCGCGCGGCGGTGCGGCAGGTGGTGGAACGGCAGCAGGGTCGTGACCTGCGGGTCGACCTCGACGATCACCGACCCGCCGTTGCCGCCGTTGCCGCCGTCGGGGCCGGCGAGCGGCTTGAACTTCTCGCGGTGGATGGATGCACAGCCGTGCCCACCGTCACCGCCGGTCGCGTGCAGCACGACACGGTCGACGAACGTCGCCACGGCTGGTCCTCCTTCGTCTGCGGGTGCAGATCTCGATCGTCACACGACGAAGGGGCGCACCGCACCGGTGCGCCCCTCCGACCGTGAAGCTGGGGTGTGTCGCGACCTCAGAGGGAGGCGACGACGTCGATGACCTTGCGGCCACGACGGGTGCCGAACGTGACCGCACCGGGAGCCAGTGCGAACAGCGTGTCGTCGCCACCGCGGCCGACGTTCTCGCCCGGGTGGAAGTGCGTGCCGCGCTGGCGGACGATGATCTCGCCGGCCTTGACGACCTGACCACCGAAGCGCTTGACGCCGAGGCGCTGCGCGTTCGAGTCGCGACCGTTGCGCGAGGAGCTCGCGCCCTTCTTGTGTGCCATGACTGACCTGCTCTCCGGGTGCTGCGAAAGGGTGGACGGCCGCGTGAGCGGCGCGGGCTCACGTGATGTCGGTGACCTTCAGGCGGGTCAGCTTCTGACGGTGACCCTGGCGCTTGCGGTAGCCGGTCTTGTTCTTGTACTTGAGGATGTCGATCTTGGGACCCTTCTCGTCCCGCACGACCTCGGCCGTCACCGTCACCTTGGCGAGCGCCGCGGCGTCGGTGGTGACCTTGTCACCGTCGACGAGCAGGAGCGCCGGCAGCTGGACCGACGACCCCGCCCCGGCGGCGAGGCGGTCGACGACGACGACGTCGCCGACGGCGACCTTCTCCTGGCGGCCGCCAGCCTTCACGATCGCGTACACCACGTTGCTGCTCATCTCTGCTCGTCGGACCTGCTCATCGGTGCTTCGTGCGTCCTGCTCGTCGGTGCCGCGCGACCCGCCGGGACCCGCGCACCGCCCAGCCACGGGGGCAGGGGGTTCGCGTCGGCGGTGTCATCCGCGGCGCCTGCGCCGGGGACCTGGGTGGTGCCGACCCCGAGTCTCCTCGGATCACGGCACGCACGGTTCCCGGCACGCGCGCGACGCACCGACGTTCTAGCGTACGGACCCGCTCGCGCCCGGTCAAACGAGCGGGTGCGAGCGGGTCCGTCGGCCGGTGGTCGCGCGCCGCGTCAGTCGTCGCCGGGCGTCGGCGGCACGGCGGCCGCGTCGGGCTCGGCAGCGGCGTCCGTCTCCGCGACGTCCTCGTCGAACACCTCGGGCGCGACCGCGTGGAGCTCGAGCGGCGCGTCCGTCTCGACGACCGGTGCCGGCGCGGAAGGCCCGGCGCCGGCGGCCCGCAGCTCCGCGAGGACGTCGAGGCCCGACGTCCCGGCCGGAGCCGCGACGTCGTCGTTCGACGCGTCACCGGACGCCTCGTCCTGCGGCGCCTCCACCACGGGCGTGACGGGTGCGACCGCCTCCTCGACGGCCGGCGCGTCGGCACCGTCCGGCGCGACGTCGTGCTCGTGGGCGTGGGCGGCGGCCGCCGCGATCGTCGCCAGCGTGGCCTTGACGGCCTCGCGCGCCTCGGGCAGCACGGGCACCGCGGGGTGCGGCGCAGCGCCGGACCCGGTCTCGGCCGCGCCGCGCTTGCGCCGCGAGCGCTTGGACTCCCCCGCCTCGGACGCGGGCGGCGTGTGGACCTCCGGACGCCCGCCCTTGCCCACCGGGTCCGTGTGCACGATGAAGCCCCGCCCGTGGCAGTGCTCGCACGTCTCGCTGAACGCCTCGACGAGGCCCTGGCCGACGCGCTTGCGCGTCATCTGGACCAGGCCCAGCGACGTCACCTCGGCGACCTGGTGCTTGGTGCGGTCGCGCCCGAGGCACTCGACGAGCCGACGCAGGACGAGGTCCCGGTTGGACTCGAGGACCATGTCGATGAAGTCGATGACGATGATGCCGCCGATGTCCCGCAGCCGCAGCTGCCGCACGATCTCCTCGGCGGCCTCGAGGTTGTTGCGGGTGACCGTCTCCTCGAGCGTGCCGCCGGCACCGGTGAACTTGCCGGTGTTGACGTCCACGACCGTCATCGCCTCGGTGCGGTCGATGACGAGCGAGCCGCCCGACGGCAGCCAGACCTTGCGGTCCATGCCCTTGGCGAGCTGCTCGTCGACGCGGTGGACCGTGAACACGTCCTGGGTCCCCGTCCACTTCTCGACGCGGGCGGCCAGGTCGGGCGCGAGGTCACCGACGTACGTCGAGATCGTCGACCACGCGTCCTGCCCCTGGACGACGAGCGAGGAGAAGTCGTCGTTGAAGATGTCACGGACCACGCGGATCGCCATGTCCGGCTCGCCCTGGAGCAGGGCGGGCGCGTTCGCCGTCCGCCGCTTCTTCTCGATCGCCTCCCACTGGCCCTGCAGGCGTGCGACGTCGGCGCGCAGCTCGTCCTCGCTGGCGCCCTCGGCGGCCGTGCGGACGATCACGCCCGCGGAGTCCGGGACCAGGTCGCGCAGGATCTTCTTGAGCCGCGAGCGCTCGTTCTCGGGCAGCTTGCGGCTGATCCCGGTCATGCCGCCGCCCGGCACGTACACGAGGTACCGGCCGGCGAGGGTGATCTGGCTCGTCAGACGCGCGCCCTTGTGCCCGATGGGGTCCTTGGTCACCTGGACCAGCACCGCGTCACCGGACTTGAGGGCCTGCTCGATCCGTCGCGGCTGGCCCCCGTCCATGCCGGCGGCGTCCCAGTTGACCTCACCGGCGTAGAGCACCGCGTTGCGCCCCTTGCCGACGTCGACGAACGCGGCCTCCATGCTGGGCAGCACGTTCTGCACGCGGCCGAGGTAGACGTTGCCGACCATCGAGGCCTGAGCCTGGTGGGACACGTAGTGCTCGACGAGCACGCCGTCCTCGAGGACGGCGATCTGGGTGCGCGCGTCGACCTCCCGCACGACCATGGCGCGCTCGACGGCCTCGCGGCGTGCGAGGAACTCCGCCTCGGTGATGATCTGGCGACGGCGGCCCGCGTCACGTCCCTCGCGGCGGCGCTGGCGCTTCGCCTCGAGCCGCGTCGAGCCGCGCAGGGCCGTCACCTCGTCGCCGGTCGAGCGGCGGCGGGGCTCCTCGGGAGCCTCACCGCGCGCCCCGCGGCGACGACGCCGGCGACGACGGCTCGAGCCGGAGCCCTCGTCGTCCCCCGCGTCCTCACCCGGCTCGGCCTCGGTCCGGCTCTCCGGCTCGTCCTCGCCCGGCTGCTCGTCCGCGTCGTCCTCGGGCGAGTCGGCGCGGCCACGCCGTCCACGACCGCCGCGCCGCCGCCGGCGGCGCGGCGACGTGCCGTCGTCGTCGGCCGGGTCGTCGTCGCCGTTGTCGTCCGCCTCGCGCCCCTCGGCGTCCGCGTCGGCCGCGGCGTCCGTCCGCCCGGGCTCGTCCTCGTCCTCGACGTCCGGCGCCGGTGCGTCCTCCGCCGTCGCCTTGCGGCCACGACCGCCGCGACGACGACGGGAGCGGCCACCGCCCTCCTCGGGCGCGTCCTCGCTCGTGACGACCGAGGTCTCCTCCGGGGCGACCTCCGACGGCGCGGCCGACTCCCCGAGGTCGAGCGTCTGCTCGCCCTCGGCCTCGGTCCGTGCGGCCTCCGAGATCTCCTGGGGCGACCCCGCGGACGCCTGCGCGCGGCGTCGACGCGGACGCGACGTCGGCTCGGGCGCCTGGAAGAGCAGCGCCGTGGTCGCGAGCCGCCCGCGCGTGGTCGGCTCCTCGTCCGTCCGCACCGGTCCCAGCTCGGCCAGCACGTCGAGCGGCGCCTCGGTGCGGGACCGCTCAGCGGCCGCGTCCTCGTCGGGCGTCTCCGTCCCCTCGTCCGCGACGGTCTCCGGGCCGGACCGGCCCGCGCGTCCGCTGCGGCGTCCGGACCTGCGGCGGCGCGGCGTGCGCTCCTCGGCCACCTCGGCGGCGGCCTCCGGCTCGGTGCTCCCGGCGTCGTCGCCGTCCGCGACGTCGTCCGTGGCGGACGCTGCCGTCGACCCGTCGGACGCGTCCTGCTGCACCGTCTCGTCCTGCACCGGCTCGTCCTGCACCGGCTCGTCCTGCGCCGGCGGGGCCGGGACGTCGTCGAGGACGACGGTGCGCGTCACGCGGCGCGAGCGGCGTGCCCGCGTCGGTGCGGGCGAGGCGGCCGGGACCACGTCCTCGACGGGGTCCGGGCCGGGCGACGGCGCGTCGGCCGGCGGCTCGGGCGGGGCGACGTCGGCGCCAACCCCGGTCGACGTGCCGACGTCGGGCGCCTGCGGGGTCACGACGTCGCGGACGACGCGGCGTCGCCGCTTCTTCGGTGCCACCTCGGCGGTGAGGGCGGCGTCGGCGTTCTCGGGGCTGTTCACGGGAGACAAGCGTGTACTCCTGAGCACCGGGGACCCCGCCCACACGACGTGCGCCCCCGGGCGGTCGGTCGTCGCTCACGGCCGGTCGACCCGGCGCGGCGACGGAAGTCGTCGGTCGCGGCCGCCGCAACCTCCGGCGCCATCGCCTGCCAGGCCGTCTCGGGGCTCCAGGCTGGAGCCCGCCGAGGGCGGGGCGGCGGCTGGCCTGCACGGTCACTGCTGCGGCGAGCTCGTCGGTCCCGACGGTGTGGGCGCCAGGACCGTGACGAGTATCGCACAGGACCCCGCCGCCGCCGTTCGGGCACGGGGTGAGTTCACGACGTGTCGTCAGCACCCGGGACCTTCGTCCTGCCCCCCGGCGGGCCGCCGTCCTAGCGTCGTCGCAGGGGCGGGCACCGTGGTGCGCGCCCCGCGCGGCGCCGCCGCGCCCGTCCCGGCAGCACGACCGCCCGCCCCTCGCACCGCACGGAGAATCGCGTGGACGCCCTCGACCTGGCCCGCTGGCAGTTCGGCATCACGACCGTCTACCACTTCGTCTTCGTCCCGCTGACGATCGGGCTGTCCCCGCTCGTCGCCATCATGCAGACCGCGTGGGTCCGCACGGGCAACGAGCGCTGGCTGCGGCTGACGAAGTTCTTCGGCAAGCTCCTGCTCATCAACTTCGCGATCGGTGTGGCCACCGGGATCGTGCAGGAGTTCCAGTTCGGCATGAACTGGTCGGAGTACTCGCGGTTCGTGGGCGACGTCTTCGGTGCGCCGCTCGCGATGGAGGCGCTGGCCGCGTTCTTCGTCGAGTCGACCTTCCTCGGGCTGTGGATCTTCGGGTGGGACAAGCTGCCGAAGAAGATCCACCTCGCGTGCATCTGGGCCGTCGCGATCGCGACCAACCTGTCGGCGTTCTTCATCCTCGCCGCCAACTCCTGGATGCAGCACCCCGTCGGGACGACCTACAACTTCGAGACCGGCCGCGCCGAGATGACCGACATCGTCGCCGTCCTCACCAACCCGACCGTCCTGGCCGCGTTCCCGCACACGATCGCCGCCGCCTTCCTCACGGCCGGCACGTTCGTCGCGGGCATCGCGGCCTGGTGGATGGTGCGTCTGGTCCGCAGCGGCGACGAGGAGCGGGCGCGCGACGTCTACCGCCCCGCCGTCGTCCTCGGCCTCGTCACCATGCTCGTCTCGGGCGCGGGCGTCGCGGCCAGCGGCGACTGGCAGGCCAAGCTCATGTTCGACCAGCAGCCGGCCAAGATGGCCGCGGCCGAGGGGCTGTGCGAGACGCAGGACGGCGCGGCGTTCTCCATCCTGGCGGTCGGCGACCTCACCAACGACTGCGCGGGGGTCCGGCACCTCATCGAGCTCCCCGGGTTCACCTCGTTCCTCGCGACCGGCGACTTCGACGCCCGGATCCGCGGCGTCGACGAGCTGCAGGAGTACTACACCGAGTGGGTGACGAGCTGGGAGGAGGCCAACGGCGTCGAGGCGACGTTCGACCCCCAGGACACGCGCTTCTACCCGAACCTCGCGATCACCTACTGGTCGTTCCGCCTCATGATCGGGTTCGGTGCCGGGTCCGCCGCGCTCGCGCTCGCCGCGCTGTGGCTGCTGCGCCGCAAGGGGGCGGTCACCGACAAGGTGTGGTTCGGCCGCCTCGGCATCGCCGCGATCGCCACCCCCTTCCTCGCGTCCGCGTTCGGGTGGATCTTCACCGAGATGGGACGTCAGCCGTGGGTCGTCGCACCCAACCCCAACACGTCCGGTGTCGACGGGGTGTGGCTGCTGACCGCCCGCGGGGTCAGCGAGGTCGTCAGCCCCGGCATGGTGCTGTTCTCGATGATCGGCTTCACGCTGCTGTACGGCGTGCTCATGGTCGCCTGGTTCCGGCTGATGAAGCGGTACGCCGTGCAGGGCGTCGCGGACACCGAGCACGACCCGAGCCCCGAGGCCAACCCGCCCGCCGACGACGCCGACGGCACCGCCCGTCCGCTGTCCTTCGCCTACTGAGGAGACCGTCGTGGACCTCCCCGTCGTCTGGTTCCTGCTCATCGCCGTCCTGTGGACGGGCTACCTCGTGCTCGAGGGCTTCGACTTCGGCGTCGGCATGCTGCTCGCGATCCTCCCCCGCGGCGACAAGGCCCGCCGGGAGAAGGAGCGCCGGCTGATGATCAACACCGTGGGCCCGGTCTGGGACGGCAACGAGGTGTGGCTGCTCACCGCGGGCGGTGCGACGTTCGCCGCCTTCCCCGAGTGGTACGCCACGCTGTTCTCCGGCTTCTACCTGCCGCTGTTCCTCATCCTCATCGCCCTCATCGTCCGCGTCGTCGCGTTCGAGTGGCGCGGCAAGATCGACTCCCCCGCCTGGCGCGGGTGGGCGGACCGGGCGCTGATCTTCGGCTCGTTCGTCCCCGCCCTGCTGTGGGGCGTCGCGTTCGCCAACCTCGTGCGCGGTGTCGAGCTCGACGCGGACCACCAGTACGTCGGCGGCTTCCTCGCCCTGCTGTCGCCGTTCGCCCTGCTCGGTGGGCTCGTCACGCTCAGCATCTTCCTCACGCACGGCGCGATCTTCCTCGCCATGAAGGTGGACGGTGAGATGCGCGAGCGCGCCGGGACCTTCGCCGCGCGCAGCTCCGTCGTCACGCTCGTCGTCGCCGGCGTCTGGGCGGTGTGGGCCCAGCTCGCGTACAGCGGCAAGGGCTGGACGTGGGCGCCCGTGCTCGTCGCCGCAGCCGCCCTGGTCCTGGTCGTCGCGGCGACCAGGCTGCGCCGCGAGGGCCTGGCCTTCACCGCCTCGGCCGTCGCGATCGTCGCCGCCGTCGTGCTGATCTTCGGCTCGATGTTCCCCGACGTCATGCCGGCGTTCGACCCCGCCAACTCGCTGACCGTCGACAACGCCTCGTCCACGGACTACACGCTGACGGTCATGACGTGGGTCGCGGTGATCCTCACGCCCCTCGTCCTGCTCTACCAGGGCTGGACGTACTGGGTGTTCCGCAAGCGCCTGACCATCGAGCACATCCCGGAGGCGACCGGACTCACGTTCGACCGCGTCGTCTCGCGGTCCTGACACGTGGTCTGCTGGACCGCGTGAAGCCCCTCGACCCGCGGCTCCTGCGGTACGCACGGTCGGCGCGCGGCTACCTCGCCCTGACCGTCGCGCTCGGGCTGCTCACCGGCGCCCTCGTCGTGGCGCAGGCGCTGCTCCTGGCGCACGCGCTCGGCTCGGCGGTCGCCGAGGGTGCCACGCTGTCGGCGATCGCGCCGCTCGTGGGGGTGCTGGCCGGCGTCGTGGTCGTGCGCGCCCTCGTCGCCGCGATGCAGGAGCGGTACGCCCACCGGTCCGCGACGCGAGCCGTGGCCGAGCTCCGGGAGCGTGTCGTCGCGCACGCGGCCGCGGTCGGGCCGCGACGCGCCGCACCCGCCGACGGCGCGAGCCTGGTGACCCTCGCGACACGCGGGCTCGACGCCCTCGAGCCGTACTTCGTGCGGTACCTGCCCCAGCTGGTGCTCGCCGCCACCCTCACGCCCGCGACGCTGCTCGTCGTGCTCGGCCTCGACTGGGTGTCGGCGGCCGTCCTGGCGGGCACGGTCCCGCTCGTCCCGGTGTTCATGTGGCTCGTCGGCGTCATGACCCAGGGCCGCTCGGAGCGCGGGCTCGCCACCATGCAGCGGCTCGGCGCCCAGGTGCTCGACCTGCTCGCCGGGCTGACGACCCTGCGCGCGTTCGGGCGCGAGCGCGGCCCGGTCGCCCGGGTCCGCGAGCTCGGCGACGCGCACCGACGGGCGACCATGGGCACGCTGCGCGTCGCGTTCCTCTCCGGCATGGTGCTCGAGCTCCTGACGACGCTGTCCGTCGCCCTGGTGGCCGTCGGGATCGGCCTGCGCCTGGTCTACGGGCAGGTGGACCTCGTCACCGGACTCGCGGTGCTCGTGCTGGCCCCGGAGGTCTTCCTCCCCCTGCGTCAGGTCGGCGCGCACTTCCACGCGTCCACGGACGGCGTCGCCGCGGCCGACCGCGCCTTCGCGGTGCTCGAGGTGCCCGTCCCGGACGCGGGGACGCGCCCGGCACCGGACCTCGCCCGGGGCCGCGTCCGCGCCCACGGGGTGGCCGTGCAGGGGCGCGGCGGCTGGGCGCCGGCGCCGCTGGACGTCGAGCTCGCAGCCGGTCGCGTCGTCGCGCTCGTCGGCCCCTCCGGCGCCGGCAAGTCGACCGCGGTCGAGGTGCTGCTCGGGCTGCTGCCCCCCGACCTGGGGCACGTCACGCTCGAGGCCGCCGACGGCACGTCGACCGACCTGCGGGACGTCGACCTGCCCGGCTACTGGCGCCAGGTGACCTGGCTGCCGCAGCGCCCGCTGCTGGAACCCGGCACGATCGCCGACGTGCTCGGCGCGGACTCGCCCGCCGACCGCGACCGCGCCGCCGCCCTCACCGGGCTCGACGCGGTCGTCGCGGCGGCGCCGGACGGGTGGGGCACCGTCCTGGGCGCGGGCGGCGCCGGCCTGAGCGTGGGCCAGCGCCAACGGCTCGCCCTGACGCGCGCGCTGCTGCGGCCCACCCCCGTGGTCGTGCTCGACGAGCCGACCGCGCACCTCGACGCCGCCGGCGAGCAGGTCGTCCTGGCGACCCTCGACGCGCTGCGCGACGCCGGGTGCGCCGTCCTGCTCGTCGCGCACCGGGCCTCCCTGGCCGCGCGCGCCGACCAGGTCGTGCAGGTCACCGGGGTGCCAGGGTCCGACACCGCTCGCGCCGGGGCACCGGAGCAGGTCCGATGAGCGCACCGACCTCCAGCGCCCCGGCCTCGAGCACCCCGGCCTCCAGCGCCCCGACGTCCTGGACGCCCGCCGCGCCGCGGCCGCCGCGCGGCACCCTGCGGCGGGCCCTGCGTCTGCTCGACGTCGACCCCCGCCGCGCGGCCCTGGCGGTCCTGCTGGGGACGCTCGCGCTCGGCTCGGCGGTCGCGCTCGCGGCCGTCGCCGCGTGGCTCATCGCCCGCGCGTCCCAGATGCCCCCCGTCCTGGAGCTGTCCGTCGCCACCGTCGCCGTCCGCGCCTTCGGCATCGGGCGTGGGCTCATGCGCTACCTCGAGCGCCTCGTGTCGCACGACATCGCGCTGCGCGGTATGGCGCACCTGCGCGCCACCGTCTACGACCGGCTCGCCGCGGGATCGCCGCGTGCGCTGCTCGCCGTCCGACGCGGTGACCTGCTGGCCCGCGTCGGCGCCGACGTCGACGCGGTCGGCGACGTCGTCGTCCGTGGTCTGCTGCCGGCCGCCGTCGCGCTCACGCTGGGCGTGGGGACGTCCGTCGCGATGGCGCTGTTCTGGCCACCCGCCGGGCTCGCGCTCGCGGCCTGCCTGGTCGCGGCCGGCGTCGTCGCTCCCTGGCTGACGGCGCACGGCGCCCGCACCGCCGAGGAGCGGGGTGTGCGGGCACGGGCCCGCATGAGCGCGACGTCGTTGGGCGTGCTCGACGACGCCGGCCCGCTCATGGTGTCCGGCCGCCTCGACGGCGAGCTCGACGCGCTGCGTGCCGCGGACGCCGACCTGGCGCGCGCGGCCGACGCCGGGGCGCGTCCCGCCGCGCTCGCCGCCGCGATCGGCCAGCTCGCGGTCGGCGCGGCCGTGGTCGCGGCGCTCGTCACGGGCGTCCCGGCCGTCGCGGCCGGGCTGCTCGCACCCGTCGAGCTGGCGGTGATCGTGCTCACCCCGCTGGCGGCCTTCGAGGCGACGTCGCTGCTGCCGGCCGCTGCCGTGCAGGTCCAGCGCTCACGTGCCGCCGCGGCCCGCGTGCTCGCGCTCGTCGACGGCGCCGGTCCGGGTTCGACCGCGGCCGTCGGGGAGCAGCCGTCCGGCGACGCCACCGACCGCCCCGACGCCGGGACGGGGACGACGGCGGGGCCCGTCCTCGTCGCGACAGGTCTCGCGTGCGGGTGGCCCGGCCGCCCGGCCGTGCTGCGCGACGTCGACCTCACGCTCGCCGCGGGAGGGCGGCTCGCCGTCGCCGGGCCCAGCGGCGAGGGCAAGACGACGCTCCTGCTGACCCTGGCGGGGCTCCTGCCCCCGGTCGCCGGCGAGGTCACCCTCGACGGCGTGCCCCTCGCGGGCCTCCCGCAGGGCGGCGTCGTCCGCGACGTGGTCATGACCGGCGAGGACGCCCACGTGTTCGGCACGTCCGTCCTGGAGAACCTGCGGGTGGCCCGCGGTGACGTGACACCCGACGAGGCGGTCGACGCCCTGCGGCGCGCCGGCCTCGGCTTGTGGCTCGACGCGCTGCCCGACGGGCTCGACACAGCGCTGGGATCCGACGCCCGCACCGTCTCGGGCGGCGAGCGGCGCCGCCTGCTGCTCGCACGCGCCCTGCTCGCCGACGCCGCTCTCCTGCTGGTCGACGAACCCGCCGAGCACCTCGACGGCCCGACGGCCGACGGTGTGCTGCGCGAGCTGTGGCACGCGCCGCCCACGCGCCGCGGCACGGCCCGCGGTGTGCTCGTCGTCAGCCACCGTCTCAGCCCGCTGGCCGCCGCGGACGAGGTCCTGTGGCTCGCGGACGGGCAGGTGGCGGCACGCGGCACGCACGAGCAGCTCCTGGCCCACGTCGCGGGCTACGGTGAGGCCGTGCGGGCCGAGCAGCAGGAGACGTCGTGAGCGAGCACCGTGGCGAGATGCGCGAGGTCGCCCCGCGGCTCCCGACGGCCGGCGCGCCGTTCGAGCGCGGGGTGCTGCGCGACGCCCCCCCGGACCCCGCGGCCCTCACCGGGGACGCGCTG
Organism: Cellulomonas phragmiteti; assembly: GCF_016862775.1. GTDB lineage: Bacteria > Actinomycetota > Actinomycetes > Actinomycetales > Cellulomonadaceae > Cellulomonas > Cellulomonas phragmiteti. Next base: position 179,320 of record NZ_BONP01000006.1, on the reverse strand, counting down.
ACCGACCTGCTCGGGGCGATGCTGGCCGTCGCCGGGCACCTCGAGCTGCCGGCCGTGCTGGACCGGTTCGTGCAGGTCAGCGCGGAGCTGACGTGCGCCCGCTACGGGGCCATCAACGTCCTGGACGACGCCGGTGCCTCCACCACGTTCGTGTACACCGGCGTCCCCACCGCCGTGGCCCGCGCGATGCGCCACCCCCCGCACGCCCAGGGCGTGCTGGGGCAGATCCCGATCGACGGGGCCCTGCGGCTCGACGACCTCACCCAGCACCCGGCGTTCGCGGGGTGGCCCGCGCACCACCCCGCGATGGGCTCGTTCCTCGGTGCCTCCGTCAAGGTCGGCGAGCACGTCTACGGCCAGCTGTACCTGTCCGAGAAGGACGGCGGCGAGCCCTTCACGGCACGTGACGAGCAGATGGTCGTCGCACTGGCGGCCGCCGCCGGCGTGGCGGTCGCCAACGCGCAGCTGTACGCGGAGGCCGAGCGTCGCGAGCACTGGCTGCGTGCCGGGCAGGACATCACGACGATGCTGCTCGAGGGCGTGGACGAGGAGTCCGCGCTCGAGCACGTCGCGCGCACCGCGCGCGAGGTCGCCGGGGCCGACTCCGCGGCCCTGGCGCTGCCGGGCATGGGCGGCGAGCTGTACATCGAGCTCGCCGACGGCTACCGCGCGGACGCGCTCACGGGCCTGGTGATGCCGCGCGGCGGGCGCGCCTGGACGGTGCTCGAGGAGGGCCGGGGCCTGCTGACGCCGTCGCTGTCGGCGTCCCGGACCGTCAAGCTCGACGAGATGCGCGCGTTCGGGCCGGCGATGTTCGCGCCCCTGCACTCCTCGGGGCGCGGCGTCGGGGTCCTCGTGCTGCTGCGGCGCATCGGTGGCACGCCGTTCGACGAGAGCGACCTCGCCACCGCCGAGTCGTTCGCGGCGCAGGCCGCCCTGGCGTACGTGCTGGCCGAGGCGCGGCACGCCCAGGACGTGGCGGCGCTCCTCGACGAGCGCGAGCGCATCGCACGGGACCTGCACGACCTGGCGATCCAGCAGCTCTTCGCCACCGGCATGCAGCTCGAGACGGTGCGTCGTCGCGCCGCCCGGGGCGTCGACCCCCAGGAGCTCATGAGCATCGTGGAGGACGCCCTCGACAACGTCGACAGCTCGGTGCGTCAGATCCGGCAGATCGTCTACGCGCTGCGCGACCCGGACGCGGCCACCGGGCTGGTGGAGCGCCTGCGCCGGGAGACGTCGCTCGCGCGTACCGGGCTCGGCTTCGCCCCGTCGCTGGTGCTCTCGCTCGACGGCGACGGGCTGACCCCGGGCGACGGCGAGGGCGAGGACCGGATCGACGAGCGCCTCGAGCAGGAGCTGACGGACGACGTGGTCGCCGTGGTCCGTGAGGGCCTCGCGAACGCCGCCCGCCACGCGCACGCGTCCTCGGTGAGCGTGCGTGTCGTCGTGCGGGGGTCCGGACCCACCGGATCGGTCGAGGTCGACGTGGAGGACGACGGCGTGGGCCTGCCGGCCGAGCGGGAGCGCAGCTCCGGGACGGGCAACCTCGCCTCGCGCGCGCGGCAGCACGGCGGCACGTTCAGCCTCGGCGCCTCCCCCACCGGCAAAGGGACCCTGCTGACGTGGCAGGCACCGCTCGGCTGAGCGCCCGTCCGCGCGCACCACCGGGGTCAGTGCCCCGGCTCGGCCCGCCAGCCGGAGTTCTTGCGCGAGGCGACCCACGCGGCGACCTGCGTGCGGCGCTGCAGCCCCATCTTCGCGAGCAACGACGTGATGTGGTTCTTCACGGTCTTCTCCGCGACACCCAGCCGCTCCGCGATCTCCCGGTTCGACAGGCCCTCGCCGATGAGGTCGAGCACCCGCAGCTCGCTGGGGGTCAGCGACTCGGTCGGGTCCTCGTGACCGGCACGGCGGCGGGCCACGGTGCGGTCGTCGAGGAGCGTGCGACCCGCGGCGACGGCCCGGATGACGTCGGTGATCTCGGCACCGCGCACGCTCTTGAGCAGGTAGGCCGACGCGCCCGCGTCGAGCGCGGCCGCCAGGGCGTCGTCGTCGTCGAACGAGGTGAGGACGATCGCGCGTGCCGCCGGGAGCGTCTCGCGCACCGCCTTCATGAGGTCGATGCCCGTGCCGTCGGGCAGCTGCAGGTCGACCAGCAGCACCTGGGGCCGCACCAGGGTCGCGCGCCGGACGCCGTCGGCGACGGACCCCGCCTCCGCGACGACGGTCATGCCGTCGGTGCGCTCGACGACCTCGGCGATGCCGCGACGGACGACCTCGTGGTCGTCGACGATCATGACGGAGATGGGCCCTGGCCGGCCGCCCGTGGGCGGCGGCGGCGTCGACTGGCTCGTGGCAGACACGGAGGCATCGTATCGACCTGCGGGCTCGATCCCTGCCGGTGCGGCCGCCGACGGCGCGCCGCCACCCGTCCGGGCCCCGCCCGCGGGACCGTCCGCCGCCCGTGCGCGCCGCACGTCAGCGACGTCGAGCGCGCGGCCGGGGCTGGCAGCGCGGGCACGTGAACGACGACCGGTTGGCGAACGCGTCACGTCGCACGGTCGTCCCGCACCGTCGGCACGGTCGTCCGTCCTGGCCGTAGACGGCCAGCGACCGGTCGAAGTACCCGGACGCGCCGTTGACGTTGACGTAGAGCGCGTCGAAGCTGGTGCCGCCCTGCACGAGCGCCTCGGCCATGACCTCGGCGGCGGCGTCGAGCACGGCCGTGACCTCGGCACGTCGCAGCGTGGCGGTCGGACGGGCCCCGTGCAGGCGCGCGCGCCACAGCGCCTCGTCGGCGTAGATGTTGCCGATGCCGGACACCAGCGTCTGGTCGAGCAGCGCGCGCTTGACCTCGGTGCGCCGGCCCCGGACCGCGGCGACGAGCGCGGTCCGGTCGAGGGCCGGGTCGAGCAGGTCCCGCGCGATGTGCGCGACGGGCACGGGGACGACCGGGCGCGGCGACCCCTGCCCTCCGGGGGCACCGTCGGGCGTGGGCTCCAGGTCCGGCACGGACAGGTGGCCGAAGGTGCGCTGGTCGACGAAGTCGAGCGCGGAGCCGTCGTCGAGCGCCAGCCGGACGCGCAGGTGCGGGTGCTCCACCCAGCCGCCCGGCCCGGGAGCGGCGACCACGTCCGGACCGGCGTGGCCGGGCGCGACGTCCGCACCGCGCACGAGGAGCTGCCCGCTCATGCCGAGGTGCGCCATGAGCGCGTCGTCGCCGCGGCTCGCGCCCTCGTCGAGCAGCAGCCACAGGAACTTGCCGCGGCGCACGGCCGCCTCGAGGCGCCGGCCGACCAGTCGCGCGGCGAAGTCCGCCGGCCCGCCCTCGTGGCGGCGCACCGAGTAGTCCCGTCGAACCTCGACGTCCGTGACGGTCCGCCCCAGGACGTGCCGTGCCAGACCGTCCCGGACGGTCTCGACCTCGGGCAGCTCGGGCACGCGTCAGCGCGGGTCGGTCGCGGGGATCTCGTGCTGCTCGGCGTCGCGCAGCGCGCTGAGGGTCGCCCAGGCGGCCGACGCGGCCTCCTGCTCCGCGATCTTCTTGGCCGAGCCGGTGCCCGAGCCGCGCACCTGCCCGCCGACGACCGCGTGCGCGGTGAACGTGCGCGCGTGGTCCGGACCCTCGCCCGTGACCTCGTAGTACGGCGCACCGAGGCCGAGGGCGGCCGAGAGCTCCTGCAACGAGGTCTTCCAGTCCAGGCCCGCGCCCAGGTCGGCGGCCGCGGTGAGCGTGGGGCTGACCAGCCGGTCGACGAGCGTGCGGGCCGGCTCCAGGCCGTGCGACAGGTAGACCGCCCCGAAGATCGCCTCGAGCGTGTCCGACAGGATCGAGTCCTTGTCCGTGCCGCCGGTGGCGAGCTCGCCCTTGCCGAGCAGGACGTAGCCGCCGAGGTCGAGCGTCCGGGCGACCTGCGCCAGGGCGCGCTGCGACACCGTCGCGGCGCGCATCTTGGCGAGGTCCCCCTCGGAGTGCCCCGGGTGCGCGCGGTAGAGGTGCTCCGTGACCACGAGCCCGAGCACGGTGTCGCCGAGGAACTCGAGGCGCTCGTTCGTCGGGATCCCCCCGGCCTCGTGGGCGAAGGAGCGGTGGGTCAGGGCGAGCACGAGAAGCTCGGGGTCCAGGTGGACCCCGAGCTTCTCGAGGAGCGACTGCGCTGCCGTGCTCACGCGACGCCGGTGTCGACGGGTGTGCCGGTCATCGGACGCGTCGGTCAGACGGCCTCGTGCTCGCTGCGCACGGCCTCGACGTAGCGTCGGCCGTTGTACGCACCGCACGTCGGGCAGGCGATGTGCGGTCGCGTCTGCGACTTGCACTGGGGGCAGCTGGTGAGCGTCGTGGCAGTGGTCTTCCACTGCGACCGACGCGCACGGGTGTTGCTGCGCGACATCTTGCGCTTCGGAACCGCCACGGTCAGCTCTCTCTCTTCTCGTCGTCAGTGCCCTGCAGGCCGCCGAGGGCCGCCCACCGGGGGTCGATCGTGTCGTGCGCGTGCTCCGGGTCGTCGGCGAGCCGCTCCCCGCACTCCGAGCACAGGCCCGGGCAGTCCGGCCGGCACAGGGGCCGGAAGGGCAGCACGGGCACGACCGCGTCACGCAGCGCGGGCTCGAGGTCGACGAGGTCGCCCTCCAGCTCGCGCACGTCCTCGTCCTCGTCACCGCTCGCGACCGCGGCGTCGGCGCGCTCAGGGTAGACGTACAGCTCCTGCAGCGTCGCGTCGACAGGCTCGACGACCCGCTCCAGGCACCGCACGCACTCCCCGACGGCTTCGCCGCGGATCGAACCGGAGACCAGGACCCCCTCCATGACCGCCTCGAGCCGCAGATCCAGCTCGAGGTCGCTCCCGGAGGGGATGCCGATCATGCCGCTGCCGAGCTCGTCGGGCGCCGCGACCGTCCGCTGCACCGTCCGCATCGATCCCGGACGTCGGCCGAGCTCGTGGGTCTCGAGCACGAACGGCGAACGGGGATCGAGGTGGGATGGGCGCACGGTCCGGTCCCCTCGTTCCAGGTGGCACCGTGCGCAGGCGCGCGGTGCCGTGTTGCGGCAATGACGACTCGGCCCACGCCACGACCGGCAGGACCAACCGAGAACTCTACGGCACGGCGGGCCCCTGTCCCAAACGGCGGCCCGAACCGGTCCTAGCCGTCCTCCCCGGGCGCGAGCCGACCCGCCAGCTTCGCGCGACCGGCCTGCACCTGCGACAGGACCTTCCCCAGGTCGATCTCGAAGTCGGCGAGCCGGCGGTCGCAGTAGTCGTCGGCGTCCCGGCGCAGCGACTGCGCCGTCTCCTGCGCGTCGGCGAGGATCTGCGCCGCACGCTCCCGAGCGGCCGTCACGACGCTCTCCTGCTCGACCAGCTCGGCCGCCCGCGCCCGGGCCCGGGCGACGACCGCCTCGGCCTCCGCGTGCGCCGCCGCCCGGGCGGCGTCCGCGTCGGCCAGCACCTCGTCGGCGCGGTGCAGCTGGCTCGGCAGCGCCTCCCGCACCTGGTCGACGAGCTCGAGCAACTCCGCCCGGTTCACCAGCACCGACGAGGACATCGGCATGGCGCGTGCCTGGGCGACCGCGTCCTCGATCGCGTCCAGCACACCCCCGACACCCTCCGTGCGCTCCTCGCCGTCGTCCGTGTGCTCCGTCATCGTCCGTCCTCTCCCCCGCCGTCGGGCGCCAGCGCGCGGCGCACCGCCACCGCCACCGCGGGCGTCACCATGTCCTCGATCGGCCCGCCGTGCCGCGCCACGTCCTTGACCAGGGAGGACGCGATGTGCGCCCGCCCCGGGTCCCCCACGACGAAGACGGTCTCGACCCCCGACAGGTGCCGGTTCATCAACGCCATCGCGAGCTCCGCGTCCAGGTCGGCGCCGCTGCGCAGGCCCTTGACCACCGCACATGCGGCGACGTCCCGCACGAGGTCGACCAGCAGCCCGTCGGTCGCCACGACCCGCACGCCGTCCACGCCCGCGAGGGCGTCCTCGGCGAGCCGCACCCGCTCCTCGGGTGGCAGCAGCGACCGCTTGGACGCGTTGTGGGCGACGGCGACGACGACCTCGTCGAACATCGACCGCGCGCGCCGGACGACGTCCACGTGGCCGAGCGTGATCGGGTCGAAGGACCCGGGGCAGACGGCGGTGCTCACGGACGCCAACCTACGTCACGGGCAGGTTCCGGACCCGGCGGCGGCCCCGTAGCGTGGCGGGATGACGACGATCCGGCCGGCGGCTGCCGCGGACCTGCCCGTCGTCCGCACGGCATGCGCCCTGGCCTACCTCGAGAACCCCCTCGTGCGCTGGGCGCTGCCGGACGCGGCCACGCGCGCCGACGCCTGCGCGGCCTGGCTCGGGCCGTCGCTCGAGCGCTACCTCGAGGCCGGCCGCGTGGACGTGCTCACGGTGGACGGGCAGGTCGTCGCGGTGGCGGCGTGGCGGCTGCCCGGCGCCCCGGGCGCGACGCCGTCGACCCTGCCCTCATCCGCAGGGGTGCTGGCGGCCCTGGTGGGCCGGACGCACGCCGCGCACGTCCTCGGCGCGCTCGGCGGGGCCGCGGCGCTCGCCCCCGCACGTCCGGGCCCGTACCTCAACTACCTCGCCGTGCACCCCTCCCACCAGGGGCGAGGGTTCGGCGGTCGGCTGCTGCGCCACGGCCTGAGCGCCCACGGGGACGACGCGGGCACCCCGTGGCTCGCGACCACCGACCCGCGCAACGTGCCGTTCTACCAGCGGCACGGGTTCACGACGACGGGCACGCACCGGCTCGGCGACGACGGGCCGCGTCTGGCCGTCCTGCACGGGACCACGACCCGCCGACCCGGTTGCGCTGCCCGCGACGGGACGACAGCCTGACCGGATGGCCGACACCGCACGGGACCATGACGTCGCCGTCCTCGGCGCGACCGGGTTCGTCGGTGCGCTCGTCGCCGAGCACCTCGCGCACCACGCGCCCGCGGGCACCCGCGTCGCCCTGGCGGGTCGGTCGCGCGAGCGGCTGGCGCGGGTGCGTGCCGCGCTCCCCGACCGCGCGCACGACTGGCCGCTCGTCGTGGCGGACACGGACGACGACCCGTCCCTGCGCGCCCTGGCCGCGTCGGCGCGTGTCGTCGTCAGCACCGTCGGGCCCTACCTGCGGCACGGCCTGCCGGTCGTCGAGGCGTGCTCCCGCGCGGGGACGCACTACGCCGACCTGACGGGCGAGGTGCCGTTCGTCCGGCGCGCCGCGGACGCGCACGACGAGGTCGCGCGGGCGACGGGGGCACGCCTGGTCCACGCGTGCGGGTACGACGCCGTGCCGTCGGACCTGGCGGTCCTCCTGCTGCACCGGCAGGTGACGGCCGACGGCTCCGGGACGCTGGGGAGGGTCCGCCTGGTCGCGAGCGCCCGGGGCGGCGTGAGCGGCGGCACGATCGCGTCCGTGCGCGGGATCGCGCGGCTGGCCGCGCAGGACGCCTCCGTCCGGCGGCTGCTCGCCGACCCGTTCTCCCTGAGCCCGGACCGCGGCGAGGAGCCCGCCACGCCGCAGCCGCCGGACGCGCCGCTGCCCGGGCGCACCGTCGACGGCCGGTGGGTCGCGACCTCGCCCATGGGCTCGTTCAACAGCCGCGTGGTCCGGCGCTCCAACGCGCTGCAGGGCTGGGCGTACGGGCACGGCCTGGCGTACGAGGAGGTCGCGGCGACGGGACGCGGCGTCCGCGGAGCCGCCGCGGCGACGGCGCTGACGGCCGGCCTGCCGCTGGGTCTGGCGGCGCTCGCCGTCCCCGGCGCGGGCCGGCTGCTCGACCGCCTGCTGCCGGCCCCGGGCTCCGGCCCGGACGAGGACACGCGCCGCACCGGCTGGTTCCGGATGGACGTCCACGCGGTCACGACCACCGGTCGGCAGTACCGGGCGCTGGCCGCCGGCACCGGCGACCCCGGGTACGCCGCGACCGCGGTCATGCTGGGACAGGCCGCCCTGGCGCTGGCGCTCGACGGCGACCGGCTGCCCGACCGGGCCGGCTCGCTGACGCCGGCGACGGGGATCGGGGACGTCCTCGTCGAGCGGCTGCGGGCGGCGGGGCACACGTACGAGGCCGGCCCGCGGCGACCGTGACCCGGACGGTCGACCGCCCGACGTGGCGCCGGCGGGCGCAGTCGTTAACCTCGTCGCGTGACTGTGGTCGACCGGCACGACATCCGCGTCTCCGGCGTGCCCGGCGCGCAGCCGATCGTCTTCGCGCACGGCTTCGGCTGTGACCAGCACATGTGGCGGCACGTCGCGCCACGGTTCGAGGACGCGTTCACGGTGGTCACCTTCGACCACGTCGGCGCCGGGGGTTCCGACCTCGCCGCGTACGACCCCGTGCGGTACGGGACGCTGGACGGGTACGCGCAGGACGTCCTGGAGATCGTCCGGAAGCTCGATCTGCGCGACGTCGTGCTGGTGGGGCACTCGGTCTCGGCCATGATCGGGGTGCTCGCCGTGGCCGCCGAGCCCGACCGGTTCGACAAGCTCGTGCTCGTCGGCCCGTCCCCGCGCTACCTCGACGACGACGGGTACACGGGCGGCTTCACGCGGGCCGACGTGGCCGAGCTCCTCGAGTCGCTCGACAGCAACTACCTGGGGTGGTCGAGCGCGATGGCGCCCGTGATCATGGGCAACGTGGACCGCCCCGAGCTCGGTGCCGAGCTCACCGCGAGCTTCTGCCGGACCGACCCGGACATCGCGCGGCGGTTCGCCCGCGTGACCTTCCTGTCGGACAACCGCGCGGACCTCGCCCGTGTCCCCGTCCCGACGCTCGTGCTGCAGTGCACCGACGACGTCATCGCACCGGTCGCCGTCGGGCAGTACGTGCGCGACGCGATCCCGGGCGCGCGCATGGTGCTGCTCGACGCGACCGGTCACTGCCCGAACCTCAGCGCACCCGAGGCGACCACGGCGGCGATCGCCGGGTTCGTGCGCGCCGGGCACCCGTGACGGGGCCTGCGCCCCGAGGTCCCGGGGTCGACGGGTCCCCCGAGGAGCAGGACACGGAGATGCTGGACGACCGTGTGCCGTGCGGGTACCTGTCGACGACGCCGGACGGCGTGCTCGTCCGCGTCAACGCCACGTTCCTCGCCTGGACCGGCCACCGCCGCGAGGACCTCGTCGGGCGCCGGCGCTTCGTGGACCTGCTGCCCGTCGGCGGCCGGATTTACCACGAGACCCACTACGCACCGGCGCTGCGCCTGCAGGGCACCGCGCGGGAGATCGCCCTCGAGGTCGTCTGCGCCGACGGTCGCCGGCTGCCCGTGCTCGTCAACTCGGTGCTCGAGCGCGACGCCGACGGCACCCCGCGCCTCATCCGCACGGCCGTCTTCGACGCGACCGAGCGCCGGCGCTACGAGCAGGAGATGCTCGCCGCCACCCGCCGCGCGGAGGCGTCCGAGGCGCGTGCCGTCGAGCTCGCGCAGACCCTGCAGCAGACCCTCATCCCGCCGACGCCGCCGCAGGTCCCGGGCCTCGACGTCGCCGCCGCGTACCGGCCCGCGGGAGACGGACGGCACGTGGGCGGCGACTTCTACGACGTCTTCCAGGTCGCGACCGACGACTGGGTCGTCGTCCTGGGCGACGTCCAGGGCAAGGGCGTCGAGGCGGCCGTCGTCACCGCGCTCGCGCGCCACACCGTGCGGGCCGCGGCCGTCGACCACGACGCTCCGCGGCAGGTCCTGCACACGCTCGACCAGGTGCTGCGTGGCGCCGCGACCGACCGCTTCTGCACGGCGGTGCTCGCGCGGCTGCGGCGGACCGACGGCACGTGGCGGGCGAGCGTCGCGTGCGCCGGGCACCCCCTGCCGCTGCTGCGGCCGTCGGCGGGCCACCCGGCCCCCGTGGGTCGCCACGGTCCCCTGCTCGGCGTGTTCCCGCAGCCCGTCTTCTCCGACACCGAGGTGACGCTGGCACCGGGTGACACGCTCGTGCTGTTCACCGACGGCGTCACCGAGGGTCGGCACCGTCGCGGGGAGCTCTACGGCAACGACCGCCTCGCCGCGGTGGTCGCCGAGCACCGCGGCCCGGCCGCGGACGTCACGGACGCCATCCTCGCGGACGTGCTGCGCTACCAGTCCGGTGACGCGCGCGACGACATCGCGGTGGTCACCGTCGCGGTGCTCTGACAGCCGCTCCCGGAGCGGCGCGCCTCACGGCGCGTGCTCCGCGAACCACACGCGCGTCTCGCCGTACCGGCGGTCGTCCAGCGCGACCAGCGGCGCGGGCCACGCCGGGGCGGGCGCACGCGACGAGCGCTCGACGACGACGACGCCCCCGGGCGCCGTGCACCGTGCGACCCCCGCCACGGCCGCCGCGAGGGACTCCTCGGGCAGGTCGTACGGCGGGTCGAGCAGGACCAGGTCGAACGACCCGACGGCGGGACCGTCCGGGGGCGCGACCCGCGCGAGGTACCGGTCGACGCGGTCGGCGACGACGTCGACGCGGTCCCCGAGGCCGAGCGCGCGCGCGTTGCGGCGGCACACCTCCACGGCAGAGCGCGCCGTCTCGACGAGCACCACGTGGGTGGCGCCCCGGCTCGCGGCCTCGAGGCCGAGGGCCCCCGAGCCGGCGTACAGGTCGAGGACGCGGGCACCGTCGACGGCGTCGAGGTGCTCGAGCCGCGAGAACAGGGCCTCGCGCACCCGCTCGCTGGTCGGGCGGGTCCCGGACGGGGGGACGGCGAGCGTGCGACCGCCTGCTGTGCCCGCGACGATCCGGGTCACGCGGCACCCCCCTTGCGCTGGTCCTGCTCCTCGAGCAGGCGCTCCATCCAGCCCTTCTCGGCCGTCGAGGACGCGACCATCACCGCGATGACCGACAGCCAGACCTGCGCCGTCACCATCCAGGTGGTGACCGTCCCCAACCCGATCGCGACCCACAGCGGCAGCAGGCAGAACGCGACGAGGTCCGGTCCGCGGGCGATGACCTGCAGCACCCCCGTCGGCAGCGCGCCCGCCGGCGTCGCGACCAGGGGCTTGTCCCACCGCGGCGCCGGACGGTAGGCGGCACGCACGGCGGCCGCGGCCCACACGGGCGCCGCGACGACGGCGAGCAGGAGCCAGTCGAGCGTCGCCCCGGCCCAGCGGCCCACCGCGGCGAAGACGACCAGCGACCAGGCGAGCGCGACGACCCCGGGCACCACCATCCGCAGACGCCGCACGGTGCGGTCCCCGAGCGGCAGGAGGCGGTCGAGCACCGGCGCCACCTCCGCCCAGCGGGCGCCCTCCGCGCTGGCGCTCGACGCCATCCACCCGCCCAGCAGCACGGCCACCAGCACACCGACCGGGCTCGCCAGCTGCGGGACCACCGTGGCCAGCACCGGCAGCCCCGCGGCGACGACGACCTGGACGAGGTGACGCACGGAGCGACGCAGCACGACGAGGTCGGCCGTGACCAGCGCCGTCGCCGGCCCTCGCGCGGTGCGCAGCCGCGAGGACCGGCGACGCGCGGACGCCGCGACGCCGCCGGACAGGGCCCGGCCGAGCTCGCGCGAGTCCAGGGACACGACCGCACCGACCGCCTGCGTCGCGACCGAGCCGCCCTCGCGCAGCGTCCGGCCCGGCAGGACGCCGAGCCGTCGGTCGACCACGACCGCGAGGAGGGACGCGAGCACCGCCGCGCCCACCACCACCGGCCAGGACGGGGAGGGCAGGGACGCGGGGGTCCGGCCGGCGAGGACGACGAGGGCCGCCAGCACCGGCGCGGCGACGAGCGCCAGGTCGCCCGCGAGCGCGATGCGTCGGCGCGGCACCCCGCGCGTCTGCGCGACCGCGGCACCGAGCACGACGACGGCGGCACCCAGCGCCCCCAGCAGCCCGGCCCGCACGAGGCCGGCGCCGCCGCCCGTGAGCAGCCCCGCCTCCAGGACGACCACGACCGCCGCACCCGCGAGCGCGGCGACGACCGGCACCCGCAGGGCGGCGGGCCGCAGCAGGGCACGCCGGTCGACGGGCAGCGGCAGCCACCAGGCAGCCTGCGCACCCTCCGCCCCGACCGGCCCGAGCCGCCCGGCCGTCGAGAGGAGCGCGCCGGCCGCCGCGAGCAGGACGAGCGCGACCAGCATCGGCAGGCTCAACCCGCCGGGCGCGTGCACGGGCGGTGCCGGGGGCAGCGAGTCCCCCAGCTGCTGCACGACGCCGAGCACGATGAGCACCGAGATCACGACGCTGGTGACCGTCGTGTAGACGTCCGTGAGCAGCGAACCGATGCTCGCTCCGGCGCGTGACCTGGCCGCCTGCGCCGTGAACCGGCGGATCGAACGTGCCGACGGCACCTCACCCAGGTCGAAGTCGCCGACGCGGGGGTCGTCGGGCAGCTCGTCGCGCGCGTCGTCGGCTGCCGTGGCGGGGTCCCCGGGCGGGGTGCGGGGCGTCGCGGCGGCACCCGTCACAGCGCGACCCGCGCGATCCGGTCGGCCGCCTCCGCGGGGGCCAGGACGCGCGACTCGTCGTCGGCGACGTGCACCGCCCGGGTGCAGACCGCCGCCACGAGGTCCGGGTCGTGCGTCGCGATGAGCACCGCCCCGCCGGCGTCGCGCTCGGCGCGCAGTCGGTCCGCGAGACGCGCGCGCATGCGCTGGTCGAGGCGCTGCTCGGGCTCGTCGAGCACGAGCAGGGAGCGCGGCCGGGCGAACCCGGCGGCGAGCAGCAGGCGGCGGCGCTGCCCGGACGACAGGGACACCGGCGTGGCGCGGGCGTGGTCGGCCAGCCCGAACTCCTCGAGGAGGTCCGCGACCTCGTCCTGGGCGCCGAGCACGCCGTGCCCGCGCGCCGTCAGGTACAGGTGCTCGGAGACCGTCAGCGCCGGGAAGTAGGCGTCGTCGTCGAGGACGCTGGAGACCTCGCGCCGGAACTGCACCTCGCGCTCGTCGACGGGACTGCCGAGGACCTCGACCCCACCGGCGACGGGCTCGAGCAGCCCCAGCACCGTCTTGAGCACCGTGGACTTGCCGGAGCCGTTCGCGCCCACGAGCGCGACGGCCTCCCCCGGCCCCAGGTCGAACGAGACGGGGGCGCACACCGGTGCCGCCCCGTAGCCGACCTGCAGATCACGTGCACGCACCACCGGAGCCATGCGGCCAGGGTAGTCAGCGCGGCGCACCGCTCACGCGCGGTCGAGGAACTCCTCGCGCTCCCCGGCGAGCGACGCCTCGATCGCCCCCTGCAGGGCCGGCCAACCGCCGAGGTCAGGATCTTGCTCGACCAGGGCACGCGCGTCGGTGCGCGCGCGCGCGATGACGTCGGCGTCCCGCGTGACGCGCAGCAGCCGCAGGGAGCTGCCGCGCCCGTGCTGCGCGGCTCCGAGCACGTCGCCCTCGTGGCGCAGCTCGAGGTCGAGGGCCGCGAGCTCGAAGCCGTCGGTCGTCGCCGCGAGCGTCTCGAGGCGGGCGTGCGCGTCGGTCCCCGGTTGCGCGGCGCTGACCAGCAGGCACAGTCCCGGTCGGGTGCCACGCCCCACCCGGCCGCGCAGCTGGTGCAGCTGCGAGATGCCGAACCGGTCGGCGTCGAGGACCACCATGACCGTGGCGTCCGGGACGTCGACGCCCACCTCGACCACGGTCGTCGACACGAGCACCGGCGCCTCGCCCGACGCGAACGCCGCGAAGGCGCGGTCCTTCTCCTCCGGCGACAGCCGGCCGTGCAGCACCCCGATGCCGACGCCCGCGAGGTCCTCGCGCGCGCGCAGCTCCGCGGCGACGTCGAGCACGGCCCGCAACGGCCGGCGCGCGCCGGGGTCCGGCGACCCGACCGTCGGGTCGGCCTCGAGCACCAGGTCCGTGCCGTCCTCGTCCGCGGCGTCGCCCGCGGGCGCGTCGCCGTCGATGCGCGGGCACACCACGTAGGCGCGGCCGCCGCCGTCGACCTCCTCGCGCACGCGCTGCCAGGTGCGGTCGGTCCAGCGCGGGTTGTCGGCGGGCACGGCGTGCGTCGTGATCCCCTGCCGACCGGCGGGGACCTCGCTGAGCACGGACGTCTCCAGGTCGCCGAAGACGGTCATCGCCACGGTCCGCGGGATGGGAGTCGCGGTCATGACGAGCGTGTGCGGCGTGCGCCCCGCCTTGGCCCGCAGCGCGTCGCGCTGCTCGACCCCGAAGCGGTGCTGCTCGTCGACCACCACGAGCCCCAGGTCGGCGAACTGCACGTCCTGCGAGAGCAGGGCGTGGGTGCCGACCACGATGCCGGCCGCCCCGCTGGCCGCGTCGAGCATCGCCGCGCGGCGTGCCGCGGTCGGCAGGGAGCCGGTGAGCAGCGCGACGCGCGTGGCCAGGGCCGCACCGCCGAGGAACCCGCCCTCGGCGAGGTCCCCCAGCAGGCCGCGCAGCGTGCGGGCGTGCTGGGCGGCGAGCACCTCGGTGGGCGCGAGCAGCGCGGCCTGCCCGCCCGCGTCGACCACCTGCAGCATGGCGCGCAGCGCCACCACGGTCTTGCCCGACCCGACCTCGCCCTGCAGCAGCCGCTGCATGGGCCGGGGGGCGGCCAGCTCTCCGGCCACCTCGTCGCCCACGGTGCGCTGCCCCGTCGTGAGGGTGAAGGGCAGCCGGGCGTCGAACGCGTCGAGCAGTCCACCGGTCAGGGGCGGACGCGCCACCGCCTCCTCGCGGGCGACGCGGGCGCGTCGCCGCGCGAGCTCGGCCTGCAGGACGAGCGCCTCCTCGTACCGCAGCCGGGCGCGTCCCCGCTGCCAGTCCGCCTCGTCGTGCGGCACGTGCACCAGCCGCAGCGCCTCGACGAGGGTGGGGAGCGCGTCGCGCTCCCGCAGGTGCGGCGGCACCGGGTCCGGCACCTCCTCCTCGCGCAGCGGGTCCAGCACGGTGCGCACGGCCTGCGCGATCTTCCACGACTCGAAGCCCGCGACCGCGGGGTAGACAGGGATCGGCCGGCCCGCCTCGACCAGGGCCTCGTCCTCGTCCTGCGCGTCGTCGTCGCCGCCGAACAGCCGGCACTCGGGGTGCATGAGCTGCAGCGTGTCGCGGTACACCGAGACCTCGCCCGTGAACAGCCCACGCCGCCCGGGACGCAGCTGCCCCTGACGCCACTCGAGCTTCTTGACGTGCGACGCGAAGAACGTGAGCTCGATCCGGCTGCGACCGTCGGTGATGGTCGACTGCAGCAGGCCGCGTCCCTGGCCGGTCGGGCGCAGCGACGTGCGGACGACCTCGGCCACGACCGTGACGTGCTCGCCCACCCGCAGGCTGGCCATGTCGGTGAGCGTGCCGGGCTCGGCGTAGCGTCGCGGGTAGTGCCGCAGCAGGTCGCCGGACGTCGTCAGACCGAGCTTGCCGAGCGCCTTCGCGGTGCGGGCGTTGAGGCGCGTCAGCGGGACGTCGAGCGGGTCGGAGGCGAGCACGTCAGTCCACCCCCACCCACCACGCGGCACCGGCCGACGGCCCGGCGACGACGACCTCGAGCTGCGGGTGGGCGGCCGCGACGACGTCGCCCACGGCGCGCGCCGGGCCGGCTGCGACGTCGCGCCCGTGCACGAGGGTGACGCCCTGGGCCGCGTGCGCGCCGGGCAGCAGCTCCGCGAGCAGCGCGTGCACCACCTCGGGCTCCGCCTGCAGGGCGCCTGCGCCGCGGACCCGCTGCAGCGCCTCGCGACCCGCGTCCGGCGACACGTCCGGGTCGGCGACCAGCGCGAGGCAGGCGACGACGGCGGGGCCGTCCCCCGCCGCGGTCAGCAGGTCGCACCCGTCCGGGGGCACTGCCGAGGCCGCGAGCCCCAGGCCCGCGTCGACCACGACGGCGCGCCCGGCACGGGTGTCGGCCGCGGCGCGCGCGACCTGCGGGGCGGTGGGCCGCGTGCCGACGAGGGTGACGGCGCCGCACGTCGCGTACCAGGCCGCCAGGCCGGGGGACGACGTGAGGACGACCAGGCCGCGCGCGGCCGGGGCGGGCTCGTCGACCCGCCGGACCACGACCTGCTCCCGTGCGTCCGCGGGCACCAGGGCGATCGCCGCTGCGGGGTCGTCGCAGTGCACGTGCGCGTGGCGCGACGACCCGTCGTCCACGACGGCCACCGCGTCGCCCACCTGCGCCAACGACGCAGCTAGGTGGTCCGCGCCGGGCCACGTGGGACGGACCAGCATCATCACCTCGAACGCGCCTCCGGCGGCGGGCGCGCACCCGGCGACCACGCCCGGTCCCGCCTGCGGCAACCAGCCCAGGTCGACCTCGGACCCGGTGAGCGGCCGACCGGTGCGCAGGGTGTGCACGAGGGCGTCGAGCACGACGATCAGCGCGCACGCCCCGGCGTCGACGACGTGGGCGGCGCGCAGCACGTCGTGGCTCGCGCTCAGCCGCCCCAGGTCGCGCCGCGCCGCGTCGACCGCGACCGCCAGGACGTCCGCCGGGGGCCCGGGCACCCCGGCCGCCGCGCGCCGCGCGTGCCCCGCGACCTCGCGGGCCACCGTCAGGACCGTGCCCTCCTGCGGGTCGGGCACCGCGGCACGGGCGGCGAGCGCGGCGCGCTCGAGCGCGTGGACCAGCGCCGACGGGCCGTCGGCCCGCGTCGCCCCCTCGTCGGCGAGACCGCCGGCGAGCCCGACGAGCCACTGGCTGAGGATGATCCCGGAGTTGCCACGGGCGGACCGCGCGGCGCCGCGCGCGAAGACCGCGAGGAGGGCCGCCGCCCCGCCGCCGCCGAGGTCCGCCTCCACCGCCGCGACGCCTCCCGCGACGGTCTGCACGACGTTGGACCCGGTGTCCGCGTCAGGAACGGGGAAGACGTTGACCGCGTCGATGCGCTCACGCGCCGCCCGGCTCGCGGTCAGGGCCCCGTGGGCCCAGGCACGCACGGCGCCGACGTCGAGCACGCCCTGCCGCGCCGCGACCTCCACCCGTGTCCTCCTCGTGTCCACCCGCTCCCGTCCGCGCCCACTGTGCCGCTACTGTGCCGCACCGCGCCGACATTTGGGCGCTACCGCGGCGATGGGCTAGTCTTGCCCGGTTGCCCGGACCTGCGTCCGGGACCCCCCCAGACCTTCCGACGCACCGTCGTGCGGTCCCGGCCCCCGGGCCGGGTCGACGCGCAGGAGCGCGGGACACGTGCACGACCCCCCGGGCCGCCCGTCGGCCCGCGACAGGACAGAACCAGGAGAAGACCGTGGCTGCCAACTGCGACGTCTGCGCCAAGCGCCCGAGCTTCGGGCACAGCATCTCGCACTCCCACGTGCGTACGAAGCGGCGTTGGAACCCCAACATCCAGCGGGTGCGGGTGGTCGTCGCCGGCACCCCCAAGCGCCTCAACGTGTGCACCTCGTGCCTGAAGGCCGGCAAGGTGCAGCGCGCGGTCTGACACGACCGCACCGCCCCGTCGCACCCCGCCGCACGGCGGCGGCACACCACGGGGACACGGACGACACGCCGAGGGCCCGCGAGCATCCGCTCGCGGGCCTTCGTGCTGCCGGTGTCCTGTGGCAGGGTGGGCGCCATGGTCGAGCACATCGACGAGGTCACCATCCGTCCCGCGACCACCGACGACGCGGCCGCCATCGCCGGCGTGCACGTCCGGTCGTGGCAGGAGGCGTACGCGGGCATCGTCCCCGACGAGCACCTGCGCGCCCTCGACGTCGACGAACGCGCCGGCCGGTGGGCGGAGCACCTCGCCCAGGGACCCACCGACCACGTGCGGACCTTCGTCGCCGAGTCCGCGGGGCGCCTGCTGGGCTTCGCGTCGTACGGGCCGAGCCGCGACGAGGACGCGCGCCGTGGTGAGCGGGAGATCTACTCGATCTACCTCGACCCCGGGACGTGGGGCCACGGCGTCGCACGCGACCTGATCCGCACCGTCCTGGCCGAGGCGGGCGAGCACACCCCGATGTCGCTGTGGGTGCTGTCCGACAACACCCGCGCCCGGCACTTCTACCGCCGGCACGGCTTCTCCCCCGACGGCGTCGAGCGCCTGGAGACGCTCGGCGGGGCGGACCTGCTCGAGGTGCGGTACCGCCGCGGCTGACCGGCGTCGTCAGCTGCCGAAGTGGTCCCACCCCGTCGTGCCGCCGCGGGGCGGACGCCCGCCGACCAGCACGAGGTCGGACGTCCTCGCGGTCACCGTCCCGATCGCGCCGAACGGGTCCGGCAGCGGCACGTCCGGCGGGAACGTCGCCAGGAGCCCGTGGTCCTCCCCGCCCGTGAGCAGCCACTCCGTCACGTCGACGCCCAGCGTCCCGGCGGCGGACGCGAGGCGCTCGGCGTCCGCCGCGAACGCTCGAGTCGGCTCGTCGAGGTCGAGGGTGACCCCGCTGGCACGCGCGAGACGGCGGCCGTCCCGCAGCAGACCGTCCGACACGTCGAGCATCGCGGTCGCCCCGGCGAGCGCGGCGGCCGGCCCGGCGGCCAGGTGCGGCTCGGGCGACCGGTAGGCGGCGACGAGGCCGGGGTCCAGCTCGGCGCGGGAGGCCGTCAGGAGCGCGAGCCCGGCCGCCGACCACCCCCGGCGCCCGGCGTGGGCGACCACGTCACCGACCTGCGCCCCGCTGCGCCGCACCGCCGCCCGCCCCTCGAGGTCGCCGTGCGCCGTGACCGCCACGACCAGGACCGGTCCCGACGACAGGTCACCCCCGACGACCCCGACGTCCAGCGGACGGCACGCGTCGCCCAGACCGCGGGCGAGCCCCTCGACCCAGGCCACCGGCGTGCTCCCCGGCGTGACGAGCCCCACCACCAGCGCGACGGGCCGGGCGCCCATCGCGGCCACGTCCGCGAGGTTCTGCATCGCCGCCCGGCGCCCCACGTCCTCGCCGCTGGACCAGCGGCGACGGAAGTGCACGTCCTCGACGAGGACGTCGCACGTCACGACGTACCGCCCGTCGGGTGCGACGACGACCGCGGCGTCGTCCCCCGGCGGCACGAGGGTCCGCGACCCGACGGGCAGGTGCGGGAAGATGCGGTCGAGCAGGTCCTGCTCGGCGAGATCGGCGACGACGGGGCTCTCGGCAGGCACGCGCCCACGCTAGACGCTCCGCGCGCCCGGCCGCAGCGGCGCCCGACGCGCGGGGCGGTCCGCGCACCGCGGCGGCGGGTAGCGTGGCGGCGTGCCCCACCGTCCCACCACCACGACGGCTGCCGCGTGCGGTGCGCTCCTGGCCCTGTCGGCGTGCGCGTCCACGGCGCACGTCACCGTCGCCCCCCACGCGACCGACCCCGTCTGCGCGTCCGTCGTGCTCGCGCTGCCCGCCTCGCTCGGGGACGGCCTGGACCGGGTCGACACCGACGCGCAGGCGACCGCGGCGTGGGGCGACCCCCGGGCGGCCGTGGTCCTGCGGTGCGGCGTCGAGCCGCTGGGGCCGACGACCGAGCGGTGCCAGTCCGTCACGACACCGCAGGGCCCGACGGTCGACTGGGTGGTGGTCGAGGACGACGGGCGGTGGACGTTCACCACCTACGGGCGGGTGCCGGCCGTCGAGCTGGTCGTGCCGCAGGCGGTCGCGACGACGCGCTCGACGTCGTTCGTCGACCTGCTGGGACCGGCCGTCGCGCTCACGGAGCAGGAGCGCCGGTGCCTGTGACGTGCCCGCGCCGGCGCGAGCACGGCGCGGGTGAGGTCAGCGCAGACCCGTCGGACGCTCGAGGGCCAGCCCGACGAGCTCGTCGACGAGCGTCGCGTAGTCGACGCCCGTGACGTCCCACATCCGCGGGTACATCGAGTACGGCGTGAAGCCGGGCATCGTGTTGATCTCGTTGACCACGACGTTGCCGTCGTCCGCCACGAACACGTCCACGCGTGCCAGGCCCTCGCACCCCACGGCCTCGAAGGCCCGCACGGCGACGTCCTGCACGCGCGCGACGACGTCGGCCGGCAGGTCGGCCGGGCACGCCAGGGTCACGCCCGCCTCGTCGAGGTACTTCGCCTCGAAGTCGTAGAACGCGTGCCGCGTGTCGGTCACGAGGATCTCGCCCGGCAGCGAGGCGCGCGGCGAGGCACCTGCGCGCCCGCCGAGCACGCCGCACTCGATCTCCCGGCCGACGAGGGCGGCCTCGACGATCACCTTGGGGTCGTGCTCCCGCGCGGCGGCGACGGCGGCCGGCAGGTCCGCCGCGTCGTCGACGCGGGAGATGCCCAGGCTCGATCCCGCGCGGGCCGGCTTGACGAACAGCGGCAGACCGAGGTCGGCGACGACCGCGCCGTACGTCGCGGCGTCGACCTCGCGACCGGCGGGCAGGACGCGGAACGGGCCCACGGTGAGCCCCGAGCCGGCCAGCACGAGCTTCATCATGTGCTTGTCCATGCCGACCGCCGAGGCCAGCACGCCCGACCCCACGTAGCGGACGTCGGCCAGCTCGAGCAGTCCCTGCAGGGTGCCGTCCTCCCCGAACGGGCCGTGCAGCAGGGGGAAGACCACGTCCACGGCACCCAGGGGCGCGGCCAGCTCGCCGTCGCGCACCACCCGGACCTCGCGGTCCGCGGTGCCCTGCGGCAGCAGCACGTGGGTGGCCGTGTCCTCGACCTCGGGCAGACGCCCGTCGCGGATGACCCAGCGGTCCGGGTCGTCGTCCGCCAGGACCCACTGGCCCGCCCGCGTGATGCCGACCGCGACGACGTCGTACCGGTCGCGGTCGATCGCCCGCAGCACGCCGCCCGCGGTCGCGCAGCTGATCGCGTGCTCGCCGGACCGGCCGCCGAACAGCACCATGACCCGGGGGCGCCGACCTCCCGAGGTACCGCCGCTCGCGGTGGGGCTGCCGTCGTCGGTCGGGGCGATCCTCGTGGCGTCCATCGCGCACAGACCCTACCCTCCCGACCGCGCCCGGGTGCCGCGCACGCACCACCGCCGTCCGGCGTACCCTGCGACGCGTGACGACCCCGGCACCCACGCCCCCGAGCCCGCACCGCTCCCCGGCGGGCGGCCCGTCACCGCGCACGCTCGCGGTCAGCGCGGGACGCCCCCCGCGCGCGCCGGGCGGGTCGCTCAACCCGCCGGTCGTGCTGACGTCGACGTTCGTCTCGCAGGGCACGCCGCCGGCCGGGGAGCACCTGTACGGGCGGATCGGCACCCCCGCCTGGGAGCCCTTCGAGGAGGCCCTGGCGGCGCTCGAGCGGACCGACCACGCGGCGACGGGGCGACCGGGCGGCGGTCCCCCGGCCACCGTCTTCGCCTCCGGGATGGCGGCCATCGACGCCGCCCTCGCGCTCGTCCCCGTGGGCGGTCGCGTCGTGGTGCCGCGCCACGCCTACCAGGTCACGCTCGTGCTCCTGCGCGAGCAGGCCGAGCGCGGCCTGCTGCGGGTGGACGCCGTCGACGTCGCGGACACCGACGCCGTCGTCGCGGCGGTACGCGGTGACGGCGAGCCCGCGGCGATGCTGTGGCTGGAGTCGCCGACCAACCCGATGCTCGAGGTGGCCGACGTGCCGGCGCTCGTCGCCGCGGCGCACGACGCGGGATGCCTCGTCGTCGTCGACAGCACGTTCGCGACGCCGCTCGTGCAGCGCCCCCTCGCGCACGGCGCGGACGTCGTCGTGCACTCCGTCACCAAGTACCTGGCGGGGCACTCGGACGTCGTCCTCGGCGCCACGGTCACCGACGACCCGGCGCTGCACGCGCGGCTGGTGGCGCACCGCACGACGCACGGCGCGATCGCCGGACCGTTCGAGGTGTGGCTCGCGCTGCGGGGCCTGCGCACGCTCGCGCTGCGGGTCGAGCGCGCCCAGGCCAACGCCGGCGAGCTGGCCCGCAGGCTCGCGGAGCACGCGCACGTCGTCGAGGTCCGCTACCCCGGGCTGCCGCACGACCCGGGGCACGCTCGGGCGGCGGCCCAGATGGACGGCTTCGGTGCCATCATCGGGCTGCGACCCGTCGGCGGTCCTGCCGGGGCCGACGCGCTCGTCGCCGCCGTCGACCTGTGGGTGCCGGCCACGAGCCTCGGCGGGGTGGAGTCGACGCTCGAGCGTCGCCGCCGCTTCGCGACCGAGTCCGCGACCGTCCCGCAGGACCTCGTGCGGCTGTCCGTCGGCATCGAGGACGTCGAGGACCTGTGGGCGGACCTCGACCGTGCGCTGAGCGCCGCGGCGGGGAGCTGACCGCGGCGGGTCCGCCCGACGCGGTCAGGTCGTCGGCGGCGGGGCGTCAGACGCCCTCGGCCCGGTGGGGCCGCGCCAGGAGCAGACCTGCCAGGCGGTCGACCGGCAGGTCCTCGTGCAGCACCTGCACCACGGCGGAGGTGATGGGCATCTCCACGCCGAGCGACGTCGCCAGCTCGAGCACCGAGCGGCAGGACTTGACCCCCTCGGCCGTGCCTCCGGTCGCCACGACGGCCTGGTCGAGGCTCATCCCCCGGCCGATGTGCACCCCGAGGGTGTGGTTGCGCGAGTCGGGCGACGCGCACGTGGCCATGAGGTCGCCCATGCCGGCGAGCCCGGGGAAGGTGTCCGCGTCGGCGCCCAGCGCGAGGCCCAGCCGGGTGATCTCCACCAGGCCCCGGGTGATGACCGTGGCCATCGTGTTGTACCCCATGCCGCGGCCCTGGGAGATGCCGACGGCCAGCGCGATGACGTTCTTCACCGCACCGCACAGCTCGACGCCGACGACGTCCGGGTTCGTGTACGGGCGGAAGTAGGACGAGGCGCACGCCTGCGCCACGAGCCGGGCGGTCGCGTCGCTCGTCGAGGCGACCACGGTGGCCGTGGGCTGCCGCTGCGCGATCTCGCGCGCGAGGTTGGGGCCCGACAGCACGGCGACGCGGTCCGCGTCGATGCCCAGGCTCTGGGCGACCACCTCGCTCATCCGCTGGTCGGTGTCGAGCTCGACGCCCTTCATGAGCGAGACGACCACCGCGTGCCCGGGGACGGCGTCCGCCAGCGGCACGAGCACGTCGCGCGCCCGCTGCGATGGCACGGCGACCGCCACGACGTCGGCGTCGGCCACGGCAGCCCGCGCGTCGCCCGTCGCCGTGACGCCGGCCGGCAGGTCGATGCCGGGCAGGTAGCGCGAGTTGCGGCCGTCGCGGGCGATCTCCTCGACCGTCGCGGCGTCGCGGCCCCAGACGGTGACGGCGCAGCCCGCGTCCGCGAGCACCGCAGCGAACGTCGTCCCCCAGCTGCCCGACCCGAGCACGGTCGCGCGCAGCGGCGCGTCCGCCGGCGTCACGTCGCGCTCCCCTCGCCGGTCGCGCGCCGCCGGCGCATGTCGAACGGCTCGGCGGGTGCCTGCTCGCCCCGGACCTGCTCGAGCAGCTCCGTGATGGCCGCCATGACGCGCTCGGTCGCCTCGCGCAGCGTCGCGGTGTCGTGCGGGCGGTCGTACAGGTCGGACAGGTCGACCGGAGGGCCGGCGACGACCACGACCTTCTTGCGCGGGACGGGCCTGAGCACCTTGCCGTAGCGCGCGAGGAGGTCCTGCATGCCCCACTGCGCGACGGGCACGACGGGCGCCCGGGTGGTGAGGGCGAGCCGCGCCACGCCCGTGCGCCCGACCATCGGCCACAGGTCCGGGTCGCGCGTCAGCGTGCCCTCGGGGAAGACGGCGACGCACTCGCCCTGCTCGACGGCCGTCACGGCCGACCGCAGGGAGTCGCCGGCGGCTGCCGTCTCCCGGTGGACCGGGATCTGGCCGGTCGCGCGCAGGACCGGCCCGACGACCGGCACCCGGAACAGGGAGGCCTTGGCCAGGACTCGCGGCACGTGCCCGTGGTCCCAGAGGTAGTGGGCGAACGTCAGCGGGTCCACCTCGGTGAGGTGGTTGGCGACGGCGATGAACCCGCCGTCGGCCGGCAGGTGCTCGGCACCGTGCCAGTCGGGGCGGGTCGTCGCGAACAGGAACGTGCGCACGATCCGTGCGACGTTGCGGTAGGCGAGGTTGGAACGCGGCGGCGACGGCACGGGAACCGATGGTAGCCGCGGCGGCGGGACGATCCGTCCGCCGTCCGGGTCAGCGCCGCGCGTCCTCCTCACGGCTGAACTGGGCGCCCAGGGCCTCCAGCTTCTCGGCGAAGCGCTCGTAGCCCCGGTCGATGAGGCTGATCCCGCGCACGGCCGAGGTGCCCTTGGCGGCGAGCGCCGCGATGAGGTGGCTGAACCCGCCGCGCAGGTCGGGGACCTCGATCTCGGCGGCCGACAGGGGCGTCGGGCCGGAGATCACGGCGGAGTGGTAGAAGTTGCGCTGGCCGAAGCGGCACGGCCGACCCCCGAGGCACTCCTTGTAGACCTGGATCGTGGCGCCCATGCCGACGAGCGCGTCGACGAACCCGAACCGGTTCTCGTAGACCGTCTCGTGCACGATCGACAGGCCACGCGCCTGCGTCAGCGCGACGACCAGCGGCTGCTGCCAGTCGGTCATGAACCCGGGGTGCACGTCCGTCTCGAGCTGGATCGAGCGCAGGTCGCCGCCGGGGTGGAAGAACCGGATCCCGTGGTCGTCGATGGTGAACTCGCCGCCCACCTTGCGGAACGTGTTGAGGAACGTCGTCATCTCGGGCTGCGTCGCGCCCCGCACGTAGACGTCACCGCCCGTCGCCAGCGCCGCGGAGGCCCAGGACGCCGCCTCGATGCGGTCGGACAGCGCCGTGTGCTGGAAGCCGATGAGCCGGTCGACGCCCTCGATGCGGATGACGCGGTCGGTGTCCACCGAGATGATCGCGCCCATCTTCTGCAGGACGTTGATGAGGTCCATGATCTCGGGCTCGATGGCGGCGTTCGCCAGCTCGGTGATGCCCTCGGCGCGCACGGCCGTCAGGAGCAGCTGTTCGGTGGCTCCCACGCTGGGGTACGGCAGCGCGATCTTGGTGCCCTGCAGGCGGTGCGGCGCGCGGATGTGGATGCCGTTGTCGGTCTTGTCGACCACCGCACCGAACTGCCGCAGGATGTCGAGGTGGAAGTTGATCGGACGGTCCCCGATGCGGCACCCGCCGAGGTCGGGGATGAACGCCTCGCCGAGCCGGTGCAGCAGCGGGCCGCAGAAGAGGATCGGGATGCGGCTGGAGCCCGCGTGCGCGTCGATGTCGGCCACGTGGGCGGACTCGACGTCCGTCGGGTCGAGGCTGATCGTGCCGGCCGCGTCGTCGATGTCGACGCGCACGCCGTGCAGGCGCAGCAGGCCGGACACGACGGCGACGTCGCGGATCGCCGGGACGTTGCGCAGCTCGCTCGGCGTCTCGCCGAGCAGGGCCGCGACCATCGCCTTGGAGACGAAGTTCTTGGCTCCTCGGACGGTGATCTCGCCGCGCAGCGGGTTGCCACCGTCGACGTACAGCAGGTCGCTCATGGACACATCGTCCCCCACCTCGGGGGGTGCGCGCGTCATCCGCGGGCACCGGTCGGCGGTTCTCGCAGAACCCTCACAACGCGCGCGGACGGGCACGCGGGTCCTCCGCGTGCCCGTCCGGGTGATGGCGCAGGTCAGACGCCGCGCGTGGGGCCCAGGTCGAGCGTCACGACCGGGCGGGCCGGGCGCACCTCGACCGGCGGCAGGTGCTTCGCGGGCAGCGTGGCGGGCCGCCACGGCTCCCGGCGCTGCTCGAACGCCGTGATCTCGTCGGCGTGCTGCAGCGTCAGGCCGATGTCGTCGAGGCCCTCCATGAGCCGCCAGCGCGTGTAGTCGTCGACCTGGAAGGGCACGACCACGTCGTCGCACGTCACGGTGCGCGACGCGAGGTCGACCGTGACCTCCGTGCCGGGGCGCGTCTCGAGGATCTTCCACAGCAGCTCGACGTCCTCCTGGGCGACCTGCGCGGCGAGGAGCCCCTGCTTTCCCGAGTTGCCACGGAAGATGTCGGCGAAGCGCGCCGAGATCACGACCCGGAAGCCGTAGTCCTTCAGCGCCCACACGGCGTGCTCGCGCGAGGACCCCGTGCCGAAGTCGGGGCCGGCGACGAGGACCGAGCCGGCCTTGTAGGCGTCCTGGTTGAGCAGGAACCCCGGGTCGCCGCGCCACGCGGCGAACAGGGCGTCCTCGAAGCCGGTGCGCGTGACCCGCTTGAGGTACACGGCGGGGATGATCTGGTCGGTGTCGACGTTGCTGCGTCGCAGCGGGACGCCGACCCCGGTGTGCTGGGTGAACTTCTCCATGATGGTCCTACCTGGGGTCTCGAGGGGGCGTCAGACGGACTGCAGCGCGTCGTCGGGGTCGAGCGGGCTGCCGTCCGGCACGGGCACGTCGGCGCCGAGGTCGGCGACCGAGGAGAGCGTGCCGCGGATCGCGGTGGCGGCCGCGACGAGCGGCGAGACGAGGTGGGTGCGCCCGCCCTTGCCCTGCCGACCCTCGAAGTTGCGGTTGGAGGTCGACGCCGACCGCTCCTGCGGGGCCAGCTGGTCGGGGTTCATGCCGAGGCACATCGAGCAGCCGGCGTTGCGCCACTCGGCACCGAAGTCGAGGAAGATCCGGTCGAGCCCCTCGGCCTCGGCCTGCAGCCGCACGCGCGCCGAGGCGGGCACGACCAGGACGCGCACGTCCTGCGCCTTCTTGCGGTCCTTGACGAGCTTGGCCACGGCGCGCAGGTCCTCGATGCGGCCGTTGGTGCACGAGCCGATGAAGACGGTGTCCACCTTGATGTCACGCAGCGGCTGGCCCGGGGTCAGGCCCATGTACTCGATCGCGCGCTCGGCGGCGACCCGCTCGTTGGCGTCGGCGATCTGCTCGGGGACCGGGACGTTGCCGGAGAGCGGCAGCCCCTGGCCGGGGTTGGTCCCCCACGTGACGAAGGGCTCCAGGTCCGCGGCCTCGAGCACGACCTCGGCGTCGAAGACGGCGTCGTCGTCGGTCCGCAGCGTCCGCCAGTACTCCACGGCGGCGTCCCAGTCGGCGCCCTCGGGCGCGTGCGGGCGTCCCTTGAGGTACTCGAACGTGGTCTCGTCGGGTGCGATCATGCCCGCGCGGGCGCCGGCCTCGATCGACATGTTGCAGATCGTCATGCGCCCCTCCATGGAGAGCCGACGGATCGCCTCGCCGCGGTACTCCAGGACGTAGCCCTGACCGCCGCCGGTGCCGATCTTGGCGATGATGGCCAGGATGATGTCCTTGGCGCTCGCCCCGATCGGGAGCTCGCCGTTCACCGTGACCGCCATGGTCCTGAACGGGGCGAGGGGCAGCGTCTGCGTGGCCAGCACGTGCTCGACCTCGCTGGTGCCGATGCCGAACGCGAGCGCACCGAAGGCGCCGTGCGTCGAGGTGTGCGAGTCGCCGCAGACGACGGTCAGCCCCGGCTGCGTCAGGCCGAGCTGCGGACCGACCTGGTGGACGATCCCCTGGTCCGCGTCGCCGAGGGAGTGGATCCGCACGCCGAACTCCGCGGCGTTGTTGCGCAGCGTGTCGATCTGCGTGCGGCTCGTCAGGTCGGCGATGGGGCGGTCGATGTCGAGCGTCGGGGTGTTGTGGTCCTCCGTCGCCAGCGTGAGATCGGGACGACGTACCGGCCGGTGGGCGAGCCGCAGCCCCTCGAAGGCCTGCGGGCTCGTGACCTCGTGCACGAGGTGCAGGTCGATGTACAGCAGGTCCGGGGCACCGTCCGTGCCGCGGCGCACGACGTGCGCCTCCCAGACCTTCTCCGCCAGCGTGCCGGCCATGTTCGTCGTTCCTCTCGTCCGGGCGGGGGTCTCCCGGGTCACCGTGCCGATGACTGTCTGCCGGGGGGCGTGTGTCCCCCGGCTTGCATCTCAGCCTGCGAGACGCCAATATCGACCTATGGACAACTCTAGCGGAGTCGGCGTCCTGGACAAGGCCGCGTCGGTGCTGAGCGCCCTGGAGGCCGGACCCGCGACCCTCGCACAGCTGGTCGCCGCCACCCATCTTGCCCGCCCGACGGCCCATCGCCTCGCCGTGGCGCTCGAGCACCACCGCCTCGTGGCGCGCGACCTGCAGGGCAGGTTCGTCCTCGGGCCGCGGCTCTCGGAGCTCGCGACGGCCGCCGGTGAGGACCGGCTGCTGGCCGCGGCCGGTCCGGTGCTCACGCTGCTGCGCGACCACACCGGGGAGAGCGCGCAGCTGTACCGCCGGCAGGGCGACCAGCGCATCTGCGTCGCCGCGGCCGAGCGACCCATCGGGCTGCGCGACTCGATCCCCGTCGGAGCGACGCTCACGATGCAGGCGGGGTCGGCCGCCCAGGTGCTGCTGGCCTGGGAGGAGCCCGACCGTCTGCACCGCGGGCTGCAGGGCGCCAAGTTCACCGCGACGATCCTGTCCGGCGTCCGCCGCCGCGGCTGGGCCCAGTCCGTGTCGGAGCGCGAGGTCGGTGTCGCCTCCGTCTCCGCGCCGGTGCGGGGGCCCTCGGGGCGCGTCGTGGCCGCCGTCTCCGTCTCGGGACCGCTGGAGCGGCTCTCCCGGCAGCCGGGCCGCCTGCACGCGGCCGCCGTGGCCTCGGCGGCGAACCGCCTCACCGAGGTCCTGCGGCGGACTGCCGACTGAGCGTCGGGAGCGACCCGGGGCCTCGCCGCAGGCTCCGGGTCGCTCCCGGAGGAGCAGGAGGGGTCAGGCGCTGCAGGCCTCGGCCACGCACGAAGAAGGCCCGGTCACCTGTGGTGACCGGGCCTTCGACCGTACCCCCGACCGGATTCGAACCGGCGCTACCGCCGTGAGAGGGCGGCGTGCTAGGCCGCTACACAACGGGGGCCTTGCGCACGACCCGTAAGTCGTGTGCCGAGTGGATACTCTACCCGACGATCACCGTGAGCTGACAACTCGCGGCGTCCGCGGGCCCGCCACCAGGGCGGACGCGTCCGTGCTGCCACCAGGTTCTCACCCGATGGACGGCGCTGGGGTACCAGGACTCGAACCTAGACTAACTGAACCAGAATCAGTCGTGCTGCCAATTACACCATACCCCACGGGCTGTGACAGGCCACGGGGGCCCGAGCACAGCACCATCCGGTCGGCGCCTTGCGGCCCCGTACCGGCGGTGAACACTACCCGAGCGAGGGCCGCTCGGTCCAACCGGCCCTCGGCCCCCACCCCCGGCCCTCGGGGCGTCACCGTCAGGGGACGGGGATCTGCGCGATCTCGGAGACGTCGTACCAGAGCAGGTCGCGCTCGTCGAGGCGCTCGAGCGCCGCCTCGTCACCGGCAGCGGCAGCCGCGACGTCGGGCGCGGCCGCGGGCTCGTCCACGTGCACGCTCACGACCTGGCCCAGGTCGACGTCGCCCACCACCTCGACGGCCGACGGCACGGGCGCGTCGTCGAGGGCGCGGACGTACGCGTCGGGAACGTCGGCCGCGACGACGACGCGCAGCGCGGGCGCCTCCGGAGCACCGGCGAGCAGCACGAGGGACCCGTCGGCGGCGCCGGCCTGGGCCGCGTACTCCCAGCCCTCGTCGTCCTCCTCGGGCCACAGCGCGCGCAGCGCGGGTGTGACGGCGTGGGCGACGCGCGGTGCCGGCAGCACCGGGTCGACGCGCTGGAGCTCGGCCAGGGTCACGGGCAGGTAGACGCGCACGCGACCAGTGTGCCCGCACCGGGCGCCTCAGCCGACCGGCACCCGCACCCCCGGCGCGTCGGCCCGCACCATGGCCGCCACGTCGGCCGCGAGCGCGGCCAGGCTCCGGCGCGCGGGCGAGCCCGGCGCCACCTCCCGCAGCGCGCGCCCCTCGAGCATCGCGGTGTCGACGGCGGAACGGTCCTCGGGGACGAGCAGGACGTCCTCGACGCCCGCGTACCGCGCCAGCGCCGCGGCGACCGCCTCCCCCGGGCGCACGCCCGCGACGGTCGGTCGCACGCGGTTGACGACCACGCGGCGCGCCGGGGCCAGCCCGCGGTCCGAGAGGTCGGCCAGCGCGCGCACGAGGCGCTGGACGCCCACGGGGTCGCCGGCCCCCACGACGACGACGAGGTCGGCCTGCTCCAGCGCCGTCAGGGTCGCCGCGTTGCGAGCCGGAGCGCGGGTGTCGTAGCTGAGCATCTCGTCCTGCTCCAGGCAGAAGCCCGTGTCGAGGACCGTGACGTCCGCGAGCGCCCGCGCCTGCGAGAGCACCACCTCGAGCGAGCTCGCGGGCAGCTCCGGCCAGCGGTCGGCGCGCGAGATGCCCGAGAGCAGACGCAGGTCCGGCAGCACGACCGGCGCCAGGCGGGCGAGCGTTGTCAGGTCCAGCGCGCCCTGCCCCGCGGCGCGGGCGGCCGCGGCGACGCCCGGCGCCTCGTCGAGCACCCCGAGGACCTGCGCGACCACGCCGCCGTAGGTGTCGGCGTCGACCAGCAGCGTCGAGCGACCCAGCGCCGCGAGCTCCGCGGCGAGGTTGACGGCCACCAGGGTGCGCCCCGGCGCCCCCGTGGGCCCCCACACCGCGACCGTCGTCCCGCGTCGCGTGGGCGTCACGGGGGCCGGTGCCGCGACGGGCGCCAGCGGTCCGTCGCCGAGCACGGCGAGCGCCTCGCGCACGACGTCGGGGACGTCGCCGTCGCCCGTCATGTCGACGACCAGGTCGGCGCCGTTCGCCGCCAGCCGCTCCGCGAGCCACGGCCGGGTCGGGTCACCCAGGCCGACGACCCGCACCCCGCACCGGTGCAGGACCGCGACCGCCTCCCGGTCGAGCCGCTCGAGGTCGCCCGAGACGACCGCCAGACCACCCAGGCCCGCCTCGGCGGCCGCGAGCAGCTCGGTGAGGTCGGCGCACCTCCGCGTCACCGACAGCCGACCACCGGACCCCTCCACCGCCTGGACGATCGCCGACTCGGCGGCTCCCTGGACCGCGCACAGCACCCCGACGCCCACGTCAGGCCCCCGGCACGGGGACGACGTCGACCGTGCCCCCGCCCGCCAGCGCACCGAGCACCGTGGGCAGGTCCTCGACGGGCACGAGCACGTGCACCGTCCGGGCGCCTCCGCTCGCGAACGCCCCGTCGGAGCTGCTCAGCTCGGCGACGGTGAGGGCTGCGGCCAGCTCGCGGGGCGTCGTGTCGCCGGCCGGCTCCTGGGCCAGCGCGCTCGTCGGGGCCGCCGGGGTGAACCACAGGTCGACGCGCGAGCCGGCGACCAGGCCGCCGGGGGCGGGACCGGACAGGGTGACGGGGACGGCACGGACGTCGAGGTCCGCGGCGGACCCGACGGCCGCGGCCGGGACGAGCTCGCCGGCGCCGACCGTGCGCAGGAGCACCGACGCCTCGGGCAGCGGCTCGTCGGCGCGCAGGTAGCCGTCGACGTGGTCCGCGAGGCGCACGTCCGCGACCACGAGCGTGGCGGTGCTCAGCGCAGCGCCCGGCACGAGCACGTCCCGCGCGACGTACACCGGGACGGTGCGCTGGGCGGTGGTCACGGCCCAGCTGCCGAGCGCGACGGACGCCGCGATGAGCGCGAGCCCGACGAGCAGCCGGGGGTCGCGCCAGCCGGGTCGCCGCAGGCGTGCGGCCGTGGGGGCGGGGAGGTCGAGCACGGACGTGTCCACGGGGGCTCCTGGTCAGCGGGGACGGCGGTGGCGCCGGGGCCGGGTGCGGTGCGGGCCGCTCACCGCGGCGGGCGCCCGGCAGGGGCGGCAGGACGAGTGTGGCGTGCGCCGGGGGGCTCGTGGGGCGGGTCGGGACGAGCCTGTGGACAACCGTCCGACCGGGTGACGCCGTGCGAGACTTCGGGCATGGCACCGAGGTTCCTGACGCTCGCCGACGTGTCCGAGATCCTCAACATCTCGGCGCCGCAGGCGTACGCGCTCGTCCGCTCCGGAGAGCTGCCCGCGATCCAGATCGGCGGGCGCATGCAGTGGCGCGTCGAGTCCAGCGAGCTGGAGTCGTACATCGCGCGCATGTACGCGGAGACCCGCGCGCGCAACGCCCACGGCGCGACGTCCGAGGGCACGGTCTGACAGGTCGCGCTCACCGCGACACCACCGCGAGCAGGGCGTGGAACGGCACGCTGATCCCGCGCCCGGGCGGTGACTCGAGGGCGAGGTCGACGTGGTCCGCGCCGACGCGGTCGAGGCGTCCCGTGTGGACGCCCGCGTCCGTGTGCAGCGACACCCGCTCGCGGTCCCGCGCGAGCGCCCGGAGCACGTGACCGAGGCCGAGTGCCGACTCGAGCCTGCCCGCAGGCGGAGCAACCCGTGCGCCCAGGCCCTCCACGGTGCGGACGGCGGCGGTCGGGACCACCGCCCGGCTCCCGGCCCCCAGGTCGAGCAGGACCCACTGCTCGGCAGCGTCGGTGACGATCCCCTCGAGCCGCTCGCCGAGCGCCGTCACCAGGCGCAGGCGCGACCCGGTGGCGGCCCGTAGCCGGTCCGTCAGGGTCACCCGGGACCTCTCCGCGCGCGTGAGCTCCGCCACGTCCCACCGGGCCTCGTCCGCGCGCCCGGCGGCGAGCTGCGCCTCGAGGTCGGTGAACAGCTGCTCCCAGCGGTGCGTGCCGCCCGGAGGTCGGGATCCCGTCGTCTCGCCCGTCACGGATCGGACCCTACTGGACATACCCGGCACGCTTCGACTACACCTGTCCCCACCAGACTTCATCAAACGACATCAAACTGCATCATCGAGGAGCATCGTGACCGACCAGCCGCAGTCCCGCCTCCCGCGTCCGCCGCGGCCCGCCGCCGCCGCCCTCGGTCTGGTGCTGGTCGGCGCGGTGGCGCTCCTCGTCGCCGCCGGGCTCGGGCTCTGGGTCGCCGACCAGGTCGGGGCGACGCGCCTGTGGCGCGTCGAGTCGGTCGTGGCGCCCCTCGTCGTCGCCGTCGGCGCGCTCGCCGCGGCGTGGGTCGGCGTCTCGGCGTCGGTCGCGGGGGCCTGTGCCGCCGTCCGCGCCGCCGGCGGGGCGTGGCGGCTCGGCGAGGTCGCCGTCCAGCGCTGGGCCCCGGGGCTCGTGCGCCGCGCTCTCGTCGTCGCCCTCGCGGCCGGGGTGGGGCTCGGCGGTGCCGTGGGGGCCACCGCCAGCACCCCGGCACCGCCTCCGGCGACCGTCGCCGCCGCCGACCTCGGCTGGACGCCGACGAGCACCACGCTCGGCACGCCGTCGATCGACACCCCCACGACCGTCGACGCGGCAGCCGTCCCCGACTCCCCGGCCGATCCCGCCCGTGCCGAGACCGGCGTGGCGGACGACGCGGACGCCCGGCTCGACTCCCCTGCGCCGGCGGACGCCCCCGCGGCGGGAGCGACCACCCACGACGGCGGCGCGACGGGAGCGGTCCCGGTCGCCGCCCCGCTGCCGGCGGTCGGCGGCACGACGCCCGGCGCTCCACCGTCCGCCCCGGTGTCCGCACCCACCGGGACGGTCACGGTCCGACCGGGTGACACGCTGTGGGGCCTGGCCGCCCGCGCCCTGGGACCGGACGCGTCGGACGCCGCCATCGCCGCGGAGTGGCCGCGCTGGTACGCCGCGAACGCGGCGACGATCGGCGCCGATCCCGACGTCCTGCAGCCCGGCCAGGTGCTCACCGTCCCGACGACGACCGACGGGGGTGCGCGATGAGCACGATGCAGCACGACGACGTCCCCACGGCCGTGGAGGACGCGGTGGCGCGCCTCGACGCCGACCGCACCCTGCCACCGGCGCAGCCCGTCGGTGCGGCGGCCGCGACGCGCCGACGCCCGCCCCGACTGCGGCTGGTGCCGACGCTGCCCGTCACCCCCGCACCGCACCCGACCGGTCCCTCGGCGCCCCCGCCCCTGCTGCGCGACCGGGCCCGGCTGGTCGCCGCCACCCGGCTGCGGACGCCGGTCGACGACGACGACGACCGTGGTGCCGAGCCGGTCACCGACGCCGGCCGGTTCGCGCACGGGGTCGGGCTGGCGTGCGTCGAGGTCGCGCTGGGTCGCCGGCCGGCGGCGCAGCTCGCACGCTGGGTCGTGCCCGCGGTCCTCGAGTCGCTCCAGGAGCGTGCGGACCTGGTCCGGCGCAGCGGTGTGCTCACCCACTCCCGGGTGCCGACGGCGCGACGGGTCCGGGTGTGCCCGGTCGACGGCCACACCGCCGAGGCGTGCCTCGTCGTGGACGACGGTGTCCGGGTGCGCGCGGTGGCCCTGCGGCTGGAGGCGCACCGCGGCGCGTGGCGCGTGGCCACGCTCGAGATCGGCTGACCCGTGGCACGCCGCCGGTCGCGGCGGTGGCGTCGTGCCACGGCCGCGACCGGAGGGAGCCTCAGCGCTTGCGCTGCTTGGCCTGCTTGCGGCGGTCGGCGCGGTTCGCACCGCCCGCACCCGACGACTCGGGGCGCGGGGCGCCCGTCCCGTCGTCCGCACGGGTGACGACCGCGCCGTCGCCGTCCGCCGACGGCGCCGAGTACTGCAGCGGAGCACGCTCAGCCGGGCCGTCGAGGCCCTTGGCCACCAGGGCACCGGCCGCTGCGGGCGCGTCGGCGGGGCGGCGCGACGCGGCAGACGCACCGGCCGAGCCGGCCGCCGCCGCAGCGGAGTCCGCGCTGACGAGGGGCGCGTCCGTGGGCTGGCCGTCGGTGGGCTGGGCCACCTGCACCTCGAGGTTGAACAGGTACTGGACCGACTCCTCCTTGATGGCGTCGGTCATGGCGGTGAAGAGCTGGAAGCCCTCGCGCTGGTACTCGATGAGCGGGTCGCGCTGCGCCATCGCGCGCAGGCCGATCCCCTCCTTGAGGTAGTCCATCTCGTAGAGGTGCTCGCGCCACTTGCGGTCGAGGACCGAGAGCACCACACGGCGCTCCAGCTGGCGCATGTTCGCCTCGCCCAGCTTCTCCTCACGCTCCGCGTAGGCGTGCTCGGCGTCGGACAGCACCTCGCGCGTGATGAGCTCGGACGACAGCCGGGTCGGGCCGCCCGCCTCCTCGACCACCTCGTCCGGCGTGATCGACACCGGGTACACCGCGCGCAGCGCCGTCCACAGTGCCTCGAGGTCCCAGTCCTCGGGACGGCCCTCGGCGGTCGCGAGCGCCACGTACTCGGTGAGGACGTCGGTGCGGAAGTGCGTGACCTGCTCCTGCAGGTCCTCGCCGTGCAGCACCCGGCGGCGCTGGTCGTAGATGACCTCGCGCTGGCGGGACATCACGTCGTCGTACTTGAGGACGTTCTTGCGGATCTCGAAGTTGCGGGCCTCGACCTGCGACTGCGCGGACTGGATGCCGCGCGTCACGATCTTCGACTCCAGCGGCATGTCCTCCGGGAACCCGGCGCGCGTCATCATCGACTCGGCGAGCCCGGAGTTGAACAGGCGCATGAGGTCGTCCTGCATCGACAGGTAGAACCGGGACTCGCCCGGGTCCCCCTGGCGGCCGGACCGGCCGCGCAGCTGGTTGTCGATGCGGCGCGACTCGTGGCGCTCGGTGCCGAGCACGTAGAGACCACCGAGCTCGGTCACCTCGTCGTGCTCGGAGGCCACGGCCAGCTTGGCCTTCTCCAGCACCTCGGGCCACGCGGCCTCGTACTCGTCGGCGTGCTCCGCCGGGTCGAGCCCGCGCTCGGCCATCTCGTTCACGGCCATGAACTCGGCGTTGCCGCCGAGCATGATGTCCGTGCCACGGCCGGCCATGTTGGTCGCGACGGTCACGGCGCCCTTGCGGCCGGCCTGCGCCACGATCGACGCCTCACGCGCGTGCTGCTTGGCGTTGAGCACCTCGTGCGGGACGCCCTGCTTCTTCAGCTTGGACGACAGCAGCTCGGACTTCTCAACGCTCGTCGTGCCCACCAGCACGGGCTGGCCCTTGGCGTGCCGCTCGACGATGTCCGCCACGACGGCGTCGAACTTGCCCTCCTCGGACTTGTAGACGAGGTCCTTCTGGTCCAGGCGCAGCATCGGCCGGTTGGTCGGGATCGGCACGACGCCCAGCTTGTACGTGCCCTGGAACTCGGCGGCCTCGGTCTCGGCCGTGCCGGTCATGCCGGCGAGCTTGTCGTACAGGCGGAAGTAGTTCTGCAGGGTGATCGTGGCGAGCGTCTGGTTCTCGGCCTTGATCGCCACGCCCTCCTTGGCCTCGATCGCCTGGTGCATGCCCTCGTTGTAGCGCCGGCCCGCCAGGATGCGCCCCGTGTGCTCGTCGACGATGAGGACCTCGCCGTTCATGACGACGTAGTCCTTGTCGCGCTTGAACAGCTCCTTGGCCTTGATGGCGTTGTTGAGGAACCCGATGAGCGGCGTGTTGAGCGACTCGTAGAGGTTGTCGATGCCCAGGTAGTCCTCGACGCGTGCGATGCCCGGCTCCAGCACGCCGACGGTGCGCTTCTTCTCGTCGACCTCGTAGTCGCGCTCCGCCTGCAGACGCCGGACCACCTTGGCGAACTCGCCGTACCAGCGGTTGGTGTCACCGGACGCCGGACCCGAGATGATGAGCGGCGTGCGGGCCTCGTCGATGAGGATCGAGTCGACCTCGTCGACGATCGCGAAGTGGTGCCCGCGCTGGACGAGGTCCTCGACGCTCCACGCCATGTTGTCGCGCAGGTAGTCGAAGCCGAACTCGTTGTTGGTGCCGTACGTGATGTCGGCGGCGTACTGCTCGCGGCGCTCGGCCGGGGTCATCTGCGACAGGATCGTGCCGGTGGACATCCCGAGGAACCGGAACACGCGTCCCATGAGGTCGGCCTGGTAGCCGGCGAGGTAGTCGTTGACGGTGACGACGTGGACGCCCTGGCCCGTGAGCGCGTTGAGGTAGGCGGGCGCGGTCGCGACCAGCGTCTTGCCCTCACCGGTCTTCATCTCGGCGATGTTGCCCAGGTGCAGGGCGGCCCCGCCCATGAGCTGCACGTCGAAGTGCCGCTGGCCGAGCGTGCGACGGGACGCCTCCCGCACCGCGGCGAACGCCTCGGGGAGGAGGTCGTCGAGCTTCTCCCCCTCGGCGAGACGCGCCTTGAACCGGTCCGTCTCCTCGCGCAGCTCCGCGTCGGACAGCGCCGTGAAGCTGTCCTCCAGCGCGTTGACCTGGGCCGCGATGCCGGACAGCTTCTTGAGGATCCGCCCCTCGCCCAGCCGGAGGACCTTCTCGAGGATCGCCGTCACGCAACTCTCCCGACGTCGTTGGCGCCCGTCCGCGTGCGGCGTCGGGGCGGTGCGTGTCGCCCGACCGCTCGGCCGGGCCCGACCATCGTAGGCGAGGCGCAGGACCTGCGGTGTCGCCGTTCAGCGAACGGCCGGCGCGAGCTCGCGCGCCAGCGCGGCGGCGAGGTCGCCGACGACGTCCGGCCCCACGTGGACGTCGGACAGGCCGAGCCACGCGGCCACGGCTCTCAGCTCCGCGGCGAGCTCCCGGGCGACCTCGACGTCCGGCGGGGCTCCGGCGTCGACGTCGGACCCGGCGCCCGGGGCGCGGTGCGCCGCCGGCACGCGGAGCACGCCGGCTCGACGATCCGCCTTGAGGTCGACCAGGGCCACCAGCCGCTCCCCGAGCAGGAACGGCAGCACGTAGTACCCCCAGACGCGTGCGGCCTGCGGGACGTAGATCTCGATGCGGTAGCGCAGCCCGAACAGGCTCTCGGTCCGCGTGCGTTCCCACACCAGCGGGTCGAAGGGGCTGAGCAGCGCCCGACCCCGTGCCTGGCGCGGGATCCGCGCGTCGCGGTGCCGGAACAGCGGTCCGCGCCACCCGTCGACCTCGACGGGGGCCAGGACGCCCTCGGCGACGAGCTCGGCCACGGCGGTGCGCGTGGGGGCGACCGCCGTGCGCCAGTGGTCGGCCAGGCACCGCACGGAGGCCACGCCGTGCGCCCGGGCCGCGAGCTCGACCAGGTGACGCCGCGCGGCCGCCTCGTCGAGCGGTGGGGCGAGCAGCACGTCGGGCGGCAGCACACGGTCGGGCAGGTCGTAGCGCCGCTCGAACTGCGCGTTGCGGCCGGCGGTCGTCAGCTCGCCCACGAGGAACAGGTGCTCGAGCGCGCGCTTGGCATCGGTCCACGCCCACCCCCACGCCTCGGCGCGCCGACCCGAGCCCCCCAGCTCCTCCTGCACCTCGCGGGCCGTCATCGCCCCCTGCTCGTGGATGACGCGACGGACGGCCGCGACCTCCGGCGAGCGCCCGATCGGCACGCCGTGCAGGGCGTCGCCACGCCGCTCGACGCGGGCACGGTTGTCCGCGTGCTTGAAGGCCAGGTGCCGGAACGTGGCCGGGGTGACGAGGGACGCCTCGTGGGCCCAGGTCTCGACCAGCCGGCGCGGGGACCGGGCGGTGGCACGCTCCAGCGCCCCGACGTCCCACGCGCCGGCCCGGGAGTACACCGGGACGAGGTGGGCGCGCGCCAGGACGTTCACCGAGTCGACCTGCAGCAGGCCGAGCCTGTCGACCACCTGCTGCAGGGCGCGGTCGGCGGCCGGGCGTGCGCGGGCCTGCCGCGGTCGGTCCAGCCCGGACGCGTGCAGGACCGCGCGACGGGCCTGCGAGAGGGTCAGGTGCTCGGGACCGTGGACCATGGCTCGATCCTGCCCGGCACCTCCGACATCACCTCGCACCGTCCGCAAGTTTCGACGTCCCCCACGCGCGGGCGTGCTGCTCGGACGAGAGGCTCGGCCGACCAGCCGCGACGCGCGCCCTGCTCAGTGCGCTGCAGCA
Organism: Cellulomonas phragmiteti; assembly: GCF_016862775.1. Classification (GTDB taxonomy): domain Bacteria; phylum Actinomycetota; class Actinomycetes; order Actinomycetales; family Cellulomonadaceae; genus Cellulomonas; species Cellulomonas phragmiteti. Next base: position 140,984 of record NZ_BONP01000006.1, on the reverse strand, counting down.
CCATCCCCGCTCGCCCTCCCTCATCTCCAGAGGGGCGCGAATCGCTTCATGATGGCGAGCGGCATCTCGAAACATTTCCGAAACTTCCTCGCAGGCCTTGACGCACCCGCCCGCCGCGGGCGAACGTCGTGCCCCGGAGCCGCAGCCCGGGCACACCAGGTGCGGCGCTCCCCCGCTCTCCCGGTGCCGGACGGACCGCGCCGTCCGGCACCGGGGCTCCACGGGCAGGCGGCCGTGTCGCCTCACGCCACGGGGCGACGAGCCCGTCGGCCCGCCGCCCCGTCCACGACCGCGCGATCAGCCGACCGCGCGCCCCGTGCCCCCGGTCACGACCGGTGCGTCCAGCTTGATGACGCCGTAGCTCCAGCCACGACGGCGGTAGGCCACCGCCGGCTGGGCCGTCTCCGCGTCGACGAACAGGAAGAAGTCGTGCCCGACGAGCTCCATCTCGTAGAGCGCGTCGTCGACCGTCATCGGCTCGGCTCGGTGCACCTTCTCGCGGATGAGGACCGGGGAGTCTCCCAGCACCGTCTCGGTGACGCCGTCCTCGCTGGGGACCTCGACCGGCGGCGGTGGCGTCGGGGCCGGGGGACGCACGTCCACGGGCGCCAGCGGAGTGTGGTTGCGGTGGTCCTTGCGCCGGTCGCGCGCGCGGCGCAGGCGCTCGAGCAGACGGCCGAGGGCGACGTCCAGGGCCGCGTACGCGTCGTCGGCGCACGCCTCCGCCCGGATGACGGGACCCTTGTCGACCACCGTCAGCTCGACCTTCTCGCTGCTTCCGGACTGGCGCGGGTTCGGTTCGTGCGACACGAGGACGTCGACGCGCTGGGCGCGCGGGGCCAGCTGCTCGATCTTCGCGAGCTTGCTCTCGAGGTGGGCGCGATACCGCGGGGACACCTCGGTGTGCCGGCCGGCAACCACGATCTCCATGTGGGCCTCCTGGGAGGTCGGGGGCGGGCCGTGCCCGCCCGGATGAGACGTACGTCTGCGGCCCCACGAGGGGGGCGGGCGGCATCACCTCCTCCGCCGCGCCCACCTGCCTGACTGCTGCCGGTGGTCACGGCGACGTTCCCAGGGCCCCACGCTAACCCTCTTCGCCGCTCGTGCGCACGACGCGCTGGTCCGGACGGACGAACCCGTCGGTGACCGCGCCCGCGGGGGGCGCGGTGGCCGCCAGCGCGGCGGCCCCGCGCACGCGCGCACCGGCCGCGACCAGCGCACGGTGGCACGCCACGAGGGTCGCACCGGTCGTCAGCACGTCGTCCACGAGGAGCACGTCGCGCCCGCGGACCGCAGCGCCCCGTCGCACGCGCACCCGGCCGACGAGGGCCGCGGACCGGGCACGGGCCGTCAGTCCCGCCAGGTCGGGTCCGCCCGTCCTGCGCAGCACGCGGGCACGGGCCGCCGGCACCCCGGCGTCGCGCAGCCCCGCGACCACGGCGGCCGCGAGGACGTCGACCGGGGCACGGCCGCGCCGTCGTCGCGCCCGTCCCGTCGAGGGCACCGGGACCACGAGGACCGGCCCGGACGAGCCGTGCACGAGGTGCCCCGCCACCACGTCACCGACGCGCCGGACCGCCGCGCCGAAGGGTCGGTCGAGGTCCGCCCGGCCCGCGTCCTTCCACGCGGACACGGCGTGCCGCACCGGGCCGGCGTAGGCGGCGGGCGCCCACACGGGCAGCAGGGTCCGACCCTCGAGGAGGTCCAGCCGGCCCGCTCCGTGGTCGCGGCGCACGACCGGCCCGGTCAGCGCCTCGGCGCACCGCGGGCACCAGGCGACGTCGGGCCTTCCGCAGCCGCCGCACGCGACGGGCACCACGAGGCCCACGAGGTCGTGCCACGCGGCGACCGTCACCGCCGCCGCGCGCGCGGCGATCACCCGGGACGACGGCGGACCCGACGGCGCGGGTCGCGGCGGGGACGTCGACGCGGCCGGGTGCGAGGGGGGTGACGGCACGGTCCCACGCTGTCGGGGCGGTCCCCCGGGCGTGGCGTGGCCGTCGCGGTCCGTGGAGCGCGGTCGCGGGGCGAGGGGCTGTGGTCGGCTCGAGCACGCAGAGCGCCCGGGCTCAGCCCGGGAACGCCGCCCCGGTCACCTCGAGCACCCCGGTCACCCCCGGCACCGCGACCCACGTGCCGCCCTCGTAGCGCAGCAGGTCACCGGCGGCGGTCACGACGTACAGCGTGCGCGTCCCCCGCTCGACGGCCAGCTCGATGGCGTCCGCGACGGCCGGCAGCGGCGTGCTGCTGCCGGAGACCGGCACGAGGTACGGGGTGGGTCCTGCGTCGCCGCCCGACAGCACGCCGAGGGTCACGTCGTCGACCCACACGACCGAGGCCGTCGGGGTGAGCGGTGCACCCGCGCGCACGCCCGGTCCGATCGTCAGGGGCACCCCGCCCTCGTCGCGCACGACGCCCGCGACGTCGAGCGTCACGCCGTCCGGTCCGCTCGACACGATGGCGGCGCGCGTCCCGTCGCGGGACACCCGCACCGCCCGCACCCAGCGCCCCGTCAGCCAGTCCGCGGTCACCTCGACCGCCGTGCCCTCGAGCCGGACGGCGTCCAACCGGCCCGGCGCGGAGGCGCGCGCCGTCCAGACCCACCCGTACCGGTCGACCGACGGCGCGGCGAGCGCACTGCCGGTGAGCAGGGTCCGCTGCTCGGCGTCCCCGGACGGCACCGCCACGAGCGTCGTCGGGTCCGCCAGCGCGACGCGCACCCGGCCGTCCGCCGACCGGGCCGGGCTGCCCGGCTGGGCGCCGTCGACCGTGCGGACGCCCTCGACCGCTCCCGGGACACCGTCGACGAGCTCCCACGTCTGGCCACCGACGAGGATCTCCAGGTCGCCGGGGTCCGGCACGGACAGCGTGTCGGGGGCGCCCTTGAGCAGGGCACCACCCGCCCCGGCACGCACGTTGAGGGTCGTCACCCCCAGCGGACGCAGCGACGCGTCGAGCTGCGCGAGCAGCAGCCCGCGATCCGCGTCCTGGACCGCGAGGGCGGGCTCGAGGGTCATCTCGGCCACACCGCCGCGCTCGAACGAGACGGCCTCCGGCTTGAGCTCAGTCCCGGGGGGCAGCGCCGTCGTGACGGCGTCCTGCAGCCACGGCGACGGTCCGGCCAGCAGCGCCCGCACGGCCGCCGTGGGCACGTTGCGGTTGCGGAACCACCGCACCTCCGGCACCAGCATCTGCGAGTCCGGCGTGAGGAAATACAGCGACGTGGCACGGAACTGCTGCAGGAACCGGCGGGAGTTCACCACGACGACGTCCGGGGCGTGCGAGATGCGCCAGTCCCCGCGGGCGTCCTGCACCAGCTCGTACCGCAGCGTCTCGACCGCCTCCGCGGGCGCCTCGAGGTAGCGACCGTCGCGATCGACCTTCGCGGTGACCGACAACGACACCGTCACCTGGGCCTCGCCCGTCTGCTCGACCTTGGTGGCGCTCACGACGATCGTCTCCGCGCCCGGGTCCCACTCGGTGCGCTCGCCGGCCGCGAGGAACTGCCGGGTCACGTCGAACTCCCCGGTGACCTCGGTGTCGGCGGCGAACAGGAACCCCTCGACGATGCCCGTCGGGTCGGCGTCGGACTGGGGGCCCTGGGCGAGGACGACGACGCCGTCCTGCTCGCGGACCTCCCCGTCGCCGCCCGCGGTCACCGGACCACCCGTCGGGATCGCGACGCACCCCGCGAGCGCGCCGGCCACCAGGGCGGCGCACGCCGCGGCCCGGGCGCGACCCACGGCGCTCACACCCGCCGCCGGGCGTCGGCACCCGCCGGGGCGGGGTCGTCGAGCCGCACGTCGGTGCGCACCGGGTCGGTCGGGTTGCTCACGATCGCGATCTCCCCCGTCATGGGCGGCAGGTCGGGCAGCGCCGCCGGGTCCGTGCTGCGGCGCGGCTCGTCGGCTGCGGGCGTGACGTCCTGCACGGGCACGAGCGGCAGGGGCGACCCGTCCAGCCGGATGCCGGCCCGCCGTGGCAGCGTGAGGCGGAAGCACGCTCCCCGTCCGGGACGGCCCCACGCCTCCAGCCAGCCGCCGTGCAGGTGGGCGTCCTCGAGCGAGATGGCCAGCCCCAGCCCCGTCCCGCCCGTGGTCCGGGCCCGCGCCGGGTCCGCCCGCCAGAACCGGTCGAAGACGTGCAGCGCCTCGTCCGCCGTCATGCCCACACCGTGGTCACGGACCGTCACGGCCACGGCGGTCGCGTCGACGCCCACCCGCACCTCGACCGCCGAGCCGTCGGCGTGCTCGACCGCGTTGACCAGGAGGTTGCGCAGGACGCGCTCGACGCGCCGCGGGTCCACGTCCGCGTCCGCTCGCACGTCCGGCAGCTCGACCTGCAGCCACGACCCCCGGCGCTCCGCGAGCGGCGTCGCGTTGTCGACGGCCTGCACCACGATGTCCCGCAGGTCGCGGCCCTCGGCGTCGAGCACGGCCGCCCCGGCGTCGAACCGGCTGATCTCCAGCAGGTCCGCCAGCAGGTCCTCGAACCGGTCGAGCTGCGTGGCCAGCAGCTCCGCCGACCTTTTGATGGCGGGGTCGAAGTCCTCGCGCGCGCCGTGGATGACCTCACCCGCCATGCGGATCGTCGTCAACGGCGTGCGCAGCTCGTGGGACACGTCCGAGACGAACCGGCGCTGCAGCGTCGAGAGCTCCTCCATGCGGCGGATCTGGTCCTGCAGGCTCTCCGCCATCTCGTTGAACGTGCGGGCCAGCGTCGCCATCTCGTCCTGGCCGCGCACGGTCATCCGCTCCGAGAGGTGACCGTCGGCGAGCCGCTCGGCGACGTGCGCCGCCCGCCGGACGGGGTGGACCGTGCGGCGGGTCACCAGCCAGGTCATCGCCCCGAGCAGAGCCACCACCGCGACGGCCGCGAAGGTCAGGGTGCGCAGCAGGAAGTCCAGCCGGGCCTGCTCGGCCTGCAGGCTGTACAGGAAGAACATCTGGTAGGTGCCCGCCATGGGCACGTCGACGTCCTGCCCCACGACGATGCCGGGCTCGACCCGCCCGTCGGCGGTCGGGATCGCGACGGACTGCCAGTGCTGGCCCCCGTCGACGACGGCCCGCTTGAGCTCGCGGCTCACGAGCGTGACGAGCGCCTCGTTGGTCGCCGTCGCCCCCAGTGCGATGCCCGTCTGCCCGGGCGCCCGCAGCAGGAAGACGTCCCGCTCGCCCGAGCCGCCGTTGCGCTGGGCGGTCGTCACGTCCTCCAGCAGGAGCGCCACCTCGCTGTAGGTGTTCGCCGCCGACGCCGAGAGCGACTCCTGCGTCTGCTCGGTGCCCCGCCACGTCTCGCTGAGGATCTGCTGCAGCCGCTGGTCGAACAGCCCCGCCCGGGTGCGCTCCCCGACGTACCCCCCGATGGCGACGAGCGCCACGAGCCCGATCGTCAGCGTGGACGCCAGCACGCGCAGCTGCAGCGACGACCGCCACCGCCGGACCATGCCGCGGACGCGACGTCGTGCCCGGGCCCTGCCCAGCCGCCCCCAGGACGTCAGCCGGGGCACGGCGAACCCCCGCGCGCCGGTGCGTGCACGGCCCTCACGTCCCCGCGACGCCTGCCTTGTAGCCGACGCCCCGCACCGTCACGACGATCTCCGGACGCTCCGGGTCCGTCTCGATCTTCGAGCGCAGCCGCTGGACGTGGACGTTGACGAGCCGGGTGTCGGCGGCGTGCCGGTAGCCCCAGACCTTCTCGAGCAGGACCTCACGGGTGAACACCTGCCACGGCTTGCGCGCGAGCGCGACGAGCAGGTCGAACTCGAGCGGCGTCAACGAGATCGACCGGCCGGCCCGCTCGACGCGGTGACCGGGCACGTCGATCGTGAGGTCGCCGATCGCCAGGTGCTCGGGCGCGGGCTCGTCGCTGCGGCGCAGACGGGCCCGCACGCGGGCGACCAGCTCCTTGGGCTTGAACGGCTTCGAGATGTAGTCGTCGGCCCCGGACTCCAGCCCGAGCACCACGTCGACCGTGTCGCTCTTGGCCGTGAGCATGACGATGGGGACGCCCGACTCGCCGCGGATCTGCCGGCACACCTCGTTGCCGTCCTTGCCGGGCAGCATGAGGTCGAGCAGCACCAGATCGGGTTGTGTCGCGCGGAACACCCCCAGCGCCTCGTCGCCGTCCTCGCAGAAGACGGGGTCGAAACCCTCGGAGCGCAGCACGATGCCGATCATCTCGGCCAGGGCGGTGTCGTCGTCGACCACCAGGACGCGTCCCTTCATGCCGCCGATCCTCTCATCGTCCGGGGCTCCGCAGGGGCGGCCGCGCCGCGCAGCCGGGTGACCGGTGGATCCTCGGCCGTCGACGACCTGCACCGTGGCACGATGGGACCGCCGATCCGCCGACGCGGTCGGGCCGCCGCACGCGACAGGACGAGGAGCCGGACGCATGACCTCCCCGCAGGACGACGGCCCGGGGCCCGCGCCGTGGACGAGCCCCGCCGGCCCCGCCGCGGACCCGTCGCGCACCGGCCCGCCCGCCGCGCCCCACCCGCCCGCGCCGGCGCCGCCCGGCGCCGGATGGGGTGCCCCTCCCGCGCCACCGGCCTGGGGCGGCCCGCCGCCCGCCGCGCCGCTGCCGGAGGGCTGGGGCCAGCCGGCGCCGCCGCCGGGCTGGGGCGCGCCGGCACCGGCCGCGGGTCCCCCCGCGTGGCACCTGCCGGCCGTGCAGCCCGGCATCATCCCGCTGCGCCCGCTGGGGCTCGGCGAGATCCTCGACGGCGCCGTCCGCGCCGTGCGGGCGAACCCCGCGGTGATGTTCGGCCTCTCGGCCGTCGTGGTGACCGTGGCCGTCGCGCTGCAGACCCTGGTCCAGCTGTACGTGACGAGCCTGATCGGCGCCGCCCTGGGCGACGCCACGCTCGACGGCGCCATGACGGCCGCCGACTCGGCCATGATCTCCGAGATGCTCTCGACGAGCGGCGGGCAGGTGCTGACGATCCCGCTGCTCGTCCCCGTCACGTCGGTGCTGACCGGTCTGCTCATCGTCTCCGTGAGCCGGTCCGTGATCGGTGAGAAGGTCGCGCTGCGCGAGGTGTGGCGCACCCGCCGCGTCTGGCTGCTCGTGGGGTTCGGCCTGCTGCAGCTGCTCGCGTCCGTGCTGGCCTTCGCCCTGTGGATCGGCGCGGTCGTCGGGCTCGCCGCCGCGGGTGCCGACTGGGAGGCGTTCGGCGTCGCCCTCCTGGGCGGTCTGGGGCTGCTGGCCGCCGTCGTGTGGGTGACCGCCCGCACGCTGCTCGTGCCGCCGGCGCTCATGCTCGAGGGCAAGCGCTTCTGGCCCACGGTGGCGCGTGCGTGGCGGCTGACGCGCGGGAGCTTCTGGCGCCTGCTCGGCATCTACCTGCTGTCGAACCTGCTGGTCTCCGTGCTCATGTACCTCTTCCTCGTGCCGGCCGCCGTCGTGGCCGGGCTCGTCACCGCGACCTCGGGCTCGGAGAGCCTGACGATCCTGGTGTCGGCCCTGGGTCAGGTCGTCGGCCTCACGCTGTCCACGACGTTCCTCGCCGCGGTCGTCGCGCTGCTGTACGTCGACGTCCGCATCCGTCGCGAGGGGCTCGACCTCGAGCTCGCCCGCGCGGCGACCGGTGGCGCATGACCTGCCCGCAGGGCGCCGGGCGGTGGTGACGTGATCGGCCTCGCCCGGGTGCCCCTGGAGCCCGACCCCGCGCAGGCGCGCCGGTGGCTGCAGGAGGAGCTGCTCGACCCCGTCTACCACCGCCAGGAGTCCCTGCTGCAGCGTGCGCTGGCGTGGGTGGTCGAGCAGCTCGAGACCATGCCGGGGATCGGCATGTCCCACGGCGCCGCGCTGCTGGTGGTGGTCGCCGTGGTCGTGCTGGTCGTCGTCGTCGCGCTGCGCGTGGCCGGGCCCGTCCGCGCCACCGCGCGCCGGCGACGCTCCGGGGTGCTGCACGCGGACGACCGCCGCACCGCCGCCCAGCTGCGCGACGCCGCCGACGCGGCGGCACGCGCCGGCACGTGGTCCCTGGCCGTCGCCGAGCGGTACCGGGCCGTGGTCCGCGACCTGGAGGACCGTGGGCTGCTCGACGAGCGACCGGGTCGCACCGCGCACGAGGCGGCCCGGGTCGCCGGCGCCGCCCTGCCCGCGCACGCCGACCAGCTGGCACGCGGGGGCGACCTGTTCGACGACGTCGTCTACGGCGAGCGGTCGGCCACCTCCGAGGACGACGCGGCCCTGCGTGCCCTCGACGAGGCCGTGCGCGCCGCGCGCCCCACGGCGGTCCCCGCGTGAGCGCCACGACCGCAACCGTCGGCGAGGTCCTCGGTGACGGGTCGACCGGGCGCTCCCGGGCGGCCGACCGGTGGCGGCGTGGCCGTCCGTGGCTCGTCGTGCTGGGTGTCGTGCTGGTGGGCGGTCTGGTCCTGACGCTGCCCGCGCCGCCGGTCAGCAGCACGCCGGGGGCCCCGGACAACCCCGGGGCCTCGGGCGCCCGCGCCGTCGCACGCGTCCTGGAGCGCCAGGGCGTCACCGTCGACCACGTGACGACGACGGCCGCCGCGCTCGCGGCCGCCCGGGGCGACGGCACCGTGCTCGTCGTCGGCGACCAGTGGCTCGTCGAGGAGCAGGTCGACGCGCTCGCCGCGCTCGACGACGACCTCGTGCTGGTCGACGCGGGATGGGCCCTGTCCCGCCTCGCGCCGGACGTCGCGACGAGCGGTGAGGCCGTGCCGCGCACGCGGCGCGAGGCGTCCTGCGACGACCCCGACGCCGTCGCGGCCGGCACCCTCACCGCGGCCGGCGGGTACGAGGACCTCAGCGGCGCCGCCACCACGTGCTTCCCCGCCGGCGGCGGGGGCGGGGCGTACCTGGTGCTGGAGCGGGACGGCCGGCGGATCACCGCGCTGTCCGACCTGCACCCGCTGACGAACGACGCGGTCGACGAGGACGGCCACGCGGCGCTCGCGCTGCGGGCGCTCGGCCGGCACGACCACCTCGTGTGGTACGTGCCGAGCCTCGACGACATGGGCGTCGTCGGCGAGCCCGGGTCCGGCACGTCGCTGCCGGACCTCGTGCCGTGGGTGCGCCCGGTCGCAGCCTGGCTGGTGCTGGTGCTGCTGGTCACCGTCGTGTGGCGCGGCCGCCGGCTCGGACCGGTCGTCGCCGAGCCCCTGCCGGTGGTCGTGCGCTCCGCGGAGGCGACCCGCGGGCGCGGGCGCCTGTACCGGCGGGCACGCGCCCACGGGCACGCCGCGGCCGCGCTGCGCGCCGGCACGGCCGCACGGGTCGCGCACCGGCTGGGCCTGCCGCGGTCCGCCGACGCGCCGTCGCTCGTCGACGCGCTGGCCCGGGCGACCGGGCGACGGGCGGTCGACGTCGAGTCGCTGCTCTACGGGCCGCCCCCCATTGACGACGCGGGCCTGCTGCGGCTCGCCGACGACCTGCACCACCTGGAGAGCGAGGTACACCGACCGTGACCGACGAGACGCCGCGACCCCCCGGCACCTGGGGCGTGCCGCAGGGCACGCCTGCCGCACCCCCGGCGACCCCCGCGGGCCCGCCCGCGTCGGCGGCGGGCCACCCGGCGCCGTCGTCCTCCCTCGCTGCACCCCCGGCCATGGCCGCGGGCGGGGACCTGCGGGCGTCGCTCGCCGCCGTGCGGACGGAGGTCGCCAAGGCGGTCGTCGGGCAGGACGCCGCGGTCACCGGCCTGATCATCGCCCTGCTGTGCCGCGGGCACGTGCTCCTCGAGGGCGTCCCCGGAGTCGCGAAGACCCTGCTCGTGCGGGCGCTGTCCGGTGCCCTGTCGCTGGGGACCAAGCGCGTCCAGTTCACCCCGGACCTCATGCCGGGCGACGTCACCGGCTCGCTCGTGTACGACGCCCGCACCGCCCAGTTCTCGTTCCGCGAGGGCCCGGTCTTCACGAACCTGCTGCTGGCGGACGAGATCAACCGCACTCCCCCCAAGACCCAGGCGTCCCTGCTCGAGGCCATGGAGGAGCGGCAGGTCACGGTCGACGGCGAGCCGCGGCACCTGCCGGACCCGTTCGTCGTGGTGGCGACGCAGAACCCCGTCGAGTACGAGGGCACCTACCCGCTGCCCGAGGCCCAGCTCGACCGCTTCCTGCTCAAGCTGCTGCTGCCGCTGCCCGAGCGCACCGACGAGGTCGAGGTGCTGGCACGGCACGCGGCGGGGTTCGACCCGCGCGACCTCGGCGCTGCGGGCCTGCGGCCGGTGGCGGGCGCCGACGACCTGGCCCGTGCCCGGGCGCAGGTCGCCCGCGTCCAGCTCTCGCCCGAGGTCCTCGGCTACGTCGTCGACGTGTGCCGCGCGACCCGGACGTCCCCGTCCCTGAGCCTGGGCGTCTCGCCGCGCGGGGCCACGGCGCTCCTGGCGACGTCACGCGCGTGGGCGTGGCTCTCGGGCCGCGACTACGTCACCCCGGACGACGTGCAGGCGCTTGCCCACCCCACGCTGCGCCACCGCGTGCAGCTGCGCCCGGAGGCCGAGATCGAGGGCGTCACGGCCGAGTCGGTGCTCGACACGGTGCTCGCCTCCGTCCCGGTCCCCCGCTGAGCCCGTGGCGCTGACGTCCCGCGCGGTGCTGGTCGCGCTCGCCGGCCTCGTGCCGGTGGCCCTGCTGCCCGCTCCCCTGACCGTGCTGGTGTGGGCGCTCGTCGTGGTGGTCCTGTGCGGCGTCGACGTCGCACTGGCGGCCTCGCCGCGCGAGCTGGCCGTCGCACGGCGCCTGCCGACCTCGGTGCGCCTGTCCGGCACGGTCGACGCCGTGCTCACGCTGCGCAACGCGGGACGCCGCACGGCGCGCGCGGTGGTCCGCGACGCGTGGCCGCCGTCGACGCTGCCGGGCGGGGACGACCCCGCGGGCGTCCGCACGCCGCGCCACCGGGTCGACGTGCCCCCCGGCGAGCTGCGGCGCGTCACCACGCGGCTGGTGCCGACCCGGCGGGGTGACGCCGTGGCGGACCGCGTGACGGTCCGCACGCTCGGCCCGCTGGGGGTCGCCGGGCGGCAGGCGTCGCTCGACGTGCCGGGGCGGCTGCGGGTCCTGCCCGAGTTCGCCTCCCGCCGGCACCTGCCGTCGCGCCTCGCGCGCCTGCGTGAGCTCGACGGACGCGCCGCGGTCCAGGTGCGGGGCGCCGGCACCGAGTTCGACTCGCTGCGCGAGTACGTCGACGGTGACGACGTCCGGTCGATCGACTGGCGCGCGACCGCCCGCCGGCGCGAGGTCGTCGTGCGCACGTGGCGCCCCGAGCGGGACCGCCACGTCATGCTCGTGGTCGACACCTCCCGCACGAGCGCGGCGCGCGTGCTCGACGGGACGCGGCTCGAGGCGTCGGTCGAGGCGGCGCTGCTCCTCGGGGTGCTCGCCGCGCACGCGGGCGACCGCGTCGAGCTGCTCGCCTACGACCGTCGCGTGCGCGCCCGCGCCGCCGACTCCCACTCCTCCCGCGTGCTCCCGGCGCTGGCGGAGGCCCTGGCCGGCGTCCAGCCCGCCCTCGTGGAGACGGACTGGCCGGGGCTCGTGGGGCAGGTGCGCTCGCGCCTGAGCCGGCGGGCGCTCGTGGTCCTGCTGACGTCGCTGGACCCCGCGTCCGTGGAGCAGGGCCTGCTCGACGTCGTCGGTGGGCTGACGCGGCGCCACCAGGTCGTCCTGGCGTCGGTCGCCGACCCCGAGCTGGAGCAGCTGCGCGCGTCGCGGCGGACCGTCGACGAGGTGTTCGACGCCGCCGCCGCGGAGCGCACGTCGCTCGAGCGGGCCGCGGTCGGCATGCGGCTGCGGCAGCGGGGGGTCGAGGTGGTCGAGGCCACCCCCGACGAGCTCGCGCCACGGCTCGCCGACACGTACCTCGCGCTGAAGGCCGCCGGACGCCTGTAGGGGCGCGGGCCCGTGGTGTCGGTGCCGGGGTCTACGGTCGGGACGTGCTGGACGACCGCGCCCTCAACCGTGCCCTGCTGGCGCGCCAGCACCTGCTCGCACGCACCCGCGACGACGTGCCGACCGTGCTCGAGCACCTCGTCGGGCTGCAGGCGCAGCACCCGTGGTCGCCGTTCCTGGGGCTGTGGAGCCGGGTCGCCGGCTTCACGACGGGTGACCTCGACGCGGCGCTGACGGACCGCACCGTCGTGCGGATCGCGGTGATGCGTTCGACCGTGCACCTGGTGACGGCGCGCGACGCCCCGGTGCTCGCGGCCCTGACCCGACCGGTCCTCGCCCGCGAGCCGGCCGCCAACGAGCGGCGGCGGGCGTCCCTGGCGGCCGTGGACGTCGACCGCCTCACGAGCCTGGCGGCGGCGCACCTGCGCGCGGGGCCCCGCCTGACGACCGACCTCGGGGCGCTGCTCGCCCAGGAGTGGCCGGCGGCGCACCCGCAGGACCTGTCGGCGTTCGCACGTGCGCTGCTGCCCCTGGTCCAGGTGACCCCGCGCGGTCTGTGGCGACGGCCGGCCGCCACAGCGTGGACGCTGCTCGACGCCTGGGTCCCAGGTGCGGTCCGCGAGGACGAGGTTCTCCCGTGCGACGACGACCGGCGGCGGGCCCTCGAGCGCCTCGTGCTGCGCTACCTCGGCGCGTTCGGTCCGGCGAGCGTGGCGGACGTGCAGGCCTGGTCGGGTCTGACCGGCCTGCGCGACGTCGTCGCCGGGCTCCGCGACCGGCTCGTCGAGGTGCCAGCGGCGCCGGTCCGCCCCGGTGGCCGCCCGCGGGTGCTGCTCGACCTGCCGGACGCGCCGCGCCCCGACCCCGAGGTGCCCGCGCCGGTGCGCCTCCTGCCGGACTTCGACAACCTCTGGCTGGCCCACGCCCAGCGCACCCGCGTCATCGACGACGAGCACCGCCGCCGCCTGCAGACGCGCAACGGCCGGCTGCCCGCCGTCGTCCTCGTCGACGGGCGCGTGCGCGCCACGTGGGCGGTCGACCGCGCACGCACGGGAACCGGCCGGGCCGGCCGCCGCGGCACGGCGACGCTGACCCTGACACCGCTCGAGCCCCTGTCGGCGGCGCAGCGGCGCGACGTGCTCGCCGCGGCGGAGCCGGCGGTGCGGTTCGTCGCCGACGACGCGGACGCGCACGTGGTCCGGCTCGCGGACTGACCGCGGACCGGCGGCGTCCTCACCCGGCGGTCGCCACCGTGTACCCCGCGCGGTCGGCGTCGAGGTCGCCGGTGTGGCCCGCGGCCACGGCCCGCCGGCCCAGTACCAGCACGTACACCCAGAACGCAGCGAGGACGACGACGCCCACGGCGACCTTGACGGGCCACGGCAGCGCGGACCCGGTGACGAAGCCCTCCACGAGGCCGGAGACGGCGAGCACCCCGACCAGGCCGATCGCGACCGTGAAGAGCGCGCGTCCCTCCTGCGCGAGGGCGCGTCCGCGGGTCCGGCCCCCGGGGTCGACCCACGTCCAGAACACCCGGAGCCCCGCGGCTCCCGCCACGAAGATCGCGGTGAGCTCCAGCAGCCCGTGCGGGGCGATGAGCTGGAGGAACACGTCCAGCCGGCCGTGCGACGCCATGAGACCGCCGGCGGCGCCGACGCCCACCGCGTTGGTGAACAGCACGTAGACCGGCAGGAACCCCGTGATGCCCGTCCCTACGCACATCGCCGCGATCCACGCGTTGTTGGTCCAGACCATCGCGGCGAACCCGGCGCCGGGGGCGTAGTACTCCTCGAAGGCGTGCTCGACGTACTGCTGCTGCTCGCTGGGCGTCCCCATGAGCGCGAGCGCCTCCGGGGACGTCGCCACGAGCACGCCCGTCGCGACGCCGACCGCCAGGAACGCCGCCATGACCGCGACCGTCCACCAGCGGATCCGGTAGAGCGCCGCGGGCAGGCGCAGCACGACGAAGGACGTGACCTCGGACCACGACGGGGCGTGCGTCCCGGACAGCCGGCTGCGCGCACGGACCAGCACCTGCGACAACCGCGCCACGGTCTCGGGGTCGGGTGCCGCCGACCGCACCGCCGACAGGTCGGTGGCGGTCGCCTGGTACAGCGCGACGAGCTCGTCGGCCTCGGCGCCGGTGAGGTCGCGGCGACGTGCGAGCTCGTCGAGACGCTGCCACGTCGGGGTCCGCGCGCGGGTGTAGGCATCGAGGTCCACGCCCCCAGCCTGCCACCGTCCGCGCCCTGCGCCGACGTCCGACCGTGTCCGTGCGACGCCGGATAGTCTGCGCGGGTGACCGCCGCGACCCCACGTCCCACGCAGCTGCAGGACGGCGTCGTGATCGGCGAGGGCGTCGTACTGGACACCCGGCCGGCGTCGGTGGCCTCGCGGCTCCTGGCCGCGATCCTCGACGTGCTCGTGCTGCTCGTCCTCGGCGTGGTGGCCCTGGTCGTCGCCGACAACCTGGCGATCCGCCTCGACGAGTACACGAGCCGCATCCTGGCGATCGTGACGCTCGTCACGATCACGGTCGTGCTGCCGACGACGGTCGAGACCCTCACGCGCGGCCGGTCGCTCGGCAAGCTGGCGGCGGGCGTGCGGATCGTCCGGGACGACGGCGGCGCGATCACCTTCCGCCAGGCCTTCGTGCGGGCCCTGACCGGGGTCGGCGAGCTGTGGCTCTCGCTCGGGTCCGTCGCGGTGATCTGCTCGATCGCCCACCCCCGGGGCAAGCGCGTCGGTGACGTCCTGGCGGGCACGTACGGCTCGCGGGTGCGCGCCGCCGCGCCGGTCCGCACCTCGGCCGTCATGCCGCCGCAGCTGGCCGGCTGGGCGGCGCACGCCGACGTGGCACGGCTGCCGGACGGGCTCGCGCTCGCGGTCCGGCAGTTCCTCGGGCGGGCCGCGCTCCTGCACCCCGGCTCGCGGGCGGAGCTCGGCACCCGTCTCGCCGCCGACCTGCGCCCGTACGTGAGCCCGCCCCCACCGGCCGGCACCCACCCGGAGGCGTTCCTGTCCGCGGTGCTGGCCGAGCGAGGTCGCCGCGAGACGGTCGTCGAGCTGGAGCGCGTCCGCCGCGAGCAGGTCGAGGCCGTGCTGCTGCGACGGCTGCCGCACGGCGTGCCCGACCCGGACGTCTGACCGCGCGCGGCGGCCCGTCACCCGCTCAGGAGGCCGGGCGCGCCTCGTCCACGAGCAGCACCGGGATGCCGTCGACGACCGGGTACTGCAGCGGACGCTCCGGATCGGTCGAGACGAGGACGGGCGACCCGTCCGCGGCCACGCCGTCGACGAGCTCGGCGCCCGAGACGGGGCACCGCAGCAGGGCGCGCGCCCACGGCTCGAGGTCGGTCGCGGGGCGGTCGGTCGACGTCATGCGATCTCCAGGGTCGGGGTGGTCCTGCGGCCGCGAGGGGCCGGCCGGGGTGCGTCAGCGGCGCGGGGCACCGTCGGGGCCGAGGGCGGTGCCGTCGCCGTCGACGACGAACCACGCGGTCGCCTCGCAGTCCGGGCAGGACGCGAACACGGCGGGTCGCCCGTCCGGCAGCGCGAGGCGCAGCCGGGTCAGGTCCCGTGCGCCGCACGCGTAGCACGCCGGCGCGGTCGCGGAGTCGTCGACCACGGGCCGGGTGATCGAGCCGAGGGGCTCGTCCGCCGGGGGCCGCCGGTCGCGCGGGGCGCTCACGGCTGCTCGCCCTGGGCCGACCCGGGCACGACCCGCAGGTGGCCGCGCCGGCGCGACGTCTCGGCCGCCGGGGTGCTCACGGGCGCCAGCGTCGGCGCCGGCTCGGGCGCACGGCGCCGTCCGGCCTCCCGCACCGCCTCGGCGAGCGCCACGAGGTCGTCGTGGCTCGGTGCCGCGGCCTGCAGGTCGGGCAGCAGCCGCACGACCTCCCACCCGCGCGGTGCCGTCAGCCGGTCGGCGTGCTCGACGCACAGGTCGTAGGAGTGCGGCTCGGCGAGCTGCGCGAGCGGGCCCAGCACGGCCGTCGAGTCGGCGTAGACGTAGGTGAGCGTCGCGACCGCAGCGTGCGGGCACGCCGTGCGCGAGCACTGCCGGACGGATCTCACGAGCAGACGGTACCCCTGACTGCCCGTCGGGCGTCACGCGCACGTGCCGCGTGTCGGACGCGCGCGCGCCGGCGGGGCCCGTGGCTACAGTGACGGGGTGAGTCCGCTCGGCCCCCGTCGCCCGTCCGCACCCGGTGAGGGCGGCCGCACGCCCGCGCTGCGGCGCCGCTCCACGGGCGTCGCGCCGCCGGTCGTCGCGGCGGCCCCCGTGCGCCGGCGCGACCGTCGTGGGCGCGGCCTGCGCGGCCCCGTCCTGCCGATGAGCACGCCCGGCTACCGGACCCGTGCCGAGCGCTTCGACGAGCTCGTCCTCGACGCCGTCGAGGACCTGGAGCGGCGGTGGGCGCGCCAGATCGACGGTGCGGAGTTCGCGGTCGAGGACGTCCCCCCGTCCAACCCCGCCCCGTGGGAGCACGGCGGTGTCCCGCTGGGCCGCTACTTCCCCGCCGACGCCGGCCTGCCGCACCGCGTCGTCGTGTACCGACGGCCCGTGGAGGCGCGCGCGTCCGACCCCGCGGACCTGGCGGACCTCGTGCGCGACGTCGTCGTCGAGCAGGTCGCGCACCTCCTCGGCCGTAGCCCGGAGGAGGTCGACCCGGGCTACGACGACGGGCACTGACGTGCGCGCACTAAGGTGACCGTCGATGACCACGCCCCCCTCCCCCGAGCCGGTCGACGTGCGCACCCCCGCGCGTGACACGGCTGCCCCGCTCGTGCGGGTCGTCTGCGTCGTGTACCACCCGGGCGACGAGCTCGACCGCTTCACGACGACCCTGGCCACAGCGTCGAGCGCGCCGGTCGAGCTCGTCGTCGTCGACAACGGCACCGACCACGACGTCGCCCGGACCGTCGTCGACCGGGTCGGGGGACGCCTCGTGGTGCCCGGCACCAACGTCGGCTACGGCGCCGCCGCCAACTTCGGGGCCGCGGGGGCTCGGACGCCCTGGATCGTCGTGGCGAACTCGGACATCGAGTGGACGCCCGGCGCGCTCGAGCGGCTCGTCGCCGCCGGGGACGAGCAGCCGAGCGCCGGCGCCCTGGGCCCGATGCTGCTCAACACGGACGGCACCACCTACCCGTCGGCGCGGGCCCTGCCGTCGCTGCGGCAGGGCGCCGGCCACGCGCTGTTCGCGCGCATCTGGCCCGGCAACCCGTGGACGCGCGCCTACCACGCACGGCAGGAGTCGACCGGCGGCTACCTGCGCGAGGCCGGCTGGCTGTCCGGCGCGTGCCTGCTGCTGCGACGCGAGGCGTTCGAGCAGGTCGGCGGCTTCGACGAGTCGTACTTCATGTTCTTCGAGGACGTGGACCTGGGCGAGCGCCTCGGCCGCGCCGGGTGGGAGAACCTCTACGTGCCGGACGTGCGTGTCACGCACGTGGGCGGCACGTCGTGGCGCGAGCGGCCCGCGCCGATGATCCGTGCGCACCACGCCAGCGCACGCCAGTACCTCGAGCGGCGGTACGGCCGCTGGTACCAGGCGCCGGTGCGCTGGGCCCTGCGCACCGGCCTCGGGGTGCGCGAGCGGCTGCAGATGCGCGACGCCGCCGGCTGAGCCCCGGCCGGCTCCCGCGTGGTGTCAGCCGCGGGCGAGCCGCGCGTCCTCCCGGACCGCGAGGGCGGGCGACGTGCGCGGCACCGTCACCGGGTTCAGCGTCGCGAGCAGGGGGCCGTCCTCCTGCTGCACCGTCAGCGCGACGGCCCACGCGAGCGGGACACCGCCGTCCGGCTCCAGCTCCACGGCGGCGGCGTCGGGCGCGAGGTCCGCGACGTCCCACGCCCCGGTCGTGCCCGCGTCGACCCGCACCCGGTGCTCGGACAGCACGCGCCCGTCGCGGCCCAGCACACGCAGCGTCGCGGACCCCTCGCCGTCCTCGTCCGCCGACCCGCCGACGGCACCGACGACGACGCGCGCCTGCACGTCCCGCGGCAGGGCGACGGTCCCGTGCTCCCCCACCACGGTGGCCGGGGACCACGCCCGCTCGACCCGCGGGGCGTCGTCGAGCACGCCGGGTGCCCCCGTCGCGGACACCACGCCACCGGCGACGACGGGCACGTCCGCGTCGACGACGACGGTGTAGGCACCGGCCGGCAGCCCCCCGAGCGGGACGTCGGTGACCTCGCCGGCGGTGAGCGGCACGCGCTGCGCGCCCGGCAGGTCCACCGGGCCGTCGGCGCCGAGGAGCACGAGGCTCGCGGTGGTGCTCGCGTCGCCGGGTGCCAGCAGACGCAGCATGGGCGCGTCCGGGCCGCCGACCTCGGACTCCGCCGCGACGAGGCCCGTGACCACCTGGCGTGTCGCCGGCGGCGCGCCGGGCACGACGAGGTCCGTGCCCGCGGGCGTGAACCCGCGCACGGCCGTGTCCTGCACGTGGGCGGACACCATGCCGCCGGTGACCGTGACGTGCACGACCAGCGCGGCCTGGTCGGCCGCGGCGCCGCCCAGGTCGACGGTCTTGGTGGCCCCGGGGGCGACGACGTGCTGCGTCGTGGTCGGCTCGACCCGCCCGTTGGGACCGAAGAGCTCGAGCTCGACCTGGGCGGCCGTCAGGCCGGGGTTGGCGAGCACGAGGGTCGCGGTCGCCCCGACGGCCGTCGACCCCCCGACGAACCAGTCGTCGCTCGCGGGCGCGCGGCACGACGCCGCCGCCAGGCCGCGGGCGTCGCCGGCGGAGACGACCGACGTGCTGGTGGCCGCGACGACCGGCGGTGCGTCCTGCGGTTGCGCGCGGACCACGAGGGGCGCGGCGACACCGTCGAGGTGCAGGGCACCGCCCCCCGCCGCCAGGTCGCCCACGGCGTCGGCGCCGCCGAGGGGCAGGACCGCGAGCGAGCCCGATCCCGGGGTGGTGACCGCGTCGAGGCCCACCTCGGGAGCCACCGGTGCCGGGTCGAAGGCTGCGTCGCCCCGCTCGGTCCGCTGCGACAGCAGCACGGGTCCCGGGCACTGCAGGGTCGCCGGGGTCGGTGCGACGTCCACCTCGGCCGCGGGCCGCGGGACCGGGTCGGCGGCACCGAGGTGCGCGGCACCCGCGAGGGCACCTCCGGTCAGGCCGAGCACCAGCAGCCCGGACGCGGCACGCAGCACGCGCGCCACGACCCGCTCGCGCGCCGGCGCTGCGGGCGTCGCCGTGGGACTCGTCGGTCCGGTCACGTCCGCACCCCCCGCCGGCGCCGCAGCGGGACGGCCAGCAGCACCGTCACGAGCGTGGTCAGCCCCAGGGCGGCGAGCCAGGCGGTCCGGTAGGGCACGACGTACCGCACCTCGAGCGCGCCGCCGTCCGGACCCAGCTCGAACGCCTGCCGCCACCCGGCGTCCACCGGCGCGAGGCGGCGGCCGTCGAGCCGGGCCTGCCAGCCGGCGTCGGCACGCTCCGCGAGCACGAGCACGCGGGGGCCGTCACCCGCCGGCACGACCGTGTCGACGGTGCGGCGGTCGGCCGCGACGGCCGACGCGTCAGCAGCCGCCACGTCGGCGGCGCCCGGGTCCGCGCCGTCCGCCAGCACGCGGGCCCAGGACGCGTCCGGCCCGTCCTGCGCGGCGCGGACGCGCCACAGCGTGCCGGATCCCTCGTGGGTGACGCGCTCGAGCCCCGCGGTCGCGTCGAGGACCCCGACGAGGCGGGCGCGGGCGTCGCGGCTCGCCGGTGCGTCGTCGCCCGCCGCGGGCACGAGCAGGTCGCCGACCCCGAGCGCCGTGAGGTCGGGCGCGACGTCGCCGGCGGCGCCCTGCACGAGACGGGCGGCGAGCGCACCGACCTCGTCGCTCGCGGCGTCCGGCCCCTCGGGCAGCGGGGCGGAGAGCGTGCCGCGCAGGGTGCGCGTGGCGACGCTCGCGGCGTGGTCGACCAGCTGGTCGCCGTCGGCGCGCAGCAGGGACCAGTCGACCGCGCCGTCGGCCCCGACGCCGAGCGCGAGCACCCGCGACGAGGCCGCGGAGCCGGCTCCCTGCTGGCCCACGACGGGCACGACGGGGGTGGCCGAGGCCCGCAGCGGGACGGCGTCGCCCGTGCGGGCGGTCCACGCCCACCCGACGGTCGCGGTCGTGACGGCGGCCACGGCGACCGCGGTGGCGAGCGCCACCACGGGCTGCCGCCAGCCGAAGGAGCGCTCGGCGAGCGTGGCGGTGAGGCGGTCGCTGCCGAGGACCGCGGCCCCGAGGAGCCCGAGGGTCGTCAGCGAGACGGTGGCACCGGTCCACGCGGGGACGACCGCGTCCGAGGTCACCGACGCGGGCAGGACCGCCACCGCGGCCCCGGACGCGACCCCGGCGGCGGCGACCGCCCAGCACACGCGCACTCCGCGGGCGACGCTGCGCCCCCGGAGCAGCGCCGCGGCCGCGAGCGCCAGGAGCACGGCACCCGTCAGGTACGGCCAGGCCGCCGCGAGCGCGTCGGGGAGCACGTCGGGGACGAGCGCCGACGGGTCGGCGGGCACCCCGAGGACGCGCGCGAGCGCGGGCGCCGGCGGCACCGCCGCGGTCGGTCCGGGGTCGGCCAGGAGCAGGCGCACCCCGGCGACGCCGCGGACCCCGGCCTCCGCGAGCAGGGGTGCGAGCAGGACCAGGGCGGGGACCAGGACGCCGACGACACGCACCCGGGAGCGGGGCACGGCGCACGCGACGACCGCGAGCAGCACGACCGCGGGGACGAGCAGCACCGGGGCCGCCGCCACCGCCACCGCGAGCGCGAGGGCCGCACCGGCGGCCGCCGCGACGGAGCCCGTCGGGTCGGGTGCGCCGACGAGCGCCGGCACGTCCTGCGGCACCTGCGCGACCGTGGCACGGGTCGACGCCACCGGCACGACACCGGAGACCGGCGCACGCGGCGACGGGACGGCGGCGACGGCCGGCACCCCGCGCACCGGTGTCACGACGTCGATCTCGCCGTCGGCGTCGTCCGCGGGCACCGGACCGGAGCCGTCGACGACGGCCGCATCGATCCACCGCCGGCCGGCGGCGCGTGCCGCCGCCTGGGCGGCGCGCTCCTCCGCCGCGGCGTCCGCGTCGGGGGCACCGTCGTCGCGGCGCGCTGTCGCGACCGCGGACTGCACCTGGTCGACGCGCTGGACCCCGACGGCGCGCGCGAGACCCAGGGCGACCCACGGCAGGGCGGCGTGCGCGACGACGGCGCCGACCCGCCCGTCGCCGATCGCGAGCAGCAGCGCGGGCGCGGTCGCCCAGACCACCGCCGCCCACGCGCGCACGCCCGCGGAGCGCGTGGCCGCGCCCGCGGCGGCCCACGCGCCCGCACCCGCGACGACCACGCCGCCGAGGACGAGGACGCCGACGGCCGCACCCGGCGACCCGCCGACCGGCAGCGCGAGCGCGGCCAGGACGACGAGGAACGGATCGGCCGGGCCCGGTGCACCGAGTCCGCCCGCGACCCAGCCGGACGTGGCCGCCGCCCACAGGTCCTGCCAGTCGGTGGTCGTCCGGGCAAGGGCGTCCCCCACCAGCGGGGCGCCGGCGGCGACCGGTCCCACGAGCCGTCCCACGGCCGTGACGGACAGCAGCGCGAGCGCACCCACGAGCACGGCCAGCGTGACGCGGCGCCGTGTCGCGACGCCCGCCAGCTCCCGCAGCTCGAGCTCGCTGGGCGCGCGGACCACCCGCCGGGCCTCGAGGCGTGCGAGCCTGCGGTCGCGGGACTGGCGCCACACGTCGCGCCACGTGGCCTGCAGCGGGCGCAGCGTGCGCCGGGACAGGACGCGCGTGGCGCGCGCCGTGCGCCGGGACCGCACGACGTCGCGCGGGCGCAGGAGCACCACCAGCGCCACCCGCAGCTCCGCGACCGCGAGCTGCGGGTGCTTGGCGGCGACCTGGCCCAGGCTGCGCAGCACCGCGGCGACGACGGTGAGCGCCACGACCACGGGCACGAAGGGCAGGGGGGCACCGACGAGCCGCTGGTGCAGCAGCGAGCGCCGGCGGCCCGCGAAGGAGCGGGTGGGGTCGGCGGTGTCGGGCTCGCCGTCACCGTCGAGGTCCACCTCACGTCCGGGTACCCGGTCCGCGCGGGCCGCGCCCCCGCGGGCGGGGCGCAGGCCGTGGTACGCCGCCTGGGCGTGCCGCACGACCGCGGTCGGCACCACGACCACCCGGTGACCGGCCAGCCGCGCCCGGCGCGACAGGTCGAGCCCGTCGCCGTAGGGGCCCAGCGCGGGATCGGTGCCGCCGAGGGCGTCCCACACGTCGCGCCGCACGAGCGCACCGGCCAGACCGACACCGAGCACGTCCGTGCGGCCGTCGTGCTGGCCCTGGTCCAGCTCGCCCGGCTCCACGTCCGTCATGCGGCGGCCCGAGCGCGTCGTGCGGACCCCGACCTCGAGCAGCCGTTCGGGGTCGGTCCACGTGCGCTGCTTGCACCCGGCGACCGCGACGGACGGCGCGTTCGAGACGGTGCGCACGAGGCGCGCGAGCGCCGCGGGTGCCGGCGCGCTGTCGTCGTGCAGGAGCCACAGCCACGGCGTCGGACGCTCGTCGAGGGCCTGCGCGAGGATCTCCAGACCGGCCCGCACCGCCTCACCGAACGTGCGGGCCTGCGGCACGCGGACCGTCGACAGCCGCGGCGTGGGGGCGGAGACGCCGACGAACGCCGCGTCGAGCAGGGCACCGACGTGCTCGTCGTCCGGCGCGACGTCGACGACGAGGACGCGCAGCGGACGCCGGGACTGCTCGGCGAGCGCCCGCAGCGTCACCGGGAGGTACGTCGTGGCACCGCGCGTCACCACGACCGCGGTCACCGGCGTCGTCACCGGTACCGCGGCGGTCGTGATGGGGTCCACGGGGGACAGCGTCTCAGTCATGCTCGCGCCATCATGCCGTCGTGGGGCCACGACGAGCGGCAGGCCGCCCGGTCGTGGCGCGCCGCGGCGACGCAGCGAGCACCGTCAGACCACGCGTCGCTTCAGCTTGCGCCGCTCGCGCTCGGACAGCCCGCCCCAGATCCCGAAGCGCTCGTCGTTCTCCAGCGCGTACTCGAGGCACTCGGAGCGCACGTCGCACTGCGTGCAGACCTTCTTGGCCTCCCGGGTCGAGCCGCCCTTCTCCGGGAAGAAGGCCTCGGGGTCGGTCTGGGCGCACAGCGCGCGCTCCTGCCACCCCATGGGGCCGTCGTCGTCGGGGGTGCCGAAGATCGGCAGCACGTTGGACGCGGCCTGGACGGGTGCGGGTGTGGCGACGTCGTTGGGGAAGCTCTCGTCGTCGAGCAGGTGCCACATACGTGCCTCCGCGGGAAGTCGTGCTCGGTGGTGCTCGTGCCGGCCGGGTGGTGCCAGGTGCGTCGTCCTGCTGATGGCGTCCGACCCGGCGTGTGCGGCGCGGAGGCCGCGACGTGCAACGCGTCGATGAACCACTTCTCAGGAATTACACGCGTGTCGTTCGCGCTCGTCAACCGGGGACGTGCTAGATGCCCGAGTTGTCCGGGTGAAAGTTCCGTGACGTCGGCGTGGCGTGCCCGCGAGTCTAGCCTTGGGCCCCATGGGGACTCCGACGCACCGCCCGCCGACCGACGTCAGCAGCCTCCTGGAGCTCCTGCAGCGCGACCCGGGACGACCGCGGATCACGTGGTACGGCACCGGCGGGGAGCGCGTCGAGCTCTCCGGCGCCGTCCTGGCGAACTGGGTGAGCAAGTCCACCAACCTCCTGGTCGAGGAGGTCGACGCCGCACCGGGGGTGCGCGTCCTGCTGGACCTGCCGCCGCACTGGCGCGCGCTCGTGTGGGCGCTCGCGTCGTGGCGCGCCGGTGCGTGCGTGGTGCTGGACGCGGACGGCGCCGCCCCCGACGGCGTACCGGTCGACGTCGTCGTGACCGACCGCCCGGCGCCGGCGACCGAGCGCGCGCCGCTGGTCGTCGCCGTCGCGCTGCCGGCGCTCGCGCGCTCCTTCGACGCGCCGCTGCCCCCCGACGTCGTCGACGGCGCGGCGGTGCTGTCCTACGCGGACGTGGTCACCTGGGCGCCACCGACCGACCCGGGCTCCCCCGCCCTGGTCACCGCAGGCGCGACGGTGGGCCACGCCGGGCTCGTCACCGACCCGGGCGGCCCCGCGGTCCGGGCCGCGCTCGTCGCCGACGACCTGCCGACGCTGCTGCGCGCCGCCCTGCAGGTCTGGGCCGCCGACGGCTCCGTCGTGCTCGTCGACCGCACCACGGCCGACGAGCTGCGGGCCGACCCCGCCCGTCGCGCCCGGGTGCTCGGGTCCGAGCAGGTCACCGACGACCGGTTGACGGACGCCGCCTCACCCGCGTGAGACGGCGAGCCGCCACAGCGCACGGCGGTCGACCGCCCGCGGCGCGGCCAGCGTCGCCAGCGCGTGCAGCCGCGACGTCAGCCGCCAGCGCGCCGCGCGCTCCGCACGCCGCCACCCGAGGGCCCGCATCTGGGCGGCCGCGTGGCGGAAGTAGGCCACCTCGCCGTCGAACCGGTCCGTCCCGGGCGACGACGCGCTCGCGTGCCGGCGGTACAGGAAGCAGACCTCCGACTCCAGCAGCAGGCCCTCGCCCGCCGCGACCATGTCGATGACGAGCGCGAGGTCCTGGATGACGGCACGCCCCTCCTGGAACGGCGTGGCGAGCAGCGTCTCGCGCCGGAACGCGAGCGACGGGAAGTACATCCAGTCGCCGTGCAGCAGGCTCACCGCGAGATCCTCGCCGGACAGCAGCCGCCCCGTGCCCCGCGGCCGCAGCACGGCCTTGACCCGGTCGGCGAGCGGCGTCGCGGGCG
Source organism: Cellulomonas phragmiteti (assembly GCF_016862775.1). Taxonomy (GTDB): domain Bacteria; phylum Actinomycetota; class Actinomycetes; order Actinomycetales; family Cellulomonadaceae; genus Cellulomonas; species Cellulomonas phragmiteti. The sequence goes on along the minus strand of NZ_BONP01000006.1, from coordinate 116,330 downwards.
CCCCCGAGGCGTCGATCACCCGGACGCCCGGCTGGATCACCGCCACGTCCGGGTGGGCCGCGTGCGCCGCGAGCACGGTGCGCACGTACCCCGGCAGCAGCACGTCGTCGCAGCCCGGGAGCACGACGCGCTCCTGCGTGGCCAGCTCCGCGCACGTGCGGAACGTCGCCGTGATCCCCTCGTTGCCGTCCTTGCGGACGTAGCGCACCCGGGGGTCGTCGATCGTCGCCATCCACTGCTCGACGGTCCGGTCGGGGTAGGCGTCGTCGACCACGGTGAGCAGCCAGTCCGGGCTGTCCTGGGCCAGCACGCTGCGCACGGTCTCCTGCAGCAGGCGCGGGTCACCCCAGTACGGGACGAGGATGTCGAGCGGCACGGGGGAAGGCTAGCCGTGTGCGGCCGGTGCGGGGCCGCGGGCCGTTAGGCTGGGCGGCCGTGACCGCACCCGTCCACCCGCGTCTCCTCGTCGTCGTGCCGGCATGGAACGAGGAGGCCGTCCTGCCGCAGGTCCTGGACGAGCTGACCGCGCACGTCCCCGAGGCCGACGTCCTCGTGGTCAACGACGGCTCCACCGACGGCACCGCGGCGGCCGTGCGCGCGCACCCCGGGGCGATGCTGCTGGACCTGCCCCTCAACCTCGGCGTGGGCGGGGCCATGCGCGCCGGCTTCCGGTTCGCGCAGCGCCACGGCTACGACCGGGTCGTGCAGCTCGACGCGGACGGGCAGCACAACCCCGCCGACGTCGCGCGCGTCGTCGCCCTGCTCGACGAGGGCGCGGACGTCGCGATCGGCGCGCGATTCGCCGGCGAGGGTGACTACCGCGTCCGCGGCCCGCGGCGCTGGGCGATGGGCCTGCTGTCGGCCGTGCTGTCGCGGACCGCGGCCACCCGCCTCACGGACACCACGTCCGGGTTCCGCGGCGCGAACTCCCGGGCGATCGCGCTGTTCGCGCGCGACTACCCCGCCGAGTACCTCGGTGACACCGTCGAGTCGCTCGTCATCGCCTGCCGCGCCGGCCTGCGCATCCGCCAGGTCCCGGTGACGATGCGCGTCCGGGCGGGCGGCACCCCGTCGCACAGCCCGCTGAAGGCCGCGGTGTTCCTGGGCCGCGCCGTGCTCGCCCTCGTCGTCGCCCTGACCCGCCCCATGGCACCGCCACCGGTGCCCCGACCGGCAGGAGCCGCCGCATGACCGGGTACGCGTTCGCCGTCGGGTCGTGCCTTGCGCTCGTCGCGTTCCTGCTCGTCCTGCTGCGCACCCGCAAGCTGCGCGAGAAGTACGCGGTCATGTGGTTCGTGCTCGCGCTCGGCGTGAGCGTCCTCAGCCTGTTCCCCGGCGTGGTGGGCCCGCTGGCCCGGTGGGCGGGCGTGCAGACGCCCGTCAACCTGCTGTTCGCCGCGTCGCTGCTCGTCCTGCTGCTCGTGTGCATCCAGCTCAGCGCCGAGATCACCGCGCTGGAGGAGGAGACGCGCACGCTCGCGGAGGAGGTCGCGCTGCTGCGCCTCGACGTCGAGCGCGGCGCCATCGGCCCCCAGGCCTCAGCAGCCCAGTCGTCAGCAGCCCCGTCGTCAGGAGCCCCGTCGTCAGCGCCCGGCCCGACGGCGCCGGACCCGGCGGCCCAGCTCGACGAGGCACCTCAGCAGCAGGAGCCGTGACCCCACGGCCGCGCGCACCCCGCGCGGCCGGGCCGGGCTGGTGTTGTCCTCGTGGTACCGCCGCAGGACGCTCACGGTCTCGTCGTGCACCATCGAGCCGGTGAGGTTGCCGTACAGGGCGATCCACAGGTCGTGGGACTCCACGAGGAAGTCGGGGAACGGCAGCAGCACGTCGAGCGCCTCGCGGCGCACCCCCATCGCGCACCCGAAGTAGGGGCGGTTGCCCGCGAGCACGCCCAGCACGTCGCGCGCCCCGCGTCCCCCGACCTTGCCGCGCAGCCGCCACGCACGCTGCCCGTACGGCCCGGGGATCGCGTCGGGGCCCCCCAGCGTGGCGAGGTTGGTCGCGACGACGTCGCCCGCCGCGAGGTCGTCCACCATGCGGGCGAGCCGGCCGGGCACCCAGACGTCGTCCTGGTCGGCCAGCAGCAGGACGTCCCCCCGCGCCGCCTGCAGCGCGGCCTCGAAGGTCCGCACGTAGCCGCGGTTCACGGACTGCGGGAGCACACGGACCCGCGGGTCGCGGAGCGCCTCCAGCACCTGCGGGGTCGCGTCGTCGGAGGCGTCGTCGACGACGACGAGCTCGTCGTCGGGCCCCAGCTCGGCCAGCACCGACGCGATCTGCTCCTCGACCCAGCGGGCGCCGCGGAACGTCGCCATGCAGACGCTGACGCGGGCCGCGCCGCGGTCGACGCCCGTCATCGTGCCGCCTCCCGGGTGCCGCGTGCCAGCGCGACCAGGTGCACGACCAGGCCCACGGCAGGCCCCACGACGAGCCCCAGCACCGCGCGCTGCTCGAGCCCGCCGGGCAGCTGCAGCACCAGGACCGCCGCGCCGGTCGCCGCGAGCCAGCCGGCGACGAAGGCCCGGTGGCGGGTGAACGACTGGCACAGCGCCCCGGTCAGGGTCAGGAGCGCCAGGCCGACGGCCGCGAGCGTCAGCACACCGAGCAGGGCGCCGTCGACGCGGTACCCGGGACCGAAGACGGACATCAGCGCAGGTCCGACGAGGGTCGCCAGCCCCGCGGCCACGATGCCGGCGGCCACGACCGCGCCCGCCAGGGGGGCCAGCGCCCGCAGTCCACGGTGCTGGTGCGCGACGAAGTGCGCGACGGCCACGCCCTGGAAGGCGTTGAGCGGCACGAGCAGCGGCGCGCGGGTCACCGTGATGGCGATCAGCAGCGGCGCGGACCCGCGGAAGTCGGCCGGCGCCGTGGTCGCGGCCAGCAGCGCCGGGTAGCCCACGACGAGGACCGCGCTCGCGCCCGCGGCGACGGTGGCCGCGGCGACGCGCCGCGCGACCGGACCGGCGGCCGCGTCCAGGCGCTGGCCGGCGACCTCCCGCGTGGCCGACGACAGCAGGACGACCAGGACCCAGGCCGTCGCGGCCAGCGCCGCGCCCCATGCCAGACCACCGAGACCGAGGCCGAGCAGGGCCGCCGCGCCGACCAGGACCAGCCGCCACACCGCCTCGGCACCGACGAGGCGCGCGTACGCGGCCCACCGCCGCGTCCCCGCGAGCGCGCCGACGAGCGCCGAGTGGACCGCGAACGCCAGGGCCCCGACGACGACGGGCACGACGAGACCGGCGTGCCCCGCCGGGAGCACGACGTGCGTCCACAGCGGGGTCGCCGCCGCGCAGAGCGCGAGCGTGGCGACCGCCACACCGACCGCGACCCGACGCACGGTCGGGGCGCCCGCCGGGGCACCGTCGCGCCGCGCGGCGGCCACGGCACGCGTCGTCTCGACCGAGAACCCGCTCAGCAGGCCGAACAGCACGAACAGCAGGGACCACCAGGTGACGAAGACCGTGCCGGCGTCGTCGTCGAGGGTGTTGGTGGCCACGGCGAGGGCGGCGTAGCCGCTCAGGGCCGAGACACCTGTCGCGACGGCGATCCCCACCGCGTCGCGTCGACCCACGACCGCGGGCACCGCGGTGTCGCCCATCCTGGCCCCTCCCGGCGCCCGCCGGCAGCGCGCAGCGCGCCGTCCCGGCGCGTGCGATCTGCCGCGCCGGTCGGAGTGTACGTTGTGCGCCATGTCCTCGGACGCTCCCGGTCCGCTCCGCGGGGTCGCCGCAGTGGTCAGCTCCTACCACCCCGACGCGCGCCTCACGGACCTCTGCACGGCACTGGCCGGGCAGGTCGACCTCGTCGTCGTCGTCGACGACGGCACGGGGGACGAGGCCGACGCGGTGCTCGCCGACTGCGCCGCCGCCGGCGCCGTCGTCGTGCGCCACCCGCGCAACCGCGGCATCGGCGCCGCCCTGGGCACCGGCGTCGCGCACGCCGACGCCGCCGTCGCTCCCGCCTGGTACCTCACGGTGGACCAGGACTCCGCGCTGCCGGGCGGCTACGTCGACGCCCTGCTCGCGGCGGCGGACGGCGCGCGGGCCGCCGGGCTCGACGTCGCGCTGGTCGGGCCCGAGCACGTCGAGGACGTCGGCTCGCGGGTCGCCGGCCGCCGGGGCGACGTGCTGCTGAGCAGGGAGCCGCTGCAGTCCGGGCTGCTCGTGGCGGCGGACCTGTCCCCCGCTCCCGGCGGATCGCTCCTGGACGCCGACCTCTTCATCGACGGCGTGGACACCGACCTCTACCTGCGCGCCCGCACGACGGGCCGTGCGGTGGTCGCCGCCGCGGGTGCCAAGCTCGGGCACCGCCTCGGCACCGTGGCCGGGGGCGGCCGCGGACCCCGGCTCGTCCACGCCGCGCCGTTCCGCTACTACTACATCGCCCGCAACCGCGTGCACCTCGTGCGCCGGTACGGGCGGCGGGCACCCGGCTGGGCGGTGGGCGCCGTGCTGCGTGACGTCCGCCACCTCGCGGTGACGACCCTGCTGGTCCCGGGTCGGCGGGCACGCTGGCGTGCGACCCTACGTGGTGCCGCCGACGGCCTGCGCGGGATCGTCGGTCCCGATCCGCAGGGCCCCGGCACGCGGCAGTCACCCCCGTCACGACCGGAGCACGATGCACCTCGAGAGCGCTGACCCGACCCTCCCCCCTGCCGGTCCCGCCGCACCCGGCGCGACGCCGGGGCCGGCTGCCGCCGGCGGGCGCACGTGGCGCGACGTGCTGCGGCGGCACTGGCACGTCGTCGGCCCGGTGGCCGTGTACCTCCTGCTCGTCGTCCTGGGCGTCACCCTGTCCTCCATCGGCACCTGGGAGCTGCGGCAGGACCCCGCGCAGCCGTACGGCCACCAGATCGGGGAGCCGCTCGCGCTGCGCAGCGACGAGTTCCTCACCTCGACCCCGCTCAACCTCGGCGTCACCGCGACCGGCTCGACCGACGACCTCAACCCGCTCGCGGCACCCCACGGGTTCACGTCGCTGCTGTCCTCCGGCCCGGTGTCGTCGGTCGTGCTGCACGACGCGACGCTGCTGCGGCTCGGGCCGTGGCTGCCCGACGCGTCCCTGCTCGCCGCCCGCTGGTGGCTGCCCGTCCTGCTGCTGCTGCTCGGCGCCCCGGCGTTCTTCCGCGAGGTCACCGGCAACCGCTGGGTCGGCTGGTTCGCCGCCGGCCTGATGCTCGCGTCCCCGGCGACGGCCTGGTGGTCGCTCGGGCCGGTGACGATGCTCGGGTACACGCTCGCGGGTGCGGCGGCCCTGCTGCTGTGCGCACGCCGCTGGACGCAGGACCGCAGGGCGGTCGCGGTCGCGTACGGCCTCACCGCCGCGGTGCTGCTCGCCCGCACGCCCTTCCACTACCAGCCGTGGACGATCGTGGTCGTCCTGCCGCTGCTCGTCGCGGCGGTGCTGACCGTCCTGCGCGACCGGGAGACCCGTCGCACCGGCCTGGTCGTCACGGCCGCCGTCGGGGGCGGCGCGCTCGCACTCGCCGGTGCCGTGCTGGCCGAGAACTGGGCCTCGTTCCAGGCGATCACCAGCACCCTCTACCCGGGCGCCCGGGTCGTCACGGGCGAGTCGCAGCCGCTGCAGGAGGTGTTCGGCGCCACGCTGCTGGGCTGGCAGGAGTACCTGCCGATCACGGGCACCAACAACTCGGAGATCTCGTCGTCGTTCGCGGTCGCCGCGATCTGGGTGCTCGTGCTGGTCGCCTCGCGCGCCGTCGCGTGGCGGCGCGTCAACCGCCCCGCGATCGCGGTGCTCGGTGCCGCCACGGTGTTCTGGTCGTCCTGGGTGCTCGTCGACTGGGGGGTGGTGGGGACCCACGTGCCGCTGGCGAACCTCGTCCCGCCCGGGCGGGCGGCCGACGTCCTGGGCTACCTGGCCGTCGCCCTTCTCTGCCTCCTGCTCCCCGGGCTGGTCGAGCGCCCCGGGGTCGTGCGTGCCGTGGTCGCCGGCGGTGCGGTGACCGCCGTCGTGGGCGTCGCCGGCCTGTTCCTGCAGCGCGACAACCTGCTCGGGCTGTCCAGCCCGCGCATCCTGCTGGCCTCGGTGCTCACGGGCCTGTGCGTCGCGCTGGTGACGTGGCGGCCCCGGGCCGTGGTCCCGTACGTGGTGACCGTCGCCCTGGCCGTCACGCTCGTGTGGCGCGTCAACCCCGTCCTCGTGGGCCTCGGGGACCTGCGCGCCAGCTCGACGGCGCAGCAGATGATGCGCGACGGCGCCTGGCTGCGGGAGCACGGGCAGGCGTGGGCGTCCGACGACGTGACCGTGGACGCCCTCATGCTCGCCACCGGTGTGCCCGCGCTGTCCGGGCGCCAGCTCGCCGGTCCCGACCGGGCCGCCTGGCAGCGGATGCTCCCGGGCTCGGACGAGAACGTGTGGAACCGCGGCGGGTCGTTCGTCCTGTTCGTCTGGGACGACACGGTGCCGCTGACGGTGAGCAACCCCGCCGCCGACCGCATAGAGGTGCGGGGCCCGGCGTGCGAGGTCGCGACGCGCATGCGGGAGATGACCTCGGTCGTGTCGAGCCACCGGCTCGACGAACCCTGTCTCGTCGAGCACGACTCGTTCGTCTGGTCGGGCCGGACCCACTGGAGGTACACGGTGGACCTCCCGGATACGGCACACTAGGTCGACATGCGCGGAATCATCCTGGCCGGCGGCTCGGGCACCCGGCTGCACCCCATCACGCTCGGCGTCAGCAAGCAGCTCGTCCCGGTGTACGACAAGCCGATGATCTACTACCCGCTGTCGACCCTGATCCTCGCGGGCATCCGCGACGTGCTGATCATCACGACGCCGCACGACGCGGACCAGTTCCGCCGGCTCCTCGGCGACGGGTCGCAGTTCGGCGTCTCGATCGAGTACACCGTGCAGGCCGAGCCGAACGGGCTCGCGCAGGCGTTCGTCCTGGGAGCGGACTTCGTCGGGAACGACGCCGCCGCGCTCGTCCTCGGCGACAACATCTTCTACGGCGCCGGGCTCGGGTCCCGCCTGGAGCGCTTCGAGAACATCGACGGCGGCGCGGTGTTCGCCTACCGCGTGGCCGACGCGACGTCGTACGGCGTCGTCGAGTTCGACGCGAACGGCCGTGCGCTGTCGCTGGAGGAGAAGCCCGCCCACCCCAAGAGCAACTACGCGGTGCCCGGCCTGTACTTCTACGACAACGACGTCATCGCGATCGCACGCGACCTGGAGCCGTCCGCGCGCGGCGAGTACGAGATCACCGACGTCAACCGCGCGTACCTCGAGCAGGGTCGCCTGCAGGTCGAGGTCCTGCCCCGCGGCACCGCGTGGCTCGACACCGGGACGTTCGACTCCCTGCTCGAGGCCTCGGAGTTCGTCCGGACGGTCGAGGCCCGGCAGGGACTCAAGGTCGGCTCCCCCGAGGAGGTCGCCTGGCGGCGCGGGTTCCTCTCCGACGACGAGCTGCGCGTGCGCGCGGAGAAGCTGGTGAAGTCGGGCTACGGCAGCTACCTGCTGGGCCTGCTGGACGAGGGGCACTGACGCACGGCGACCGGCCTGCGGGCCGGTCGCCGCGTCCTGGGCGCCGCTGCCCGGTGGCCGTCAGGCGCGGTCGGTGGGCTGCTCGGTGGCGCGGGCGACCTCGGTCGACCAGCTCTCCCACGAGGGCGTCACCCGCAGGGCACCGCGGTACTGCATCTCCTTGATCCGCTCGAGCTGCTCCTCGAGCAGGATGCGGTTGGTCCGCTGCAGCTCGGAGAGCACGCCCAGCGCCAGCGACAGCAGGGCGGCGACCGCCATGATCGCGCCGAAGATCAGGGACTGCACGTTGCCGTCGCCGTTGCCCTCCACCGCCCACAGGACGAGGAACCGGACCATCGGCACCAGCGCCAGGGTGCCGAACAGGGCCGTCAGCGTCGCGAAGACGGCCTGGGGCTTGAACATCAGGTAGCTGCGGATGATCGCCGCAGCCGACCTGCTCATGTGCTGCGTGATGCTCGTGAACAGCCGGGACTCGCGGGTCTTGGCGTTCGTGGTGACCGGGATGCTGGCGATCTTCAGCCGCTTGTGCCCCGCCTGGATGATCGTCTCCATGCAGTAGGAGAACTCGGTCACCACGTTCAACCGGATCAGGGCCGACCGCGAGTACGCGCGGAACCCGCTCGCGGCGTCGGGCAGGTCCGTGTCGGCGGCGCCGTTGACCACGGCGCTGCCCACGCGCTGCATGAGCTTCTTGAACGCCGAGAACTCGGCGATCGTCGCCGTCTGGCGGTCGGCGATGACGATGTCCGCCTCACCGGCCAGGATCGGCGCGACCAGGTCCGGGATGCGCTCCTGCGGGTACTGGTTGTCCCCGTCCGTGTTGACGACGATGTCCGCGCCGTGGGTCAGCGCGTAGTGCACACCGTCCCGGAACGACCTCGCCAGCCCCATGTTCCGGGTGTGCCGCACGAAGTGCCGGACACCGTGGGCGCGCGCCACCTCCACCGTGCGGTCCGTCGAGCCGTCGTCGATGACGAGGATCTCCGTCTCCACGCCCTCGATCGTGCGCGGCACCGAGCGCAGGACCGCGGGCAGCGTCGTCTCCTCGTTGAGACAGGGGATCTGGATGAAGACCTTCACGTCACGTCCTGGTGGCAGAGGGGATCGGACGAGTCTACGAGGCGGCCCGCCGCCGGGACACGACGACCCCCGAGGGGGCGCCGAGGCACGCTGATAAAGTCGCCTGCGCATCGCCGGGAGGCGGCCTGGTCGCAGCCACGGGTGGACGGCGGGCTCCGGACATCGTGGGACGGGTGGGGAGATCGTCGTGACCTCGTACAACTTCTACGGCTTCCTGACCGTGGAGCTGGTCACGACCCACCGCGGCTGGCGACGCTACTTCGACAACGAGTACCTGCGGATCGCGCGAGCCACGACGTCGTCGCCGCGCTCCGCCACGGTCCGGGTCGAGCTGGTGGACCGGCTCCCCCTGCAGCAGGCGGGGGACGTCGTCCACGTCACCCGGTTCAAGCGCCTCTTCACCTACCGGACCCTCGTGCGCGGTCTCGACACCGACCGGGTCACCGTGTTCTTCGCCCGGCACTGGGTCGACCGCGTGTACATGAACGCGATCGGCGTGTACCTGCAGGCACAGGTCCTCGAGCCGGTCATGTACTACAAGCTGCTCCAGCAGCGCGTGCTCCTCATGCACGCCGCCGGCGTGACGAAGGACGGCGAGGCGGTCCTGCTGCCCGCGTACGGCGGGACGGGCAAGACGACGCTCAGCATCGCGCTGCTCGCGCAGGGCTACCGCTTCCTGGGTGACGACCTCCTGCTCGTCGACACCTCCGACCTCACCGTGCACCCCTACCCGCGTCCGCTGCACATCTTCACGTACAACGTCCGCTCGCTCGCCGGCGCCCGGATCCCCCTGCGCCACCGCGTCGCGGTGTACACGAAGAACGTGCTGCGGTTCGTGCTCGAACGCGTGCTGCGCACGGAGTTCCTCATCTCGACCCGGATCCACGCGGACGAGCTCTTCGCCGACGACGTCTTCGGGCAGACGGCGCCCGTGGGCGGCATCGCGTTCCTGCGCAAGGACGGCGCCCCCTTCACCACGGTCGACGTGACGGACGGCAACGCCCGCGAGCTGGCGGCGGCGATCGCCGAGTCGGCCGACCTCAACGACAGCCTCCGTGACCTCCTCGCCGGCGACACCGCGTTCCTCACGGCGTTCACCGAGCTCGAGCTGGACGTGATCGAGACGCTGCTGCGCGGCACGGGGCGCCTCACGCACGTGAACTCCCGTGCCCTGACCGACACGGACCGCGCGCGGTTCGCCGAGCTGACCCGTGGCTCCGCGTGACCCCGGCCGCACCGCGCGGCCCAGCGTCCTCGTCCTCGCCTCGACGTTCCCCTCGTCGGACGACGACCCCGTCCCGGCGTTCGTGCGCGACCAGGTCCGAGCGCTGACGGCGGCGTACCCCGAGCTGGACGTGTGCGTGGTCGCGCCGCACGACCGCCGCTCGCGGACCCGGTCGCTGACGCACCACCCCACGTTCGACGAGGTGCGGTTCCACTACGCGCTCCCCCGGCGCGCCGAGGTGCTCGCCGGCCGCGGCATCATGCCCGCGCTGCGCAGCAACCCCTGGCTCTACCCGGTGGTGCCGCTGCTGTTCCTCGGCGAGCTCGTGGCCACCCTGCGCGAGACCCGGCGCCGGCGTCCCGCCGTCGTCTACGCCCACTGGTTCACACCGCAGGCCGTCGTGGCGGCCTGGGCCTGCCGGCTGACCGGCGTGCCGTTCGTCTTCACCACCCACGCCTCCGACGTCGACGTGTGGCGGCGCGTGCCGTTCGCCGGGGCTCTGGTCGTCCGCCCGACGCTGCGCCTCGCCCGCGCCGCGTCGGCGGTGAGCAGCCGCACCCTGCAGCGTCTGCGGCACTTCGACCCCGACGGCGAGGTCGGCCCGCCGGTCCACGTCATCCCGATGGGGACGGACCTGCCGTCGCGCCCGCGCGACGTCACCGCGCGGGCGGCGGCCCGTGACGCGCACGGCGTCGGCGACCGGCTCGTCCTGCTCGTCGTCGGCAGGCTCGTCGAGAAGAAGGGCGTGCAGCACCTGCTGCAGGCGCTGCACCTCGCCTCCGACGACCTCGGGGCGTGGCGCCTCGTCGTCGCCGGGGACGGCCCGCTGCGCGACGACCTCGCGGCACGGGCCGAGCGCCTCGGCCTGGCCGACCGGGTGCAGTTCACCGGGTACGTGACCGGTGAGCTCAAGGACAGCTGGTTCCGCGCGGCCGACGCGCTGGTCGTCCCCTCCGTCGTCGCGTCCGACGGCGACGTGGAAGGGCTGCCCGTCACGCTGCTGGAGGGACTGTCGTACGGCCTGCCCTGCGTCGCCACCCGCCAGAGCGGAGCGGACGACGTCCTGGACAACGGGCGCACCGGGATCCTCGTCGAGGAGCGTGACGCGGCCGGGCTCGCCGCCGCCCTCGTGCGCGTGGCCCGCATGGCGGACGACGAGCGCGAGACCCTCGCCCGCGCGGCGGTCGAGCTCTCGCACGAGTTCTCCTGGCAGCGGCTGGCCCGCCGGCACCACGACGTCCTGCTCGCGCCCTTCGTCACCCCCGCGCAGGCACCGGCATGAGCCCTGCCGGCCCCGGGAGCCGCACCCGCCGCTGGGTGCAGACCGGCTTCACCGTCGCCGTCGTGCTCGCGATGGCCGGGTACCTGGCGACGATCGACTGGGCGACCCTCGAGGGCCTGCGGTTCGCCGCCCTGCCGATGCTGGGCGCCACGGCCCTCGCCCTCGCCTTCCGCTACTGGGGGGCGGGGGTGTGGCTGTTCCTGCTGCGCCGCCTGGGCGCGCAGCACCTGCGCCGCGACTGGCGCGAGCTGTGCCACGTGTACGCCAAGGCCTGGCTCGGGCGGTACGTGCTGGGAGCGGGCACCTGGATCCTCGGGAAGGTCTGGTTCGCCGCGCAGCACGGCGTGAGCCGTTCCAAGCTGGCCGTGTCGGGTGTGCTGGAGGGCGCCCTGCAGCTGATCTCGACGCTGCTCGTCGGGCTCGCCCTGCTGGCGCTCGACCCGCGGCTCGACGCCGCGGGCCCTCGCGCCACGCAGCTGTCCGTCGTCGCGGCGGTCCTGTGCCTCCTCGCCCTGGTGCCCCCCGTGCTCCGCCGCCTGCTCGACCTCGCGCGCCGCCTCACGCGTCGGGGGCCGATGCCCGTCGAGGACAGGCCGACGTGGTCGATGGTCCTCGGCGGTGGCGGTCTGTTCGTGCTCGGGACCCTGCTGACCGGCGCGTCGTACTACCTGGTCGCGCGCGCCGTGTACCACGACCTGCCCTGGTCCGACCTCGGGTACGTCGTCGGGGCCGCGAGCATCGCCTCGGCGGTGAGCATGCTCGCGTTCTTCGCCCCCGGCGGGATCGGGGTGCGCGAGGGGGTCCAGGTGCTCTTCCTCACGGCTCTCATGCCGGTCGAGGCGGCCGTGGTGGTCACGGTGCTGACGCGGCTGTGGAGCATCGTGGTGGACGTCCTGTTCCTCGCGGTCGCGAGCCTGCTGCTGCGTCGACGCCTCGTGCGCCACGTCGGTCGGACGGGCACGGCGCAGCCCGCGACGCGTCCGGGGACGGCGAGGTGACCGCCGGGTCGGCGCGTCCCGCGGGACGCCGCGTGCGCGAGGCGGGGCACCGCGCGGTGCGGTCCGCTCGTCGGCGCGGCCGAGCCGCCGTCACGACGGCCCGCGCCTGGTCGCCGGCGAGCGTCGTGGCCTGGGCGGCCGTGGTCGGTTTCACCCTCGTGGGCATCGGGCCCGCGCTGGTCGGTCGTGCGGTCTTCGCCGCGACCGACCTCCTCAACGGGCTGGCCCCGTGGAGCACGTACGGCTACGGGGACGGGACCGTCGGCAACCCGTGGCCCGGGGACACGATCGACTCCGTGACGCCACGTCTGCTGCTCCTCAAGGACACCCTGCTGAGCGGGCGCATCCTGTGGTGGAACCCGTACGTGGCCGGTGGCAGCCCCCTGGGTTCCCTGCCGGACTCCTCCCTCTTCTCGCCCATGACCTGGCCCTGGCTCCTGCTGCCGGACACCTACGCGCCCGGCGGGGTCAAGCTGGTGGAGGTCGCGGTCGCCAGCGCCGGGATGGCGCTGCTGCTGCGCCGCCTGGGGCTGAGCCCCGCGGCACGGGCCGTCGGCGCGCTCGCGTTCGTGTCCAGCGGCTTCATGATCGCCTGGACGGGGTGGCCGCAGACCCGGGTCGCCGCGCTCGTCCCCCTGCTCCTGTGGGCGGTCGACCGGGTGGTGTGCGAGCGACGCCGGCGCGACGTCCTGCTCATCGCCGTCATCCTCGCCTCGATGCTGCTCGGGGGGTTCCCGGCGATCGTCGTCTACGCGGCGTACACCTCGATCGCCTACGGCGCGGTCCGGCTGTGGCGCGCGCGCGCCACCGCACGGCAGTGGCTCGGGTCCCTCGCGATCGGCGCCTCCGGTGCCGTGCTCGGGGTGGGTCTCGCCGCGTGGCAGCTCGTGCCCTTCGCGTTCAACGCCGCCACGGCGATCAGCTTCGAGCGTCGCTCCCAGACCCCGGACATGCACCTGGACTGGTCGGCTCTCGCGACGGCGTTCGCACCGGGCATGCTCGGTGCCATCGACGCCGAGTTCTGGGGAGGCTCCCGCAACCCGGTGGAACGGTTCTCGTTCATCGGCGCCACGACCCTCGTCCTGGTCGTCGCCGCCTTCCTGCGGAGGCGGCCCGACGGTCACGCGGCGCACCCGCTGCTGTTCGCGGGGGTCGGCGCCGCCGCCGGCACCGCGCTGGTCTACGCGGGCGTGCTGCTGGGACCGGTCCAGGCCCTGCCCGGGTTCGACACGAGCTTCGTCGGCCGCCTGCGCGTGATCCTCGGGCTGCTGTTCGCCATCGCCGCGGCCTACGGGTTCGACCGGCTCACCCGGTCGACCGGGGCGGGACGACCGCCCGCGGCGGGCGAGGCGGCGCGGTGGACGGTCAGGTGGCGCCGACCGACCAGGACCGTCGTCGCCCGCTGCGTCGTCGGGCTGACCGTGGTCGTCGCGCTGGCGGTCGCGGTCCACCGCGGTCTCGGGGCGGCACCGAGCGAGCACGCCCAGCACGCACGCGACGAGCTCGTCCTGGGCATCCTGCTCGTCGCGGTCAGCCTGGTCGCCGTCGTCCTGGCGTCCACCCGCTCCCGCCGCCGGAGCGCCGCCGTCGCCGTGCTCGTCCTGCCCGTCCTCATGGCCGGACAAGCGGCCTCCGTCGCCTCCGCGTGGTGGCCCCGGGCCCCCGTCGAGTCGTTCTACCCCGCGACCGCCACCCACGACTACCTCGCCGAGAACCTCGGCCAGTACCGCTTCACGAGCACCGGGTTCACCATGCTCCCGGGGAGCAACAGCGCCTACCGGCTGCGGTCGACGACGGGGCACGCCTTCCACACCGAGGAGTGGCGGGCCCTGCTCGAGGCGGCGGACCCGGGCGCCATGCTGACGTACACGTTCTCGACGATGAGCGTGCCGGCGCTCGGCTCCCCCGCGCTCGACCGCACGGCCACGCGCTTCGCGGTCGTCGAGCCCGACGGTCCGATCCCCGGGGAGCAGGTCGCCACCGGCGTCCTCCGCACGTACCGGGCGACGCCCGCCGGTGCGCGTGCGGTGACGGCTCCGGTGCCGTCCCCGGTCCGGGGGGCACGCGTCGACCTGCCGGTGGGCGTCGCCCCCGAGGACGGGTCCGCGACCGCGCGGTTGCGCCTGTCGCTCCTCGACCCTTCCGGGGGCGTCCTGTCCGCGACGGTGGCCCGGGTCGCGGCGACGGGCGAGCCGACCAGCGTGTGGATCGCGCTGCCGACTCCTGCCGCCGACGGGCCGATGCACCTGGGCCTGGAGTCGCTCGCGGGGGACGAGCTCGTGGTGCCCGTCGACGGGGAGGGCCGTTGGGTCGTCACGGCGGTGCTCCCGGACGACGACATGGTGGTCGTGCACACGGGCGACGCGACGGTCTACGAGCGGCCCACGGTGCTGCCGCGGTTCCGCTGGGCGTCCCGCGCACAGGTCGTCACGGACCCCGGGCGGCGGGTCGACCTGCTCGCCGGCGGACGACTCGCCCCCGACACCGTCCTCCTGGGTGACCGGGCGGACGTGCGACCCACCGACCCGGGTGCGCGCGCGAGCGTCCGCGTCGTCCGCGACGACGGCGACGCCGTCGAGCTGCGGGTGACGTCGACCGGAGCGGGCTACGCGGTCGTCGCCGACTCGTGGCGCACGGGTTGGGTCGCCGTGGTCGACGGCCGCGAGGTCGAGCCCGTGCGGGCGGACCACGCGATGTGGGCGGTGCCGCTGCCCGCGGGGGCCCACCGGGTGGAGCTCGTGTACGCACCTCCCGGACTGCGCGCCGGGGTCGTCACGAGCACCCTGTCGGCTGCCGCTCTGCTCGCCGCGGTGGCGGTGCTGGCGCACCGGTCGGCGCGCAGCCGCAGGCCGGAGCACGTGTCCCGAGCCGACACCGCAGGTCCGCGACCCGCGAGGTCCTCCCCACAGGCGTCCGGGGATGCGGCATGATGACTGCCGTGCAGATGCGACGACCCACGACGATCCTGCGATGAGGCCATCAACGGTGTACCTGTCTTCGCTCGCGGCCGCCGCCCGACGCTCGCGCCCCCTGGAGGTCAGCGTCGTCGGGGCGCGCGGCTTCATCGGCTCGCGCATCTGCCACGCGCTCGTGCGTCGCGGGCACGTCGTCCACGCCTTCGACCGCTCGCGTCCCCCCACCGGCCCGGACGGTGTCGACGAGCACCTCCTCGCCTCGGACCGCGTGGTGTGGGCGGCCTCCAGCATCAACCCGATGATCGCCGAGCACGACCCCGGGCGCGTCGCGCTCGACATCGAGGCGTTCACCAGCTTCCTCGACCTGCTGGCACAGGCCTCCACGCGCCCCCGCACGGTCCTGCTCAGCTCCGGCGGAACGGTGTACGACCAGAGCGTGGAGCCCCCGTACGCGGAGACCTCCCCGGTCGGCCCCGAGTGCGCGTACGGCCGCGCGAAGCTGCTCCTGGAGCAGGAACTGGAGCGCAAGGCCCCGGGCTCGATCGTCCTGCGCGTCGCGAACGCGTACGGACCGGGTCAGCCCGTCGCACCCGGCCAGGGCGTCATCAGCCACTGGCTGCACGCCGCCGCCGCGGGTCAGGAGCTCCACGTCTTCGGCGACCCACGTGCGGCCCGCGACTACGTCCACGTGGACGACATCGCGGAGGCGGCCGTGCGGGCGGTCGAGGTCACCGCACCGGACTCCCACGTCCTCAACGTCGGCTCGGGACGGCCCACCAGCCTCGGTACCCTCCTCGACGTGATCAGAGATGTCGTCGGTGCCGACGTCGTCGACGTCGTGCACCACCCCGTCCGCGACTTCGACGGCCGCACCACCTGGCTGGACTGCTCGCTCGCCACCCGGACGCTCGGCTGGGTCGCCGGCACCTCGCTGGACGAGGGCATCCGCGGGACGTGGGCCTCCGTGGTCGCCGCCCGCGCGGCCGGTGGCGGCGACGCTGCTGCCGCGCGTGTCCGTCCCGCCCCGACCGTGGGGTCCGCGCAGTGACGCCGGACCTCGCCGACCTCGGCTACCGCCGGACGACACCCACCGGCCCCTGGTCCCCGCAGGGCGCTCCGGAGTTCGGCTACAACGACGGGGACCAGCACGAGACGTGGGTCGCCGACGTCGTGCGCTCCGCGACGGACACCGGCAGCAGCTCCCGGGAGCTCGAAGCCGGGATCCGCGACTGGCCGTCGCTCTACCACCTCAGCCATCAGCGCGGGAACCTCGTCCGCCCGCTGCTGGCGTCGATGCGCGGGCCCGTGCTCGAGCTCGGCGCGGGGACCGGCGCGATCACTCGGGTCCTCGGCGAGCACGGACTGGACGTCGTCGCGGTCGAGGGCTCACCCCGTCGCGCCGCGATCGCGGCGGACCGGTGCCGCGACCTGCCGAACGTCCAGGTCGTCGCCGACACCGTGCAGGGATTCGGTCACCCGGCGCGGTTCGCGACCGTCGTCATGGTCGGCGTGCTGGAGTACTCCCGCATGTTCGGCTTCGAGACGACGGACGCGGATCCCGTGGAGGTCATGCTCGAGCACGTCGCGCGCCTCCTGCTCCCCGACGGCGAACTGGTCGTCGCCATCGAGAACCAGCTCGGCCTCAAGTACTTCGCCGGGTTCCCCGAGGACCACCTCGGCGTGGCGATGACCGGGATCGAGGACAGGTACGGACCGTCCACGGCCGTGACGTTCGGCCGCCAGGAGCTCGGGGCGCGGCTGAGCGCGGCAGGGCTCGTCGAGCAGCGCTGGCTCTTCCCCTTCCCGGACTACAAGCTGCCGACCACGGTGCTCACCGAGCAGGCTCTCGACCCGACCTCGGGACTCGACGCCACGCCTCTGCTCGTCGCGACCGGAGGCGGGGACCACCAGCAACCCGAGTCGACGTCGTTCGACCTCCGCCGCGCGTGGCTGCCCGTGCACCGCAACGACCTGGTCCCCGACCTGTCCAACTCGTTCCTCGTCCGCGCCTCGGCATCGGCGCTGCGCGGTCCGGAGCAGCTCGCGTGGTACTACGGGTCCGGTGCGCGACGACCCGAGTTCCGCAAGGTCACGGAGTTCGTCACCGGCGACGGGCGCGTCGACGTGGTGCGGCGACGCGCCCACCCCGACCTGCCGGACACGGTCGGCGGCGTGCAGATCGTGTGCGAGGACGAGCCCTACGCCCCCGTGGCGCCGTGGACCGCCGACCTCGCCGACCGCCTCGCGCGTCCCGGCTGGACGGTCGACGACGTCGTGGACTGGTTCGGCCCCTGGCTCGAGGCGATCCGTGCCCGGGCCGGCCTGCCGGAGGGCACGACGGACCTCGACATCGAGGTGCCGGGTGACCTCGTCGACGCGCTCCCGCGCAACCTCCTGAGCGGGACCGGCAGGTTCATCGACCTCGAGTGGCGCATGCTCGAACCCCCGACCTTCGGCTGGGTGCTGTTCCGGGCCCTCTACGACAGCCTCGCCGCGGTCGGGCCCGTCGCGCCCCCCGGCGGACCTGCGCCGACCATCCGGGACCTCGTCCGCGACGTCGCCGCGGCGCACGGTGTCGTGCTCGACGACGACCGCCTGGCGTCCTCCTGGGAGCTCGAGGTGGCGTTCCAGTCCACCGTCCAGGGCACCGCGGTGCGTGTCACCGTCGACGAGGCCCTGGACGTCGTGCTGGGGGCCGACCCCGACACCGCCCCCGAGCCGGTGGCAGGGGTCGCACCTGAGCTCGAGGCCGAGCTCCGCAACGAGATCGAGGTCCGCGGCCGCGAGCTCGACCGGCTCCGAGGGGTCGCCGAGAACGCCGAGGTCGAGACCGCTCGTGCGGGCGAGGCGCGCGAGCGGATCGCGACCGCTCTCGGCCGGCTCGAGCGCGACACCGAGGACCTCCGGCAGGAGGTCGTCGAAGGCTCGCAGCGGTTGGCGACCGCCAGGCGGGAGGCCGAGGACCTGCGCCGCGAGCTCGCGGACCGCGCCCGTCGGCTCCAGGCCGCCGAGCACGACTCCGCGACCCTGAGGGCCGAGCTCGACGCCTACGCCCACACCCTGTCCTGGCGCGTGACGTCGCCGTTGCGCGCCGCACGCATCCGCGCCGCGCGCGCGCGCCGCGCGGTGAACCGTCTCAGGCTCCGCCCGAGCCCCGCCGGGCCGGGTCCCCTGGACGCGAGCACCCCCGGAACCGCGACGTACGCCGACCGCACGGTCGCAGCGGTCGCACCGCCGACCGGTCAGGTCGTCGTGGACGGCCCGGGCGAGGTCCTGCAGGAAACCGCGGTCGAGCCGGATCTCGCCTACTACCGTCGCCGGAACGACGACCTCCGCCACCTGGACGACACCGAGCTCCGCCGCCACTTCACCGCGTTCGGGCGTGCGGAGGGACGGCGTGGACGCTCGCTCCTCGACACCGCCACGGTCCTGGAGAACGGCTTCACGCCCGGCCGTGAGCGCATGCTCCTGCTGCTGCACGAGGCGACGCGCACCGGCGCACCCGTGCTGGGATGGAACCTGCTCAACTCGTTCTCCGAGCAGCGTGACGTCATCGTCGTGCTGCTCCAGGGCGGTGACCTCTCGCACGAGATCGAGCGGGCGGCCGCCGCGACGGTGACGCTCGTCGAGGCCGACCCGTGGCACCCGGTCGAGGCCCAGATCCTCGCGGAGGAGCTGGTGGAGCGCTTCGGGCCGATGTGGGCCCTGGCGAACTCGGCCGCGACCCACCCCATGGCTCCTGCACTGGAGGCGACCGGCGTCCCGGTGGTGGCACTCGTGCACGAGTTCCCGTCGAGCATGCGTCCCGAGGGTGTCCTCGGTGCGCTGTTCGCCTCCGTCTCCGAGGTGGTCTTCTCGGCGCCGATCGTGGCGGACTCGATGCGTCGCGAGTACGCCGACCTCATCGCACGTCCTCACCACGTCATCCCCCAGGGCCAGTCGCGGCTGCCGGCCGGTACCGACACGGAACGAGCACCCCGCGCCATGCGCCTCGGGTCGGACGGCGTCGAGACGGACCTGCCGGAGCACGCGCTGGCGGACCTGCTCGCCGACCTGGACGCCTCGACGGTGCTCGTCGTGGGGGCGGGCACGATCTCGCCACGCAAGGGCGTCGAGTTCTTCCTCCAGACCGCCGACCAGGTCCGTCGCTCGGCCGGCGAGAAGGACGTGCGCTTCGCCTGGATCGGTGACCGCATCCCCTCCCTGGGCTGGTACGTCGACGAGCTGCACGAGCAGGTCCGGCGCAGCGGCGCGGACGAGGTCGTGACGTTCCTCGCCCCCACCTCCGACCTCACGCCGTTGTACGAGCGTGCCGACCTCTTCTTCCTCTCGTCGCGCCTCGACCCGCTGCCCAACGTGACGATCGACGCGGCGCTGTCCGGCACACCGATCGTCGCCTTCGACGGCGCGAGCGGGTTCGCCGAGTGGCTGGGCAAGGACGAGCTGCTCCGCGACCTCGTCGTCCCCCACCTGGACACGGCGGCAGCAGCGGCCACCATCCGCCGCCTCGCCGACGACGCGACGAGCCGGCTCACCTACGGGGACCGGCTGCGAGCCGCAGCGGTCCCGGCGTTCGACATGGCGGCCTACACGGACCGTCTCGGCGAGCTGGGTCGTCGCGCTCGCGCGGCGCGCGAGCAGGAGCAGCGGGACGTGCAGGCGCTGCTCGAGTCGGGGGCCTTCGACGCCGACCTGTACGCAGGCTCCGGCAACGACGGCGATCACCTGGCGCTCGTGCAGGAGTACGTCCACCGCTCCCGGCTGACCGCGCCACGCGCGCGTCCGCGCACGGGTCTGCTCGTCCGGCGCCCCGCCGAGGGATTCCACCCGCTCGTGTACGCCGAGCAGTCGCCGGACTACGTCGAGGAACGGGACGGCGACCCGTTCGTCGACTACCTGCGCCGGGGCCGACCCGCGGGTCCGTGGGCGCTACCCGTCCTGCGGCCCTCACCGGAGCCCACGCCGACCGACCTGCGGGTCCTCGTCCACGGGCACTTCCACTACCCCGAGCTCGTCGACGAGCTCATCGAGCGCATGGGCACCAACGCCCAGGCGGTCGACCTGCGCCTGAGCACCACCTCCGAGCACAAGGAGATGGACCTGCGCAGCAGGCTCGAGCGAGCCGGCATCGAACGGTGGCAGGTCGACCTCGTCGAGAACCGCGGCCGTGACCTCGCACCCCTCTTCACCGGGCTGGGCCACGAGGTGCTCGACGACTACGACGTCGTCCTCCACGTCCACGGCAAGCGGAGCCCGCACGTCGCCGGGGACGTCGCCGACAGGTGGCGGACCTTCCTGTGGGAGAACCTGGTCGGCGGTCGGGCCAGCATGATGGACACGGTCTGCGCGGCGTTCGCCGCGGACGACACGCTCGGGCTCGTGGCACCGGAGGACCCCCACCTCAACGACTGGGACCTCAACCGCGACGAGGGCGAGCGGCTGGCCAAGCGCATCGGGCTGACCACGCCCCTGACCACGCACCTGGACTTCCCCATGGGGGGCATGTTCTGGGCCCGCACCGACGCCCTGCGGCCGCTGCTCGACGCGCGACTGACGTGGGACGAGTACCCCGCCGAGCCGCTCCCGATCGACGGGACCATGCTGCACGCGCTGGAGCGGATCATCCCCTTCGCCGTCGAGCAGGCGGGCTACCGGTTCGCCAAGACCTCCGTCCCTGGCGTCAGCCGCTGACACCGGCGGGCGTGCGTCCGTTCCGGTGAATGCTGTGGCTCGTGTCACGGCTTTCACCGGAACGGGCCCCCCGCGGCGTCCCCAGGTCCTATCGTGAACCGCCGCGTGCACGCCGTACCGCGGCATCGTCTCCGTAGGAGGACCTTCGTGCGCTCTCGCACCCTGACCAGGCCCGCCCTGGTCCTCGCTCTCGCACTCGGCCTCGGTGGCGCCCTCGGTGGCACCGCCGTGGCTGCCGAGGCACCCACGCTCCAGAAGATCACGACGGAGGTCGGGGCCTCGGGCGCCACGGCCAAGTCGGCGACGGAGGCACCGCTGGCGGCGGCCGCCGAACCGAAGGCGGCCATGGCCGGCGACCTGGGCTACGGCGATGCCGAGTGGACCGCGTTCCGCAGCCTCAACCTGGCCCGCCTGGGCCAGGGTTACGCCCCGGTGATCCGCAACGGCGGGCTGAACGCCGTGGCCACCAGCTGGCTGAGCGGCCAGACCTCCACCTACGACCCGCAGCTCGACGGCGACCTGGAGTGGAAGGTCCCCGCCGGCTCCTACGGCGGCGTCCAGCTCATGTACTGGTGGGCGGGCACGGACATGAACGTCTTCCTCGAGCTGCTCGCCGAGGAGCTGGAGTACGACGGGGTGGACCCGTTCCTGACCGACTCCGGGATCTCCATCGCGCAGTCGTCCTACGGCATCTTCGCCTACATCGTCGTGCTGGAGTACCCCCACAGCACGGCGGGCGCCGGCGAGCTGCCCCTCTACCGGTTCTACAAGCCGAGCGCGGGGACGCACTTCTACTCGACCTCGGCTGCCGAGCGGAACAACGTCATCGGGATGGCCGAGTACCGCTACGAGGGCCTGATCGCCTACATCAGGGGCCCCCAGGAGGCACCGGGCTCGACGACGCTGCGCAACCTCAATAGGTTCTACCTGCCCTCGGCGGGCACGCACTTCTACACGTCGTCTCCTGACGAGTACGCCGCGGTCCTCACGTACCCGCAGTACTCCCTGGACGGCGTCGCCGGCCGCGTGTCGGCGGTCCCCGGTTCGGGCCTGACGGCGATGCACCGGTTCTTCGTGCCGAAGTCCGGGACGCACTTCTACACCGCCAACGCCGGCGAGGTGGAGACGGTCAAGGGGATCCCGGGCTACACGTACGAGGGCGTCGCGTACTACCTGCGCGTCGCCGGCTGACCCACAGCCCACCCGTCGGGCGCGTCCGCACCACGCGGACGCGCCCGACGTCGCGTCGAGCGGTCTGCCACGCCTGGGGTCAGGGGCGACCGGCGAGCACCTCGGCCGCGGCGGCGTGCCAGCGCTCGGCCCAGTCGCCCACGGGTGCCACGCCCGCCCGCACCAGCGCGTCGTGGCCCAGCACCGAGTAGGCGGGCCGCGGAGCGGGGCGCGCAGCGCCCTCACTGGTCGTCGGGGCCACGATCGCGGGGTCCATGCCGGCGGCCTCGACCACCGCGCGCGCGAACCCGTACCAGGTCGTCTCGCCCGACGACGTGCCGTGGTACGTGCCGGCCGGGGCCTCGGCGTCGACCAGCCGGACGACCAGGTCGGCGAGGTCCCGCGTCCACGTCGGCTGCCCGCGCTGGTCGTCGACGACCTGCAGCGCTCCGCGCTCGGCGGCCGCCCGGGCGATGGTCCGGGGGAAGCACGGTCCGCCTGCGCCGTAGAGCCAGGCCGTGCGCACGATCAGGTGGTCGGGAGCCTCCGCCCGGACGGCCCACTCCCCCGCGAGCTTGGTCCGCCCGTACGCGGACCGCGGCGCCGCCGCGTCGTCCTCGCCGTAGGGCACCTGCGCGTGACCGTCGAACACGTAGTCGGTCGAGATCTGGACCATGCGTGCCTGCGCCCGGTGCGCGGCACGCGCGAGGTGCTGCGGGCCGACCGCGTTGACCGCGAAGGCCGCTGGCTCCTGCGCCTCGGCGGGGTCGACGGCCGTCCAGGCCGCGCAGTTCACCACGACGGCGTGCCCCACCACCGCGGACTCCACCGCGACCGGGTCCGTGATGTCCACCTCGGCACGGTCGACCGCGGTGACGTCCTCGCCCCGTGACGTCAGGAGGTCGACCACGTCCTGCGCGAGCATCCCTGACGAACCTACGACCAACCAGCGCACGACTCTCCCACTCTCGACCTTCACTCCCGACCGTCCCCGCCGAGGCGTCACCCTACCGCTCGCGGCTAGGGTGGGCGCGAGACCGACCTATCCGCAGGAGGATCCCCGTGCAGTTCCGCGAGCTCCAGGTGCCGGGCGCCTGGGAGATCACCCCGAAGCAGTTCCCGGACCCGCGAGGGGTCTTCCTCGAGTGGTTCAAGGACGAGGCCTTCACGGACGCCGTGGGGCACCGCCTCGACCTGCAGCAGGCGAACTGCTCGGTGTCGGCCGCCGGGGTGCTGCGCGGCATCCACTTCGCGGACGTCCCGCCCGGGCAGGCCAAGTACGTGACCTGCGCCACCGGTGCGGTCCTCGACGTCGTCGTCGACATCCGGGTCGGCTCCCCGACGTTCGGCCGGTGGGACGCGGTTCTGCTCGACGACGTCGACCGACGTGCGATCTACCTGTCCGAAGGGCTCGGGCACGCGTTCATGAGCCTCGAGGACGGGTCGACCGTGATGTACCTGTGCTCGACGGGATACGCCCCCGGCCGCGAGCACGGCATCCACCCGCTCGACCCCGAGATCGGGATCGACTGGCCGACCACCGACCGCGCGGGCCGCGCCCTGGCGCCGCTGCTGTCCGACAAGGACGCCGCCGCTCCCACGCTGGCCGAGGCGCGCGACTCGGGTCTCCTGCCCGCGGACGACGTCGTGCGGGAGTACGTGCGCGGTCTGCAGCGCTGACACGCCGCTCGGCGTCGTTCTCCGTCCGGCGGGCGGTCCTGCCTGCCACGATGGGGTGATGCCGCGCACCAGCGCGGCCGATCGCCGACCGGAATGAGGCGTCATGCGCGGATCGTCCCGAAGGGTCGTGCTGCGTGCGACCGCCGCTCTCCTGTCGGGCGCGCTGATACCCGTCGGCGTGCCCGCCGCGGCGGACGCAGCGGTGGCCCACGTCGCCGCCGAGGCGCCGCGGCCGCTGTCCGTCCAGGAGCTCGACCTCAGCGACGCGGCCGTCGCGGCCGAGCCCGAGGCCGAGCCCGGGGCCGGCACCGAGCCCGAGGCCGGCACCGAGCCCGAGGCCGAGGGGTCACAGGCCCGCGCGTTCGCGGCACCCGTCGAGGCGGACGTCGTCACGCAGGAGCTCGACACGGACGACTTCTCGGTGCTCGGAGTCACCTGGGACGCGGGCCCGACCGGGGTCACCGTCGACTACCGCGTGCGCGTCGACGGGCAGTGGACCGAGTGGCAGCAGACCGAGGGCGGGGACGTCGCGGCGGACGACGACCGGGCGGAGTCCGGCCTCGACGACGCACGCGACGGGACGGACCCCATCGTGGCGATGGGCGCGGACGGGCTGCAGCTGCGCGCCGACGCCGAGGAGGGCACGGTCACCGGCCTGAAGGCCCTGCTCATCGACCCCGGTGTCCAGGCGGCCGACGCCACGACCCTCGCCTCGGTCCCGGTGCCGGGAGCGCCGCCGATCATCGACCGCGCGGGGTGGGGTGCCGACGAGTCGTTGCGCACGTGCTCGCCGGACCTGTCGACCACCGTCCGCGCGGCCGCGGTGCACCACACCGCCTCGAGCAACTCCTACGGGACGGCGGACGTCCCGGCCCTCATCAGGGGCTTCTACGCCTACCACACGCGTCCCGAGGCCTCCGGCGGGCGCGGGTGGTGCGACCTCGGCTACAACTTCCTCGTCGACAAGTTCGGGAGGGTGTTCGAGGGCCGGGCCGGCGGTGTGACGGCCACCGTCGTGGGCGTCCACACCGGCGGCTTCAACAGCCAGACGTTCGGCGTCGCGGCCATCGGGGAGTACGGGGCGGCTGCCGTGCCCGACGCGCTCGTGCAGTCCCTGACCGCGCTGATCGCCTGGAAGTTCTCGATCCACGGCATCCGCGCGGGCGTCGACGTCTCGATGGTCTCGGGAGGTGGGGCGTCGCGCTTCCCGGCGGGGACCGTGGTCTCCATGTCGACGATCTTCGGGCACCGGGACGCGCAGTCCACCTCGTGCCCGGGTCAGAACCTCTACAACCTCCTGCCGTACATGCGGACGCGCGTCGCCGAGCTGGCCAACGCTGCCGTGGACGTCTCCCCGCGGGGAGCCTGGGACAGGGTGACCACGGGGTCGGGATCCTTCACGGTCACCGGCTGGGCGCTCGACCCGCAGACCCCCGACCCGATCGTCGTCGAGGTCAGGGCCGCCGGCGGGCTGAGCACCGTCCTGGCGAACCAGCCGCGCCCCGACGTCGCGGCGGCCTACCCCGGGCTCGGCGACCGGCACGGATTCACCCTCGAGGTCCCCATCGCCTCCGGCACCTGGCCGGTGTGCCTCGCGGCGGTGAACGTCGCGGACGGGACGAACGTGTCCCTGGGGTGTCGCACGGTGACCGTGCGGAACGCCGCGCCCATCGGTGTCGTGGACTCCGTCTCGGTCACCGCGACCGGGATCGTGGTCGTCGGCTGGACGCTGGACCCCGACACCTCCGTCTCGACCCAGGCCCACATCTACGTCAACGGCGTCGGGGTGGCCGTCGCCGCCGACCTGCCCCGGCCGGACATCGCGGCCGCCTACGGCAAGGGTGAGCGCCACGGCTTCCGGCACGAGCGCACGCTGCCTCCCGGTGAGCACGAGGTGTGCACCTTCGGGACGGACGCGGGCAGCGGTCCCGCGACCCTGCTCGACTGCCGCCGCGTCGTCGTCGGCCCCGTCGTGCCCCGCACGGCACCGGTCGGGTCGATCGACGTGCTGAGCGCCACCAACTCGAGCATCACCGTCGCCGGGTGGACCTTCGACCCGGACACCCCGGGACCGACGCAGGCCCACATCTACATCGACGGGGTGGGGGTCGCCCTGATGGCCGACCGGTCCCGCCCCGACGTGGGCGCCGCCTTCCGCCGGGACAGCCGGACGGGGTACAGCCACACGGCCGCCGCCACCCCGGGCAGCCACACCGTCTGCGTGTACGGGATCAACACCGGTCCGGGCGACAACACGCTGCTCGGGTGCCGCACGGTGGTCGTGCCGGACGTGCCGCCCATCGGCGTGGTCGACAGGGTGGTCGCCGACAACTCCGGCTTCACGGTCAGCGGCTGGACCCTGGACCCCGACACCCCGAACCAGCCGACGCAGGTCCACGTGTACGTGGACGGGGCCGTCACCGGCCTGCGCGCCGACCGCTCCCGGCCCGACGTCGCAGCCGCGTACGGCTCGGGTGCGGCCCGGGGGTTCACCCACCGGGTCGACACCCGACCCGGACCGCACACGCTCTGCGTGTACGCCATCAACACGGCGGCAGGACCTCACACGCTCCTGCAGTGCCGCACCGTCGTCGTCCCCGACCGTCCCCCCATGGGTGTCGTCGATGCCGTGACGGCTGCACCCGGTTCCGTGACCGTCCGTGGGTGGGCGTTCGACCCTGACACGCCTCGTTCGGCCGTGGCGGTGCACGTCTACGTCGACGGCGTCGGGACCGCCGTCGTCGCGGACCGCCTTCGACCCGACGTGGACGCCGTCCACGGCGTCGGGGACCGTCACGGCCTGGTGGCGACCCTCCCCGCGTCGAGCGGCCGCCGTCAGGTCTGCACGTTCGCGATCAACACCGCCGCCGGCGACAACACCCTGCTCGACTGCCGCTGGGTCCAGGTGCCCTGACCGCGGGTCAGTGCCGCGCGGCGCGCCGGTAGGACTCGGCGTGCCGCGCGGCCGACGCCGCCCAGGTGAAGGTCGCCGCCCGCGCGCGGGCCGCGGCCGACAGCCGGTGGCGCTCGGCGTCGTCGGCCAGCAGGGCCTCGAGCGCCGCGGCGATCGAGTCGACGTCCACGTCGCAGTACGCGACCGCGTCGCCGCCGACCTCGGTCAGGGACAGCTCCCGGGTCGTCAGGACCGCCGCGCCGCAGGCCATCGCCTCGAGCACCGGCAGGCCGAAGCCCTCCCCCTTGCTCGGGTACGCCACGACGGCAGCGCCGGACAGGTAGCCCGCGAGGTCCTCGAACGGCAGGTAGCCCGGTCGCAGCACCGTCAGCCCCGCCGGGACCTCCGCCACGGCAGGGTCGACCTCCGTGTCCCACCCGCGGCCCCCGGCCAGCACCAGTGCCGGAGGGTCCTCGGTCCCGGCGCACGCACGCACCCAGGCGCGGACCAGCGCCGGGACGTTCTTGCGCGGCTCGAGGGTGCCGAGGAACGCCACCCAGCGGCGCCCCTCCAGGCCGAGGCTCCGAGCGACCCGCGTCTGCTCCTGCGCGTCGACCTGCCGGAACGCCGCGCCGTCGACGCCGTGGGGCGCGACGACGATCGCGTCGCCGTCGGTGGCCGTGAACCGCACCACCTCGTCCCGGGTGGCCTGCGACGGGACGACCAGCACGGCGGCGCGACGGGCGGCGACCCGGATCCAGGTGCGGAAGAAGCGGGCCTTGAGCGGCGAGTGCAGCTCGGGGTGGCTGAAGAACGTCGCGTCGTGCAGCGTCACCACGACCGGCCGCCGCGTCAGCAGCGGCATCGTGTAGTGCGGGCTGTGCAGGACGTCGGCACGCACGCGTCGCGCCAGCACCGGCAGCGCCAGCTGCTCCCACGCCAGCCGCACGGGCCGGGAGGCGACCGCCGACGGGGCCGCGACCACGCGCGCGCCGACGAGACGCGCCCGCAGCTGCACCACGTCGCGCTGCTGGGCGACCACCACGAGGTCGATGTCCCCTCCGGGCAGCTCCGGCAGGAGGTCGTCGAGGTAGCGCCCCACACCGCCCCGGTCCGGCGGCACCGCCGTCGCGTCCACGAGGACCCGTACCCGACCGTCCGCCACCGACAACCTCCGAGATCACGCTCGCGTGCGGGCGGGCGCCCGTCGCCGACGAGCCAGCCTACGGGCACACCCGCGCCGACCCGGCGTCCGCTCGTGACGTAGGCTCGGCGACCGTGTCGGTGAGCAGCGCGGACGTCCTCGACGTGGCCATGGTCGTCGAGCAGTGCTGGCAGCCCGTGCCGGGCGGCTCGGCGACGTATGTCGTCGAGCTGACGCGGGCGCTCGACCCGCGGGACGACGTCCGGGTCACCGGCGTGTCGGCCTCCCACCGCGGTCTGCCCGCCCCCGACGTGACCCCCGCGGTCCGGACCCGCGCCCTGCCGCTGCCGCGCGTCGCGCTGTACGAGGCGTGGCAGCGCACGACCCTGCCGCGCGCGGAGTGGGCCGTGCCCGGCGCGCAGGTGGTGCACGCCCCGACGTGGGCCGTCCCCGGCACCGCGCGCCCCCTGGTCGTCACCGTCCACGACCTCGCCTTCCTCGACGACCCGACCCACTTCACCCCGCGGGGCAACGCCTACTTCCGGCGTGCGCTCACCCGCACCCGCGACCACGCGGCCGCCGTCGTCGTCCCGTCGCGGTCGAGCGCCGACGCGCTGCTCGCCCAGGGCGTCGGCGCCGACCGGGTGCACGTGATCCCGCACGGGGTGCGCGTCCCGGACGTCGCACCGGCACAGGTCGAGCAGGTCCGCGCACGGCTCGGCCTGGACCGCGACTACCTGCTGTGGGCGGGGACGCTGGAGCCCCGCAAGAACGTGCGGCGGCTGGTCGCGGCGTGGGCCGGGCTCGCCGCCCCGGCCCCCGACCTCGTCCTGGTGGGACCTGCCGGCTGGGGGGACGTCACCGTGCCGGAGGGTGCGGCGCCGGATGCGCGCGTCCACCTGGTCGGGCGCGTCGACGCAGCCGACCTGCACGCGCTCTACGCGGGTGCGACCGCGTTCGCGTTCCCGTCGCTGCGCGAGGGCTTCGGGATGCCGGTGCTGGAGGCGATGGCGCACGGCTGCCCGGTGCTCACGTCGGCCGGCACGGCGTGCGCCGAGGTCGCGGGCGACGCGGCCGTGCTCGTGGACCCGCTCGACGTCGACGCGCTCCGTGCCGGGCTGCAGGAGGTGCTGGCCGCGGGCGCGGACCTGGGGGCACGCGGCGGCGCCCACGCGTCCGGGTTCAGCTGGGCCGCGTCCGCGGACGCCCACACGAGCGTGTACCGCGACGCGGCCGCCGCCGGGCCCCGTCGCGCCGCCGGGCCGCGCGCTCGCGGGTGACCCGTCAGGCGACCGGTGCCGCGCTGCCCTGACGCAGCTCGTCCGGGACGTCCGTGGGCAGACCCGCGGCAGCAGCCCGGCGCCGCGCCACGACGGCGGTGAGCGCCGCGATGCCCGCGACGACGAGGTCGCCCACCGTGAAGACGAGCCGTGAGGCGACCGCGATGCCGGTGGCGGTGCCCACGCTCAGCATGGTCGCCAGGGCGGCCACGATGACGGCCTCCCGCACGCCGACGCCCGAGGGCAGGAACACCGCGAACAGCCCGGCCGTGAAGCCGAGGGCGATCGCCCCGGCGCACAGCAGCAGCGCCGCCGGGCCCGGGTCCACCAGGGAGTTGGCGAGCAGCCACAGGTGCACACCGAAGAGCAGGTACGACACCAGCGCCCACCCCAGCGACCGGGCGACGACCGAGACGCGCAGCGTGTGGTCCAGCGGCGGCTTGCGCAGCAGGCGGAAGATCGTGGACGCCATCCACGTGAGCACGCGCGGGTGCAGGCACACCAGCCCGACGGGCAGCAGCGCGAACAGCCAGAGCAGCCCGCGCTGCTGGCCGGCGAGCACCGGCAGCGCCGCAAGCCCCAGGATCAACGAGGCCACGACGCCGACACCGGCGGCGAACAGGCTCGCGGCGAAGACGCGGGCGCGCGCCACGCCGTGCCGGCGCCCCAGCTCCATCTGCAGCAGGTACGCCCACACCGAGCCCGGCACGTACTTGCCGAGCTGGCCCACCAGGCAGATCTGCGCACCGCGCGCGACGCCGACGCGCGGCCCCAGGTCGTCCAGGAGGGTCTGCCAGCTCATCGTCCCGGCGCCCAGCCCCAGCACGACGCACACGAACGACAGCGCCGCGGCGAGCGGGTGCACCGCGACGAGCGCCTCGCGGACCTCACCCCACTGACGTGCGACCTGCCAGCCGGCGGCCACCAGGACGACGACGATGAGGCCCCAGCGGACCGTCGCCATGAGCACCGCACGCCGTGAGGCGGGCGCGACCGAGGGGTCGCCGGTCGGCGGGACGTGCGCCGGCTCCGGGCGCGCGGTGGTGCTCATCGGATGCTGCTCCCCGTCCTGCGATCTCGCCCGGTCGGGCGCTCGACGACCCTCGGGCGGACACGGCACCGCCCCGCGCCCGCCGGTCGGCACTGATCGGCGGCACCCGGGCCGCGACCAGGGTAACGCGGCTCAGCGTGCGACCGCGTGGGCCTCGTCCCACCGGGCGAAGACCTCGCGCAGCTCGTCGTCGAGCAGCTCCGGGTCCGGGCGTCGGCCCAGGGCGTACGCGCGCTCGACCTCGGCGACGGCGTCCTCGAGGACCCCCTGGCGCTGCATGCCCACGACGTTGGCGCCCCGGACCCGCGCCGGGTTGCCGTACACCTTGGCGAACGGGGCGACGTCCCGGCTGACAACCGCGCCCATGCCGACCATCGCGCCCGGGGCCACGAGCCGCCGCTGGTGCACGAGCGCGCCCATGCCCAGCGTGGCGCGCTCGCCGACGACGACGTGCCCGCCGAGGGCGACACCCGACGCGAGCGTCACCCCGTCACCGAGCCGGCAGTCGTGAGCCACGTAGGCCCGGTTCATGACGAAGCAGTCGTCGCCGAGCGTCGTGACCGCCTGCCAGCCCTGGTGGACGACCGCCTGCTCGCGGACGACGTTGCGGTCACCGATCACGACGCCCTCACCGCCACCGCCGGTCAGCCACTGCGCGGGGTGCGCGGCGCCGCGCACCTCCGGCGGCGCACCGATCGTGGCGCCCGACCCGAACCAGTTCTCGTCCCCGATGCGCACAGGCCCGAGGATGACGACGTGGGGCCCGATGACGTTGCCGGTCCCCAGCTCCACCTCGTCACCGATGACCGCCGAGGGGTGGATCGTGTTTCCGTCGTGTGTCGTCCGTGTCACAGGCTCGATGCTACCGACCGCGTGGACGAGGCGCACCGGTCCCCCGGACGGCCGCCGGCCGCCTGGTACGGTCGGCGGCAATCCATCCGGTACTCACAGCAAGGGCAGCCGTGATCCCCATCTCCTCCGTCGACCTCGGCCCCGAGGTCGAGGCCGAGGTCCTCAAGGTCCTGCGCTCGGGCATGGTCGCCCAGGGACCCGTGGTCGCCGAGTTCGAACGCCGCTTCGCCGAGCTGACGGGGGTGCGCCACGCCGTCGCGGTCAACAACGGCACGACGGCCCTGGTCGCCGCGTTGCAGGTGCTCGACCTGCAGGAGGGCGACGAGGTGCTGACGACGCCGTTCACGTTCGTCGCCACCCTCAACGCGATCCTCGAGGCCGGCGCGACCGCCACGTTCGCGGACATCGCCGAGTCGGACTTCAACCTCGACGCCGCGGCCGCCGCGGCCGCCGTCACCGACCGCACCGCGGTGCTCATGCCGGTCCACCTGTACGGGCAGACCGTCGACGCCGGCGCGTTCCGCGAGCTGGCCGACTCCCACGACCTCGCGCTCGTGGAGGACTCGGCCCAGTCGCACGGCGCGACCTTCGAGGGCCGGGCCGCGGGCAGCTTCGGCCTGGGCTGCTTCTCGTTCTACGGCACCAAGAACCTCACGACGGGTGAGGGCGGTGTCATCACCACCGACGACGACACCCTCGCCGACCGCCTCCGCGTGCTGCGGAACCAGGGCATGCGCGCCCGCTACCAGTACGAGGTGGCGGGTCACAACTACCGCCTGACCGACCTGCAGGCCGCGGTCGTGCTCCCCCAGCTCGACCGCTACGCGGCGACCGTCGCGCGCCGCAAGGCGAACGCCGCGCGCCTCACCGAGGGCCTCGACGGCGTCCCGGGGCTCGTGGTGCCGCGCGAGCTGCCCGGCCGCTCGCACGTGTGGCACCAGTTCACCGTGCGCCTGACGCCCGACGCGCGCGTCGACCGCGACGAGTTCGTCGCACGCCTCACGGAGGCGGGCATCGGCAACGGCATCTACTACCCGCGCCTGGTGTTCGACTACGACTGCTACCGCGACCACCCGCGCGTGCGGGTCGGCGACGTCCCCGTCGCGGAGCGCATCGTCCGCGAGGTCGTCTCCCTGCCCGTGCACCCCAAGGTGTCCGACGCGGACGTCGACACCATCGTGTCGGCCGTGCGCAGCATCCTGGGGGCATGACCGTGACCGCACCGCTGAACGTCCTGCTGGTGGGCGCCGGGTCCATGGGCTCGCTGCACGCGCGCGTCACGTCCCAGAACGACGGCACCCGGCTGGCGGTCGTCGTCGACCCCCGGGCCGACGTCGGGGGCGCCGTCGCCGAGCGCTTCGGCGCGTCGTGGCGCCCCGAGATCGGCTCCCTGGACGGCATCGACGCCGTGATCGTCGCCGCGGCGACGGAGGTGCACGGCCCGCTGGCCCGCCAGGTGCTCGAGGCCGGAGTGCCCCTGCTCGTCGAGAAGCCGGTGACGCCGACCCTCGAGGAGACCCGCCAGGTGCTCGACCTCGCGCGGGTCCGCGACGTCCCGGTGATGTGCGGCCTGCTCGAGCGGTACAACCCCGCGGTGGTCACGGCACGCTCCATCGTGGAGGCCCCCGTGCACGTGACGGCCACGCGGCACTCCCCGTACGCCCCCCGCATCCGCACCGGCGTCGCGTGGGACCTGCTGGTGCACGACGTCGACCTCGCCATGCAGTTCCTCCCCGGCGACGTCGAGCAGGTCGAGGCGGTCGTCGGTCAGTTCCACCCGTCCTCGCTGCCGGGCGCGGAGGACGTCGTCCAGGCGTCGTTGCGCTTCTCGCAGGGCGGGGTGGCCTCGGTGTCGGCCAGCCGCGTGGGCCAGAAGAAGGTCCGCGAGCTCGTCATCCACGAGCTGGACCGCATGGTCGAGATCGACCTGCTGCGCCGTGGCGTGACGGTGTACCACCACGTGGCCGCCGAGGCCTCCGACGACGGCCGCGGCTACCGCCAGCAGACCGTCATCGAGATCCCCGAGATGGCGACGTCGCGCGAGCCTCTCGCGGCGCAGCTCGACCGGTTCGTCGCGCTCGTGCGCGGAGAGGTCGACGCGACCGCCGAGCGCGACTCGATCCTGCCCTCGCACGCGGTCGTCGCCCGGGTCAAGGACGCGGCGGCCGCCGTTCCCGCATGAGCCGGACGCGTCGTCCCGCAGCGTCGACGTCCCGGCCCGGCCGGCCGTCCTGAGCGACCGCGGCCCCGACCCTCACGGGTCGGGGCCGCGGCTGCGTCAGCGTCGGCGGGACGCCGCGAGCCGCTCGAGCACCTCGAGGTGCTGGTCGACGACGCGTTCCAGCGCGAAGCTCTCGTGCACCACCTGCTGCGCCGCCAGACCGACGCGCCTCGCGTGCTCGCGGTCGGTCAGCGCGTCGACCAGCGCCGCGGCGAGTGCCGGCACGTCACCGGGCTCCGTCACCCACAGGTGCTCACGGTGGCCGAGCGGGACGGTCGGGAAGTTGTCGACCCGCCCGGGGGCGACCACCGGGACGCCGGCAGCCATCGCCTCGAGCGTCGCGGTCCCCAGCCCGATGCCCTGCTCGTGGGACTCGACGTCGGCGGCGGCCAGCAGGTCGGGGACCTCGCTCTTGGGCACCGCACCGACGCTGAGCACGTGGTCGCGCACCCCGAGCTCGTCCGCGCGTCGCTCGAACGCGTCGTAGTAGACCCGTCCGACGACGGCGAGACGGACGTCCGGCACCTGCTCCAGGACGGCCGGCAGCGCCTCCACGAGGGCGACCCGGTCGCGCAGCGGGATGACGTGGCCCAGCGACAGCACGAGCGGGGTGGCGTCGTCGACGCCGAGACGGGCACGGCCCGTGGCACGGTCGCCGCCGACGGTCCACCCGGCGTCCACACCGACCGGGATGTACTCGAGACCGGAGGTGGCCCCCCGGTACCGCGCCTTGACGTAGTCGTCCATCAGCGCGTCCATGACGACGAGGTGCGGCCGGTGCACCCGCATCGTCGGGTAGACCATGAGCGCGTCCAGCCCGCGGAAGACGCCGTGGTAGTGGGCCTGGGGGTTCTCCAGCCGGGTGTGGATGCTGAGCAGCGTCGGCACGCCACGGTGGCGCGCCCAGGCACCGGTGGCCCACGTGAGGTCGAAGAACTGCCCGTGCTGGTGCACCACGTCCGGGGCGAACCCGTCGAGCAGGCGCCACAGCCGGCGGACCAGGCTCGGACGGGTGGCGAACGAGATGTCGAAGCTCACGGCGAACCGCGACTCCGGCAGCGCGAACGCCGGGAGCCGCACGATCGTCAGGCCGTCACGGTGCTCGACGGGCGGTGCGTCGCCGTACGCCGCGGTGACCACGAGCACGTCGTGGCCCCGCGCGGCGTACGCCCGGGCCAGGGCGTCCGAGAGGTGCGAGCTGCCGCCCACGCGCGGTGGGTAGAAGTTGTTGACGACGACGATCCTCACGCGTCGACCTCCCGGACGAGCTCGGGCCGCGAGCCGGGCTCGCCGAGCTCGACCCGGCCCACGACGCGTGCGGGCACGCCGGTGACCACGGTGCGCGCGGGCACGTCCCGCGTGACCACGGCACCTGCGCCCACGACCGCCTCGTCACCGATGGTGACGCCCATCATCACGACGGCGTTGGCACCGAGGAAGACCCGGTCGCCGATGACCACGGGGGCGCGCTCGACCGTGTCCCACGCGCGGCCGGACACGCAGCGGCGGGCGCTGGAGTGCGTGTACACCTGCACGCCGGCGCTGATGTCGCACCCGGCCCCGATGGTCAGCCCGCCCGAGCCGTCGATGACCGTGAAGGCGCCGATCCAGGTGCCCTCACCGATCGTCGGCTCCCCCACGATCCACGCGTGCTCGTGGTACGGGTTGGGCGGCAGCGTCCCCGGGGGGCGGACCGCCATCAGCCGCCGTTCCGGATGAGGTCGGTCATGCCGTCGCGCACGCTGATGGTGTGCTCGAAGCCGAGGACCTCCTTGGCCCGCTGCACGTCGGCGGCGCGCCGGCTCACCAGGACGTCGCGCGGGTTGAAGACGGGCTCGACGTCGGCGCCCACGGCGTCGATGAGGATGCGCGCGAGGTCGGCGATCGACGTGTCGATGCCGGTGCCGATGTTGACGGGCACGTTGGCCCGCTCCGACTCCAGCGCGAGCACCGCGGACCGCGCGATGTCGTGCACGTGGATGAAGTCCATCGACTGCTCGCCCTTGCCGTCGATGACGGGCGGCTCGCCGTTGCGCAGCCGGTTGACGAAGTGGTTGATGACGGACGTGTAGTACGCGGTCGTCTTCTGGCCGGGGCCGTAGACGTTGAAGAACCGCAGCGCGACCCACGACAGGCCCGCGCGCCGCTGGTAGAAGCCGAGCAGGTCCTCGCCGGCGCGCTTGGAGATGCAGTACGGCGTCAGCGGGGACAGGCGGTCGTCCTCGTGCATCGGCAGCTTCTCGGGGTCCCCGTACACCGAGGCGCTCGAGGCGAACACCAGGCGCTCGACGCCCTGGTCCGCGGCGGCCGCGAAGACGTTGTGGTTGCCGACCATGTTGATGTCCATGGACTCGTACGGGTCGGCCTGGCTCTTGTTGATCGACACCGCGGCGAAGTGGATGACGTGGGAGCAGCCCTTCATGGCCTGCTGGACCGCGCCGCCGTAGCGGACGTCCTGGTCGATGAGCTCGACGTCGCCGCTCTCGACGAGGCGGCCGACGGCGTCGCGGTCGCCGCGGAACATGTTGTCGAAGATGCGGACCTTGTAGCCGCGCTCGAGCAGCATGGGCACGACGTGCATGCCGATGAAGCCGGCGCCGCCGGTGAAGAAGACGGTCTTGTCTGCCATGGGTGACTCCTGGGGGGTGGGGTTCAGCGGGTGGCGGCGGACGACGTCACGACGCGTCGCAGCGTGTCGGCCACGCGCTCCACCTCGTCGTCACGCAGGTTGGCGTGCATGGGGATGGCCAGGTGGCGGGCGAACAGGTCCGCCGAGACGGGGAGGTGGCGCGTGCTGCCGTAGACGGGCTGCACGTGGGACGCGTACGTGCCGAAGTTGCACTGGACGCCCTGCTCCCGCAGCGCGGTGGCCACCGCACCCCGGTCGAGCGAGCCGTCGAGCGCCACCACGTAGGACTGCCAGGGGTGCTCGCGGTCCGGCAGCGCGACGGGCAGCGTGACGAGCTCGAGGTCGCCGAGGAGCTCGCCGTACAGGCCGGCGACCCGGCGGCGGGCGGCGAGCAGGTCCGGCAGGCGGCGCAGCTGGACCGACATGATGGCCGCCGCGACGTCGGACAGCCGGTAGTTGTACCCCGCCTCGTCGAAGCTCGGGACCGGGAGCTCGCGTGCGCCCTCCCGCGTCAGGGCGGGCTCGATGCCGTAGGTGTGGAGCTTGCGGGCACGGGCCGCGAGCTCGGGGTCGTCGGTCGTCAGCGCGCCGCCCTCCCCCGCGGTGATGCCCTTGCGGCCGTGGAAGCTGAAGGTCGCGACGTCGGCGAGCGACCCCGCCGGCCGGCCCTTGTACGTGGCGCCCGCGGAGCACGCGGCGTCCTCCATGAGCCACAGGCCGTGGCGGTCGGCGATCGCCCGCAGCTCGTCGTAGTCGGCCGGCTGCCCGAACACGTCGACCGCCAGGATGCCGACGGTCCGCTCGGTGACGAGGGACTCGACGGAGGCCGGGTCGGCGCTCCAGATGTCGGGGCGCACGTCGGCGAACACTGGGGTCGCACCGGTCCACATCACGGAGTGGCCGGTCGCGGGGAAGGTGTAGTCCCCGACGATCACCTCGTCCCCCGGTCCTGCGCCGAGGACGTCGAGGCCGAGGTGCAGCGCGGCCCCGCAGTTCGACGTCGCGAGGGCGTGCTGCGTCCCGACCGTCGCGGCGAGCTGCTCCTCGAAGGCCCGGCACGCCGGTCCGGCGCCGGACAGCCAGCCCGATGCGAACACCCGCGACACCGCCTCGAGCTCCTCCTCGCCGACCGTGGGCTGCCCCAAGGACACGACTTCGGACATGGTTCTCCTCTCGTGGTGCACCGCGGGCGTCGAGCCCGTCAGGGACGTGCGACGACCTGGTAGATGTGGAACGTGGTGACGGGCTCGTCGACCTCGTCGACGAGGCGCAGGCAGGGCTGCTCGATCGGCCGGTCCGAGAGCACGTGCGTGATCTCGGACTGCTCGTAGCGGGCGCAGGAGTCGAAGTTGACGCGGACCTGGTCGGGCGCGGGGTTGGAGATGCGGGGCGCCTCGTCGTCGACGATCCAGCCGACGTTGCCGAAGCGGTTCCAGTGCACCTCGTACCGGCCGGACGGGTCGAGCCGCTGCCAGGTGTCGACGTCGGGGGCACCCTGGAACGCGTTGAACGCGCCGACGCCCGTGGCGGTGAGGATGGGCCCGACCATCGCGTCGCCGACGCCGACCCACCTGCCCGGCACCTGCTCGTCGAGCGTGCTGACCGCCTGGGCGACGTCGGTCTCGCGCAGGTCGAACACGCCGCGGTACAGCGGGTTGACCCACGCACCGAACACGAGGCTCAGCGCGAGGTAGGCGACGGCCCCGGGCAGCAGGCGCCGGCGCAGGACGAGCACGACCGCGGCCGCCAGGACGAGGGCGAACAGCCACCAGGGACCGGAGGCCTCGAGCGCCCCGGGCCGGTGCGACAGACGGTCGGCGAGCACCGCGTGCGAGCCGAGCACGACGACCCCGCCGGCGACGGCCACCCACCACGGTGCGCGCAGGTCGTGCACGTCCAGCGCGCGCACGACGAGCGCCACGAGCAGGAGCGACAGCAGACCCAGCCCGATGAGCATGCGTCCCGGTGTGGCGCGGTCCAGCAGCAGCAGGTGCGCGATCGGGGCCCAGCCGGGCACGTAGAGGAACGCGGCGAACAGCACCCCGCACGCGAGGGCGGCGACCAGGGGCGCGTCGACGACGCAACGGGTGCGCCACAGGTGCAGCAGGAGCCACACGCCTCCGAGTGCGACGAACGCCCCCAGGAAGACGAACGTCGACGCCTCCGAGCTGTTCGGGCGGATCCCGTGCGACCCCCCGCCGTGCAGCGCGAGGGAGAACACCCCGAGGAAGCCGGCGAGCCGGTCGGGGTCCGCGAGCGCCTCACCGGGCGGCGTGAGCCGCTGCCCGGGGTACACGGTCCCGAGGAACCCCTCGATGGTCGACCACCGCGTGAGCAGGAAGACGACGACGACCACCCCACCGGCCGCACCGCCGGCCAGGACCGGCAGCACGCGTCGCAGCCGGTCGCGGACGGTCCCGGTGCCGTCGCGACGCAGCACCCAGCCGACGCCGAAGGCGGCGGTGACGTACGCGACGGGGATGAGGAAGGGCGCGTAGATGCCGAGCGCCGCGGTCACGGTCACGTAGCCGACCGGCAGCGCCCAGAGCCAGCGCGCACGTGCCGGCGCGAGCGCGGTCGTCCACACGATCGCCGTCATCGTCAGCAGCGCCCACGCGACGGGCCACAGCGTCTGCGGGATGTACCACCACTGGAAGAACGGGGAGAACAGGAACGCGGTGGCGAGCGCGGCGGAGGCGAGCGGCCGTCGCGGCAGCACCGACACCAGGAGCATGTAGGCCGCCGCGGCCAGGGCGAGTCCCGGCAGCCACCACTTCAGCGCGAACGCCTGGTCGAACGGCAGGACGAAGAACCCCAGGTTGTGGGGGCGGAACGCGGCGGACCACTCCGCGTACGGCGCCTCCCAGTTGAGGGACATGTCGACGCCGCCGGGGAGCGTGTCGTTGTGCAGCGGCAGCCCCTCCTGCACCTGGGACACGGTGTAGGTCGTCTGCACGGACCACTCGTCGCTGCGGATCGCCTGCGGCTCGAACGCCACGAGGTTGCCGTCCGCCCCCTCCTCGAACCAGCCGTGGACGACGCCCGTCGACGTGCCCGACAGTCCGGCGGCGACGAGGCCGACGAGCACGACGAGCAGGAGGGCGGGGTACGCGAGGAGCACCCGCACGCGGGGCAGGCCGTCCGGGCGGGGCCCGGTCCACGCGTCCCAGCGGTCGCGGGCCGTCGCCCCGGGGACCGGTGCGCGGGGCACGGTCGGATCGGTCGCCGACGACGATGTCGGAACCTCGGTCTTCTCGGTCACGGCGTCCTTCGGCTGACAGACGGAACGGCAACCGATCATAGACGGCGGGGCCCGTGGCGACGTCCACGTCCACCGTCGGCCGCCCGGGGGGCACCGCGCACGCCCCGTCCCGCCGTGGGACCGACGGGCCGTCGACGGCCGCGACGGCGCGACTAGGATGGCGCCGGCCGCTCGGGCCGACGACGAGGACGGGACGGACGACGTGGCGCGTATCGCGGTGGTCGGCAGCGGCATCGTGGGACTGGCGACGGCGGCCCGCCTCGCACGGCGCGGCGACGAGGTGCTGGTGCTGGAGAAGGACGAGCAGCTCGCCGGCCACCAGACCGGACGCAACTCCGGCGTGGTCCACTCGGGCCTGTACTACGCACCGGGCAGCCACAAGGCGCGCATGAGCCGCGCCGGGGCGGAGTCGATGCTGGCGTACGCCCGCGAGCGGGGCATCGCGCACGAGCGGACCGGCAAGCTCGTGGTCGCCACGACGGCCGAGCAGGTCCCGGGCCTGCGTCGGCTCGCCCGACGCGCCGAGGAGAACGGCATCGACGCGCACCTGCTCTCGCCGGCCGAGGCCCGCGAGCACGAGCCCTACGTGCGCGCCGTCGAGGCGCTGCGCGTCACCGCCACCGGGATCATCGACTACCCCGCCGTCTGCCGGTCGCTGGCCGACGAGGTCCGCGAGCACGGCGGCGAGGTCCGCGTCGGCACGGCCGTGGAGCGGGCGACCACCGTCGGGGACACGGTGCGGCTGACCACGTCCCGCGGCGAGGAGCGCGTCGACGCCCTCGTCTCGTGCGCCGGGCTGCACAGCGACCTCCTCGCGCGCCGGTCCGGGCTGGAGCCCGACGCCCGCATCGTGCCGTTCCGCGGCGAGTACTTCGAGCTCGTCCCGGCGCAGGAGCACCTCGTGCGCGGCCTGGTGTACCCGGTGCCCGACCCCCGGTTCCCGTTCCTCGGCGTGCACCTGACCCGCTCGGTGCACGGCGGCGTCCACGCCGGGCCCAACGCGGTGCTGGCGCTCGCCCGTGAGGGCTACCGGTGGCGCGACGTCGTGCCCGCGGAGCTCGCGCAGTCGCTCGCCTGGCCCGGGCTGTGGCGCCTGGCCGCCCGGAACGTGGTGCCCGGGGCCAAGGAGATGGCACGGTCGGCGTCGCGGCGGCTGTTCGCGGCCAGCCTGGCGCAGCTGGTGCCCGGCATCCGCGCGGAGGACCTCGCGCCGGCCCCGGCCGGCGTGCGCGCGCAGGCCCTGCACCGCGACGGCAGCCTCGTCGACGACTTCCTCGTCGAGAGCGCGCCCCGCCAGGTGCACGTGCTCAACGCACCGTCCCCCGCGGCGACGGCAGCGCTCGAGATCGCGGCCCACCTGGAGCGGGAGCTCGACGCGGCGATCGGCTGACGGTCGGCGACACACCGGGGCGCACCCCCGGGGGCGGTCCCTGCTCGGCGCTAGCGTGGGCGCGACACCCCACCGCCCGGACCGAGAGACCATGACCGCGCCGCTTCCCCGCACCCCCCGTCCGACGTCCCGTCCCGTGCGTGCGCGCCGCCACGGCCTCGTGCCCCCCGTGCTCGTGGTCACCGCGGGCCTCCTGCTCGGCGCCTGCACCACGGGGACGCCGCAGGCGACGGACGACCCCACGCGCTCGGCGAGCCCTGCCACGGCGAGCCCCACGGCCGCGGGCACGACGCCCACGAGCACGACCACCGCGACGCCCGCCCCTGCGACGAGCCCCACCCCGGAGGCGTCGGGCGGTGCCGCGCCGGCGCCCGCGGACGGGGCACCGGGACAGCCGGCCACCACGGTGGACGTCGTGGTGACCTTCTCGGGCTGGAACACGACCACCTCGGCAGCCGAGGTCGGCGCCTACGCCGCCACCCTCACGCCGGGCACGTGCACGCTGCGGCTGACCGGCCCCCGCGGCGCGTCCGCCGAGGTGAGCGTCCCCACCGTGGCGGACGCGAGCACCGTCAGCTGCGACGGTCTGAGCGTCCCGCGCGCACGGCTCTCCAGCGGCACGTGGTCGGGGACCGTCGAGTACGTCGGGTCGAATGCCTCAGGTCGGGGCGATGTCCCGCCGATGGACATCCCATGACAGAACGTCGCACCTCGCCCCGTCGCGCCACGAGGTCGCTCCTCGCGCTGGTGCTGCTCGTCTCCGGACTGGTCGGCGTCACGACGGCGAGCGGCGCCGCAGCGGCCGACCTGACGCAGTTCCGGCCCGGGTACATCATCTCGGACGCCACCTTCGTCGCCAGCGGCGCGATGAGCGCGGCCGACGTCCAGGCGTTCCTCGACGCCCGTGCCCCGAGCTGCCGTCCGGGCAACGACGGCACCCCCTGCCTGCGGACGGCGCGCTTCGACACCTGGACCCGCCCCGCGGACGACCGGTGCCGCGGGACGTACGTCGGTGCCGGCAACGAATCGGCGGCGGCCGTGATCACGAAGGTCGCACAGGCGTGCGGCATCAACCCCCGGGTGCTGCTGGTGATGCTGCAGAAGGAGCAGGGGCTCATCACGGCCTCCGGCAGCTCGCTGACGGCCTCGCGCTACCAGAAGGCGATGGGGTTCGGCTGCCCGGACACCGCACCCTGCGACACGCGCTACTACGGCTTCTACAACCAGCTGTACCAGGCGGCGTGGCAGCTCAACAACTACGCGTTGAACCCGACCCGGTACGCGCACCGCGCCGGCATGGTCAACAACGTCCGGTTCCACCCCAACGCGGCGTGCGGCAGCTCCCCGGTGCTCATCCAGAACCAGGCGACCGCCAGCCTGTACAACTACACGCCGTACCAGCCCAACGCGGCGGCGCTCGCTGCCGGGTACGGCACGGGCGACGCGTGCTCCTCGTACGGCAACCGCAACTTCTGGAACTACTTCACGGACTGGTTCGGCCGCCCGGACGGCGCCGACCCCATCGGCGTCGTCGAGGCGGTGACCGCCACCAACACCACGCTCACGGTGTCCGGGTGGACGCTCGACCCCGACACCTCCGCGTCGACGGAGGTGCACGTCTACGTCGACGGGGTAGGGACCTCGGCGATGGCCGATCGCTCCCGGCCCGACGTCGCGGCGGCATACGGGAAGGGTGACCGGCACGGCTTCCTCGTCACCGTCCCGGCGGCCCCGGGGCCCCGTTCCGTCTGCACCTTCGGCATCTCCTCGGGACCGGGGAACAACACGCTCCTGGACTGCCGGACCGTCGTCGTGCCCGACGCCGTCCCCATCGGGGCCGTGACCTCTGTGACCGCCGGTCCCGACTCGCTCACCGTCGTCGGCTGGACGCTCGACCCCGACACCAGCGCACCCACCGAGGCGCACATCTACGTCGACGGCGTCGGGGTCGCCGTGCGCGCCGACCGCCCGGTCGCCGGACTGAACGCCGCGCACGGCCGGGGCGACAACCACGGGTTCACCCACACCGTCAAGGCCAAGCCCGGCGCGCGGAGCGTCTGCGTGTTCGGGATCAACACGGCAGCCGGGGCGAACACCCTCCTCGACTGCCGGACGGTCGTCGTCGGAGCCTCGAGGCCGCCCATCGGCTCGTTCGACGGGGTCAGCGTCAGCGGCTCGCGTGCCACGGTGTGGGGCTGGACGCTCGACCCCGACACGGACGCCCGCACCGAGGCGCACGTGTACGTCGACGGTGTCGGGGTGTCCGTGTGGGCCGACCAGAACCGGCCGGACGTCGCTGCCGCCTTCGGCGTGTCCCCCGCTCGCGGGTTCAGCGACACCCGCACGCTCGCCCCCGGTCAGCACCAGGCGTGCGTGTACGCGATCGACACCGCGGGTGGGGCGAACACGCTGCTCGGGTGCCGCAGCTTCGCGATCACCAACGCCCGGCCGATGGGCTTCATCGACGTGCTCCAGGTGGACGGGTCGCGCATGACCGTCAGCGGCTGGACGTGGGACCCGGACACGGCGAGCCCCAACGAGGTCCACATCTACGTCGACGGGGTCGGCGTCGCGCTGTCGGCGAACCTGCCACGGCCGGACGTCGCTGCCGCGCACCAGACCTCGCCGCAGCGTGGGTACACGCACAGCCGAGATCTCGCACCGGGTCGGCACACCGTGTGCGTCTACTCGATCGACACCGCCGGGGGGCCCCACACGGACGTCGGCTGCCGGACGTTCACGACGTCCTGACGGACGGCACCTGACGGACGACGACGAGGGCGGGGCCCGGGCACCTGGTGCCCGGGCCCCGCCCTCGTGGTGCCGGCGCGGCGAGCGCCGGCGCGGACTCCGTCAGCGCGAGCCCGGCCCCGAGCCCGTGAGCCG
Source organism: Cellulomonas phragmiteti (assembly GCF_016862775.1). Classification (GTDB taxonomy): domain Bacteria; phylum Actinomycetota; class Actinomycetes; order Actinomycetales; family Cellulomonadaceae; genus Cellulomonas; species Cellulomonas phragmiteti. The sequence continues at coordinate 73,175 of NZ_BONP01000006.1, read as the reverse complement.
CCGGACCCGACCGGCCGCCCGGCGCGCCACCTCGCGCACCCCGCCCTGCGCCATGTACTCACGCAGCAGGTGGAGGTCACCGCGCACGGAGATCGGCGGCGGGGGCGACACGTACATCGCCGTCGTCACGGGGCCGAGCCTGCTCGTGAGGTCGGCCGCACGCCGGGGTGCGCGGCAGAACTCCACGAGCGGCTGCAGCACCCGCTCCCAGCGGTACGACTCCGCGAACGCGCGCACGTTGGTGCGCACCTCGTCGATCGCCGGCTGGTCGTACAGCATCTGCTCGAGCGCCTCGACGAGGGCGTCGACGTCCTGCGGCGGCACCACACGGCCCAGGTCGTGCGTGCGGATGAGCTCACCGAAGGTGTCGCCGCTGGTCGCGACGATCGGCAGCGTGGTCCACAGGTAGTCGAGGATGCGGGTGCGGAAGCTGAACGCGGTCTCGATGTGCTCGAAGTGCGTCGACACGCCGACGTCCGCGTCGAGCAGGTAGTCCGCCCGCTCGTCGTAGGGCACCCAGCCCTCGTTGAAGAACACGTGCTTGTCGACCAGGCCGAGCTCGGCCGCCAGCTCGCGCGTGCGCCAGGCGATCTTCATCTCCGGGACGCCCGGGTTCGGGTGCTTGAGGCCCATGAAGTAGAGGCGCACCTCGGGGTGCTCGCGGCGCAGCACGTCGACGGCGCGGATGAGCGTCAGGGGGTCGAACCAGTTGTAGATCCCACCGCCCCACAGGATGACCTTGTCGTCGACCGAGATGCCCTCGGTCGCGCCCTTGATCGCGTGGCGCCGCTGCACCGGGTCCGTGTCGGCGATGCCGAACGGCACCACCGACAGCAGCGACCGCAGCGACTCGTCCTCGTCGTACACGGCCGGGTTGACGCGCCCCTGCCCGGCGAGCTGCCCGAGCCAGAAGTCGCGCTGCTTGTCCGACGCGCACAGCATGAGGTCGGCACGGGCGATCTGCTCGTTGAGCGCCCGGGTCGTCTCCCGCACCGCCATCTCGCGGCCGCCGGGACCCTGGTCCTTGGCCTGCTCGAGCTGCTCGAGGTGCATCGGGTCGTAGATGTCGGCGACGACGATCTTGTCGCTGTCCTTGAGCCAGGGCGCGGCCTCGAGCAGGAACCCCTGGAAGATGATGACGTCGGCCCACTCCGTGGCGTCCACGAGCTTCTTGCCGTAGATGTACTCCGCCGTGAAGCCCTCGGGCTCGATCGCGTTGCCGCTGGTCGACGCGAGACGGACCTCGTGCTCGGTGCTCAGCGTCCGTGCGATCTCCCAGGCCCGGATCGCCGGGCCGGCCATCGTGGACTTCAGCGGCTCCCCGGTGACCACGAGCACGCGGCGACGGGTCTCGAACCGGGACGCCACGTCGAACGCCTCGACGAGCACGCGGTGAGCCTCGAGGTAGCTGTCGATGGCGTACGCGGGCTCCATCGCCTGCCGGAACAGGGGGAACAGGTCGGTGTCCGGCCGGCGGCGGCGCACCTGCAGGTCCTTGCGCGTCTGGGCGAGGGACTCGAGCTGGTCGACGAAGTAGTCGATCGCGTAGGGGCCGGTCAGCGCCATCTTCGGCAGCTCGAGCGTCCCGACGTCGTCGTTGCCCGGCGACCGCTGCAGGTCGAGCGTGGAGGTGTCGACGTCGACGCGGGCGAACGACCGGCGCACCGCGAGCGCCATCGCGGCGGGCAGCGCCCGGGCCAGCGACTCGTCGTCGAGGTTCTTGTACATCGACATCAGCGCGTTGCGCTCGAGCAGGTACGTCTCGCGGAAGTTGCCGAACTTCTTCATCGTGACGTGGTGCTTGTGGTACGCCACCGAGCCGGGCACGTACCGCACGCGGTACCCGAGCAGGTTCAGCCGCCAGCCGAGGTCCACGTCCTCGTAGAACATGAAGAACCGCTCGTCGAACCCGCCGACGTCGCGGTACAGCTCCGTCCGCATGAACATCGCCGCGCCCGTGCCGAACAGCACGTCCTTGGCGGTGTCCCACTCGCCGGTGTCGAGGCTCTCGACCTCACGCTTGTAGCCCATGCCGAACCAGGTGAGCGACCCGTCGACGTAGTCGATCCGCTCGCCCTCCCAGTCGAGGACCTTGCTGGCGACGGCACCGACGGTGCGGTCGGCGGCCAGCACCTCGACCGCGGCACGGATCCACTCGCGGCCCGGCCGCGCGTCGTTGTTGAGGAAGGCGACGTACTCACCGGTCGCGTGGCGCACGCCGAGGTTGCAGCCGCCGGCGAACCCGGTGTTGCTGCCGGCGGGGACCACGAGGGCCTCCGGCACCGCCGCCCGGATCTCCTGGACGCTGCCGTCCTGCGAGTCGTTGTCGACGACCACGAGCTCGAGCTGCTCACGCGGCCAGTCGACGTCGTCGAAGGCACGCAGCGCCGTGATCGTGTCCTGGGCGCCCTTGTAGTTCACGAGGACGACGGTGACCACGCCGCGGCGGATCTCCCCCGTCCGGCCCTTCGTGCTGCTCACGTGCTCTCCCTCGTCCATGTCGCCCCCATGGCCACGATCCCGCCCGACTCGCGCGGTGACCCGGCCTCCACGTCGAACCGCACGACCTTGCGCCGCAGGTCGTAGGTGTGCTGCGTCGTCCAGTCCACGACCGACGCGATCACGTCGAACGTCCCCGGCTGCAGCGGCACGGCCGGCACGACGCAGTCGACCGAGCCCTTGCCGGAGACCGCGTCGATCTCCAGGCCACCGTCACGGGTGTGGTACGCCCACACGTAGACGCCCTCGAGGGTCTCGACGGCCAGGCCGAACACCGGCTTGTCGACCCGCTCGTGGGCGTCGTAGTGCACGCGGATCCGCATCGGGTCGCCGGTGCGCAGGGTCGTGACCGGCTGGCCGTCGCCGTCGATGAGCTCGACGCGCTCGACCGTCACCTCGCCCGACCCGTGCCGGCCGGTCTCGTGCTCGGGCTGGTCGCCCTGCACGGCGCGCTCGACGTGGGTCGCGTCCACGTACTCGTCGACCAGCGACGTCGCCGGACCCGACTGCACGAGGCGGCCGTGGTCGAGCCACGCGACGTGGTCGCACATGGTGCGCATCGAGCCCATGGCGTGGCTGACGATGACGACGGTCTTGCCCGCGGCCCGGAACTCCGCGAACTTCTCCATGCACTTGGCCTGGAACGCGGCGTCACCGACGGCCAGCACCTCGTCGACGAGCAGGATGTCCGGGTCGACGTTGATCGCGACGGAGAAGCCGAGGCGCACGTACATGCCGGACGAGTAGTTCTTCACGGGCTGGTCGATGAAGGTCTCGATGCCGGCGAAGTCGACGATCTCGTCGAACTTGCGGTCGATCTCGCGCTTGCCCAGGCCCAGGATGGAGCCGTTGAGGTAGACGTTCTCGCGGCCCGTGAGCTCGGGGTGGAACCCGGACCCGAGCTCGAGGAGCGCCGCCACGGAGCCACCGACGGTGATCGAGCCCTCGTCGGGGACGAGGATGCGTGCGAGGCACTTGAGCAGCGTCGACTTGCCGGACCCGTTCTCGCCGATGAGCCCGAAGGTGGAGCCCTGCGGGATGGAGAACCCGACGTCGCGCAGCGCCCAGAACTCGTCGTACTTGGCGCGGCGGCCACGCATGAGCGAGGCCTTGAGCGACTGGTTGCGCTCGCGGTACATCCGGAAGCGCTTGGAGACCCCGTCGACCTCGATGATCTCGCTCACAGCTCCTCCGCCATCCTCGGCTCGAAGCGGCGGAAGACCCGCCAGCCGATGAACAGGACGATGGCGGCGGACGACACGCACCAGATCATGTCGGTCTGGGACGGCCACGTCTCCTCGTAGAGCACGGCCCGGAACGCCTGCGTGAAGTGCAGCATCGGGTTGAGCTCCCAGAAGGCCACGAGGGGGAAGGACAGGCCGTGCTGGGCGAGCCAGCCGTTGAGGTCGCCCTCGGCTCGGCGCACCAGCGACAGCGGGTAGATGATCGGCGTCGCGTAGAGCCAGATCTGCAGCAGGATCGCCACGAAGTGCTCGGTGTCACGGAAGTACACGTTGGCGACCGAGAGCATGAGCGCGAACCCCAGCGCCATGGCGGTCAGCAGGATGAGCAGCACCACGACCATGGGCAGCCACGGCAGGAGCATCTGGCCGAACAGCGTCAGCGCGACGACCAGCACGCCGAGCTCGATCGCCGTGGTCACGTCGAGGGCGAAGACGCTCGAGGCGACGAGCACCTCCCGCGGGAAGAAGACCTTCTTCACGAGGTTGGCGTTGGCGACGATCGAGTTCAGGCCTGTCATGAGCGCGGCCGAGAAGAACGTCCAGGGGATCAGGGCGCACATCAGCCAGAGCGCGAAGACGTGCAGGCCCGTGCGGCTCGGCTCGATCTCGACCCGCATGAACACGCCGAAGACGACCGTGTACACGACCATCGTGGCGATCGGGTTGATCAGCGACCACAGGTTCCCCAGGGCGGTGCGCTTGTAGCGCCCCTTGACCTCACGCATCGTGAGGTTGATGAGCAGCTCGCGCATGCGACGCGTCCGGACGGGATCTCTCACGCCGCCGTCACCTGCGCGCACATGCCGACGTTCCCGGGACGTGGCCCCGGGGTGAGGGGTCGAAGCATGGGCCCGATCCTAGGCGACGCAGCGGGGCCTATCGCCCAGGACGGTCCCGCGACGGCCGTCGCAGACGTGCGTAGACCTGACGGGGCGCCCGCAGCGCGCGCATCGCGCGGGTGGCGTACAGGGCCTCGACCTCGGCCTCGGCCCGCTCCGCACGGACCTTCGCCTCCGCGCCGGAGCGCTCGACGTCGTCGAGGTGCGCACGCACCGTCCCGGCCTCGGCGCGGGCCGAGTCGCGCTCGAGGACCAGCGCCTCGACCTGCGCGTGCAGCCGCGCCACCGCACCGTCGCGGTCGTCGAGGACCGCCCGCAGCACGAACTGGTAGACGTCCGCGTCGGGCTGCCGGCGCACCCACTCCAGCGACCCCTCCGGGAGCGCCGACGTGTCGACGGCCACCTCGGTGGCCAGGGCGTCGGCGTGGGTCGGCCACAGGTCGACCACCGCGAGGCCCGCGTCGCTCATCAGACGCAGCAGGGACACGCGTGTGAAGAAGGTCACGTGGGTGCGGTCGAGCAGCCCCCGGTCCTGGTACGTCCACCGGCCCTGCAGCAGCGCGAGCCGCACCGCGCCGTGGGCGACGTTCGGGACGGAGACGACGACGCTCCCGCCGGGGCGCAGCAGGCCCACGCACGTCCGCAGCAGCCGCAGCGGGTCGCGCAGGTGCTCCAGCACGTCCCCGAAGACGACGACGTCGAAGCTGCCCCGCTCGAACGAGTCCAGCAGGTCCACCTGCTCGAGGTCGGCGACGAGCACCTCGTCGAGGACCTCGGCGGCCTGGGCCGCGGCCGCCGGGTCGATCTCGACACCCACGACCTCGCAGCCGCGTCGCTTCAGCACCTCGCCCAGGTACCCCGTGGCGCACCCGACGTCCAGGACGCGCTTGCCGGGGCCCACGAGCCGCACGAGGTAGGCGTGCGAGTTGTCCTCGAGAGCCTCGTCGACGACGGTGTCATACGTGGGCATCGGCTGCCTTCCTCGGTCCGGGGTGCCGATGCTACCGAAGCGGGGCACCGCGCACGGTCACCCGTGAGAGCATCGCCGCGTGCGCATCACGCTCGACGGGACCCCTCTGCTCGGCCGTCGCACCGGCATCGGGACCTACGTGGCCCGCGTGCTGGACGCGCTGCCGGCGGCGGTGCGCCGGGCCGACGTGGACGCCCGGCTCGAGGTCATGACGTGGAGCCTGCGCGGCGGCCGGGTGCGCGGCCTGCCGGACGGTGTGCGCCAGGTCGGGCCCCCCGTGCCGGCCCGCGTCCTGCGGGAGGCGTGGGCGCGCTGGGACGTGCCGCCGGTCGAGGCACTCGTGGGGCGCACCTCCCTCGTGCACGGCACCAACTTCGTCTCCCCGCCCACCCGGCACGCGCGCGAGGTGGTGACCGTGCACGACCTCGCGTACGTGCACCTCCCGCAGACCGTCAGCGCGGACGCGGCGCGGTACCGGACCCTCGTGCCGCGGGCGCTGGCGCGCGGTGCGCACGTGCTCGTGCCGTCGGGTGCCACCGCGGCGGCCGTGCGCGAGCACTACGCCCTCGACCCGGAGCGCGTGAGCGTGACGCCGCTGGGCGTCGACCCCGGGTGGTCGGACGCGCGACCCCCGGGTGAGGCCTGGCGCCGGGACCACGGGCTGCCCGAGGAGTACGTGCTGTTCGTCGGCACGCTCGAGCCGCGCAAGAACCTCGCGCGGCTGCTCGCGGCGCACCGTGCGCTGCGGGCGGACGTCCCCGGCACCCCGACCCTCGTCCTCGCCGGGCAGGCGGGCAGCGACGCCGCGGCCGGGGCCGGCGCCGACGTCGTGCGGACCGGGTGGCTCGAGGACGCCGAGCTGCGCGCCCTGGTCGCCGGGGCACGGGCGGTGCTCCTGCCGTCGCTCGACGAGGGCTTCGGCCTGCCCGTGCTCGAGGCGTTCGCCGCCGGCCGCCCCGTGCTCGCGGGCGACGTGCCGGCGCTGCGCGAGGTCGGCGGCCCGCACGCGACCTACGCCGACCCGTACGACGTCACGGCGCTCGCCGGCGCGCTGCAGGACGTCCTGGACGCCGACGACGGGGACACCGCGCGGGCGGCGCGGGCCGCCTGGGCCGCGCGGTTCACGTGGGACGCCACGGCCGACGCCACGCTGGCCGCGTACCGGCGGGTGCTGGCGTGACGGCACCCGACCCCGACGTCACGGTCGTGACCGTCACGTACGACGCGGAGGGCCTGGTCCGCACGTGCCTCGACAGCCTGGGCGCCCAGCGCCTGGACGGGCTGCGGATGCAGGTCGTCGTCGTCGACAACGCGTCCCGCGACGCGACGGCCCGGGTGGTGGCGGACGAGTACCCGGAGGTGCGCCTCGTCCGCGCACCGCGGAACCTCGGGTTCGCCGCGGGCAACAACCTCGCGCTGCGCGACGTCCGCTCGCGGTACGTCGTCCTGGTCAACAACGACGCCGTGGTCGCGCCCGACGCCGTCCGCGCCCTGGTCCGCGCGCTGGACGACGCCCCCGACGACGTCGCGGCGATGGCGGCGACCGTGCTCCTCGCCGCCCGGTTCCGCGCGGCGGGACCCGACGAGCAGGACGCGGCAGGCGTGGTGCACGGCCCGGACGGCCGGTGGGTGCCCGACCCCGAGGGCGCCGTGCGCCTCGTCAACTCGACCGGCAACGAGGTGCGCACCGACGGGTTCGGGCAGGACCGCGGGTGGCTCGCCGACCACGCGCGTCACGCACCCGGGCCTGACGTGTTCGGGTTCAGCGGTGCCGCCGCCGTGCTGCGCACCTCGGCGCTGCGGGACGTCGGCCTGTTCGACGAGTCCTTCTTCATGTACTACGAGGACACCGACCTCTCGTGGCGGCTGCGCCTGGCCGGGTACCGCGTGGAGCACTGCCCGGGTGCGGTCGTCGAGCACGTGCACGCCGCGTCCGCGGGCGAGGGCAGCGACTTCTTCCGCTTCCACGACGCCCGCAACCGGCTGGCGCTGCTGACGAAGGACGCCACGGCGCGCACGGCCCTGCGCGCGCTGGCGCGCTACGTCGTCACGACGGCGTCGCTGGCGGTCCGTCGGCGCCGGTGGGACCTGGTGCGCACGCGCGTCCGCGCGCTGGCGTCGTACGGGTGCATGCTGCCCGGGCTGCTGCGGGAGCGGCGGCGCGTCGGACGGGCGGCCCGCGTGCCCCGCGCCCGCGTCGAGGACCTGCTGGTGCCCGCGACCCGCGGGTACACGTACCGGTCCTGACCGCCGCCGCCCCTGCCGGGCCGACGACCTCGCACCCGCGCGACGGTCCGCGGTAGTGTGTGGCGCCGCCCACGCCTCCCCTCGACTCCCGCGAAGGAACCTGTCCATGCGCATGCTCGTCACCGGCGGAGCCGGCTTCATCGGCTCGAACTTCGTGCACCAGACGGTGCGGGAGCGGCCGGACGTGCACGTCACGGTCCTGGACGCCCTCACGTACGCGGGCGACGAGCGGAGCCTGGACCCGGTCGACGGCAAGGTCACGTTCGCCAAGGGCGACATCTCCGACCCGGACATCGTCGACCGGCTCGTGAAGGACGCGGACCTCGTCGTGCACTTCGCGGCGGAGTCGCACAACGACAACTCGCTGCACGACCCGTGGCCGTTCGTGCGGACGAACGTCATCGGCACCTACCAGCTCCTCGAGGCCGTCCGGCGGTACGACGTGCGCTACCACCACGTCTCCACCGACGAGGTCTACGGCGACCTCGAGCTCGACGACCCGGCCAAGTTCACGCCGGACACGCCGTACAACCCCTCGAGCCCGTACTCGTCGACCAAGGCCGCGTCCGACCTGCTGGTCCGCGCCTGGGCGCGGAGCTTCGGCGTGCGCGCGACGATCTCCAACTGCTCGAACAACTACGGGCCGTTCCAGCACGTCGAGAAGTTCATCCCGCGGCAGATCACCAACGTGATCGACGGGGTGCGCCCCAAGCTGTACGGCACGGGCGAGAACGTGCGGGACTGGATCCACGTCGAGGACCACAACTCGGCGGTGTGGTCGATCATCGAGAAGGGCCGCCTCGGGGAGACCTACCTCATCGGTGCCGACGGCGAGAAGGACAACAAGACCGTCATCGAGCTCATTCTCGAGCTGATGGGGCAGTCGCCCGACGCGTACGACCACGTGAACGACCGCCCGGGCCACGACCTGCGCTACGCGATCGACGCCACCAAGCTGCGCACCGAGCTCGGCTGGGAGCCGCGGTACACGACGTTCCCCGACGGCCTGGCCGCGACCATCGACTGGTACCGCGCGAACGAGGCGTGGTGGCGCCCGCAGAAGGACGCGACCGAGGCGAAGTACGCCGTCCTCGGCCGCTGACCGAGGCCCGCCGCGGGGAGTGACGCCCCAGGTGGGGGCATCTGCACAGATCCTCCACGACGCCCGTGCGCCACTCCCCCGCGCGGCGCGGGTCGCTCTCCTACGATCGGGGCGTGACCACCCGCCACGCCGCACCGCGGCGCCTCCGCGCGCCGCGTCACGCCCGCAACCTGCACCCCCACCGCCTGCTGCGAGCGGTCGCGCTCGCGGTGACGAGCGTCGTGGTGTTCGGTGCCGCGGGCGGGGCGGCCTTCGCGGCCCGGCTCACCAACAACGTCAACGGGCTGGACCTCGGCGGTCTGGTCGAGGCGGCGCCGACGGCGGAGGGGGCACCCGACCCGACCGACCTGCACGCGGGTCAGCCGGTCAACGTCCTCGTCCTCGGGTCCGACCAGCGTGACGGCGTCAACGCCGAGATCGGTGGCGACGAGGAGGGCATGCGCTCCGACACCACGATCCTCGTGCACGTGTCGGCGGACCGCACGCGCGTGGAGATGGTGTCGATCCCGCGCGACTCGCTGGTCGAGGTGCCGTCGTGCACGCTCACCAACGGCAACACCACCCGGGCCCAGCGCAACGCGATGTTCAACTCCGCGTTCGCGATCGGGTGGGACTACGGCGGCGACCTGGAGTCCGCGGCCGCGTGCACGGTCAGCACGTTCCAGGCCAACACCGGCGTGCCGGTGACCAACGTCGTCGTCGTGGACTTCGCCGGGTTCCAGAACATGATCAACGCGATCGGCGGTGTGCCGATGTGCATCGTGGAGGACGTGTCGGACCGGTACACGGGCCTGGACCTCAAGGCCGGTCAGCAGGTGCTCGACGGCACCACCGCGCTGCAGTTCGCCCGCGCACGCCACGGCACCACGTTCGACGGCTCCGACACGATGCGTGCCGGACGCCAGCAGCAGCTCATCGCCAACGTCGCCAACGAGGTCCTGTCGAAGAACCTGCTGACGGACGGCGCACAGCTCATGCAGTTCCTCAGCGCCGCCACGAAGTCCGTGACGACCGACCTCGGCGTCGGCGACCTCACCGGCCTCGCCTTCAGCCTGCGGGGCATCGACCGTGCGAACATCACCCTCATGACCGTGCCGTGGGCACCCGCCAGCAGCGACAAGAACCGCGTGGAGTGGACCGCGGAGGCCGACACCCTGTGGGCGAACATCGCGGCGGACGTGCCGATGCTCGGCGAGCCCGAGCCGCCGGCCGCGCCGGAGCCACCCGCCGCGCCGCCCGCGGCCGGGGAGCCCGAGGCACCCCCCGCACCGCCCGAGGCGGAGCCGGCCCCCACGGAGACGAAGACGCCCGGCGTCGACGCCTTCACGGCCGCCGACGCCACGACGACGAGCTGTTCAGCAGTCCCGTGACCGGCCGCCGTGACGACGACGCGACCCCGCCCCCCAGCTTCGCGCCGGACGGCGGGCGCGACCGGCCGGTAGCGGACGGCGCCCGCGTGGTCGGCAGGTCGGCCGGACGCCCCGCGGCGCCGACCCGGGTCTCCCGACCTGCGCCCCGCGAGGGCGGCACACCGAGCCGCGGCCGGACGCCGCCACCGGCGCCCGCGCCCCGCGGCACCGGTGTGCGCCGCGACGGCGCCACCCGGCCCGCTCCCGCACCTGCCGCGTCCCGACCTGACGCACCCGGGCCTGCTGCACCCGGCACCGGCGCGCCGGCCTCGTTCGCACCCGCGGGGCGGGCCCGCCCGGGCGACGCCCCGCGCATCCCCCCGGCGGGTGCCACGGCGCGGTCCACCCCGCCCCGCTCGTCGTCGCCCGCGACGGCACGTGCCGCCGGACCCGGCGCGCCCGGGAGCCCGGGGCGACCGGCCGCGGCCACGCCACGGGCTCCCCGACCGCCGGTCGCACCCTCCGAGGGTGCGGGAGGCGGACGCCGTCGGCGCATCGCCGGCGTGGTCGCGCTCCTCGTCCTCGCGGCGCTCGTCGCCTGGCCCGTCGGGTTGCTGATCTGGGCGAACGGTCTGCTGCAGAAGACCCCCGCACTGTCCGGGGCGCCCGGGACACCGGGCACCACGTACCTGCTCGCAGGGTCCGACGCGCGCGGCGACGAGGGCGGTATCGCGGAGGACGGCACCGAGGGGCAGCGCACGGACACGATCCTGCTGCTGCACGTGCCCGCCGACGGCCCGACCGCGATGATCTCGCTCCCCCGCGACTCGTTCGTGGAGGTGCCGGGCCACGGCGGTACCAAGCTCAACCACGCGTTCGCGTGGGGGGGCGCACCGCTGCTGGTCCAGACCGTCGAGGGCCTGACCGGGCTGACCGTCGACCACTACGCCGAGATCGGCATGGGCGGCGTGGCCCGGCTGGTCGACGCGGTCGGCGGTGTCCACCTCTGCTACGACGGCGACGTCGACGACCCGGACTCCGGCATGGTCTGGACGGCCGGCTGCCACGACGTCGACGGTGCGGCGGCCCTGCCGTTCGCCCGCATGCGCAAGGCGGACCCCCAGGGCGACGTCGGGCGCGCCCTGCGTCAGCGGCAGCTCATCGGCGCCGTCATGGGCAAGGTGAGCCCGGGCTCGCTGGCGCTCGACCCCGGCGCGCAGGTCGCCCTCGTCGACGCGGGCACGGGCGCGCTGACGTTCGACGAGGACGCCGGCGTCATCGACGTGGCGCGCCTGGCCCTGGCGTTCCGCGCGGCGAACGGCGAGGGCGGCATCACGGGCACGCCGCCGATCGCCAGCATGGACCACCGGCCCGGGGGCAACATCGGGTCGACCGTGCTGCTCGACCCCGAGCTGACACCCGGGTTCTTCGCGGCGATCCGTGACGGCTCGCTGCCGCCGGGCGAGGTGGGCGGGATACCGGGCGGCTAGGTGGACTCGGCCGTCAGGCCGAGAACCCGGTCGCGGGTCGCGTCGCGCGGCTGCGCAGCCGCTCGCCCTTCGCGTCGGCCTGCGCGCGCAGACCGTCCTGGAACGTCAGCATCGCCGCCCGGAGCCGCTCCGCCTCCGGGCCGGACCCGGACGCGAGGATCCGCACGGCCAGCAGGCCCGCGTTCCGGGCCCCACCCACGGACACGGTCGCGACGGGCACGCCTGCGGGCATCTGCACGATCGACAGCAGCGAGTCCAGGCCGTCGAGGTGCGCGAGCGGCACGGGCACCCCCACGACGGGCAGCGGGGTGACGGCCGCCAGCATGCCGGGCAGGTGCGCGGCGCCCCCGGCTCCGGCCACGATCACGCGCAGGCCGCGGCCGGCGGCCTCCCGCCCGTACGCGACCATCTTGTCCGGCTGCCGGTGGGCGGACACGACGTCGACCTCGACGGCCACGTCGAACTCGGCGAGAGCGTCCGCCGCCGCCTGCATCACGGGCCAGTCGGAGTCCGACCCCATGACGATGCCGACCTGGGTGCCGCCCGGCGTGGTGTGGCTCATGTCGTCCCTCGGTCCTCGGTCGTCTCGCCGCGCAGCCGCGCGGCCGCCGCGCGCGCACGCGCACGGACGTCGTCCAGGTCGTCGCCCGACACGTTGACGTGGCCGAGCTTGCGACCGGGCCGCACCGCCTTGCCGTACAGGTGCACCTTGGCGCCCGGGTCGGCGCCGAGGACGTCGTGCAGGGCGTCGGTCGGGTCGTCGAGCGCGCTGCCGAGCACGTTGGCCATGACGGTCCACCGGGCGACGGGGGTGACGTCGCCCAGCGGCAGGTCGAGCACCGCCCGCAGGTGCTGCTCGAACTGGCTGGTGACGGCGCCGTCGATCGTCCAGTGCCCGGAGTTGTGCGGCCGCATGGCGAGCTCGTTGACGAGCACGCGCGGCGCTCCCCCGTCGGGGTCCGGCACCTCGAAGAGCTCCACGGCCAGCACGCCGGTGACGCCCAGGCCGTCGGCGACGGTGCGCGCCACCTGCTCGGCCTGCGCGGCGGTCGCGGGGTGCAGGTCGGGCGCCGGGGCGACGACCTCCGCGCACACGCCGTCCCGCTGGACGGACTCGACGACGGGCCAGACGACGCTGCGCCCGGACGGCGTGCGGGCGACGAGCACCGCGAGCTCCCGCGTGAACGGGACGAGGTCCTCGGCCAGCAGCGCGGGACCGGTGCCGTCGGCGACCGCCGCGCACCACGCGACGACGTCGTCGGGCACCGGCCCCCGGCTCACGACCCGCACCCCCTTGCCGTCGTAGCCGCCACGTGTCGTCTTGACGACCGCGGCACCGCCGGCGTCGGCGCGGAAGCGCTCGAGGTCCGCGAGGTCCCCGACGGGCGCCCAGCGCGGGCAGGGCACGCCGAGGTCCGTGAGCCGGCGCCGCATCACGGCCTTGTCCTGGGCGTGCACGAGGGCGTCGGGCGTCGGGTGCACCGCGACACCGTGCGCGGCGACCGCGTCGAGCACGCCCGGCGGGACGTGCTCGTGCTCGAACGTCAGCACGGCGGCGCCGTCGACGAGCGCGAGCACGGCGGACTCGTCGGACGCGACGCCCACGGGCGCGTCGGCCACGGCCTGCGCGGCCGAGCCGTCGGCGGCCTCCGCGAGGACGCGCAGGTGCAGGCCCAGGGCGGTCGCAGGCCCGGCCATCATGCGGGCGAGCTGCCCGCCGCCGACGACGGCGACGATCGGAGGTGTCACGGGCGTCGAGGGTAGCCGCTGACGAGCGCCCGCTCGCGCCCGTCCCGCCTCACGGGACCGAGGCCTGCACGAGGCGACCCTCGCCGTGGACCGTGAGCTTGCCGTCCGCCGCCGGGACGAACGCGGCGCGTCCGGCCGCCAGCTCGAGCTCCTCACCCGAGGCGGCGCGCAGCCGCACGGCACCCTCGAGGCACAGGACGACGCGCGGCCCGGTGCTCGGCAGCCGGCAGGGGCCCGCGGTGGTCACGCGCGTGACGGACAGCTCGAAGTCGTCCACGGGGACGTAGTACACGTCGGTCGCGTCGTACACGTGCTCGGGGGCGATGCGGATGGGCGGCGCCGCGACGCAGTCGACCGCACGCAGCAGCTCGGGGATGTCGACGTGCTTGGACGTGAGCCCGGCCCGCAGGACGTTGTCCGAGTTCGCCATGATCTCCACGGCGACGCCGTCGAGGTACGCGTGCACCGCACCCGCGGGGACGAACAGGGCCTCGCCGGGGCGCAGCGTCACCGGGTTGAGCAGCACGGCCGTCACCGCGCCGGGGTCCCCGGGGTACGCCCGCTCGAGCAGGTCCACGGCCCGGTCCGTGCGCGGCGACGGCGACCCGCTCGCCAGCCGGGCGCGGAACTCCTCGGCGAGCTCGGCGACCTCGGCGGGGGAGGGCCGGGTGCCCTCACCGACGAGCCGGGAGAACGCCTCGCGGACCCCGCTGGGGCTCGGGTCCGCGGTGACGGTCTTGTGCAGCTGGCGCGCGACGGGGTGCTCGAGGCCGCGGAGGATCTCGGCCGTCCGCCGCGGGGCGCGGAACCCCACGAGCGCCTCGAAGGTCGTCAGGGCGAAGACGAGCTCGGGCTTGTGGTTGCGGTCGCGGTAGGAGCGCTGCGGGTGGTCGAGCGGGACGCCGGCGGCGTCCTCCCGTGCGTACCCGTCCTGCGCGAGCTCGATGCTCGGGTGCACCTGCAGCGAGAGCGGGCGTGCGGCGGCGATGATCTTGAGCAGGAACGGCAGGTGGTTCCCGAACTGCGCGGCCACGTCGGTGCCGAGCAGCGGCGCGGGACTCCCGGCGATCGCCGCGTGGAGCGTCCGACCGTCGGTCGCCAGGATCGACGACGAGGACGGGTGCCCCCCGAACCACGCCTCCGCGACCGGGGCGTCGCCGGCGGGCAGGCCCAGCAGCTCCGGGATGGCGGTGGGCGATCCCCAGGCGTACCCCTGGAACACTGGCTCGAGACCCTGCACTTGCCCCTCCCCCGGTGGCACGGCGACTGGGCCGCCAGCCTAACGGGACATCGCGGTCACGTCGGGCAGGTCCGTGCCGGGCTCACCAGCGGCGGTCGCGCCGCACCGAGATCACGGCGCCGCGCGGCAGGACGACGTCGGGCCGCAGCGAGGCCGGGACCCCGGACAGGAAGAGCGCGAACACCGCGGGCCGGCGCTGCGCGAGCTCGAGACGACCCCCGTCCGCGCTGGCGAGGTCCCGCGCGAGCGCCAGCCCCAGTCCCGTCCCGGCGCCGGAGGTGACGTCCCGCTCGAAGATGCGCGGAGCGAGGTCGTCGGGGACGCCGTCGCCCTCGTCGCCGACCTCGACGACGACGGCACGCGACGGCCCGCCGGCGCGGGCGCGCACGGTGGTCGTGCCGGCGCCGTGCTTGAGGGAGTTCTCGATGAGCGTGGCGAGCACCTGCGCGAGCGCACCGGGGGTGGCGAGCACCTGCGTGGCGGGGTCGACGTCGACGACGAGGCGACGGGCGGCCGCCGCGAACGTCGGGGACCACTCCTCCTGCTGCTGGTGGACGACCTCCCACAGGGAGATCGCCTCGGTCGTGCCGCCCTGGGCGCGCCGCGAGCTGGCGAGCAGGTCGTCCACGACGCGGACGAGGCGCTCGACCTGCTCGAGCGAGATCCGCGCCTCCTCCCGCACCTCCTCCTCCCCCGCGGTGAGCATGATCTCCTCGAGCCGCATGGAGAGGGCCGTCAGCGGCGTCCGCAGCTGGTGGGAGGCGTCGGACGCGAACTGCCGCTCCGCCGCCAGTCGCCCGGCCATGCGGTCGGCGCTGCGCGCGAGCTCGGCGGCCACCAGGTCGATCTCCTCGACGCCGGACGGCTCGAGCTGGGGACGGACCTGACCCGACCCGAGCTGCTCGGCCGAGGCCGCGAGGTACACCAGCGGCGCGGCGAGCCGGTTGGCCTGCCAGATCGCCATCGCGATCCCCGCGGCGAACGCGACGACGGCGGCGACGACGACCAGGGCGATGACCTGCGTGGACATCCAGAAGACGTCCCACCACGACACGTACAGCAGCACGGTCGCGGCGGTGTCGGACGTCGTCTGCACCGTCACCCGGCGGTCGTCGACCGTCGGCCCGGCGCGGTACGTCTGCCCGTCGGGGGTACGGACCACGACGGTCGCCCCGAGCTCGCCGTCGCTGCCGGTGTAGGGCTCGAGCATGCGGTCCGAGAGCGCGATCTCCTGCTCGACCCGGAAGTCGACCGTGCGGGCGACCGACTGGGCCCGGATCTCCAGCCCGCGCAGCTCGTTCTCCCGCACCAGCTGCGCCCCCAGGAACGCGAGCGGGAACCCGAGGAGGACGACCGCGACCGTGACGGCGGCGATCGTCGCCTGCAGGACGCGACGGCGCACGCGTCAGACCCGGTCGAGCGGACCCGCGGCCGTGCCGGGTGCCGCTGCGGCGGGGTCGGCCGTGCCGCCCGTCTCGAAGCGGAAGCCCATGCCGCGCACCGTGGAGATGTACCGCGGGGCGTTGGCGTCGTCCCCGAGCTTGCGGCGCAGCCAGGACACGTGCATGTCGAGGGTCTTGGTCGACCCGCTCGGGTCCGAGCCCCAGACCTCGCGCATGAGGGTCTCGCGCGAGACGACCGTGCCCGCGGCGGCCACCAGGACGCGCAGCAGGTCGAACTCCTTGGCCGTCAGGTGCAGCTCGCGCTCGCCCTGGAAGGCGCGGTGGGCGGCGACGTCGACGCGCACGTTCTGCGCGTGCAGCTCGTCCTCGTCGGCCGGGTCGCCGACGGTGCGGCGCAGGAGCGCCCGCACGCGGGCGAGCAGCTCCGCCAGACGGAACGGCTTGGTCACGTAGTCGTCGGCGCCCGCGTCCAGCCCGACGACGAGGTCGACCTCGTCGGCCCGCGCGGTCAGCACCAGCACCGGCGTCGTCAGGCCCTGGCTGCGGATGGCGCGGGCGACGTCGAGGCCGTCCATGTCGGGCAGGCCGAGGTCGAGGACGACGAGGTCGGCGCTCGCCGCGCCGTCGATCGCGCCTTGACCTGTGCCTTGCACACGCACGTCGTAACCTTCACGCCCCAGCGCCCGCGCCAAAGGCTCGGCAATCGCGGGGTCGTCCTCCGCCAGCAGCACCTGGGTCATTCGGCCATGTTAGGTCACGAACTCCTGCGGAACGCAGCCCTCGGTCCCGGACGCGCCGGGAAGACCCCGGGCCCGCGTGCCGGGCGCGGTCGGACGGGCGCGTGCGCCCACGGGTGGACGACGACCTGTCCGCGCACCGGTCACGGTCCACCCGTGGACGCACGCCCCGGCGACGGGCCACGCCTAGGCTCGGGGGATGTCGTGGTGGGACCGGTTGTGGCAGTGGGAGGACACGCACCGCCAGGGTGTGGACACCGGCGTCACCGTCCTGCTGGCGATCGTGCTGGTCCCGGTCTCGATCGCCGCGCTCGGCACGGACGCGTCGGGCGGCGCCGCGCTGCTGCTCTCGCTGTGCGCCCTGGGCGTCGTCGTGCCCCTCGCGTGGCGACGCACGCGACCGGCCGTCTCGGTCGCGGTGGTCTACTCGTGCGCGCTGCTGCACGTGGTCGGCGGGTTCCCGCTGCTGCCGGTCGACGTCGTGGTGCCGTTCGCGCTCTACTCCGTCGCCCTGCACGGCCCGCGCTGGGCGCACCGCACGGGCATCCTCGGCGCGATGGTGGGGGCGTTCGTCGTCGGGGCCGCGATCGCCCTGCCGTACGACCGGGTCGCGGCCGCCATGGTCACCGTGCTGGTCGCCAGCATCTTCCTCGTGGCCTGGGCGTTCGGCCTGGTGCGTCGCAGCCGCCGCGAGCACCTGGAGGCCCTCGTGGACCGTGCCGAGCGGCTCGAGGTCGAGCGCGACCAGCAGGCCATCATCGCGACCGCGGCGGAGCGCGCGCGCATCGCCCGCGAGATGCACGACATCGTCGCGCACAGCCTGTCGGTCATCATCGCGCAGGCGGACGGCGGCCGGTACGCCGCGGCCCACGACCCCGCGGCGGCCTCCCGCTCGCTCGGCACGATCGCCGAGACCGGGCGTGCGGCGCTGACCGACATGCGTCGCCTGCTGGGTGTGCTGCGCGAGGCGCCGCACGCCGGCGCGCCGGGGCGCGCGGCACCGGGCGTGCTGACGACGTCGCCCGACGAGCAGGGGGTCGCGGACACGACGCCGACCGCCGCCACGACCCCCCAGCCGGCCGTCGAGGACGTGGAGCAGCTCGTCGCGCAGGTGCGCGCCAGCGGACTGCGCGTGTCCTACGTGCGGCTGGGCACCCCCCGTCACCTGCCGCCGGGCGCCGGGCTGACGGTCTACCGCATCGCGCAGGAGTCTCTCACGAACGTCCTCAAGCACGCCGGACCGGACCCCGGGGTCACCGTCATGCTCCAGTGGCTGCCGGCAGCGGTCACCCTGGAGGTGAGCGACGACGGCCGCGGGGCCGCCGCCGATGCCGACGGTCTGGGCCAGGGGCTGCTGGGCATGCGGGAGCGCGCCACGATGTTCGGCGGCACGGTGACTGCCGGTCCCCGCCCAGGCGGGGGGTTCCGCGTCCGCGCGACCCTGCCCACGCCGGGTGCGGCGAGGGACCCCGGCACCACCGACCGCGCGGCCGTCCCGGCCGAGCACCCCCACCCTGCGGGAGGATCCCCCTCGTGACCACCACTCCGACCGACCCCCAGCAGCCGCTCGTCCGCGTCGCCCTGGTCGACGACCAGCAGCTCGTGCGCGCCGGCTTCCGCATGGTCATCGACTCCCAGCCCGATCTCGAGGTCGTGCTCGAGGCCGGGGACGGCGCGCAGGCCGTGCGGGCGCTGGACCCCGCCGCCCGGGTCGCGACGGGACACGTCGACGTCGTGCTCATGGACGTGCGGATGCCGACGATGGACGGGCTCGAGGCGACCGAGCGGATCGTGTCGCGTGCGACCGCGGCGGCACCGGCACCGAAGGTGATCGTCCTGACGACCTTCGACCTCGACGAGTACGTGCTCGCCGCGATCCGCGCGGGCGCGAGCGGGTTCCTGCTCAAGGACGCCCCGCCGGAGGAGATGCTCGCGGCGATCCGCACCGTCCACCGCGGCGACGCGGTCATCGCGCCGTCGAGCACGCGACGGCTCCTCGAGCACCTCGTCACCGCGCTGCCCGACGACGCCGCTCCGAGCGCGGACCACCCGGCGCAGCACGCCGTGGCCCAGCTCACCGAGCGTGAGCGCGAGGTCCTGGTCCTCATGGCGCGCGGCCGGTCGAACACGGAGATCGGGCAGGACCTGTTCGTCGCCGAGGCGACCGTCAAGACGCACGTCGGGCGCATCCTGGCGAAGGTCGGGGCCCGCGACCGCGTGCAGGCGGTCGTCGTGGCGTACGAGGCCGGGCTCGTGCGCGCCGGGTCCTGAGGGGACCGCCGGGGGGACGTCCCGACGGACCGTGTGCGGCCGGAGGATGACACGTCCGCCGGCCGGACCCACCCGGGGCGGGACGCGGGGCACCCGGGCGGCGGGCGAGGCTGGCGGCACACCTCGAGACAGGAGCCACCGTTGCCCACCACCGACACCCGCCCCCACGACCGGTCCGCGACCGACGGCGTCGCCACCGCGTCCCGCGCCCGCGCACTGACGAAGGTGTACGGGTCCGGGGCCGCCGCGGTCCGGGCGCTCGACGCCGTCGACGTCGACTTCGCCTCGGGTGCCTTCACCGCGATCATGGGCCCGTCCGGGTCCGGCAAGTCCACGCTGATGCACCTGCTCGCGGGGCTCGACGACGCGACGTCGGGCACGGCGCACCTGGGCAGCACCGAGATCACGACGCTCGACGACGACGCCCTGACGCGGCTCCGGCGCGACCGGGTGGGCTTCGTCTTCCAGTCCTTCAACCTGCTGCCGATGCTCACCGCCGAGCAGAACATCGTGCTGCCGCTCGATCTCGCCGGCCGCCGTCCGGACCGCGCCTGGTTCGACACCCTGGTGACCACCCTCGGTCTGCAGGCCCGCCTCACGCACCGCCCGAGCGAGCTGTCCGGTGGCCAGCAGCAGCGCGTGGCGATCGCCCGCGCCCTCGTCGCCCAGCCCGAGGTCGTCTTCGCCGACGAGCCCACCGGCAACCTGGACTCCCGTTCAGGGGCCGAGGTCCTGAGCTTCCTGCGCCGCTCCGTCCGCGAGCTGGGCCGCACGATCATCATGGTGACGCACGACCCGACCGCCGCCGCGTACGCCGACCGCGTCCTCCTGCTCGCCGACGGCCGGATCGCCGGCGACATCGCCGACCCGACGCCCGAGTCGGTCCTCGCCGGCCTCGAGGGGCTGCGGGTCCTTGAGGCCCCTGCCGGGACACCGACGGGTGCGACACCCGTCGTCGACGCCACCGCGGGAGGTCTGCGCTGATGCTGCGGCTCACCCTCGCCCAGATGCGCCGCAGCCTGGGACGCCTCGTCGCGGCCGGTGTCGCGATCCTCCTGGGCTCCGCGTTCGTCACCGCGACGCTCACCGCGGGTGACGTGATCACCCGCGGCGGCTACGACGCGATGACCGCCACGTACGGGGACGCGGACCTCGTCGTGCTGCCCACCGACGGCCGGCTGTCGACCCTGCTCGACGCGACGCGGGGCACCCCGGGCGTCACCGCCGCCGAGCCACTCGTCGTCGGGTGGGTGTCGTTCGCCAGCGGCCGGCGCACGGTCGGCGAGACCGTGATCCCGGTGCCCGCCGACCCGTCGCTCGCCTCGCTCGACGTCGTCGAGGGCCGCGCCCCGGCGGCGCAGGACGAGGTCGCGCTGCCGGCGGCGTCCGCCGAGCGGCTCGGGGTCGGCGTCGGCGACACCGTCCGCAGCACCTGGACCGTCTGGTCGGAGGAGCCCGCGACCACGGCGACGCCGGAGCCGGCCGAGGAGCCGACCGAGGAGCCCGCCGAGGAGCCGGCGGCCGCGGGGCCCGTGCGGTCCGACGACGAGCTCGCCCCCCAGGAGATGACCGCGGACGTCACCGTGGTCGGGCTCGTCGACGACCCGCACGCCGCCTGGGCGCGGTACGGCGGCGCCGGGCTGGCCGTGCTCGACTCGGTCGTGCGGTGGAGCGGTGGCACCGACATCGACGACGTCGGCAGCGCGGCCGTGCTCGTCGCGGTCGACGGCGACAGCGCAGCCGTGCGCAGCGCGCTCGCGCAGGTGCTCGACGACGCCGAGGTCCTGACCCGCGACGAGGCCGCGGCCCGCGCGGTCGAGTCGTACGGCGGCGGCAACGTCATCGTCATGGTCGTGCTCGGGTTCGCCGCCGTGGCGATGCTGGTCGCGGCCCTGGTCATCGCCAACACGTTCCAGGTGATCGTCGCGCAGCGCACCCGCATGCTGGCGCTCCTGCGCTGCGTGGGTGCGCGGCGCCGCCAGCTGCGCGGGTCGGTGCTGCTCGAGGCGGGGATCCTGGGGGTGGTCTCCGGCGTCGCCGGCGTCGTCGTGGGCCTCGCGCTCGCGCAGGCCGCGCTCAGCGTCCTGTCGCGCACGCAGAACGGTGTGCCGCTGCCGACGACCGTGCAGCCCACGCTCGGCAACATGCTGATCCCGGTCCTCGTCGCGACGGCCGTGACCGTCGGCGCGGCGCTGGTCCCGGCCCGCGCCGCGACCCGGGTCTCCCCCGTCGCCGCGCTGCGGCCCGCCGAGGCGCCGACGGTCCAGGCCCGGCCCGGCCGGGTCCGCCTGGCGTCCTCCCTCCTGCTGACGGTGGGCGGGCTGGTGGCCCTCGCGGGCGGCATCGTGCTGGCACGCCAGGGGTTCGGCGTCGACGTCATGCTGCCCCTGGCGATCGGGGTCCTCGGTGGCGGCACGTCGTTCGTGGGGCTGCTCGTGGGCGCGCCGCTGTGGGTCCCGCGCATCGTCTCGGCCGTCGGCCGGCCGGTCGCGGCGATCAGCACCAGCGCACGCCTCGCGGCCGCCAACACCCTGCGCAACCCGCGGCGGACGTCGGCGACCAGCACGGCGCTGGTCATCGGGGTCACGCTCGTCGTGATGATGAGCACCGGCGCGGTCTCGGCCCAGGCCTCGCTCGCCCGCGAGATGGACGAGCGCGGCCCTGTGGACATGACGGTGTTCGGCATGCCGGGCGAGGCTGTCGGTGACGGCCTCGCGGAGGGCATCGCGGCCGTCGACGGCGTCGACACGGTGGTCCCGGCGCGGTACGCGCTCGTGGCGCGACCCGACGGGATCGAGACCGAGGCCGTCGTCCTCGATCCTGCCGACGCGGGGATCCTGCGCGACGAGGTCGCCGCCCGGGCACTGGCCGAGGGACGCAGCGTCGTGCCGCGGTCGTGGGCAGGGGACGTGACCTCGGTCGAGGTGAGCGTGCGGGACACCGCACTCCTCGAGGTGCGACCCAGCGCGACCGACCGCGCGCTGCTGACCACGCAGGCGGCCGACGCGCTGGCGGTGGACGACGTCCCGTCGGTGCTGCTGGTGCGGATCGAGCCCGGTGCCGACGCGATGGGCGTGCTGCAGGACGTGCGCGACGTGGTGGCCGACGACACGGTCCGTGTCGAGAGCGCGGCAGCGGAGCGGCAGGGTGACCAGCGCGTCATCGACGTGATGCTGGCGATCGTCATCGGCCTGCTGGGCGTCGCCGTGGTGATCGCGCTGATCGGTGTGGCCAACACCCTGTCGCTCTCGGTGATCGAGCGGCGGCGCGAGTCCGCGACGCTGCGCGCGGTGGGTCTGTCCCGCCGCGGGCTGCGGTGGATGCTCGCGACCGAGGGCATGCTCATCGCGGGCGTCGGCGCGCTGATCGGCACCGCGCTGGGGCTGCTGTACGGGTGGGCCGGCGCCGCCACGGTCTTCGGCACGATCGGTGACGTCCGCCTGTCGGTGCCGTGGGCGCACGTGGGGATCGTCCTGCTGGTGGCGCTGCTCGCCGGGCTGGCGGCGTCCGCCCTGCCCGCCCGGGCCGCCGCCCGCACCCCCCCGGTCGCCGCGCTCGGCGTCGACTGAGACCACGGCCGCGGTGCGGTGCGGAGGAGGGCCCGCCGCAGCGTCGAGCCGACCCCAGGCCCGGGGCCGGGAGGTGTCATCCACACCTCCCGGCCCCGGGACGTCCTGGACCACCGCACCGGGCGGATGCTCCCGGGGTGCGTGTCACGATCCCCTCCCCCGTCCGGCCGGACGGGTGCCTCGACGTCGAGGTCGAGCCCGCCCTCCCGGCGGGGACCCTGCGCCGGCGGCTGGCGCTGCTCACCGGCGACGCCCGGTGGGCCGCCCGGGGCGCGCTCCTGGAGGTCGCGGGGCGGGTGCTCGACGACCACCACCCGGCAGGCGCTCCCCCGCTGCTCCCCGGCGCGCACCTCGCACCCGGGCCCGCGCCCGGTGACGACGTCGCGGACGCCGTGTCGTCCGGTGCCCACCTCGCCGTGCTGCGAGGACCGCGAGCCGGGCGCCTGGTCCCGCTCCCGGACGGTGCGCGCGTGGGCCTCCCGCTCACCACGGGCGGGCGGGTCGAGGTGCGTCGACGCGGCGCGCGGGTGCGGGTGCGGGTGTCCGGTGCGCGCGGGACCATGCCCGGCCGCCCCCGGCGCCGGCGCACGGGCCGGCCCCGGGCGTCGCGTGCACGGACCGTCGGCGCGTGGCAGCGGACGTGGCCGGCGCTCACCGACCTCCGGGTGGACGGGACCACGCTCCGGCTGCGGGGCACGGCGACGGTCGCTGCCGGGCGCGGGAGCGGCGCGCGGCGCGTGCCGCCGTGGGCGTGGACAGCCCTCGCGTCGGCCGCGGGGGGCGTCACGCTCGCCGCCGTGCTGCGCCAGCCCCTGCTGCTGCTGACGGCGGTGACGGGCCTCGTCGGGCTCCTCGGGCTGCGAGGGTCCCGCCCGACAGGCAGCACGCCGCCCACCGACACCCCGCCCGGCACGCCCGGGCTCGACGCCCCGGCGGGCGACGTGGCCGCCCTGCGCCTGTCCACGGGCCTGCGTCTGCGGGACCGCGCCGCCGCCGTCGCGGGCGACGACGCACCGTGGCCCGCGGACCGCACGCTCGCCCTCGTCGGACCACGGGTCGTCACCCTGGGCGTCGCCCGGGCGCTGGTGCTGCGCACGCTCGGCGCGGGTGCCGCCGCCGGGCTGGTCGTGCGCACGCGTGCGCCGCGTGACTGGGGGTGGACCCGCTGGTGGGCCCCGTCGCAGGACCTGCCGGGAGCGGACGACCACGCCCTGGTGGTCGTCGACGGCACGGACGACGACCTGGGCGCCTGGCGTCTGGCGTCGCCGCGGGCTCACCTCCTGATCGTCCTGGCACCGGACGAGGACGCCCCCGCGTGGGCGACCACCGTCCTGCGCACCGGGACCGGCGACCCGCACGAGGCGGTGGGCCCGGACGTCGCCGACGCCCAGGGCCGCGCGGCCGCGGCCCTCGCATGGTCGCTCGCGGTGCACGGCACCTCCGGGCTGCCGGCGCCGCCCGCGGCGCGAGCCCTCGGCGAGCTGCCCGCTGTCCCTGCTGCCGACGTCACGGACGTCGCGGCGGCCTGGCGCCGTCCGCGGGGTCGGCGCGGGCTCCTTGCACCGGTGGGGACGGGGTCGGACGGCCGGCCGGTCGTGCTCGACCTCGTCCGCGACGGCCCGCACGCGCTGGTCGCGGGCACGACGGGGGCCGGCAAGTCCGAGCTGCTGACCACCCTCGTGCTCGGGCTCGCGCTGACGCACCCGCCCCGGCAGCTCGCCGTGCTGCTCGTGGACTTCAAGGGCGGCACGGGCCTCGGCCCGCTCGCCGGGCTGCCGCACGTCGTCGACCACGTCCACGACCTCGACGTCACCACCGCGCGGCGCACCCTGGTCGGGCTGCGCGCCGAGCTGCGCCGACGCGAGCACCTGCTCGCCGCGGCCGGTGGCACGGACGTCGCCGACCTCGATCCCGCGGACCCCTCGACCCCGGCACGCCTGCTCGTCGTGGTCGACGAGCTGCGCGCCCTCGTCGACGACCTGCCCGACGCCGCGGCGACCCTCGCGCGGCTCGCCGCCCAGGGCCGGGCGCTCGGGGTGCACCTGCTGCTGGCGACGCAGCGCCCGGCGGGCGCGGTCCCCGCCGACCTGCGTGCCAACGTCGGTCTGCGGATCGCGCTGCGCGTGGCCGACGAGGAGGACTCGCGCGACGTCGTCGGGTGCCCCGACGCCGCGCACCTGGACGTCGGGACGCCGGGCGCGGCGCTCGTCCGCGTCGGCGCACGGCCCGTGACGCGCCTGCGGGTGGCACGCGCACGGCAGCACCGTCCCACGCCCGAGGTCCGGCTCGCTCCGGTCACGCTCCACGGTGCGACCGCGTGGTGCGCCGTCCGGCCCCCGGACGACGACGTCGGCCGGTGGGTCGCGGTGTGCCGCGAGGCGGCGCAGGGCCTGCCGGGCACGTCCGTCCCGTGGCTGCCGGCGCTGCCCGACCGGCTGACCGCCGACGCCGCAGGGCCCCCTGCGGACCCGGGCGGGCTCCTGGTCGCCCTCGCCGACGTCCCGGCTGAGCAGCGACGCGTCCCCGTGCGGTGGGGCCCGGAGCACGGGCCGCTGCTGGTGCTCGGCGGGCCCCGCTCGGGCCGCTCCACCACGATGCTCACCGTGGCCGTGCACGCGCTGCTCGCCGGGGCCGACGTGCACGCCGTCGGTTTGCCCGACGGGGCCCTGGACCGGTTGCGGGTCGCGGGGGGACCTCGCGTGGGTACCGTCCTCGCGTCGGACGACGTCCACCGTGCGCTGCTGCTGCTGGACCGCCTCGTGGGGCGTCGTGACGCGGAGCCGCGACCGACGGTGCTCGTCGTCGACGGTCTCGACGCGCTGCTCGACGCGCTGGCCACGCACGCGCGCGGCGCGGGGGTGGACCTGCTCACGGCGCTGGTCCGGCACCCGCCCCCCGGCGTGCGGCTGGCCGCGGCGGGTCCGGTGGTGCCGGCGTTGTCACGACTGGTCGGCGCCTTCGGGCTGCGCCTCGTGCTGCCCGTGCCGGACGCCTCCCTCGACCTGCAGGCGGGCGTCCCCGCGGCGCTGACGGGGACGCGCTCCGTGCCGGGCCGCGCGGTCGCCTGCACGTCCGACGGGGGCGTGCTGTGCCAGGTGGTGCTGCCTGCCTCGGTCGCCCGTGGCCCGGCGCCGACCACGGCCGACGGTGCTCTACCGGCACTCCTGCGGATCGGTGTCCTCCCGGAGAGCTCCGGGCGGGTCGCCCCGCGGTCCGGCGCGCCGGACGCCGCGTCCCCGGCCGGTCGGATCGAGATCGGCACCGGGGGCGACGCGCCGGGACCGGTGGACGTCGACCCCGCGCGGCCGCTCGTCGTGGCAGGCCCGCCGGGGTCCGGTCGGACGACGGCCCTGCTGACCCTGGCGGCCGCCTGGTCGGCCACCGGGCGCGCCGTGCTGGTCCTGACCCCGTCGGTCGACCGGCCGCCCCCCACCCGGTCACCGAACGGTCCCGAGGTCGTCCCGACGGCGGACGGCCACGACGCCCTCGACCGGCTCGACCGCGCCGCCGAGGCCGCCGAGGCCGCCCGGGCCGCGGGGGCCGACGGCGGCCACGTGGTCCTGGTGGACGACGTCGACCTGCTGGAGCGGACGGACCCCCGGCTGGCCGAGCGGCTCGAGCGGATGCTCGCGACGCCGGGCCCGGCGGTACGGGTCGTCGCGCTGGCCACCACCGGCGAGCACGCGGCCGCCGGCTACCGCGGACCGGTCGCCGCGGCGTTGCGCGCCCGTCACGTGCTGGTGCTCGACGCCCACGGGCCCGCGGCGGCTGACCTGCTGGGCCCGGGGGCCGCCCTGCACGCGGACCCTCGCGCCCGGCCGCCGGGACGTGGCGTCCTGCGCCGGGACCGCACGCTCGTGCGCGTGCAGGTGCACCACCCCGACGTCCGGGGTGCCGGCTGACGGCGGCAGCGGGTGCTGCGGGTCAGGACACGGCGTCGGAGCGTCCGGAGGTGACGGCCACGACGCGCGGGCTCAGGAGTGCCACGACGACCACCAGCGCCGCGACGACGGGGACCAGCGCCACGGGTCCGCCACCGGCGCCCCACCACGTCACGGCGGTCACCACGAGCATGATCTGGGCCGTGAGCACCGGTCCGCGGCCCCACCGGCGCCCGGACCACAGGGCGCGAACCGCCCCGGCGAGGAGCAGCGCGGCACCGAGCGCGAGGACGACGAGGAAGAGGACGGGCCCGACCTCGGCGCCACGGACGAGGTCGCGCACGCCGGCGACCGCCACGGCCAGCAGGGCGACGGACTCGAGGAGCACCAGCGCGCACGCCACGTCGAGCAGCGGCGGCCGACCGGTGTCACCGGCAGGGGGCCGGGCGGCGGTCGAGCCGCCCTCCGGCTCGGGTGCGACAGGCGGACGGGTCATGGCACGACCCTAGGCGGGCGGCACGGCGACGGCCCGCGCGGCCGCGACACGCCGCGCCGCTGGACCCATACCAGAGATGGCACCCGTCCCTGACCACGTCGTGGCACGCCGGCAGGCTCGCACGGCGCCGCCGCTGCCGCGTGAGCCCCGTCACGCCGCCGGCGCGCACAGGTGCCGACCGGCGCGCCGTGCCGCGCGCGACGACGCGACGCACAGTGATCTCCCAGGTCAGCGGCCTAGCCTGCACGAGGACGTCCTGACCTGGACGTTCGGCCCAGGCCCGCGAACCGGACCCGGGACGCAAGACGGCACGAGTCGGACGGAGGAGCCTGCGATGTGATCAACGCCTCAGTCGTTACTGACATGAAACGTTGCCGTAACCCTTGTGCGCCGACCTGTCCGGTGTGACGCTTGGTGCAGCACGTTCCCCCCCACCACTGATCCCATGCACTGCCGCGTGCGCGCCTCCCGGCGCGCCGGCATGCGTGTGCCAAGGAGAGCCCCATGGATTGGCGTCACCGCGCAGCCTGCCTCGACGAGGACCCCGAGCTGTTCTTCCCGATCGGCAACACGGGCCCCGCGCTGCAGCAGATCGAGGAGGCGAAGGCCGTCTGCCGTCGCTGCGACGTCGTCGACACCTGCCTCAAGTGGGCCATCGAGACCGGCCAGGACGCCGGCGTGTGGGGCGGGCTGTCCGAGGACGAGCGCCGGGCGCTCAAGCGCCGCACCGCGCGCCAGCGCCGCGCCGGCTGAGCAGCGGCCCGTCCGGCACGCAGCACCGCCGACGACCGTCGACCACCCACGAGAGGGCCGCCCGTCCGGGCGGCCCTCTCGTCGTCCCGGCCCGGGCGCGCCGACCGTCAGCCCGCCGTGGCCGCCGTCACCCGCACGTCACGCGACGGTCGCCGCGTCCCTGCCCTGGCGCAGCTGGGCCTCGATGACCACGGACGTGCCGCCGCCCTCGCGCCCTCGCCACGCGATCGAGCCGCCGAGCTCGTTGCGCACGAGGGTCGAGACGATCTGCGTCCCCAGGCCCGTCCCCGCGCCCTTGCCGTCCGGGACGCCGGCGCCGTCGTCGACGACCTCGACGCGCAGCTGGTTGCCGTCCCGCTCGACGACGATCTCGACCGTCCCGTGCTCACGGCCGGCCAGCCCGTGCTCGACCGCGTTCGTCACCAGCTCGGTGAGGATCAGCGCGAGCGCGGTCGCGTCCTCGGCCGGGACGGCACCGAACGACCCGCGGACCGTGGTCCGCACGTGCGCGCCGGCGGTCGCGACGTCCGCCGCGAGGCGCAGGCTCCGTCCCACCAGGTCGTCGAACGGCACGCTCTCGTCGAGCGTCTGCGAGAGGGTCTCGTGGACCAGGGCGATCGTCGCGACGCGCCGCATGGCCTCACCGAGGGCGTCGCGCGCCTCGGGCGAGCTCATGCGCCGCGACTGCAGCCGCAGCAGGGCCGCCACGGTCTGCAGGTTGTTCTTCACCCGGTGGTGGATCTCCCGGATGGTGGCGTCCTTGGTGATGAGCTCGCGCTCGCGGCGCCGGAGCTCCGAGACGTCACGGCACAGCAGCACCGCACCCGTGCGCTGACCCCGCTCGGTCAGCGGGACGGCGCGCAGCGAGAGGGCCACGCCGCGCGCCTCCACGTCCACGCGCCACGGCGCCCGGCCCATGAGCACCAGCGGCATCGACTCGTCCACGGTCGCGTTCTGCTCGATGAGGTCGGAGGTGACCTCGATGAGCGACCTGCCGACGAGGTCGCCGAGCGCCCCCAGGCGGTGGAAGCACGACAGGGCGTTGGGGCTGGCGTAGAGCACCTCGCCCTCCCCGTTGAGCCGCACCAGGCCGTCGCCCACACGCGGTGCACCGCGCCGCGGCCCGGTGGGCGCGTCGGGGGCGGGGAACTCGCCGCGCGCGACCATGCCGACGAGGTCGTCGGCCGCCTCGACGTAGTTCAGCTCGAGGCGCGAGGGCGTGCGCGCCCCTCCGAGGTTGGTCTGGCGGGCCAGCACGGCGATCGACCTGCCGCCGCGGACGACCGGCACGGCCTCCTCGCGCACGGCGTAGGACCCGAACCAGCGGGGCTCGCGCGACCGCTGCGGCGCCTGCTCCTCGAGCGCCCGGCGCAGCTGGGACACCTGCCCCTCGGGCGGACGCGAGCCCACGACGTCGTCGTAGTGCACGGTCGCCCCCGTCGACGGACGGCACTGCGCCACCGCGATGAAGTCGCCGTCGGCGGTGGGGAGCCACAGCACGAGGTCGGCGAACGCCAGGTCGGACACGACCTGCCAGTCGCCCACCAGGAGGTGGAGCCACTCCAGGTCGGCGGCGTCGAGCGCACCGTGACGCGTGACGAGGTCGCTCAGCGTGGACACCCGCCCAGGGTACGCAGCGACGGCTACGCTCGACGACGACGAGGTCCTCGCGGGCGCGGCCCCGTCACGGGTCCGCGCGGCCGCGCGGACCCGGGAGCACACATCCCCGGGGGTCCTGCGGTGCAGCTGCACGTGACGATCGACCTGCCCACCGACGTGCACGGTGCCGCCCTCCTGCTGGCCGACCCGGCGTACGTCCACGCCAAGGTCCGTGCCACCGGCGCCGTCGAGCAGCAGGTGGACGTCACGGGCGACGCCACCGCCGCCTTCACGGTGACGACGCGGCGCGCCCTGCCCACCGAGCAGATCCCGGCCCACCTGCGCGCGTTCGTCGGCGACCGGATCGACGTCCGTCAGGTCGAGGCGTGGGAGGCGCCCGCCCCCGACGGCTCCCGTGCCGGGACCGTCGTGGTGGAGATCGCCGGGGCCCCGGTGCGGCTCACCGGCCGGACGACGCTGAGCGTCGTGGGACCGGACGCGTCGCAGGTCGTCTACGACGGGGAGGTCCGTGCCGCCGTGCCGCTGTTCGGGGGCGCGGTGGAGGAGGCGGCGGGCTCGGCCGTCCGGGCCGCCCTGCTCGAGGAGCAGGCGGTCGCCGCGCGCTGGCTGGCCGGCGACCGGGCCGACGGGGCCGGCACCGCGCGCGGTTGACCGGTCGCCGCGGGGTCGCGGCCCCCCCACGTCCACTTCCTCACCTTTCGTCCCGGGTGGGACGTCCCCCCGGCGACCCCGCACCGTACCGCCGACACCTTCGCCCGTATGGGGGCACGGGGAGGTCTCCGAGCAGTAACGATTGGATAACGTGGGAGGCGTGGGAAATCGCGCTGACCTGCAGCGACGTCGGTGTGGAACCGCTACCACCACCCGACCGCGCCTCCCCCTCCTTGACACCCGACCATCTCCGGGACGAAGGTGTCCCGCAGTGCATGGGAACGCTCCCGCGACACGGTCCGAGGAGTGCACCCGCGCCGGGGCCCGACAGCCCCACCGCGCGACACCCGATCCAGCCGGGAACGGCTGCCGGGCAGGACGCGGACAAGATGTACGGCGACGTAGCCGTCCGACTGACAAGGGAGTCATTGTGCGCAAGACCACACGCAAGGCGTGGGCGCTCGCAGCAGGTGTGACGAGCATCGCCCTCGTCGCCACCGCCTGCTCCTCGAGCGACGACGCAGGCGAGGGTGACGAGACCGCGGACGGCGGGAACATCACCCTCACGGTCGCCACCTTCAACGAGTTCGGCTACACCGACGAGATGTTCGACCGCTACGAGGCGGAGAACCCGGGCATCACGATCGAGCAGAAGGTCGCCGCGACGTCGAACGAGGCGCGCGAGAACCTCAACACGCGGCTCGCCGCCGGCTCGGGCACCTCGGACATCGAGGCCATCGAGGTCGACTGGCTGCCCGAGCTGCTGCAGTACCCGGACTACTTCGAGGACCTGTCCTCCCCCGACGTCGAGGGCCGCTGGCTCGACTGGAAGGTCGCGCAGGCGACGACGCCCGACGGCAAGCTCATCGGCTACGGCACGGACATCGGCCCGGAGGGCATCGCCTACCGCGCCGACCTGTTCGAGGCCGCCGGTCTGCCGTCCGACCGTGAGGCCGTCGCCGAGCTCTTCGGTGGCGACTCCGCCACGTGGGAGGGCTTCTTCGAGGTCGGCAAGCAGTACACCTCCACCACGGGCAAGCCGTTCTTCGACTCGGCCAGCGCCATCTACCAGGGCATGGTCAACCAGGAGGAGGCGGCCTACGAGGACCCCGACACCGGTGACGTCATCGCGCTGGACAACCCGCGCATCGAGGAGATGTACACCCAGGTCACGACCGCTGCGGTCACGGACAACCTGTCCGCGCACTTCAGCCAGTGGAGCGACGACTGGACGAACTCGTTCCAGACGGACGGCTTCGCCGTCATGCTCGCCCCGGGCTGGATGCTCGGCGTCATCGAGGGCAACGCGGCCGGCGTCACCGGCTGGGACCTGGCCGACGTCTTCCCCGGCGGCTCCGGCAACTGGGGTGGCTCGTTCCTGACCGTCCCGACGCAGGGCGCGAACGTCGAGGCCGCCAAGGACCTCGCCGCGTGGCTGACCGCGCCCGAGCAGCAGATCGAGGCGTTCCAGAACAAGGGCACGTTCCCGAGCCAGGTCGAGGCGCTCGAGTCCGACGAGATCAAGTCGGCGACCAACGAGTTCTTCAACAACGCCCCGGTCGGCGAGATCCTCGCCAACCGCGCGCTGGACGTCGTCGTGCCCTTCAAGGGCCCGCAGTACTTCACGATCCAGGACGCGATCTCCAACGCGATCGTCGAGGTCGACGTCAACGGCGCCGACCCGGCCGCTCAGTGGCAGACCTTCGTCGGGGTGGTCGAGGGTCTCGGCTGACCTGACCTGACCTGAACACTCGGGGCCGGGTCGGTGGCGACCGCCACCGGCCCGGCCCCGAGCGCGTCTCCCCTGAGTCTCCGGAGGACCCCCATGGCCACCTCGACCACGCAGCCGCGCGCCGGGCGCCGGCTGCCTGACTCCCCGCGCGACCCGCGCCGTGTCGGCTTCAGCCAGACGCTGGGCCGCTGGGACGTCAAGGTCTCGCCCTACCTGTACATCTCGCCCTTCTTCATCCTGTTCGCGCTCACCGGCCTGTTCCCCCTGGCATACACCGCGTACGTCTCGGTGTACGACTGGCACCTGCTCGGCGGGCAGGGCGACTTCGTCGGCTTCGACAACTTCGCCTTCGTGTTCCAGGAGCCGAACTTCTGGAAGGGCCTGCGCAACACCTTCAGCATCTTCCTGCTGTCGACGATCCCCCAGCTCATGATCGCGATCGTCCTCGCGGCCCTGCTCGACGCGAACCTGCGGGCCCGGACGTTCTGGCGGATGGGCGTGCTCGTGCCCTACGTCGTCGCCCCCGTCGCCGTCTCGCTGATCTTCGGCAAGGTCTTCGCCGACCAGTCCGGTCTGGCGAACGCCGTCCTCGGGTTCTTCGGCGTCGACCCCATCAAGTGGCACGGAGCGGTGCTCCCGTCCCACTTCGCGGTCGCCACCATGGTCAACTTCCGGTGGACCGGCTACAACACCCTCATCCTGCTCGCCGCCATGCAGGCCGTCCCCCGCGAGCTCTACGAGGCCGCGGTCATCGACGGTGCGACGCGCGTGCGGCAGTTCTTCTCGATCACCATCCCGCAGATCCGCCCCACCCTGATCTTCGTCGTCATCACCTCGACGATCGGTGGACTGCAGATCTTCGACGAGCCGCGCATGTTCGACCAGCTCGGTCAGGGCGGCCCCGGTCGGCAGTGGATGACCGTGACGATGTACATCTACGAGCTCGGCTTCGGGAACTCCAAGAGCTTCGGCCGAGCGGCCGCCGTGGCGTGGGTGCTGTTCCTCATCATCCTCGCCGTCGGCATGCTCAACTTCTGGCTCACCCGCCGCATCGCGTCCGAGTCGACTCCGAAGGAACCACGACGGAAGAAGGTCAAGCGATGAGCGCGCCCTCGGTCCCCTTCATCCGGCAGACCGCCGGCGCCAGCGCGGCCCGTGCGGCCAACCGCTCGCGGGGCTACGGGTCGGAGCGACGCCCCGGCTGGGTCACGTACCTGTTCCTCACCCTCGCGATCGTCGTCTTCGTCTCGCCCATCTACTACGCCTTCCTGCTCGCGAGCTCGGACTCGGCGACGATCGCGCAGAACCCGATCCCGTCGCTGATCCCGGGCGGCAACTTCCTCGCGAACGTCAACGAGGTGCTGTCTGCGAACATCAACTTCTGGAAGGCTCTGACGAACTCGATCATCGTCGCGGTCACGACCTCGGCGTCCGTGGTGCTCTTCTCGACGCTCGCCGGGTTCTCGTTCGCGAAGCTGCGGTTCCGTGGGCGCAACGGCCTGCTGCTGTTCGTCATCGCCACCACGGCGGTCCCGACGCAGCTGGGCATCGTCCCGCTGTTCATCGTCATGGCCGAGCTCGGCTGGCTCAGCAAGCTCGTCGCCGTCATCGTGCCGGGCCTGGTCACGGCCTTCGGTGTCTTCTGGATGACGCAGTACCTGGAGTCCGCGCTCCCCTACGAGCTGATCGAGGCGGCCCGGGTCGACGGTGCGTCGATGATCCGCACGTTCTGGAGCATCGCACTGCCGGCGGCCCGACCGGCGGCGATCATGCTCGGTCTGTTCGCCTTCGTCGGGTCGTGGACGAACTTCTTCTGGCCGTTCATCGTCCTGGGCTCGAGCAACCCGACGCTCCCGGTCGCGCTGCAGCTGCTGCAGGCGTCCTACTTCAAGGACATGTCCTTGATCATGGCGGGTGTCGTGCTGTCCGCGATCCCGCTCCTGCTGCTGTTCGTGGTCGCAGGTCGCCAGCTCGTCGCCGGCATCATGGCGGGCGCCGTCAAGGGCTGATCCGCTCGTCGCACCTGGTCGGGCGCCCGCCACGCGGGCGCCCGACCCCGGGACGGAGCGGCTCCGCAGGTACCCTCGCGTCGTGCGGCGCGCGGACCAAGGCCAGGAGAACCATCACGCTGCCCGAGTGCAGCCACAGAGGGGATGACCAACGGTGGTCGACAACTTCTCGACGCGCACGGACCCGTCACGGCCCGCCGCGCCCACGCTCGAGCAGGTCGCGGAGCGGGCAGGCGTCTCGCGCTCGACGGCGTCCCGCGCGATCAACGGTGGGCTCCGCGTCTCCCCCGAGGCCCTCTCGGCCGTCGAGGCCGCCGTCGCCGACCTCGGGTACACCCCCAACCGTGCCGCACGCTCGCTCGTGACACGCCGGACCGACTCGATCGCGCTGGTCGTGCCGGAGCCCGACGAGCGCGTCCTGTCGGACCCCTTCTTCGCCGGCACCCTCAACGGCCTGAGCACCTCGCTCGCCGACTCCGACATCCAGGTCGTCCTGGTCATCGCGCGACCGGGTGAGAGCGAGCGGACGATCCGCTACCTGCGCAACGGGCACGTGGACGGCGCCATCGTGGTGTCGCACCACCGGGACGACGAGCTCGACCGGGCGCTGCTCGCCTCGCGCGTCCCCAACGTGTTCGTCGGTCGCCCGCTGTCCGCGTCCGACGAGGACGTGCAGTACGTGGACACCGACAACACCGAGGGTGGACGGATCGCGACGCAGCACCTCATCGACCGCGGCTGCCGTCGGATCGCCACGATCGCCGGACCCCAGGACATGTCCGCGGGGATCGACCGCCTCGCCGGGTGGCGACAGGCGATGCAGGCCTCGGGCCTGGACCAGGAGGCCGTCGTGCACGGCGACTTCACCATCACGTCCGGCGCGCGCGCCGCGCGGGAGCTGCTGACGCAGTTCCCCGACGTGGACGGCATCTTCATCGCCTCGGACCTCATGGCCACCGGAGCGCTCGGCGTGCTGGCGGAGCTCGGCCGCGAGGTCCCCGGCGACGTGGCGATCGTCGGCTACGACAACCTGGGGGTCGCCGCGTCGACGACGCCTCCCCTCACCAGCGTCATCCAGCCCGTCGTGGCGATGGCCCGCGCCGCGGGCGCCCGGCTGCTCGACCAGCTGCACGGGGGCCCCAACGCGGAGCCGCTGATCTTCGCGCCCGAGCTGGTGGTGCGCGCCTCCGCCTGACCGTCGCCGGTCCAGCAAGACGGGCCACTGACAGAGTGTGGGCACGCCTTGACAGGCGCACGGCCTCGCGCCAGGGTTGTCGCGACGCCGCACGACGGGGTGCGGCGTCCCCGACGGCGGCCCCCGGGCCGAGAGGAGACGCCGTGCGCCGCACCCCCACCACCTCACGGCACCCCACACTCCCGACCACGCGGCACGAGCGGGCGGACCTCGAGCGCCGGCGGCGCCGCACACGGCGGGCCGCGAGCGCCCTGGCAGCCGTCATGCTCGTCGCGATCGCCTTGCCGACCGCCGCGACAGCCGGCGTCGCGCCAGGAACGGCACCCACGGTCGAGCAGGCGGCCCAGCCCGCTCCGTCACCGCCGCTGCCCCGCGGGACGGCGCAGGGCCCGCTGGCGACGATCGAGGACGAGGACGCCTGGTGCGCCTACCTCTCCTCGTACTACCTGACGTTCCCGTCGCCCTGGTCCGCCCGCGTGATCAACTGCCGCCCCGGCAACCTGTTCGTCGCGCCGCTGTACTCGGACGGCACGCTCGGGATGTGCGTGCTGGTGCCCGCGCGGCACAGCCGGCACCTCGGGGGCAACGTCGTCCGGTGGGTCACGGACATCCGCCTCTGCTGACGGGTGCCCGCCCGGCCGACGTGCCAGGGTGAGGCATGGGTCACGCCACCTCCTCCCCGTCCCCCGGCTCACCGGTCCACCCCGACCCCGGGGCCGCGCCCCTGGCCACCGCGCAGGCCCAGCTCGCGCGTGCGGTCGAGATCCTCGGCTACGACGCCGGCCTCCACGAGGTGCTCGCGACGCCACGACGCGAGCTGCGCGTCGCCGTCCCGCTGCGCCGGGACGACGGCGCGGTGCAGGTGTGCACCGGGTACCGCGTGCAGCACAACATCTCGCGCGGCCCCGGCAAGGGCGGCCTGCGCTACGCCCCGGGCGTCGACCTCGACGAGGTCCGTGCCCTCGCGATGTGGATGACCTGGAAGTGCGCGGTCGTCGACGTGCCGTACGGGGGCGCCAAGGGGGGCGTCACGATCGACCCGCACGCCCACTCGGCCGCCGAGCTCGAACGCGTCACCCGGCGCTACACCAGCGAGATCATGCCGATCATCGGGCCCGAGCGGGACATCATGGCCCCCGACATCGGGACCAACGAGCAGACGATGGCCTGGGTCATGGACACGTACTCGGTCAACCGCGGGTTCACGATCCCGGCGGTCACGACGGGCAAGCCGCTGGCGGTCGGCGGGTCGCTGGGACGTCCCACGGCCACCTCGCAGGGCGTGGTCCACACGGCGCGGGCTGCCCTGCGCGCCGATGGCGTGGAGCTGGCCGAGGTCACGGCGGCCGTGCAGGGCTTCGGCAAGGTCGGGTCGCACGCTGCCCGCCTGCTGCACGAGGCCGGCACCCGCGTCGTGGCCGTCAGCGACGAGCACGGGGGGGTGCGCCGCGCCGACGGGCTCGACGTCACGGCCCTGATCGAGCACGTGACGAGGACCGGCTCGGTCACCGGGTTCGCGGACGCCGACGCGGTCAGCAACGACGACCTGCTGGCCCTCGACGTGGACGTGCTCGTGCCGGCCGCCGTGGAGGGGGTGCTGGACGGCGAGACGGCCGGTCACGTCAAGGCGCGCTGGGTCGTCGAGGGCGCCAACGGCCCCACCACGAGCGAGGGTGACCGTGTGCTGGCCGAGCGCGGGGTCGTCGTGGTGCCCGACATCCTCGCCAACGCCGGGGGCGTCGTCGTCAGCTACTTCGAGTGGGTGCAGGCCAACCAGGCGTACTGGTGGACCGAGCGGGAGATCGCCGACCGGCTCGAGCACCGCATGCTCGCGAGCCACGAGGCCGTCGCCGACCTCGCGCGCGCGGAGTCCGTCACCCTGCGGGAGGCCGCGATGACGATCGGGGTCCGACGCGTCGCGGAGGCCCACCTCATCCGCGGCCTGTACCCCTGAGGGCGGCGGCCCGCCACGGCCCGCGCCTCAGAGCAGCACGTGCGGCTCCCCGTCCACGTGGACCGGGTCACCGGTGTCGGCGGGCGCGCGCACGAGCTCGGCGGTGCGCCCGCCGGGACCGCGCACCGCGAAGGCGTCGTCCCCGGGCGTGACCACGCCGCCCTCCTGCAGCAGGCCGAGCACGGCGCGCTCGGTGGCCGTGGCGGCGGGCGGACCGGCCATGAGCGTGGCCACCACCGGACCGAAGGCCAGCGTCCCGTCCGTGAGCTGCCACGTCCCGCGCACGCGGTTCACGCCGGCGTACCCGAAGACGACGCCGTCACCGTCGAACGTGAGCCACGGGGGCTCCTGCA
Source organism: Cellulomonas phragmiteti (assembly GCF_016862775.1). Classification (GTDB taxonomy): domain Bacteria; phylum Actinomycetota; class Actinomycetes; order Actinomycetales; family Cellulomonadaceae; genus Cellulomonas; species Cellulomonas phragmiteti. The sequence continues at coordinate 35,822 of NZ_BONP01000006.1, read as the reverse complement.
GACCGTCGGCGAGGTCGGCACCGTCGACGCGCAGCACGCGCCACGTGCCGTGCAACCACGGCACGTCGGGGACAGCACCCGAGGGATCAACGGAGGTCGGCTGGTCGTGCCCGTCGTCGCGCATGCTCGATCATGACACCTGCAGGCTCAGGCGCGCGGCAGACGCTGCACCCAGTCCGCGAGCTCCACGCGCGGGCCCGTGTAGAAGGGCACCTCCTCGCGCACGTGCAGGCGGGCCTGCGTCGCACGCAGGTCGCGCATGAGGTCGACGATGCGGTGCAGCTCGGTGGCCTCGAAGGCCAGCAGCCACTCGTAGTCCCCCAGGGCGAACGACGCCACCGTGTTGGCGCGCACGTCGGCGTAGTCGCGTGCGGCGGCGCCGTGCTCGTGGAGCATGTGGCGCCGCTCGTCGTCGGGCAGCACGTACCACTCGTAGGAGCGGACGAACGGGTAGACGCACATGTAGTCGCCCGCCGGCTCCCCCGCGAGGAACGCCGGGACGTGGGCGCGGTTGAACTCCGCCGGGCGGTGCAGCCCGACGACCGACCACACCGGGGTCAGGACCGCGCCGAGCGCGCTGGCCCGCAGACGGTGGTAGGCGCCCTGCACCTGCTCGACGGTCTCCGCGTGCCACCAGACCATGAGGTCGGCGTCGGCACGCAGGCCGGCGACGTCGTACCAGCCCCGCACGACGAGCCCGTCGTCGGCGGCGACGGCACGCAGGGCGTCGGCGACCACCTCGGCGCGGGCGTCGTCGTCGGCGGGCAGCGGACCGTCGACGGCGAAGACGGACCACATGGTGTAGCGGATCGTCGAGTTGAGGGCGTCGGCGTCGGGCGTGGTGGCGGGCGTGGTCACGGGGGCTCCGTCGGCAGGTGGGTCGGGGCGGTGCGGGGGTGCGTCAGGACCAGGGGTCGGTCGAGCAGGCGGCCGGCCGGCCGGAGTCGACGCCGTCGCGCATGCGGCAGCAGCCCGGGAAGCAGACCGACCGGAACGGCGGCAGGCCGCCCTCGGTCGCCTGGGCCGGGCGCGGCACGCCCGCGTCGTCGGCGCGCGCGATGGCCGCGCGCTCGAGCAGCAGGTCGGCCAGGCCGCGCACGAACGGCTCGCGCACCCCGACGGAGTCGGCCCGCACCGCGGTCATGTCCAGCTCCTGGGCGGTCGCGAGCGCCTCGGTGTCGAGGTCGAACGCGACCTCCATGTGGTCGGAGACGAACCCGATCGGCGACAGCACCACGGACGTGGTGCCGGCCGCGGCGAGCGCCGTCAGGTGGTCGTTGACGTCGGGCTCCAGCCACGGCTGGCTGGGCGGGCCGGAGCGTGAGCAGTACGCCAGGTCCCACTCGACGGGGCGGCCGAGCCGCTGCCCGGCAGCGGTCGCGACCGTCTCGGCGACGTCCAGGTGCTGCTCGCGGTAGGACGCGCCGGCGACCACGGACGCGGCCTCCATCGTGTCGGGGATCGAGTGGGTGACGAACACCAGGCGGGGCCACGCGGCGTCCGCGGGCACCCCCGCGTACGCCTCGACCACCGCGTCGACGTTGGCCCGGACGAACCCCGGGTGGTTGAAGTAGGACCGCACCTTGTCCACGACGAGCGGCTCGCCGTCGCCGGTCGGGGAGATCTCCTCCAGGGCCGTCCACAGGTTCTCGCGGTACTGCCGGCAGCCGGAGTACGACGAGTACGCCGACGTGACGAGGGCCACGACCCGCTGGGCACCGAGGGCGCGCGCCTCGGCCAGCGCGTCGCGCGTGTACGGCTCCCAGTTCCGGTTGCCCCACACCACCGGCAGGTCGAGGCCGCGGCGGCGCAGCTCGGCCTCGAGCGCGGCCCGCAGGGCGAGGTTCTGCTCGTTGATGGGGCTGCGTCCGCCGAAGTGGTGGTAGTGCTCGGCGACCTCGGCCAGGCGCTCGTCCGGGATGTTCTTGCCGGCGGTGACGTTGCGCAGGAACGGCATCACGTCGTCGGGTCCGTTGGGACCGCCGAACGAGAACAGCAGGACGGCGTCGTAGGGCGCCAGGCCGGCCGACGGGTCCACGGGCTGGTCGGTGGTGGGGGGCGTCACGGGAGGCACGGTCCGATCATCCCACTGGACCCGCGTACCGCCCGGCCACGACGGGTGTCGGCGACGTGACGTTGTCGCGACACGGTGTCACCTCCGCACGGCGGTGGTCACCCGGTCGGGTGGCTCGGGGTGCGGGGGCACGTTCCCGGCCCTACCGTCGATCTGGCGCGATCTCCTGCGCGCCGGGACACGAGAGGACCGGAGCCCGACCGATGAGGAAGCCGTGACGCGTGCCGGACGGCATGCGGCGCCCGAGCTGGCGCGCCGCTACGTGCTCGGCGACCGGCTGGGCGAGGGCGGCTCGGCGCAGGTCCACCGGGCCATCGACACACGGCTCGACAGGCCCGTCGCCATCAAGCTGTTCCGGCTCTCCGGCGCCGATCCCGCGCAGGTGCGCCGCTACGCCCAGGAGGCGCGCGTCCTGGCCGACCTCTCCCACCCCTCGCTCGTCGCGCTGCTGGACGTCGGGGCGGACGTGGCGCCCGGGACCGGCCCCGTGGCCTTCCTCGTCATGGAGCTCGTCGAGGGCCGCAACCTGCGCGAGCTCGTCGCGGACGGTCCGCTCGACGCCGGCACGACCGCCGACGTCGGGCACCAGCTCGCCCAGGGACTGGCCCACGCGCACCGCGCGGGCGTCATCCACCGTGACGTGAAGCCCTCCAACGTGCTGGTGGCGGACACGACGCCTGCCTCGGGCCGGCGCGACGCCCCGATCCTGCCGGTGGTGCTCGCGGACTTCGGGATCGCGGCGTCCGGCGCCGCCCCGCCCGCGAGCCGCGCCGACGACCGCGCGACGGCGAGCTACCAGAGCCCCGAGCAGGCGCTCGGCGAGCCCGCCGGGCCGGCCAGCGACGTCTACTCGCTCGGTCTGGTGCTCCTGGAGTGCCTGACCGGGCGCCGTGCGTACCCGGGCGACCCCCTGACGGCGTCCCTGGCCAGGCTGCTGCACGGCCCGCAGATCGCCGACGACGTCGATCGCGACTTCGCCGCGCTGCTGCGTGCGATGACGCGGTCCGAGCCGGCCCAGCGCCCGACGATGGTGGCCGCGGCCGCCGAGCTGCGGGCGCTGCGCCGGCAGCGTGAACGGACGCTGCGGGTCTCCTGAGCTCCCCCGGCGTCGGGCGCTCAGCGCAGCCGCGTCCCGACGGCGGGCCGCGACGCAGCCGCGGACCGGTGCTCCGGCGGCACGGCGGCGAGGGCGTCGGCGATCTCGTCGGCCCAGGCCGTGACGGCCGCCATGTCCCGGTGATCGCCCTCGCGTGCCCGGCCACCGGCGATGATCGCCCGCTCGGTGAACGACAGGACGGAGCGGTCGAGCCGGCCGCGGAAGCTGCGGTGGGCACGCGCCCCGATGCGCTCGCGCAGTGCGGCGACCTCCAGCGGGGAGTTCGCGGAGTTGGCGGGCTGCGTGGCCAGGCCGGACGAGAACGTCCACACCGGCCGGGTGCGCAGCTCCTCGGCGCACCGGTCGGCGAGCTCGCGCGCGGCGGGCAGCCAGTGCGCGGTGTAGACGGCGGAGCCGATCACGACCGCGTCATGACCCGCGACCGTCGGCACGTCCTCCGGTGCCCGCTGGTCGACGTCGTGCCCGCGCTCGCGCAAACGCCGCGCGATCACCTCGCCGATCTCCCACGTCCCGTGGTGGCGCGACGCCACCGCCAGCAGGATGCGCATCGTCCCTCCCTCGCCGTCGGGCCCGGTGCCCTCCGGGTCCCATCGTGGTCGCGGGGCTCGGGCATCTCGTGGGCCGGAGGTCCCCGGGCGGGCGCGGACGTCAGCCGTCGGACGGGTCGTCGGCGGTCAGCGGCACGGGATCGGGCAGGTCGCGCTGCGCCAGACGCAGCCGGGTGCACAGCCGTTCGAGCGTCGCGAGCTCGTCCGCGTCGAGCGCGCCACCGACGAGCGCGTCGATGGACCGGGCGTGGCGACGCCCGATCTCCCGCTGCCGACGCAGCCCCGCGGCTGTGAGGTGGACCGCCTTGCCGCGACGGTCGCCCGGCACGGGGCCGCGCCGCACCCACCCGTCGGCCTCGAGCCTGTCGACGAGCCGCGACAGGCTGGGCTGGGTCAGCAGGCTCGACTGCGCGAGCTCGCGCAGCCGCAGGGCCCGACCCTCGGCCTGCGACAGCGTGAACAGCACGTCGTACTCGCGCATGCTCATCCCGCCCCAGACGTCGTGCCGCGCGAAGCGGCGCACGAGCGTCACCTGGGCACGGAAGAGCGCCTCCCACGCGGCCACGGACGCCCGGACGTCCGACCCGGCGCCGCCCTCCACCACCATCGGACCACCCCTCGCCCCGGCGAGCGTCGCCGTCGTCGTCCCCGTCGCACCTCGACGAGCAGGAATCATGTCACCACGCGTCGCTCCGCCGGGGCCGGCCCCGTCTACGCTGGGGCGATGAGCGAGACGGGCACCACGTACCTGCTGGTCGACGGCGAGAACATCGACGCGACGCTCGGCTCCTCGATCCTCGGTGGCCGTCCGACACCCGAGCAGCGGCCGCGCTGGGAGCGTGTGCTCAGCTTCGCGCAGCAGACGTGGGACCAGCCGGTCAAGGCGCTGTTCTTCCTCAACGCGTCCAACGGCACGCTGCCGATGTCCTTCGTGCAGGCGCTGACCGCCATCGGGTTCGTGCCGATCCCGCTGTCGGGAGAGTCGTACGAGAAGGTCGTCGACATCGGCATCAAGCGGACGCTCGACGCGATCTCGGCGCGCGAGGGGGACGTCCTGCTCGCCAGCCACGACGGCGACTTCGCCCCCGAGGTCGCGCAGCTGGTCGACGCCGGACGCCGCGTCGGCCTGCTGGCGTTCCGGGAGTTCACGAGCCAGGCCCTGGCGAGCCTGACGGCCCGCGGTCTGCAGACCTTCGACCTGGAGTCGGACGTCTCGGCGTTCAACGTGCAGCTCCCGCGCCTGCGGATCATCCCGCTCGAGGAGTTCGACCCGCTGCGCTACCTGTGAGACACGTGACGGCCGCCCCGCGGGAGCGGGGCGGCCGTCACGGTCGCGGCGCGGGCGGGCGGGGTCAGCCCTCGCCGAAGCCCTCCGTGAGGGCGTCGTCGATGATCGAGCGGATGTGGTCGGCGTGGTCGGCGTCCGGGGCCATGAACTCGATCCCGTGGGCCGTCCCGGAGACCTCCGTGACGATCGACGTCCTGTCGTTGCGGACGACCAGGGCGCTGTCCGCGGCCGGGACCTGGGGGTCGTCGGTCGAGGAGAACACCTGCAGCGGCCCGGCGAACTGGCTGACCTCGGCGCGCGCGTCGACCTCGCCGTACGTGGCGGGGGGGCTCAGTGCGACGACCGCGACCGCCTCGAGGTCGTCGGCGAGGCCGGCGGCGAGCGTGCCGCCGGCGGACGCGCCGACGAACGCGACGCGCTCCGCCCCCGTGGCACGCAGCACGTCGAGCGCGGCCCGGAAGCCCGCCTCGCCGGACGCGCCCCAGTCGTACGTGGCCACGAGGTAGCCCTCGGCCGCGAGGCGGACCAGCTCGCCGGACCACTGGCACACGTCGCCGTCGACCGGCGGGGCGAACAGCACGCCGCGCTCGCCGGCGCCCGCCCACGCGATGGACGCTGCGGTGTCACCCTCGCCGACGGTGGCGTAGGCGACACCCTCGGACAGGCACTCGGGTGCCGGGGCGGGCACCATGTCGACGGGGGCGTCCTCGAGCATCGTCGGGTCGGGCGCCGGGTCGGCGGCGGTGGCGGTCGGGGCGGCCACGCCGGTCTGCGGCTCGGTGCCGGTGGAGCACGCGGTCAGCAGTCCCAGCGCGAGCGCGGCGACGGCGGCGGACCGCAGGTGGGTGGTCGTCGGACGGGGGGGCAGGGGGACGGGTAGCAGACGCACATGCGATTCCTAGGCGGTCGACAGCCCCGGGACAAGGCGCAGGCGTCGGCGTAAACGTTTCAGACCTCCCACGGGCGGCGACGCGCTAGCGTGTGTCCATGCCGACGCTGTTCACCCGCATCATCGACGGCGAGATCCCCGGACGCTTCGTGTGGGCCGACGACCGCGCGGTCGTCCTGCTCACGATCGCCCCGATCACCGACGGCCACGCGCTCGTCGTGCCCCGCGCCGAGGTCGAGCAGCTCACCGACGCCCCCGACGACCTGCTCGCCCACCTCGTCGGCGTCGCCAAGACCGTCGGGCTCGCGCAGCGGGCGGCGTGGGACGCCCCGCGCGCGGCGCTGCTCGTCGCGGGCTTCGAGGTGCCGCACCTGCACCTGCACGTGCTGCCCGCCTGGGACGAGTCGAGCCTCTCGTTCGCCCACGCCCGCCACGACGTGCCCGCGGCCGACCTCGACGCGGCGGCCGAGCGGCTGCGCACCGCGCTGCGCGCGGCCGGGCACGGCGCTCACGTCCCCGCCGATGCGGCCTCCCCCGCTCTGTGAGCACGGGGGCCGCGTGACGTCGCCCGCCGCCCCCGGAGGGCCCCGCTGAGCGCCCCCGCCGCGCGCACCGGTCGGATGTCGCGCGTGCTGCACCGCACCGGCACGCGCACCGCGGCCCACGGCCCCGCGCTGCGCGCGTTCCTCGCCACCGAGGCGGGCAGCGCCGTCGTGCTGCTCGTCGCCACCGTCGCCGCCCTCGTGTGGGCCAACTCCCCCTGGCGCGAGGCGTACACGGCGCTGTGGCACACGCCGGCCGGCGTGTTCGTCGGCGACGTCGGCATCGAGCTCGACCTGCAGCACTGGGTCAACGACCTCGCGATGGCCGTCTTCTTCGCCGTCGTCGGCCTCGAGATCAACCGGGAGGCGACCCGCGGCGAGCTGCGGGACCCGCGCGCCGTCGCCGTGCCGGCGCTCGGGGCGCTCGGCGGGCTGCTCGTCCCCGTGCTCGTCTTCCTCGCGTTCAACGCCGGCACGGAGGCCGCCCGCGGGTGGGGCGTGGTCATGTCGACCGACACCGCGTTCCTCGTGGGCGTCCTCGCCCTGTTCGGTCCCCGCTGCCCCGACCGGCTGCGGCTCTTCCTGCTCACCCTCGCGATCGTCGACGACATCGGCGCGATCGCGGCGATGGCCGTGTTCTACACGGACGACGTCGACGCGCGCGCGCTCGCCGCCGCCGGCGCCCTGGTCGTCGTGCTGCTGGTGCTGCGGCGCCGCGGCGTGTGGCGCCTCACGCCGCACGTCGTCGTGGGCCTGGCGCTGTGGGTCGCGGTCCTCGCGTCCGGGGTGCACGCCACGATCGCGGGCGTCCTGGTCGGGCTGCTCGTGCCGACGTCGGTGCCGCACGAGCGCCGCCGCCACGAGGTCGCGGTGCAGGCGCGGCGCTTCCTGTCCGAGGGCGGCGCGCACCGCGAGCATGCCGCAGAGGTCGCCGGGCGCGCGGCCGTGCCCACCGGCGACCGGCTGCAGCGGGTCCTGCACCCCTGGAGCGCGTACCTCGTCGTCCCGCTCTTCGGGCTCGCCAACGCCGGTGTGCGCCTCGACCCCGCCACGCTCGCCGACGCGTTCGGGTCCCGCCTGACCGTGGGCGTGGCCGTCGCGCTCGTCCTGGGCAACGCCGTGGGCATCACGGGCGCCGCGACGCTGGCGCTGCGCCTGGGCCTGGGTGACCTGCCCGGGCTGGTGCGCTGGGGTCACCTGCTGGGCGGCGCCGTCCTGGCCGGCATCGGGTTCACGATCTCGCTGTTCATCGCCCAGCTCGCGTTCGACGACCCGGTGCTGCTCGAGCGCGCGAAGATCGGGGTGCTCGCGGGCTCGCTGGTCGCGGCCGTCGCGGGGTCGACGCTGCTGCGCTGGCTCGGCGAGCGGCTGCCCCTGTGCACGCCCCCGCGGCTGCCCCCCGCGCTGCCGCCCCTGCCCTGGCGCTCGGCGGCCTGACGCGCCCCGGGCCCGCGGCGGCCCAGGTCACGCCACCGGGTCGTCCGGCCCCCACGTCGCCAGGCGCAGCGTGCGGGCGTCCGCCGCCACGATGTCGTCCGCGTGCTCCCGCAGCGAGGCGACCGTGTCGGCACCCGCGCGGACGAACCGCCCGGACAACGCGTCCAGCTCACCGGACGCGAACGCGAGCACCAGCTCGGCCACCTCCTGCGGGGGCGTCCACCGCGTCCGTCCCGCGTGCACCGGCATCGCGGCGGTCATCCCCGTCGCCACCACGCCCGGGGCCAGGTCCAGCACCCGCAGGCCGGCGTCCGCGTACTGCCGGTGCAGCTGCGCGGTGAACCGCGCCAGCGCGCCCTTGCTGACGGCGTACCCGGTGTAGGAGGTCAGGGCCCGGTGCCCCGACCCCGAGTTCACGTTGAGGACCCGTCCGCCGCCGCGCGCGAGCATCCCCGGCAGGACGGCGTGCGTGACGAGCAGCGGGCCGCGGACGTTGACCTCGACGACACGCCACACGTCCTCGACGTCGTCGGCGGCGAAGGGCAGCTCGGCGTGCTCGATGACGCCGGCGTTGTTGACCAGCAGCCCGATCCCGCCGTGGTCGGCCAGGGCGGCCTGCACGTGCTCCACCGCGGTGGCCACCTGCGCGGCCTGCACCAGGTCGGCCACCGCGACGGTCGCCGTGGCGCCCAGCGCGCGGACCTCGTCGGCGACCTCCTCGAGGGGGTCGCGCGTCCGCCCGACCAGGCCCAGCGCGTAGCCGTCGCGCGCGAGCGCCAGGGCGAGCTCACGGCCGATGCCCCTCCCGGCGCCCGTGACCAGGGCCGTGCGCGGGACCGGCGGGTGGGCGGGGTCGGCGGACGTCACGGGGCTCATCCCCTCATCGTCGCGCACCGCGCGGGGCGCCGCCGCGACCGGGCTGCGCGACGGTCGTCACACCGCGTCGACGACCGCGCGCAGGGCGCCGAGCTCGATCGGCCCCCGGTAGCGCACGCCGTCGACGAGCAGCGTCGGCGTGCCGGGGACGTCGAGCTCCAGGCCGCCCTCGTAGTCCGCCTGGACCGCACGCGCGTAGCGGTCCGCCGGCTCGCCGACGACGTCCTCGGGATCCAGCCCCAGCTCCCGGGCGTACCCGGCGAGGTCGTCGTCCGTCAACGCGTCCTGGTGCGCGAACAGCAGCCGCTGCATCTCCCAGAACTGCCCGTGGGCGCCCGCGGCCTCGACCGCGAGCGCCGCGGCCAGCGCGTGGGGGTGCACCTGGAACAGCGGCAGGTGCCGCCAGACCAGGCGCACGCGCCCGGCGGACTCCTCGACGAGCCGGCGCAGCACCGGCTCGGCGTCCCGGCAGTACGGGCACTCCAGGTCGCCGTACTCGACGACCGTGACGGGCGCGTCCGGGGAGCCCAGGACGTGGCGGTCGGGGTCGGTGCTCACCTCGGCGGTCTCGGGCGACGTCATGGGCCCAGCGTGCCGTGCGAGTGGCCTGCGCGCACCCGGTCGGGTCAGCCGCCGCGAGCACGCAGCGGCGGGCCCGCGGTGCCCGCCCCGGCGGCGACTCCCCTGACCATCGCGTGCAGGGCCTGGACGCCGCTGACCCGGGGCCGCCAGTCCAGCTCGCGCTCGGCGCGCGTGGTGTCGAGCACCGGCGCCGCCATCGCCATGTCGAGCCAGCCGGGACCCACGGGCACCGCCCGGGCACGCCACCCGGCGGCCACCGCGGCGCGTGCGACTCCGAAAGGGACCTCCTGCAGGCGCGCCCGGGCCACCAGCGCGGCGGCGTCCGGGCCGCGCACGATCCCGGGCCCGGCGAGGTTGAACGCACCGCGCGCCTGCCGCACGACCACCTCGCGGACCGCGTCCGCGAGGTCGTCGGCGTGCACCGCCTGCAGACGCAGACCCCGCGGCCACGGCAGCACGGGCACGCGACCGTCGAGCAGCCGTGCGGGGACCAGCGGGCCGAGGAAGTAGCGGGTGATCTCGTGCCCCGCGTCGTGCTGGAACACCAGCGCGGGGCGCAGCCGTGCGACCACCGCACCGGTCGACGCCTCCGCACGGTCCAGCAGGGTCTCGACCGTGGCCTTGTCCACGCTGTAGGACGACGAGCGGACGCCGTCCGTCGGCCAGGACTCGTCGCGGGGCGTGTCCCCCGGGGACGGCGAGTACGCGCCCACGGACGACGCGACGACCAGGTGCGGCACCCCCGCCCGGGCGACCGCCTGCACGACACGCCGGGAGCCCACGACGTTGGTCGCCCGCAGCCGGTGGCGGTCGTGGCTGGGCTGGATGGCCCACGCGAGGTGCACGACCGCGTCCGCCCCGGCGAAGGCGGCCGCGAGCGCGTCACCGACCCCGGTGTCCGCGTCGTGGGCGCCGATGTCGCACGACACCCACGTCGCGACGTCGTACGGCGGGGGCGGGGGCTGCCGGGGCGTGCGCCGCGCCACCGCCACGACCGACGTCACGGTCGTGTCCTGCGCGAGGCGGCGCAGGACGGCCGTGCCGACGTTGCCGCTGGCCCCGACGACGACGACCCTCACCGGGACCCCCGGGGGTCGGTGCGGGCGGTCACGCGGCGGGGTCCAGGACGACCTTGATGCACCCGTCGGCCTTGCGCTGGAACACGTCGTACGCCTGCGGCGCCTGCTCGAGCGGCACCCGGTGCGTGCGCAGGTCGGCCACGGCGAGCGGGTCGGCGGGGTCGGTCACCAGGGGCAGCAGGTCGTCGTACCAGCGCCGCACGTTCGCCTGACCGAACCGCAGGGTGAGCTGACGGTCGAAGACGTCCATCATCGGGATCGGGTCGAGCGCACCGCCGTACACGCCGACGACGGAGACCGTCGCCCCGCGCCGGGCCACGGCGATCGCGGTGTGCAGCGCGGCCATGCGGTCCACGGCCGCCTTCTCGATGAGGGGGCGCGCCAGCGTGTCGGGCAGGAACGCTGCCGCGCGCTGACCTGCGGCGGCCAGCGGCGACCCGTGCGCCTCCATCCCGACGGCCTCGACGACGGCGTCCGCCCCGCGGCCGTGCGTGCGGTCCCGCACCGCGGCGACCACGTCGTCGGTGCGTGCCGCGTCGATGACGTCCACGCCGTGCCGTGAGGCCATGAGCAGCCGCTCCGCGACGATGTCGACGCCGATGACGCGCTCGGCGCCGCGGTGCAGCGCGATCCGCGCCGCCATCTGCCCCACCGGGCCGAGGCCGACGACCACGACGGTGCCGCCGGGCGGCACGTCCGCGTACTCGACGGCCTGCCACGCGGTGGGCAGCACGTCGGACAGGTAGAGGTACGTCTCGTCGGGGCGGCCGTCGTCGGGCACGACGACCGGGCCGTACTGCGCCTGCGGCACCCGCAGGTACTGCGCCTGGCCGCCGGGGACGCTGCCGTACAGGGACGTGTACCCGAACAGCGCGGCGCCCTTGCCGGTGCTGCGCACCTGCGTCGTCTCGCACTGGCTCTGCAGCCCGAGCGCGCACATGTGGCAGGTGCCGCAGGCGATGCCGAAGGGGACGACGACCCGGTCACCGACCCGCAGGCGCGTGCCCGCCTCGGCCCCCACCTCCTCGACGACGCCCATCGCCTCGTGGCCGAGCACGTCCCCCGGCTGGAGGAAGGCCCCGAGCACCGAGTAGAGGTGCAGGTCCGAGCCGCAGACGGCGGTCGACGTCACACGGATCACCGCGTCGGTCGGCTCCTCGATGCGCGGGTCCGGGACGTCCTCGACCCGTACCTGCTCACGTCCCTGCCACGTCAGTGCCCGCACCGCTCCACCGTCCCGTCGCTCGTGGTGCCGTCGTTCCCGTGCCACGGTCGCACCCACCTGCGCGGTCCGCATCCGCGACGCCCGGGTCGGGCCGTCAGAACAGCGTGCCCGCGCCGGACGCGACGCGGGCCTCGAGGGCCAGCAGCTCGCGCTTGCGCTCGATCCCGCCGGAGAAGCCGGTGAGCGTGCCGTCCGCCCCGATCACGCGGTGGCAGGGCACGACGATCGGCAGGTGGTTGGCGCCGTTGGCCGCGCCGACCGCGCGGGCGGTGGTGCGCGGGTCCAGCCCGAGCGACGTGGCCAACGCGCCGTACGTGGCCGTCGTGCCGTACGGCACGGCCCGCAGGCCCTCCCACACCCGCTGCCGGAAGGGGCTGCCGCGGTAGCGCAGCGGCAGGTCGAAGTCGCGCCGCTCCCCGGCCAGGTACGCCTCGAGCTGCCGCACCGCCTCGTGGAGCACCGGGTCGTCGCCCGGCGCGGCCCGCGTCCCGTCCGGCGGGGCGGCGGGCGACCCGTCGGCGTGCGGGAACCGGACGTCCGTCACGGCACCGTCGACCACCCCGACCGTCACCGCCCCGAACGGGGCCTGCACCACCGCGTACGTCGTCACCACGGCACCATCCTGCCGCCGGCCACCGACACGCGTCGCCCACGGCACGCCCGGCCGTCCAGGGCCCACCAGGGCCGACCAGAGCCACCCACGGCCCCGACATGACCGGTCCCGCCCCCCGGACGTGGGGGGCGGGACCCGGTGGGAGAGCCGTCTCGCCGGCACGAGGCGTGGCAGGCTCCCTGGCCCCGAGGGGCCGGTCCGGCTCTCGCCGGACCCTGTGGTGCTGCGGTGCGCGTGCGGTGGCTCGCGACCCGCGGGTGGCCGGTCGCGGGTGACGCGATCGGCTGAGTGCGGGACGAGCATCGCACCGTCGTGTGACCACCGCATCTCGAACATGCGACCAGTTCGCTACCCGCCCTTTGCCTCGTGTGACGGGCGACACACACCGCCGCCGCGGCTAGCGTGACGCCGTGCGCGCACCCCTCGATCCCGTGCCGGCGCTCGCCTCGCTGGCGGCGCGGGCGGTGCCCGGCGTGGAGGTCGTCGACGTCACGGCCGGCACCGTGCGCCGGCTCGTCGACCTCGGCACCGGGACGGTCGCGGTGACGGCGGTGGTCACCCCCACCGGGGTCGACGTGCTCCCGGACGCCCCTGCCCCGGCGGCGGCCCTCGAGCGCCTCGCGGCGCGGTGGTTCGGGCTCGCGGACGACCTCGCGGCCGTGCACGACGCCGGGCGGGCCGACCCCGTCCTGGGCCCGCTGCTGGCCGCGCGTCCCGACCTGCGCGTCCTGGGCCACCCCGACGGCTTCGAGGCCGCCGTGCAGGCCGTCCTCACCCAGCAGGTGTCGCTGCACGCGGGGCGCACGACCGGCGGCCGGCTCGCCGCGGCGTTCGGCCGCCGGCACGTCTCCGGCCTGCTCGCCTTCCCGCGGCCCGCCGACGTCGCGGAGGTCGACCCCGTCGAGCTGCAGCAGGTGCTGCGCGTGCCGCACGCCCGGGCCCGCGCCGTGCACGCGCTGGCCGTCGCGTGCACCACGGGGCTCGAGCTCACCCCGGACGCACCCCGAGACGACGTGCGCCGCAGGCTCCTGGCGGTCCCCGGGATCGGCCCGTGGACGGCGGACGTCGTCGCGCTGCGGGCGCTCGGCGACCGGGACGCGTTCCCGTCGGGGGACCTGGTGCTGCGCTGCGCCCTGGGCGTGCCGCACCCCCGGGACGTGGCGGCGGCCGGCCTCGCGTGGAGGCCGTGGCGCGCGTTCGCGGCCACGCACCTGTGGGTGTCGGTTACCGCGCCGGGACCCCTCCCGCCCGGGGCCGCGCCGGTCGTGTGACCCGTCCGCCCGGGGTCGCCGGCATCGCTGCGGGCGCGATCCGGTGTCGAGGCGGTCACGATCACGTCGTTCCCGCCCGCCGTCGACCGCACGCCCCTAGCGTGCGGCCATGACGACACGCACCCGCACCCTGGTCGCCACCCTCGCCGTGCTCGCCGCCCTCGCCGGCTGCAGCGCCGCCGGCGACGCCGGCAGCACCGTGCAGGAGGCCGGCGACCAGGCCGTCGGCGGCGGGTTCGAGAGCGGCGGGCTCGAGGGCGGCGCACCGCGCGGCAGCGACGTCGCCGACGAGGCGTCCGGCAGTGACGCGCAGCAGGTCGTCCAGACGGCCCGCGCGACGATGGTCGCGCCCGACCCGGTCGCCGCGGCGCACGACGTGGTCGCGCTGGTGACGCGCCTCGACGGGCACGTCGACGCCCGCTACGAGCGCTCGGGCACCGATCCGGACGACCCCGGCAGCGCGACCCTCACGCTGCGCGTCCCGGCCCGCGCGATGACGACCCTGACGGACGACCTCGGCGGGATCGGCGAGGTGCGGGAGTTCCTGGTCGAGACCGAGAACGTGACGGGCGCCGCCCAGGACCTCGACGCCCGGATCGCGGCGACCGAGCTGTCGGTCGCGCGCATGTCCGACCTGCTGGCACGCGCCGCGACCAGCAGCGACATCATCGAGGCCGAGGCGGCGCTGACCGAGCGGCAGGCCGACCTCGAGCGGCTGCGCTCGGAACGGGCGCGCCTGGCGGACCGGGTCGCGCTGTCCACCGTGCACGTCGAGATCCACGCCCCCGACCAGGTGCCGGAGCCCGTCGCGACCGGGCCCGCCACGTTCCTCGACGGCCTCGAGACCGGGTGGACGGCGTTCCTCGGGACGGTGCGCGGCGCCCTGGTCGTCGTCGGGGTGCTGCTGCCCTGGCTGGTCGCCGGTGCGCTGGTCGCGGCCGTCGTCCTGCTTGTCCGGCGGCGGCGCGGGCCGCGGGCGGCGCCGGCTGCCGTCGGGACGGCGCCCGTCGACCCGCCGCAGGACCCCGCCCCCCGCGCCTGACGTCGGGCCGGATCGCCCGCCCGGCGTCCGGGGCCGGGGCCGTGGGCAGGCCCGAAGGTCCCGTCACAAGCGCGCACACCGGTCGTAATCTCCTGGCAAAGAGCAGACCGCGGCCGTCCGGTCGCCCGGACTGCTCGCCGGGTGGCGCCTCGACGGTTGACCGCGCCCGGTCCCCGAGGCGAAGGAGCTGCCATGAGCGTCACCGTGACCGGTCCCCTGGCGGACGTGTCCCTTGCACCCGAGGTGCGCGCCGTCCTGGAGGCCTGCCCCCGGCTGGTGATCCCCGCGACACGCGCCGAGCTCTACCAGCTCGCGCTGGGCCCTGAGGGCGGCCCCACGTTCACCGTGGAGTACGACGTCGACGGTGCGATGGTGCCGGAGGCGACGGTCACGCGCTGTCGCAACGGCGTCGCCGTGAACTACCCCGAGGACTACATGCGCCGGCGCGACCCGGACTGCATGCGCATCGCCGACGACCTGCCGACGGACAAGCCGCGCTACCGCGACGTGTTCGACGCGGAGTTCGACCCGACGCGCACCGAGACGCTCGAGTGGCTCGCCACGCAGGAGCTCGTCGTCGTGCCCTTCAAGGCCGGCGGCCCCCGGTTCGGCTACCCCTCCCTGGCGATCGTCCCGCTGAACAGCGCGTTCTTCGCGCTGACCCTGGTCGACCTGCAGGGCTGGGTGACGTTCGACGAGATCGGGCCCTTCACCCCGCGGTCGATGCTGTACGTCGCGCCGCCGTTCCGCCACACGCACTTCGGCGGCAAGCAGGTCGTCGTCCACAACCGCTCCCACGAGCTGCACGAGATCTGGGCCTACAACCTCTACCCGGGCCCGAGCGCCAAGAAGGGCGTCTTCTCCGTCCTGCTCGACATCGGCGAGCAGGAGGGCTGGCTCACGGCGCACGCGTCGAGCGTGCGGGTGACCACCCCGTACGAGAACGAGACGGTCATCATGCACGAGGGCGCGTCGGGCGGCGGCAAGTCCGAGATGTGCCAGGAGATCCGCCGTGAGGACGACGGCCGCATCCTCGTCGGCACCAACGTGGTCCGGGACGAGCCGTACCACATCACCCTCGGCGAGACGTCGACGCTCGCGCCGGTGACGGACGACATGACCCTGTGCCACCCGTCGGTGCAGAAGGGCAACGGCCGCCTGGTCGTCGCCGACGCCGAGGCCGGGTGGTTCGTGCGCGTCGACAACATGACGAGCTACGGCGAGGACCCGGCGTTCGAGCGCGCCGTCATCCAGCCGGAGGAGCCGGTGCTGTTCCTGTCGATCGACGGGGTCGCCGACGCGACGGCCCTGCCGTGGGAGCACACGCTCGACTCGAACGGCAAGCGGTGCCCCAACCCGCGCGTCGTCATCCCGCGGTCGTTCGTCAAGAACGTCATCTGCGAGCCCAAGGAGGTCGACGTCCGCACGTTCGGCGTCCGCATGCCGCTGTGCACGCGGGAGAACCCCACCTACGGGATCATGGGGATGATGCACATCATCCCGCCGTCGCTGGCGTGGGTGTGGCGCCTGATCGCCCCGCGCGGGGACAAGAACCCGTCGATCGGGGAGAGCAAGGACGTCAAGAAGGCCCTCAAGCACGGTGGCATGGTCGCCGAGGGCGTCGGCTCGTACTGGCCGTTCTCCACGGGCACCAAGGTGGCCGCCGCGAACCTGCTGCTGCGCCAGATCGTCGAGAACGACCGCACGCGCTACGTGCTGACCCCGAACCAGCACATCGGTGCGTACAAGGTCGGGTTCTCCGCCGAGTGGCTCACGCGCGAGTACCTGGCCCGGCGGGGTGGCGGACGCATCCAGCCCGACCACCTGACGCCCGCGCGGTGCTCGCTGTTCGGCTACCGGCCCAAGGACGTCAAGCTCGACGGCCAGCAGATCCGCCCGACGCTCCTGCAGCCGGAGTACCAGTCGCAGGTCGGGCTCGAGGCGTACGACGCGGGGGCGAAGATCCTCGCGGACTTCTTCTGCTCCGAGCTCGAGCAGTTCATGACGGACGACCTGGACCCGCTGGGTCGCAAGATCATCGAGGTCGTCCTGCGCGGCGGCGACGTCGAGGAGTACGCGGAGCTCACGCCCCTGTACGTCTGACGCCCACCCGCTCGCGGCACCGGGGCCGCACCCTGCGCAGGGTGCGGCCCCGTCCGGTGTCGCGGGCCGCGGCACATCTCCGTGTGTCGCCCGGCGTGCCTGCGTGCGACCATGCGGAGGACGCCCGGCCCTGCCACCCGCCCCGAGGTGAGGCATGACGAGCACCCACGACGACCGGCCCTACGCCCAGGACGCCGCGCAGGTCCTGCAGCGCCTCGGCACCAGCAGCGACGGGCTGACCGGGGAGCAGGCCGCCGCGCGGCTGGCGGACGTGGGGCCGAACCGGCTGCCGACGGCACCGACCCGGCCCGTCGTCCTGCGCTTCCTCGCGCACTTCGACGACGTGCTCATCTACATCCTGCTCGCGGCGGCCGTGCTCAAGGCGTTCCTCGGCGACTGGGTCGACTTCACGGTCATCCTCGTCGTCGCGCTCGTCAACGCCCTCGTCGGGTTCCTGCAGGAGGGGCAGGCCGAGCGCGCGCTCGACGGGATCCGCACGATGCTCTCGCTGACGGCCACCACCCGTCGCGACGGCCAGTGGACGGACGTCGACTCGCAGACGCTCGTGCCGGGCGACGTGGTCCGCGTGCGGTCCGGCGACAAGGTCCCTGCGGACGTGCGGCTCGTCGAGGCGACCAACCTGCAGGTGGACGAGTCGGCGCTGACCGGCGAGTCCGTGCCCGCCGTGAAGGACGTGGCACCCGTCGGGGCCGACGCGGGCGTCGGGGACCGCACGAGCATGCTGTTCTCCGGCACGATCGTCGCCGCCGGCACGGGCCTGGGCGTCGTGACCACGACGGGCGCCGGCACGGAGATCGGCCGCATCCAGTCCCTCATCGCCGACGTCGACCACCTCGAGACCCCGCTCAAGCGGCAGCTGGGGCGCCTGGGGTCGCTGCTGTCCCGCGGCATCCTCGTCATGGCGTTCGCGATGCTCGTCATCGGGCGGGTCCTGCACGACTTCGAGCTGCCGGAGCTGGTGTCCGCGGCGATCGGGTTCGCCGTGGCGGCGGTGCCCGAGGGCCTGCCTGCGCTCGTGACGATCACGCTCGCGCTCGGCGTGCAGCAGATGGCGCGGCAGCACGCGATCACCCGCAAGCTGCCCGCGGTCGAGGCGCTCGGCTCGGTCACGACGATCTGCTCGGACAAGACCGGCACGCTGACGAAGAACGAGATGACGGCGCGCACGGTCGTCACGGCGCAGGGCAGGTACGGCGTCGACGGCCTGGGCTACGAGCCGACCGGGGCCGTGACGCTCGACGGCTCCCCCGCCCCGCTCACCGCGCACGGCGACCTGCACGACCTGGTGCGCGCGGGCGCGCTGTGCAACGACGCGCGCGTGGTCGCGGACGAGTCGGGCCGCTGGGGTGTCGTCGGGCAGCCCACCGAGGGCGCGCTGGCGACGCTCGCGCTCAAGGCGGACCTCGACACGTCCGGCGTGGAGCGCGTCGCGGCCGTGCCCTTCGAGTCCGCCAACAAGCTCTCCGCGACGCTCGACCGCCTGCCGTCGGGCGACCTGCGCGTGCACGTCCTCGGGGCACCGGACCGGCTGCTGGACAGGTCGGCGACGCAGCGCGGGGCGTCGGGCGGCGCCGCGCCCCTCGACCGCGGGCACTGGGAGCGGGCGGTCGAGGACCTCGGGGCGCAGGGGCTGCGCGTGCTCGCCGCCGCCGAGCGGGCCGCGCAGCCGGGGACGTCGGACCTCGCGCTCGACGACGTCGACGCAGGGCTGACGTTCCTGGGGGTCGTCGGGATCGTCGACCCGCCGCGGCCGGAGGCGATCGCGGCCATCGCCGACTGCCACCGCGCCGGCATCGCGGTGAAGATGATCACCGGTGACCACGCCGGCACCGCCGTGGCGATCGCCCGCGAGCTGGGCATCGTGCCTGCGGGCGAGGAGGTCGAGGCGCTCACCGGCCCCGAGCTCGAGGCGATGAGCGCCGAGGAGCTGCGCACCCGGGTCCGCGACGTCGACGTGTACGCCCGCACGAGCCCCGAGCACAAGATCCGGATCGTGCGCGCCCTGCAGTCGCACCGCGAGGTGGTCGCCATGACCGGCGACGGCGTCAACGACGCCCCTGCGCTGACGCGCGCGGACATCGGCATCGCCATGGGCATCAAGGGGACGGAGGCCACCAAGGAGGCGGCGGAGATCGTCCTGGCCGACGACAACTTCGCGACGATCGAGCGGGCCGTGGAGGAGGGCCGGCGGATCTACGTCAACATCCGCAAGTCCGTGGTCTTCCTGCTGCCGACCAACGGCGCGCAGTCGCTGGTGATCCTCGTGGCCGTGCTGTTCGGCATGGCGCTGCCGCTGAGCCCCGTCCAGATCCTGTGGGTCAACCTGGTCACCGCCGTCACCCTGTCCCTGGCGCTGGCGTACGAGCCCGGCGAGCCCGGGATCATGGACCGCCCGCCCCGCTCCCCCCGCGAGCCGGTCCTGTCGCGCCCGTCGCTCGTGGTCGTGGTGTGGGCGTCGCTGCTCATCGGCGGGGCCACCCTGGCGGTGTACCTGCTGGAGAAGCAGCTCGGAGCGGCCGACGGGGTGGCGCAGACTGCGGCCGTCACCATGCTCGTGCTGGGCCAGATGGCGTTCCTGTTCTCCTGCCGGTTCCTCGGCGGCTCGAGCCTCACGTGGCGTGTGCTCGTCGGCAACCGGGTGGTGTGGATCGCGGTGGGCACGCTGCTCGTGCTGCAGCTGGTGTTCACCTACACGCCGTTCATGCAGTCGTGGTTCGACTCGGCACCGATCGGCTGGCGCGACTGGGGGCTGTCCCTGCTCGTCGCCGTCGGGGTGTTCCTGCTGAGCGAGGCCGGCAAGGCCGTGGCGCGGCGCCTGCCGGCCTGAGGCTCACGCGGGGGTGCGCTCCGGGGGGACGAACCAGCTGATCGAGCGCGCCACGTCCCCCGCCCGCAGCCACGTGTGGCGCTCGGAGCGCGGGTCGGTGTCGTGCTCGCGCCACGCGACCATGACGTGCGTGCGCGTCCACCGGATGGCGCGTGCGGCCCGCCACTCCTCGCCGCCGTCGGACCAGACGAGCCGGACGACCACGGCGACGTCCCCCTGGGGACGGGTCGGGATGCCGTCGGGGACCTCGCTGTTGGCGACGTCGCGCGCCGGCGGCCGGGGCGGGAGCGAGCGGTCGGGCATGGTGCGAGCGTAGTCGAACACCTGTTCGATCCTGCGGTCCGCGGCCGAGAATCACCCGCCCGGGGCGCGCCTCGGCTCAGGTGAGCTGGTTGATGCGGACCATGTTGCCCGCGGGGTCGCGGAACGCGCAGTCGCGGGTGCCGTACGGCTGGTCCATGGGCTCCTGGACGACCTCGGCGCCGCCGGCCTGCACCTGCGCGAACGCCGCGTCCACGTCCGTCGTGGCCAGCACGACCGAGGCGTACGAGCCCTTGGCCATGAGCTCGGCGATGGTGCGCCGCTCGTCGTCGGTGATGCCGGGGTCCGCCGCCGGCGGGTGCAGGACGATCGACGTCTGCGGCTGGGCGGGCGTGCCGACCGTGATCCAGCGCATGTCGCCGTAGCCGACGTCGTTGCGCACCTCGAACCCGAGCACGTCGCGGTAGAACGCGAGCGAGGCCTCCGGGTCGTCGGCGGGGAGGAACGTGTAGTGGATGAGGAGGTCCATGACGTCCACGCTAGGAGGACCCGGCCGCCTGCCGCTTCTCGGATCCTGACCGATCACGCCGGGGCCGCATGACCTGCTTGGCGACACAGCTCGGGATGCCCGCGCCCTCGTCGGCCGCGAGCCGGCGGTACTGCGACGGTGGGATGCCCACGAGCTCGGTGAACCGCGTGCTGAACGTCCCGAGCGAGGAGCAGCCGACCGCGAAGCAGACCTCGGTGACCGTCAGGTCGCCACGCCGCAGCAGCGTCATGGCCCGCTCGATGCGCCGCGTCATGAGGTAGGCGTACGGCGACTCGCCGAACACGGCGCGGAAGCGACGGCTCAGGTGCCCGGCCGACATGTGCGCACCGCGCGCCAGCGACTCGACGTCCAGCGGCTGCGCGTGGTCGCGGTCCATGCGGTCGCGCACGGCGCGCAGCAGCCGCAGCTCGGCCAGGCGCGGGTCCGACGTCACAGGGACAGCCTGCCGCGCGGGGCCCTCGCTGACCAGCACGCGTGCGCGGCGGGAGGACGCAGGTGCGCTACCGGACGCCCACCCGCACGCCGAGCGGCGCGCTGCTCGCGCGCACCGGCGACGGCAGCGCGCTCGCGCCCATGAGGTAGGCGTCGACGCTCGCGGCGGCGGCGCGTCCCTCGGCGATGGCCCACACCACCAGCGACTGGCCACGGCCCGCGTCGCCCGCGACGAACACGCCGGGCACGTCGGTCGAGAAGTCGTCGGCCCGGGCCACCGTCCCCCGCGCGGTGCGCGTGACGCCGAGCGTGTCGAGCAGCGCACCCGGCTCGGCACCCGTGAACCCGAGCGCGAGCAGGACGAGCCCCGCCGCCAGCTCGCGGCGCGTCCCGGGGACCGGCTCGAACCGACCGCCGACGGCCTCGACGTCCTCGACCTCGACGGCGCGCACGGCTCCGGCGCCGTCGTCGAGGAACCGGACGCTGCTCGTCGCCCAGACGCGCTCGCCGCCCTCGGCGTGCGCGCTCGACGTGCGCAGCACCCGCGGGTAGGTCGGCCAGGGCTGGTCCGCGGGACGGTCCGTGGGCGGGCTCGGCAGGATCTCCAGCTGCGTGACGGAGCGGGCGCCCTGCCGCAGCGCGGTGCCCAGGCAGTCGGCGCCGGTGTCGCCGCCGCCCACCACGACCACGTCGAGCCCGGTCGCCAGCAGCTGCCCGGGCACCTCGTCACCGACGGCCGCGCGGTTGCCCTGCGGCAGGTACGTCATGGCCTGCTCGATGCCGCGCAGCCCACGGCCGGGCACGGACAGGTCGCGCGGCACGGTCGAGCCGGTCGCGAGTACGACCGCGTCGTAGCGCGCCCGCAGCTGCTCGCCCGTGACGTCCCTGCCGACGTCGACACCGGTGCGGAACCGCGTGCCCTCGGCGTGCATCTGCTCCAGGCGCCGGTCGACGACCCGCTTCTCCAGCTTGAACTCCGGGATGCCGTACCGCAGCAGGCCGCCGGCGCGGTCCGCGCGCTCGTAGACGACCACGGTGTGACCGGCCCGGGTCAGCTGCTGCGCGCACGCCAGGCCGGCGGGCCCGGACCCCACGACCGCGACGGTGTGGCCCGAGAGCCGGCCGGGCACGTGCGGCCGGAGCAGCCCCCGGTCGAACGCCTCCTCCGCGACCGACACCTCGACGTGCCGGATCGTCACCGGCTCGTCGTTGATCCCGAGCACGCAGGCGGCCTCGCACGGCGCGGGGCAGACCCGCCCCGTGACCTCGGGGAAGTTGTTGGTCGCGTGCAGGCGGTCGCTGGCCGCGGCCCACTGCCCGCGCCACGCCAGGTCGTTCCACGCGGGCATCTCGTTGCCCAGGGGGCAGCCCGAGTGGCAGAACGGGATGCCGCAGTCCATGCAGCGGCCCGCCTGGCGCCGCACCAGCCCGACGTCGTCCGCGTGACCGGCGCGGTGCGCGTGCACCTCGGCCCAGTCGGTCAGCCGCACGTCGACGGGGCGGTCGGCCGGCAGCTCACGGTGCCGGGTGGTGAGGAAGCCACGAGGGTCGGCCACGGTCGCTCCCGGGGTGCGTGGGGTCTCCCCCGGACGGGGCCGCGACGGTGCGCGCCACGCGGGGCTGGCGTCGAACGCTACGGCGCGATCCGGGAGGCGCGGCGGGCCCGAGGTCCCGGTCGGGTGAAACGGTGCGCCCGCGGTCGTGGTGGGGCCGCGCGCGGGTGACAGTGGTGGGGTGCACGCGGCGCGCGACGTGGAGGGCGGGCCCCGCCGCGCGCCCGCACGGCACCCGTACTTCGACGACCCGGCCGGCGTGGTCGCGCTCGCGCACCGCGGGTTCGCGCTCGACGGGCGCGAGAACTCGCTGACGGCCTTCGGGGCCGCCGTCGCGCTCGGCTTCCGGTACGTCGAGACGGACGCCCACGCGACGGCGGACCACGTCGCGGTCGCGCTGCACGACGAGACGCTGGACCGCACGACGGACGCCGAGGGCCTGGTGTCCGAGCTGCCGTGGTCGGTGGTCGGGCGTGCGCTCATCGGCGGGGTCGACCCCGTGCCGCGCCTGGAGGACGTGCTGGGCACGTGGCCAGACCTGCGCGTGAACGTCGACGTCAAGAGCGAGCACGCCATCGTCCCGGTGGCGGACGCGATCGAGCGCACCGCGTCGCACGACCGCGTCTGCGTGACGTCGTTCTCGCGGGTGCGTCGCCGCGAGACCCTGGCCCGGCTGAGCCGCCCGGTGGCGACGTCGGCCGCGACGGGTGAGGTCGTGCGGTTCCTCGCGGCGCACCGCGCGGGGGTGCGGCGGCTGGCGGGCCGGGCCCTGCGGGACGTGGACGCCCTGCAGGTGCCGGTCGCCCAGGGGCGGGTGCGGGTCGTCGACGCGGGGACGGTCGCGACGGCGCACGCCGTGGGGCGGCACGTGCACGTCTGGACCGTCGACGACCCCGCCGAGATGCACCGCCTGCTCGACCTGGGGGTCGACGGGCTCGTCACCGACCGCGCGGACCTGCTGCGCGACGTCCTGCGTGCGCGCGGCACCTGGTCCTGACGCCGCGCTGTGGACGGGGCACCGGGCGTCGGTGGCGTTCGCTAGCGTGCGTCGGGTGACGGTGGCGGGGTGCGGACGACGACGCAGGGGCGGCCCGGTGGGCCGGCGGTGACCGGCCCGCTGCGCGTGCACACGTCCGAGCGCACGGACGTGCTGGTCGACGCCCTGGCCGGGCTGCTGGCCGACGTCCCGCCCAGGACCGACCCCTTCGCGCGCGAGGTCGTCGCCGTCCCGACGCGCGGGGTGGAGCGGTGGGTCGCGCAGCGGCTCTCGCACCGGCTGGGCGCCGGGCCCGACGGCGAGGGCGGTGTGAGCGCCCGCATCGACTTCGACCCGCCGACGCGCCTGGTGCGCGACGCCGTCGCGGCCGCGACGGGGACGCCACGGCACGACGACCCCTGGGAGCCCGAGCGCCTCGTGTGGCACGTGCTGCGCGCGGTCGACGCCGCGGTCGCCGCGGGGGCGCCGTGGTCCGCACCGCTGGCCCGCCACGTGGTCGACGAGCCCGGGGCGGCCCCGGACGTGCGCGCGGGCCGCCGGCTGCGGCTCGCGCAGCGGCTGGCGGGCGCGTTCGCGGCGTACGCGGCGCAGCGTCCCGCGCTCGTCGTGGGCTGGGCGGCGGGACGCGACGACGACGGCGCGGGGGCGCCCCTGCCCGCCGACCTGGCGTGGCAGGCGCCGCTGTGGCGGGCCGTGCGGTCCGCGGTGGGGGTCCCGAGCCCGGCGGAGCGGCTCACCGAGGCCGCCCGCGTGCTGCGCGACGACCCGGGACGCGCCGACCTGCCCGCGCGCCTGTCCGTGCTGGGCGCCACGCGGCTGCCGCAGGCGCACGTCGAGGTGCTCGCGGCGCTGGCCGTGCACCGGGACGTGCACGTGTGGCTGCCGCACCCCTCACGCGCGCTGTGGGACCGTGCGGCGGGGGCGGCCGACGCGGGTCCGGCACCGCGGCGCCGGACGGTGCCGACGGTCGCGGTGCACCCCCTGCTGGCGTCGGCCGCGCGCGACGCGACCGAGCTGGGGATGCGCCTGGCGGCGACGGGCGCGCAGGTGACCCACCACGGGGCACCCCGACCGCCGGCGACCGTCCTCGGCGCCCTGCAGGCGGCGCTGCGCGCGGACGAGCGGCCCGCGGGCCGTGCCGCGGCGGCCGAGGGCGACCGCACGGTGCAGGTGCACGCGTGCCACGGCCGCGGCCGCCAGGTCGAGGTGCTGCGGGAGGTCGTGCTGGGTCTGCTGGCGGACGACCCGACGCTGCAGCCCCGGGACGTCGTGGTGCTGTGCCCGGACGTCGAGGCGTTCGCGCCGCTGGTGGTGGCCGCGTTCGGGTCCGCCGCGGCCACCGACGCGCGGGACGCCACCGCCCCGCAGGGCGGCGGCGGGCGCGGGACGGCGGTGCACCCGGGTCGCACGCTGCGGGTCCGCGTCGCCGACCGGGCGCCCGCCCGCACCAACCCGCTGCTGCGGGCGCTGTCCGAGCTGCTGGGGCTCGCGGGGTCGCGCGTGACCGCGTCGGGCGTGGTGGACCTCGCGGGACTGCCCGCCGTGCGGCGGCGCTTCGGGTTCGACGACGCGGCGAGCGAGCGGCTGCGCGCCTGGGCGCTGGAGTCGGGGGTGCGCTGGGGCGAGGGCCCGGACCGGCGCGCGCGCTACGGGCTGGGTGCGGTGGCGCAGGGCACGTGGCGCACGGCCACCGACCGCCTGCTGCTGGGTGTGGCGATGGCCGAGGAGGACCACCGGTTCGTCGGGTCGGCGCTGCCGCTGGACGACGTGGACAGCACGGACGTCGACCTCGCGGGGCGCGTCGCCGAGCTCGTCGACCGGCTGACGTCCGTGCTGGGCGAGCTGGACGGGGTGCGGCCCGCGAGCGCGTGGTTCGACACCCTGGAGCGTGCGCTCGTGCTGCTCACGGCCGCGGACCCGGCGGACGCGTGGCAGGAGGTCGGGGCACGGGCGGTGCTCGCCGACGCGCGGGCGGCGGCTGCGGTGGCGGACGTGCCGCTGCGGCTCGCGGACGTCGTCGCGCTGCTCGAGCCGCGCCTGGCCGGCCGTCCGACGCGCGCCGGGTTCCGGACCGGCTCGCTGACCGTGTGCTCGCTGGAGCCGATGCGCGCGGTGCCGCACCGCGTGGTCTGCCTGCTGGGGATGGACGACGGCGTGTTCCCCCGCACGGGCGCGCCCGACGGCGACGACGTCCTCGCCCGTGACCCGCTGGTGGGCGAGCGCGACCGGCGCGCGGAGGACCGGCAGCTGTTCCTCGACGCCGTCCTGGCCGCGGGCGACCACCTGGTGGTCGTCCACAGCGGGGCCGACGAGCGGACGGGTGCGCCGCGGCCGCCGGCGGTGCCGGTCGGCGAGCTGCTCGACGCGGTCGACGAGGCGGTCGAGCTGCCCGCGGGGCGTGCGGTGCGCGACGCGCTCGTCGTGCACCACCCGCTGCAGACGGTCGACGAGCGCAACTTCACGCCCGGCGTGCTGGGCCGGGCGGGGCCGTTCAGCTTCGACGAGGTGGACCGTCGGGCGGCAGCGGTCGCCCGTGAGCCCCGTCGTCCTCGTCCCCCGTTGCTGACGGTGCCGCTGCCACCGCTCGACGAGCCGGTCGTCGACCTCGACGACCTGGTGGCCGCGCTCGAGCACCCGGTCAAGGCGTTCGTGCGCCGCCGCCTGGGCGTGCTGGTGCCCGGTGAGGTGGAGGACCTCGACGACCGGCTGCCGCTGACCCTCGCGCCGCTGGACGGCTGGGCCACGGGCGACCGGCTGCTCGCGGCGGCGCTGGACGGCGTCGACCTGCAGCGGGCGGCTGCGGCCGAGCGACGCCGGGGCAAGGTGCCGCCCGGGAACCTGGGCGGCGCCGCGCTCGCCGACGTCGCGACCCGGGTGGCCGCGGTGGCGGACGCCGCCCTGCCGGTGCTCGGCGCCCCGGCGACCACGGTCGACGTCACGGTGCCCCTGCCCGGCGGGCGCACGCTGACGGGCACCGTGCCGGGCGTGCACGGCGACGTCCTGGTCCGCGCGGTGTACGCGCGGCTGAGTGCCAAGCACCGCCTGCGCGCGTGGGTGCGGCTGCTCGCGCTGGTCGCGAGCCCGGGCGCACCCGCGGTCCGCGGCGCCGCCACGGTCGGGCGGGGCGCGTCGTCCCGGCCGTCCGCGGCGACGTCGTGGCTCGCGCCGCCCCCGGCCGAGGACGCGCGGCGGCTGCTCGCCGACCTCGTGGCGGTGCGCGACCGCGCGCTGCGCGCCCCGCTCCCCCTGCCCATCGCGGCGGCCGGCACGTACGCCCAGCGCCGGCACGGGCACGACGACCCGGCAGGGGCGCTGGCCGACGCCCAGCAGGCGCTGCGCGACCGCTTCGAGCACACCGACGAGTACCACGTCCTCGCGTGGGGGGACGGGTTCACGCTGACGGAGGTCGCGGGCGACCCGACGCCCGCCGACCGCGCCGCGTGGCCCGACGAGCCCACGCTGCTGGGCGCGCTCGCCCGCACCGTGTGGGACGCGCTGCTGACGCACGAGGGACGGGGTCCGGCGTGACCGCACCGACGCCCCCCGCGGTGTTCGACGTCTGCGGCGCGCTGCCCACGGGGACCACCGTGCTGGAGGCCAGCGCCGGCACGGGCAAGACGTTCACGATCGCGGCCCTCGCGACGCGGTACGTCGCCGAGGGGCACGCCCTGCTGCCCGAGCTGCTGCTCGTGACCTTCGGCAGGATGGCGACCAGCGAGCTGCGGGACCGGGTGCGCGCACGGCTCGTCGCGACCGAGCGCGCGCTGCGCGACCCTGCGGCCCGCAGCAGCGACGACGTGCTCGTGGCGCACCTCGCGGACGTCGACGAGGCCGAGCTCGCGCGTCGCCGTGACCGGCTGACGGTCGCGCTGTCGCAGGTGGACGCCGCGACGATCACGACGACGCACGGCTTCTGCCAGCAGATGCTGCGGGCGCTGGGCACGACCACCGGCGGTGGCGTCGTCGAGCCCGGGGCGACGCTGCTGCCGGACGTCGCGGACCTCGAGGCGGAGGTGGTCGACGACCTGTACCTGGCCGCGTACGCGGGCGCGGAGCGTCCCCTGCTGACGGTGCCCGAGGCGCGGGAGGTCGCGCGCGCCGCCGTCAGCGACCACGCCGCCGTGCTCGCCCCCGACGATGCCCCGGCGGGGACACCGCCGGACCACCGGTACCGCCTGGCGCGGGCGGTGCGGCGCGAGGTGGTGCGCCGCCGGCGGGCCGCGCACGTCGTCGACTACGACGACCTGCTGACCCTGCTGCACACCGCGCTGACCGACCCCGGCACCGGGCCGGCCGCCGCCGAGCGGGTCCGCGCGCCGTACCGGGTCGTCATGGTCGACGAGTTCCAGGACACCGACCAGGTGCAGTGGCAGATCCTGCGCACGGCGTTCCACGGGCACCGCACGCTGGTGCTCATCGGCGACCCGAAGCAGGCGATCTACGCGTTCCGCGGCGCGGACGTGCACACCTACCTCGAGGCGCGCGACGTCGCGTCCACGTCGACGCTGGGCCGCAGCTGGCGTGCGGACGCACCGGTGCTGGACGGGCTCGCCCACCTCGTGGGCGGTGCGGCGCTGGGCGACCCGCGCATCGTCGTGCACCCCGTGGCGGCGGCGCGGACCGGGCGCCGGCTGCAGGGCGGCGCGCCCGTGGTGGTGCGGCGTGTGACGCGTCGCGCGCTCGGCGCGGGTTCCGCGGCCCCGCGCGTCGACGTCGTACGGGCGCTGGTGCACCGCGACGTGGCGGCGCAGGTGGTGCGCACGCTGCGCGGGACCCGCCTGCGCGACGGCGACGGCTGGCGCCCTGCGCTGCCCGGTGACGTCGCCGTCCTCGCGCGGCGCAACGCCGACGCGCTGGCCGTGCGCGAGGCGCTGGCCGCGGCGGGCGTGCCGGCGGTGGTGTCGGGGCTGTCGAGCGTGTTCTCCACGTCGGCGGCACGCGACTGGCTGGTGCTGCTCACCGCGCTCGCGTCGACGGGTGACCCGGCGCGCGTCGCGGCCGCCGCTCTCACCCCGTTCGTCGGGTGGGACGCCGCGCGGCTGGCCGGTGCGCAGGACGCGGAGCGGGAGGACCTGGCGGACCTGCTGCGGGGCTGGTCGCACGTCCTGGCAGGTCAGGGCGTGGCGGCGCTGCTGCAGGCGGCGGCCGCAGCGGGGCTGCACGAGCGGCTGGCCGCACGGCTGGACGGTGAGCGGACGCTCACGGACGTGCGGCACGTGGGCGAGGTGCTGCACGCCGCGGCGCGCGACGCGGGGCTGGGCGCCGCCGCGCTGACCGAGTGGCTGCGCGCCCGCATCGACGAGGCCGCGGGCGACTACGCCGAGGAGCGCAGCCGGCGGCTCGAGACGGACGCGGCGGCGGTGCAGGTGGTGACCGTGCACGCCGCGAAGGGCCTGGAGTTCCCGGTCGTCATGGTGCCGTTCGCGTGGGACCGGTTCGTGCCCCGCACGCCGTCCGTGCTGCGCTACCACGACGCGGACGGCACGCGCCGGCTGCACGTCGGCGGTCCCGGCAGCCCCGGGTACGACGACGCGCGCGCCCGGCACCACGCGGAGGAGGCCGGGGAGGACCTGCGCCTGGCGTACGTGGCCCTCACGCGTGCGAGCAGCCAGGTCGTGGTGTGGTGGGCACCGAGCACGGTGTCGGCGTCGGGGGCCGTGGGGCGGCTCGCGCTGGGTGCGCGCGACGCGCAGGGCCTGCCGCCGGACACCGTGCCGGTACCTCGCGACGACCAGGCCGCGGCCGGGTTCGACGCGCTGGCCGCGCGGTCCGGCGGGACGGTGGTCCACGAGACCGTGGACGCCCCGCCGCCGGTGGAGCGATGGGAGCCGGTGCGCGGCGACACCGTGCCGCTGGAGGTGGCGCACCTGCGCCGAGCGGTCGACACGACGTGGCGCCGGACCTCGTACTCGGGGCTCACCGCGGCGGCGCACGACGCAGGACCCGTGGGGCCGGGGTCGCCGGACCGCGCGGGTGTCGCCGACGAGCCGGAGGAACCCGGGATCCAGGACGAGGCCGACGGCCCCGTCGCGGGACCGGCCTCGTCCACCGGCGGGGACACCCCCCCGGGGGCCGAGCGTCTCGACGCCGGTCTCACCGCCGCGCTGCGGGCCGTGGCGTCCCCGCTCGCGGACCTGCCCGGGGGCACCGCGTTCGGCACACTCGTGCACGAGGTGCTCGAGCACGTGGACACCTCCGCGCAGGACCTCGCCGCGGAGCTGCGGGCGCGCTGCGCGCAGGCCGCTGGGGCGGGGCTCGGCGTCGACCCGGACGTGCTGGCCGCGGCGCTGCTGCCGTCCCTGCACACGCCCGCCGGCCCGCTGCTGGGCGGCCGCACGCTCGCGCAGGTCCCGCCGCGCGACCGGCTCGCCGAGCTCGACCTGGAGCTGCCGCTCGCGGGTGGGGACCTCGACGGGGCAGGCCGGCGGCCGGCGACGCTCGGTGACGTCGCGGACCTGCTGCGCACCCACCTGCCGCCCGACGACCCGTTCGCCGCGTACGCGGCCCGCCTCGACCACCTGCACGCCGACCCCGCGACCCGTCCTGCCGCCCTGCGCGGGTACCTCACGGGCAGCATCGACGCGGTGCTGCGCGCCGAGGTCGACGGGGACACCCGGTACGTCGTCGTGGACTACAAGACCAACCGGCTGGGCCCGCCCGACGAGCCGCTGACCGCCTGGCACTACCGGCCGGCGGCGATGCGTGCGGCGATGCTGGACGCGCACTACCCGCTGCAGCTGCTGCTGTACACGGTGGCGCTGCACCGCTTCCTGCGGTGGCGGCTGGCGGGGTACGACCCGCAGCGGCACCTGGGCGGCGGGGCGTACCTGTTCGTCCGTGGCATGTGCGGGCCGGCGACGCCCGTGGTCGACGGGTCGCCGTCGCCGTGCGGGGTCGTCTCGTGGCGGCCGCCCGCGGCGCTGGTCGTGGCGCTGTCGGCGC
Organism: Cellulomonas phragmiteti; assembly: GCF_016862775.1. Taxonomy (GTDB): domain Bacteria; phylum Actinomycetota; class Actinomycetes; order Actinomycetales; family Cellulomonadaceae; genus Cellulomonas; species Cellulomonas phragmiteti. The sequence continues at coordinate 5,553 of NZ_BONP01000006.1, read as the reverse complement.
TGCTCGACGGCGGGGGGTCGGGGCCGTGAGCGCCGGTACCGGCACTCCCCCGGGCACGGCCGGACCGGATGTGCCGTCCGGGGCTGACGACGTGCCCGGTGACCCGCGTCGTCCGTGGCGCGCGGGCCCGCTGCTCGCGACGTTCGCCGCCGCGGGCGTCCTGACGTCGGCCGACGTGCGCGTCGCCGAGCGGCTGGGCGAGCTGACCGGTGAGGACGACCCGGAGGTGCACCTGGCCGCCGCGCTGGCGGTGCGCGCCGTGCGGTCGGGCTCGGTGTGCGTGGACCTGGCGGACGCCCCGGCGCTCGCCGCCGAGGGCTCCCCCGACGACCCGGACGCCGCCCCGCCGGACGCCGCGCTGCCCTGGCCGGACGCGGACGCGTGGACGGCGGCGGTGCGACGCAGCGCGCTCGTGGCGGACGGCGTCGACGGGCCTGCCGACCGGCCGGTGCGCTGGGTGGACGGCCGCGTGTACCTCGACCGGTACTGGCGGGACGAGCAGGTGGTCCGCCGTGACGTCGACGCGCGCCTCGCCTCGCTGCTGGGCGTCGACGACGCCACCCTGCGTGCCGCGGTGCACGCACGGTTCGCTCAGCCGCAGGACGCGCGACAGCGGCTGGCGGCGGCGACCGCAGCGCTGTCGCGGCTGACGGTGCTCACCGGTGGCCCCGGCACGGGCAAGACGACGACGGTCGCGCGGCTGGTGGCGGTGCTGCGGGACGTCGCCGGTCCCGGGCTGCGGGTCGCACTGGCCGCGCCCACGGGCAAGGCGGCCGCCCGCCTGCAGGAGGCGGTCAACGCCGAGCTGAGCCGGATGGCCGATGCGCCGGGCGAGGTGGCTGCGCCGTTGACCGCGTCGACCGTGCACCGGCTGCTGGGCTGGCGGCCGTCGAGCACCCGGTTCGCGCACGACCACGCGCACCGGCTCCCGCACGACGTCGTCGTCCTCGACGAGGCGTCGATGGTGTCGCTGCCGCTGCTCGCACGGGTGCTCGACGCGCTGCGGCCCGCCGCGCGCCTCCTGCTCGTCGGCGACCCGGACCAGCTCGCGTCGGTGGAGGTGGGCGCGGTCCTGGGTGACCTCGTCGCCCGCCCGGTCCCGCCGGGGCCGCTGCCGGAGCGGCTGGCGGGTGTCCTGCCGGACGACGTGCCGCGTGCGCAGCGGGCCGGCGGGGACGAGGCCCAGGATGCGGCCGCCCTGCACGGTGGGGTCGTGCGGCTCGTCGTGCCGCACCGGTTCGGTCACGACCTCGGTGCGCTGGCGGACGCGGTGCGGCGCGGTGACGCCGGGACGGCCCTGGAGCTGCTGCTCGCGGGCGGCGACCACATGGCCCTCGTGCAGCCGGCCGGCGCGGTACCGACCGACGACGAGGTCCCGGACCTGCGTCGGGACGTGGGCACCACGGGGACGCGGATCGTCGCGGCCGCGAGTGCCGGCGACGCCGCGGGTGCGCTCGAGGCGCTGGGGGCGCACCGGTTGCTGCTCGCGCACCGTCGCGGGCCGGCGGGTGTGGCCCGGTGGGCGGCGCTGGCGCAGCGGTGGGTCGAGGACGCGACGGGCGACCGTGCGGGTGGCACCTGGCCGGTGGGCCGGCCGCTGCTCGTCACGACCAACGACCGTACGACGGGCCTGTCGAACGGCGACACCGGGGTCGTGGTGTCCGACGGCGCCGGGGGCGTGGTCACGGCGTTCGGCGACCCGCGCGCGCCCCGGTTGGTCCGCCCGCACCGCCTGCCCGCAGTCGAGACCGTCCACGCGATGACCGTGCACCGCGCCCAGGGCAGCCAGTTCGCCCTGGTGACGGTCGTGCTCCCGCCCGCGTCGTCCCCGCTGCTGACACGCGAGCTGCTGTACACGGCGATCACCCGGGCACGCGAGCACGTGCGGGTCGTGGGCTCCGCGGACGCCGTGCGAGCCGCGGTCGAGCGGCCCGTCCGCCGAGCGAGCGGGCTGCGGTTCGCGCGCTGAGGTCGCTGTCCGGGCATCGCGCTTCTGCGCCGCGAGCAGTGGCGACGACAGGCCGAGATCGACGCTCGCGCAGCCGCTGCCGACCCCGACGACCTCGCCGAGGTCGCATCCGTCCTGCGCGACCTCACCGGCCTCGCGCAACAGCTCCCGCCCGTCGACAGCCTGCGCCCCGGTACGATCCGAGCTCGACACATGCCGGTTCGCCAGGTTGCAGGTTCGAGTCCCGTTGGGGGTCGCCACTTCGAGCGAGGCGCGCATCCCGTCGCAGCGACGCACGAGCCCGGAGGCCACGATGAACCGCCACGTGCCCGCCCTGCTGCTGGCCACGACGGTCGCCGTCGCGCTGTCCGCCTGTAGCGGTGAAGCTGCGCCCGCGGCAACGACCGGGACCGTCGAGACGTCAGCGACGGTGCGGACACCCGCACCGCTCCCGGAACCCTCCGCGACGGCGATGTCGACGCAGGACGCGGGCGCCCACTACCTCGACCTGGTCGCACCGTCGAACGCCCTCGGCGCGCCCTTCCGGGCCGCGGCGGACGCGAAGGACACCGCACGGGTCCGGGACCTGTCGCGGGAGACCGCCGCGGCCTACCGCGCCCTCGCCGACGGGCTCCAGGCTGCTCGGTGGCCGCCGGAGGCCCAGGGAGCCGTCGACAGGCTCGTGGCGGACCTCGCGGTGCAGGTCATCACCTTCACCGACGCCGCTGAGGCGGAGACGGACGAGCAGATGTGGGCGGAGCTCGACGCCCGTCCGGCGGGTAGTGGAGCCGCGCAGGAGCTGCGGACGATCCTCGGCCTGGGGAACGTCCCGACCGACTGAGCGGCCGACCGCACGACAGGTTCGGACGCCTGCCGCACACAGCTGGCGGACGTGAGCGGAAGGGCGCCGGGCAGGTTGTCCGGCACCGCGTCATCAGCCGCCTCGCCGATCGGCGGCGTCACGCCCGTAGAGCACCCGCGTCCAGTCGCCGTGCTGGGAGGACACGTGCCGGTTCGCCTGGTCGTCAGCGAAGGACTCACCCGCCAAGGCGGTGGTGTTCCCACCCGCGTCATAGCTGATCGACGACCCGGCGACCGTCCGCGACACCGGAGAGGCCCACCGGCGGATCACCCTCATCTGCGAGAAGTCACACTACTGCAGGTGCCACCACACGGCCGCGGCCGTCGCGACGGCAGCCTGCCACACGATGTCTCCGTTCCGGGGTTCGGCCAGCCGCGTTCGCATCAGAAAACTCACCTGCCGTCGAAGCGTGCGTTCCACAGCCATGCGTGAAACCGACGTCGCGATGCCCAACGCGGCGGTCCAAGCTAGCGCCAGGCCCGTGACGTCGACCCAGTCCTGACGTCCGGGTCCGAGGACCTCAGCACGGACGAAACTCACCGCAAAGCGGCTCTTCGCCGATCCGGTGGGGATCAGTGGGTCAGGCCGCCGGCGGCCAGGAGCATGCGTAGGCGGTAGTTCTCGAAGTTGTGGTAGCCGCGTGCCAGGCGCCGGTGCAGTTCGATGATGCCGTTGATGGCCTCGGTGCCGCCGTTGTTCGCTCGGTCGGTGGTGAAGTAGGCCAGGAACGCCTGACGCCAGCGGCGCAGCGTCCGGCCCAGGCGCGCGACCTCGGGGATCGGGCAGGTGTGGAAGGACTCCAGGATCTTCTCGGCCCGGTCCCGGCCGCGGGCGGTGTCCTTGGATCGGTAGGCCGCACGCAGGTCCTGGGCGCAGCGCCAGGCGACGTAGACCTCCTCGTGGGCCTGGTCGGCCTCGATCGCCGTGGCCAGGCGTTCGAGCTGACGGTCGGTGAGGTTCTCGGCCCCCGCGCGCAGGAGCCGCTGGATGCCGAACAGCGGGTCGCCCTTGCGACCGCGGTGCCCGGTCGTGTCCTGCTGGACGCGTCGGCGGACCTCGTCGACCACCTGGGTGCCGAGCTTGATGACGTGGAACGCGTCCAGCACGGCGGTGGCCTCGGCGAGCTCGTCGTCGATCGCGGACTTGTAGCCGCCGTAAGGGTCCAGCGCGGCGACCTCGACCCCGGCGCGGAAGTCCGCGCCGCGTTCGACCAGCCAGTCGGCGTAGGCCTTCTTCGAGCGGCCCGCGACCAGGTCCAGCAGCCGGGCGCGTACCCGTCCGTCGCGGTCGCGAGTCAGGTCGACCATCCCGGTCAGCTCCTTCGGGCCGCGTTGGCGGGTGTCGGCGTGGTGCCAGATGTGCTCATCGACGCCCAGGCAGGTCACCCCGGTGAACCGGCCCGGGTCGCCTGCCAGTCGCTGAAGCTCGGGCTTGACCGCCCGCCACAGCGTCCACCACCCGACGCCGAGCTGGCGGGCCAGGCCGGCGATCGTGGCGTGCTGGGTACGTAGCTGCCCGAGCGCCCAGGTCACCGCCCGGCAGGTCAGCGACCCGCGCGCGGGCACCAGAGCCGGGACCTGCTCGACGAACGTGCCCCGCGCGCAGCCCGCCTCCGGGCAGCGCCAGCGGCGCTGACGCCACACGATCTGCACGGAAGTGTCCCCGTGCGGGACATCGTGCAGCACCCGACGGCGCCGACCGCGGCTGGGGGCCACGACCCCGCAGTCGGGGCAGCCCATCAACTGCCAGGGCGTCGAGACCGTCACCTGCATGACCCGTCCGTCGCGTTCGACGGCCTCGACCTGGACCGCATCCAGGCCCAGCAGCACGTCGCACCGCGAGCAGGGGTCAGTGATGGCGGGCGCGTTGGCGCACCCCGTAGCGTGAGACACGTCGAGGTCCTCGAGATCAATCAGACAGCTTGGTCGCTTCTGATCCTCGGGGACCTCGACCCCTACCCGGCGCTCACCACGCCGGACCCCTCACCCCCACCGGATCGGCGAAGAGCCGGTCTTCCGGTCCCGATATTTGGCGTTTGTCACTCCCACTCATCGAGGAGTTCACGCCGAAGAAGGTCGGTGTGAACCGTGAGTGCGCCAAGCAGCTCCTCGCGGTTGGGGGGAGCGGATGTCCGATAGCTCCATGTCGTTTCCCCATCGCCGAGGTCGACCTTTATGAGGACAAAGGCGAACTTCCAGGCCTCGCCGTCCTCCAAAGGGTGAATCTGGAGTCCAGGCATGGCCTCGCCAACCGGCACTCGCGCCTCTGATCGCTCCATATTATCACTTCCTCCGATACGGCCTTCGCGCGTCACCCTTTTCTCCACCTTTCTTGTCAGTATTTTTTCGAGCTTGCCCTCGCTCATGCTTGCCCGTAGTGGACGGCCTGGCGTTCTTTGTATGCTCGTTCTCGGCCTCCTTGGAAAAAAGGCGGCGCAACCCTTCGGCCCCCAAAGGCTCACGAATGCGCGGGAGTCGCGGCATCGAAATGCCACAACCAACGTACCGACATGCCCGTTGCATGTAAGCCACGAGCAACATCGCGGTGATGATCGCACCGCCCACGATGATCGGTACGGGGATCGCGGCATTTCCGTCGAGGTCGTAGCTGTTGATCGGGTCGGTGGGGTAGACGTACGCGTTGTCGACCCCGCCCTCGACCGGGTCCACGGACAGGAACCTGCCCAGGCCTGCGAGGTAGACGCGTGCGCCCATCTCGATCGCGGCCAGGGTTCCGGCGTGTT